>CAWKHC010000001.1:0-30556 GCA_963849475.1 uncultured Actinomycetota bacterium
CTGATCGGCTGTGAGCTCTAGTCTCAAACCCGGGGTCGGATCAGGTCGGGGGAGAACGTCAGCAGGCTTCGCGCCCCGGGTCGCGTGGCAGCGATGGACGCGAGCCTGCAGGCCTCATGGCTCGCGTCGACGAGGTCTGCTCCCGACGCCAAGAGCGCAGCGACCACCCCGGAGAGGACATCGCCGGATCCGGTGGTGTCGACCGATTCGATGGCCGGGGCTTTCACCGAGGTTGTGGAGTCCCGTTGCCCGATGATGGCACCTCGAGCGCCCAAGGAGACGATCGCTGACGCGGATCCAGTCACGCGAAGCAGGTCTCGGACCATCTCCTGATCTGACGAGTGGCGGGGGCGCCGATCAGCTCGTTGGCCTCATGCTCGTTGACGATCAGCGGATCCGCGAGCGCGAGTACCGCGGCCGTGACGCCTGTGACGGGAGCCGCGTTCAGGACAAACCGCGTCCCGGTCCTTCGGCACCCGTGCGCGGCTGCCTCGACGGCGAGTGGTCCTGGTTCGCTCTGCGCGAGCAGGACGGCCGAGGGCCAGTCATGCATCGAGGCGGTGACGTGCGCGGCGTCAAGCAATCGGTTGGCGCCACCGCCGACCACGATCGAGTTCTCGCCATCGGGAGTGACCATGATCAGGGCAGTTCCTGTGGGCGCGTTCTGCTCCACACGCACGGTGTCGACTGCGACGCCGAGTTGGGTGAGGGCGACGAGCTCGTGGCGCCCGATCGGGTCGTCGCCGACCGCGGCGCAGAGCATCACCGAAGCGCCAGCCAGGGACGCAGCCACCGCCTGGTTGGCGCCCTTGCCTCCGCTGTCGAATCGCGGACCGTCTCCGACGATTGTCTCGCCACCGGCGGGGCGTCGGTCGACAGTGACGGTGATGTCGTGGTTGAGGCCGCCGACGACCAGAAGATCCAGCATCGACTCATCGTGGCACATGCTCGGCCACGAGTTGGGTTTGCGCGATCGGGCCATCAGCCCCGCATAGAAGGGCTGTCTGTAACGGCAATCACAATTTCTTGTCGATTTCGTTGACGTTGCGGGTGTGATGCGCGACACTTCTCGCATGTCTCATCATGATCGCATAAATATGCAGGAGCCTCGCTACGGCGCTGGTATCTGGCATTTCGCCTCATACGTCGACCGCTACGCGACCGATGGCTACGGCGATCCCGTCACCACCTTGGAAGCCATCAACCTTGCCGGTCAGGTCGGCTCACTGTCGGTCGTCGACCTCAACTGGCCCTTCGCGCCGGCAGACGTTCCAGTGGCTGACATCAAACAGGCACTTGAGAATGCCAGCGTCACGGCGATCGCCGTCACGCCCGAGATCTACACCCGGCAGTTCGCGCGAGGCGGCTTCACCAACCCTGATGCAAAGGTTCGCCAAGAGGCGATCGACCTGATCGCCCGCAGCGCTGAGGTGGCTCGGGAGCTGGGCTGCGACTATGTCAAGCTCTGGCCCGGCCAGGATGGTGTCGACTACCCGTTCCAGGCCAACCATGCCCAGCTGTGGAAGGACTCAGTGGACGCGGTCCGCGAGCTCGCGACAGCGTTCCCCGATCTCAAGTTCGCTATCGAGTACAAGCCTCGCGAGCCGCGCAATCGCATGGTCTTCTCGTCGGCCGCCCGCACGCTCCTTGCGATCGAGGAAACCGGCTGCGACAACGTCGGGGTCCTGCTCGACTTCGGTCATTCCCTCTATGGCGGTGAATCGCCCGCCGAGGCGGCGCGTCTCGCCATCTCCCGCGGACGCCTGTTCGCGATCGACGTGAACGACAACTTTCGCGGCTGGGACGACGACATGGTCGTCGGGTCGGTCCACCTGTTGGAGACGTTCGAGTTCTTCCACGCACTGGTCGACGAGGGTTGGGAAGGCGTATGGCAGCTCGACCAGTTCCCATTCCGTGAAGACTCCGTACAAGCTGCAAAAGACGGGGTCGCAACAATGCGTGCCTTCCATCGGGCACTGCAGATTCTCGACCACGATGCCTTGGCCGCAGCGCAGTTCGCACAGGACGCACTTCTGTCCCAGCGGATCGCCAAGAAGGCGCTCTACGCGGCCTTGCAGAGATGGCGTGAGTGCCGTGACTGTGCTTGCCCAGCCCGAGGGGCTATCGACCGATGAGGTCGCGGCAGATGCCTACCTGGCTGCCGTGGCCACCAACCGGTCAGCCAATGCTGAGGACGCCGCCGTGGCCCTCGCTGACATCTCGCGGCAGATCCGTCGCGACATCGTCACCACGATCCAGGGTGCGCAGCTCGGGCACATCGGTGGTGACCTCTCGGTCACCGACATCCTGGTGGCCGCCTACTGGCGTTCGCTGAGCGTCAATCCCCGCGACGCCGACGACCCCGATCGCGACCGCTTCATCCTGAGCAAGGGTCACTGCGCCAGTGCCCTCTACTCGGTCCTCGCGAGTGCCGGGTTCTTCCCCCGCGCCGCACTTGCGACCTTCGCCAAACCTCTGTCGCCCCTCAACGGTCATCCCAACCGGGTCAAGGTGCCGGGGGTCGAGACCAACACCGGGTCCGCTGGGTCACGGATTTCCCGGTAGCGGCGGGATGCGCCATCGGCGCCAAGGTCAGCGGTCGTACCTTCCGCACGGTCGTCGTCATGGGTGACGGCGAGATGCAGGAGGGCAGCAACTGGGAGGCAGCCATGACGGCGGCACACTATGAGCTCTCGTCACTGACGGCAGTGGTTGATCGCAACCGACTTCAGCAGGGTGCGCGGACCGAGGAGACCAAGACGCTCGAGCCGTTGCACGACAAGTGGGCGAGCTTCGGTTGGGAAGTGCGTCGCGTCGACGGCCACGACCACGTTGCTCTCGCGCAGGCGCTCGGACCGTCGACAACGGGCAAGCCCGTTGCGATCGTGGCAGACACGATCAAGGGCAAGGGTGTCTCGTTCATGGAGGATCGCGTCGAGTGGCACCACAAAGTTCCGACCGACGAGCAGGTCGTCGCAGCACTGGAGGAGCTATCAGCATGACCGCCGTACTCAGCACAGACGCACCCACGTTCGACTGCCGCGTTGACTTTGCCGACGAGCTCGCCATCATGGCGCGCGAGGACGAACGCATCGTGGCGGTGTGCAACGACTCCGTCGGCTCCAGCAACCTCGTCGGCTTTCGGGAAGAGTTTCCGGACCGACTGATCAACGTCGGCATCGCCGAGCAGGATCTTGTGGGAGTCGCGGCCGGACTGGCCAATGCAGGCCTGATCCCGTTCGTGTGCGCCGCTGCGCCGTTCCTCACGGGTCGCGCGACCGAGCAGATCAAAGCAGACGTCGCCTACAGCCAGCGGCACGTCGTGCTGTGCGGACAGAGTCCGGGCATGGCGTACGGCGAGCTGGGCCCTACTCACCACTCGATCGAGGACCTGTCCTGGATGCGGGCGATCGCGGGCCTCCCGGTCGTCGTGCCAGCCGATGGCTTGCAGACCCGGGCCGCGGTACGTTGGGCCGCTGACCTGGGCCGGGGCTCGTACCTTCGCATCCCGCGATTCAAAGTGCCCGCCGTCTCGTCTCCCGGTGACCCCTTCGCCCCGGGGACGTCATCGGTGCTCCGCGAGGGCACTGACGTCACCCTGATCGCCGTCGGCTCGATGGTCTCGCGCGCTCTTTGGGCGGCCGATCTGCTGGCGGCTGAGGGCGTGGCCGCTCGCGTCATCAACATGGCATTCGTCGAACCGCTCGATCACGCCGCAGTGCTTGCCGCCGCGACGGAGACCGGCGGGATCGTCACGGTCGAGGAAGCCACTGTCAGCGGCGGGCTCGGTGCTGCGGTCGCCTCATTCGTCGCCGAGAACCATCCCGTGCCGATGCGCCTTGTCGGCATTCGTGGCGAGTTCGCCCCGACCGGTACGGCCGAGTTCCTGCTTGGCCACTTTGGCCTTACGGCTGACGGGAATCATTGCCGCTGTGCACCAAGTACGGGGGTGCGAAGCCGTGCCTGAGAGCTACCTCGTCGCGGTCGACCAGGGCACGAGCGCGACCAAGGCAATGTTGGTCGGTCGCGATGGTCGTGTCGAGGCGACGTCGAGCGTGCCGGTGGGTCAGCGCAACCCACGGCCCGGCTGGGTCGAGCAGGATGCGCTGGAGATCTGGGCCAGTGTGCAGCAGGCCGTTGCCGAATGCGTCGAGCCGGGCATGAACATCGAGGGACTGACGCTGAGTGTGCAGCGCGAGACGATCGTGCTCTGGGATCGCCGTACGGGTGAGCCGCTGGCTCCGGCCGTGAGCTGGCAGGACCAGCGAACTGCTGAACTGCGCCGCGTCACTGGAGTCAGCTGGGACGCGGCACGGAGGTGCGTCAGATCACTGGCCTGCCGCTCGATCCGATGTTCTCGGCGCTGAAGGCATCGTGGTTGCTGGATCAGCACGACCCTGACCGGGCGCGCGCTGCCGCGGGAGAGCTGTGCATCGGCACGATCGACGCTTGGCTGCTGAGTCGGTTCGGCGGCGATCCCGTCACCGAGATCGGCAACGCATCGCGCACGCAGCTTCTGTCACTGGACCATGGAGACTGGGACGATGAGCTGCTCGGCCTGTTCTCGGTCCCGCGCGCCTGCCTGCCGCAAGTCGTGACATCGACCGGCCCGTTTCCGTCCGTTGGCGACCTCGCTCCGCTGCCCGACGGTGTCCCGGTGCTGGCCGTCATGGCCGATTCGCACGCAGCGTTGTTCGCTCATGCAGGTTGGCGACCGGGCATCGTCAAGGCGACGTACGGCACCGGCTCGTCTGTCATGTCGCTCGGGCCACGGGTGGACGCGTCCTCGGGCATCTGCTCCACGATCGCCTGGCAGGTTGATGAGATTGCCTTCGCCCTCGAGGCGAACATCCGTTCCAGCGGCCGTACGTTGACCTGGCTTGCCGAGCTCTTCGGGTGCGACGTCGATGAGGTGATCGCCGAAGCCGCCCATTGCGATGCCGAGGGTGTCACGATCGTTCCCGCCTTCGGTGGACTCGGCGCTCCGTGGTGGGACCGCGACGCCGTCCCGGTCCTGGCGAACCTCAGTCTCGGTACGACCCGCGCGCAACTTGCCCGTGCCGCGCTCGAGTCGGTGGCATTCCAGGTTGACGACGTCGTCCAGCGTTTTGTGAACCAAGTAGGACCGCTGCACGAGCTGGCCTGCGACGGGGGCCTGACTCGGTCGGCGAGCCTGATGCAGCTGCAGGCCGAGTTGAGCGACCTGGCCGTACGGGTGTCCCCGACGGCGAATCTCTCCGCATTGGGCGTCGCCCATCTCGGCGGGATGGTCGCAGGGTGGTGGAGCTGGACCTTCCTGGAGTCAAGGTGCGCGGACGAGGGCACCAGCGTCGACGTGCGGAAACCCGAATGGCCCAGCAGAGGTTCGTTCGGCGCGGCGGGCCGAGTGGGCCCGTGAGGTCTCCCGATCGCGCGCCTTGGGCGCAGGAAGTGGATCAGACATGGAGAAGACATCATGAGTGCAGCGCTGAAGGCGGTCGCGAAACCCATCAGTCGCAGCCACGCTGATCGCTGCAGCGCTGCTGCTCGGACTGATTGCAGCGATGGCTGCCTCGACGACCTACGTCGCCGGCGACGAGGTTGCTGCCACCGGCAAGAAGAGTTTCGACGCAAAGCAGTATGGCGCTGACAACTACGCGTCGAAGATCGTTCCCGCGATCGAGAAGGACGCCGTCGACATCGCCACACTCGCCCTCGCGGTCAAGGCCGATCCGGATGCCGCTGGCAAGCAGTACGGCCATCGCGACGGCGGCTCGCCCTATACCTATCCGGTGACGCTGAAGGGCGTCGCGGGCAAGCCCGAGGACGGTCTGCTCCCGATCACGATCGATGGACTCGACAAGGTCAAGGTGTCGGTCCAGATCGGCCCGGCGATCAACGGCACCGCGCTTCGTGATGCGACCGGGCTGGTGAAGTTCAACGACTTCGTCAACCAGGTCGAGTACGCCGACTCGGCCATCGCGCTCAACCGACTGATGTCAGCCGACGTACTCAGCTCGCTCGATGTGGCTGGTCTGGTCGGCAAGACGATCACCGTGGTCGGTGCAACATCCCCACTCAATCCTGAGCTTTTCACGGTCACCCCCATCAAGATCGAGGCCTCGTCATGACCGCGGCAATGACCGAGGTCGACGTGATGGCAGCCGTCAGGGTGGCCAAGACATATGGCGGCACGCACGCACTGAAGGGTGTGTCGCTGGGCATTCGCAGCGGCCGGGTCACCGCGCTCTTCGGCGAGAACGGAGCAGGCAAGTCGACCCTCATGAAGATCCTCGCCGGCATCGAGACACCGACGATCGGCTCGATCGAGTTGAACGGTGAAGTCGTCGAGTTCGAATCGCCGCGTGAGGCGGCTGACACCGGTGTCGTGATCATCCACCAAGAGCTCAGCCTGTGTCCCAACCTCTCGATCCAGGACAATCTGTTCCTGGGTCGCGAGATCCGGACCAGAGTTCGGTGCGGTCGATCGACGTCGACAGCGCGAAGCGGCCAAGGAGGTCCTGGCCAGGCTGGAGGAGAACCTCGATCCAGGCAACGAGGCTGGGCGATCTACGCATCGGCCAGCAGCAGCTGGTCGAGATCGCCCGGGCGCTGATGCAGGACGCTCGCGTGCTGATCATGGATGAGCCGACATCAGCACTGAGCATGACCGAGGTCGAGGTGCTGTTCAGGGTCATCCGTGAGCTCACCTCGAAAGGTGTTGCGGTCGTCTACATCTCTCATCATCTCGAGGAGTCGCTCGAGATCGCCGACGACGTCGCCGTGCTGCGCGACGGCAGACTGGTGGCGACCGGAGCTCGCCGATGACATCGATCTCGCCTGGGTCGTCAAACACATGGTGGGCCGCGACCAAGGCTCGCTGTTCCCCGACCGCGTGGCCGAACTCGGCGACGTCGTCCTGTCCGTGCAGGGCCTGCATGTTGCCGACCCCGGCAACCCCGACCGACTGGCCGTCAACGACCTGGACGTCGAGATCCGCGCCGGCGAGATCGTCGGCGTGTACGGACTGATGGCCTCTGGTCGCACAGAATTCCTCGAGGCCGTTGCGGGCCGGTTGCCGGTGGCCTCGGGCAGCGTGACCTTCAAGGGGGCCGAGCTTGACGGCGAGTCGGTACGCACGCGGATCCAGCGAGGAATCACGCTGGTGCCCGAGGATCGCCAGCGGGACGGGCTGATCCAGACCATGTCGGTCGGCAAGAATCTCTCCTTGAGCTCGCTCGGATCGTTTGTCCGGCACGGGCTGATCTCCCAGGGGCGCGAGATCGTCGGCCGTGGACCAGATGATCGGTGACGTCACGGTCAAGACCGCGGGCCAGGGCGCCGCAATCGGTTCGCTCAGTGGGGGCAACCAGCAGAAGGTCGTCATCGGAAAGGCGCTCATGACCTCGCCCGACGTCCTGCTGCTCGACGAGCCGTCACGTGGCGTCGACATCGGCGCCAAGGCCGACATCTTCGCCCTCATGACAGCACAGGCCGAACGAGGACTTGCTGTCATCTTCACCACGTCAGAAGCCGAGGAGGCGCTCCACATACCGGATCGGCTCCTGGTCTTCGAGCGCGGAAATCTGGTGGCCGACATCCACCCGCAAACGATTGACCGCCGCGAGCTCATGCGTCTCGCAGACGGCTCGAACCGACCGAACACAGGAGATCCACGGTGAGCACCGCGACTGCACCCAAGCCCATGATCGGAAGGGCCGGCGGATCGGGTCCGACTGCCAAGGACGTACGCCGCCTCCAGATCCTGAACGCTGCCTTCGAGCTCCGTGCGTTCATCGCCCTCGGTGTGCTGATCATCGTGTTCGGTATTCTGTCCGACTCATTTCCTCAGCGTCGACAACCTGATCACGATGACCAAGCATGTCGCAATCAATGCCGTGCTGGCGCTTGGAATGCTCCTGGTGATCCTCAAGGGCGGCATCGACCTGTCGGTCGGTTCGATCGTCGGGCTCTCGGGCGTGGTCTGCGGCGAGCTGTTGCAAGGTATTCACGTACCGGGCACCGACACCGTGGCGTTTCCGCCCGTGTGGGTGGTCGTCATCCTCGCGATCGCCGTCGGATCGGCTGTTGGGTCTGATCAACGGCATCCTGGTGACCCGGTTCAACGTCGCGCCGTTCATAGCGACGCTCGGCATGCTCTATGTTGCCCGCGGTACGGCCCTGCTCATCTCAGGGGGATCGACCTATCCCGATCTCGCCGGCGAGCCCGCCCGCGGAAACACCGGCTTCTCCTTCATCGGCAGCGGTCGTCCACTTGGTCTGCCGACGTCGATCTGGGTGATGATCTTCCTTGCCATCTTGGCGACCATCCTGCTGGCCAAGTCGCCGTTCTGGCAGGTGGCTCTACGCGACGGGCGGCAACGAGCGGGCGTCCGAGCTCGCCGGCGTGCCCGTCCGACTTGTGAAGACGATGGTTTATGTGATCTCCGGCGGTTGCGCCGCCGTGACGGGCATCATCATCGCATCCGAACTCACATCCGCAGCGCCGCAGGCTGGTGAGAGCTTCGAGCTGAACGCTATCGCCGCAGTGGTGATCGGTGGTGCTGCCCTCTCGGGCGGCCGTGGCAACGTGCGCGGCACGCTCGTCGGCGCCTTCGTCATCGGCTTTCTCGCAGACGGCCTGGTGATCTTGGGCGTCTCGACGTTCTGGCAGATCTTCATCAAAGGATCCGTGATCATTCTCGCAGTGATCCTGGACCAGGGCCAGCAGCGATTCCAGCGCAAGGGCGCAGCCGCGGCGGCGACCGTCGAGGCCGAACAAGCCGAGGAGCCCCGGGCGAGTCGGTAGCCACCACAGATCTTCATGCCGGGTTCGGGTCCTGGCAGAAGCACAAAACACAACCAAAAGGGTCGATCGGCCCGTAACAGGAGGTATTTCGATGTTGGGAAGACTCACACGAAAGAGCGTCAAGATCGCAGCAGTTGCCGCGGTGGGCGCTCTGGTCCTGAGCGCATGCGGCGGGTCGAGTTCCGACGGTGAAAGTGGTGACGGCGCCAAGTCGTCGAGCAAGTACATCGCCATCATCACCCCGTCGCCGGACAACCCGTTCTTCAAGGCCGAGGGCGATGCGGCCAAGACCAAGGCTGAGGAGCTCGGCTACAAGGCGACCATCTCGTCACACGACGACGATCCGAACAAGCAGAGCGAGCTCATCGACGCGGCGATCTCACGCAAGGCTGCGGCGATCATCCTCGACAACGCTGGAGCGGACGCCTCGATCGGTCCGATCCAGAAGGCAACTGACGCCGGTATCCCGGTGTTCTTGATCGATCGCGAGATCAACAAGACTGGTGTGGCGAAGGCGCAGATCGTCTCGAACAACGCCCAGGGTGCCCAGCTCGCAGGTCAGGAATTCGTCAAGGCGATGGGCGAGAAGGGTTCGTACGTCGAGCTCGTCGGCAAGGCGTCTGACACCAATGCCGGTGTCCGTTCGCAGGGCTACAACAACGTCATCTCGCAGTACCCGGACATGAAACTGGTCCAGAAGGAGACGGCGAACTGGGATCAGCAGGAGGCGTTCACCAAGATGGAAACCATCCTGCAGCGCAACCCTGACATCCAGGGCGTCATTGCCGGCAACGACACGATGGCACTTGGTGCCGTGGCAGCCCTCAAGGCGGCGAAGAAGACCGGAGTGGTCGTGGTCGGCTTCGACGGCAGCCCTGACGCGATCAAGGCAATCAAGGCTGGCGAAATGGCGGCAACGGCTCTGCAGCCCGCAGCACTGGCCGCTGAGCAGGCAGTCGAGCAGGCTGACGCGTTTGTCAAGGATGGCGACAGTGGAAAGGACGAGAAGCAGTCCATCGACTGCGAGCTGATCACCAAGGAGAACGCCGACGAGTACGGCGTCTTCGCCAAGCTGTGATCACCGCGTGATCTAGGTTGAGGGTGCGGGCGGAAATCAGCCGCCCGCACCCTCAATGCCACCACTGTACGTCCGCAGGTCCACCTTCCCGCGAGAGAATCTCCGCCATGAATTCCAGTTCAGATCCCGGCAGGGATCGAGTTCGACTATTGACCAAGGTTGCCCGGATGTACCATGAGGGCGGTATCCGACAGCCGGAGATTGCGACGCAGTTGCACCTTTCGCAGGCCAAGGTCTCGCGCCTTCTCAAGGAAGCAGTCGAACGCGGAATTGTCCGTACCGTGGTCGTCCCACCTCCGGGCATCCACACGGATCTGGAGCAGTTGCTGGCGGCCAAGTACGCGCTGCGTGACGTCGTGGTGATCGACGTGGACGGCTCGGTAGGAGGCACCTCGACCGCGCTCGGCGCTGGTGCGGCCGCTTACTTGGATGCAACTCTCATCGGTGGAGACGTCATCGGCGTCTCGTCGTGGAGCGCCACACTCCTCGCTGCGGTTGACGTCATGCGTCGCAAGCGCACCAAGGTGGCTGATCGAGTCATCCAGCTGGTCGGCGGTGTCGGCAGCCCCGACGTACAGGTTCAGGCCACGCGCCTGACGGGCCGCCTTGCTGAGCTGACGGGCGCCGCACCGGTCTTCGTACCGTCTCCCGGCGTGGTCGGCTCCTCGGCTCTGCAGCAGGCACTGATCGAGGATCCAGGGGTCAGGACGGTTGGCGCGATGTGGTCGGAGCTCACGGTTGCTCTCGTCGGCATCGGCACGCTCGAACCATCGCCATTGCTGAGACGAAGCGGCAACACTCTGGCTGAGGCCGAGCAGCAGGAGCTGCGCCGGGCGGGCGCGGTCGGTGACGTGTGCCTTCGCTACTTCGATGAGTGGGGGGTGGCCGTAGTGTCAGATTTCGACACCCGGGTCATCGGCATCGATCGTGGCGAGCTTTTAGCCGTGGATCGCCGCATCGGGATTGCTGGTGGGGCGGAGAAGGCCGCAGCCATCCGAGCGGCTGTCTTGGGAAATTGGATCAACATCCTGATTACCGACCTCGAGGTCGCCACCGAGCTCGCTCAGGACTGAGCTTCAGCGCTGAGTTGCGAGCGGATTGCTGCGGCGAGATCTGCGATCGAGACGATGACCAGATCGTGTTCTTGGCAGAAGTCACTCATCGCCTGGCCACGCATCAGCGTGCCGTCGTCGTTCATGAGTTCGCCAATCACGCCAACGAGGGGAAGGCCGGCGAGCCGCATCAGATCGACCGTGGCCTCCGTGTGGCCCGCCCGTTCAAGCACGCCCCCGTCAACCGCTCGCAGGGGGAGGATGTGTCCGGGCCGGATGAGGTCATGAGGTTTGCTCGCGGGATCGGCGAGCACGCGGACAGTTCTCGCGCGATCCGCTGCCGAGATGCCAGTGCCAACTCCCTCGCGAGCGTCTACGGAGACGGTGTACGCGGTTCGGAGGCTGTCTTCGTTGGACTCGACCATGAGCGGAAGCTCCAGCGCATCGACGACCTCCGGCGCGGCCGGCGCGCAGACGTATCCACTGGTGTAGCGGACCAGCATAGCCATCAGCTCAGGTGTTGCCATGGATGCTGCGAAGGTGAGGTCGCCCTCGTTCTCACGATCGTGGTCGTCGATGACGACCACCGCCCGGCCGTCTTGGAGTGCCGTCACGGCTTCGTCGATCGTATGTAGTCGGGGAGCTGTTGTGATGTTCATCCGGGTCCTCAAGGCGTAGCGAGCTCCGGATCGCCCAAGGGAGGACGACGCACAACTGCTCTTTCCATCCGGACTTTGACCGTCGGTCCTGGAATCTCACCAGATCAGTCGCGTCAACTTCGACGCGAGTCGCGGACTTTACCGCCGGCTCGGATTTTCACCGACCCCAGAGCACGCACTGTGTGCGTGAACATCGTACCGGACGGTCTGGGTGTCTCGGACGGATGGCGTCACGCCTGGCTGTGGGCCGGCGATGTGGTGAGACACCTCCCGCCGGCGGTCATTCAGGATTGTCTGGTCAACGAACCAGTGCTGATCGGCTGTGAGCTCTAGCTGCTGCTGACGGCTGTCGCGAAGATGCCGATCCCGATGACGAACATCGCGAGGAGGAAGAGCACAGCGATGCCCAGGAGCGCTGTGCCGATGATGCCCAGGATGCGCCCGGCATTGACCTCACCGTCGCCGCTGTAGGCGCCGGGGTTGGCCTGGATCTCCTTCTGCGCCTTGTTGCCCATCGACCAGGCGAACGGTGACAGCACCTGGCAGAGCACCAGGCCGAGGATCCCCAGCACGAGCACTGTTGTGGCCTGCGGATGCTTGGGCGGCGGGTAGTACGGGCCGGGCGGCGGCAGCTGAGTCATGTCAGCACCCTTTCAGATCAGAACGCGCCAAGGATGCTGTAGTCGTCGAACTCGCGCCGGAAGTCTGCGGAGGTGACCAGCAGCGTGATGAATCCGGCCAGCACGAGGAGGCCGAGGATCAGCAGCACGGTGCCGATGATGCCCATGATCTTGCCGGCGTTTGCTTCGCCGTGGCCGCTGTAGCGAGCAGGGTCGGCCTTGATCTCCCGCGTCGCCTTGGCGCCGATCCACCAGGCGAAAGGCGCGACGAGCGCTGTGACGTAACACATGATCCCGGTCAGGCCGATGATGCCGAGCACCATCGCGAGGGTCGCCTGCGGATGCTTCGGCGGCATGTAGGCGGGCTGATAGCCGTACTGCCCCGGCGGGTACTGACCAGGCTGCGGGGGCGGATAGGCGCCGGGTGCCTGGCCGAGGTTGGGCGGCAGCTGTCCCGGGGTGGGCGGCGGAATGTCCTGCGGCTGGTCAGTCATGGCGCACACCTTCCCACACGAGGCGGGTCTCAGGACGAATATCCGCCCTCCAACGTCAGCAGCAAGGCAAGGCTGCCGACGAGGATCGCGCCGATCACCACTGCAAGCATGAGGAGTGCGGTGCCGATCATCCCGCAGACCACGCCGGTCGTTGCCTCGCCACGGCCGGACCACTGGCCCGGAGCGCGATCGATCTCGCGCCGGGCGACGGCGCCGTAGTACCAGGCGAACGGACTCAGGAACACCGGGACCACCAGGACGAAGAAACCCGTCAGACCGACGATCCCGAGGACCATCGCGCGCTTGGTCAAGGGGTGCGGAGGGGCTGGCGCCGGCGGGGCCCACTGTTCGGCGGTCATGCCGGCTCCGATGCTAGCCAGTCGTCGACGCCGGCGAGAGCAGTCGTGGCGATCTCGGCAGGCGCGTACGAGCTGCGGATCGACATGCGCGCCAGCTCCGCGAGCTCGGCGTCGTCGAAGTCCTGGGCGGCACGCAGCACGGAGTACTGACCCGCGAGGCTCGAACCGAACAGCAGAGGATCGTCGGCGCCGAGGGCCACGTTGATGCCCGACGCGACCAGCTTGCGTACGGGCACCTCCTCCAACGTGCTGAAGACGCCGAGCGACACGTTCGACGTCGGGCACACCTCGAGCGCGACGCCGGCATGGGCCAGTCGGTCGAGCAGTGCGTCGTCCTCGGCGGATCGCACGCCGTGGCCGATGCGGTTGGGATGGAGGCTGTCCAGGCACTCGATGACGTGCTTGGGACCGAGCAGCTCACCGGCGTGGGGGAGAAGGGCAAGGCCGGCACGCTCGGCGATCGCGAACGCCCGGGCGAAGTCACTGGTGTTGCCGCGTCGCTCGTCGTTGGACAAGCCGAAGCCCAGGACGCCGCGGCCGGCGTACTGCGCGGAGAGCCGCGCCAGCGTTCGCGCGTCGAGCGGATGGCGGGTGCGGTTGGCCGCGACGACGAGGCCCATGCCGATACCGGCCTGCTCGGCCCGCGTCGCGGACGGCATCGATCACGAGGTCGGTGAACGCCGTGACCCCGCCGAACTTCGCCCCGTAGCCGGACGGGTCGACCTGGATCTCGGTCCACACCGACCCGTCCGCAGCATCGTCGAGCGCGGCCTCGAGGACGAGTCGCCGTACGTCTTCTTCCGTGCGCAGCACGGATCGGGCGAGGTCATAGAGCCGCTGGAAGCGAAACCAGCCCTTCTCGTCGGTGGCGACAAGCTGGGGAGGCCATTCCTCCGTCAGCGACAGCGGGAGTCGGATGCCGTCGCGCTCAGCCAGCTCGAGCAGTGTCGAGTGCCGCATCGATCCGGTGAAGTGCAGGTGGAGATGGGCCTTGGGCAACGAGGAGATAGTGCGAAAGCCCATACGGCATCCTGCCACTGCGAGGCGCTCGGACTCAGTTCGACTAGGGGGCGACCCACCCCGTACACTTGACCCCACCGGTGAATCTTCACTCTAGATCGTCATGCCCTCAGGGGGTTTGGCTCCAGCGTGAAGTTGACCTAGGGCACTAGCTCAATTGGTAGAGCTCCGGTCTCCAAAACCGAAGGTTGGGGGTTCAAGTCCCTCGTGCCCTGCAAGTGAAGACGACAACGACGTACGACGAAGGAGAATCGTGAGCGAACGGCATGACGTGACTGGCAACAAGCCTGGTCGCACGTCTCCGACCACGTTCTACCGGCAGGTCATTGCCGAGCTCAAGAAGGTTGTCTGGCCGACCCGTCCGCAGGTCGTCAACTACTTCTGGGTCGTGCTCGTGTTCGTGCTCATCATGATGGCCATCGTGGCCGGACTCGACTTCGGGTTCGGCAAGGCCATGTTCTGGATTTTCGCGTAAGACATCAAAGGATCACTTGTGACTCAAGGCATTGACCCGCAGACCAGCTCCGAGACCGACGAGGTCTCCGAGCTGGACTCAGCGACCTCCGGACGACTGACGCGCCGTGGCATCGGTCGAGGCTGTCGAAGAGGCAGCCCCGGTCGAGGAGCGCTGACGAGGCTCCGGCTGAAGATGCAGCTCCGGTCGAGGATGTCCCGGTTGACGGCGCCGCCGCCGAGGACGCGACAGCCGAGGAGGTGACCAGCCGAGGATGCTGACGCTCCTGTTGCAGAAGACGTTGCCGATGTCGACGAGCCGGTTGCCGACGCTCTCGCCGAGTTCCGCGAGCGCCTCCACAACCAGATCGGCGACTGGTACGTCGTCCACACCTACTCCGGCATGGAGAAGCGTGTGAAGACCAACCTCGAGAACCGCACCACGTCGCTCAACGCCGAAGACTTCATCTTCGAGGTCGTCGTGCCGACCGAAGAGGTTGCCGAGATCAAGAACGGTCAGCGCAAGCTCGTCAAGCGCACCGTTCTTCCCGGCTACGTCCTGGTCCGCATGGACCTCACCGACGAGTCGTGGGGCGTCGTCCGCCACACGCCGTCCGTCACCGGATTCGTGGGCAACTCCCACCAGCCGGTGCCCCTCAGTCTTGCCGAGGTGGAGAGCATGCTCGCCCCGGCAGTGGAGGCAGAAGTTGCCACGGCAACCGACACCCCCGAAAAGCAGCAGGCCAAGGCCTCCAAGGTCGAGTTCACCGACTTCATCGTCGGCGACTCGGTCATGGTCGTCGATGGACCGTTCGCAACGCTGCACGCGACCATCACCGAGATCAACATCGACGCACAGCGGGTCAAGGCCCTGGTCGAGATCTTCGGTCGCGAAACGCCGGTCGAGCTCAGCTTCACCCAGATCCAGAAGGTCTGAGCCAACCGGCACCCACCACGCAACAACCATTCACACAAGGACCCAAGAAATGCCTCCCAAGAAAAAAGTTGCAGCCATCGTCAAGGTGCAGCTGCAGGCCGGTATGGCCAACCCGGCACCGCCCGTCGGTACCGCGCTCGGCCCCCACGGCGTCAACATCATGGAGTTCTGCAAGGCCTACAACTCGGCCACAGAGTCCATGCGTGGAAACGTCGTCCCGGTCGAGATCACGATCTACGAAGACCGCACGTTCGACTTCATCACCAAGACGCCGCCCGCGGCTGAGCTGATCAAGAAGGCTGCTGGTCTGCAGAAGGGCTCGGGCGTCCCGCACAAGGAAAAGGTCGGCAAGATCTCCAAGGACCAGATCCGTGAGATCGCCACGACCAAGATGCCTGACCTCAACGCAACCGACATCGACGCCGCCATGAAGATCGTCGAGGGCACTGCGCGCTCGATGGGCGTCACGACGGACTAGCAACAACCCAACAACCCAGAAGTAGTGGCAGGGCCGGCTGGGCCCGTTCAGACCACGACTGGTCAAACAGAGAGAAGAACCAGAAGATGGCACAGCACACCAAGGCATACCGAGCGGTTGCCGACAAGATCGACAAGCGACAACCTCTACACACCCCTCCAGGCCACCACGCTGGCCAAGGAGTCGGGCAGCAAGAAGTACGACTCGACCGTGGACGTCTCCATTCGTCTGGGCGTCGATCCCCGCAAGGCCGACCAGATGGTGCGCGGCACCGTCAACCTCCCGCACGGCACCGGCAAGACCTCCCGGGTCCTGGTCTTTGCCACCGGCGCGAACGCCGACGCTGCACGTGAGGCCGGAGCCGACCACGTCGGAGCCGACGAGCTGGTCGACAAGGTCAACGAGGGATGGCTCGACTTCGACGCCGTCGTCGCGACGCCGGACATGATGGGCAAGGTCGGTCGACTCGGCCGCGTCCTCGGTCCGCGCAACCTGATGCCCAACCCCAAGACCGGCACCGTCACGACGGACGTCGCGAAGGCTGTTGGTGACATCAAGGGCGGCAAGATCGAGTTCCGCGTCGATCGTCACGCCAACCTGCAGTTCGTGATCGGCAAGGCGTCGTTCAGCGCCGAGCAGCTCGCCGACAACTACGGTGCAGCGCTCGACGAGGTCCTGCGTCTCAAGCCGGCCAGCTCCAAGGGCCGCTACGTCAAGAAGATCGTCGTCTCGACCACCAACGGTCCCGGCGTTCCGATCGACCCGAGCCGCACCAAGAACTACTCGACCGACGAAGAGGCCTGAGCCTCCAGCTTCATCCCAAGTGGCCCGTGCCGACCGTTTGGTCGGTACGGGCTTCTTGCTGTTCCAGGTTGAGCATCCACCTCACCAGGTTCCGACCTTCCTGGCGGCTTCGCCGCGATCCGCTCAACCCGCCTCGACGCCCGCTCGCAGAGCTCGCTTGGTCTCGGCGATTTGGTCGAGCGCACCCCGGCCCGTAGACTGGCTCTACCGAAGACCGCAGGTTGGTGACTCTCACGAGTCGCACGAAGCGCCCGAACGGGCGGCCAGCGCAGGTTACGAATCGCAGTTCATTCAGCGTCCCGTGCCTTGCGCCGGGACGTTTTTTCGTGTCGGTCCCATGCCAGTCATGGGGTCCGCAGTCCTCGTACGACCACTGGTGCTGGAAGGAGACACATGGCAAACCCGGAGAAGACAGCCGCCGTAGCCGAGCTCGCGAACAGCTTTCGCGAATCGAACGGTGCCGTACTGACCGAGTACCGCGGTCTCACCGTGAAGCAGCTGCAGGAACTGCGGCGCTCACTCGGCGAGAACGTGAGCTATGCCGTCGCCAAGAACACGCTGACCAAGATTGCCGCCAAGGACGCGGGAGTAGACCTCGACACGAGCCTGCTCACCGGTCCCACGGCGATCGCCTTCATCACCGGTGACCCGGTGCTGGCGGCCAAGGGACTGCGCGACTTCGCGAAGGCCAACTCGCCCCTCATCATCAAGGGTGGCTTCCTCGACGGGAAGTCCATCACTGCTGCTGAGATCAACAAGCTGGCCGACCTCGAGTCGCGCGAGGTCCTCCTCGCCAAGCTCGCAGGTGGCATGAAGGCCAGCCTGTCGAACGCCGCATCGCTGTTCAACGCCCCGCTGTCGCAGGCCGCCCGAGTTCTCGGTGCCCTGCAGGCGAAGGCTGCCAGCGATCCGTCGATCCTGGCTGCAGGCCCTGAGCCTGTTGCCGCCCCCGCTGCCGAGGCCCCCGTGGCCGAGGAAGCACCTGCCGAAGGGGCCCCCGCGGCCGCTGAAGCACCCGAAGCCGAGGCACCCGCTGAGGCCGCAGTCGAGGCGTCTGCTGACGCCGAGGCAACCGAGGGCTGAAAGCCCGATTCACATCGGGACCCCCTCGGGGTCTCCAACGAAAGGACGCCACCATGGCGAAGCTCAGCACCGGCGACCTGCTGGATGCATTCAAGGAAATGACCCTCATCGAGCTCTCTGAGTTCGTGAAGGAATTCGAAGACACCTTCGACGTCACCGCGGCCGCTCCGGCTGCCGCGGCTGCTGCCCCGGCTGCTGCCGGTGGAGCTGCTGCTGGCGCCGACGCTGCTGACCAGGATGAATTCGATGTCATCCTCGAAGCAGCTGGTGAGAAGAAGATCCAGGTCATCAAGGAAGTTCGTACGATCACCGGTCTCGGTCTCAAGGAGGCCAAGGACCTCGTCGAGGGCGCACCGAAGCCTGTCGTCGAGAAGGCCAACAAGGAAGCGGCTGACAAGGCCAAGGAGGCCCTCGAGGCCGCCGGCGCCACCGTCACTGTCAAGTGACTTTCAGCCTGCGTAGATAGATCGGCAACACGCGCAAGGCGTCCCCTCTTCGGAGGGGGCGCCTTTCGTCATGTGCGGACCGGTTTCCTGTCCAAATTGGGAGTTTGGGGTGTTGTCGAATGTGACTCTGAGTTACCTTTGGCAGGTTGCCCGGCTACCGGGCAGTAACGAGCCGTTCATCCGAGGTCGTTCACTCGTAACCTCAGGTGCAATTTCTCGTTAGGCAGTGTGTCTCAGGTCACCGATCTAAGATGAACCAGTTCTCGTCGGACAATCCGGCGAACCACGCGTACGAGGAGGGCCGTCCGTGGGCGTTGAAGTAGTCGTCGAGGGCTTGACCAAGAAGTTCGGCAGCCAGACCATCTGGGCAGACGTGTCACTGACGCTTCCGGCCGGTGAGATCTCCGTGATGCTCGGACCGTCGGGCACCGGTAAGTCCGTCTTCCTCAAGACCCTGATCGGCCTGTTGAAGCCCAACGCCGGTCACGTGTTCATCGAAGGCACCGACATCGCCAACTGCTCGGAGAAGGATCTCTACGAGATCCGCAAGCTCTTCGGCGTGCTGTTCCAGGACGGCGCCATGTTCGGCTCGATGGATCTCTACGACAACGTGGCCTTCCCTCTGCGCGAGCACACGCGCAAGTCCGAGTCCGACATCCGCAAGATCGTCATGGACAAGATGGAGCTGACCGGTCTGGTCGGCGCCGAGAACAAGCTTCCCGGTGAGATCTCCGGCGGTATGCGCAAGCGCGCCGGTCTCGCCCGCGCCCTGGTCCTCGACCCCGAGATCCTGCTGATCGATGAGCCTGACTCCGGCCTCGACCCGGTCCGCACGTCATACATCAACCAGCTCTTCATCGACCTGAACGCGCAGATCGACGCAACGTTCCTGATCGTGACGCACGACGTCAACACCGCCCGTACGGTGCCTGACAACATCGGCCTGCTCTACCACCGCCACCTGGCGATGTTCGGTCCGCGCGAGATGCTGCTGACCTCCGATGAGCCGGTCGTTGCCCAGTTCCTCAATGCCCAGACCGTCGGCCCGATCGGCATGTCCGAAGAAAAGGACGCCGACGAGCTGGCTTCGGAACAGGGCATCGAAATGCCCCCTCTTCCGCCCGTGCCGCTGCAGCTTGAGCCGTCGGACGGTCGTCCGCGTCGTGCACAGCGTGAGGCAGGCGCCTGGTGCCGCGAGAACGGTGTGACCGCACCCGCTGGCTCCTTCGGCGCAAAGGTGCCGTTGCGTGCTGGCGGTGCTGCGTGATTGACCCCCAGCCGGCGGACGACGGGATGACAGCGTGAGCAATGCTGTTATCGCCGGTCCCGCGAGGGTCGCCGGCAACCTGTTCGCCTTTGCGCTCGACGTCGTCGTCGCGCTCTTCAGGCGACCGTTCCAGTTGAAGGAGTTCCTCCTTCAGGCGTGGTTCATCGTCAAGGTGACCATCATCCCGACCGCCTTTGTGGCCATTCCGTTCGGCGCCGTCATCGCGCTGCAGGTCGGCGGCCTGATCAAGCAGTTCGGTGCCCAGTCGTTCACCGGCTCCGCTGCAGTTCTCGCGGTCGTACGCGAAGCGGGCCCCATCGCAACCGCCCTGCTCATCGCGGGCGCCGCCGGTTCCGCCATCGCAGCTGACTTCGGAGCACGCCGCATCCGCGAAGAGCTCGACGCCATGATGGTGCTCGGCATCGACCCGATCCAGCGCCTCGTCGTTCCCCGCGTTCTTGCCTGCATGCTCGTCGCCGTGTTCCTGAATGGCCTGGTCACGGTGGTCGGCGTCGCCGGCGGATATGTCTTCAATGTCGTGCTGCAGGACGGCACACCTGGCGCCTATCTGGCGTCCTTCACCGCGCTCGCCCAGCTCCCTGACATGTATCAAGGCATGATCAAGGCCCTCATCTTCGGCTTCATCGCCGCAATCGTCGCGTCCTACAAGGGCATGAATGCCAAGGGCGGCCCCAAGGGCGTCGGCGACGCGGTCAACGAAGCAGTCGTCATCACGTTCACCCTCCTGTTCATCGTCAACTTCTTCATCTCGGCGATCTACATCCAGCTCGTTCCGCCCAAGGGGATGTGACGATGACTGACAAGACAGCTCTGTCCGCAGTCGCGGGCATCCCGGGCAAGCTCAATGGAGCGATCGACGACCTCGGCCGTCAGATGCTCTTCTACCTCCGGGTCATCAAGTCGGTGCCTCGTACGATCGCCAACTACGGCAAGGAGATCATCCGACTCCTCGCCGAGGTCGCGCTCGGATCGGGCTCGCTGGCGGTCATCGGTGGCACGGTCGGCGTCATCACCGCAATGTGCTTCTTCACCGGCACCGAGGTCGGCATCCAGGGCTACGCAGCGCTGGACCAGCTCGGCACTGCCGCACTTACTGGCTTCGTCTCGGCCTACTTCAACACTCGTGAGATCGCCCCGATCGTTGCCGGCATCGCGCTCGCCGCAACCGTTGGCTGCGGCTTCACCGCCCAGCTCGGCGCCATGCGCATCAGCGAAGAGGTCGACGCCCTCGAGGTCATGGCGATCCCGTCGCTGCCGTTCCTGGTCACGACGCGCGTCATCGCCGGGCTCGTCGCCGTCGTCCCGCTCTACATCGTCGGCCTGTTGTCGTCCTATTTCGCCACGAGGCTGACGATCACCAAGATCAATGGTCAAAGCGCGGGAACCTATGACCACTACTTCACGACGTTCTTGCCACCGCAAGACGTCTTATGGTCGTTCGCCAAGGTCCTCATCTTCGCCGTCGTCGTCATCATGATCCACTGCTACTACGGCTACTACGCCAGCGGTGGACCTGCAGGCGTTGGCGTTGCTGTGGGACTCGCAGTCCGTACGTCGATCGTCGCGATCAACGTGGTCGACCTGCTCGCCTCCATGGCGATCTGGGGCACCAACGTGACCGTCAGATTGGCGGGCTGACCCATGGCTCGTACACCCGTGCTCGAACGCTCCCTCTCACTGAAGGTTCTCGGCGCTGCGTTCATCGCGATGCTGATCTTCGTCCTCTGGGTCACCTACGCGTTCTTCAACAAGACGTTCGTCAACTACGACGCCGTCACGCTCAAGACCGACACGACCGGCGTCAACCTGCCGCAGAACGCCGACATCAAGCTTCGCGGCGTGATCGTCGGCGAAGTCCGCAAGGTCGAATCCGACGGGGCCGGCGTCAAGCTCAAGCTCGGCATGAACCCCAAGCTGATCAAGGACGTGCCCGCAGGCGTCACGGCACAGCTGATCCCCAAGACCCTGTTCGGTGAGAAGTATGTCGCCCTGATCCCGCCCGAGCAGCTGACTGGCCAGTCACTCAAGGCTGGCGACACGATCACTAAGGCTGATGTGCCGATCGAGGTCGAGACACTGCTCAACGACCTCTACCCGTTGCTCGACGCGGTCGACCCGGCCAACCTGTCCTACACCCTTTCGGCCGTCTCCTCGGCACTCGAAGGACGAGGCAAGCAGCTGGGCGAGACGCTCGTCCAGGCCAACAGCCTCCTGCAGAAGACCAACCCTGATGTGCCACAGCTCGTCAATGACCTGGTCAAGTTCGGCACCGTGGCCGATGGTTATGCCAACGCGATGCCGGACCTCGGCGAGTTCCTGCGCAACACCGTGACGACCGGCAACACGATCGTGGCCAAGAAGTCGCAGCTGACGGCGTTCTTCGACGAGGGCACCAAGCTGTCCGACAGCCTGACGGAGTTCACCAAGGACAACGGCGAGACCCTGGCGACGCTTGCCAAGGAGAGCCGTCCGGTCCTCGAGACCGTCGGCACCTATTCGACGACGTTCCCCTGTTTCCTCAAGGCAATGGGCAAGCTCATTCCGCGACTCGACAGTGCCTACCGTGAAGGCATGCTGCACATCAACGTCGAGGTCATCGCGCAGCCGGATACCTACTTCTACAACAACTCAGACCCGAACGATCCCAAGAACGAGAACCTCGTCGCGACCAAGGACAGGTTCGATGCGGCATCGACAGGTGCGCCTCCCAAGAACGGCGATGACATCCGCGCAGACAACGCTGCCGCCCCGTCCTGCCTCGATCTCAACGAGATCAACAAGGGTGACGAGTCCTCCTCCACACAGGACGACCCCTTCACCATCCCGGCCTCGGTCTACAAGCTTGTCGGCATCAAGAGCCCTCACTCCCTCATCCCTGGCCTGCGTGGGAAGTTCGGTGAACCCGCCGACTTCAACCGCTCCGCTGCGGTGTCGCTGGGCGATCTGGTGCAGCCGAGCGTCTACGGTATCGACTCGGCGAGCGAACGCTCCGAGCTCAACATCCTGCTCGGTGCGCGCCTCGGCATCGACCCGTCCGACGTTCCGGACATCGGGTCGTTGCTGGTCAGCCCCATGCTCCGCGGATCGGGGGTGTCACTTTCATGAAGCAGATCGACGGGGAGTCCATCTCCGCAGCCATCAAGCTCAGCTTCTTCTTCGCCTTCACCGGCATCTCGACGTTGATCCTTGCGTTGACGCTGAGCAACGGCTCGTTCGGTGACCGCGAGTCCTACAAGGCAGTCTTCAGCGACGTGACCGGAATGGCCAAAGGTGACGACGTTCGTATCGCGGGTGTGGCGGTCGGCTCGGTCCAGAAGGTCGAGATCGTCAACCGCGACAAGGCCCTCGTGACGTTCGGGGTCGACGCCGACGTGCCGCTCACAGCCAACACGTTCGCGACGATCAAATTCCGCAACCTCGTCGGCCAGCGCTACATCTCGCTCAACCAGGGCGCCGAAGGTGCCAAGACGACGCTCAAGCCCGGAAGTGTCATCCCGGAGGAGCGCACGCAAGAAGCTCTCGACCTCAACGTGCTGCTCAACGGGTTCAAGCCCGTCTTCCAGGCGCTGTCGCCGGGTGACACAAACAAGTTCGCGTACGAGATCGTGCAGACGTTGCAGGGTGAGAGCGGCAACGTTCAGAACCTCCTCGCGCGCACCTCGTCGCTGACCAACACGCTCGCGGGTCGCGATCAGCTCATCGGTGATGTCATCACCAATCTGAGCGAGGTGCTCGACACTGTGGGCAGCCGCGACCAGGAACTGACCGACACGATCGACACGCTGCAGCAGTTCGTCACCGGGCTCAAGGACGATCGAGACGCCATCCTCAACTCGGTCGACGCGATCTCCGACCTCACCGACGAGACGTCTGATCTCCTGGTCCAAGGACGTCCGGCCCTTGTCGAGGACATCAAGCAGCTCAATTCGTTGACCAAGAAGCTCAGCACCCCCAAGAACCTCAGCACGATCGAGAACTCGATCAAGATCTTCCCGATCAAGATTCAGAAGCTCGGCAACGCCTCATCGTCGGGCTCTGAGTTCAACTTCTTCCTGTGCGAGGTGCAGGGCAGCATCACGCTCCCTGAGGTCAAGGTCGGCACCACCGTGATCCTGCCCGAGACCAAGCTCGACCTCACCGGCGACAGTGGACTGGCCGTCGGCGGCGAACGATGCAATCAGCCGGGGTACACCAAATGATTACTCCCTTCCGTGAGCGCAACCCGGTGGTCATCGGCGTCATCGGCATCGCCGTGATCGCCCTGATGATGCTTGCCGCGTTCCGTGCCGACCGCCTGCCGATCATCGGCAGTGGCGACACCTATCACGCCCAGTTCGCCGAGATCGGTGCGCTCAAGACCGGCAACGAAGTACGCGTGGCAGGTGTCTCCGTTGGCAAGGTCAACAAGATCCAGCTTGACGGCAACAAGGTGCTCGTCACCTTCAAGATCGACAAGGGCGTCGATTTCGGCACGCAGACCGGTGCTGACATCCGTGTGCGTACGCTGCTCGGTGCCGAATACCTCGCGATCACCCCCAAGGGATCCGGTCAGCTGCCCAAGGGCGCCACGATCCCGCTCGCGCGGACGATCGCTCCCTACGACGTCGTGCAGGCGTTCTCCGATCTCAGCAAGACCACCGACGCACTCGACGTCCCGCAGCTGGCCGAAGCCCTCACGACGCTCGGCGACATCGCGGCCAAGACGCCCAAGGAGTTCCGCGGAGCGATCCAGGGAGTCTCCGACCTCTCGGTCAATCTTGCGGCACGTGACACTCAGATCAACACTCTGCTGACCAGTCTCAAGAAGGTCACCGGGGTACTCAACTCCCGCAACGACGAGCTGGTGACGTTGTTCGAGGACTCAGACGTGCTGTTCAAGGCAATCAGCGATCGGCGCGACTCGATTCACCGGCTTCTGGTCTCGACCCAGGCGATCTCCAAGGAGCTCAGTGCGCTGGTCAAGGGCACCAAGGCGGACCTCAAGCCGGCGCTCGACCAGCTGCTGGTGGTCACCGGCATGCTCACCAAGAACGAAGCCGCCCTCGACGAGGCGCTCCGCCAGTATCCTGGCTTCCTCCGCGGATTCGCCAGCGCGCTCGGCACCGGCCCCTGGTTCGACAACTATCTCGGCGGCGTCGGTGTCGGTGGCCTCAAGAAGCAGCTTCAAGACGCGATTGAGGGGGCAGGCAAATGAGCGAGCGCAGCTGGGGGTCCCCCCGCGAGGCCAAGTGCCCATGCCCACGAACCAATAGCGCCGAGCAGGGGGCGCGAATCATCAAGACTGAGATCATGCCGACGCCTCCACATCGTGGGTTCTTGTCGGAGGTGGCGACATGAGCATCAACGGGCTGGCCCAGCGATTCTCGGGCATATCCAAGATCCTCACGGCCTTCATCGTGCTGGTCCTGCTCGCCGCGGCGGCGATCGTCATCAACAAGGGCGACGGCAAGCATTACCTCACGGTCGACTTCGAGCAGACCAACTCGGTCTACAAAGGATCCGACGTCAAGATCCTCGGTGTACCCGTGGGCCGCGTCGAGACGCTCACACCTCGCGGCGAGGTCGTACGGGCCAAGATCTCCTACGACGGCGACGTGAAGCTCCCGATCGACGTCAAGGCTGTCGTCGTGTCTCCCTCGATCGTGGGCGACCGCTTCATCCAGCTCGCGCCGGCCTACGACGGTGGCGCCACGCTCAAGGACAACGCGTTCCTGCCGATCGGCAAGTCCGCCGTACCGATCGAGCTCGACGCGATCTACCAATCACTCGATGACCTCGCCGTGGCTCTTGGCCCCAAGGGTGCCAACAAGGACGGCGCCCTGAGCAGCTTCATCGGCGACTCCGCCAAGCAGCTCGATGGGCAGGGAGCACAGCTCAACCAAACGATCCGCAACTTCGGCAAGCTCAGTACGACACTCTCCAACAACAAGGAAGAGTTGTTCGGCAGTCTGCGAGAGGTCGAGGAGTTCGTCACGCTGCTGCGCACCAATGACGCCACCGTGCGTTCGTTCAACGACAGCACGGCGCAGGTCTCCAAAGTGCTCGCGGGCGAGCGCGAAGACCTGGCTGCGACGCTCAAGGCGTTGAGCATCGCTCTGGTCGACGTCAACTCACTGGTCGAGGAAAACCGCGGGGCGCTCAAGGACAATATCGACAACATCGGCACGCTCGCGGCTCTGCTGGCCAAGCACAAGGCAGACTTCGAGGAGATCACAGTTAACGCCCCTACTGCGCTCACGAACATCGCGCTGGCTTACAACGGAACGTCCGGCACGCTCGACACCAAGGCCAACATCCCTGAGCTCGTCTTCCAATCGTTGAGCAACCCGGCCAGCCTGGTCTGCAACCTGCTCGGCGAGACGCTCGCCGGCAACGGTCTGTGCGCATCACTCGCCGGACTGCTCGGCGCTCTGCCGCCCGCTCCCGATTTGCCCCTGCCACGCGCTGCGGCCGCCTCGGCACCGGAGCCGTACAACTCCACCGTCGCTGAGATGTTGGCGGTGAACTGATGAGACTTCTCCGTGCAGCAGCGCTCACGGCAGTTGTGGCGATGGGCGTGAGCGGCTGTGGCTTCTCGCCTTACAAGCTCCCATTGCCGGGTGGCGCGGATCTCGGTGAAAAGCCCTACACCGTCAAGGTCGAGTTCCGTGACGTCCTTGACCTCGTCCCGCAGAGCGCAGTCCGCGTCAACGACATCGCGGTCGGCAAGGTGACCGACATCAAGCTCAACGGCTGGACCGCCCTGGTGACCGTCAAGGTCAACAAGGACACCAAGCTCCCTGACAACGCCGAAGCCACGATCCGCCAGACGAGCCTGCTCGGCGAGAAGTTCGTCTCGTTGGCCGCACCAAAGACAGGTGCCTCCGGCACGCTGAGCGACGGCGACGTGATTCCACTCGACCGAGCCGGCCGCAATCCCGAGATCGAGGAAGTACTCGGTGCTGCATCGCTGCTCTTCAACGGCGGCGGCATTGAGAAGACCAACACGATCATCAAGGAGCTCAACCTTGCTCTCGGTGACAACGAGCCCGAGGTCAAGGAACTCATCAGCTCGACGACGCAGTTCTTGACGCAGCTCGACAACAACAAGGCCGCGCTGCTTACGTCACTCGAAAAGGTCAACAACCTCGCCGTCGAGACCAACAAGCAGAAGTCGGCGATCACTGGTGCACTCGACGACCTTCCCGAGGCTTTGACGGTCATCAACAGCCAGCGTGATGACCTGGTCAAGCTCCTCGAGTCGCTCAAGCGTCTCGGAGACGTCGCGACGGGCGTGATCCGTAAGTCCAAGGACGACACGGTTGCAGACTTCAAGGCGCTGGTCCCGACGCTCACGAACTTGTCGAAAGCTGGAGACGACCTCGCATTCGCCACCAAGGCGCTGCTGACCTACCCGTTCACTGACGGATTTGTCGGCAATACCTACGCCGCCGCATCCGGCAAGTGCATCGACGAGCCAGACCCGCGCGACTCGATCAAGGAAGGCGCGTGCTTCGGCGACTTCGCCAACCTCTCACTTGGCGTCGACATCAACGCTGAACAGCTGACGAACGTGCTCAACGGCTTCGCCGGTACCGATGTCTCGCCGGCGTCACCCGCCGATTCCGCGTCCGCGCCGACTCTGCTCGAGCTCATCCCCGGCCTCGACCTGGGTGACCTCCAGCTCCCTGCAGCGCCGGGGGCAACTGGGCTCACGCCGAACCCCGAAGCGTCACCCAGCGCGAGCACGGCCGGCGGTCTCGAGCTGCCCAGCTTCTGTTCATTGATGGGTCGGTGCCGAGCACCAGCTGCCAGCGCCGCAGACACGGAGCTTGCTCGGCTCATGATGGGACTGGTGGCGCCATGATTTCCAGGCTTACCAAGATCCAGCTCGTCATCTTCGCGATAGTCACGTTGCTCGGCGGCGCCTTTGTGGGCGGTCGGTACGCGCAGGTCGACCGACTCTTCGTCGATCGCAGCTTCCCGGTCACGGCGCAGTTCGCCGACTCCGGCGGAATCTTCTCCGGCGCCCAGGTGACTTATCGAGGCATTCCTGTCGGCAAGGTCGGCAAGCTCGAGTTCAAGGACGACGGCGTGCGCGCGACCCTCGACATCGAGAACGATGCTCCCAAGATCTCGGCAGATCTGCTTGCGGTCGTGGCGAACAAGTCGGCGATCGGCGAGCAGTTCGTCGACCTGCAGCCCCGCAGCCGGTCAGGACCGTATCTCACCAAGGGGACGGCGATCTCGGTCAAGAACACGCGCATCCCGATCGACACGACAACTCTGCTGGTCGACACCAACGACCTCGTCCGGTCGATCAACACCGACGACCTGCGCACCGTCGTCGACGAGCTCGGTCAGGCCTTCGAGAGCACCGGCACAGATCTCGCAACGATTTTGGACACGTCGTCGGCGTTCATCAAGGAAGCTGACGACAACATCGATGTCACTCGGGCGCTGATCCGTGGTTCCGACACGGTCCTGCAGACCCAGATCGACAAGCAGGGCGCGCTCGCCACGTTCTCCAAGAACCTCCGACTGTTCTCCGACAGCTTCGTAGAGGCCGACCCCGACCTCCGTCGTCTGCTCGACAAAGGCAGCGTCAGCGCAAGGACGCTGCGTCAGGTCGTTGACGAGAACGCCGCGACGTTGGGCAAGGCTGTCAACGACTTGGTCACCGCCAACCGGCCACTGTCGCAGAACGTGCTCGGCCTACAGTCAATCTTCGTGCTCTACCCCTACCTCGTGGAGGGCTCGTTCTCGGTCCTCGAACCGAGGCAAGAGGGTGGCAAGACCGAATACAACGCGAAGTTCGGATTGGTATTCACCGGTGGCGTTCCCCCAGCGCCCGTGTGCACGTACGCCGAGAACGGTGGGGACGAGTCGGGCTATCGTCAGCGCCGCGAGGAAAGCATCATCAGCGACAGGGACTTCGATACAACCCTGGACTGTAAGGTCGAGGACAATCACATCGCGCGACAGTCGAACAAGACTGTCCTCAAGCGTTCGGCCGCAAACAGTGACTCCGGTTCATATGCGGCCCAAGGCCCGGTGGCATCCGGAAAGGACTCCTGGAAGTGGCTTCTGCTCGGACCAGCAGCACGCTGAACCCTGACCCAAGGACCACCTGGTCAAGCCGCCCGCGAGTCGTTCGAATCCTTGGCACCGCCACGGCTCTAGGCCTTGTCCTCGCCCTCCTTGGCGTGTTCCTGCCCAAGGTGGTCGGCGGAGATGACACCTACGCTGGCTCCGACCGCGAAGCCGTGATCTCACGTGCCAGGGACTTCGCCACGGCCTACAACACGTACGACGTCGCTCAGTTGGCCGACTACCAGAAGCGACTCAAGGGACTGCTCACCTCGAAGTACGACGCTCAGTTCGTCCAGGTCACGAATGCGGTGTTCAAGGCGCTCAAGAGCAGGAAGCAGAAGAGCGGTGAGGCCAAGGTCCGCGGCGTTGCGATCGAGAGCATCGATGAGGACTCCGCCGAGGCCATCGTGGCGGTCGACGCGACCATCACCAACACCGACAACAAGGCTGCTGTCGTTCGACGCTTCCGCTGGAAGCTCTCCTTCACCAAGTCCGGCGATGAGTGGCTTGTGTCCAACTTCGAGAGCGTGGCTGCCGTGACGGCAACTGCCGGTGACCCCACCGCGCCGGCGCCTTCCGCGAGCACAACTGAGGGGGCAAAATGAGCGACGTAGGCGGACCCAGCAGGCGTCGGCGTATCGCAGGCGAGAGCAACCCGGCCGCGAAGAAGGCGACCGCGAAGAAGGCAACGGTCAAGAAGACTGCGGCGAAGGCTCCGTCGGCGAAGAAGTCTCCCGCCAAGAAGGCGGCCCCCCAGAAGGTCGCACCGGCCAAGAAGGTTGCGACAGCAAAGACCGCCGCACCGGCCAAGAAGGTTGCGACAGCAAAGACCGCCGCACCGGCCAAGAAGGTTGCGACAGCAAAGACCGCCGCACCGGCCAAGAAGGTTGCGACCGTTGCGCCCAGGCCGGCCGCAGCACCGCGTGCTGCCTCACTTGAGACAGCAGTTGCCAGCTCCGTCGTGCGACGGGACCTGCGCTGGCTGATTCCCGCCGCTCTCGTGGCCCTGGCCTCGCTCGTTGTCGGCGGAGTGCTTGCCTTCCAGGGTCTGCAGGACATCACCAACGACGACGGGGCACGTGAGTCGAGCGAGAAGGCTGCGTCCTCAGCTGCCAGTGCCGCCGCCGAGACGATTTTCTCCTACACCTACAACAAGCTCGATGAGCACCTGACCGACTCCAAGAAGCTCATGACGTCGTCGTTTGCCACGGACTTCGAGAAGATCGCACCGGCGCTGGACGACATCGCACCGCAGCGCAAGGTGCAGGTGCAGGCGGTGAGCCGCAATGCCGCTGCGCTCAGCTGCGGCGACGAGTGCTCACCCGGCACGGTCAACGTCCTGGTGTTCCTCGACCAGGCCCGTCTGGTCGACGGCGCCAAGGATCCCGATGTCATCGGCAACCGCATCACGGTGAAGATGGTTCATCGAGATGGCGCCTGGCTCGTGGATGACATACGGGCGGTTTGACGCAGCACGTAGTCGCTCCAAATGCAACGAAAATGTGAAACTTTCACCGCAAAAAGCCAAATAGCGTCCCCTACCGATTGATGATTGTCAAGACCCGCCCTTGCTTTCGGTGTGTCAAGCGGGTTACTATGATCTTTCGCGCTCGCCTCGCTATGCCCTCCTTCAAATGCTGGTTGGATGGCGCCCCTTGACCGGGGTCGATTGGCGTGCGCGGAAGCACGTCTCACTGAGCCACCCGCCTGCGAGCCCTTGGAAGGACCCCTCTTGGCCGCCTCGCGCACCACAGCACCTGTTCAGCCCCGTCGCATCTCGTTCGCCAAAATTGCAGAACCGCTTGAGGTACCAGAGCTCCTTGCTCTGCAGACCGACAGCTTTGCATGGCTGATCGGCGATGACTCATGGAAGACCGGAGTCGAGCAAGCGCTCGCCGCTGGTCGTACCGATGTCTCGACGAAGT
>CAWKHC010000002.1:0-25174 GCA_963849475.1 uncultured Actinomycetota bacterium
GAGGTGTGAATCGGCGGATCGAGTCGGGCAGTGAGCTGCCGAGGTCCTTGATCGTGGGTGTCTGCGCGCTCATCGCGTTACCTCCCGAAAAGAGCCACGGCATGGAGGCAACGCGATGACTGCTGCCTCACAATTCGCGCCCCCTACTCGCAGGGCTCGTGGGGGGACCCCCAGCTGGAGCTCGCTCATGCGGCCGCTCCCTTCGCCAGCGGGGACGGTCGGCGTACGGACAGCGCCTCGCGGGCCCTGGGCGACTGGAGCAGGCAGACCACGATGACCGCGACTGCCTTGAACAGATAGTTGGTCTCGGCCGGGATGCCCATCGTCGGAATCGTCGTCGCGAGGGTCTGGATGAACATCGCGCCGATCAGCGTGCCTGTCAGGGAGAAGCGGCCTCCCGCCAGGGACGTGCCACCGATGACGACTGCGAGGATCGCATCGAGCTCGATGAACAGCCCGGCGGCATTGGCGTCCGCGGCGCTGGTGTTGGACGCGATCATCAGACCCGCGATACCAGAGCAGAACGCCACGAAGACGTAAACCGTCCAGGTGATCGTACGTGCCCGCACCCCGGCGAGCCGGCTCGCTTCTGGGTTGATGCCGACCGCCTCGATCAGCATGCCCAGCGCAGTGCGGCGGGTCAGCACCGCGGTGATCGCGAAGACAGCCAGGGCGATGAGTATCGCGATGGGCAGGCCCAGCACGAATCCCGTGCTCACCTTCTTGAACAGCGCGTTGTGAACCGTGGTGATCTGGCCGTCGGTGATCAGCATCGCAAGACCGCGGCCTGCCGTCATGAGCACCAGGGTCGCGATGATCGGCTGGATCCCGAGCACCGAGACCAGGAATCCGTTCCAGACACCCAGGAGAATGGCGACTCCCACGGCCATGGTCATCGCGACGATCGCGCGGCCCGCCGTGGACTCGTCGGGCGAGCCTGCCAGGTAGGTGCACGCGACTGCACCGGAGATCGCCGCGACCGCCCCCACCGAGAGGTCAATGCCGCGGGTCGCGATCACGAGCGTCATGCCGAGCGCGATCAGCAGCGTCGGCGCACTGTTGCGAAGAATGTCGATCAGGCTGCCGTAGAGGTGCCCGTCCTGGACGCGGATCGAGAAGAAGTCAGGCGTACGCGTCAGATTGAGCACGAGCAGCAGCACCAGTGCGAGCAGCGGCCAGAACAGGGCATGGCGAGTGAAGTTACGCATCGACGCGCGCCTCTCCCGCAATGATCTCGAGGATGTCTGACACCGATATGTCCCTGTTGGGTCGCTCGTCGATCTTGCGGCGGTCGCGCATCACCACGAGTCGGTCGCTGAGTCGCAAGACCTCCTCGAGCTCGGCGGAGATGAACACGACGGACATACCGTCCTTCGCGAGGTCGGTCACGAGCTGCTGTATCTGGGCCTTGGCCCCGATGTCGATGCCACGCGTCGGCTCGTCGAGAATCAGCAGCTCGGGTTCGGTGATGAGCCAGCGGGCTAGAAGCACTTTCTGCTGGTTGCCGCCGCTGAGGTTGCGCATGAGCGCTTGGGGCTCGGCCGGCCGGATGTCGAGAGCGTCGATGTACTTGCGGACCAGTCGGTCCTTGGTCTTGGTCGGAATCGGCCGAAGCCAGCCGCGGGAAGCCTGCAGCGCGAGCACCATGTTGTCGGCGATCGAAAGGTCGCCGATGACTCCCTCGGAGCGGCGGTTCTCGCTGGAGAACGCAATCTTGTGGTCGATGGCCTGACGAGGTGTGCGCAGCTTGATGCGCTTGGACCGCATCTTGGTGTCGCCGCCGTCGGCGGTGTCGGCGCCGAAGAGCAGGCGGGCGAGCTCGGTACGCCCCGAGCCAAGCAGACCGGCGACGCCGATCACCTCGCCCTCGTAGACCTTGAGGTCCATGGCTTCCACGCTGCCCTTGCGGCCCAGCTGGAGGACCTCCATGAGCGGGGCACCCTGCGCCTTGACGGTGTGTTCCTCGGCCGCTTGCTCGATCTTCTCGAGCGTCTCGAGCTCACGGCCGATCATCGCCTTCACGACTTCCAGCTGCGTCGTGCCAGCGGTGACGTACTCGCCCACGAGCTGACCGTTGCGCAGGACCGTCATACGGTCGGAGATCTCGAAGACCTGGTCAAGGAAGTGTGAGACGAAGACGATCGCGACACCGTTGTCACGGAGCGTGCGCATGACCTCGAACAGCTTGGCGACCTCGTCGGCATCCAGGCTGGAGGTGGGCTCGTCGAGGATCAGCAGCTCTGCGTCGATGTCGACCGCGCGGGCGATTGCCACCAGCTGCTGGATGGCGATGGGGTGCGTGCCGAGCTGCGACTTCGGATCGATGTCGAGTCCGAGCCGGGTCAGGACGTCACCTGCACGCCGGTTCATCTCGCGGGTGTCGATGCGTCCAAATGACCGAGGCTCCCGGCCGAGCAGCATGTTCTCCGCGACCGTGAGATTGGTGCAGAGGTTGACCTCTTGGTAGACCGTGCTGATGCCAGCAGCCTGGGATTCAGCGGGGCTGTGGAACGTACGTGGCTCGCCGCCGACGACGATCGTGCCCTCATCGATCGAGTAGACACCCGTGAGCGCCTTGATCAGCGTGGACTTGCCTGCGCCGTTCTCGCCCATCAGCGCGTGGACCTCGCCGGCTCGCAGCGTGATGCCCACCGACTGCAGCGCCTTGACGCCGGGGAAGCTCACTGACACGCCGCTCATCTCCACGACGGGCTGCGTCCGCGTCGCTTGCGCAGCTTCGGCTGTCATCTGGATCTCTCTTGTCTGGGAAGAAGTGGGTGGGGCCCTGCGCCCTGCGACGCAGGGCCCCTTTGCTTGAGTTGCTCAGTACTGACGGTCAGCCAGGACGGCCTTGGCCTGCTCCTGGTCGAACTCGCCTTCCTTGGTCTCGACGCGCGGCGGAACCTCGTCACCGGCGACGACCTTCTTGGCCAGCTCCATCAGCTGCGGACCGAGGAGCGGGTTGCACTCCACGATGTAGTTGATCTTGCCCTCGGAGAGTGCGGTCATTCCGTCCTTGACGGCGTCGATCGTGATGATCTTGATGTCGGTGCCGGGCTTGAGCCCCGCCGCCTCGATCGCCTCGATCGCGCCGAGACCTTCGTCGTCGTTGTGTGCGAAGACGACGTCGATGTCCTTCTGTGACTTCAGGAAGGCCTCCATGACCTTCTTGCCGCCGTCGCGGGTGAAGTCACCCGTCTGCGAAGCGACGATCTTGATCTTCGGGTCGGCCGAGATCTTGTCCTCGAAACCTTCCTTGCGGTCGATCGCGGGAGCGGCACCAGTGGTGCCCTGGATCTCGACGACGTTGATCTTGCCGTCCTTGTTGACGTCGTTGGTGGCCGCATTGTCGACGACCCACTGGCCTGCCTTGTTGCCCTCAAGGACGAAGTCGGATCCAAGGAACGTCTTGTAGAGCGACGTGTCCTTGGAGTCGACGGCACGGTCAGTCAGGATCACCGGGATCTTGGCGCGCTTGGCTTCCTGCAGCACGGTGTCCCAGCCGGTCTCGACGACAGGGCTGAACGCGATGACGTCGACCTTCTGCTGGATGTAGGAGCGGATCGCCTTGATCTGGTTCTCCTGCTTCTGCTGCGCATCGGAGAACTTGAGCTCGATGCCGGCTTCTTTGGCTGAGGCCTGGATCGACTTGGTGTTTGCCGTACGCCAGCCACTCTCGGCGCCGACCTGCGCGAAGCCCATCTTGATCTCGTCGGAGCTGCCCGCATCGCCCGAACCGCCGTCACTGCTGCCGCAGGCAGCCAGGCTGCCGGCGAACACTACGGCCGCTGACGCGACCATCAGATTCTTGAACACTGCTTTCCTCCATCTGGGATGGCACCCAGGGTCGTTCGACCCCGGGAGATTCGTTGATGCGTTCGGGCGGACATCCGATTGCATCGAAGACATCTCCCCGGGAGAGGATCCGTCTTCGCCACTGATGAGCTCCGTTCTGTGACCCGGAGCACATCCGTCGTGTACAGATTGTTAACGCTAACAATCTATCGAGTCAAGCGATTGGCGAAGGTTTGTCGAACATTCCTTGAATTGCGCGACGTCGCCCCGTGCGATGCGGGAGTCGCAGATTACAAAGCGGCGTAGGCCGGCTTGATGAAGTCGTTGATGAGCGCGAGCCTCGCGTCGAACGGGAGGAAAGCGCTCTTCATGGCGTTGATCGTGAACCATCGCAGATCGTCGGTGGAGTAGCCGAACGCATCGACCAGGAGCTGCATCTCGCGGCTCATCGAGGTGCCACTCATCAGCCGGTTGTCGCAGTTGACGGTGACGCGGAAGCCGAGATCCTTGAGCTTGCCGATCGGGTGATCGGCGATGGACTTCATGTCGGGAACGGCATGTGTCTGCATGTTGGATGACGGGCACATCTCCAGAGGTATGCGGCGGTCGCGCACGTACGCCGCCAGCCGACCGAGCACCGGCCCGCCGGGGGCGTCGAAGTCGATGTCGTCGACGATGCGTACGCCATGGCCCAGGCGCTCGGCGCCGCAGCGCTGGATCGCCTGCCAGATCGACGGCAGGCCGAATGCTTCGCCGGCATGGATCGTGAAGTGCGCGTTCTCGCGGCGGAGGTACTCGAAGGCCTCGAGGTGCAGGATCGGCGGATAGCCGTCCTCGGCACCGGCGATGTCGAAGCCGGCGACTCCTCGGTCGCGGTACTCCACCACGATCTCGGCGATCTCCTGGCCCCGCTTGGCGTGACGCATTGCGGTGAGCAGCTGCCCCACGACGATCGGGTTGCCCGCGGCAGCGGCCTCGGCCCGTCCTTCGTCGATGCCCGCCTGCACCGCCTCGACGGTCTCGCGGAGGGTCAGCCCGGCGGACAGGTGCTGCTCGGGCGCCCAGCGCAGCTCGGCGTAGACGCAACCGTCGCCGGCCAGGTCGAGCACCGACTCGCGGGCAACGCGCGCAAGGTCTTGCGGGCGCTGCATGACCGCGACCGTGTGGATGAACGTCTCGAGGTAGCGCGGCAGGGAGCCCGAGCTCGAGGACTCCTCGAACCAGGCACCCAGCGACTCAGCATCCGTGGCCGGCAGATCGTGACCGATCTCCCGGGCGATCTCGACGATCGTGGCCGGGCGTACGCCACCGTCGAGGTGCTCGTGCAGGGCGACCTTGGGCGCCTTGGCGATCTGCTCTGCTGTTGCGGGTGCCATCAGGTGCCCATCAGGAGTACGACGGTCTCGGCGACGCAGGCAGGCTTGTCGCTGCCCTTGATCTCGACCGTGTGCTGCAGCGTCGCGCGCTGGCCCTTGTCGATGTCCTCGACCGAGAGCAGCTCGACCCGGTTGCGGATCTTGGATCCCACACGTACGGGATTGACGAAGCGCACCTTGTTGAGTCCGTAGTTGACCCGTGCGACGTCACCGGCGAAGGCGTAGACCTGGGCGCCGAGGAACGGCAGCATCGACAGCGTGAGGTAGCCGTGGGCCACGGTGGCACCGAACGGACCATCGGCGGCGCGCTCGGGATCTACGTGGATCCACTGGCGATCACCGGTTGCGTCGGCGAAGAGATCGATACGTTCCTGGGACACCGCGACCCACTCACTCACTCCCAGCTCTTCGCCGGCGGCCTCAGTGATCTCCTTGCGATTGTTCAAGATGCGCATCTGTCCAACCTACTCAACTCGGTCGATGACCACAGAGGCCACCTCGACCGTGCCCGATCCGATGTCGTACCCGCCCTCGAGCGCCGCCACCGCCCGGTCGAAACGATCCGGTGTGTCTGTGTGCAGCGTCATCAGGGCCTGACCCTTGGTCACGGTGTCGCCCGGCTTGGCGTGCAGCACGATGCCTGCAGCGGCCTGCACCTGCTCACCCGGTCGCGAACGTCCGGCACCGAGGCGCCAGGCCGCGACTCCGACAGCGAGCGCATCGAGCCTCGTCAGCGTTCCGCTCTCGGGCGCGGCGACCGTGTGGGTCTCCTTGGGCGTCGGCAGCGCCGCATCGGGATCGCCGCCCTGCGCCGAGATCATGCGCTTCCACACGTCCATCGCAGCACCGGAGGCCAGTACGTCGGCGGGATCAACATCGGTCTTGCCGGCTCCAGCCAACATCTCGCGGGCGAGGGCGACCGTGAGCTCGACGACGTCGGCCGGTCCGCCACCCGCGAGCACCTCGACGGACTCGGCGATCTCGACGGCGTTGCCGGCGGTGAGACCCAGCGGGGTGGACATGTCGGTCAGCAGCGCGACGGTGTTGACGCCCGCGTCATTGCCGAGGGCCACCATCGTCTCGGCGAGCTCTCGGGCCATCTCCTCAGACTTCATGAAGGCACCCGTACCGACCTTCACGTCGAGCACGAGCGCACCAGTGCCCTCGGCGATCTTCTTGCTCATGATCGAGCTCGCGATCAGCGGAATTGCCTCGACCGTGCCGGTCACGTCGCGGAGTGCGTACAGCTTCTTGTCGGCCGGTGCGAGCCCGGCACCGGCCGCACAGATCACGGCGCCGACGTCCTCGAGCTGGGTCATCATCTCCTCGTTGCTGAGCTCGGCCCGCCACCCGGGGATGGCCTCCAGCTTGTCGAGCGTGCCGCCCGTGTGGCCGAGTCCGCGTCCGGAGAGCTGGGGCACGGCGATGCCGCAGGCTGCGACCAGCGGCGCGAGGGGCAGCGTGATCTTGTCGCCCACTCCGCCGGTGGAGTGCTTGTCGGCGGTCGGCCACGACAGGCCGGAGAAGTCCATCCGTTCGCCGCTGTCGATCATCGCGTTGGTCCAGCGGCTGATCTCGCTGCGATTCATGCCGTTGAGCAGGATCGCCATCGCCAGCGCGGACATCTGCTCGTTGGCGACCACCCCGCGGGTATAGGCATCGACGACCCAGTCGATCTGCGCATCGCTCAGCTCAGCCTTGTCCCGCTTGGCCGCGATGATCTCAACGGCGTCGAACTTCTCACTCATGCTGCCTCCACGGGAATGCTCTCAAATCCGCGCAAGACCCAGGTGGGACGGCGGGGCGCGTCTCCGACGAGCTCAAGGCGCGGGAATCGCTTGAGCAGCTGGGTCATCGATATCTGCAGCTCGAGCCGCGCCAGCGGCGCGCCGAGGCAGAAGTGCACGCCCATGCCGAAGCCGACGTGCGGGTTGGGATCGCGGCCGACATCGAGGGAAGCAGCGTTCTCGAATGCCGCCTCGTCACGGTTGGCCGAGCCCATCAGGCAGGCGACCTTCTGCCCTGCGGCGATGCGCTCACCCTGGATCTTCGTGTTGGCGGTCGCCGTCCGTTCGAACAGCTGCAGCGGCGCATCGAAGCGGAGGAGCTCCTCGATCGCAGTCTCGACCGACACCTTCTTCTTGGTGATGCGGGCGAGCTGATCAGGGTGGGTCAGCAGCGCGTACATGCCATTGCCGAACGCGTTGACCGACGCCTCGTGCCCGGCGTTGAGCAGCAGCACGACCGACGCGATCAGCTCGTCGTCCGACAGGCTGGCCCCCCGTTCGCGGGCGGCGATGAGGTCGGAGATCAGGTCCTCGCCAGGGTGCTGACGCCGATCGGTGATGACGTCTCGTACGTAGTCGGCGAAAGCGGTGCTCGCCTGCGCTGCCGCGGCTGTCACTTCTTCGCTGGGACGTGGCTCGTACATGTGGACGATGGCCTGCGAGCAAGTTCTAAGGAAGTGATGGTCCTCGCGCGGCACTCCCAGGAGGTCGGCGATCACGTACACCGGCATCGGCTCGGCGTAGTCGGCCAGCACGTCGAACCGGTCATCGAGCTGTTCGACCATCTCGGCGGCGAGCGCCTCGATGCGCGGTCGCATCCGCTCGACGTGCCCGCGACCAAACGCACCGGCGACGAGCCTGCGAAGCCGGGTGTGGGCTGGGGGCTCGTTCTCCATCATCTGGTTGCGGTGCAGGGTGTTGAACGGCTCGAGCTCGTCGGCCGGTTGACGGTCGGTCCAGATGCGTCCGAACGTGCGCTTGCGCAGCACCTCGCTCACCGATTCGTGCGTCGTGGCGAGCCACATGCCCATCGGCTCGTGCCACAGCAGCGGCCCGGCCTCTCGCAGCGCGGAGAGGACCGGATAGGGATCCCGTACGAATGACGGCTCCCCCGGGTCAAGCTGGACTGCGTACTTGGTCAACGCTCAGCCAGGTCATCCGCGCCGAACGCATCGGGAAGCACCTCGGTCATGGTCTTGACGCCGCTTGCCGTCATGAGCTGCATGTCGGGACCGCCGTTCTCCCACAGCAGCTGGCGGCATCGTCCGCAGGGCATGAGTGGCTTGCCGTGTGCGTCGACGCAGGCGACGGCTATCAGCCGCCCGCCGCCGGTGGCGTGCAGCGCAGACACCATGCCGCATTCGGCACACAGCGCCACGCCGTACGCCGCGTTCTCGACGTTGCAGCCCAGCACGACCCGGCCGTCATCGACGAGGCCCGCCACGCCGACCTTGAAGTTGGAGTAGGGCGCGTATGCCCGCCCCATCACCTCAGTGGCGTAGCGGGTCAGGGCATCCCAGTCGACCGGGTCGTCAGCGCCGGTGATCCCGAGGGAGCCAACCTTCTTCTCGGCCATCAGCCGGCACTGCCCTTGCGGTAGGGCTTGCCGTCGGCCGCGGGCATTCGTAGCCGTTGAGCGCCGAGCGCAAGCACGAACAGGGTCGTGACGTACGGCGTCATGACCGTGAACTCACGCGGGACGCTGTCGGTGAACAGGAACCAGGCGAGGATCGCGGCACCCGCAACACCCATGATGATCGCGCCTTCGATCTGTCTGCGGACCACTCGCAGCGCGGCGAGCAGCAGCAAGCCGAGAGCGACGAGCAGCAGCAATGCGTGAACCGCCGTCGCATCACGCAGGCGCAGCGAATCGGTGTAGCCGAATGTCAGCGCACCGGCCAACAGTCCGCTTGGACGCCAGTTGCCGAAGATCATCGCAGCGAGGCCGATGTAGCCTCGGCCACCCGTCTGGTTGGCCGAGTAACCACTCGACGACACGAGGGCGAGGAATCCGCCACCGACGCCGGCGAGGGCGCCCGAGATGAGGACCGCGATGTACTTGTAGCGGATCACGTTGACGCCCAGCGTCTCGGCGGCCTGGGGGTTCTCGCCGCAGGAGCGCAGTCGCAGGCCGAATGACGTCCGCCACAGCAGCCACGCCGAGAGCGCGACCAGCGCGAACACCACGATGCTCAACGACGAGATGCGGGTGGTCAACGCGGCAACGACCGAGGCAACGTCGGACACGAAGAACCAGTGCTTGTCGGCGAGGTCGAGTGCGACGTCGGAGACGCCCGGGATCGTGATGTTGGTCGGCGAGTCCAGCCCGACCAGCTGGCGCGGACCGCCTCCCTTGTAGTCGGAGAACACCGCTTCCGCCAGGTAAGTGGCTACTCCGGCGCCGATCAGGTTGATCGCCACGCCGGAGACGATGTGGTCGACCCCGAACGTCACGGTCGCGACTGCGTGCAGCAGCCCGCCGATCAGTCCGAGCAGCGCCGCGCCGAGGATGCCGATCCACGGCCCGTAGTGGTACGTGAAGAACGCTGCTCCCCACGTACCGAGGATCATCTGACCTTCGAGACCGATGTTCACGACTCCCGCACGCTCGGCCCACAGACCACCCAGTGCCGCCATCAGAATCGGGCACGTCGCGATGATCGCGGCACGGATCGTGCCAGCCGAGTCGAGGTCGTTGGTCTCCGTCACGATGCGCACGATCGAGACGACCGCGATGCCCACAAGGGACAGGTAGAACCAATTCTTGGTCAGCCGAGCCAGCAGTCCGGGAGGTGCCGGGATCTTGATCGCCGTGCTCATACCGTCGCTCCCTTCGCTGCTGCCAGATCGTGGCTGACGACCCGCTGGTCGAGGCGGACGCGCCATCGGCGGACGACCTCATAGCTCACGACCACCGCGAGGACCGCGACGCCCTGGGTGATCTGCACGATGCTGGGCGAGATGTCGGTCCCGAACGTCAGGGTGTTGGACTGCGCCGAGAGGAACGCGAACAACACGGCGCCGAACAACATGCCGATCGGGCTGTTGCGGCCGAGCAGCGCGACGGCGATGCCGAGGAAGCCGAGGCCGAACTGGAACGACGTGCCGTAGGAACCGGCGCTGCCGAAGAGAGCCGGCATCCAGATCAGGCCGGCGACGCCGCCGGACAGCATCATCGACACGAGGATCATCCGCTTGGGATTGACGCCCGACGCCAGCGCGGCAGTCTCAGACTGCCCGCTCGCGCGAAGGTCGAAGCCGAAGCGGGTCTTGTTGAGCAGCACCCAGAAGCCGACGCCCACGAGCACGGCGATGATCGCCAATGCCCAGACCTGGCCGTCGCGCGCCTCGTAAGGGGTGAAGCCCTTGAGCATGTCGCCGGCGACGATCTTCGTCGTGCGGACCGTGTTGCCCTCGTGCACGCCGTAGCGGTCGACGAGGTAGCCGACCAGGGTCAGGGCGATCGCGTTGAGCATGATCGTCGAGATGACCTCGCTGACGCCTCGTGCGGTCCGCAGGAGGCCGGCGATGCCAGCCCAGGCCGCGCCCACGGCAATCGCCACGATGAGCGACAGACCGACGTTGAGGAAACCACCGACGAACGCGGCGCCTGCGAACGACGCCGCCGCGAACGACGCCATCAGGTATTGGCCCTCGAGCCCGATGTTGAACAGACCCATGCGGAAACCGATCGCCGCGGCGACCGCCGAGGTGTAGATCATGGCGGTCTGGTTGACGATGTTGACCCGGATGCGGGGAAGCGGGTTGCTGAACATCGCGGACCAGAAATCACCGGGCGAGCTGCCCACCGCGGCGATGACCGCCGTGGTGACCAGGACGCTGACGACGATCGCGATGGCTGGCGCGAGCAGCGCCAGGCCGACCTTGCGGAGTCGAGGGCTCATGCCGCCTCACCTCCGGTCATTGCTGCGCCGAGGTCCTGGGGTGTGACCTTGGACGGATCGAACGTGCCCACGAGGCGCCCACGCAGGACCACCTGGATCGTGTCGGACAGGCCGATCAGCTCATCGAGGTCTGCCGAGATCAGCAGGACGGCGAGGCCTTCCTTGCGAGCACGCTTGATGTGGCTCCAGATCGCGGCCTGGGCGCCGACATCGACGCCGCGCGTCGGATGTGACGCGATCAGGAGAACCGGGTCACCGCTCATCTCGCGTCCCACGATCAGCTTCTGCTGGTTGCCGCCGGACAGCGCCCGCGCCGGGGTGTCAATGCCGGGCGCACGTACGTCGTAGTCGTCGACGATGCGGCTGGTGTCCTTGCGGGCGCCGGACCGGTTGATCCACGGCCCCTTGGCATTGGGAGCCTGAGTCTGGTGGCCGAGCATGCGGTTCTCCCACAGCGGGGAGTCGAGCAGCAGACCATGACGATGACGGTCCTCGGGGATGTAACCGATGCCGGCCTCGCGCAGCTGGCGGGTGTGCCAGTGCGTGACGTCTACGTCGCCGAGGGTGATGCGGCCTCCACTGGGGATGCGCATGCCCATGATCGTCTCGACGAGCTCGGACTGCCCGTTGCCCTCGACGCCGGCGATGCCCAGGACCTCCCCGCGGCGGATCTTGAGCGAGATGTCGGTCAGCAGGTTGCGCCCGAACTCGTCGGTCAGCGTCACGTTGTCGAGCGTCAGCTGAACGTCGTCGGTGACGGTGGACTCAGCCGTCTCGGGGGATGGGAGCTCCGAGCCGACCATGAGCTCGGCGAGCTGCCGCTTGGTCGCGGTCTTGGGATCGGCAGTGCCGACGGTCGTGCCTCGACGCATGACCGTGATGTCGTCTGCGATGGCGAGCACTTCGTCGAGCTTGTGCGAGATGAAGAGAACTGAGTTGCCCGCGTCGCGGAGCTCGCGCAAGTTGGCGAACAGTGCGTCGACCTCCTGCGGTACGAGTACGGCGGTCGGCTCGTCGAGGATGATGATCTTGGCGCCGCGATAAAGGACCTTGGCGATCTCGAGTCGCTGGCGGGCCGCGACGCCGAGCCTCTCGACCAGCACGTCGGGCTCGAGGTCGAAGCCGAAGCGATCAGAGATGCGACGGATCTCGGCGCGGGCGTCGTCGCCGATGCCGTGGAGCTTCTCGGCACCCAGGACCATGTTCTCGAGCACGGTGAGGTTGTCGGCCAGCATGAAGTGCTGGAACACCATGCCGATGCCGACCTCGATCGCGTCGGTCGGCGACTTGAGCACGATCTCGTTGCCGCCGATCGAGATGGTCCCGTCGTCGGGCTTCTGCACCCCGTACAGGATCTTCATCAGCGTCGACTTGCCGGCGCCGTTCTCACCGATCAGGGCATGTACGGTGCCAGGTCGGATCGTGAGGTCGACGTCGTGATTGGCGATGACTCCGGGGAACCGTTTCCCGATCCCTCGCAGCTCGACCGCGGCCGTCTCCTGCGTCACAAGGCTCTCCTCTTCACACGTCTCGGATGGACTCTACGGCACCCAAATGGGAACGAACCTGGGTCGGACGCACGTGCGTCCGACCCAGGTTCGTAATGGTGCTTGCGAGGCCTTACGGCTTCGTCGGGACCTTGATCTCACCGCTGACGATCTTGGCCTTGTAGCCATCGATGTCAGCTGCGATGTCGTCCACGAAACCACCCGATGTCGAGTAGCCGACACCATCAGCCTTCAGGTCGTAGACCGTGTAGCTGACGAGCGCCTTGCCCGCGTCGACCGACTTGACGAAGTCGTACGTCGCCGTGTCGACACGCTTGAGCATCGACGTGATGATGTGCGGCTTCTGCGCGTCCGTCGCGGTGAGGTACTGGTCGGAGTCGACGCCGATGGCGAACTTGTCGTCACCCGCATCCACTGCTGCGTCGAAGACGCCCGAGCCCGAGCCGCCAGCAGCGTGGTAAACCACGTCGGCGCCCTTGTCGAACTCACCTGTTGCGGCAGCCTTGCCACCGGCCGGATCTCCGAAGCCCTTGAGGTCGGACTCCTGGATGTAGGCAACCACGACCTTGATGTCGGGTTTGGCAGCCTTGGCGCCAGCGGTGTAGCCCGCTTCGAACTTCTTGATGAGGTCGTTGTGGACGCCACCGACGAAGCCGATCGTGCCGGACTTGCTCTTCTCGGCAGCGGCAACGCCGACGAGGAAGGAGCCCTGCTCCTCGGCGAAGCCGAGGTACGCAACGTTGTCATTGGCAGTCGTGTCGGGGTCGAAACCGTCGATCACGCCGAAGTTGACGTCGGGGAAGTCAGGAGCAACCTTGTTGATCGACTCGCTGTAGGCGAAGCCGACACCGATGACGGCAGTTGCGCCGTTCTCGGCGAAGTTGCGGAGACGATCCTCGCGAGCGGACTCAGCCTCACCATCGGTGGCCTCGCCCTCGATGCAGGTGGCGTCGAAGTCGGCAACAGCCTTCTCGAGACCTGCGTAGGCCGAGTCGTTGAACGACTGGTCGCCGCGTCCGCCGACGTCATAGGCCAGACCGATCTTGGGTCCGTCACCCTTGGCTGTCTTGCAGACATCCTTGCTGGCTGAGGGCTTGTCAGTGCCACCATCGCTGTCGCTGCCGCCGCAGCCCGCAAGTGCGAGCGCGGCCACGGCGGCGACGGCGGAAAACTTTGTCAGTCGACGCAAAATTCCTCCTCGATACGGAGCCGGAAGTCCGGCACCGTTCAGACCCTAGTGCGCGAGCGGGCGCTTCGGCAGGGCCTCAGCGATATTGCGAGGGCTGATACCGATTTGTAATACGCCGGTCAGCTCACAGGTCGTATCCGAGAGCCTCCGCCAATTCATCCCGCCCAGCCACGCCCAGCTTGCGATAGGCGCGGGCGAGATGGTTGTCGACAGTCCTGATCGAGAGCGCCAACTGCTCGGCGATCTCCTTGCTCCTCACCCGTTGAGACGCGAGTCGTGCCACGTCCAGCTCGCGTGCCGTGAGTTTGTGGTCGTCATGGCTCTCGATCGGCCACGCCATCGCATTCCACACCGATGTGACTCGCACGGCGTTCTGCTGAGCCCTGCGTACGTCAACCGGTCGCCGAGCGCTCGACCACAGTCGCGCTGCCGCCTGCCACGCATGGGCGGCCCGGCCGGGTTGGTAGAGCTCCTCCAGACGGGCCGCCGCCTCCATCAGGCCCACGGGATCCTTCTTGATCAGCGCCGCGGCTCGTACTTCGTACGCGTCGAACAGCTGAGAGCTGCCACGGAAACCCCGCAGCGCCCCAGCCAGGTCGTCGTCGGGCGTGATCATGAATGCCTCGTCGATCGCGAGGATTCCGGAAAAGAGCTCGCCGTTGTCAACGGCGAACTGCCCAGCCTCCTGAAGAATCCCGGCCGCTCCCCGCCGGTCTCCCCCACGCCACAACTTCTCAGCCCTGACCCGCGCCGCACCGATTGCCACGCGCGGCAACAGCAAGTCATCCTCGTGCAGCGCCGCCACGATGCTCTCTGCACGGTCCTGGTGTCCCAGTCGCGCCAGCGCTGCCGCGTACATGACGTCGGCTGGAACTGCCTGACCTACGACGTCGCGCCACTCGAGGTGACGGATTGCCTCCTCTGCCCGGGCTGCCGACTCGGTGTACTGGCCCGCATGGAAAGCCATCTTGGCTCTGTTGTAAGTCCACAGGCCCAGAGCTGGTCGGCCCTCGCGCGCACACCGGGAATAGTGCGTCTCGGCCACCTCCCGAGCGTGGCCGAGATCGCCGTCATAGACCATCGTCAAGAACTGCGCGAGGACGCGCAACAGTCCGTCGAGGTCGACGTTGTCACCGGCCAGACCCTCAAGCGAGGGCTCGGCGATCTCCCGGGCCGTCTTCAGGGAGCCGCCCATGGACTCGCGAAGAGCACGCAGCACCGCGTCGGACTCGTCGGAACCACGAGGTTCGCCACCCGGTCTCCGTTCACCAAGAATCGCCCGCCGACGTGCGAGTCCCGTCTCGACCGACTCCCGTACCTCGTCGTCGACAATGCGGTCCACGATGCCGGCGATGCGGACCTCGAGCGCCTCGTCATCGTCGGCCCGGCCACTCAGCACGAGAGTCCAGTGCTCAGCGACTCGCACCAGCTCGGCATCCGTGGCCGCCGCCACGGCGGCCCCGTCGAGGAAGGTCAGCGCCTCTCCCAGTCGGCCCAGATCGACCAGCGCAGCCGCGGTCGCCAGTGATCGGTCAAATGCCCAATCACTGCCGAGCGTTGTCAGCGACGTGGCGGTGAGCAGCCCGTACGCCTCACCGGACCGTCCGTCGGAGGTCAGCGAGAAGGCCGCAGCCACGACGTCGGCCGGGGACTGCGGATGCCCCGCGAGTGCCAGCAGATCACGATGATGCCGAGCATGTTCGGGGAGATCGGCGATCATCGCTGCTGCAGAGGCGGCAATGACCGGTCGCCGGTGCGGCTCAATCTCGTTGACGATGATGTCTGCAACCAACGGGTCGGTGGGAAAGACCAGAGCGTCACGCTCCACGACCAGACGGGCTCCAACGAGCGCGCCCAGGGCCGCGGGGTTGAGCACCGCGCTCGGGAGGTGACCTGCCACCGCAACAGACTCGGCGGTCCGGCGGGCATCCTCGTTGAGCACCTCCAGGCTGACGCCCACCAGCCGAAGCACCGCTGGAGACAACGGAAAGCGGGTGCGGTGCGCACTCTCCTCACCCATCTCGGCGCGGGCGCCGCTGCCTCGGAGAAGCTCTGTGACCACTCCGGGATTGCCTCGAGCACGAGCCAGGAGGGCGGCCACGGTCGGCGCATCGAGCGGTGCGCCGTCGAGCTCCTCGGCCAGTCGCACCACGTCGGAATCGATCAACGGCTCCAACGTCTCGAACCACCAGTCGGTCGAAGAGGCCCGCTCCCGCAGAGCCGGTGGCAGCGTATCGATCGAGCTGCTCGACAGCACCATGGCGACACCCGCGCGGCTCATCTGTGTCAGTAGTACCGCTGAGGCCTGATCGAGCAGGTCAGCGTCGTCGACCAGAAAGACACAGCTCGTACCCGCAATTGCCCGCGGGAAGGACGTGTAGATGCCGAGCGGGTCGGCGTTGTCGACGCCCATTTCGTCAAAGACCTCGGCGAACGGTACGAGTGGGATCGTCTCGACTCGATCGGCCCCGTGGATCATCCATGCCCGCGTTGCCCTGACACGACCCGCGAGCCTGCCAAGAAGGTGGGTGCGTCCCATGCCTGGTACCGACGTGACGATCCCCGACTCACCTCGGTCAAGCCGCTCACCCAGCACGCGAGCCAGGTCGAGCTCGGTGTCCATGCCGTGGAGCGTAGTTGAACCTCGGGGCAGCCACTCCCTACTCGCCGACAAGGCAAGCCAACGGTCGGAGAGCTGATGCAGCTCCTCGCGACCGCTGGCCCGTTGGTTCCCGGAGACCTACTTCACCTTCTTGGTCGACGAGCTGAGCGCGACGCCGGATGCCGCTCCGCTCTTCTTTGCCGTCACCTGGACCCGGACCGTCCGACCTCGATCTGACTTCGTCAGCTTGTAAGAGGACTTGGTGGCACCGGAGATCGCCTTGCCATTGCGGAGCCAGCGATAGGCGTATGCCGTCGGCTTGGGCGTCCATGAGCCGACCTTGGCACGCAGGGTGGACTTCACCTTGGCCGTTCCTGAGATGGTCGGCAGCTTGGTGACAGCCACGGGTACCTTGACGTCCATGGCGAAGGCGCTTCCTTCGAGAGCCAGAGAACGACTCGCCGTCACCCGGACGTAGAGCGTCTTTCCAGCATCCGCCAGCGCCGGCGTGTAGGTCGAGCTGTTGGAGACGAAGCCTCCGCCCCCGGCCCGCTCCCACTGATAGGAGTAGCTGCTCGCCGCCGGCCACCAGGACCCGTTGCTGACCTTGAGCTGCGTCCCGACCTTGGCCGTGCCCGACACCTTCGGGGCAGCGATCGAGTACGTGGGCTGGTTCAGCATGGGGGTGAGTGTCGGTGAATTCAGCAGCGTGTCGTCACCCGCCGCCTGTCCATGATCATTGCTACCCGCGCCTCGGACCACACCATCAGCGTCGACCGTAAGGGTGTGAATCGCCCCGCCGGCGGCCTCAACGATCGGGCTTGGTCCCGTCTCAGACGAAAGCGCCGTCAGTGGTCGAAGGACGTTCAGGCTGGCTGACCCTCCGATTTGGCCCGACAGGCCACGACCTGTTCCGAGCAGCCCTCCGCCAGACGTCACGACAAGTGAGTGGTTCTTTCCAGCAGCGACATCGACTGCACCCGACGACCTCAGCATCCGCACGGGTCTTCTTTGAGGTGTGACGTTGTCGCCGGTGCCAAGCTGCCCGTCAGCGTTCTGCCCAACTGCGTAAGCGCGCCCGTCCGAGCCGAGCATCACGGTGTGGGCCGCGCCAGCCGCGATGTCAGTAAAGCGAATACCCGCTGGCATGTCGGAGAACTCGGTCAAGGTGGTGCGGTCAGACGAGCCCGTGATTTGTCCCTGCGCCGCGAGTCCGGTCCCGTACACCCGGCCGAGATCATCGAGCACGACCGTGTGTTGATTCCCCGCTGCGATGGCGATTGCTCGCCGACCATCGGCGAGGCCCGTCAGCGGCGTGAGGGACGTTCGTGTCCCGGCACCGGTGAGCTGACCCTCAACGTTTCGGCCGGCGCCGTACACCGTGCCGTCCGAACCGAGCACCAGCTGAAACTGAGCTCCAGCGGCCACCGCCGTGGCAGTCACACCATTGGGAAGGCCCGGTATCGGCTGGAAGGTCGAGACTGTCGGTCCCGCGGCTGGCTGAAATCCAGTGGCGTATGGCTTGCCATCAGAACCGACCGCCACGGTGACCTCAAAACCAGCTGCCACGGTGACTGCCTTGACCTGTCCGGGAAGTCCCTTCATGGGTGAAAGATCGTCGACATCGCCGAACCCGTCCTGTCCGGTGGCGCCGTTGGACTCGTTGCCTATGGCGTACGGCTTACCGTCGGGTGCGATCACCACCGAGTGGTTCTCGCCTGCCGCGATGGTCGGTCGCGCTGGCGGTGAAATCAGGGGTGCTGCTAGGGCCGGCTGGACGAGCAGGGACGCCATCACGGCGACTCCCGATCCAGCGAGCGCCGCAGGACGAAGCAATCGGAGACGTCTCATGTGAGCAGGTCCGCGCAGGTGAGCGACTCATCGGAGTACTCGAGCGCGATGGTGTCGATCTCACCCGCTGCAATCCCGTCGACAACCGCGGTCGAGATCTGGCAGATGCTGATCAACCTGCTTTCATCTGGCTTCGCGCCTCCGAACGTGAACGTCAGCGTCGAGCCGTCAACTCCGTAGCTCGAGACTTCGTATCGCTTCGCCAGCTGCTTGGCGGCGGACTGCACCGACACCGAAGTTCCCTCCGATATGTCGGCCGAGATCGCCCCACTGTCTCCGGGCTTCTGGTCCTTCGATGCACCGGGCTCGTCCGAGCCGCCGCATCCGGCCAGCAATGCAACCGCCACGGCGCCTACTACCAACGATGTGAGCTTCACTGTCTCTCCCTGTCAGGTCTGATGTGAGGGACAGCGTGACGCCGACAGGAGCTCCCTGGCCTGAGTAGCAACTACTCAGGCCGATCCGACTGACCTGCTGGTGAACTGGATCCACCCCCAACTCGGAAGGCCCTTCAATGCACCTTCGTCAGCGTCTGTCCATCTCCGTCATCGCCCTCGTCATGACATCTGCCCTCACGGCTTGTGGCGGCGACTCAGTCGAGATTCCCACCGGCGACGGCGGAAGCGTCAAGGTCGATTCGAAGGACGACGGAGGGTTCAAGGTCGATTCTGAGGACGGCAGTCTTGTGGGAGGGTCAGGTTCCCTGCCCGAGGGCTATCCGACGGATGAAGCTCCCGTCGTACCCGGCGACGTTCTCTCGGGCATCGCCATCGACACCGCTGACCAAAAGGGCTTCACCGTGGCGATCACCCCTTCGGGCAAGGAAGACCTCGATTCAGCCGTCGCCCTGCTGACCGCCAAGGGGTTCACGATCGATGGAACCTTCGACATGGGCATCAGCAAGACCGCCCAGCTGTCGTCGCCCACGTGGGAGGTCCTCGTGGCACTCACGGAGACCGATGGCTCGCGCACGTTCACCTACACAGTCGCGCGCGCAGGCTCGTAAATCAGATCACAGCCGCCGAGGCAAGAACCTTGGCGCCGATCGCAATCGCTCGCTCGTCGACCCGAAGATTGCCCTGGTGCAGGTCGTAGGTCGGACCGTCGGGTGTACGTGTGCCGAGGCGGCCCATGGCCCCCGGAACGGCTTCGACGTACCACGCGAAGTCCTCGCCGCCGAGGCTCTGCGACGTCGTCGCCACGGCACTCGGACCGATCGCGTTCGTCACCGCCTGGCGCAGCACCTCGGTCGCCCGGAAGTCGTTGACGACCGGCGGAACACCGCGTACGTACGTGACATCGGCGCTCACCCCGAACGGCTCGATGATGTCGCTGATCAGTCCGCGTACGAGGTGCTCTGCCTGGTGCCAGGCTGCCGCGTCGAGCATGCGCAGAGTGCCGCTCAGCTCGCCGGTCGACGGGATGACGTTGGAGGCATTGCCCGAGTGGATGCTGCCCCAGACCATGCTGGCGCCCGCCCGCGGGTCGAAGCGACGCGACAGGACTGCGGGCAGCTGGGTGACGAGGCTGCCCAGCGCGTAGGTGAGGTCTTCGGTGAGGTGCGGCCGCGACGTATGGCCTCCGCGGCCGCCAAGAACCACGTGGATGCGGTCGGAGGCTCCCGTGATCGGTCCCTCGCGCAGCCCGACCTGGCCGACGTCGAGCGACGGATCGCAGTGCAGGGCGAACACTCGGCCGACGCCTTTGAGAGCACCCGCGGCGAGCAGCTTGAGCGCGCCACCGGGCATGACCTCTTCGGCGGGCTGGAAGATCAGGCGCACGCGTACGGGCAGCGGCTCGATCGGCGTTGGCCTCCGCCAGCGCGACTGCCGCGCCGAGGAGAGCAGCGACGTGCACGTCGTGGCCACAGGAGTGCGAGACACCGGGGACGCTCGACTTCCAAGGGTCCTGCGAGGTGTCCTCGACCGGCAGAGCGTCAAGGTCAGCGCGCAGGGCGACGATCGGTCCGTCCGCAGGGCCGACCTCGGCCATCAGCCCGGTGCCCTCGAAGCGTTCGTACGAGATGCCGGCCTTGTCCATCCAGGCCGCGACGATGTCGGTCGTACGTTCTTCGGCCCACGACAGCTCGGGAAATGCGTGCAGATCACGGCGCACCTCGATGAGGTCGGGTGTGACTACCTCGATCGAGCGGCTCAGCGAATCAGCAAGGTGCATCCGCTCAGGTTATCGCTGCGACCCACCAATGGCCCAACGCTGGCGGTTGCTACCGGGCGTCCAGCATCTTCTGGATCTGCTCGATCGTCTCGTCGGCGAGAGCGCTCAGCTTGGGCTTGACCACCAACGGCGCAACCACCTTCACGATCCCGTGGAACTCGAAATCGGCGCGATAGTGGATCTGCGTTCCGTCGCCTGCGGGCGTGAACGTCATCGAGTCGGTCGCTGTCGCAGTCTTGTTGCGACCACGGCACTGAAAGCGCGTCGGCGCCTCGTACGTGATGGTCTCGTAGTCCAGCTCGGTCTTGCGACCCATGAACTCCGACGTGTTCGCATAGGTCGTGCCCAACCCGCCATCGCCGCCTGTACGCCTGGTGCTCACCGTGCCGGGGTCCCACTCCTCGGTGTTCTCAAAATCGCTGAGGTAGGCAAAGACCGCCTCGATCGGCTGGGACACCGTGAACGTGCGCTCGACATGCATGTTCTCCACCGTAGGGAGCGCACGTGCTCTCGCAACTCGAGAACGTGGTCAGTCGGCCAGAACCAGGTCGTCCTCAGGGACGCGAGCATTGCGAGAGCGAAGCCGACGCGGGCGCCAGGACAGCTCTCCCTGGCGGTGCACGTACCAAGCGGTGGCGACACTGATGCCCACGAACGAGACGGCTCCTCCGCCGATCAGCATCCATCGGGCACCGAACGTCTCGCCCACCCAGCCGATCAACGGGGATCCAAAAGGCGTGCCACCGAGGAAGATCATCAGGTAGAGCGCCGAGACCCGGCCTCGCATCATCGGGCTCGAGGTCATCTGGATCATCGCGTTGGCCGACGTCACCATCGTCAGGGCGCACAGCCCCAGCAGCGGGAGGATCGCGGCGAACGTGACATAGCTCGGCATCAAGCCCGAGGCGATCTCGATCAGGCTGAACGCGGCGCCGGCGAGCACCACGAACGCCAGGCGCGGCTTGGTCCGGCGCGCGGCCAGCAGCGCGCCCGCCAGGGACCCGCACGCCATGATCGACGCGAGCAGTCCGTACTCCCCCGCACCCTTGTCGAACACCTCGGTGGCCATCAGCGCGCTCGTCATCTGGAAGTTCATGCCGAACGTGCCGACGAAGAACACCGAGCACAGGATGAGGATCAGGTCTGGGCGCGAACGTACGTAGGCAACACCGTCGCGTACGGCCCTCTTGCGGGTGCCAGTGACAGGTGACGGTCGAAGCAGGCTGCCGTCCAACCGGTGCAACGAGATGAACACGGCCAGATAGCTCACGGCGTTGATCAGGATGACCCAGCCGGCGGCGCGGACGCCCGAGCCGAGAGCCGCGATCAGCACACCTGCGACGGCCGGGCCGATCATGCGAGCGACGTTGAACGATGCCGAGTTGAGGCCCACCGCGTTGGGGAGGTCGTCCTTGCCGACGATCTCCACGACGAACGACTGTCGGGCCGGAGCGTCGAACGCCGTACCGATGCCGAAGACGAAAGCCAGGACGTAGACCTGCCAGGTCTGAACCACCCCGGTGATCGCAAGGATGCCGAGCAGGGCTGCGGGCAGGGCCATGGCCACCTGCGTGAACCGAAGAACCGTGCGCTTGGGTATGCGATCTGCGACCACACCGGCGATCGGGGAGAACAGGAGCGCGGGCAGCAGCTGCAGGCCCGTCGTGATGCCGAGGGCGGTGCCGCTGTGCGTGAGCTGGAGGACCAGCCAGTCCTGGGCAACTCGCTGCATCCACGTGCCGGTGTTGGAGAAGACCGATCCGGTGAGGTAGATCCGGTAGTTGCGACTCGACAGGGCCCTGAACGTGGGACTCACTCGGAGGCTGCCAGCTGTTCCAGCAGGGCGGTCGCCTCCCTCAGAGTCTTGCGCTCGGGCGTGGTGAGCTCGGCCAGGCGGCGAGCCAGCCACTGGTCACGGCGATCGCGTTCCTCGGCGAGAACGGCGTCACCCTTGTCCGAGACCGAGATGAGCACCTGTCGGCCGTCGTCGGGATGCGGTTCGCGGATGGCGAGCCCTTCGTCGACAAGACAGGTGAGTGTTCGAGTGATGGAGGGCGGCTGGACCCGCTCGTGGGCGGCGATCGCGCTGGGAGTGGACGGACCGAGCTTGAGGATCGAGCCGAGGACGGAGAGCTGCGTCGGCGTCAGGTCGGTTTGGCGTTCCTGACGCAAACGACGGTTGAGCCGGGCCACCGCACGAGCGAGCTGATGGGAGTCGGTGGGCATATCGTTAGCATAACTCATTACCCTTGCTAACTAAAATTGGTGCGAGTGAATCTCCCTCGCTCAGGGGAGTCGTTTGGTCGCTCACCGTGGCAACATCGGTGACGTGAACGTCGCGCAGACCCTGCTCCTCCCGGCGTCAGCCACACCTTGGCGCCGATGGGTCTTTCTTGTGCTGGGCGGCACCGTTCTCGTGCCATATCTGCTCGTCGGTGTCTATCCATCCGTCGTCGCCTGGGGCAATGGCGCCATCGCCGTCGCAGGTGGCATCATCGCCGGCCTGGTGCTGATGGTCTCGGCACTCGCGCTGACCGCACGACTCGAGGCGGTGCGACAGCTCGAGGTCGTCGCCGCCAAACAGCTGCTCCGCGGCCCGCTGGTCGGCGAGCTGATCCCCTCGTCGGTGAGCGGCGCAGACCGATTCCGTGCGGCGGCGTTCTTCATGCTCCACCTGCTCACCGGCGGCCTGGTGGGCGCCGCGACACTCATAGTGCTGCCCACGGGCCTCACCTTCCTCGTCGCCTCGGTCGGCGCGATCGACCTATCTGATGCCGGACCGTGGAAGAACCTGTCCTCGCCAGGTCTGGTCGTGACCGGGCTCAGCCTCCTTGCCCTGTTCGCATACGCAGTGTCCGGCCTCGGGGCGCTCATGGCGTGGGTCGCTCCGCGCCTGCTCGGCCGCTCGTCCACCAATCGGCTTGCCGAGATGGAGCGCGTCACCGACGAGCTGTCCGAGCGCAACCGGCTGGCCCGCGATCTGCACGACTCGGTCGGGCACGCGCTCAGCGTCGTGGCGGTCCAAGCTGGCGCCGCCCGCAAGCTGCTCGACACCGATCGCGAGTTCGCCCGCGAGTCGCTGGTCGCAGTCGAGGAAGCCGCGAGCCAAGCGCTGGCGGAGCTTGACGGCGCGCTCAATGCCCTGCGCGACGACGAGTCGCCCGGACACCGCCGCACGCTGGACGATCTCGACTCGCTCGTCCACCAGAGTGAGGCGGCGGGCCTCGTCATCGTTCGAGAGCTGACGGGTACGCTGCACAACCTCTCAGAACCGCTCTCCCACGATGCGTTTCTGGTGGTGCAAGAGGGTTTCGGCAACGTCCTGCGCCATGCCGGTCCCATCTCGGTGGAGCTCCGCATCGCGGCCGAGGACAGCATCCTGAACATCGAAGTCGCCAACCCCATGCCCCCGACACCTTCGAAACCCCGACCATCAGGCGGGCGAGGACTGCGCTGGATGTCAGAGCGCAGCCAGTCACGGGGCGGCACCGCTGAGGCCCGGGAGGTGGACGGCTGGTGGCGCCTGACTGTGTCAATGCCGATCACACCATGACGACCGTGCTCATCGTCGATGACGACCCGCTGATCCGCCGAGGCCTGCGGGCCATCGTGGACGCCGAGGATGACCTCGAGGTCATCGGCGAGGGCGAGGACGGCTCCGAGGTCGTCCCATTGGCCCGTCGCCAGCGACCCGATGTGGTGCTGATGGACGTGCGCATGCCGCGCATCGACGGGATCCGCGCCACGGAGCTGTTGCTCGCGGCCTTCGACGATCCTCCTCACGTTCTCGTGATCACGACGTTCGAGCACGACGACTATGTCTATGACGCTCTGCGCGCCGGCGCGAGCGGTTTCCTGCTCAAGCGTGGCGGTCCCGAGCAGGTTGTCGAGGCCGTGCGCATCGTTGCGCGCGGTGAGTCGCTCCTGTTCCCCGCCGCGATCCGCACGATGGCGCGTCACCACTTCGGCGCCACCCCCCGCGTACGCCGATGGGCCCTGACGGAACGGGAAGAAGAGGTGCTCCGACTCGTCGCTCGCGGTGACAGCAACCAGGAGATCGCCGAGCACCTGTTCATCACGGTCGAGACCGTCAAGACGCATGTCAGCAACGTCCTGGCCAAGCTTGGAGTGCGAGACCGCGTGCAGGCGGTCATCGAGGCGTACGAGACAGGGTTCATCGAGACCCGCTGATCGCTCTGGCGCACGAGGCGCATCCCCCTCGGGAGCGATGGCAACCGGCCACGGAACCCTGGCGGTGGATGTCATGGAGATCTTGATCCGACGCCACCCTGACCAGCTGGCCCGCCTCGCCGTTGCCTCGGCCCTCGCCTGTGCCACGGTGCGGACCTCGCGATCGCTGCGCTCTCGTACCAGCGCCGCACCCACGAGGGAGACAGATCGCTCGCCCGAGGGATGGCTGAGATCGTTCCCGCGGGAAGGCTGAGGTCATGACCACAGCCATCATGCGAAACACACTCGAGGCACCCCGTTGGGCGCGTCGTACCGCGCACCTCATCCCCTTGCTCACCCTGCCCTCCGGGCTCTGGCGAGTTGCCCTGGTGATGGGGCTGCCGATCATGAACTACGGGTACGAGATGGACCTTGCCGAGAGCGCGACCATCCTCTCGTTGAGCGTGGTGCAGGAGCTGGCCGCACTGCTCGCTCTGGGCCTCGTACAGCCGTGGGGTGAGGTGGTTCCACGCTGGATACCCCTCATCGGCGGCAAGGTCGTGCGCCCGATGGCCGCGGTTGTGCCAGCCGTCGTCGGCTCCGTCATACTCACTGCACTGTGGACCGTGTCCATCGTGCGCGCACCGGGCAGCGCCCTCTTCGAGAGGTTTGACGACACCTTCGACAAGGTGCTCGTCACGGTTTGCTACGTCCCGCTACTGGCGTGGGGACCTCTGCTGATGATCCTGGCGCTCAACTACGGCCACCGGCACCGCGGGTGACCACGGTGTCAGCACCAGTCAGGCCTTGGACTTC
>CAWKHC010000003.1:0-218229 GCA_963849475.1 uncultured Actinomycetota bacterium
CGAACACGCCCCCCTCGAGACCCGAACGAGCCTGGATCGCTGCGACCGAAACCGCGTCGGCCCACAGCGGCGTCATCGTGTACGGATCCATCTGCAGCGACATGACGCGGCGAAGCACGCCCGCGCTCGCCTTGCCGAAGCCGTAGACGAGCGCCGAGTCGACGAGTCCGGTCTGGATCTTGACCCAGGCTTCGTACAGCGCCCAGGCGGCGTCCATCTCGACGTGCGACTCCATGACGGGCGGCAGTGCGCCGATCGCGTCGACAGCCGACACGAACGAGAACGCACGCCCGGCGAGGTAGTCGCTCGAGCCGGAGCACCAGAAGCCGATGTCGGACTTGGTCCAACCGGTCTCCTGCCACAGCTCCTGGAAGATCGGTACGAGCAGCTCCACACAGGTGGGGGAGCCGTCGAATTCCTTCATCTGTCGCTGGGCGAACCCAACGATCGCTACATCTCTTGTCATGCCGCCACGTCCGTAGGAAAGGCACGGTACGGACGCACCGGCATGATTGCTGCTTGATGGTTCGTTCGCTGACGCTCTCTCACAGGTGCACCTTGTAGGTCTCGTAGTCGGCGTCGGGCTCACCCGTCGGCTCGAAGTGGCTGATGTTGGCGATCGTGGTGCCCCACTCGTCGCGAGGCTTCCAGACCGCCTTGACCCGCAGGCCCATGCGTACGTCGGCGGCTTCGATGCCGAGGATCAGGTGCAGGAAGGCGATGTCGGCGCCGTCGAGCAGCACGTAGGCCGAGACGTACGGGATCGGGATCTGCTGTCCGGTGAACGGCACGTTGACGATGCAGAACGTGGTGACGGTGCCGTGGTCGGCGACCTCGACCTCGTCGGTTGTCGGTACGCCGTCGACGGGGCAGGCGCCACGCGGCGGCACGTAGACCTTCTCGCAAACGGGGCAGCGCTGGCCGATGAGCTTGCCGTCGGCAAGGCCGCGGAAGAACTTCGACTCCTCGGGCGAGGCGGCGTAGTCGTAGGAGAGCTTGACCGGGGCGATGATGCCCTCCACCGCGTCGCCTTCGGGGCCGGGAACTGTCGCGGCTCCGTCACCCTCGGGTTCGAACCAGCGGATGTCTGTGATGACGCCTGTGGTCTCGTCGGCCCAGACGGCGCGCACGCGCATACCGGTCTGGATGTCGGCTGCGGAGTCGACCGCGACCGCGTGGAGCAGCGGCTTGTCAGCGCCGTCGAGCACGATCTGCGCGAATGCGAACGGCTTGTCGAGGGGCTGACCCGGTACGGGCTCGGGCACCCAGGCCCAGCTCTGGACTACGCCGACATCGGCGACCGGGCGGAGCTCGGTGATCGCGTCGAAGGTCGTGCCGTCGTACTCAGGAGGCGGGACTGCGACGGTTCCGTCCGACAGCACGCCGCCGAGGATCTGACGGCGCTTGAGGCCGGTCATGAATCCAGAGAGCGTGGGGCCGAGGGAGCGCGTGTAGTCGAACTCGACTTGGAGAGGGGCGTGAAGGGTTCCTGGTTCGGTCACGCCGATACCTCCGTTGAAGAAAAGTGACGGTACGGAGTCATCGGCGTGATCCGTATTGAATGGTTCTCTCGCTGGCGCTCGTTCACGGGAGAAAGTGAAACACGTTCTAGTTTTGCCTGCAAGTGGTTTGTGCGACGTTTAGGCCGAGGTGAAGCTCGCCATCGTGCGGTCGGGCTCCCAGAACGCCTTCATCGAGGCAACGGTCCCGTCGTCGTTGATGACGTAGACCATGATCAGGTCGGTCGTGGTGTGCGAGCCGTCCGCGAACGAGGTCTTGATACGGCCGATGTTGGCGCAGGTGTTGCTCCCGGGGTTGGCGAACGAGTCGTTGATCTCGAACTCGAACGTCTCGATCGGCGCGATCGCGAGGTCCCAGAACGCCGAGATGGCCGCGTGCCCGCGGTGTCCCTTGCCCTCGGCGTCGAACATCGACGGGCCGACCGGGTCCTCGAGCAGGGCATCCTCGGCGTAGACCGTCAGCCACTCGGCGAGGTCGCCCTTGGCGACTGCGGAGTAGGAGCGCTGCGACGCCTCGCGCGCCGGGTGTGGGTCGTTGGGCGCGTTCCAGATGATGGCGTCCGAGGTGATCATGATTTCTCCTTTGATGGTTTGCGTCTGATGCCGCCGTAGATGCCGCGGCGCACGATGAGGGCTTGGAGCAGGGTTTCGACCGACCAGCTAGGGAACCTGAATCCCCTGCCGTTGGGTGCAAAGACGGTGAGTCCATTGGACTGGGTTCCGACCACAGATCCCCAGCGACGTCGAGGCGGCTTGTAGCTGCTCAACGTCCCACCCTTCAGATGTGCGCGGATGTTGCGCGCCAGCATCTTGTCGGCGCGATTGCGTGCCGAGGTGCGCAGGGGGTCAGTTGCGGCAATGTCGCCGATCGCGAAGATCTCGGGATGTCCGGGGAGCTGCAGGTCGGGGTTGACCCGTACGAATCCGTCATCGTCGAGCAGCTCGGCGGGGAGCCAGTCGGAGTTGGGTCGCACCCGCCCGACGGCCCAGATGACGGCATCGACGGAGGTCGCCGGCTGCCCGGTGCTCCACTCGATGGGGTCCTGGGTGATGCCGTCGAGGTCGAATCCGGTGGGGATCACGGCCCGGTGTCCTGGATTGACGCCGACACCAAGATCGAGAAGCTGTTTCTGCACGGTGCTCCAGACGCGGCCGTGGTGCACCGGGAGGGCTTGCTCGCCGGGGAAGAAGAGCTTGACTGTCTTGTCGGGCCAGGTCACTGCAAGGTTGAGGGCCGTCCCGACGGCAGCCGCTCCGCCGCCGACGACGGCGATCGATGCGGCCTCGCCCAGCGTCTCGTGTGCGCTTCGCAGCACGTGATCGACGTCTTCAGCTGACTGCACGTCAGGGCGACGCCAGAAGCCGTTGGTCACGCCGGTCGAGATGACGAGCACGTCGTACGGCTCGGTGCCGGTCTGTCCGTCGGCGTCTTTGTAGGAGATGGTGCGGCTGGCCAGGTCGACGTCTGTGACGGCGCCGTGCACCGTGCGTACGCGATCGAGCTTGCGATAGCGATCGAAGTCGACCCGGTGGTGGCGTGCCCAGTAGTCAGGCCGGGTCAGCCGTAGTCCCAGTTCTTGTCCACTGACCATGCCGGGCTTCGTCCCGATGCCGACGACCTTCGCCGCGCGGGACAGATGGATCGCCGTGAGCAGGCCGGAGTCACCCAGCCCGGCCACGACAACCTTCGGCTTGGTCAACGCTTGGCCTTCGGTGGCAGTGGCAGGAAGACGGAGACCCGGTCGATCACGTCCTGGTAGTCCGGGCGGCGTTCGAGGCTGCGCTTCTCCATCATCGGGATGCTGGCGAACATGAACATCGCGAGCATCGCGATCGCGCCGCCGAAGATCCACCACGTGTCGTCCGGCGATGCGGCCAGACCGAAGAGCGCGAGCGAGACCCAGAAGCTGACCTCGCCGAAGTAGTTGGGGTGGCGCGACCAGCCCCACAGTCCGCGATCCATGACCTGCCCCGGTGTCCGATCATTGACGAACCGGAGCAGCTGGAAGTCGGCGATGAACTCGATCGCGACGGCGCCGAGGCCGACGATGGTGGCGACGATGTCGAGCCAGCCAATCTCACGGTCGGTGCTGGTGACGACGACGTACGTCGGGACCAGCGCCGCGAACACCACCAAGGTGGGGAAGACGTGGATGCCCATCAGGTCGACGACCGGCTCGCTCTTGCCTGCGTTCTCCTTGAGCATCGGGTAGCGCCAGTCCTCGTGGTGCATCCCGGGCCAGTTGTAGATCCAGTTGCCAGTGAGCCGGATCGCCCAGGCCATGATGACGAGCAGCACCAGCCAGAGGCGAGCACCTTCGGCGTCGGTCTCGATCCACCAGTAGATGAAGATCGCCGGCGGCACGACGCTCCAGTAGGCGTCGTAGAAGCTGGAGTTCTTGTACGCGCGGCTGAAGCCGAAGATCACCAGCGTCGCGACGAGGTCGGCGATCAGCGTGTCGAGCCAGAGCTTGTCGGTGCTCGGGCCCCAGGCCAGCCATGCTGCACCGGCGGCGAAGCAGGCGACGTACGCGATCGTCACCCTGATCAGCGATGCGCTCTTCGTCATTGCGTGGCTCCTGTCAGATGCTGGACGGCGCGCGATGCGAAGACCAGGGCCTGGCCGAGGGGTGCCCCCGGACCGGGATAGAACGATCCGAAGATCGACGCGGCACTGTTGCTGGTCGCATACAACCCCGGGATGGGGTCACCGTCGGTCCGGACGACTCGTCCGTGCTCGTCGATCACCATCCCGCCCTTCGTGCCGAGGTCAGACAGCACGAAGCGGGCGGCGATGTAGGGCGGAGTCTCGAGCGCAATGAGCGTCGCCCCGCCGGTGAAGAAGTTGTCGTACTCGTCGGCGCCACGACCGAAGTCCTCGTCGACGCCGTTCTCGGCGAACGTGTTGAAACGCTTGACGGTGTCATCGAGATCGGTGAGTCCCAGCTTGCCGGCCAGCTCGGCGATCGTGTCGGCCTGGGTCCAGGTGCCTGCCTTGAGGTGCTCGGCTGGAACACCCTCGGGCATGGCGATCGCCGGCAGGCCACCACCTTCGCGGGAGTCGAACACGAAGTGGGACGGGATGCGGTTCGGTGCGCCGGCCATCTGGATGCCGAACTGGTCGTACGGGAGGCTCTCGTTCGCATATCGGCGACCGTCGGCGTCGACCATCACGCCGCCTCGGAAACCGAGGGTGAACGAGCCGGCACCGTCGGGCTGCTCGAGGCCGGGGCAGAGCCATGCCTGGTCCATGTGGTCGATCTTGGCGCCGAGGGCGCGGCCGGCCTCGATGATCTCGCCGGTGTTGGTGCCGGCCGGCGCCATGGTCCACTCGGCAGTGCCGGGCACGCCGTGCTCGGTGCGCAACGCGTCGTTGCCCTCGAAGCCACCGGCGGCCACTATGACGCCGCGCTCGCCGCGGATCGTCTCGCCGTCTGCCGTCGTCACGCCGACGACTCGTCCGTCCTCGACGACGTAGTCGGTGACGTGCTGGTTGGTCAGCACGGTGCCGCCATCGCGTACGAACGCCATCAGCGTGCGGGCGATCAGCGCCTGGCCACCGCTCAGGGTGTTGCGGCCGCCCTCGCCGGTGCGGTCACGCTCGACCGGCGGACGTACGAGCGCGGCGACCTCGGCCGGCAGCTCGTCGCGGCGGATGTTGGTCGGCTGGATCGACCGGCCCATCGGCACGCGGCCGGGCATGTCGAAGTACTCGGGGAACGGCGACCACTCCCACTCGAAGGCGTCGTCGGCCTCGAGCTCGGCGACCAGCTTCGGGGACTCGGCGAGGAACACGTCGACGTTGGTCGACAGCGGCGTCGAGAGAAGCGCCTCGAGATAGGAGCGAGCTCCGTCGGTCGAGTCGCTGAGGCCGGCCCGCTGCTGCACCTCGGTGCCGGGCAGCCAGCACGAACCACCGGAGTAGGCGGAAGTGCCCCCGACCATGTTGGTGCGCTCGAGGACCACGGTCTTGAGGCCAGCCTTTTGCGCAAAGTAGGCACCGATCAGGGCGCCTCCACCGGATCCGACAACAACAACATCGAAGGTCATACGACCGATGCTAGGGCAAAAACTGGAACACGTTCTATCTGTGTTCTAGTCTCTTCCCCATGGCTCAGACACTCGACCTCGACACATACCGCGGACCGCACTCAGGACAGATGCTGCTCCACTCCCTCAAGCGGCACCGCAATGCTCCCGTGCTCCAGCTCGGCGACCGGACCATCACCGGCCAGGAGATGTCAGACCAGATGAGCCGTTACGTGCGCGCTCTCGAGGACCTCGGCGCTGGCACTGGCGCAGCCGTTGGGCTGCTCGCCGCGAACCGTCCTGAGGTGCTGTTCATCATCGGAGCCGGCCAGACGCAGGGCTACCGACGGACCGCTCTGCACCCGCTCGGATCGCTCGATGATCACGCGTACGTTCTCGACGATGCCGGCGTCTCTGCGCTCATCGTCGACAACATCGACAAGTTCCTGGAGCGCGCCGATGCGTTGAAGGAGAAGGTGCCCGGCCTCACCGCGATCATCACGATCGACGACCTCGCTGCCAAAGCCGCGACCTACGACGACCAACCGCTCGAGGCCAAGGAGCTCGCACCTGATCACATCGTCGGCGTGACCTACACCGGCGGCACGACCGGCAAGCCCAAGGGTGTCATCGGTACGGCGTCCAGCATCGCCATGATGACGCAGATCCAGCTGGCCGAGTGGGAGTGGCCTGAGTCGCCGACCTTCCTGATGTGCACGCCGCTCTCGCACGCCGGCGCTGCGTTCTTCGCACCCGTTGTCGCCAAGGGTGGGCGCCTCGTCGTGCTGCCGGGCTTCGATCCGGCCAACGTCCTCAAGACGATCGAGGAGGAGAAGATCACCGCGACGATGCTCGTGCCGAGCATGCTCTACGCACTGATGGACCACCCCGACTCCCACACCCGCGATCTGTCGAGCCTCGAGACGATCTACTACGGAGCGTCGGCGATCAACCCGACTCGCCTGGCGGAGGCGATCGAGCGGTTCGGCCCGATCTTCGCGCAGTACTTCGGGCAGTCCGAGGCACCCATGGTCATCTCCTATCTCGCCAAGGCTGATCACACGCCCGAGCGGTTGGCGAGCTGCGGCCGGCCGAGCGCCTTCCTTCGTACGGCACTGCTCGGCGAGGACGGGAAGCCGGTCAAGCAAGGTGACCCGGGCGAGATCTGTGTTGCCGGCCCCCTGCTCGCAGCCGGCTACTGGAACAAGCCCGAGGAGACCGCCGAGGCGTTCCACGACGGCTGGCTGCACACCGGCGATGTGGCTCGTGAGGACGAGGACGGGTTCTGGTACATCGTCGATCGCACCAAGGACATGATCGTCACTGGCGGTTTCAACGTCTTTCCACGCGAGGTCGAGGACGTCATCGGTGAGCACCCCTCGGTTGCCCAGGTTGGCGTGATCGGCACGCCGCACGAGAAGTTCGGAGAGGCCGTCACCGCGGTCATCGTGCTCCGACCGGAGGTCGACACCAGCGAAGAGTCCATCGCCCAGCTGACCCAGGAGATCCAGGCTTCGGTCAAGGACCGCAAGGGCGCCGTTCAGTCGCCGAAGGACGTCATCATCATTGACGCCCTGCCGTTGACCGCACTCGGCAAGCCCGACAAGAAGGCCCTCCGCGCCAAGTTCTGGACCGGAGACCGCAGCGTCGGCTAAGGAGTTCGCGGTTTACCAGGTTAAGCGGGTAATCCGCGCATCCCCGGGCAAATTGACCCGGAGATGTGGTGCTCGGCCCGCTTAACCTGGTAAACCGATTGCTACTTTCCGGAGAACTTGGCGGGGCGCTTCTCGAGGAATGCGCGGGGCCCTTCCTTGGCGTCGGCGGACTTGAAGACCGCAGCGCCGACCAAGGCGTCGGCGGCCCAGCAGTCATCCTCGTGCTTGCCCTCGGAGTCGCGCATCGTCTTGAGAATCGCCTGTACGGCGAGCGGACCGTTCGCGGCGATCATGTCGGCGAGCTCGTGAGCCTTGGCCAAAGCTGTGCCGTCCGGTACGACATGGCCGATCAGACCGAGCTCCTTCGCCTCGGGGGCGAGGACCGGTCGGCCGGTGAGCAGCAGCTCGGCGGCGACGGTGTACGGGATCTGCCGCGGCAGACGTACGGCGGAGCCGCCCAGCGGGTAGAGGCTCCAGCGCGCCTCGGCGACCCCGAACTTGGCAGACTCGCCCGCGACCCGGATGTCGGTGCCCTGCAGGATCTCGGTGCCACCGGCAATCGCCGGGCCCTCGACGGCCGCGATCAGTGGCTTGGTGAGTCGGAATCCCTTGAGCAGGCCCTTCAGGATCGTCGGGTCGAAATCGCCGGACTCGAAGCTGTCGCCCGGCGGCTTCTCGTTCGCCGTGCTGAGATCCATGCCCGCACAGAAGTAGCCGCCGGCACCGGTCAGGATGCAGACACGGATCTCCGGATCGTCATTCACCCGGTCCCAGGCGTCTTCCATGATCCGCAGCATCTCGGACGAGAGCGCGTTGCGTCGCTCGGGACGATTCATCGTCACGATGAGCTTGTGACCGTCCTGCTCGACGAGACAGTCGGGAGAGGTATCTGCTGTTTCAGGCATGGGAGGCAGCGTAGTCAAAAACGAGAACGTGTTCTAGTCTTGGCCGCATGGCACTGAACATCGCTGACCTTTTCGAACACGCCGTTGACGCAGCTCCCGACAACCCCGCACTCAAGGTGGGAGAGCGGACCGTCTCCTACGCGGAGCTCGAAACTGAGTCCAACAAGCTGGCGCACTACCTGCAGTCCCAGGGCGTGAAGGCTGGCGAGCACGTCGCGGTCTACGCGAAGAACAGCATCGAGCACGTCGTCGCCGTTCTCGCGATCGTCAAGATCCGTGCGGTCAACATCAACGTCAACTACCGGTACGTCGAGGGCGAGCTCAACTACCTCTTCGAGAACGCCGACGTCGTCGCCCTGATCGTCGAGCGTACGTACGCATCGCTGGTGGCCAAGACCAAGCCCAACCACTCCAAGCTGCAGACCGTCGTCGTCGTACCCGACGTGATCGAGCCCGACGACCAGTCAGACATCTCCGCGTTCGACGGTGTCCTGTACGCCGACGCGATCGCCGACCAGTCCGCCGAGCGCGACTTCGAAGAGCGCAGCGCCGACGACCTGCACATCATCTACACCGGCGGCACCACCGGATTCCCCAAGGGCGTCATGTGGCGCCACGAGGACTTCTGGCGGACGCTCGGTGGCGGCATCGACTTCTACACCGGCGACAAGCTCGAGGAGTTCGACCAGTCGAAGCAGGCGGCGCAGGAAGGCCGCATGGTCACTTTCCCGCTCAGCCCGCTGATGCATGGCGGCGCCCAGGCTGGCCTGCTGATGCACCTGTTCGCGGGCCACCTGACGATCCTCGAGCCGAAGTTCGACGCCCAGCGCACCTGGGAGATCATCGACGAGAACGGCGTGATGCTGATCTTCATGACCGGTGACGCCATGGCGCGACCGCTGATCGAGGAGTTCGAGCGCAAGGCCGCCACGGGTGAGCCCTACTCAGGTGCGAGCCTGTTCGCCGTCTCCAGCAGCGCGGCGATCTTCTCCCCGGAGGTCAAGGAGCGTTGGATCGAAGCCCTCCCCAACCCGGTCTACACCGACTCCGTCGGTGCCAGCGAGACCGGCTTCCAGGGCATGGGCATGCAGGACAAGACGCACATCTCGAGCGACGGTCCGGTCGTCGGCCTCGGCCCCAGCAGCGTGGTCCTGGACGAGCACAACAACGTCCTGGACCTGGCAACCAACGTCGGCAAGATCGGCCGTCTCGGCCGTGGCGGCTCGGTGCCGGTCGGCTACTACAAGGACGAGAAGAAGTCCGCGGAGACGTTCCTGGTCGTCGACGGCATGCGCATCTCGGTTCCCGGCGACTTCGCCCGGATCGAGGAAGAAGGCAAGGTCACTCTCCTCGGTCGCGGCTCCAACTGCGTCAACACCGGCGGCGAGAAGGTCTACCCCGAAGAGGTCGAGATGGCGATCAAGCGCCACCCGGCCGTCTACGACGTGCTGGTCGTCGGTATCCCGGACGAGAAGTTCGGCCAGGCTGTCGCCGCATTGATCCAGCCGCGCGACGGCGAGACCCTCGCGCTTGACGAGCTGCGCGACTACCTGCGCGAGTTCCTGTCCGGCTACAAGCTTCCGCGAGTGCTGACACTCGTACCGGAGATCCCGCGCAATGCCACCGGCAAGGCGCAGTACCCGCGAGCCAAGGAGCTCCTGCTCGCGGCCCAGAACGCAGAAGGGGCCAACGCCTGATGCACACCGAGCTCTGCGAACGCTTCGGGATCCAGTACCCGATCTTCGCCTTCACCCCGTCCGAGCATGTTGCCGCAGCGGTCTCCAAGGCCGGCGGCCTTGGCGTGCTCGGCGCCGTACGTTTCAACGATCCGGAAGAGCTCGACGCCGTGCTCGACTGGATGGACGACAACACCGACGGCAAGCCGTACGGCGTCGACGTCGTCATGCCGATGAAGATGCCCACCGAGGGCAAGGCCGTCGACCTGCAGGCGATGATCCCTCCAGATCACATCACGTTCGTCGAACGCACCCTCCAGCAGCTGGGCGTACCGCCGCTGCCCGAGGGCGAGGGTCGTGACGGCGTTCTCGGCTGGCTCCACTCGGTCGCCCGCTCACACGTCGACATCGCACTGAGTGGCAAGCACCGTCCGGTGCTGATCGCGAACGCGCTCGGATCGCCGCCCAAGGACGTCATCGACCAGGCCCACGCAGCCGGTGTACAGGTTGCCGCCCTCGCGGGTGCTGCCAAGCACGCCATGTCGCATGTCGCCAACGGCGTCGACATCATCATCGCCCAGGGCTACGAAGCCGGCGGACACACCGGAGAGATCGCCAGCATGGTGCTCACCCCGGAGATCGTGGACGCGGTCGGCCCGGACGTGGCTGTCCTCGGCGCCGGCGGCATCGGTCGCGGCCGCCAGGTTGCGGCCTCCCTCGCTCTCGGCGCCCAGGGCGTCTGGACCGGATCGGTCTGGCTGACGACCGAGGAGTACGCCAACCTCAACACCAACGCCGGCATGACCGAGGCGTTCCTCCGTGCCTCCAGCGCTGACACCGTGCGCACCCGCGTCTACACCGGCAAGCCTGCTCGCCTGCTCAAGACCAAGTGGACCGCAGCCTGGGATGCCGAGGATGCACCTGCACCGCTGCCGATGCCGCTTCAGAACCTCTTGGTGTCTGACGCCCACAGCCGGATGAACTCGGCGGGCAACCCCGACGTGATCTCCATGCCGGTGGGTCAGATCGTGGGCTCCATGAACAAGGTGCGTCCCGTTGCCGAGGTGATGGCGGATCTCGTCGCCGAGTACGAAGTGACGGTCGCGCGGCTCAACACCCTTTAGAACATTTCTAGAACAAGTTCTAGAAATCGATGGATATGCCCCACGCGCTGCTCTACCGTGTGATCGTGTGGTAGATCACACTCCAGCTCCCATGTGAGGTTTCAGTCTCTTGCGACGATCGAGCTCCAACTCCCAGATTTCGATGAGCCGGCAACGTGTACGACGTATGGCGGGCGGCAGCCTGCTCGCGTTCGCACTCGTCATCCCCGCAGCATGCGGCGGATCGACGCTCGACCCCGACTACGTGGCACGGGTCAACGGTCAAGGCAGTGGCACGGGCACGGGCGGCAACGCCGCCGGTCCGGTCACTGGAGACGGCACCACGCCAGGAGACACCGCCACGCCAGGCGCCGGTGGTCCGGCTGGAGGCGGTGGCACCAGCGCGAGCATCCCGGGTGTCAAGGCTGCTTCCTGCACGGGCTTCAAGAACCAGAAGGGCATCACCGACAAGACGATCCTGCTCGGCAACTCCTCGGACATCAGCGGCCCGGTCCCGGGCCTGTTCTCGGCTGCGCAGCAGGGCACCAAGGCGTACATCGCGTACTTCAACGCAACGTCGAGCATCTGTGGCCGCAAGCTCGAGCTGACCACGTTGGACTCGCGTACTGACGCGGGCGCGGACCAGCAGGCCTACACGAAGCTCTGCGAGACGGTGTTCGCCGCTGTCGGCTCGATGTCGGCGTTCGACTCCGGCGGAGCGGCCACGGCAGAGAAGTGTGGGCTTCCCGACGTCCGCACCGCTGCGGTGACGGCGACGCGCAACGCGTGCGACACATGCTTCGGCGCGCAGGCCACAGGCCCCTACGAGTTCTCCAACGCGATTCCCGATTTCTTCGTCAAGCACTACAAGGCTGCCAGCCAGAAGGCCGCGTTCCTCTACCTGAACGCCGGCGCCTCTGCCGAGAACGCAGCGACCCAGCAGAAGGTCGAGACCAAACGCGGGATGAAGTTCGTCTACACAGCGGGCATCGACGTCGCCGACTTCAACTACGGCCCCTACGTCCAGCAGCTCAAGAGCAAGGGCGTCCGCTGGGTCCAGTTCATCGGTGGCTATCAGCAGGGCGTGCGCCTGGCGCAGGCGATGCAGTCGGCCAACTACAAGCCGGACGTCATGTTCTTCGACCCGACCGTCTACGACGCAGGCTTCGTACGAAGCGGCGGCTCGGCGGTCGAGGGCGCCATCACGTTCACCAACTTCACCCCGTTCGAGGAGTCGCAGCCCGAGCTCAATCTCTACAAGCAGTGGCTCCAGCAGGTGGCGCCGGGGGCCGTTCCGACGTTCTTCGGCCTGTTTGCGTGGTCGGCCACCAAGCTCTTCGTGAAGGAGTCGCTCAGCCTGGGCGGCAAGCTCACGAGGGCCTCGCTGGTCTCGAAGGTCAAGGGCGTCCGCGACTGGAAGGCCGACGGGGCGCACGGCCCGATGGACGTGGGTGGCAAGCACTCGCCCTCCTGTATCCGGTTCCTCCAGCTGCGTGGCGGCAAGTGGGTGCCGTTGAAGGGCACTGCGTACGTCTGCCATGGCGCAGGCAAGGCCCGGTGAACAACTCGTGAGCGCGTTCCTCTCCTATACGATCATCGGCATCTTCACGGGTGCCGCCTATGCGATCGCTGCCAGCGGTCTGGTGCTGACCTACAGCACCACGCGAGTCTTCAACATCGCTCACGGCGCCGTCGGCATGGTCTTCGCGTTCGTCTACTGGGACTTCTCGGTCAACCAGGGCATCCCCGTATGGGCGTCACTCCTGCTCGTGTTGTTCGTCGTCGCCCCGCTGTTCGGCGTCTTCGTCCAGCGGGTGCTTGCCCGCGGCCTCGGGTCGGCACCAGTGAGTGTGTCGCTCGTCGTCACGGTCGGCCTGCTGGTCGCCCTGATCGGCGTCGCCACCCAGATCTGGCCCCCGGCATCACGCAGATTGCCGCTTTTCCTCGACGGCCGCCTGATCACCGTCGGCGACATCTCGATCACCTGGCACCAGCTCATCACGGTGGCAATCTCCATCGTGGTCGCGATGAGCCTGTACGTGCTGCTCACCATGACCCGCATCGGCACCGCAATGCGCGCGTCCGTCGACAACCCGGAGCTGCTCCAGCTCTACGGAGGCCGGCCCCAGATGGTGGCCGCACTCGCCTGGGCGATCGGCTGCTCGCTGGCAGCGCTCGCCGGCATCCTGCTCGCCCCCGTGGTCGGCCTGCAGTACTACGACCTCACGTTGCTGGTGATCTCCGCGTACGCCGCGGCGATGCTCGGCAAGCTCACCAACCTGCCCATGACCTACTTCGGTGCGATGGCACTGGGGCTCGGGCAGTCGTACGTCGTCGGCTACCTCGACAAGATCCCGTTCAGCGACAAGCTCACCGGCTTGCCCGCGGTGATCCCGACGATCTTCCTGTTCGCGATCCTGGTCCTGTTGCCGCAGGCCCCGCTGCGAATCGGACAGGTCAAAGGCATGATCGCTGCCCCGGTCCCGACACTGGGCAAGGCCGCTCGCTGGGGTGCGCTGCTCGTCATCGTCGTCGGCATCATCAGTGTCGGACTGCCCGACTCGAAGCTGCTCCTGGTGGGCACGGCAGCCACATACGCGATCGTGATGCTCTCATTGGTGCTGCTGACGGGCTACGGCGGATACGTCTCACTGGCCCAGTTCACCTTCGCCGGTGTCGGGGCGGTCGCCTACGCCAAGGCCGACCAGCCCAACCTCTTCGGTCTGGTGATCGCAGTGGTTGTCGCGGCAGCCGTCGGTGCGATCGTGGCGATACCGGTGCTCCGCCTGACCGGTCTCTATCTCGCGCTGGCGACGCTGGCGTTCGCGCAGCTCATGGACAAGCTCGTCTTCCAGTCGTCGTGGGCGTTCGAGTTCAACAACCCGCTCGAGGCCGAGCGCCTTTCCATCTTTGGCGCCAAGATCGACGACACCGGGCAGTACGCGGTGATGATGACGGTCTTCTTCGTGCTCGTCGCGCTGGCTGTGCTCGCCGCACGACGAGGACAGCTCGGCCGAATCCTGGTCGCCGTACGCGACAGTCCCGCAGCCGCCGGAACGCTGGGCGTCGACATTCGCTGGCTCCGGGTGGGTCTGTTCGCCGCCTCAGCGGGAATCGCCGGCCTGGCCGGTGCCCTTTTTGCCGGACTGCGCGGCACCATCGTCGCGTTCGACTTCCAGTTCTTCGCCAGCCTGCTGCTCCTGCTGATGGCTGTCGTCTGGGGTGTCACGTCGGTGACGGGTGCCGCGCTCGGCGGGATCTTCCTGATGTACCTGCCGGTGGCGCAGTCCGACAGCCCGTCGATCGCGGGCCTGCTGTTCCTGCTGCTCGGCCTGGGTGCGGTTCTGCTGGCGCGCGACCCGAACGGTCTGGCCAACAAGCTCTTCCAGCTCCCGGGCTGGATCCGGGGCAAGGCGATCCCGTGGCTCTCCGAGCGTCTGCCGGCAGTTGCGCTGTTCGGTCGAAGCCTGAGGCGACCAGACGATGGCGAGTACGACGATGACGACGACTTCGATGCACCCGCGGAGTCCGCGACCAGCCAGGAGGAGGTGGACGCCGATGCCGTTGCTACGCGTTGACGACGTTGTCGTCCAGTTTGGCGGCGTCACCGCCGTCAACCACGCCAAGTTCGAGGTCGAGCAGGGCACTGTCACCGGTCTGATCGGTCCCAACGGTGCCGGCAAGACCACCTGCTTCAACGTGATCACCGGTCTGCAGGCACCGACGTCTGGCCGGGTGCTGCTGAACGGCAAGAACATCACGAAGATGCCGGTGCACCGCCGCGCACGACACGGCATGGGCCGCACCTTCCAGAGACTGGAAGCGTTCGGCTCACTGACGGTCGAGGACAACATCCGCGTCGCACACGAGATCCACGGTGGCCTGCGTGAGGCGCTGCGCACGTTCGAGGGCGCCGGCGACAAGGAAGTTGCAGCGCTGCTCGAACGGGTCGGCATCACCGAGTACGCCAAGGAGCGCGCCGACTCCGTGCCGACCGGCACGGCACGCCTGCTCGAGGTTGCCCGGGCGCTGGCCTGCGAGCCAAGGCTGCTGCTGCTCGACGAGCCATCGTCGGGACTGGACGAGGCCGAGACCGAGGCCTTCGGCACGCTGCTGCTCGAGCTGGCCGAGGAGGGTCGAACGATCCTCATGGTCGAGCACGACATGGACCTGGTGATGCGTGTCTGCCACGACATCCACGTCCTCGACTTCGGCTCGATCATCGCCCAGGGCACGCCCGCGGAGATCCGCGCGAACGCCGCGGTCCAGAAGGCCTATCTCGGTTACAGCGACGACGTCGACGAGACGAAGGCTCTGTCGTTGAAGGAAGAGGTGGCGCTGTGAGCGTTCCGATCCTGGAAGTCGTCGGCCTGCACGCGGCGTACGGCCGCATCGAGGTCCTGCGCGGAGTCGACCTCAAGGTGCCCCGCGGCGCGGTCGTCGCGCTGCTCGGACCCAATGGCGCGGGCAAGTCCACCCTGCTCAAGGTCATCTCCGGCCAGATGGAGCAGACCTCTGGCGACATCCACCTGGGTGGCGTCCACGTCACGGGTGCCAAGCCCGACGACCTGGCCCGGCTGGGCCTGACCACCGTGCCGGAGGGTCGCAGCGTCTTCCCGAACCTCATGGTCGAGGAGAACCTCCTGCTCATGTCGTACGCCGGCGTCAGCGCGGACAAGGTGTTCGACACCGCCTACTCCTACTTCCCGCGCCTGCACGAACGCCGCTACCAGCTCGCCGGCACGTTGTCCGGCGGTGAGCAGCAGATGCTCGCGATGGCCCGAGCGCTCAACTCTGACCCAGCACTGCTCATCCTCGACGAGCTCTCGATGGGCCTGGCCCCGTTGATCGTCGACGAGCTCTACGAGACGGTCGCCCAGATCGCAGAGTCGGGTGTCTCGATCCTGGTCGTCGAGCAGTTTGCGCGCACCGCGCTCAAGATCGCCGACTATGCGGCAGTGATGACCGGAGGCCGCATCGTGGCCACCGGAGAGCCGGACGAGATCAGCGAGATCATGGCCGACGTAGTTCTGGGAGGTGCCGCATGACCCGTGGCAGAGACAAGAACGAGAAGACCTTCTACGACAAGACGATCGTGGGCCGGGCGCGCTCGATGCGCCGACGCACCAAGCGCACTGCCGCGAGCCTGCTCGCGTTCGGTCTGCTCGCCGGCGGTACGACCGCTGGCATCTCACCCGCGCAGGCGGTCCCGTACGGCGGCTTCACCACCAGTGCCATCGCGAGCCCCCTCAAGCTCGAGATCTTCGAGCCGGTCCTTCCTGTGCCGACAGAACCGCAGGCCGAGTTCGACCTTTCCTACACGCGTGTGTTGGGCGCATCCGGGCCATCGTCGACAGCTCGAGCCTCGGCCTTGTGGCCCGGCGCTGCAGTCGGTGAAGGTCTCAAAACCTTCGGCGAACAACTTGGCTTGCCCGCGGCCCTCACCGGCGGCGGCTACCCGGTCCAGGCGAATGCCGGCTTCCCGGGCGACACGGCCGAGCAGTACCAGGAGTTCTTTCCGGGAATGATCGGCCGCGTCAACGCGGGCGACAAGAGGTCTACCGCCAAGGCCGCCTACACCTCGTCCGACGTCAACGATGGCGATGCTGGCGACAGCAAGGCGCCCCCCGCCAACCCGCTCGATGCACTGACGAGGCTCTTCGCTCCCACCTCAGCACCGTCCACGAACCCACTCGGGACGTTGGGTCTGCTGATCGACTTCGACGGAATGACCAGTGTGTCGAGCTCGGACTACGACGGTACGACGGCAGTCGCGACGGCGACGAGTCGCATTGGCGAGCTACGCCTTCTCGGGGGCATCATCAAGCTCACGGGTGTCAATGTTGTCACCAAGGTGACCAGCACCCTCGACGGTGGTGCAAAGACTTCTCAGACGGTTGACGTCGGCGGCATGACGGTCGCTGGTCAGAAGTTCGCGTACGGACCCGACGGCTTCACGGCGGTCGGGAAGAACACCCCGATCCCGGGCATCCCGGCATCCGCAGCGGGTCTTCTCAAGACTCTCGGTGTGGCCATCGAGGTGCCCGAGCCCGAGATCACCAAGAGTGGTCCGACCGCCAAGGTCATCGCTGAAGCAGTTCGGATCAGCCTCGACACCAAGCCGTTGCGCACCAATCTGCCGAAGCTGCCTACCGATGATCTGGTCAACGGACTGCCTGCTCTCCCGGGCCAGGCTGCTCTGCTCAAGGGGCTGCTGCTCTCGATCAACACGATTGCACCGAAGATCGTGCTGCATCTGGGCTATGCCGAGGCCTCGGCCGCAACCATTGCCGCGGCCGACCTGGGCGCCGGAGGTGGTGCCGTACCGCCAGGTGCCGTGCCCCCGAGCCTGAGCGGAGTGCCGTCCCTGGATGACGCACTGCCGCCGCCGGCTGACGTCGCCAGCAGCCCGGACACCGTCCAGGTGGCCAAGGGTCTGCCGTCGCTGCGCAGTCTCCCGATGCTTCTCCTGCTCGGCGGTCTTGCACTGGCAGCCGGTGCAGCTTGGTGGCTGCGCTATGCCGGACTCATGCTCTTCGGCGGTTCCGCTGCCTGCGCGTTCGGCCTCAAGGCCGGTATCCCGGATCTCAGAAAGGCCTGACCCCCATGACAACGCAACAGATGCCGACCCAGCCCAGCAAGGTCATCCGGGTGATTCCACGCGCGGGATCGCGCGACGGCACCGCTCCGCTGAAGAACAACCCCACCGAGGTGTTGCACCTGGTGCTGTTCGTCGCCGGTGCGGCTCTGCTGCCCTTGGGCCTGATCGTGATCGGCTTCGCCTGGTACGGCGCCGCGCACACCCCGTACGCGTTCGACCAGATGTCCTATCTGGTCTCTGGCGTGTTCGGGCTCGGGGTGACCTTCGTCGGCGGATTCCTCTACTTCGGTTCGTGGCTGGCCAAGCTGTCGACCGAGCAGAAGGACGCTCAGCGCCAGCTCGCCGACCGGCTCGTCCAGGTGACCAACACCACCGCGGCGGCGACCGCGGGCATCACCAAGAAGGCTGTGTTCGTCCAGGCCGGTCGGGGCACCACAGTGCACCGTGAGGACTGCGGCCTGATCGCGGATCGCGACGACCTGCGTACGGTCAAGCTGGATGCCGGCACGCCGTGCCGGGTCTGCAAGCCTTCGCTGCCCTGACCTAGAAGTAGCGGGTTCCGCGCTCCTCCCGGGTCCAGGTGGCGTCGGCGATCCCGGCCGCGGTGAGGTCGCGGTGCAGCACCTTGTGCGTGGCCGTACGCGGGAGCTCGTTGACCACTCTGATGTACCGCGGTCGAGCCTTGGGGGAGAGGTCCGGCTGTTCGTCGAGAAAGCGCTGCAGGTCATCTGGTCCGAGCTCGCCCCGGAGCACCAACGCTGCCGCCACCTGGTCGCCGGCGCGCGCATCGGGCACGGCATAGACGGCGGCCTGGTCGATCGCGGGATGGCGGAGCAGGAGCTGTTCGATCGGTGCCGTGGCGAGGTTCTCGCCGTCGACCCGGAGCCACGCGGCGGTACGTCCTGCGAACCACACCCAGCCGTCGGCGTCGCGGTAGGCGAGGTCGCCCGACCAGTACATGCCGCCGCGCATGCGCTCGGCCGTGGCTTCGTCGTCGTTGTAGTAGCCCGCGAACTGACCTGCGCCGGTGGTGTTGACCAGCTCGCCGACACACTCGTCGAGGTTCGTCACGCGGCCGTCGGCGTCGATCACCGCTCGCGGGCTCTCGTCGCCGGTCTCAGGGTCATGGACGGCGACGCCGTCGGCGGGCCAGCCGAGCGCACCCGGAGGCGTGCCCTCGATCTTGCTGACGATGACCGCGTTCTCGGTCGACCCGAACCCGTCGACGACACGGCAGCCGAAGCGCTCGCCGAAGGCACGGATGTCCCGGTCGCCTGCCTCGTTCCCGAAGACCAGCCGCAAGGGGTTGTCCGCGTCGTCGGGCAGTGCCGGTGTCGCGAGCACGTACGTCAGCGGCTTCCCGACGTACGACGCGTACGTCGCGCCGAACGTGCGGACATCCGCCAGGAACTCAGATGCCGAGAACTTCTCGCGGAGGGCGACGGCGGCTCCGTTGAAAAGCGCGGGGGCCCAGCCCGCCATCACGGCGTTGGAGTGGAACAGTGGCATCGCGATGTAGTGCACGTCATCGGCATTGAGCCCGAGCCGCTCGGAGAGATAGAACCCCGGGTAGGTCACCTTCTCGTGGGTTATCCGCACAGCCTTGGGCCGACCGCTCGTACCGGACGTGAAGATCAACATGAAAAGGGAGTCGCCGACAGGCGTTGCCTCAGGCGCTGGGTTCGCAGCGACGCTCCATGAGTCTGTGTCGACGATCTCGATGCCCGTGAGGTCGAGCCCGTCGAGCAGATGGCGCTGGGTGGCATCGGTGAGCAGCACCTGTACGTCTGCGCGCCGCAGGTCGGCGAGGAGGGCATCGCCGCGACGGGTGCTGTTGACGCCGACGGCGATGTGGTTGCCGAGGCCGGCAGCAGCAAGGCCGAGCAGCATCTCCGCGGTGTTGTCCATCAACAAGCCGACGTGCGGCGGCCGCTGGGGGTCGAGCAGGCCTGCGACGTGCGCTGCCCGCGACGACGCATCGGCGACGAGCTCTCGCCAGGTCCACGAACGGTCGCGGGTCAGCAGCGCCGGGGTGTCCAGCGAAGCTCGCGCGAGGAGGAGTTCCCTGATCGTCACGCCGGTTCGGCGGCGAGCAGCTTGCCGAGTCGCAGGGCTTGTTCGGTGGCCCCGCCGTACTCGAAGTCGTAGCGCGTACCGGCGGTGAAGTAGCGGTGCGCTTCGCCGTCGAGGTCGACTCCGACACCACCGTGGACGTGGACCGTCGTGTGGGCAATGTGGTGGCCGGCGTCGGAGGCCCAGAGCTTGGCCGTCGCGATCGCCTCCGTGGCGGGGAGACCCTCGGCCAGCCGCCAGGCGGCCTGCCACACGGTGAGCGCGAGGAAGCGGGTGTCGATGTAGCCATCGGCCAGGCGCTGCGAGACGGCCTGGAACGTGCCGATGGGACGGCCGAACTGTTCGCGGGTCTTGGCATACTCCGCCGTGAGAGCGAGGCCGCCCTCGGTGACGCCGAGCTGTACGGCGCAGCTGGCGACGGTCAGCAGGTCGACCAGGCGCTGAGCGGTCTCGCCACCGCCGATGCGCCGATCGGCCGAGACGCGTACGCCATCGAGATCGATGAGTCCGACGGCGTCGCCGTCGCTGAGGCGCTGTTCGCGGATCGCGAGGCCGGCCGCGTCGGCGTCGATGAGGAACACCGCGGCGCCCTCGGGTGCCGTTGCCGTCACGACGAAGGCGTTGGCCGAGGTGGCCGCATGGACGAGGTACTTGGTGCCGGTGAGCACGTAGTCAGCGCCGTCCGGGGCAGCTGTCGTCGTCGGTACGGCTGGAGCGTACTCATGTTCCTCGGCGATGCCGGCGCTCAGCACGCTCGACGCGTACGCGGTGCGCTGCTGCTCGTCGGTGCCGCTCTCGGCCAGCAGAAGTCGGATGACGGAGTCGGTGCCGAGCGGCGCAGGAGCGACCGTGCGGCCGACCTCGACCAGCACCCGGCACAGCTCGAGGAAGCCGAGCCCTGCACCGTCGTGCGACTCGGGCGTCGTGAGAGACAGGAGTCCGGCGTCGCCGAGTGCCTTCCAGAGCACGGGGTCGAACCGATTGCCCGCAGCCTCGACCGCGACCAGTCGTTCGGTCGTGGTGTGGTCCTTGAGGATCGTCGCGGCCAGCGCGGCGGCCTCTTCGGCCTCGGGAGGAAGGGTGAAGTCCATGTCTGTCCTTGTGTGTGAATTCAGCGCTTTGCGGCCGGCATACCGAGCCCGACGTAGCCGATGATGTCTCGCTGGATCTCGTTTGTGCCGCCGCCGAAGGTCATGACGAGCGACGAGCGGAAGTAGCGCTCCAAGCGCCCGGCGATGACGGCGCCGGCCGAGTTGGCGGCGACCACGGAGGCCGGGCCGACGATCTCCTTGAGTGCGCGGTAGACCTCGACCGCGAGCTCTGAGCCGTAGACCTTGATGGCCGATGCGTCCGCCGGCGAGAGGGTGTCGATCTCGGCGGCAAGCTTCCAGCCCATGAGGGTGAGCGCATCCGTACGAGCCTGTGCCCGGCCGAGCAGGATCTGCACCCATTCCTGGTCGATCACCCGGACACCGTTTGCGTTCTTGGTCTCGCGGGCCCAGTTGGTGACGAGCTCGATCGAGTGGACCAGGGGAGCAGATGAGGTGAGCGCCACGCGCTCGCGGTTGAGCTGGTTGGTCATCAGCGACCAGCCGCCACCGCGTCCGCCGATCAGGTTGTCGGCCGGAACGCGCACGTTGTCGTAGTAGGTCGCACTCGTGCCGACACCGGCGATCGTGTGGACCGGCGTGTAGGACACGCCCTCAGCCTGGGCCGGCACCAGGATCATCGACAGACCCTTGTGGCGTGAGAGGTCGGGATCGGTGCGGCACGCCATCCAGATCCAGTCGGCGTACTGGATCAGCGACGTCCACATCTTCTGGCCGTTGATGACCCACTCGTTGGTGGACTCGTCGAGCTCGGCCTTGGTGCGCAGCGACGCGAGGTCGGTGCCCGAACCCGGCTCGGAGTAGCCGATCGAGAAGTGCAGCTCGCCCTTCTGGATCTTGGGAAGGAAGAAGTCCTTCTGCTCATCGTTGCCGTAGCGCATGATCGTCGGGCCCACGGTGTTGAGCGTGAGGTGCGGGATCGGGACTCCGGCGACCATGGCCGCGTTGGAGAAGATGAGCTCGTCGACCATCGAGCGTTCCTGGCCGCCGTACTCCTTGGGCCAGCCCATGCCGAGCCAGCCGTCGGTGCCGAGCTGGCGGATCACGTCCTTGTAGACGGCGACGTCACCGAACTCTCCGGTGGCGGCGGCAAGCGCAGCCCGGATCTCGGGGGTGACCAGCTCGGAAAAATAGCCTTGGACTTCGTCACGAAGGCGAAGTTGCTCAGATGTCAGGGCGACGTACATGTGGTAAAACTATAACGTGTTCTCGTTTTGGTCTACACGGACCAGCGCACACGCCTTGATTTGAACAAGCTGGGGAGGCAATCGTGACTGAGACCCGCACATTGGACGCTGGTTCTGTCCCGGATCGATTCGCGCGTGGCTGGCACTGCCTTGGCCTCGAGCGCGACTTCAACGACGGCTTGCCCCACGAGGTCCAGGCCTTCGGCGGCAAGCTCGTCGTGTGGGCCGACTCTGCCGGCAAGCTCAACGTGCTCGACGGTTACTGCCGTCACATGGGTGGTGACCTGACCCAGGGCACCGTCAAGGGCGACGAGATCGCCTGCCCGTTCCACGACTGGCGCTGGGGTGGCGATGGCAAGTGCAAGGCGATCCCGTACGCCAAGCGCGTGCCGCTTCGCGCTCGTACGCAGCGCTACGAGGCTGTTTCACGCAACGGACAGCTGCTGATCTGGCACGACCCCGAAGGCAGCGCAGCAGACATGGACGCGCTCCCGCCCGAGCTCCCCGGCGTCGGCACGGACAAGTACTCCGACTGGACGTGGGACACGCTTCCGGTCAACAACGCGCACTGCCGCGAGATCATCGACAACGTCGTCGACATGGCGCACTTCTTCTACATCCACTTCGCGTTCCCCACGAACTTCCGCAACGTGTTCGAGGGCGACCAGGCCACCCAGTTCATGGAGTCCACCGGACGCCCGGACATGAAGGCCGAGGGCTACGGCGACGAGGACCTGGTCCTCAAGTCGGTGGCCACGTACTTCGGACCGTCCTACATGATCAACTGGCTTGACACCGACTACAACGGCTTCCTGACCAAGGTCATCCTGATCAACTGCCACATCCCCACGGGCCCCAACTCGTTCATCCTGCAGTACGGGCTGTGCGTCGAGAAGCCCGAGGGCGTTGACGAGGCGACCGCCAAGTACATCGGTGAGAAGTACGCCGAGTCGTTCAAGGTCGGCTTCGAGCAGGACGTGGCCATCTGGCTCAACAAGGCACCGGTCCAGAATCCCTTGCTGTGCGAGGAGGACGGCCCGGTCTACCAGCTGCGTCGTTGGTACGAGCAGTTCTACGTCGACAAGGCTGACATCGAGCCCGAGATGGTGGAGCGCTTTGAGTTCGAGGTCGACACGACCAAGGCCAACGAGAACTGGCGGGCAGAGGTCGCGGAGAATCTTGCACGCAAGGAGGCCGAAGACCGCGAGGCCGAGAAGGCCGATGTCTGATGGCCTATATCGTCCCTCAGCTGGAGGAGACGCTCGCGGATCGGGCGCTCTACACCCAGAGCAACCTGCAGGACGTGCCCTGCATGGACTGCAAGGCGCACGTTCTCGTGCGCAAGAACAGTGAGCACCACACCTCGATCCAGTGGACCCAGGAAGCGGTCCGGGACTGCACGTCGTTCGCCAAGATGGATCGCCAGGACGGCGGACGCCCGGTCCACGCCGGCTGCCCGCGACTGAACAAGTCGATCGAGGAAGCCGTGCGCGACGGAGCCGTCCCGGTCGGTGCCGAGAATGAGCCGGCATGACTGATCCGTCCTACGAGCTCGAGGTCCTGGAGGTCGTCGAGGAGACCGGCGATGCCCGGTCCGTCGTCCTCGATCCCGGTGAGCACCGCGAGTTCTTCTCCTACACTCCGGGCCAGTTCCTGACGGTCGCCGTGCCCAGCGACCGGACCGGCCTCGTCGCACGCAGCTACTCACTGTCCTCGACGCCGGGCGACGGTGGACCGCTGACCATCACGATCAAGAAGACCCCTGACGGCTACGCCTCGGGCTGGATCTGCGACAACCTCAAGGCTGGCGACAAGCTCCGGGTTCTCCCGCCGAGCGGAATCTTCACCCCCAAGGATCTCGACGTCGACCTGCTGCTGTTCGCAGGCGGCAGCGGCATCACCCCGGTCATGTCGATCATCCGCGCGGCCCTTGCCGACGGTGTCAACAAGATCACCCTGTTCTACGCCAACCGTGACGAGAAGTCAGTGATCTTCCACGCCTCGCTGGCCGAGCTCTCGGCCGCACAGCCTGACCGGTTCCAGGTCGTGCACTGGCTCGAGTCCGTACAAGGCCTGCCCACCCAGGACCAGCTGCGTGCCTTCGCCTCGGACTACCTCGAGCGTGAGGCGTTCGTGTGTGGTCCCGCACCGTTCATGAAGGCGGCCACCAACGCGCTCAAGGAGCTCGAGTTCCCGCGCGAGCGTCGTCACCAGGAGAAGTTCGTCTCACTGGGCGGCAACCCGTTCGACGTACAGGTCATCGAGGTGGCCGAGCCCGCAGAGGGTGCTGCCCCTTCGGGCCCGCCGGTACGCCTGCAGGTCGACCTCGACGGCGAGGAGTTCGACTTCGACGACTGGTTGCCCGGAACGACCCTGCTGGAGCACCTGGAGAGCAAGGGCGTCAAGGCGCCCTACTCGTGCCGTGAGGGTGAGTGCTCGGCGTGTGCCGTACGACTTCTCGAGGGTGACGTGACGATGCGCAACAACGATGTTCTCGACGAAGAGGACCTCGCTGAGGGCATTCGCCTCGCCTGCCAGAGCGACGCCGTGACGGAGAAGGTACGCGTGACCTACTCGTGAGCGATCCTGATATTCGCCTGAGGGTCCATGCCGAAGGCGTAACGCAGGTCACACCGACTCGTTACTGTTCTGACATCGCTTGGGAGTGCGAATGAGATCTCTTCTCTGTCGTCAGTGCTGTCATAGCCGTTTTGGACGGACTGAGGAGGGCGCATGGGCATGAATGCCGCCATGGTCCTTCGTGGTCCCGGGCACGTCTTCGCTCTCGCCTGGGATGTCATCAAGCTGACGTTCACCACGCGCTTCCAGTTCCGCGAGTTCGTGGAGCAGGCCTGGTTCGTCGCGAGCGTCACGATGATGCCCACGATCCTCGTCTCGATCCCGTTCGGTGCTGTCATCGCGCTCCAGGTCGGCAATCTCACCGGCCAGCTCGGTGCAGAGTCCTTCGCCGGAGCAACTGCCGTGCTGGCGACCGTACGAGAGGCAGCACCGATTGCCGCAGCCCTGATCATCGCCGGAGCGGCGGGATCCGCGATCTGCGCTGACCTGGGTGCGCGCAAGATGCGTGAAGAGATCGACGCGATGGAGACCTTGGGCATCGACCCGATCCACCGCCTGGTCGTACCCCGCGCCGCCGCAACCCTGGTCGTCTCGGTGCTCATGATCGGCATCGTCATCGTCGCCGGCATCGCTGGTGGCTACTACTTCACCGTCATCGTGCAGGGCGGCTCCGCTGGTGCATTCCTCGCCTCGTTCACCTCGCTCGCGACACTCACCGACATCTGGGTCGCCATGATCAAGGCCGCCATCTTCGGTTTCATGGCCGCGATCGTCGGCGCCTACAAGGGTCTCAACGCCGGCGGCGGACCTGCCGGCGTGGGCCGTGCGGTCAATGAGTCGGTCATCCTCTCGTTCATGCTGCTGTTCCTGATCAACTCGATCATCACGGCGCTCTACTTCCAGTTCGTTCCCCAGGCAGGCCTGTGATGATTCACCCCACGAAACCGGCCCCGACCTCAACTGGTCGCGCCCGGCTCCACCATGCATCGGGGCCGCTTTCGCAGGGACCCCGAACATGAGCGTTCTCACCGAGCTAGGCTCGTCGTTCGCCAAGTCCCAGCGCTCTCGTCTTGAGGGCATGGGCGACCAGCTGCTGTTCTATGCCAAGTGCCTCGGCTACATCCCCAAGGTCCTCCGCGACTACCGCAAGGAAGTCTGGAAGACCCTTGCCGAAGTCGTGTTCGGCGTCGGCGCCCTCTCGGTCATCGCGGGCACGGTCGGCGTCATCGCCTTCCTCGCCTTCTTCGCGGGCACCGAGGTCGGCCTGCAGGGCTATGCCTCCTTGAGCCAGATCGGCGTCGCCAAGTTCACCGCCTTCATCTCGGCCTACTTCAACACCCGCGAGGTCGCCCCGCTGGTGTCCTCGATCGCCCTGGCCGCCACGGTCGGCTGTGGCTACACCGCGCGGCTCGGCTCGATGCGTATCTCCGAGGAGATCGACGCCCTCGAGGTCATGGGGGTGCAGTCGCTGCCGTTCCTGGTGACGACCCGGATGATCGCCGGCTTCATCGCGGTGATTCCGCTCTACACCGTCGCGCTGCTGGCCTCGTACCTCTCACCCAGACTCATCACCACGATGATCTACGGCGAGTCCGTCGGCACCTATGACCACTACTTCCGACAATTCCTGCCACCCATCGACATCTTGTGGTCGTTCGGCAAGCTGATCGTCCTGGCCGTGCTGATCATCCTGATCCACTGCTATCACGGCTACACGGCTTCCGGCGGCCCTGCGGGAGTCGGTCTGGCCGTCGGCAAGGCGATCCGGTCGTCGATCGTCACGGTCATCGTCGCCAACTTCTTCCTGAGCTTCGCCATCTGGGGCTCGACGACCACAGTGCGGATCACGGGGTGATCTGATGCTGGCCAACCTGATCCACGACACCCCCGGGGAGCGTCGACGTCTCGCAGTTGCGGGCGTTGCGTTCATGCTGACGATTGCCCTGATGATCTGGCTGAGCATCGCGCTCTACAACAAGCAGTTCACCAAGACCACCGAGGTCACGGTCATGGCCGAGCGCACGGGTCTGCAGCTCGCCAAATTCGGTGACGTGCGTATGTACGGCGCGCTCGTGGGCAACATCCAGAAGATCGAGAGCACCGGCAAGCAGGCCAAGATCACGCTGAATCTGCGCCCTGAGGCTGCCCGCAACATCCCGGCCGACGTGTCGGTCCAGATCATGCCGACGACCTTGTTCGGCCGAAAGTACGTCCAGCTGGTTCCCCCCGAGGGTGACATCGTGGCTGCCACCGCCAAGCTGCGGGACGGTTCGGTCATCCCTGCAAGCAGGGTCACGACCAACGTCGAGCTGCAGAGCATCATGGCCAACTTGTTCCCGCTGCTGCGCTCGATCCGGCCGGCCGACATCAACTCCACGCTGTACGCGCTCGCGCACGCACTCGAGGGCAAGGGTGACCAGCTCGGCGACACGTTCGAGTCGCTCGACGCCTATCTCAAGCGGGTCAACGTCAAGCTGCCCACGCTGAAGACCGATCTCTCACTGCTCGCTGACGTGGCGAAGACGTACGACCTCGCCGCCCCCGACCTGATCCGACTGCTGGACAACGCGACGGTGACGGCCAAGACGCTGGTCGACAAGAAGGACTCGCTCAACCTCGCGCTCGGCAGCCTCACCGGCCTGGCCAAGGTCACTCGGGTGACGTTGGCGGAGAACGAGCAGCTGCTGGTCGACCAGGTCCGCTCCGGCCGACCGCTGCTGGCGCTGCTCGACACCTACTCGCCCGAGCTGCCCTGCCTGCTCAAGGGCATCGTCCTGCAGCGCGAGGACACCAAGAACGTCTTCCAGAACAACCTCATTCATCAGACGCTCGAGCTCGGCGCTCCGCAGCGCACCGGTTACACGGCTGCCGACGCCCCGGAGTTCGGCGAGGTCGGCCATGGACCGTGGTGCCTCGGCCTGCCGTCCAACTACAAGAATCCCGCCACCTTCCAGCCGCTCAAGGACGGGTCTGACAAGGACGAAGTCGATGGGGGGATCAAGTGATTCACCCCAGAAAATCACTCGCTACGTTTGATGCTGCGTTGACTGCTCCCCACGCCAGCTCGCGTTTTCCCGGGGACCCCGAATGAGCTCGCGTGACAAGGCCTTCCGCCTGGCGGCGGTCAAGCTCACCATCTTCACGGTGGTCTCGCTGATGACCACTGGCCTGCTCATCGCCATCATGGGTGGCTTCGGCCTGGGCTCGCAGACCGAGTACAAAGCGGAGTTCTCGACGGCGTCGGAGCTCACCAAGGGTGACGACGTGCGCATCGCGGGCGTGGTCGTCGGCAAGGTCGCAGACGTCAAGATCTACAAGCGCGATCGCGCGATGGTGACGTTCAAGGTCAAGGACGATGTGCCCATCACCACGGACTCGCAGGCGAGCATCCGCTTCCTCAACCTGATCGGCGACCGTTACATGTCGCTTTCAGAGGGCAAGACCGGATCAGCGCGGTTGACCCCCAAGGCGACGCTCCCGCTCGACCAGACGACCCCGGCTCTCAACCTGACCGAGTTGTTCCAGGGGTTCCAGCCGCTGTTCCAGGCTCTCAACCCGGCCGACGTGAACAAGCTGTCGCTCAACCTCATCAAGGTGCTGCAGGGTGAAGGCGGCACGATCCAGGAGTTGCTGTCCAACACCGCCTCGCTGACCAGCACGCTGGCCGACCGTGACCAGCTGATCGGCGACGTGATCACCAACCTGAGCACGTTGATGACGACGGTCGACGACCACCACCAGCAGCTGGACGAGCTCATCGTGAGCATGAAGTCGTGGTTCGGCGACCTGGCCAAGGACCGCAAGGTCATCGGCTCGTCGTTGACCAACATCGCCGATGTCACCGAGACGGTCGCCGACCTGCTCACACAGAGCCGCCCGCTGATCAAGGAAGACGTCAAACAGCTTCGCCGCCTGTTCACCCTGCTGGCCAAGCCCGAGAACAAGGCCTACCTCGACGAGGTCCTCGAAAAGCTGCCGGACATGTTGACCAAGCAGACGCGCATTGGCGTCTATGGCTCCTGGTACAACTACTACCTCTGCGAGTTCCACTTCGGCATCGTGCTCCCCAGCGTCCTGATGGATGCTCTGCCTGAGCCCGTACGCAAGCAGATCTCGGACCTCACGATCTACAGCCAGGCCGAGAGGTGCAACTGATGGCGCGTAGAAGTGACTCACAGGTCCTGCGACTGGGCGCCGTCTCGATCGCGATGCTGCTGCTCGTGATGGTGGCCTCGTTCAACATCCAGAAGCTTCCATGGTTCAGGGGCACGACGTTCCACGCCGAGCTGACAGACGCGAGCGGGCTTCGTACGGGCGCCGAGGTGCAGGTGGCCGGCGTACGAGTCGGACGCGTGAGCAAGCTGAACATCGGCACCGAGAAGGTCATCGCCGACTTCGATGTGAAAGACGCCAAGCTGGGTCGCTCGACCCGGGCGAGTGTCGAGGTCAAGAGTCTCTTGGGCGAGAAGTTCCTCAACATCTTGCCCGAAGGCAGCGGTCAGTTGCCCGCGGGAGCGACCATCCCGATTTCGCGTACGGACGCAGCCCCGGACATCGTCAGCACGCTCGGCCAGCTGACCACGCAGACCGAGCAGACCGACAAGGAAAACCTCACGACGGCCCTCAACACGCTCGCCGAGGTCATCGACGAGGCCGCGCCCGAGGTGCAGTCGAGCTTCGACGGGCTCTCTCGCCTGTCGTCGACGATCGCCACCCGCGACGAGGAGATCGAGACGCTGCTTGCCCGGTCGGCCAACGTGACCAAGCTGCTCGATGAGCGCAAGGGCGATCTGGTGACCTTGATGAAGCAAGCGGACGTCATCTTCCAGGAGCTGCAGAACCGCAAGCAGGCCGTGCACGACCTGCTGGTCAACGCCAACGCGCTGGCCGTGCAGCTCGATGGTGTCGTCAAGGACAACCGCGAACAGCTCAAGCCGACGCTCGACAAGCTCGAGAACGTGCTGAAGTTCTTGCACGCTCGCGAGGACCAGATCGAGACCCTCCTCAAGAACTACGGCCCCTACGTGAACATCCTCGGCAACATCGTCGGCTCCGGACCATGGTTCGACGCCTACGTCCCCAACATCGCGGGCGTCTTTGCCGGAGAGTTCCTGCCCACCAAGCCCGGGGGTGGCGGATGACGAACTTCAGCCGCAAGACACAGCTGCTGCTGGCGGCCATCCCCGTCGGCCTGCTGCTGCTCGCCTTCCTGATCTTCCCGGGCGAAGGCTCACGTACCGTCACAGCGCACTTCGATCGTGCCGTTGGCGTCTACCCGGGCACGCACCTTCGCGTCATGGGCGTACGCGTCGGTGAAGTGACAGCTGTCGTCCCAGAGGGCAGCAGCGTCCGAGTCGAGATGACGTACGACCGTGACTACAAGATCCCGGCCGACGCCAAGGCAGCCGTCGTGACGCCGACCCTGGTGGCGGACCGATACGTCCAGGTCTTCCCCGCCTACTCCAAGGGCAAGGCGATGCCGGACGACGGCGACATCCCACTCGCCCGCACCCAGGTGCCGATCGAGCTCGACCGCATGTTCAGGTCGCTCGATGACCTCGCGGTGACGCTCGGCCCGCAGGCCGGATCGACCAAGGGTGCGCTCGACAACTTGCTCACAGCTGGCGTGAAGGCTCTCGACGGCAACGGAGCGCTGGGTTCCAAGACGATCCGCAACCTGTCGAAGGCCGCGGAAGTCTTCGCCGACAACCGCGGCCCGCTGTTCGAGAACGTACGCTCGCTCGCCGAGATCACCGACACGCTCGCGACCAACGACGCCACGGTTCAGGAGTTCCTCACCGAGCTGTCTGGTGTGTCCGAGCAGTTCGCCGGCGAACGGGACGAGCTGAAGGCCGTGCTGGAGTCGCTCGCCAAGGTGCTCGGCTCGGTCAAGGGATTCATTCACGAGAACCGCGAGACCCTCGGCAAGGACGTCGACCTGCTGGCCAGCCTCCTGCAACGTGTCGACAACCAGAAGGACTCGGTCGGCATCGTCGTACAGAAGGGCTCGCTCGCGATGAGCGACCTCGCGCTCGCCTTCGAGCCCACCACCGGCACCTATGGCTCCCGTGTCCAGGTTGCGCCGGGCATCCAGTTCCGGCCCGACCAGTTCCTGTGCCAGACGCTGATCAACGCGGGCGTCCCTCAAGCGGTCTGCGACGTGATCACAGGACTTCTCACCCCGATCCTTCCCGCAACGTCCGGCGGGACACCTACGTTGCCGAGCGCGGAGTCGACGACGACGCCCGACATCGTGAAGCCTCCGGTGCCCGCGTCGAAGGGCGGCCTGCCTGACCTGCAGTCGTTGCTCGGAGGTGGTGGCTCATGATGCCCCGCCGATTGCGCCTGATCGTGGCTGTATTCGTCGCGCTCGCCTTGAGCGGCTGCGAGTTCAACGGCATCTACAGCCTGCCCCTGCCGGGCAACAAGGTGAGCGAGGACAACGGTTTCGTGGTCAGCGCCGAGTTCACTGACGCACTCAACGTCGTACCCCGCTCCGCCGTCATGGTCGGCGACGTCCCCATTGGACAGGTCCAGGAGATCGTCCGGTCCGGCTGGAACGCCCGGGTCAAGATGTTGATTCGCAACGACGTGAAGCTGCCCGACAACGCGGTGGCCGAGATCCGTCAGACCAGCCTGCTCGGCGAGAAGTACATCGAGCTCTCCGCGCCCGTCGGAGCCGACGGCAAGCCGGCCGGCACCGGAAAACTCGGACCGAATGACGTGATCCCGATGGATCGAACCGGCCGCAACCCCGAGGTGGAGGAAGTCCTCGGTGCGCTCTCGTTCGTGCTGACCGGTGGTGGCCTCGGCCAGCTCCAGACGATCACCCGAGAGCTCAACGCGATGATGGACGGGCGAACCGACAAGATGCGCGACGTCCTCAGCCAGGTCAACACGCTGGTCGGCACGCTCGACTCGCAAAAGGGCGACATCATTTCCGCGCTGGAGTCGATCAATGGTCTGAGCAAGACGCTGGTCAACGAGAAGGAGACCATCGGCAAGGCGATCGATGCGGCCGGACCCGCCATCAACGTGTTGCGGGACCAGCACGAGCAGCTGGTCGGCATGCTGAGCGAGCTCGACAAGCTCGGCGTGGTCGGAACGCGCGTGGTCAACGCGACCAAGGATGATCTGATCGCCGAGCTACGACACCTCGAGCCGGTGCTGCGCAACCTCTCAGACACCGGTGCGTCCCTCGTACCGGGTCTGGTCACCGCATCGAGCTATCCGTTCCCGATCGATGCAGCCGACGTGATCAAGGGTGACTTCGCCAACGTCGTCTTCTCGATGCAGATCAAGCTCACCCCCGTCAGCGAAGGCGGGCTGTTGCCCACGACGCTCGACGAGGTCGTCACCTTGTGCCGCGGGTTACCCACTGCGCCCATCTGCAGCGTCGCTGGCGGCGGCGTGGATGCGATCTGCGGGCTGCTTCCCCTCCTGCCACTGTGCGAGGCAGCCGACCCGGTGTCACTGGCGGAAAACGGCCAGCCCGACTCCCTGCTCCACGACCTGATCACTGGCAAGCCGGATGCTGACAAGTCAGACGCTGACGCTGAGTCGCCCGACGGCTTGGTGGAGCTCATAGGCGGACTGCTCGGGGGAGGCAGACGATGAGGCGTGGAATCAAGGTCAGGCTCGTTGCCTTCGTCATGCTGAGCGTGGTGGGCATCATGTACGTCGGCGCCAACTACCTCGGGTTCATCGACCAGGCGCTCGGCCGCGGTTACACCGTGCACGTCCTCCTGCCCGACTCCGGCGGCCTCTATGAGGGCAGCGAGGCGAGCTATCGCGGCGTACGGATCGGCAAGGTCTCCAAGATGGAGGTCGACGGCAAGGGGCTGCGTGTCGACCTGGCCCTCATGGACAGTGCCAGGATTCCCGTTGGGTCTCCCGTCTTCGTCCACAACCTGAGTGTCGTCGGCGAGCAATACATCTCGTTCGAGCCGACCACCAAGGGCGGTCCGCTGCTCAAGGACGGCGACACGGTCAAGGGGACGCCCGAGAGCCTTCCACTCGGCGAGGACGTTCTCCTCAAGGACCTCGACGGCTTCGTCTCGAGCATCAACACCACCGAGCTCAACACTGTGGTCAGTGAGCTCGGCACGATGTTCTCGGGCAACGCCAATCCACTGCGGTCCATGGTCGACAGTGCGCAGGCGTTCATCGATGCCGCGGTCGAGAACGAGCCCCAGACGCTGGCCCTGCTCGACGACGCCAAGACGGTTCTGGAGACGCAGCGCGAGAACTCCGACAGCATCCGCTCGTTCGCCAAGGATCTCGCCGACGTGACCGACACGCTCGCAACGTCGGACGAAGACGTACGCAAGATCCTCGACCGGGCAGCCCCCGCGGCCGACGAGGTCACCGCGCTGGTCAGCATGCTGCGGACGAAGCTGCCGCCGTTGCTCCGACCCCTCATCAGCGTCTCCGAGGTCCTCGACGAACGCCTGCCCGCCCTCGAGCAGCTGCTGGTCACGTTCCCGCGCCTCATCTCCTCAGGACCCTCGGCTCTCACCGATGGCTCGCAGACCGACGGCCAGAAGTTCGGCCGGGTCAATCTCAACCTGAACGAGATCACGCCGGCGGCATGCACCGAGGGCTATCTGCCTCCCGGGCAGTGGCGCCCGACGGCGGAGGAGTCTTTTGTCGATCCGTACTATGAAGCAAACTGCGCGTCAGGCCCGCCGATCAACATGCGTGGCACCAAGTACGCGCCGCCGCTCTTTGACTGGAAGAACCAGTGAAACGAATCTCCAAGACGAATATCGCACTGGCCGTTGCCCTTGCCATTCTGGTCGGTTGGCTCGTGCTCTTCGCCGTGGACCGCAGTGCCGCCGTACCTGGTCAGACATTCGCCGAGGCGCGAGCCGACCAGTTCTCTGAGGTCTCGCGCTCTGCCCGCTCCGAGACACTGGCGTTTCTTGAGGTCGACCACCGCAACATGGACGAGCTCACCCAGCGGGTCTTGGACGGGTCGACCGGAGAGTTCAGGAAGCAGTACCAGTCGTCGCTGAAATCACTCAAGGATGCAGCTGTGACCCAGGAGTCGATCTCCAAAGGTCACGTGGACGAGATCGCCCTGGGCGAGATCGATGACGACTCAGCGACGGTGTTCGTGGCAGCCGGCAGCAAGGTTCAGAACAAGGGCACCAAGGGCAAGGTCGAGGACCGGTCCTGGCGCATGAAGCTGACCCTGGCCAAGGTCGACAATCGTTGGCTGATCTCCCAGCTCGAGTTCGTGGGTTGATCACATGGCAAAGCTGAAGCGTGACGAACGCGTATGCCCGTACTGCGCCGAGACCATCAAGTCCTCGGCGATCAAGTGCCGCTTCTGCCAGTCAGACGTGACGCCCATCGTCGAGACGGAGGTTGAGGCACCTGCTGCCGCGCCGGCGAAGAAGGCGCCGGCGAAGAAGGCGCCCGCCAAGAACCCGCCCGCGGACAAGAAGGCTTCGGCCAAGGCGCCGATCGTCGACAAGGTCACCGAGCCCGAGGGCCGCACTCGGTTCTACAAGAACGTCACTCTCATCCTGGCCGTGCTGGTGGCGATCTCTGCCGGAGGCGTCGGTGCGCTCGTGTGGCGCGCCGAGCAGGGTTCTGCCGATGTTGCGCCCAATGGCGTGCTCGTTGGTGAGGATGCCCGTACCGAGGTGCTGATCGCGGGAGCCGACCTGGCCACGCGCACGCTGTCGTACGACTACAAGACGTTCGACAACGACATGGAGACGGCCCGCGCTCGTATGACCAAGGGATTCCGCAACGAGTACGACGCGACGATGACGCAGGTCAAGGCCAACACCGAGAAGAACCAGATCGTGCTGCAGGCGACCGCTGTTGCCTCTGCGATCATCAGCGCGACCGAGCACAAGGCCAAGGTGCTGGTGTTCCTCAACCAGACGACGACGGCCGGTGTCGGCAAGGCCGCCAAGCAGCAGGCCAGTCAGAACAGCCTCGTCATCACCCTGACTCGCGGAGATGGCGACTGGGCCATATCCAAACTGACGGCCCTGGGATAGAGTAGAACACGTTCTAGTTTCTTGGGTCTGCAAGGAGGCGCATCGCTGATGGCGAAAGTCGAAGTCAATTACGACGTGTGCGAGGCAAACGCACTGTGCGAGGCAATGGCACCTGACGTGTTCTTCGTCGACGATGACGACTACCTGCAGGTCGAGGATCCGACCGTGACAGAAGAGAACCGAGACCGGGTGCAGCGCGCCGTCTCGGTGTGTCCGAAGTCGGCCCTGCGCATCGACGAAGACGCATGAGCGGTACATCTCTGGACGGCCGCGTTGCGGTCGTCACTGGCGCAGGCGCGGGCCTCGGACGCGCTGAAGCAGTAGCGCTGGCAAAGTCGGGTGCCCGCATCGTGCTCAACGACCTGCCAGGTGCGGCCGATGAAGCCGCCGACGAGATCAAGGCGCTGGGTGCCGAGGTTGCGCTCGCGCCAGGCGACATCGGTGAACGGGCGACCGCCGACCTGATCGTCAAGACCGCACTCGACAGCTTCGGCTCACTCGACATCGTGGTCAACAACGCCGGCGTCACGCGCGACAAGATGCTGTTCAACATGACCGACGAGGAGTTCGACCTCGTCATCAAGATCCACCTTCGCGGTCACTTCCTGCTGTCGCGCAACGCCGCGGCTCACTGGAAACAGGTCGCCAAAGAGTCCGGCGCGCCCGTCGACGCCAGCGTGATCAACACGGCGTCGGAGGCGTTCCTCACCGGATCGCCGGGACAGGCCAACTACGCCGCGGCCAAGGCTGGCATCACGGCGCTCACCCTGACGACAGCGCGTGGCCTTTCACGCATCGGCGTACGGGCCAACGCCATCTGCCCGCGGGCGCGTACGGCAATGACTGCGGCCGTGTTCGGCGAGGATGAGTCGGGCAAGACGATCGACCCCTACAGTGCCGATCACGTCGCACCGCTCGTCGCGTACCTCGCCTCGCCGGCGGCATCACGGATCAGCGGTCAGGTCTTCGTCGTATACGGAGGAATGGTGGCGCTGATCGCCGCCCCCGTCGTGGAGCAGCGCTTCGACACCGAGGCCGACATCTGGTCCACCGACGAGCTCGACAAGACCCTCGGCGGCTTCTTCGCCGACCGCGACCCGGAGATCTCCTTCGCGGCCGACGCCATCCTTTCGCTCTAACGACCCCAGACCTTCCATGGAGGAACACATGTCCCGTCTCGCGGACAAGCGCGCAATCATCACCGGCGGCTCCCAGGGCCAGGGCGCAGCCATCGCGCGCCACTTCGTACGTGAGGGCGCCAAGGTGATCATCGCCGACGTCGCCGACGATGCCGGCAAGCAGCTCGCCGACGAGCTCGGCGACGCAGCGTTCTTCAGCCACCTGGACGTCTCCAGCTCGGCGTCGTGGGCAGAAGTCGTCAAGGACGCCGAGCAGAGCCTCGGCGGATACGTCAACGTGCTCGTCAACAACGCCGGTGTCCTGCGCTTCGGCGAGGTCGACACCATGCCGGAGTCAGACCTCGACCTGCTGATCAACGTCAACCAGAAGGGCACGTTCTTCGGCATGCAGGCCGTCGCGCCCGCCATGAAGGCGAACCGCCAGGGCTCGATCATCAACTGCTCCTCGGTCGAAGGGCTTGCGGGCATGGCGTCGCTGACCGGCTACGCGGGCACCAAGTTCGCCATCCGCGGCATGACCAAGTCGGCGGCCATCGAGCTCGGCGCGCACAACGTACGAGTCAACTCGGTGCACCCCGGCATGATCGACACCCCGATGACCCAGTCACAGGGTGGCGAGGCAGCGATGCAGTGGGGCTCTACCCGCATTCCGCTCGAGCGCGTGGGAACACCCGAAGACATCGCTCCGTTGTACGTGTACCTGGCGAGCGACGAGAGCGGTTACACCACCGGTGGCGAGTTCGCGGTCGACGGTGGCGTCACAGCGAGCCATACGTTCTATCCCGGCAATAGCGGCAAGAACTCCGGCCGTTGAGGTGACGAAGGCCTCAGTCCGAAGATTTCCACAATGACCCCTGGTCGCGAGACAATTGAAAGTTCAGCCCAACAGCGCTGAACTTTGTTCAACCCTTACGGAGGCGTCCCGTGCGCATCGCATTCATGTCGTACCGCAGCAAGCCACACTGCGGTGGTCAGGGCGTCTATCTCCGACACCTGAGCCGTGAGCTGGTGGAGCTCGGTCACCATGTCGAGGTCTACTCGGGCCAGCCCTATCCGGAGCTGGACGAGGGCGTCATCCTGCACAAGGTTCCGTCACTCGACCTCTACCGCGAGCCCGACCCGTTCCGCGTTCCGAAGCCGAAGGAGTTCCGCGACTTCACCGACGTCGAGGAATTCCTGACGATGTGCACCGCCGGATTCCCCGAGCCCAAGACGTTCAGCAAGCGCGCAGCGCGACTGATGAAGGACCGCGTCGGTGACTTCGACATCGTCCACGACAACCAGACCGTCGGATCAGGCATGCTCGACATCGCCGAGCTGGGCTTCCCGCTCATCACGACGATCCACCACCCGATCACCTTCGACCGCCGCATCGACCTGGCACAGGCGCCGCTGCGCAAGAAGCTCAGCACGCGTCGCTGGTACGGCTTCCTGCGCATGCAGAAGCGCGTCGCCAAGCAGCTCACCAAGATCCTCACGGTGTCGGAGTCCAGCCGACGCGACATCATCGCCGACTTCGGCGTCGACCCGTCAGTTCTCGAGGTCATCACCCTCGGCGTGGACGACCTGTTCGTGCCGCCGACCGCCCCGCGCGTCCCCGGCCGCCTCGTCGCGATGGCCAGCGCCGATGCGCCCATGAAGGGCATCGCAACCTTGCTCGAGGCGTTTGCCAAGCTGCGCACCGAGCGCGACCTCGAGCTGGTGCTCATCACCAAGCCCAAGGCCGGCGGGCGTACGGAGAAGCTCATCGACGACCTCGGCATCGCCGAGCACGTGAAGTTCGTCAACGGGATCAGCGACGCTGAGCTCGTCGATCTCATGGGCTCGGCCGAGCTCGCTTGCGTGCCCTCGCTGTACGAAGGCTTCTCGCTGCCGACCGCCGAGCTGATGGCCTGCGCCACTCCGCTCGTCGTCAGCCGGGCCGGAGCGATCCCCGAGGTCGTCGGCGAAGACGGTGTCTGCGCCAAGCTCGTCACCCCCGGTGACGTGGGCGAGCTCGAAGCCGCCATCGCAGAGCTGCTGGACGACCCCGAGCGCCGCGCGGCGATGGGCAAGGCCGGCCGCGAACGCGTGCTAGAGATGTTCAGCTGGAGCGCGGTGGCCAAGTCGACCGCCGCCGCATACGAAGAAGTGATCGCCGCCCACGCGGCAAAGAATGATGGAGACAAGTAGATGCTGACAGTTGATTTCGACCGACTCGGCCTGAAGCCAGGCGAACGAGTGATTGACATGGGCGCCGGCGCCGGCCGCCACGCCTTTGAGATGTATCGCCGTGGTGCCGACGTGATCGCGTTCGACCAGGATGCCGATGAGCTGGCCAACGTGCTGGACCTGTTCGGTGCCATGAAGGAAGCCGGCGAGGTGCCCGAGGGAGCCTCCGCCGACATCAAGGAGGGCGACGCGCTGTCGCTGCCCTTCGCCGATGGCGAGTTCGATCGGGTCATCGCGTCGGAGATCCTCGAGCACATCCCCGCCGACATCCAGGCGATCGACGAGCTCGTACGCGTCCTGCGTCCTGGCGGCACGATGGCCATCACGGTGCCCCGCTGGCTCCCCGAGATCCTCTGCTGGAAGCTTTCTGACGACTATCACAACACCCCGGGCGGCCACATCCGCATCTACTCCGACAAGGAGCTGATCGGCAAGCTCGAGAACGCCGGCATGGAGTTCGAGTCGATTGACTACGCGCACGGCTTGCACTCGCCATACTGGTGGCTCAAGTGCGCTGTCGGCGTCAAGAACGACGACAACCCGTTGGTGAAGGCCTACCACCAGGTTCTGGTCTGGGACATCATGAAGACCCCTCGCTACAGCACGGTGACGCGCTTCGCCGAGAAGGTCCTCAACCCCTTCATCGGCAAGAGCATGGTGCTCTACCTCCGCAAGCCGACGGTTTCGAATGGGGCTGGGTCTGCCGAATGACCCCCGAGCAGATCGCCCAGACCGCCGCCAGCATCGCTTCGATGCAGGAGGCCGATGGGGCGATCCCTTGGACCATCGGCGAGCACACCGACGCGTGGAACCACGTTGAGGGCGCCATGGCTCTGCTGGTCGGTGGCGAGATCGAAGCCGCCGAGGCGGCATACGACTGGTGCCTGCGCAATCAGCGCGCCGACGGTTCGTGGGCGATGAAGCTGGTCGCCGGCAACGTCGAGGACGCCAGCACCGAGACCAACATGGCGGCCTACATCGCCGTCGGTGTCCTGCACCACTGGTCGATCCGCCGCGATCGCGTGTTCCTCGAGCGCATGTGGCCCGTCGTGCGCGGTGCGCTCGACCTGGTCGTCGACTTGCAGCTGCCGTTCGGCGGCATCGCCTGGTCGCGCGAATGGGACGCCAACGGTCCCGCCAAGATCAACGCCGAGGCGCTGCTTGCCGGCAGCTCGAGCATCTACCAGGCGTTGCGCTGCGGTGTCGCGCTCGCCGAGATCATGGATGAGCCGCAGCCGGAGTGGGAGCTCGCCGGTGGTCGTCTCGGCCACGCACTGCGCGAGCACCGCGACCAGTTCCTCGACAAGTCGACGTTCTCGATGGACTGGTACTACCCCGTCCTCGGTGGTGCCGTACGCGGTGCCGCTGCCGAGGAGATGCTCGCCTCACGCTGGGACACCTTCGTCGAATCCGGTCTCGGCATCCGCTGCGTCAGCGAGAACCCTTGGTTCACCGGCGCCGAGACGTGCGAGCTCGCCATGGCCCTCAAGTCGATCGGCGATCCGCGTGCCGATCAGATCTTCACCGACATGCAGCACCTCCGCACCGAGGACGGCGCCTACTGGACCGGCTACGTCACGCCCGACGGCGTCCACTGGCCGCACGAGCACACGACCTACACGGCGGCAGCTGTGATCCTCGCCTGGGACGTACTGACCTCGACCACCTTCGGCTCGGGCATCATGACCGGCCACGGTATCGGCGTCGAGTTCGACGAGATCGCTCTCGAGTGCGACTGCCCGTCACTCGACGAGCTCGCCGCCGTCACCCGCTGAAGCTGTCGGGCTGACCCGCCCAGCTGGGTGAGCGGTGAGTTGGTCGCCCTTCCGGCTGGCTGATGGGCGAGTGGCACACCGCTGCCTGAAGGGATGGGCGAGCAGGTCACCGCCACGTCCAGGGATGGGCGAGCAGGTCACCGCCACGTCCAGGGATGGGCGAGCAGGTCACCGCCACGTCCAGGGATGGGCGAGCAGGTCACCGCCCCGCAACGCGAAGGCCTTGCGCCGGACAGGCAACTGCTGCCAAACTGGACACCTGTCCAATCATCCGTCCAGACGGGGCATTCATGAGCTCGTACGACCAGCCTGACCGCCGACCTGCGGTCATCACCGGAGCGTCATCCGGGATCGGTGCCGCCACGGCACTCACCCTCGCGAAAGCTGGCTTCCCGGTCGCCCTCGGCGCCAGGCGGGTCGAGAAGTGCGAAGCGGTCGTCGCGGAGATCAAGAGCGCTGGCGGCGAGGCTGTTGCCCACCCGCTCGACGTCACCGACACCGCATCGGTCGAGGCGTTCGCCAAGGCGGTGGCCGCTGACCTCGGCGAGATCGAGGTGCTGATCTCCAACGCCGGACGCGTCGACCCCGGCACGATCCACGAAGTCACCACCGAGCGCTTCGGCGCCGAGATCGACCTCAACCTGCTGGGCGCACATCGCCTGGTTCGCGCGTTCGTACCGGGCATGGTCGAGCGCAAGCGTGGCGACGTGCTCTTCGTCAGCTCCGATGTCGCCGTACGCGCTCGCCCGTTCGTCTCCTCGTACGCCGCCGGCAAGTGGGGCCTCGAGGGCATGGCGCACGCGATGCAGATGGAGCTCGAGGGCACCGGCGTACGTGCGTCGATCGTTCGCCCCGGACCGACGTGGAGCGAGATGGGCACCGAATGGGACGACGACGCCGCTGCTGATGTGCTCAATGGCTGGGTGAAGTTCGGACTGGCTCGTCACCCGCACTTCCTGAAGCCCGCAGCGCTCGCCGACGCCATCGCGAACGTCGTCAGCCAACCCCGGGGCGTTCACCTGAGCCTGGTCGAGGTCAATCCCGAAGCACCCTTGGAGAAGAAGTCATGAGCGAGCGTCAGCGAGCGAATCATGAGGCAGCGATCATGGCGCCGCCTCCCCATCGTTGGTCCCTCAGGGGGGCTGCGACATGAGCATCGACAACATCACCGAGGTCTCGCGCCGGTTCCCCGACTCTGAGCATGGCCACCTCGAGGACCTCCGCGACGACCCGATCGACCTGCTCCACCGCGTACGCGAGGAGTGCGGAGAGGTCGGCCGCTTCCGGCTGGCCGACCGTGATGTCGTCCTCGTCACCGGGGCCGAGGCCAACGAGGCGTTCTTCCGCGCTCCTGATGAGGTGCTCGACCAGGCGGCGGCATATCCGTTCATGACGCCGATCTTCGGCAAGGGCGTCGTCTTCGACACCACCCCGGAGCAGCGTCAGGAAGCCCTGAAGAACCAGGCGCTCAAGGGCGAGATGATGCGCGGTCACGCCGCCACGATCGAGAACGAGATCAACCAGATGGTCGCCGGGTGGGGCGACGAGGGCGAGATCGACCTGCTCGACTTCTTCGCAGAGCTGACGATCTACACGACCTCCGCGTGCCTGATAGGCATGCCGTTCCGCTCCGAGCTCGACTCCCGGTTCGCCGAGTACTACCACGAGCTGGAGCGCGGCACGGATGCGTTGGCGTACGTCGACCCATACATGTTGGGGGTCGAGTCGTTCGAGATCCGTGACGCCGCCCGGCTCAAGCTGGTCGACCTGGTGCAGGAGATCATCGACAAGCGCCATGTGCGCGGCAAGGTGGCCCGCGAGGACCGCGACCTGCTCGACGTGCTGATCTCGCTCAAGAACGAGGACGGCAGTGAGCACTTCACCGCCGACCAGATCACCGGCATGTTCATCTCGATGATGTTCGCCGGGCACCACACCAGCTCCGGTACGGCGGCGTGGACCCTGATCGAGCTGCTGCGTCACCCGGACGCGATGGCGACGATCACAGCCGAGCTCGACGAGCTGTACGCCGACGGCTCGGAGGTGTCGTTCCAGGCGCTCCGCGAGATCCCGCAGCTCGAGGCCGCGCTCAAGGAGACCCTGCGCCTGCACCCGCCGCTGATCCTCCTCCTGCGCGTCGCGCAGGAGGAGTACGAGATCGGCGGGCACCTGCTGCCGGCCGGCACGATGGTCGGCGCGAGCCCACGGGTCTCCAACCGGCTCGCCGAGGACTTCCCCAACCCCGACACGTTCGACCCGAGCCGCTACATCGATCCCGAGCAGGCGGACCTGCAGAACAAGTGGACCTGGATACCGTTCGGCGCCGGCAAGCACCGCTGCGTGGGGAACGCGTTCGCGATGATGCAGCTCAAGGCGATCTTCTCGGTGATTCTGCGCGACTACACGTTCGAGATGACGCAGCCGTCCGAGGCGTACTGCGATGACACCTCCAAGATGGTCATCCAGCTCGCCAAGCCCTGCACCGTCCGATACGTACGGAGGCAGAAGTGAAGGTCGCTGCCGACCTGGAGCTCTGCCAGGGACACCAGATGTGCCAGCACGAGGCACCCGACGTCTTCGGGCTCGATGCCGAGATCGACCAGGTCATCGTCCTGGACGCCAACCCCGATGAAGAGCTGCGCGACCAGGTGCAGCGTGCCGTCAAGTACTGCCCAGCCATGGCTCTATCAGTGGAGGACGAATGAGTACCGACTACACCCGCGACGAGCTCGAGGAGTTCTGGGACTCGTGGCTGGAGGTCAACCGTGAGGCCGAGCGCATCGGCGACTGGCGGATCATGGCCGAGCACTACGCCGTCGATGCGACGTACGGCTGGATGTACTCCGTCGACGAGCACTTCATGGCCATCGGTCGTGACCAGATCCGCGACTACGCGATCGGCATCGAGATGGACGGTCTCGACGGCTGGCACTACGACTACCAAGCGTCGTTGATCGACGACAAGAAGGGCATGATCGTCGGGTTCTGGAAGCAGAAGTCGGGCATCCTCGATGACGCCGGCAAGGAGTTCGAGATCCTCGGCATCGGTGGATCCTGGTTCGGCGTCGAGCGCCAGACCGAGGGAGAGGACGCCGGCAAGCTCAAGTTCGCCTGGCAGCGCGACTGGTTCGACATGCCGTCGACGGCGCACACGTTCATGCAGATCATCAGTGCTGACAAGGCGCCCGAGACCCTGCTCAAGCGCATGTCGGTCGGCGGCCTGGACGTACCCGGTCACTACACGTACCAAGACATCCCGTCCCCGGTCTGGCCGCCTCCGGTCGAGCGCGGCGACTACCTCACCCAGAAGCCGACAGAGGTCACCACATGAGCACGCTCAACACCCCAGCCGCCCAGCAGCTGATCGGCGGCTTGCTCGTCGGCGCCAGCGACGGCACGACCTACCCAATCCTCAACCCTGCGAACGGCGAGCAGATCGGTGTCGCGCCCAACGGCACCGCCGACGACATGGAAGCCGCGATCGCCGCCGCTCGTCGGGCGTTCGACGAGTCGGACTGGTCGACCAACCAAGAGCTCCGGGTGCGTTGCATCCGTCAGCTCCAGAAGGCGCTGTACGACAACGCCGACGACTTCCGGGCGTTGACGACCGCTGAGGTCGGCATGCCCGAGTTCATGATCGGTGCTGCCGGATTCGACGGTCCGGTCGACGGACTGACGTTCGTCGCCGACCTCGCCGAGTCGTACGAGTTCGAGACCGACCTGGGTGTCGCCTCGCCGATGGGCATCGCGAGCCGGCGCACGGTACGGCGTGAGCCGGTCGGCGTCGTCGCCGCGATCACGCCGTGGAACGTGCCAACCCAGATCAACCTGGCCAAGGTCGCGCCGGCGCTGGCTGCCGGCTGCACCGTCGTCCTCAAGCCCGCTCCGGACACCCCGTGGCTGGCAGCGGAGCTCGGCCGCCTGATCGCCGAGCACACCGACATCCCCGCCGGCGTCTTCAACGTCGTCACGCCGTCGTCGAACGAGGTGGCCGCGACGCTGACCACCGATCCGCGGATCGACATGGTGTCGTTCACCGGCTCGACCGCCACCGGCAAGGCGATCATGGCCGCGGCAGCGCCGACGCTCAAGAAGGTGTTCCTCGAGCTCGGCGGCAAGTCCGCCGCCATCGCGCTCGACGACGCTGACGTCGCCTCGGTCGCCGGCGCCACAGCGTTCGCTGCCTGCATCCACGCCGGTCAGGGCTGCGCGATCACCACCCGCCTGGTCGTCCCGCGCGCGAAGTATGACGAGGCCGTACGCGTGGCCGCCGAGACCATGGAGTCGATCGGCGCCAAGGATCCGGCCGACGCCGGCACGATCTGCGGACCCGTCATCTCCGCGATCCAGCGCGACCGGGTCGAGGAGTACCTCAAGATCGCGATCGCCGAGGGCGGCACGTTCGCCACCGGCGGCAAGGTGATCGACCAGGACGGCTACTGGATCGAGCCGACCGTGGTCGCCGGCCTCGACAACACCTCGCGGCTGGCGCAGGAGGAGATCTTCGGTCCCGTGCTCGTCGTCATCCCGCACGACGGTGACGATGATGCCGTACGGATCGCCAACGAGTCTGCGTACGGCCTCTCCGGTTCGGTCGACTCCGGTGACCTCGCCCGCGCCAAGGCGGTCGCGGCGCGCATCCGTACCGGGACGCTCGCCGTCAACGGCGGTGTCTGGTTCAGCCCCGACGCCCCGTTCGGCGGCTACAAGCAGTCCGGCATCGGCCGCGAGATGGGTGTCGCGGGCTTCGAGGAGTATCTCGAGACCAAGACCATCGCGGAGCCGGCGTGACCAACCTCCACCAGTCAGAAGGACACAGCATGCGTTTTCAGACTCAACGATTTGAAGGCAAGGTCGCCATCGTCACCGGCGCGGCACAGGGCATCGGCGAGGCATATGCCAAGGCGCTCGGCGCCGAGGGTGCGTCGGTGGTTGTGGCCGACCTCAACGTCGAGTCGGGCGAGCGGGTCGTCAAGGAGATCGAAGCCGCCGGTGGCACCGCGCTGTTCGTACGCTGCGACGTCTCCGACGCCGAGTCCGCCAACGCCATGGCCGACGCGACCGTGGCGGCGTACGGCGGGATCGACCTGCTGGTCAACAACGCGGCGATCTATGGAGACATGCAGTTCGACCTGCTCATCACGGTCGACTGGGACTACTACCGCAAGTTCATGAACGTGAACATGGACGGCGCCCTCATCGTCACGCGCGCAGTCTTCGGCCACATGCAGAAGCGTGGTGGCGGATCCATCGTCAACCAGTCCTCGACCGCTGCATGGCTCTACTCAGGCTTCTACGGGCTGGCCAAGGTCGGCATCAACGGTCTGACACAGCAGCTGGCTCACGAGCTCGGCGGCATGAACATCCGGGTCAATGCGATTGCGCCCGGACCGGTCGACACCCAAGCCACCCGTACGCAGGCCGGCGATGCGGCACATGACATCGTCCGCAACAGCCTCGCGATCAAGCGCATCGGACAGCCCGATGACATGGTCGGCGCGTGCCTGTTCCTGCTCAGCGATGACGCCTCGTGGATCACCGCGCAGATCCTCGATGTCGACGGCGGCCAGGTGTTCCGCGCGTGACCAGAGTCGGCTTCATTGGCCTCGGCAACATCGGCAAGCCGATGGCCCTTCGACTTGCGGCCTGGGACGGTGGCCTGACGGTCTTCGATCTCGCGCCCGAGCCGCTCGCCGATGCCGAGAAGGCCGGCGCCACGGTTGCCGCGTCTGTCGCGGAGCTTTCCTCGGAATGTGCCTACATCTCGGTGATGGTCAACACTGACGACCAGGTCCGCGATGTGATGGGCGAGATCCTGACCACCGCCAAGCCCGGAACAGTCGTCGCTGTGCACTCGACCGTCTCGCCGGACCTGCCGTCGCAGCTCGAAGAGCTCGCCGGTCACCAAGAGATCCTGGTCGTCGACGCTCCGGTCTCGGGAGGTGCGATGGGTGCCGCGGACGGCAGCCTGGCCATCCTCGTCGGCGGCACTGATGCGGCGTTCGCGGCGGCTGGCGGCCCGCTCGCGCTGATGGGGTCGGAGGTCGTGCACTGCGGGCCGATCGGCAATGGGACAGCCGCCAAGCTGGCCCGAAACCTTCTCCACTTCGTCGCCTTCACGGCAACTGGTGAGGCGCTGAGACTTGCCGAGGCGGCAGGCGTCGACCTGCAGGTGCTCGGTCGGGTCGTGCGCCATACCGATGCGATCACCGGTGGGCCGGGCGCGATCATGCATCGTGACACCGCAGCGCAAATGGAACCAGACGACTTCTGGGTCTCCATCTTCGAGCACGTGTACGCCCTCGGCTCCAAGGACCTGGGTCACGCGATCGCACTGGCCGATCGCCTCGGTGTCGACGTTCCGATGGCGCACTTCGCTTCCGACAACCTGGCAGCCGCTCTCGGCCTGCCGCCGAAGGAGTAGACATGGGCAAGTTCGACGACCTTCCCGAGGTGCGCCGCCGTGGCCTGATGAAGATGGAGCAGGTGTACGGCTTCGAGATGAGTGACATGGACGGCGACTTCTTCCGCTATACCGCAGATCACCTGTTCGGTGACATCTGGCAGCGCCCCGGCCTCTCCGACCGCGACCGCCGGCTGCTGCTCATCGGCATGCTCAGCAACCACGGCGCCCAGGACGTGCTCTCGATCCAGATCCCGGCCGCATACGCCGCCGGTGAGCTCGACGAAGCCGCACTGCGCGAGATCGTCATCATGGTCTGCCACTACGGCGGGTGGCCGGTCGGTGCGCGGCTGAACAGCCTCGTCGAGGACACCATCGCCAAGGCCGAGCGTGCCAAGACGAAGCAGGACGAAGGGAACTGAGATGACCGAGTCAGCGGCGGTCGTCGGGGTCACCCCGCACCTGCGCCAAGGCTTGAACCCGCGGCAGGCCGAGACGGTCGAAGGGCTGCTCGCGGCCGCCGAGGTCGAGCTGGAGGAGGTCGGACCCGAGGCGCTGACCATCCGTACCGTGGCTCAACGAGCAGGGGTGTCGCCGGCCACGGCGTACACCTATTTGGCGTCCAAGAACCACCTGTTTGCCGAGCTCTTCCACCGCCGGATCGTTGCCGAGCGTGGACCCGAGCCCACCGGTGCCACCGCGGTCGACCGCGTACGAGAGGTCACCCGTCACCTCTCCCGCATGCTGGCGCTGTCGCCCAACCTGGCCACCGCTGCGAACATCGCCCTGCTCGGCACTGACCCGGAGGTCGAGCGACTCCGCCTCGTGATCGGCACCGAGTTCGTGTCGCGGTTCCGCACGGCAATCGGCGAACAGGCTGACCCGCGCGTGGTGGAGGCGCTGACCCTGGCGTTCTCCGGAGCGCTGCTGCAGGCCGGGATGGGCCTGATGACCTATGACGAGCTCAGCGAACGCCTCGACGACGTCGTCGCCGTGATCATGGAGGGCAACTGATGACTGACCAGACCGATGTTGCGAAGTGCCCGTTGAACTTCGACCACTACGACCACGCGTTGCAGGACGATCCCTATCCGACGTACGCGCGGCTGCGCGAAGAGGCTCCGCTCTATCACAACGAGGAGCACGACTTCTGGGTCATCTCCCGGCACAAGGATGTCCGTGAGGCGTTCCGGTCCGACGAGGCCTACTCCAACAAGATGGGCGTCACCCTCGACAAGAGCGCCTGGAATCCCAACGCCCACATCGTGATGTCCTTCCTCGGCATGGACGCTCCGCAGCAGACCCGGTTGCGCAAGCTGGTCTCGAGCGGCTTCACGCCGCGACGGGTGGCCGAGATGGAGCCGCGGATCGCCAAGATCAGCGCGGACTACCTCGACCAGGCCCTGGCCATGGGTGATCAGTTCGACTGGATCAAGGACTTCGCCGGCAAGTTCCCGATGGACGTCATCTCCGAGATGCTCGGGGTACCGCAAGCCGACCGCGACGAGGTACGCCGGCTCGCCGATCTGCTGGTGCTGCGCGAGGACGGTCTGCGCGACGTGCCGCAGGCCGGCATGGACGCGTCGATGGAGATGTTCGGCTACTTCAGCAACCTCCTCGCCGAGCGCAAGGCTTCACCGGAGGACGACCTGGTGACGGCGCTGATGCACGCCGAGGACGCGGGCGACCGGATGACCGACGGTGAGCTCACCGCGTTCCTGTTCCTCATGGTCGTGGCGGGCAACGAGACCACCACCAAGCTGCTGGGCAACGCCGTCGCCAGCATCAGCCGGCACCCCGATCAGCGCGCAGATGTGTTCGCCGATCCCGAGCTGGTCCCCAGCTGGATCGAGGAGACGCTTCGCTTCGAGGCGTCCAGCCAGCTGCTGGCGCGCCATACCGTTGCCGACGTCACGATCGACGACGTCACCTGCCCCGCCGGATCGCAGATCCTCTTCAACATCGGCGCTGCCAACCACGACGACGAGGTCTTCACCGATGCGGAGGTGTTCGACCTGCATCGCGAGAAGGGCGAGCTCGCCCAGCACATCGCGTTCGGCGGCGGTCGCCACTTCTGTCTGGGCGCCAACCTGGCCCGGCTGGAGGCCACGATCGCGCTCAAGCAGCTGATCGAACGTTGCTCCTCGATCGAGCCCCAGTACGACAAGGCCAAGCGGTTCTACTCCTCGAACGTGCGCGGATATGCCTCGCTGCCGGTCAAGGTCACCTTGCGATGACGATCGAGACGAGCCGGTACGCCGACCTGACCCGTGAGCAGCTCGCCGTGCTGGTGCCCGAGCTGCTGCTGATCGGCCAGCTCATAGACCGGTCCGGGATGGCGTGGTGCATCAGCGCATTCGGCCGTGAAGAGATGCAGCAGGTGGCGATCGAGGAGTGGATGGCCGCCAGCCCCATCTACACCCGGCGCATGCAGAAGGCGCTGAAGTACGAGGGCGTCGACATCTTCACGATCTTCAAGGGACTCCAGCTCGACATCGGCGCCCCGCCGCAGTTCATGGACTTCCGCTACACCGTGCACGATCGGTGGCACGGCGAGTTCCACCTCGATCACTGTGGTGCGCTGATGGACGTCGAGCCGATGGGCCCTGACTACGTCAAGGGCATGTGCCACGACATCGAGGACCCGACCTTCGACGCGACCGCCGTGGCGACCAACCCGAAGGCGCAGGTGCGCCCCGTGCACCGTCCGCCCCGCCTGCCGGAGAACCGCACTCCGCACTGCGCGTGGACCGTGATCATCGACGAGTCGTACGCGCCCGTGAGCGAGTCCGCCGGATGCGTTGAGCTCAAGACGTCTCGGGCCGCAGCGCTCGAGCTTGCCGCCATCGATCCCACCGACGACGGCGCAGCGGACTACAGCGGGCCGCTGGTCGCCGATGTCGACTTCGCCGACTTCTCCCACTCCGCGCTCGTACGCATGGCCGACGAGGTGTGCCTGCAGATGCACCTGCTCAACCTCGGCTTCCTGCGGGCCGTCAGCCTGCGCGCCGACGTCGACCAGGCCGCCGAGATCGCGCTCAAGCAGCTGACCGGCATTGCTGGCATCGCCGCTGAACGCATCCGCGCGGCACTGGATCTATCGACGGATGAGGCCGGGGCGCTCACTGCGCTCACGCTGCATCCGCTGCTCAACCCCGCGGCGTACGTGACGGCAACCGTCGAAGGCGGCATCTCCGTCAGCTCGGGGCCAGCGCACGAGGACGGCGGTTGGATCACCCTGTGCGGCCCGGACCAGACCAAGGCGCTGCAGGCTGCCGTACGCGCGATCGATCCGCACCTCGACGTCGAGGTGAGCGGCACGTCCGAGTCATGGTCGCTTGATGTGGTGCGCCGCGACGAGCCCGCGCCAGAGTCCGGCGAGGTCGCCGTGACCCGGTTCAGCTCCGGTGTCGCATTCCAGTTCGAGCCACGCAATTCGATACCGCTGACAGTGCTCTAGTCAGCCGACCGGCTCGCCCGCGTGGCCCTTGGTGCGGGTGAGCACCCGCATCGATCCCACGGTCTTGGCCGGCTCGAAGCAACCTGATTCGACAGCGCGCTGCCAGACGTGGAAGGGCGCCTGGCCGCCGTCCTCGGGTCGTTCGAACACGTCGTGGATCACGAGCGCGCCACCGTTCATCACCCAATGGGCGAAGCCGGTGTAGTCGTTCTGAGCGTGCTCCTCGGCGTGGCCGCCGTCGATGAACAACAGGCTCACGGGCGTCTGCCACCACGTGGCGACACTGGTGGAGCGACCGATCACCGCGGTCACCTGGTCCTCAAGACCTGCCCGGGCGATGGTCTTGCGGAAGACCAGCAGGGTGTCCATCAAGCCGAACTCGTCGTCGACGAGAGTCGCGTCGTGGTGCTCCCAGCCGGCCTGGTTCTCCTCGGAGCCGCGGTGGTGATCGATCGTCAGCACCGTCCCGCCGACCTCGCGCGCTGCGGCGCCGAGGTAGATCGCGGACTTGCCGCAGTAGGTGCCGATCTCAAGAGCCGGTCCGTGGGGGATGCGGTGGCGGGCTGCGCGGTACAGGAACTCGCCCTCGTCCTCCGGCATGAAGCCCTTGGCCTCCAGCGCGTGGGCAAGCAGGTCCGCAGGCATCTCCGAAGGCATGGAGACAGTCTGCCCTAGCGCTGCGGGAGCTCCTGGACGTGCCAGCGGTTGCCGTCGGGATCGGTGAAGCTGGTGAAGGTGCCCCACGGCTGGACATCGATGTCGGTGGCGTCGACGCCCTTGGCGATCAGCTCATCATGAACTGCCTGAGCGCTGTCCACCACAACCTGGACGCCGTGCTGGGTGCCGGGTTGCATGGGGTTGATGCCCTCGCCGAAGGCGATGGAGCACGCCGATCCGACAGGTGTCAGCTGCACGAAACGTACGTTTTCGTCGACCCGGATGTCGTGGTCGAGGGTGAATCCGACCTGGTCGACATAGAAGTCGCGCGCACGGTCGACGTCGGTGACCGGTACGAAGATGAGCTCGATCTTGCAGTCCATGGTGATCCCGATTCGTCAGGGCCGCGATCCCGTCTGACCTGCGGCGATACCCCCATTCTTGCCTCCGGGTATGACACTTTCCCAGCCCCGCGGAGTCGCTGTTTTCACCCGCTCTGAAAGGCTCGAACCATGCCATTGACCGGAGAGTACGCACCGAGCACGTCCGAATGGGCCCGCAAGCAGGCCGAGCTCTATGAGAGCACCGACGGTGCCGAGGGCAACAAGATGTTGGGTCGCCCAGTCATCGTGCTGCACACGTTGGGCGCCAAGACCGGCAAGATCCGCAAGACCGCGCTGATGCGCGTCGAGCACGAGGGCCAGTACCTCGTCGTCGCCTCCAAGGGCGGCCATCCCGAGCACCCGAGCTGGTATCACAACCTCGTCGGCGCACCCTTGGTCGAGCTGCAGGACGGCGCGGTCCGCAAGGACTACGAGCCGCGTGAGCTCGAGGGCGACGAGCGAGCCCTGTGGTGGGAGCGTGCAGTCGAGGCGTTCCCCAACTATTCCGAGTACCAGACCAAGACCGATCGCACGATCCCGATCTTCCTGCTGACACCCGTCGACTGACGCTCAGTCGATCTCCAGGACGTCGACGACCGAGTTGGCTCTGAAGTGGACGATGCCGCCGTGTTGCGTCGGACGAACGAGATCGAAGCCTCCGGTCGTGACCAGGACCCAGTGCTGCGGCGGCTCTGCCTGTCCGAGATGATTGCCTCCCAGGGGGACGAACAGCTCAAGTGCTTCGCTGGCACATGCGTGATGTGCCGGGGGAAAGGTGAAGAGTCCCGCCTTCCACTCGGCAAGCGGGCCGAGGAGCCCGATCGGCCGTGTCAGCGTCTCGCCACAGATCCCACAGATCCTGCTGAGTGCGCAACGGATTGCACGACGCTTGACGACAGCTGAGTGGTCGAGCGTCCCGTCGTCGTCCTCGCAGGCGAAGGGAACGGGCAGCCCGCCCGCCTTGGGGCGAGCGTGGAGGCTGGGTGTCATGCCGAGGCTGCGCCCGACCACTTGCCGAGCTCTGTACGACGCGTCTGGCGCTCGTCGTCGCGCAGCCGACGTGTCTGACGGGGGGAGAGCGGCGCCGGGTTGTCCTCAGTGCGCTTGTTGGGCAGCGACAGCTTCATGATCGTGCGGAACGTCTGTCCGTACTGCTTCCACAACGGTCCGGTCGTGTAAGGGATGTCGTACCGCTTGCACAGGTCCTGGACCTTGGTGGAGATCTGCGCGTAGCGGTTGCTCGGCAGGTCAGGGAACAGGTGGTGCTCGATCTGGTAGCCGAGCTGGCCACTCATGATGTGCAGGAGCTTGCCGCCCTTGAAGTTGGCGGAGCCGAGCATCTGGCGCAGGTACCACTCGGCACGGGTCTCGTCCTCAAGCTCCTCCTCGGTGAAGTGCACCGCACCATCGGGGAAGTGGCCGCAGAAGATGATCCCGTACGTCCACACGTTGCGGATGATGTTGGCCGTGAAGTTGGCCGCGAGGGTTTGCAGGAAGAACGGGCCAGTCAGGGCGGGGTACATCACGTAGTCCTTGAGAGACTGCTTGCCGACCTTGCGACCAATCTGCCGCAGCTGCTTCTTGAGCAGCGGGATGTCCTTCTCGCCCTTGCGGATCGCCTCGATGTCCAGGTCGTGGAGCGCGACCCCCCACTCGAAGAACAGGGCGAGCAGCGCGTTGTAGACCGGCTGCCCGAGGTTGTAGGGGGTCCACTTCTGGTCGCGCGACATCCGCAGGATGCCGTACCCGATGTCGTTGTCGTGGCCCAGGACATTGGTGAACTGGTGGTGGATGTAGTTGTGGGAGTGCTTCCACTGCTCAGCCGGCTGCGTGGTGTCCCACTCCCAGTTGCTGGAGTGGATCTCGGGATCGTTCATCCAGTCCCACTGACCGTGCATCGCGTTGTGACCGAGCTCCATGTTCTCCAGGATCTTTGCGGAGCCGAGCAGGGCTGTGCCGAGCAGCCACGCTGGTGGGAAGAAGCTGGCGAACAGCGTGATCCGTCCCGCAGCAGCGAGGCGACGCTGCAGGGTGATGACCCGGAGAATGTAGTCGCGATCAGCCTGTCCGCGGGACGCTTCGATCTCTGCGCGGATGTCGTCGAGCTCGGCGCCGATCGCCTCGACCTCCTCGTCGGTCAGGTGGGTGTATTCGCGTACGTCTGCAAAAGCCATGTGCGTATCCCTTCAAGTGGTGAGGGTCAGATTGCGAGCGTGCAGTCGCCGGCGGCGACGGAGATGCAGGTCTGGATGTATTCGTTGGGCTCGCTGTGCTCGTTGCCGCTGCGCAGGTCACGGATGCTCCCGGACGCAAGCGGCACGTCGCAGGTGTGACAGATGCCCATGCGACAACCGAAGAGCATGTTGATGCCTGCCTTCTCGCCAGCTTCCAGCAAGGTGGTGGCTCCATCGACCTCGACCGTCGGGCCGCCGACGCCGAACGTCACCGTGCCACCTTCGCCACCACTTGCCAGGTTGAGGGTGAACCGTTCGACGTGGAGGTGGTCGAGGCGGCCCTCGGCCTCAAAGTGCTCACCGAACGCGTCGAGCATCGGCCCCGGGCCGCAGGCCCAGGTCTCTCGCTCGCGCCAGTCAGGACACACTGCGTCGAGCTGGTCGGCCGTGAGCATCCCGTCAGCATTGGTGAAACGCTCGTAGAAGGTGAAGGACTCGTAACGAAGTGCGAGCACCCGCAGCTCGTGGACGAACATCATGTCGTCCTCGCTCGTTGCGGAGTACGCAAGCACCACGTCCGGAATGGAACCGCGGCGATCCATGGTGCGTAGGATCGACATGACCGGCGTGATCCCGCTGCCGCCGACCAGCATCAGCATCTTGGCCGGTGGCGGGTCGGGCAGCACGAAATCGCCCTGCGGTGACGCGAGTCGCACGATCGTTCCGGGCTCGAGACCGTTGACGAGGTGATCGGACAGGAATCCCTCAGGCATCGCTTTCACGGTGATGCTGACTGTCTTGCCCTCGACGAGCGGAACCGACGAGAGCGAGTAGGAGCGCCAATGGAACTTCCCGTCGATCTCGACACCGATGCCGATGTACTGGCCCGGCGCGTGGTTGAACGACCAGCCCCATCCGGGTCGAATGACGAGGGTCGCGGCGCGGTCGGTGATCGGCACGACCTTCTCGATCCGGCCTCGTAGCTCGCGCTGCGACCACAGCGGGTTGATCAGTGCGAGGTAGTCGTCGGGTGCGAGCGGGGTCGTGAGGGCCTTGCCGAACCGGCGAAGTCCGCGCAGAGTCGCGGAGCGCTCGATCAATGGTTCAGTCATGGTCAGACCTTTCGGTGAACAGGTGTTCACTCAAACTGTAAACCAGTGTGACACTTTGGCAACCCCACCTCGTGGCGACCTCGGTCACATGCTGATGTTGATGCAACCATGGATCACATGAACCCGCTCCGCGAGATGACGGTCGATCAGCTCCGTCAGCGTACGAGTCTCAAGTGGAGCGAGTACGGCCCCGACGTCCTGCCCCTCTGGGTGGCGGAGATGGACGTGTTGATCGCAGCCCCCGTTGCCAAGGCGATGTCCGACGCCATCGGCTCAGGCGATGTCGGCTATCCGCACGGCAACTCCTATGCCGAGGCTTTCGCCGACTTCGCGGCCGACCGGTGGGGCTGGCTGGGCGTCGACCCGGCTCGTACGGCGCTGGTCGCCGACGTGATGACCGGAGTGCTCGAGGTGCTCAACCTGGTGTCGGGCCCCGGCGATCCGGTGGTCGTCAACCCGCCGGTCTATCCGCCTTTCTTCGGGTTCGTCCAGCACGGCGGCCGCGAGGTCGTCAGCGCGCCGCTCGGGCTCGACGGGCGGCTGGATCTCGAGTCGCTCGAAGCCGCGTTCGCCGAGGCGGGCTCCTCGAGGCGGCCGGTGACCTACCTGCTGTGCAATCCGCACAACCCGACCGCGGTCGTTCACACGCAGGCCGAGCTGGCCCGCGTCGCCGCACTCGCCGAGGCCCACCGCGTGCGTGTCATCGTCGACGAGATCCACGGACCTCTCGCGCCTGAGGGCTTCGTGCCCTATCTCAGTGTGCCGGGCACGGACAACGCGTTCACCGTCGTCTCGGCCTCAAAGCCGTGGAACCTCGCCGGCGTCAAGGCGGCACTCATCGTCGCCGGCGCCGGCGACGACCTGTCGCGCCTGCCAGAGGTCGTTGGCCACGGTACGAGTCACCTCGGCGTCATCGCTCACACGGCGGCCTACCGGCTTGGCCGGCCCTGGCTCGACGCCCTGAATGCCGACCTCGCCGACAATCGCGTGCTCCTCGAGGAGCTCCTGTCCAAGCACCTGCCGGCCGTGACGTGGAACCCCCCGTCGGCGATGTATCTGACCTGGCTGGACTGTCGTGAGCTCGGCCTCGGCGACGATCCCGCCGACGTGTTCCTCGAGCGTGGCCGGGTGGCGCTCAACTCCGGACTGCCGTTCGGCAACGGTGCTGGTCACGTACGGCTCAACTACGCAACGACCCCGGCGATCCTCACCGAGGCAGTTGAGCGCATGGCTGCCGTCGTCTAGTTGAGGCCGAGCAGGTCGAGCAGGTCTGCCAGCTTCTGCTTCAGCTGAGTGATGGTGGCCAACGTCGTGTTCAGGGTCGCGATCGCCGCGTCCAGCACCTGCTTCAACACTGACGCTCGTTGGTAGCCGTCCTTGCCGACAGCGATCGCCCCGTTGTAGGAGTCGATCATCGCAGCAGCCCGGTCGTAGCCGTCCTTGCCGGCTGCGACGGCGAGGTTGAGGGCGCCGACCATTCCGGTGGCTCGGGCGTAGCCGTCCTGGCCGGCTGCGATGGCGAGGTTGAGGGCGCCGACCATTCCGGTGGCTCGGGCGTAGCCGTCCTGGCCGGCTGCGATGGCGAGGTTGTAGGCGCCGACCATTCCGGTGGCTCGGGCGTAGCCGTCCTGGCCGGCGGCCATGGCAGCGTCGTACGGTCCCTTCAACTCGTTCGCCGTCGCATATCCGGCCGCCCCGGCCGCCATGGCGGCGTCGTACGAGCCCCTCAGATCCGTGGCGGTCGCGTAGGCCGCTTGCGCAGCAGCGAGCGCGTCCACGAACTGTTGGGTCAACTCCGCGAGCCTGGTGCTGGCGTCCGGGTCACCCGAAGCCATCGTCGCCAGATACTCCTGTCGCAGCGTCTCCGCCAAGGCGTTGGCCGCTCTGCCTTCCGCCGAAGCAGCGTCGATCTGCTGCTTGATCGTGGTGGCCTCGGCGTACCCCGCCTTGCCCTCCGCGTTGGCCGCGTCGATCTGCTGCTTGATCGTTGTGGCGTCGGCGTAGCCCTTTTTGCCGTCGGCGATGGCTGCGTCGTAGTCGGCTCTGATGGTGGTGGCGTCGACGTAGCCCTTCTTGCCGTCCGCGACTGCGGCGTCGTACGCCGCCTTGATGCTTGCTGCGTCGGCGTAGCCCTTCTTGCCGTCGGCGATGGCTGCGTCGTAGCCGCCTTGATGCGTGGTGGCGTCGGCGTAGCCCTTCTTGCCGTCGGCGATGGCTGCGTCGTAGTCGACCTTGATGGTTGCTGCGTCGGCGTAGCCCTTTTTGCCGTCGGCGACCGCTGAGTCGTAGTCCTGCTTGGCCTTTTCGGCTGCCGCCTTCGCCACTTCTCCATCCGCCTCGGCGGCTTCAAGCTGCTCCCTGGTGCTCGCGGCCACATCGGTCTGGTCAGCCGCGTACGCGACCGCGTCGTCCCGGAGCTGGGCGATCGCCGCCAGCGTCGGGTCGGCTTCGATCAAAATGGCATCGGAGGTCGTCACGCGGGCGACGTTGCGTGCGGTGTAGGCCCTGACCTCGCCGGTGTCCGGTGAGTAGGTCAGCTTGATCTGGCCGACGTTCTGGGCGTGCTCACCGGTCTGGATCACGGGGCGCGTACGGCTGGGATCGCCAGGAACCGGCGCGTTGTAGACGTACGTGTTGTGCGTGTGGCCGTTGATGATCGCATCGACGTCGGGCGAGGTGTCCTGGACGATGCTCTTGAACGTGCTGCTGCTCGCCATCGCTTGGTCGAGGGCCCAGGTTCCCCACGGTGCACCCTCGTGGAGCGTGGCAACGATCACGTCGGGCTGCTCCGACTCAGGCAACGAGTTCAGCCGGTCGACCTCGGCGTTGATGGCCGCCACCGGGTCGCCGAAGTTGAGTCCCACGATCGCCGTAGGGGAGACGAGCTCCGGCGTCTCCTCGGTGACTGCGCCGATGACGGCGATTCGTACGCCGCTGGCGGTGAACATCGTGGAGGCATCGAGCGCAGCCGAGCCGTCGTCCTTCTTGACGTTCGCGCCGAGGATGTCGTAGTCGGCCCGCGCCATGATGTGGTTGACCAGGTCGTCGTATCCTCGATCGAACTCGTGGTTGCCCACCGCCGAGGCATCGAGGCCCAGCAGGTTGAGCACGTCGATCGCGGGATTGTCGTGCTGCACCGAGGACGCTGGCAAGGACTCGCCGACGTTGTCACCGGCTGAGAGAAGAAGGGTGTTGTCGGCGGATCCGTCGGCCAGCACTTGTTCGACCGTGGCAGCCCACTGGACGAGGTTGTCGTCGATCTGGCCGTGGAAGTCGTTCACGGCGACCAGGTTGATCGTGATGTCATCGGCTGCCTGAGCCGGTGACATCGACAGCAGGCCGCCACCCATGACTGCGGCGGTGGTCGCCGCGAGCCGTCGGCACATCGATCCGTTCATCTTCTTCTCCCTCACCTTCACGGTCCGCCGTAGCGTCCCGCGCCCCCTGCCGAGAACTCATCAAGCGATAAGTCCTCGTCTCCCGCTAAATAGTGAAGCACGCCGCGGGGTCACGCGTAGTCCTTTTGGTAGGGGGTACTAAGTCATCCAATCGACGAAAGGACACCCATCATGGGACTCGACGACAAGATCGAGAACGCGGCCGACGACCTCAAGGGCAAGGCCAAAGAGGCTACCGGCAAGGCGACTGATGACGACTCGCTTGAGGCCGAGGGCAAGGGCGATCAGGCCGTGTCCGACGTCAAGCAGGCAGGCGAGAAGGTGAAGGACGCCTTCAAGCACTGAGGTTCGTGCGGTCTAGGGCGCCTCGGCTTCGACCGGGGCGCCCTTTCGCGCCTCAACGACCTTGCGCATCCATCCCGGTTGCTTCCTCGAGAGTGGGTGCCGTGCCGCCGAGACGCGCCGGCACCCAGTTCTCGCCGGCGGGATGCGGTCCGTATGCGTCCTGCACCTCGAGCAGCAGGGCCGACATCGCCGCGTGCAGCGAGGCCGTGAGCTCGTCAGCCGTACCGGTCGGTGGGATCGGATCGCCGATCGACACCATCACCGGCGTCTTGGTGCGCCCGAGCTGGCGGGGCAACCCCTTGGTCGCGATGCGTTGAGAGCCCCAGACCACGCAGGGGATGACCGGCACCTCGGCCTCGAGCGCCATGCGCGCGGCACCGGACTTCAGCTCCTTGATCTCGAAGCTCCGGCTGATCGTCGCTTCGGGATAGACGCCGACGATCTCGCCGTTGCGCAGCTCGTCGACCGCGGCTCGATAGGCGTCAGATCCCGCCGAGCGGTCCACGGCGATCACGTGACAGCCCCACATCAGGAAGCGGATGACGGGGTTCTTCGTGAGCTCGATCTTGGCCATGAAACGTACGAACCGCTTGTCGCGGCGCTTGGCGTCGATTCCGATGAAGGTGAAGTCGACGTAGCTCGTGTGGTTGATCGCCAGCACGGCTCCGCTGTCCGTCGGCAGCCGACGGACGCCGAGGCGCGTGGTCTTGTGCCCGGTGAACCAGTTGAACGTACGGAAGAAGCCGACCACGAACCCGTAGATCACAACGCCTCCAGGACCCTCAACGTGCGCACCCAAGCCTGCGACGACGGGTCGATGACGACGAAATGGTCGCCATCGACACGAACCAGCTCGGCATCTGCACCTGCTGTGTTCGCCCGCTCAACGTAGCCGATCGACTGGCTGATCGGGACGATGTCGTCATCTGTGCCGTGGATGCACCTGACCGGCACCTTCAGCGGGAGCTGCGCAGTCGGATCGGCGGGCGGGTATGTCGCGTTGCCCATGAACGCACGCACCGCTGCGGAGCCGAGGTTCGCCTGGTCGGCTGCCTCGAGGTCGAGCACACCTGCTTGCGAGATCGCGGCCGTCACCGGGACGGCAGCGCCCGTACGACCGGCCGCCAGCACCGCCAGGTGACCTCCGGCCGAGTGCCCCAACGTGATGACCTTGGACGTGTCGAGTCCGTCGATCCTGGCCAGTGCGTCAATCCCGGCGCTGACGTCGTCGAACGTGGTGGGCCAGCCACCGCCGTTGCCGACGCGACGATATTCCACGTTGTAGGCGTCCCACCCGTTCTTGGCCAGCGATGCTGCCAGTGGTCGCCCGAGCGAGAGGTCGTACGCGGACTTCCAGAACCCGCCGTGGATGACGACCACGACACCTTTCGACTGACCTTGGCCGCGAGTCAGCTCGGCGAACTGCGAGGCATCGTCGCCGTACGAAATGGTCTCCACCGATCGATCCTTCCCGTTCGATGGTGCACACGCGGCGAGACCCGCGACAGCCATCAGGCTGATCATGCTGCGCCGGTCCATCGGGCCAACCGTACGCCGTCGCGGTGCCCTCGCCACCCGAGTTGGCCGAAGACGTCACCATGCGGTGAGGCCTGGCGTCGCACACCGATAGAATCGTGCTCCGTCGAGTCCAGGGAGGCCCGCGTGGAAGTCCACGAGCTCGACCAGCTGCTGCTGATCGGCTCTGGCGTCCTCATCCTGGCCATCCTCGCCGTGCGGGTCTCGGTCTTTGCCGGACTTCCCTCTCTGCTTGTCTACCTGGCGCTCGGTCTGCTGCTCGGCAACTCCGGCCTGGGCGTCCCGTTCGATGATGCGGACCTGGCGCTCGTGCTCGGGTTCTCGGCGCTCGTGCTGATCCTCGCCGAGGGTGGTCTCTCCACGAAGTGGGAGCACATCCGACCATCGGTGGGCTTCGGGCTGCTGCTGGCCACGCTCGGCTCGGCCATCAGCGTGATCGTGGTCGGCCTGGGCGCTCACTACCTGCTCGACCTGCGGTGGGAGCTGGCGTTCCTGCTCGCCGCCGTCATGACTCCGACCGATGCCGCGGCGGTCTTCTCGGTGCTGCGCGCCGTGCCCTTGAAGCACCGGGTCACCGGCACGCTCGAGGTCGAGTCAGGCCTCAACGATGCGCCGATCGTCGTCCTCGTCGTCGCCATCAGCGCGGGCGACCTCGTCGAGAAGGGCGCGTGGGCGTTCACCGGTCTGATCGTGTTCGAGCTCGTCGTCGGCGCGATCATCGGCTTTGTCATCGGCCGCGTCGGGGCCAGTCTGCTGCGCCGCGTCGCCCTTCCGGCATCGGGTCTCTACCCGCTCGTCGTGTTCGCGTTCACGGTGCTGGCATACGCGTCCGCCGCGTCGATCCACGCCAGCGGCTTCGCGGCGGTCTATGTCGCCGCCCTGGTGCTGGGCAACACCGAGCTGCCGCACCGTACGGCGACCAAGTCATTCGTCGAGGGCATTGGCTGGCTCGCCCAGATCGGGCTGTTCGTCATGCTCGGGCTGCTGGCAGATCCCGGAACGTTCGAGTGGTGGCACGTCTGGACCGGGCTCACCGCCGGCGCACTCATCACGTTCGTTGCCCGCCCACTGTCGATCGCCGCGTGCGCCGTGTGGTTCGAGCGGCCGTGGCGTGAGCAGGTGTTCATCGGATGGGCCGGTCTGCGCGGAGCCGTGCCGATCGTGCTGGCGACGATCCCGCTCGCTGCGGGTGTGGCGGGCGCCGATGACCTGTTCAACATCGTGTTCGTGTTCGTCGTCGCCTACACGCTGCTGCAGGCGGCACCGCTGGCGAGGCTCGCGGCATTCTGCGGTGTGCTCACCGACGAGGCGCGCGACGTCGAGGTCGAGGCAGCACCGCTCGAACGCGTGTCAGCAGATCTCCTGCAGATCAGGGTGCCTCGCGGATCGAGGCTCGCGGGCGTCGAGGTCGGCGAGCTGCGGCTGCCGGCGGGCGCATCGGTGTCGCTGGTCGTACGCGATGGCAAGACGTTCGTGCCACACCGCACGGATCGACTCTCGGTCCACGACGACCTGTTGATCGTTGCGGCACGTGCCGTACGAGTGCAGACCGAGGAGAGGTTGCGCGCTGTCGGCCGTCACGGCCGCCTCGCCGGCTGGGGAACCAACGAGGACTCGCTCTAGGGCAGAGCGACGACGGGTACGCAGGTCGTGACCTCGGTGGCTGCAACGACGCTGCGCGGAGGCTCGCTCTTGAGGTTGCTGAAGTCGTCGCCGATCACGATGACGACCCCGCGCTTGACGGTGATGTCGGGCGCGGCGTACGCCACCTTGTTCTTGAACTGCGCGGCGACGAGCTTGACCTGCGGGTCGTCGGGGTTGTTGGTGAGGATCGTGACCGGCGCAGGCTTGGCGGCGCTCTGGTCATTGCCGATCTCGCCGCCCAGGAACCCGTTGCGCTGAAGATTGATGTTGACGCGGTTGGCCAGGCCGGAACGCGCGCTGGCGTTGAACACGTTGACCGTCACGAGGTTGCTGGTGAGCTCGCCCCCTGCGGCAACGGTCTTGTTCTCGCAGGTCGGCGCTGGCGGGGGCTCGGCCGGCTTGGCGATCAGCATCTGGAATCCCGCGAACAGGCCGACGACGAAGACGACGGCCGCCCCGATGAGGGTGAGGTTGCGCCGGATCACGACTTCTTGCCGATCGAGTGAACCCGCGCGTGGAGCATGTTGCGTTGCTGGAGAGCTGCCCGCAGCGCCCTGTGCAGCCCGTCCTCGAGGAACAGCTCACCCTCGAAGCTCACGACGTGGGCGAACAGGTCACCGAAGAACGTCGAATCGTCATCGAGGAGGTGCTCCAGGTCGAGCTGCGTCTTGGTCGTCGTGAGGTCGTCGAGACGTACCTGGGAAGGCGCGATCTCAGCCCATTGGCCCGCAGTCAAACCGTGTTCCGGGTAGGGGCGCCCCTCAGCCACCCGTCGGAAGATCACCTCAGCAGTCTAGACAGGCGGGTCATCGAGGCGTCGCGGAAGGGCGCCCGCGTGGCGCTGGTCGGCGAAGTCGTCAGGAACATCTTCAGAAAACGTCGTTGAGAACCGGTAGCGTCTGAGGGAAGAAATCAGGGTCATCCTTGGTTGCGCCTGTTGTCGGGTGACGAAAAGATGGTTTCCAGAGGCGACACTCCCGGCGCCTCACGCATGACGGTGGAGGTGCGATGAGCAACTCATCGGAGTCTGCCGTGCGCCGATCTCCGTTGACCTGGATCTTTTCGGCCCATCGACTCAAACGCGGCGCCATCGAGTTCGCCTTCCTGGCTGTCCTCTACGTCGCCTACAGCGCGTCTCGCCTGCTCGCCTCCAACGACTTCGCCCCCGCCCGTGGGCGCGCGCTCGACATCCTGACGTTCGAGCAGTCCTGGCGGATCGACGCCGAGTCGTGGCTCAACGACAAGTTCGTGCAGTACGACTGGCTGGGCGTGTTCGGCAGCTACTGGTACGCCACGACCCACTACATCGTGACGATGGTCGTGCTGATCTGGATCTATCGCCGCAGTGCGAGCGAATATGTCACCGCTCGTCGTTCCCTCGCCCTGGCCACGATCGTCGGGCTGATGTTCTATCTCGTGATGCCGACGGCGCCCCCTCGACTGATCGAGGGCATGTACACCGATGTCCTCAGCCTCTACTCGTATGCCGGCTGGTGGGGCGCCGACGCATCTGCGCCCAAGGGTCTGGGCGGAATGACCAATGAGCTGGCCGCGTTCCCGTCGCTGCATGCCGGCTGGGCACTGTGGGTCGCCCTGGTCCTGATCCGTGCCGGTGTGCCCAAGTTCGTCCAAGGGCTCGGCATCGCCTATGCGGCCACGATGGCAGTCGTGATCGTGGGTACGGGCAACCACTGGGTCCTCGACGCGGTTGTTGGTTGGGCGATTGTCCTGGCCGCATTCGGTGTGGTCATTGCCTGGGAGCGTCGAAGTCCTGTCCTGGCGCACGAAGAAGCGCACCTGAGGCGCGCTGCCGAGCCACTCGACGACCTGATCGCCGACGAGTCGCCGTTGGTGCTGCGCAACGAAGCGTCAGAAACGCCCTAGGCTGCAGAATCGGCCGCGTCGGGCTCTCGCACCAGCATGAGGTTGGTCTTGCCGTGGTCGGTGAGTGCGCCGACCTCCTCGAAGCCACGGCTCTCGTGGAACGCGAGTGAGACGTCGTTGGTCTCATAGACCTCGAGCGCGATCGGCAGATCGCCCTCGACCTCCTCGTAGAGGCTCGATGCGACGCCGAGTCGACGGTGCTCGTCGGAGACCACGATGCGATCGAGGTACACGTAGTCGTCGACCAGCTTGTCCTCGAACCAGCGATAGCGGCTCGAGTCGTATTCGGCGCCCGGGGGGAGGGTGATCACGAAGCCGGCAATGTCGCCGTCGTGATCGGCCACGAGGGCCTGGTCGGACATCTTCACGAGGAGCGAGAGGCTCTCGTTGTCGAGCGGACCGACACCTTCAAGCGCGTTCTGGTTGAGGTGGACGATGCTTTCAAAGTCGCGATGCGTCATTTCTCTGATCATTGGCCTCGACGTTACGTCAACCTGACGCTCGACCCCACCTTTTGTGGGCTATCCCACGTCGGCCCGTCACACCGAGAATCCGATCCCTGTGGCGCTTTCTGACGCTGCCCAGAGGGCATTTGCGAGGTTGGTGTCCTGCGCGGTTCGCGACATGCCGACCAGCTTTGGTCGGCCGCGCCAGCCGCCAGGACCACCGGGCCCGACGTACTCGCCGCCGGTGAGCGAGTCGTCCGTCGCAGCCATCAGCAGGGGCCATGCACCGGCCGCAGCCGACTGGGCGATGACCTTGGAGATCTGGTGCATTCCGGCGGCCTGCAGCGAGCTGCCGCCGACTGACGGGCCGGTTCGGGTGATGTTGGTCGAGGCATAGCCGGGATGGGCGCCGACGCTGACGACATCGATTCCGGCCTCCTTGACGCGTCTGTCGAGCTCGGTCGCGAACAGAAGATTGGCGACCTTTGACTCCGCGTATGCCTGGGTGCGTTTGTAACGGCGCGGTGAGCCGTCTGGAGTGAACGTACGCAGGTCGATCCCCGTGGCTGCCTTGTGCATGTTGGACGAGACCGCGACGATCCGTGCCTTGGACTTCACCAGCAGCGGCCACAGGTGCGCCGTGAGCGCGAAGTGGCCGAGGTGGTTGGTGCCCATCTGGAGCTCATAGCCGTCGGCCGTCCGAGACGGCTTGGGAGGGAACATGATGCCCGCGTTGTTGACGAGGATGTCGACGCGCGAGTAACCAACCTTCACCTCGTTGGCGGCGCGCTGGACATCGTTCAGGTCGGCGAGGTCGAGCGAGATGACGTCGACGGTCGCGCCCGGTGCCTCCTCCTCGATGCGGTTCAGTGCCTCGTCCGCCTTCTTGGCATCGCGCGCCGTGACGACGAGAGCCGCCCCGTGTCGGGCCAGCTCGATCGCAGTGTTGACGCCCAGTCCGCCGGTCACGCCGGTGATCATCGCGCGCCGACCGGTCAGGTCTGGAATATCAGAGGTTCTCCAGGGCATGGGCCAAACCTAGACCGTCGGTGTGGGTGATCCGCAGGCGGAGACGATTCTCCCCGGCGGGCGGTGCGACGTCCGCCGGGGAGAATCTTTGCCTAGCGGGCCGCGCTGGCCAGGAAGGGCGCCGCCGCTCCATACAGCTTGTACAGGGCGTAGGAGCCGGTATGCGAGGTGCTGCAGCGACTGTCGAACAGCTCGACGGCCCGCGAGTCAGACATGCCTGCGCCGAATCCGTACGGAGTCGAACCGGAGATCGCCCCGGTCGCGTAGGACTGGATCCGCTGGACCACACCTACCTGCTGATCGTCGCTGGCGTTGCGCCACCAGCTGCAGGTGAAGGTGCTCAGCGGGGTCGCCTTGAGCGCGGCAGGAAGCGGAGTCGCAGGCAATTCGCGGTCTGCCGTCGCCACCGGCTTTCCCAGCGACAGCAGCGAGCCCAGCGTGCTGAGCGGGCCGTTGAGAATGCCGCACAGGCGAGGCGCGAGGTCGCTGGCGCAGATGGACGTGAACAGCGTCCCCTGCGCAGGGGCCTCGGCCTGTGCGCTGGTCAGAGGAAGCGAGGAGCCGGTGGGGCGAGGCGGAGTCTTTGCCCAGTTGCAGGTCGCCGGATGGCTGGCGTCGCCGTCGCCGATCTGCATGCCTACCAAACATCCGACAAGCTCGAGCTCGTTGAAGACGTTGCCGATCCCGATGCTGAGCGCGGTATTGGTGCCGTTGGCACAGTTGGGCAGCAGAATCGGGGAGCTGGTCACGCGGGCACCATTGGGACCCTTGTTGCCATACCAGCAGTTGCCGGTGTTGCCCGGGAAGCTGTCCCACCAGAAGTCGACACCGTTGGGCTTGACGGCACCCTTCGGGCTGACCCCCATGGTGTTGCCCTCGAACTGGTTGCCGTAGGAGGTCGAGACCCCAAGAGGGCTGCATCCGGGGACGGGGGTGTTGGAGCCGACGGGCTCGGGTCCGCACACGGTCGCGTCGGGGACGGCGAACAACATCACACCGCGACGCCAGTTGTCGAAGAAGTGGTTGTTGCGAACGATGTTGTCGTTGCCTCCGGCGAGCCACAGACCCGTGCCGACCGGCGCCGGGATGAACGGTTCGACGTCTGAGTCACTGGCGAACGAGTTGAAGTTGTTGTCGTAGAAGCTGTTCTTCTCCACCACGTTGCCGTGCTGGGGGAAGTTGGGGTGTCCCGGCGCGGTGAACACATCGGTGGTGTAGCCGAGCGAGTTGTCGTAGAAGTTGTTCTGGGTCACCAACGTGCCACTGCTGTTGGTGCCAGAGAATCCGCCGACGTTGTGGTGGCTGTCGCACAAGCGGAAGGTCTGGCTGTAGCGGTAGTCGGGATAGAACTTCTTGTAACGGTCTGTGGTGGTGTCCGCGCCGGAGCCGGGGTACAGCCCCGAGTCGCCGTGACCGGAGGCCTCGCAGTTCTGCACCAGACCGTGGTCGCTGGTGAACGTCAGCAGACCATAGGCGCCGGCGTAGTAGGCCTTGAATCGATCGAGCTGGTAGCCATCGGTCTCGAGCACGTAGATGTCGTGCTCGCGCGCATGGCGAATGGTCATGTTGCGCAGGACGAAGCCATCAGCGCGGTCGACGAAGATGCCGACATCCTTCTTGTGGCCGACGGCCGATGGGCCGCCATTGCCTGCGGCGGCGCTGCCGGCCTCCAGGATGACGTCGTCGGCGCTGACGCCGGAGCCCTCGAGCTGGACGTTGCACCGGATGCACTTGCCCACGGCCGGAATGCCGTGCCGGTCCGACAGCGGCGGTGCGGGCACCGGACCGGTGTCAGGGCCGCGCCCGATGACGGCGACGAGGTTGGCATCGTTGGGGCACTTGATCTGGTAGTTGTGCGAGAGGGCGCCGGGGTCGCCGCTGTCGGCCGGAGTGTGCAGAGAGGCGCACGACTTGTCGTACGTCGGCTTGGCCCGAGCCGTCGGCTCGAGGTAGAGCCCGGGCATGACGACAACGCGGTCGTTGTTGCGCGACGCCATGATCGCGGGCTGGATCTCCTTGTATTTGCACGCCTTGAAGAGCTTGCGGTTGATGTCAAGCAGTGCCTTGCCCTGCGCCTTGCTGAGCGAGCGGTGGTCGGTCGGCCGGATGTTGTAGCCGCTGCGCCTGGCATTGTTGATCGCTCGAGACACCCGGGTCATCGAGTCCTTCTGGCAGACCACGCGGGTGTTGCCGGGCAGCTTTTTGTTCAGCGCGGACGCCAACGCGCGCGTCGAGGGAATCTTGCCACCGGCGCACGGCTGGACGGCGCAGTCCGGCTTGGGGTCTGGGAAGTACGACGGTCGTTCCACGTGAGCAGACGAGATGGTGGGGGTGAGCAACGTGGCGATCATGGCGATCGTCAGGGCGAGGAAAAGTCGACGTACAACTGCAGGCATGGGTTCCATCTCTCGTCAGTCCGCGGGGAGCGCGTGGACAGTAGCCAAAATGTAACGCAGGGTTGCAGCCTGGGTGAGCGGAACTTTAAGAAATTCTCAGGAAATCGGCCGCGGCGACGCACGCAACCTCTAGGACTGTGTGCCTCGCCGTTGTCGGCGCGTGTAGAAGGTGTAGCCCGCGAGCACGACCGCGATCGCGGTCGTCAGGATCGAGATGCCCTTTGCGGTGTTGGCCTTCGATGCGAAGCCGACGACGGCGGCGTACGTATACGTTGCGTCGTCAACTCGCCGATCCTTGGGCGCGCAGGTGATCAGCTGGTCCTTGTCGCCTTCGGTCAGCATGCCGATCAGGTGCCACTCGTCGGTGCCGTTGGTGACGGTCAAGGCGAGCTTTGCCTTGGGGATCTCGGTGACCTTCTTGCCCGGGCCTGTGGCGCGGCACGTCACGTCGCGGTCAGCCTGGACGATGTCGGTGAAGACGGCGATGCTCCTGTCGGCGCCGTCGACGCGTTCGCCGACAGGAGTCACGGTTGCCTCGCGCACGGGATCCCAAGCGCTGGCGGCGACGATGATGGCGATCACCGCTCCGCCGAGGGCGATGAAGAAGGCCGCGAGGTACCACAGCGGACTGGTCGGTCTCACGCAGCCACCTTCCCACAACGCCCGAGACCGGACGCAGCAGGCATCGGGGCCCGCCGCGAGCGAAGCGACGGTGAGCGCTTCGCGGCTTGGCCGCCAGCCAACGAGGTAGACAGACGAAAACCTCCGCCGATCGGCGGAGGCTTCGTCAGGGTTCGATGAGCGAGATCGGATCAGAAGCTGGCGATGTCCAGCTCCATGATCGAGTCGTCGATGTTCTCGGCGATCGCGCGCTCAGCAGCCATCAGCGGGAGCACGTTGCGGGCGAAGAAGCTCGCAGCCGCGACCTTGCCCTCGTAGAAGCTCTTGTCGCCAGCGGAAACTTCACCGCCGAGCTTCTCGAGGGCAACCTCGGCGCCGCGCAGCAGCAACCAGGCGACAACCAGGTCGCCGAGCACGTAGACGAGACGGGTCGTGTTGAGGCCCACCTTGTAGATCTTCTTGATGTCGCCGTTCTCGTCAGCCGGGTTGGACGCCATCAGGTCGGCGAATGCCGCACCGACGATCGCCTGAGCATCCTCGAGTGCCTTGGCGAGCAGCTCGCGCTCGACCTTGAGGCGACCGTTGCCGGCCTCGCTCTGGGCGAACTGCTGCACCTCGCCTGCGAGGTAGCCGAGTGCCTGTCCCTTGTTCTTCACGATCTTGCGGAAGAACAGGTCCATGCCCTGGATTGCGGTGGTGCCTTCGTACAGAGTGTCGATCTTGGCGTCGCGTACGTACTGCTCGACGGGGTAGTCCTGCAGGAAGCCAGAACCGCCGAACGTCTGCAGCGACTCGGTGCCGAGGAGCACCCAGGACCGCTCCGAGCCATAGCCCTTGACGATCGGGAGCAGCAGATCGTTGACCGCCTCGTCGAGCGAAGCGTCCTCGCCTGTTGACTCCTTGACCAGGATGTTGTCCTGGAACGTCGCGGTGTAGATCATCAGCGAGCGCAGACCCTCAGCGAACGCCTTCTGCGTGAGCAGTGAGCGGCGTACGTCGGGGTGGTTGGTGATGACGACGCGCGGCGCATTCTTGTCCGACGACTGCGTCAGGTCAGCACCCTGCACGCGCTCCTTGGCGTAGTCGAGTGCGTTGAGGTAGCCGGTCGACAGCGTCGCGATGGCCTTGGAACCGACCATCATGCGGGCGTTCTCGATGACGCGGAACATCTGGTTGATGCCGTCGTGGACCTCGCCGAGCAGCCAGCCCTGCGCCGGTGCGCCGTCGCCGAAGGTGACTTCGCAGGTCGTGGAGACCTTGATGCCCATCTTCTTCTCGACGTTGGTGACGTAAGCGCCGTTGCGCTCTCCCGTCAGCTCGCCGGTCTCGTGGTCGAAGTGGAACTTCGGCACGAGGAACAGGCTCAGGCCCTTGGTGCCCGGGCCTCCGTGGCCCTCGACGCCCACCGGGCGAGCGAGGACGAGATGCATGATGTTCTCGGACATGTCGTGCTCGGCCGAGGTGATGAAGCGCTTGACGCCTTCGATGTTCCACGAGCCGTCTTCGTTCATGGTCGCCTTGGTGCGACCGGCACCGACGTCAGAACCAGCGTCGGGCTCGGTGAGCACCATCGTGGCGCCCCACTTGCGGTCGATCATGTGCTGGGCGATCTTCTTGTCGCGCTCGATGCCGTTCTCGAAGACGATCCGGGCGAACGCGGGGCCGCAGGCGAACATCCAGATGGCGGGGTTGGCACCGAGCACGTACTCAGCGCTCGACCACACGAGGGAGGCGGGAGCAGTCTGACCGCCGAGCTCCTCGGGGAGGGCCAGACGCCACCACTCGGCATCCATCCAGGTCTTGTAGGACTTCTTGAACGAGTCGGGCATGACGACGGTCTTCTCGGCCGGGTCATAGACAGGGGGATTGCGGTCGGAGTCCTCGAACGAGGCGGCGAGGTCTTCACGAGAGATGCGCTCGATCTCGGTGAGGATGCTCTTGGCCGTCTCGGTGTCGACCTCGTCGAACGGGGCGGTGCCGAGGATCTCCTGGCGGTTGAAGAGCTCAAACAGGTTGAACTCGGTGTCGCGCAGATTGCTCTTGTAGTGGCTCATTGACGCCAATCCTTGTGTGGGCTGAGCAGTACGCAGCATTGTGCTGTACTCAGACGTTGCTACTGGGTAGTAACTTAAGTATCCGTCCGAGGTGGGTCAAAGACAAGTCAGTGGTCATTTCCAGCCGTGTCGCGAGCGTCACACGGGCTGCCGGGCCAGCCATTCTGGGAACTCCTCGAGTGAGTTGAGCACGACGTCGGCCCCCGCATCACGGAGCTCGTCGGCAGAGCTCGGTCCTGTGGTGACCCCGATACCGATGACACCGGCGGTCCGGGCAGCCTCCATGTCGTGCACGTGATCGCCGACGTACGCGTACGCGTCCTGGTCGGTGAGGACGGCAGCCTTCCCGTCACGCCACACGCGACCGAAGACCGCATCCGAGGGCAGATCGAGGTGGTCCACGTGAAGCTGGGCGTTGGGCCCGTGCTTGGCGGTGATGATGATGGCCCGGCCACGTTGCCGTGCAGCCTCGAGCGCCGTACGCGCACCGGGCAGCGTCGTGATCAGTGGCAGGGCGATCTCCGGGTAGAGCTCGCGGTAGCGGTCGGACCATCTGTCGACCTCTGCTGCGGGAACCCAGTTGGCCAGCTCGACCTCGATCGGCGGACCAAGTCGCGAGAGCACGAGATCGATGTCGATTGCGGCGCCGCTCTCGGCGACGAGGCGCTCGTACAGGGGGCGAAAGCCCGGCTGCGAATCGATCAGGGTCATGTCGAGGTCGAAGCCGATCACAGTCATTGCAGCGAGCCTATCCTTCGCTCGTTGAGGCGGATCCAGAACTTTGGGAGCGTGAGTGACGTTCATGTGGCCGACTCGTTGTATTCACTATCTGCTGGCCCATGAGGCAGTGTCTTCTTCCCACGTCTCCTGACGGACAGGTTTCGTCGAACCGCTTGGGGGTTGGCGGTGTTGATTGCATACTTGAACCTCAGTCCCGGGAGTGACCGATGACAGCCATCCGGATCTTGGTCCACGACTTCAGTGGCCATCCGTTCCAGGTCGAGCTGAGCCGCGAGCTCGCTCGGCGTGGCCACGACGTGACCCATTCATGGTCCGAGGCCTATGTGTCCGGCAAGGGTCATCTCGAAGCCAAGTCGGGCGAGTCCCTCCAGTTCGAGACCATCGACAAAGGTGTCGTCGCCAACAAGAAGTTCTTCGGTCGACTGCTGCAAGAGATCCGCGCAGGGTTCGAGCTGTCCCGGCAGGCTCGCCGGATCCGCCCGGACGTGGCTCTGCTGTCCAATGTGCAGGTGCCGTCTCTCGTCATCTTCTCGATCGCGATGTTCTTCTCGCGCATCCCGTGGGTGCTGTGGCACCAAGACGTCTACAGCGTCGCGGTCCGCTCGTTCGCCGGCGCGAAGCTGCCGCGCAGCTACCGTTTTGTCGCGTTCGTCATCGGACTCAGTGAACGTTGGTCCTCGCGTCGTGCTGCCGCAATCGTGGCGATCTCGTCATCGGTTGCCGAGGTGCATGACGATTGGGGCACCGGCGACAAGGTGACAGTGATCCCCAACTGGGCTCCGCTCGACGAGATCGTCCCGGTCGAACGCAAGAACGACTGGGCTGTCGAGCACCAGCTGGACGACACCCGGACACTTCTCTATTCGGGAACGCTGGGTCTCAAGCACAACCCCGCACTGCTGGTCGAGCTGGCGCGTGGAGTGATCGACGCCGGTCGCGACGTCCAGCTCGTCGTCGTCAACGACGGACCGGCTCGCGATGTCTTGCGGAGCGAAGCCGAGCGCCTCGACGTACCGCTCAAGCTGCTGCCGTTCCAGCCGTACGAACGGCTCTCCGAGGTGTTGGGCGCCGGCGACCTGCTCGTCGTGCTGCTGGACCAGGACGCAGGCGCGTTCTCCGTGCCCTCCAAGACACTGTCCTACCTGTGCGCAGGCCGTCCCGTGCTGGGCCTCATGCCTGCGGAAAATCTCGCCTCCGAGCTGATCGACAGCGTCGGCGGAGGTGTCTGGCCACCGGAGTCCTCAAGCATTCCACCGGCCGCCAGATGGGCTGCCGACCTGCTGGGCGATGCCGAGCGACGCGAGGCACTGGGCCAGGCATCGCGCGAGCTCGCCGAGTCAGAGTTCTCGTTGCCTGAGCTCACCGACTCGTTCGAGCGGATTCTCGTGGGGGTGACGCGATGACCAGCGTCGTCACCGGGCCCAAGACGCGCGTGGGTCAGCAGCTCATCGCTCGTGCCATCGCCCGTGGCGAATCGGTCGTTGCTGTCGCCCGCGATGATCGCGATATTGCGGAGCTGGAGAAGACCGGTGCGCAGGTGGTTGTCGCTTCGTCGGACGCCGGCGCTGTTCCCGCCCCATCCGTGATCTATGTGTGCGCGCTGGGGCCGGTCCACACGACCGATCCCGTCGACGTGGCGTCGACCGCCGCGTCAGTTGGCCGCGATCTCGACATGATCGAGAAATTTCTTGTCGCCGCTCCGCAGGCGCGTGTGGTGCTCGTCTCGACCGTGATTGCGGTTGCTCCGGGGGCTGATCGACGCTTCTACGGTGGCTGGAAATGCCTCGTAGAACAGGAACTTCTTGATCGGGTCGTCGCTCACGGCGGCCAGCTCTCAGTCGTCTATCCGGGCCGTCTGATGGCGGACGAAGACGTACGCCGGCCATGGCATCGCTTGCACACCCGTTACTTTCGGCTCGCTCAGATCGTTGAAAAGGCTGGAGCTGGGTCACCCACGTCTCGCGTGGTCGGTCTGGACGCCCGTATGTGGCTGATGAAGCGCGCATTCGCTGTCCTCTTCAGCTCCCTGACAGGCGCTGCAGGGGCGGCTGAAGGTACGAAGGAGATCTCGGCGTGAGCACCAAGCGCATATTTGACCTCATCCTCACCATCGGCACGGCAATCTTCTGGTTGCCCACGGTGCTGGGGGGCGCGTTGCTCGTGCTCCTGTTCTCGGGTCGTCCCGCCTTCTATCGCTCGCAGCGTCGTGTCTCGACCGCCAAGCCGATGACGATCGTGAAGTTCCGGACGATGGTGCGCAACGCCGCGGAGATCGCCAATCGGAGCACAGTTCCGGTCGACAACAACGTGCGCTTCCTCAACATCCCGTCAGACTCGGAGCTCTACACCAAGATCGGCCGGATCATCGAGCGGTTCGGCGTCACCGAGCTGCCCCAGTTCCTGCACGTGCTCACCGGCAAGATGAGCATCGTCGGCAACCGGCCCCTCCCGGAAGCCGTCATGGAATGCCTGCGCGAGGAACATCGCCACGCTGATGACCGGTTCCTGAGTCCCGCGGGCCTGACCGGTCCGGTGCAGCTGGTCGGCAGGCAGGCTCTTGCTGACTCCGACAGGTTGGCGCTCGAAGGGGCCTACAGCCGGGCTTGCCTCAACTCCTACTCAGCCCTTCTGGACCTCAAGATCCTGTTCCTGACGATCGTCATCGTGCTGGGATTCCGCTCGAGCCTGGACCTGAGAGAAGTCCACAAGCTGATCGAGCGGCACTCGGGTGAGTCGCTCGCGTCGCGACGAGCCGAGGCGGCCCTCCCGATCACCGAGTGATCCACCTGCTTCTGAACACCAGAGAGCCGGTCACCCTCCTGGGGTGACCGGCTCTGTTGTTTGCGTCTCTGCTTCAGCGGATCTGCGTGGGGATCCGTCCGAAACCGTCGTAGTTGACGGTGCGAACAGTGGCGCCAACTCCGATCACGGCGATGACGATTGCGCTGATGGCGGTGATGATCATTGCTGGCCTCCTTCAAAGGCTTGGCGAACTTCGTACTCTCAGTATGATCCTCCCAACCGTCAAGCACAATCTAACAAAACTACAAGTAACATGTAGTCTTGCTACATGGACGTCAAAAGACTCGAGCTCCTGCGTGAATTGGCCGAGAGGGGCACCGTGGGTGCTGTTGCCGACGTGACAGGAGTCACCCCGTCGGCTGTCTCCCAACAGCTGAAAGTCCTCGAAAAGGAGGCAGGAGTGCCTCTTCTGGAGCCCTCGGGCCGAGGCGTGGCGCTCACCGCTGCAGGGCGCGCGCTGGCCCAGACGGCGACCGACATTGCGGTGGCGATCGCCAGGGCCGAGTCCGAGTGGCGAGAGTTCATGGAGCAGCCGGCGGGTGACGTCACGCTGACTACGTTTGCCACTGGCGGCGAGATGCTGCTGCCCGGACTGCTGACCCGCCTTGCAGACGAACCGCACATCAACCTGGTGTGCAACGACCTCGACCTCACCAAGCTCGAGTTCGCCGATCTGACCCCTGACTACGACATCGTGATCGCTGACTCGCCCACCACATCGGCATCGTGGCACGACCGCGGGCTGCAGGTCGTGCCGCTGATGAGCGAACCGCTGGACGTGGCACTTCCGGAGGACCATCGACTGGCGGCGAAGGCGAGCCTGTCGCCGAAGGATGTCGTCGGTGAGACGTGGATCGGTGCTCCGCACGACTTTCCGTTCGACCGGGTCCTGAGCCAGGTCGTCGCGTCGACGGGTGAGCCCGTACGCATTGCCCAGCGACTGGCCGACAACGGGATCGTCGAGTCGATGGTGGCAGCCGGGCACGGCATCGCGATCCTGCCGCGCTTCACCACCCGCGAGCACGGCAACGGCCTGGTGACCCGTCCGCTGGTCGGCATCCGGGCCAAGAGAGAGATCTCAGCTCTGCTGAGGCCCGACCGGTTCGAGCGTCCATCCGTGCGGTTCGTCGTCCAAGCGCTCCGCGACGAAGCCCGGGCCGTGTCGGACGCCCACCAGGCTGTTTGACGCCAGACAGCACTGTGGGCGCGTCCTCCGAAGAGGAACGCGCCCACAGTCAACTCCCTACCGGGAGCTTGGAGACCGTCAGCTGGAGGTGGTGTTGACGGTGATCTTTGCGATGCCGACCAGCAGGTCCTTCGTGACCGCGTCCGTCTTGAACACGTCATTCAGCAGGCCTGCAGCGACCGGCGAGATGAAGACCTTGGTGCCCTCGAGGATGGCGGTGTCGCCCTCGCTCTGGAGCGGCTTCAGCGTGGTGCCGTTGAGGGTCAGGACGTAGGCGTTCGCAGCGGCGAGCTTGCCGTTGACGGACACATCGCCGTAGACGCGTGAGACGCCCGGGTCGACGTTCAGGTTCGTGATCTCAACCTTGGTGTCGCCGGCCTCGAGCGAGAAGCCCGATCCTTCGTGCTGGACCTGGCCGATGACGTACGGCGAAACCGTGCCGGGCTTGAAGTAGGTCACGTTGCCGCCCGTGATCGGGAAGACGAGTGAACCGTCGGTGAGCTCGGCAGTGCCGACCACGCCGGGCGTGAGCTTGAGCGAGGCCAGTGCATCGGCGAAGCCCTGGTCGAGGAGAACAGCTGTGTTCTCGCCGGTCAGGCCGTCGATCGAGGCCAGTGCCTTGGGGGCCGAAGCGCTGCTGGAGTCGCCAGCGCTGTCGGAGGACGAGCAAGCCGCGAGCGGGAAAGCTGCGACAGCAGCCAGCGCGATGCCGGCGATGTACTTACGGTTCTTGGTGCGCATGATGTGCTCTCATTCGTTTGGGTGTCTGCGTGTTGACACCTGTGTTTCGCCACGAGGGGGGATCCGGATTGGTGGGCAGTGGCCAGAACACGCGCTAACCACTGCGCTTGCAGCGAAAGAAAGTTCCCAGTCGCTGGTCGATGCGCGGGCCACCTCGCGTAGTGCCATGCTCGTGGCATGGCTGAAAACCTCGATCCCGATGTTGCCGTGATTGGTGGCTCGGGGTTCTACACGTTCCTGGATGACCCACGGGAGGTCGAGGTCGAGACCCCGTACGGCAAGCCGTCGGCGCCGATAGCGATCGGCACGGTCGGTGATCGCACGGTCGCGTTCCTTCCCCGGCACGGCAAGAATCACCAGTTCCCGGCGCACCAGGTCAACTATCGGGCGAACATGTGGGCCCTGCGCAGCCTCGGGGTACGACAGGTGCTGGCGCCGTGCGCCGTCGGCGGCCTGCAGGTCGAGTACGGCCCGGGCACGTTCGTCGTCCCTGACCAGCTCGTCGACCGGACGACAGCGCGTGTCCAGACGTACTTCGACGCGAACGCGTGTCACGTGTCGTTCGCCGACCCGTACTGCTCACGACTGCGGGGGCACCTGTTGAACGGCCTGGACGGGCACGATCCCGTGGACGGCGGCACGCTCGTCGTGATCGAGGGGCCCCGTTTCTCCACCCGAGCCGAGTCCCGTTGGTATGCCGGGCAGGGCTGGGCCGTGATCGGCATGACGAGCCATCCCGAGGCGATCCTCGCGCGGGAGATGACCCTTTGCTACTCCACGGTCTGCCTGGTCACGGACCACGACGCCGGCGTCGATGAGGCGTCCGCGGTGAGCATGGATGCGGTGTTCGAGGTGTTCTCGGCGCACACCGAGACCCTCAAGTCGGTGCTGAGCGGCGTGATCGGCGACCTCGGCACCGAGCGTGACTGCTCGTGCTCGCATGCCGTCGACGGCATGGACCTGCCGATCGCACTGCCGTGAAGGTCCTGCTGACCGGCTCGGCCGGATTCATCGGCACGCACATCGCCGAGCAGGCGGAGCGAGCCGGTCACGACGTCGTGAAGGTCGACGGCTTCCTGCCGATGGCGCACGGCGACGACCCGGTGGTCGCCGCAGGAACAGCACGACTCGACCTCCGCCACGATCCACTCGACGAGCTGCTGGCCGGCGTCGATGTCGTGTGCCACCAGGCAGCCATGGTCGGCAATGGCGTCGATGCCCAGGACCTGCCCGGCTATGCCGAGCACAACGACGCCGGCACAGCCCGGGTGCTCGCCGCAATGGCTCGGGTCGGCGTCACGAACCTGGTGCTCGCCTCGTCGATGGTCGTGTACGGCGACGGTCGCTACACCTGCCCGGTCGACGGAGACGTACCGCCGGCCGTACGTCGCGCGGACGACCTCGAGGCTGGGCTCTTCGATCCGCGCTGCCCGGTGTGCGACGGGGACATCACGTGGCGCGAGATCGCCGAGGACACACCGTTCCTGCCGCGTACGAGCTATGCCGCGTCGAAGGTCGCGCAGGAGCACTACGCGTCGGCCTGGTGCACGCTGGAGGGCTCCCGCGCGATCGCACTTCGCTATCACAACGTGTACGGACCGGGGATGCCGGCGGACACCCCTTACGCCGGCGTCGCCGCGATCTTCCGCTCGGCGATCGCGCGCGGCGAGGCGCCGAAGGTGTTCGAGGACGGCGCGCAGATGCGCGACTTCGTCCACGTCACCGACATCGCCCGCGCCAACGTGCTGGCGATCGAGCAGGTCGCGGAGCATCGCCAAGGACTGTCGGCGTACAACATCGCGTCGGGTCACCCGTTCACGATCGGCGAGATGGCGTCCACCTTGGCCGGCGCGGCCGGGGCGCAGGCACCGGAGCTGACCGGCGACTATCGGCGGTTCGACGTACGTCACGTCGTTGCGTCGCCGAAGGCAGCGGCGGTGGGCCTGGGCTTCGTGGCCGAGATCCGGCCCGAGGACGGGCTGGCCAGGCTGGCAACCGATCCGCTGCGCGAGCGCTAGGCGTACAGCTAGGCCGCGGCCGGGAGGCGTATCTCGAACCGGCAGCCGTCGGCGTGGTTGTGCACGGCGATCGAGCCGGCCTGGGCATCGAGGAGTCCGCGGGCGATCGCCAGACCCATGCCCGCACCCTGTGGCTCGAGAGATTGGTCGGACTCGCGGGCATCCGATCCGCGGTAGCCCATGTCGAAAACCTTTGGCAGATCGTGCTGGGGGATGCCGCCGCACGAGTCGGCGACGCGGAGCCACACCTCGGACGCGTCGGCGCCGAGTGAGACGATGACCTTGCCGGACTCAGGCGTGTGGCGGATGGCATTGCCCAGCAGATTGCGTAGGGCGCGCATCAGCTCCGGTGCCGCACCGACAGCGAGGGTGCCGTACGGCTGACCCTCGACGGCGATGCTGACGCCGTGGCGTTCGGCGGCGGGCCTGGCAGCGTCCACGGCCGAGCGGACGACATCGTCGACCGCGATCGGTCCGACATCGAGCCGCAGAGTACCGGCATTGATCTGTGACATCTCGAAGAGGTCGTCGATCATCGAGGCGAGCCGGAACGTCTCGGTACGGATGAGCCCCGCGTACTGCTTGACGTCGTCGGGAGTCGACACCACGCCGTCCTCGAGGGCCTCGGTCATGGCCTGCACGCCGGCGATCGGCGTACGCAGATCGTGGCTGAGCCAGGCGAGCAGCTCACGGCGGGATCGCTCGGCGCTGCGTTCGCGCTCGAGCGCCTCACGCTCCCACACGATCCGGCGGGCCAGCGAGCTGCCGAGCAATATGGCGCTCGGCACGCTGACCGCGGTGACCGCCGCCCACACCAGCGCCGTGCGCTTGAGCTCCGCGGTGAACATGAACTGGCTGGTGCCCACCACGCCGACGATGATCGCGATCAGCGGTACGAGGGTCAGCAGGACGATCGAGGTCGCCAGGGCGCGGGTACGGAGCTGGTGGAGGATCAGGGCGCCGACCGCCACGACGCCCAGCGAGATGAGCAGCCCGACAACGATCGCGTGCAGGTCTGCGTTCGTCATGCCGTCTCCTCGGGGTCCCAGCGGTAGCCGAGACCGTAGACCGTGACAATGCGCTCCGGCTCCGCCGGCACGGTCTCGATCTTGTGGCGCAGACGCTTGACGTGGACCGTCACGGTCGAATGATCACCGAACGCCCAGCCCCACACCTGCTCGAGCAGCTCTTCCCGGCTGAACACCTCGTGCGGGTGCTGGAGGAAGAACTGGAGGAGGTCGAACTCGCGCGTGGTCAGCGGCAGGACGCCGTCGCCACGAACCACCTCCCGCGACACCGGATTGAGTGTCAGGTCGCCGTCGACCAGGACATGAGCCTCGGGTCTCGCGGGCTGCGCATGGCTGCGACGCAGGACCGAGCCGATGCGCAGGGTGAGCTCCTTGACGCTGAACGGCTTGGCGACGTAGTCGTCGGCCCCTTTCGACAGTCCGGAGATCCGGTCGTCGGTCTCGCTCAGGGCCGTGAGCATGATGATCGGCACCGATGAGCCGTCGACCTCCCTGAGCTGCTCGCAGATCTCAAGCCCGCTCATGCCGGGCAGCATGACGTCGAGCACGATCAGGTCAGGGTGAAGGTCGCGGGCCACGGAGAGCCCTTCGACGCCGTCTGCGACAGCTGTCACCTCGTACTCCTGCTCGAGATAGCGACGCAGCACATCGCGTACGGCGAGGTCGTCCTCGACGACGAGGATGTGCTGTCGCTGCTCGCTCTCCACGGTCACCACCGCGTCAACAGCAACAGCTGCGCGGCCATGCCCAGCGCCACCTGCGAGAGCAGCAGCGGACGGTGAGAGCGAGCGGGAAGCAATGCGGGGAGGGCGACTACCCAGATCGTGAAAGGCAGGAAGATCCGTTCGGTCTCGGCCTTGCTCATGCCCGAGAGTGTCGCCGCGAGGATCGTCAGCATCGCCGCTGCGGCCAGCTGGACCAGCACGTTGTTGCGCAACGCGCGCCAGGCCGTCGGAAGGGCCGCCCACACGGCGAGCCCGGCGGTGTACGTCCAGGCTGCGAGGTTGGCCCACACCCAGTACGAGTAGTGCCGCTCCGACGCGATCCCTGCGTAGTAGCGCTCGCGGAGCACGGGATAGGCCTCCCACCACGCGAATCCGCCGGCCGTGAAGAGGGCTGCGATGACCGCGGCACCGCCGAGCGCCCACGGCAGCGGTCGCCAGGTCCTGGCGATGATCAGCACGGTGATGGCGAGGATGCCGAGCAGCACGAGCCCGTACGAGAGGTAGACGCACGTGCCGAGCAGGAGTCCCGAGCCGATCGCGTACGGGACTGAGCTCTGCTTGGCGGCGAGCGCCAGCAGAGCCAGACCCCACGCGGCGACGGCGGTGAACACGGCGTCGCCGTTGACGCCCATCCACACAGCACTCGGTGCCAGCGCGATCCACGGCATCGCGCTTCGGGCGAGTGCCTCAGTGCCCAGAGTTCGCAGGGTGATGAGCACCGCCACGATCGCGGTGCTCGCGATCGTCACGCAGGCGACGCCGATCCAGAAGGGGTCGGTGATCCCGATGCGGTCGAGGCCGACGAAGTAGAGCAGTGCTCCGGGTGGGTGACCGGCCACGTGGACGTGCCAGTTGTCGGTCGAGTCGAGCGGGATGCGGCTGATGAACTCGTGCAGCATGGTGCTGATCGAGCTGACGTGCTGGGCATCGAAGACGTACTCCTGCTTGCGCTCGAATGTACGCGCCAGGCCGTCAGTGCCCTCGGTCATGGCCAGCGCCATGATCCACAGCCACATGGCACCGAAGCCGGTGACCAGCAGAGTCGGCCAGCTCACGGTGCGGGCGAGTCTTGGCAGCACGAGCACCAGCAAGAGGCCGAGCGCAGCGACGACCAGGGCGAAGAGCGGCAGCTTCGGGTCCCAGCTCGCATGCAGCGGCGCAAACTCGACATCGATGTCCTTGTACCACCGCTTGGGGATGCCATAGGCGGCGATCACGAGGGACAGCCCTGCGCCGGCCGACAGCGCAGCGGCACGAGTGGGGCTTACCGACTTGGACACGCTCGTCAGCCTAGGCCGCTCTGTCGGATGCGGCCGCGGATCGAGACGATGTCACGGGTTGGTCATCCCACACAGATGGCGACCAAGCCGGAACGCCCATAGCGTCGAATCATGAGTATGACCGTGTGCGATGTGGTGATCCCCTGCCGGGACGAGGCGCTCGCACTGCCGATCGTGCTGGACACGATCCCGGACGGCTGGCGCGTCATCGTCGTCGACAACGGCTCGACCGACGGCACCGCCGAGGTCGCGAGCTCCCTCGGCGCCACGGTGGTCAGCGAGAGCAGGCCGGGCTATGGGGCCGCGGTCCACGCCGGCATGCTCGCCGCTGGCGCCGAGTACGTCGCGGTGATCGACGGCGATGCATCGATGCGGCTTCTCGACCTCGTACCGATGCTCGACCTCGTACGCGACGGCGACGTCACCATGGCGATCGGTCGACGCCGTCCCGTGTCGCGCGGCGTCTGGCCGTGGCACGCCCGCGCCGGTACGAAGCTCCTCGCCGGACTCATCCGCCGCCGCAGTGACTTCCCGATCCACGACCTGGCGCCGATGCGCGTCTGTCGGCGCGCCGACCTCCTGGCCCTCGACGTCGAGGATCGGCGATTCGGCTACCCCCTCGAGCTGATGCTCAAGGCCGCCAAGGCCGGCTGGACCGTCGCCGAGCTCGACGTCGCATACGACCGCCGGGCAGCGGGCACGAAGTCCAAGGTCTCCGGCTCGGTGACCGGCACCGCGCGCGTCATCCGTGACTTCGCCGGAGTGCTGCGATGACCAGCCCGACGCTCCTCGTCGTGGCCAAGGCGCCGGTGCCGGGGCTGGCCAAGACCCGCATCGCCGCGACGATCGGCGATGCCGGCGCCGCTGAGCTCGCCGCTGCTGCACTGCTCGACACGCTCGACGCTGCAGCGGCGGTGGGATGGCCGCTGGTGGTGGCGATGACCGGCGACCTGACTCAGGCGTCGCGGTACGGGGAGATCGTTGAGGCGCTCCGCGCCTCGACCGTCATCGAGCAACGAGGTGACGGACTCGCCGAGCGCCTCGCCCATGCGCACGCCGCCGCCGAGCACGGTCACGGAGTCGTACAGGTAGGCATGGACACCCCGCAGGTCACGGTGCAGGACTTTCTCCAGGCCGGCCGGCTCGTCGAAGCGGGACACCGCACCATCGGGCTCGCCGACGACGGCGGCTGGTGGTTGCTCGGGCTCCCGGACGGTGCTGATGCGACCGCTCTGGTGGACGTACCCATGTCGGATCCAGACACCGGCTCGCTCACCGAGAAGGCGCTCGGCGGCGATCTCGAGCACATTGCCGTACGACGCGACATGGACACGTGGGACGACGCCGTGGCCATTGCCGCAGACCTGCCGATCTCGCGCCTTGCCGCCGCTGTCAGGGCGCTGGCATGACGACCTTTGACTCGGTGAGCGCGTTCGACGCGGTGTTCGCTGGACGTACCGGACACTTCGTCGACCATGTCGGTCGTGCCGAGGAGCTCGAGGTCGGGCAATGGAGCTCGGCCCCCGACTGGGTCGACCAGGCACTGTTCATCGACCCGTGCGACAGGGCCACGATCGATGTGGGCTGCGGCCCGGGACGGCTCGTCGCGGAGATCTCGGCGCGCCGGGTGCCCGCGATGGGCATCGACGTCTCGACCGAGGCGGTGAGGCAGACCCGGATCCGCGGTGCCCTCGCCCTGCGCCGAGACGTGTTCGGCAAGGTGCCCGGCGAAGGTCGTTGGGCGTACGCGCTGCTGGCCGACGGCAATCTCGGCATCGGGGGCGATCCTGTACGCCTGCTGCGACGGTTGAGCCAGGTCCTTGCGCCCGGTGGCTCGGTCATCGCCGAGGTCGCCGACCACGGTGTCGGCCTGGTGCGCGATCGGCGTCGCCTGCGGGTGGACGGGCGACTCTCGGCGCACTTCGAGTGGGCGGTCGTCGGTCTCGATGCGATCGAGGACGTCGCCGCACAAGCCGGTATGAGTGTGGTCAGCTCGCAGAGCGTCGGCGGCCGCCATACCGCGACGATGGTGCAGAAATGAGTGAGCGAAGCGAGCGAATCAAGGGCACAGTGACGACATGAGGCTGCCAACCGTTGAGGACGTTGAGAGGCGCCTACCGAGCCCCGACGACTTCACGAGTCGGGCACGCGGCACGGAGCTGACGGCCCGCATCGGCACGGCACTCGGGATCGCCTTCGGCATCTGCTTCCTGACCGGTGTGTGGAGCCACTATCAGTACGCGGCGCCGGGATGGCTGCCCATCGGCCCCCATCCCACGCAGCTCTATCGAGTGACGCAGGGGCTGCACATCATCACCGGCATGGCCGCGATCCCGCTGCTGCTGGTCAAGCTGTGGTCGGTCTACCCGCGCCTGTTCATCCTCCCGCCCAAGACCGTCAGCAAGGCGCTGGTCGTCGACCTTCTCGAGAAGGCGTCCATCGGCGTCCTGGTCTCGGCGAGCATCTTCCAGCTCACCAGCGGCGCGCTCAACATCGCTCAGTGGTATCCGTGGGAGTTCAGCTTCCGTCGTACGCACGAGGCCGTTGCATGGATCCTCATCGGCGCCCTGCTGGTGCACATCGCGGTCAAGCTGCCCATCATCCGGGACGCCCTCGGCACTCCGCTCGATCCTCCGCGCGACGAAGCGTACGACCCCAGCTCCGACGAGGAGCACGCTCCGACCCGCCGCTCAGTCCTGCTCGGAGCCAGCGCGGCGTCGGGCCTGGCGGTGCTGTTGACTGCAGGCCAGACCGTCCCGTTCCTGCGCAAGATCTCGGTGTTCGGCGTACGAGACGGCGAAGGTCCGCAGGATCTGCCGATCAACCGAACGGCCAAGGCTGCGGGTGCCGTCAAGAGCGCCACCGATCCCGCCTTCGCGCTGGAAGTCGTGATCAATGGCGCAACGATGACGTTCACCCGCGAAGAGCTGGCCGCGCTGCCGCAGCGAACGCACAAGCTGCCGATCGCCTGCGTCGAGGGCTGGAGCCGCAGCGCGCTGTGGACCGGGGTGTCGATCCGCGACCTCGTCGAGCTGGCCGGCGGCGATCCCGACTCGACCGTCACGGTCAGGTCGATGCAGACGATCGGCGCGTTTCGTACGTCCGAGCTGCCGGCCGACTTCGTCCGCGACCACCGCACCCTGCTCGCTCTTGAGCTCAACGGCGAGGTCCTGTCGCTGGACCACGGTTATCCCTGCCGAATCATCGCTCCGAACCGTCCGGGCGTGCTGCAGACCAAGTGGGTCCGGCAGCTCGAGGTGAAGGCATGAGAGCCATCCGTGGCGCGTTGCTCGCCCTCGGTGTCGCGGGAGGGCTCTGGGGTGTGTGGCTCATGCGGGACTTCACGTCGCCGCAGCTGATCTCGATCGGTACGTTCCTCGCCGGCGGTGTGATCCTGCATGATGCGGTGCTCGCGCCGGTCACGGTCGGGCTTGGCGTGCTCGCCGCGCGTCTCCTGCCCAACCATTACCGGGCCGCGGCCGGCATCGCGTTCCTCATCTGGGGCACGCTCACCCTCGCGTTCTTCAACGTGCTCTCGGGCGAGGGTGGCAAGCCCGACAACATGACCGTGCTCAACCGCCCGTACGCGTTGAGTTGGCTCGCGCTGACCGGCGTCCTTGCGGGGGCGATGGTGATCGCCGCGGTACGCAGGCGTCAGGCCGTCAAAGCTCCTTCGTCATGAAGATGCTCCACGGGTCCTCGACATAGTCGGCGAACGGCTCGCACTCCTCGAAGCCCCGACGGGCATAGAGGCGGTGGGCCGGTGCAAAGGGCGCGTTGCTGCCGGTCTCGAGGCTCACCCGTACGTACCCTCGACGACGGGCCTCATCGACCAGGTGGTCGAGCACCAGCGCGCCGACGCCCTGGCCCCGCACCACGTCGATCGTGCGCATCGACTTCACCTCACCGTGCGTTCTGATCGATCTCCTTGAGGGCGCCGCAGCCGACGACGCGATCACCGGACCACACCGACCAGAACGTGACGTCGGGGCTGGCGAGACGGTCGACCGGCATGGCGTGCATCGACTCGGCTGGAGAGTGGAGGGCGAGGTCGGCAAGGTGGCTGGCGAGCAGCTGGCGCACCTCGGGGCCGGACAGGTCGTCCTCGCGGATCGTGAAGTCCATCACGCCTCGATGTCGACGACGGTCACCCGCCGCATGCAGGCCTGAAGAAGGCGCACGACTGCGAGATGCTCAGCCGCCGGCAGGTATGCGTCGCGGGTTGCCGCCGAGTCGAAGACGGCGACTGCCGCATGGGTGAAGCCGTCGGCGAGGTTCTCCGGGCTGACGTCCGGGCCGGCGTTCATGGAGATGACACCTGGCAGCTGTGCCAGCGAACGCAGACCCACGAGGGCGGTCTCGATCTCTGCAGGTTTGTCGGCATCGAGCTCGAGGAGGACGGTGTGGACGATCATCGGGCGTGGACCTGCGAGCCGCCGAGCCGCGGATCGATGACGATCTTGGCGTGAGACTCCGGATCGCCCAGGGCGGTGAACGCGGTGGCCACGCCGTCGAGACCGACGCGACCCGTGAGCATCGCCGAGGCATCGATCGTGCCGTCAGCCAGTGCGTGCAGCGTGTCCCTGAACTCGAGCGGTGTGTAGCCGAGGACGAAGCGCAGGTCGATCTCCTTGTTGATCGCCATCGAGGGCCGGATCTGGTCGGCGCCCATGCACACGCCGACGACCACGATGCGCGACATGATCGGCGCTCCGGCCATGATGCTGTCGATCATCCCGGGGTTGCCGACGCACTCGAAGATGACCGGAGCCTTGGGATTGGTCGCGCCGACCTTGTCGGCGGCTCGCCAGGCATGCCACCAGCCGACCGGCAGCTTCGACATCTGGTCGATCGCATCCACCGCAGCCCCGAGGATTTCGGGCACGGTCGTGAAGTGCTTGTGGTCCTTGGCGGTGGCGAACGGCGATCCGTCGGTCGGGTCGACGACGCTGGTCGCGCCGACCTTCGTCGCCAGGGCCCGTCGGCCGGGCGAGGGATCGCTGGCGATGATCGTACGTACGCCGCGCGACTTCAGGATCGCGATGACGGCGAGACCGACCGGGCCGCAGCCGATGACCACTGCGACGTCCTTCTTGCCGACATCGCCGCGGGCCACTGCGTGCCAGCCGACCGCCATGGGCTCGGTGAGCACCGCGACGTCGGGCGCCAGGCCGTTGGGAACCTTGAGCGTCAGGTTCTCCTGGGTGACGAGGTACTCGGCGTACGCGCCCGGTGCCTTGGCCGACAGGCCGAGTGCGTCGACGGAGCCGGGATTGCGCAGCAGGGGGATCGAGACGACCGGCGTACCGGCTGCGAGCTTCTTGCGTGAACCGGGGCCGTGATCGGCGACCACGCCGTAGAGCTCGTGGCCGAGCACGATCTGCTGGTCCGATCGCATGAAGTCGTCATAGCCGCTCTCGACCATGACCTTGCCGAGCTCGTCACCGTGGACCCGCGCGTGCAGGTCGGATCCGCAGATGCCGCAGCGGTGCACCTCGACCAGGAGCTGGCCCCTGGCGGGCACGGGAGTGTCGAGGTCGGCAACCGAGAGGTTGCTCTGATGACAGATGACGGCGCGCATGGTCTCCATTCAAGCGGAGTCAGCCGCATCGACATGCTCGATGGGTTAGTTTTCTCTCGTGCTTCTCTCTGACCGCGACATCCTGGCCGAGATCGATGCCGGGCGCATTGCGCTCGACCCCTTCGACCCGGGGATGATCCAGCCGTCGAGCATCGACGTACGACTGGACAAGTTCTTCCGGGTCTTCGACAACCACAAGTACCCCCACATCGACCCCGCCGAGGACCAGTCAGACCTGACCCGTGAGGTCGAGGTCGGCAACGACGAGGCGTTCATCCTGCACCCCGGCGAGTTCGTGCTCGGTTCGACGTACGAGCTGGTCACCTTGCCCGACGACATCGCCGCCCGGCTGGAAGGCAAGTCGTCCCTTGGCCGACTCGGCCTGATGACTCATTCGACCGCCGGCTTCATCGACCCCGGTTTCTCTGGGCACGTGACGCTCGAGCTGGCGAACGTGGCGACGCTGCCGATCAAGCTCTATCCCGGCATGAAGATTGGCCAAGTCTGCTACTTCCGCCTCAGCTCGCCGGCCGAGAACCCGTACGGTTCGGCGAAGTACGGCTCTCGCTACCAGGGCCAGCGCGGTCCGACGGCGTCCCGCTCGCACGCAAACTTCCACCGCACCGAGATCTAGTGACTCTGCCGCTCGACATCTCGCCCGCCGTCCAGGCTGCACTCGATGAGGGATGGCCCGTCGTCGCGCTGGAGTCGACGATCATCTCGCACGGCCTGCCCCGGCCCGACAACCTCGAGGCAGCGCGAGCGTTCGAGGCGATCCTCACCGGCATGGGTGTCGTGCCCGCGACGATCGCGGTGCTCGACGGTCAGCTCAAGGCGGGCCTGACGGACGAGGAGCTCGTACGCATCGCGGGGGAAGACATTCCCAAGCTCAGCGTGCGCGACCTGCCGATCGTCCTGGCGCGTGGCGGCAGCGGCGCCACGACGGTTGCCGCGACCTCGTACATCGCCAACCTCGCCGGCATCAGGGTCTTCGCCACCGGTGGGCTCGGCGGCGTACATCGTGGAGCGTCCGAGACGTTCGACGAATCGGCCGACCTGACGGTGCTTTCTGAGGTGCCGATCACCGTTGTCTCCGCCGGCGTGAAGTCGATCCTCGACATCCCCGCGACGCTCGAGCGGCTCGAGTCGCTCAGCGTGATCGTGCTGGGCTACGGGACCGACATGTTCCCGAGCTTCTGGCTGACCGACTCGGGTGAGCAGCTTGACTGGTCGGTCGCGGATGCTTCGGGTGTCGCAGACTGTCATGGCGTCGCGCGATGCGCTGGGTCAGGACGCCGCGATCCTGGTGGCCAACCCGTTGCCCGAGTCCGAGCAGCTCGATCCGGCCGTGCACGACAAGGCGCTCACCGAGGCGCTGCGGATGGCAGATGAGCAAGGACTCTCCGGCAAGGAGGTCACGCCGTTCCTGCTGCAGACGATCGTCGGCCTGACCGGCGGTGAGAGTCTCGCGGTCAACCTCAAGATCGCGGAGAACAACATCCGGGTCGCCGGCGAGATCGCACTGTCCTGGGCCAACCGATGATCCTCGTCGTGGGAGACGTGGTCGACGACATCGGCGTACGCCCGCTCGGCACGATCAACGCCGCCAGCGACACCGAGTCTGAGATCCGCATGACCCCCGGTGGCTCGGCGGCCAATGTCGCGGCCTGGCTCGGCCACCTCGGCTCGTACGCGCGCTTCGTCGGCAAGGCCGGCGCCGACGGCGTCGTACGCCACGTCGATGCACTCACGGCCTACGGTGTCGATGCGCGCATCACCGCAGATCCGGTCCTGCCGACCGCGACGATCGTGCTCACCCTCGATGACGCCGCCGATCGCACGATGTACGTCGATCGTGCCGCCAACACGACGCTGAGGGCAGCTGACCTGCCCGTCGACATCTGGAACGAGATCGAGTGGTTGCACCTCACGGGTTACTCGTTCTTCGATGCCGGGGTACGACCCGTCGTGGTGGAGCTGATGGCCGAAGCGCGGCGCCGCCAGATCGGGATCAGCATCGATCCGAGCTCCTTGGGCTTCCTGGAGGTCGCGGGTCGCGACGAGTTCCTCGAGTGGGTTGTCGATGCCGACCTGTTGTTCCCCAACGATGACGAGCAGGCCTTCCTTGATCTGAATGGCCTTCGGCTTGAGGGCGATGTCGTCGTGACCCTTGGTCCGGGTGGCGCAACGTTCGGCGAGCACTCGGTCCCCGCCGCTCCCGCAGAGGTCATCGACACGACCGGCGCTGGCGACGCGTTCTGCGCCGGCTTCCTCAGCGTGTGGACCAAGCAACGCGATCCCGCCACGGCGTTGGCGGCCGGGGCCCAGGCGGCAGCGCAGTGTGTTGCCGTACGAGGGGCTCGGCCCGTCAGAGCTCGCTGAGTCTTGGCGGATCGGCGCCGGGGCGCGAGCAGGTGATCGCCGCCGCTGCGACCGAGAACTCGGCGAGGTCGGTCAGCTCGGTCTCGTCGAGCTGATCACCTGCGGGCCAGGTGTAGGCAGCGCACCACGAGAGCATCGCGGCCATGAAGGAGTCGCCGGCCCCGATCGTGTCGACCACGGCCACGGATGGCGCATCGGCACCGCCAACGTGATGCCCGCCCGCGACGACCGCCCCGGAGCCACCGAGGGTGATTGCGACGAGCTTGCCCTCGCCCGCCAGCCGCCTCGCCACGTCCTCGGGCGCGACGCCTGGGAACAGCACGGCCGCGTCCTCATCGCTCATCTTGATGATGCGCGCGTAGGGCACGACGGTCTCGAACACCTCACGCCAGAACGCCGGATCGGGCTCGACCGTCAGGCGCACGTTGGGGTCGTACGACACCGCGAGCCCCATGGCATCAGCGGTCGCCACCAGCTCGGCGACCCGGTGGGCCCCGGGCATCAGGGCAGCGCCGAGCGATCCGACGTGCACGGCCTCGAACACGGCCGGGTCAGGCATCGCCGTCGGATCCCAGGTCAGGTCGAACTCGTACGACGCACTGCCGTCGTCGGCGATCGTGGCCGTGGCGCTGGACGTACGTTCAAGCACCGGATCGAGCAGCGCCAGGTGGACGCCGGAATCGGCGAGGTGTCGTTGCAGGATCGTCCCGTACGAGTCGTTGCCGATCTGGGTGGCGAGCACCGTCTCGCACTCGAGTCGGGCGAGCCCGACCGCGACGTTGAACGGCGAGCCGCCGGCATGCGGTTCGCCGTCGACGCCAACCCCGATCAACACATCGACGAGCGCCTCGCCGATGACCAGGATCGTCATGCGATCCGGGTGATCGTCTGGGCCGGGCACGGAGCCAGCGGCAGGCTGGGCAGGGTCACGGCGTTGAACGCGTGATAGGCGTCGGGCTTGCCGTGCCACGTCCGCGACGACGATCCCATCGTCGGCGACAGCTCGTGGACCCAGCCCTGATCGGTCACGAAGTGATCGGCGATCTCCGCCCACCACCGGTTGACGAACCCGTCGTAACGCGTTTCGCCGGTGTAGGTGCTGAGCGCCGAGGCCGCCAGGACGGCTTCGGCGATGACCCAGTGGAAGCGCTCCTCGACGACGGGCTGGCCGTGCCAGTCAGTCGTGTAGGGGATGCCGGGTGCATCGTCGTCGACCGCATCGTCGATCGCCCGGGCGAACAGTCCCTCGGCAGCCTCGGTCATCCACGGCCGCGGCTCGTCGAGGCTGGCGGCGAGCTGGACCAGCAGCCGTGCCCATTCGAACGCATGCCCAGGCGTCGCGCCGAACGGCCGGAACGGGTCGGCCGGCTTCTCGACGTTGTAGTTGGGCATCGGCGTCCAGTCGTGGTCGTAGTGCTCGGGGATGCGCCACCCGTGACTGCGCGCATGGATGCCGATCACCCGTTCGCAGATTGCCAGCGCCCGTTGCCGCCAGGCGTCGTCTCCCGTGACGTCGGCGGCGAAGAGATAGGCCTCGACGCTGTGCATGTTGCTGTTGGCGCCGCGATAGCCGTCGAGCGCCGACCAGTCACGGTTCCACTCCTCGCGGCAGCGCCCTGCATCGGCGTCCCAGAACTTCGTACGGTGCACCAGCGTCGCCTCGTCGAGCAGCGCGTCGGCACCGGCGGCGCCCGCGGCCGATGAGGCACACGCGGCGAGCAGCACGAAGGCATGCTCGTAGCAGAACTTGCCCTCTTGGACGGGCTGCCCCGAGACGTCTACCTCGGAGAACCAGCCGCCGTGCACGTCGTCGTGGAAGATCGTCGAGAGCGCCTGTACGCCGTGCTCCGCCAGCCCCAGCGCATCGTCCTCGCCAGCGAGGTGAGCCAGTGCGAAGACGTACGTCATGCGGGCATTGATCCAGAGCTGGAGGTTGGGGTCCTCGTCGATGCTGCCATCGTCGGCGAGCCAGGCGAAGCCGCCGGCCCCGCGCTTGGAACGACGGGCGAATGCCAGGATGTCTCGCCGCTGCTCATCTCGCCACTTCACGTCACCCGGCGTCGTCATGCCACCAACCTACCCACCCCTCGGGGTGGCTTCAGGGTCCATCAGGGGCGCTCACCGATGTTCGCGTGCGTCCGACTCGACCACGCTGGATGCATGACTCCATTCCGAATCAGCACCGTAGACAACGTCGGGCGGCGATCCGCATGATCCGCGCCCAGGGACTCACCAAGACGTACGGCGACAAAGTTGCCGTCAACGGCATCGACTTCACCGTCGAGCCCGGCCGTGTCACCGGCTTCCTCGGGCCCAACGGTGCCGGCAAGTCGACCACGATGCGGATGATCCTCGGCCTCGATGCGCCGACCAGCGGCACCGCGTCGGTCAACGGCCACCGCTACACCGCGTCGCCCGCACCGCTGCGCGAGATCGGCGCGCTGCTCGAGGCGCACGCCATCCACCCGGGACGAACCGCGCGCGATCACCTCCGTTGGCTGGCCGCCAGCAACGGCATCCCGACCACCCGCGTCGGTGAGGTGCTCGAGCTGGTCGGCCTGGACTCGGTTGCCGGCCAGCGGGCCGGGCGGTTCTCGCTCGGCATGGGTCAGCGCCTCGGCATCGCCGCCGCGCTGATCGGTGACCCACCGGTCATCGTGCTCGACGAGCCGGTCAACGGTCTCGATCCCGAAGGCATTCGCTGGGTCCGTTCGCTCGCCCGCCAGCTCGCCGATGAAGGCCGTACGGTCTTCATCTCCAGCCACCTGATGTCGGAGATGGCGCTGATGGCCGATCACCTGATCGTCATCGGCCGCGGGTCGATCCTCGCCGACTCCTCGATGCAGGACTTCATGGCCGAGCACGCCGCGTCGTACGTACGCGTCAAGGCTCCCAAGCTGGCCGACGTCGCATCGTTGCTCACCACGAACGGTCTCGAGGTCAGCCACACCGACGACGAGCTCCGCGTCCAGGGGCTGGATGCCCCTGCGATCGGCGAGCTCATCGGCACGAACGGCCTGCTGTTGCACGAGCTCGCCGTCGTACGGTCCTCGCTCGAGGACGCATTCATGACCCTGACGGCTGACAGCGTGGAGTACCACGCCAAGGCCGCCGATGAGATCAAGGCTGGATCACGATGACGAGCACGACAGTTGAGACGCTGACCGTCCAAGAGGTCGAACCGGTTGGCTTCGGCAAGACGCTGCAGTCCGAGTGGATCAAGCTCTGGACCGTGCGATCGACCTGGTGGACCATGATCGCCCTGTTCGTCCTCGGCGCAGGGCTGACCACGCTGATCTGTTGGGGCAACGCCGACTGGCTCGCGGACGAGGATCCGTCGCGAGGCGGCGAGTCGCCCGGATCGTTCATCACCTGGGGAATGATGATCGCCCAGGTGTGCGCCGTGGTCGTCGGCGTGCTGACGGTGACGTCGGAGTATGGCACCGGCATGATCCGCACGACGCTGGCCGCGACTCCGTCCCGTGGCCGGGTGCTCGCGGCAAAGGCTCTCGTGGTCTCGGGATTCCTGTTCGTGCTCGGCACGGCCACCGCCCTTGTCGGCTACGTCGGCGGCAACTACTTCCTCGACCGTGAGGGCATCGGCCTGGCGCTCGAGGGTGACGTCGCCCGGGCGATGTATGGCAGCGGACTCTTCCTCGGTGGCCTCGCGCTGTTCTCGATGGCGATCGGCTTCCTCGTCCGGCACACCGCAGCGGCGATCTCGATCGTGCTGGCACTGGTGTTCGTGCTCGGCAACATGGTGATCCTCGTACCGGGTGACTTCGGCACCTTCCTCGAGCGGGTCATGCCCGGCAACGCCGGCGGTGCGCTCGCGTCGCCCGTGCCGTTCAACCCCAACCTGCTCGACGCGTGGCCGAGCTTCGGGATCTTCGCCGCCGAGACGGCAGCGCTGCTGGGCATCGCCTGGTACCTGCTCCGCAAGCGCGACGCGTAGGGAAGACGAAGGGCCCGATCTCTGGTGAGATCGGGCCCTGTCGCGTTGGTGCTACTTGACGATCGGCAGCGTGAGCACCTGACCGGTGGTGCCGGTGGTGATCGTCACCGCGTTGGGGATCAGTCCACCGCGATAGTTGGTCGAGCCGCCGGCCACGATGAGCTTGAGCGTGTGGCCCTTGGCGAACTGGTGCGCGAATCCGGGCAGGGTGACCGTGAACGGCTTGGATGCGTCGGGCACGCGTACGGGGGCCACCAGGTTGCGGACGATCGTGGACTTGCCGGCGGCATCCACGTCCGCGATCTTCACGAACAGGACGAGTGATCCGGTGGGGCCGATGGCCTGCGTCGCCTGCGCCAGCGTCGCGTTGACCTTGACCGTGAGCTGCGGCTGGCCGACGACGTTGAGTGCCTTGGTCAGCGTCGGCGTCGACCACGAGGCGAAGGTGCCTGGCAGGTCCAGCTCGGGCAGGGGCAGGGCGGCGACATCGGTGACATCGGTCGACGTGGGGATGCCTGCTGGCGGGGTGAGGAACGCCTGCGAGCCGGTGGCGATGCCGGTGCTCGACGGCGTGAGCTGCTTGCCGGAGAGGTAGTACTTCGTGGCTGCGCCGGCGGGGTATGACGTCGCAGTTCCGTACGCGGGTGTCGCGATGCCGCTGTAGGAGACCCAGTCGCGGAAGTACGAGAACTCCGGACCGGTGCTGACCTTCGACCCCTTGAGGTAGTGGTCAAACCAGTTGGCGATGCTCTTGGAGACGTGTTCCTTGGTGGGGTCGGGATTGCCGGTGTTGAGCTCGCCAGGCGCCGAAGGACCGGAGTGGCCGCCGTTGAACCAGATCATCTTGGTGACCGTGCCCTGCTTCTTGAGGGCCTTGTAGTTGGCAACGCCCTCGTTGATGTTGAAGAGGGTGTCGCTCTGGCCCTGGATGATCAGCGTCGGGATCGTGATCTTCTTGAAGTACGTCGACACCGAGGCGTGGCGCAGGTTGCGGGTGGTGCTGGCGTCCACTGAGCCTGTGACGCCTGCGGTCACGAGGGCCGGGCAGACGAATGTCGCGAAGTTCGGGCAGGGGATCAGCCGGGAGGGGTCGGCCTGGTGCGTTCTGCAGTCCGTTGGCCACTCCGAGGCCGGTGAAGCCGAGCGCCCAGATCAGCTTGGCGGCACCGGGTGTAGAGGTCTGGACCCCCGAGGTCTGCGAGGTGTTGTTGGGTGACAGCGAGTACGAGAGGTCGCTCCACGTGACGATCGGGACGATGGTGTCGATGCGCGGGTCGACGCTGGCGGCGGCGAACTGGATCTGGCCGCCGTACGAGCCGCCGACCATGCCGAGGCGGGGGTCGTAGGCGACCTTCTTGCCGGCGTGGTTCTTGGCGTCGAGCTGGACGACGCTCAGGGTCTTCGCGGGGATCTTGTGGGCGGCGTCGGTGAACGCGATGCCCGACTTGCCGCCGAGGTAGCTGACGAGCTGACTGGCGGCCTTGCCGTCCCAGTCGGGGTCATCGAGGGTGATCTTGCAGCCCGATCCGCCGAAGCCGAGGCCGGAGTACGACAGCACGGCATAGCCTCGTTCGGCGAACCGCTTGCCGAGGCCGGCCTGGTCGGCCTTGGAGCCACCGAAGCCGTTGGTCGTCAAGATGGCCGGCACGCGCTTCTTGGAGGTGGCGGTCTTGGGGAGATAGAGGTCGCCGACGATGTCGCAGGCCACGTTGTTCGCGGGCCCGGTCTTGACGGCGAAGTGCAGCGACTGGACCGTGTATGCCGGCGTCGCCGCAGCTGCAGGGTGCGTCAGCATGGCGGCAGCGAGCCCCAGGACGATGAGGGCGAGGAGGGAACGTACGCGCATGGTGCTCCTGGTGACTGGCAACTGGGACATCTGTCCTACTTGGCAGTAACAACGACGTACAGGTCTCCTGGGTCACGCACCGTCAGTGTCGGAGTCGGCGCGAGATCTCGGCCGCGGTTGCAGCAACCGGTTCGGCGAGTCCGTCTACCTGGGTGCGCGCCTCCCAGGTGACGGCGACGGCTGCGTGGATCGTGCCCGCCGTGATGGGCGCCGCGATCGACGAGAAGCCGGGCGTCACCTCTCCGTCCTCGGTGGCATAGCCGCGCTGACGCGTCGCGGTGAGCAGTCGTCGGAGCTCGCTCAAGGTGCTCGGACCGACGCCGGTGCGGGTGGTGAACGCGGTCTTGTCGGGATACAGCGCTCGCACCTGGGCAGCGGGCAGCGAGGCAAGGATCGCGCGCCCTGATGCGGTGAGGTGAGCCGGGAGGCGTACGCCGACGTCCGTGACCAGCGGGGGCCGGCCGGGTGCCCGCTCCTCGATGACGTAGAGGACGTCAGCGCCGTGGAGCAGGACGAGGTGCGCGGACTGGCCGACCTGGTCGACGAGCCGCGCGAGTGGCAGCCGGGCGAGACGTGCGAGCGGTTCCTGACGGGCGAAGCCGTGGCCGACCTCCCACGCGGCGACGCCGATGCCCCAGGTGCGGTCGTCGGGGTAGTGGATGACGAATCCTTCGTCGGCCATCGCGGCGAGCAGGTGATAGGTCGACGAGCGTGGCAGGTCCACCGCCGCGGCCAGCCGGGTCGCCGAGACCGGGACTGGCTGGGACGACAGGAAGCGCAGCACGCGCAGCGCCGTTGTCGCAGCGGGCACCGGTCGGGACATGGGTCCAGTGTCTCGTACCCGAGACAACTTCTCGACGGGGGTGGGTAAAGCGTGCTTTACTCCTTGCATGAGTAAAGCAACCTTGACATCTCGCACGCGGGCGCCGGCGACGCACTATGTGTTGGCGGGGGCTTTCGGAGCGATCGCCACGATCGCTGTCGCGCTGTTGGTCGGGGCGACGAACTCCGAGGACTTCTGGCCGGCGGCCGGCATCGGAGCCATGTGTGCGGTCTATCCGTCGTTCTCCCTTGGTGCGAAGCTCTTCATCACCAACCACACCGTCACTCGTGATGCGCGCGGCGAGGAGAGTGTCGAGTCACTCTGGTTGACGCAGGCGGGTGCCGGGGCATTCCTCGACGTGCTCGTTGCGACGATCGTCGTCGTCATCGTGCTGATGCTCCGCCAGATCGAGGTCGATGCCCTGCCTGCCCTGCTCGGACTGATCGGGCTCAGCGTGGTGGATGCCGGCCTGCGGTATGCCGTGATCCGTCATCGCGCGCTGCGGTGAAGAACGACCTTGCCGCTCGCCGGCTCGAGCGCGAGTGGACCCAGGCCGACCTGGCCCGTGAGCTGGGCGTCTCACGGCAGACCGTGATCTCGATCGAGCGCGGACGGTTCGATCCGTCACTGCCCCTCGCATTTCTCATCTCCCAGACGTTCGACTGCTCGATCGAGGATGTCTTCACGCCTGAGTGACGGCTGGGGTCTCGTATGCGAGACATGTTTGGTGCCCTGGCCGTAGCGCCGGGCAGCCGTCGTGGAGTCCCATGGAGCATGGGCAACGTTGAGGTGGGAGTCGGCGCGGTGTCGCCGGAGGATGTCGTACGGGTGGCGCGCGAGGGCACCCTGGTCGAGCTGGGCACCGAGGCGCGTGAAGCGATCGGACGGTCGCGAGCAGTCATCGAGCAGATGGCTGCTTCGGACACCCCGGTCTACGGCGTCTCGACCGGGTTCGGCGCCCTGGCAACGCGGCACATCGAACCCGCGTTGCGGACCCAGCTGCAGAAGAGCCTGATCCGATCGCATGCCGCTGGCGCAGGGCCGCGGGTCGAGAACGAAGTCGTCCGCGCGCTGATGCTCCTTCGTCTCTCGACCTTGGCGTCGGGCCACACCGGCGTACGGGTCGAGACCGCCGAGGCCTATGCGTCGATGCTCAATGCCGGGCTCACGCCGATCGTCCGCGAGTACGGCAGCCTCGGCTGCTCCGGCGATCTCGCCCCGCTGGCGCACTGTGCGCTCGCGGTGATGGGTGAGGGTGAGGTCGACGACCACGGTGTCGTACGTCCCGCCGGTGAGGCGCTGGCCTCGTACGGTCTCGCGCCGATCGAGCTCGCCGAGAAGGAAGGGCTCGCGCTGATCAACGGCACCGATGGCATGCTCGGGATGCTGGTGCTCGCCCTGCACGACCTGCGCAGGCTGCTCGACACCGCTGACCTCGCTGCGGCGATGAGCATCGAAGGTCTGATGGGCACCGATCGGGTGCTCGCTGCCGAGCTGCAGGCGTTGCGCCCGCACCCGGGCCAGGCGACGTCGGCCGCCCACATGGCATCGCTTCTGGCCGGCTCGCCGATCGTCGCGAGCCACCGCGTCGGCGATGGTCGCGTGCAGGACGCCTACTCCTTGCGGTGCTCGCCGCAGGTGCACGGCGCCGCCCGCGACACCCTCGATCACGCGGCGACGGTGGCCGGTCGCGAGCTGGCATCGGCGATCGACAACCCTTCGGTGCTCGACGACGGGCGCATCGAGTCGCACGGCAACTTCCACGGAGCACCGCTGGCGTACGTGCTCGACTTCCTCGCGATCCCGGTCGCCGACGTCGCCAGCATGAGCGAGCGTCGTACTGACCGGTTCCTCGACGCATCGCGCAGCCAGGGACTGCCGCCGTTCCTCGCCGACGACCCGGGAGTCGACTCGGGGCACATGATCGCGCAGTACACGCAGGCCGCGATGGTGTCAGAGCTCAAGCGGCTCGCGGCGCCGGCGAGCGTCGACTCGATCCCGTCGAGTGCGATGCAGGAGGACCACGTGTCGATGGGCTGGTCCGCCGCCCGCAAGCTCCGAACGTCGGTTGACTTGCTCACTCGAGTGCTGGCGATCGAGATCTGCACCGCGGCTCGCGGCATCGACCTGCGAGCACCGCTCGAGCCCGGACCCGCGACCGGTGCAGCGATCGCGCTGCTGCGTACGCAAGTCGACGGTCCCGGCCCTGATCGCTACCTCTCACCCGACCTCGAGGCCGCCACTGAGCTCGTACGCTCCGGCGCCCTCCTCGATGCAGCTACCCAGGAGATCTCATGAACCGTCCCACCGTTCGCGCCGCCCGCGGCACCACGATCACCGCCAAGTCGTGGCAGACCGAGGCGCCGATGCGCATGCTGATGAACAACCTCGACCCCGAGGTGGCCGAGCGGCCCGAGGACCTCGTCGTCTACGGCGGCACCGGCAAGGCCGCCCGCAGCTGGGAGGCGTACGACGCGATCGTCCGAACCCTCGAGACCCTCGAGGACGACGAGACGCTGCTGGTGCAGTCCGGCAAGCCGGTCGGGGTGTTCCGTACGCACGAGTGGGCGCCGCGCGTGCTGATCGCCAACTCCAACCTGGTCGGCGACTGGGCGACGTGGCCGGAGTTCCGCAAGCTCGAGGCCGAGGGCCTGACGATGTACGGGCAGATGACGGCCGGCTCGTGGATCTACATCGGCACGCAGGGCATCCTGCAGGGCACGTACGAGACGTTCGGTGCGGTTGCGCGCAAGAGGTTTGGCGGGTCACTGGCTGGAACGCTCACGTTGACGGGTGGTGCCGGCGGCATGGGCGGGGCGCAGCCGCTCGCCGTCACGATGAACGATGGCGTCGCGCTGGTCGTCGACGTCGACGAGACGCGGCTGGAACGCCGGGTCAAGCACGGCTACCTCGACGAGTACTGGACCGATCTCGACCAGGCGATCGAGCGGGCAGTCGAGGCCAAGAACGAACGCCGGGCGCTCTCGGTCGGCGTGCTCGGCAATGCCGCGACGATCTTCACCGAGCTGCTCGAACGCGGTATTCCGATCGACATCGTCACCGACCAGACCAGCGCGCACGATCCGCTGAGCTACCTGCCGGAGGACATCTCGGTCGCCGACTGGCACGCCGAAGCTGCTCGCGATCCGGAGGGCTTCACGCTCAAGGCGCGCGAGTCGATGGCCAAGCACGTACGGGCGATGGTCGGCTTCATGGACGCAGGCGCCGAGGTCTTCGACTACGGCAACTCGATCCGCGAAGAGGCCCGCCTCGGCGGCTTTGAGCGGGCGTTCGAGTTTCCCGGTTTCGTGCCGGCGTACATTCGACCGCTGTTCTGCGAAGGCAAGGGCCCGTTCCGCTGGGCTGCCCTCTCCGGCGATCCAGCCGACATCGCTGCGACGGACCGGGCGATCCTCGAGCTCTTTCCCGAGGATGACCACCTGGCACGCTGGATCACCAAGGCGCAGGAGAAGGTCCACTTCGAAGGGCTGCCCGCACGCATCTGCTGGCTCGGCTACCAGGAACGTCACCTCGCCGGACTGCGGTTCAACGAGATGGTGGCATCGGGCGAGCTGAGTGCACCCGTCGTCATCGGCCGCGATCACCTCGATTCGGGCTCGGTGGCCTCGCCCTACCGGGAGACTGAGTCCATGGCCGACGGCTCGGATGCGATCGCTGACTGGCCGCTGCTCAACGCCCTGCTCAACACGGCCTCGGGTGCGACCTGGGTGTCGATCCATCACGGTGGAGGCGTCGGGATCGGCCGCTCGATCCACGCCGGACAGGTGATCGTCGCGGACGGTACGCCGCTGGCTGCGCAGAAGATCGAGCGCGTGCTGGTCAACGATCCGGGCACTGGCGTGATGCGCCACGTCGACGCGGGATATGACCGCGCAGCCGAGGTGGCGAGGGAGCGGGGACTGCGCGTGCCGATGTCGGAGGGCCGATGAGTCTCGCCGACCTGCACGACATCGGCCGCGATCCCACCACCGGTGGCTATCGCCGGTATGCCTGGAACGACGCCGACATGTTGCTGCGCGAGTGGTTCGTCGGCGAGGCGGCCGCCAGGGGCATGGAAGTCGTCGAGGACGGCAACGGCAACCAGTTCGCCTGGTGGGGCAACGGCAGCGATGCACTGCTGATCGGATCGCACCTCGACTCCGTACCCGATGGTGGCGCGTACGACGGACCGCTCGGTGTGGTCTCGTCGTTCGCCGCCGTCGACCGACTCCGTGCTGATGGTGTGGTCCCCATCCGCCCGATCGTGATCGGCAACTTCGCCGACGAGGAGGGTGCACGGTTCGGCATCGCCTGCGCCGGGTCGCAGCTCGTCACCGGAACGCTGACCGCCGATCGGGCGCTCGCACAGAAGGATCGTGACGGAGTCACCATGGCCGAGGCCCTCAAGGCCCGAGGCCGTGACCCGAAGGCCGTTGGCACCACCGATCTGCTGGACCAGATCGGTACGTTTGTCGAGCTCCATGTGGAACAGGGCCGTTCGCTGGTCCACTCCGGCGATGCCGTGGGTGTCGCCACGGCGATCTGGCCGCACGGGCGTTGGCGGCTCGACTTCTGCGGCGAGGCCAATCACGCCGGCGCGACCCTCATGGAGGACCGCCGCGATCCGATGCAGGCCTACGCCGCCACGGTGCTCGCCTCTCGTCGCCTTGCCACGGACGCCGGGGCGCGGGCAACGTTCGGACGACTCGAGGTTGAGCCCGGCGGCACCAACGCCATCCCTTCACGCGTGCGCGCCTGGCTCGATGCCCGGGCGGCCGATGATGGCGCATTGGATCGACTTGTCGACAAACTGGCGGCAGCGGCAACGGCGGCAGCGGAGGCCGACGGGACGACGGTCGAGCTGACCGCCGAGTCGGTGAGTCCGGCAGTGGAGTTCGACGCTGATCTCCGCGATCGCCTGGCCACGCTGCTCGACGCGCCCGTCCTGCCGACAGGAGCAGGCCATGATGCAGGAGTGCTCAGCGCTCACATCCCGACCGCCATGCTGTTCGTGCGCAACCCGACGGGCATCTCGCACTCGCCGGAGGAGTTCGCCGAGGACTCCGACTGCGAGGCCGGCATCGCGGCACTGACCGATGTCGTACGCGAGCTCTGCCAAGAGTCGAGCCCGGTGTGACGACGCTCCCGGCGTTCGCCAACTGCCACAGCCACGCATTCCACCGGGCGCTGCGTGGTCGCATCACCGGAGCTGACACCTTCTGGAGCTGGCGCGACCAGATGTACGCGCTCGCCGGGGTGCTCGACCCCGACCTGTTGTTCGACCTGGCCCGCGCGACGTACGCCGAGATGCATCTGGCCGGCATTCGCAGCGTCGGCGAGTTCCACTACCTGCACCACCAGCCGAACGGCCGACCGTACGACGAGCCCAACGCGATGGGCGAGGCGCTGATCGCAGCCGCCCGCGAGGCCGACATCAGGATCACCCTGCTCGACACCTGCTACCTGGCCGCCGGCTTCGGCCGGGCGGTCGAGGGCGTACAGCGAAGGTTCAACGACATCGATGCGGACGCCTGGGCAGCACGCGTCGAAACGCTGGCCGCAGCGCATGCTAGCGATGACGACGTCGTGATCGGCGCGGCGATCCATTCCGTACGAGCCGTGCCGCGCGGGCAGCTCGCCACCGTGGCTGCGGCTCTGCCGGATGCGCCACTGCATGTCCATGTCTCTGAGCAGGAGGCCGAGAACGCCGAATGCCTCGCCGCCACCGGACTCACACCGGTCGCGCTGCTGGCCGAGGCGGGCGTCTGGACACCGCGTACCACGGCGGTGCACGCCACTCACCTGACGACCGAGGACATCGCGCTGATCGGCGCCGCGCATTCGTACGCCTGCTTCTGCCCGACCACCGAGGCCGAGCTCGCCGACGGCATAGGCCCGAGCGTGGCGTTGCGCGATGCCGGTGCGAGGCTGACACTCGGCTCCGACAGCAATACCGTGATCGACATGTTCGCCGAGGCCCGGGCCGTCGAGATGCACGAACGACTCTCGACCGGCATCCGTGGCGCGTGGACCGCCGACCAGCTCTGGCTCGCCGCGACCACGACGGGTCACGAGTCGTTGGGCTTCGTCGTGCCGGACACGATCGAGGTCGTGGACTCCGTGCGTACGGCCGGTGCCGACGAGCTGCTCTGGGCTGGCACAGCCGCCGACGTCGAAGGCGACCCGGCCGATGTCGCCGAGCTGCTCGAGGCCGCGATCGACACCTGCTGGAGTCGCGTATGAGCGCGCTGCTGGTCACCAACATCGGCGAGCTCGTCACGTGGGATGACGAGCGCCCGATCCTTCGCGATGCGGCGTTCGTGGTCGACGGCGGCAAGATCTCGTGGTTCGGTCAGCGCACCGAGGCGCCCGATGCGGACGCCGTGCGCGATGTCGGCGGCGCCGCGGTGATCCCCGGCTTCGTCGACTCGCACACGCACCTGGTGTTCGCCGGCGACAGGTCAGCTGAGTTTGAGGCACGCATGACCGGTGAGCCGTACGCGGCGGGCGGCATCCGTACGACCGTCGCGGCGACCCGCGCCGCCACCGATGAGCAGCTCGCTGCCAATGTCGCGAGGCACCTGGCGGAGATGCGGGCGCAGGGCACGACGACGATCGAGATCAAGAGCGGCTACGGACTGACGGTCCACGACGAGGCCAGGTCGCTGGCGATCGCGAAGCAGTTCACCGCAGAGACGACGTTTCTCGGCGCCCACGTCGTACCGGCCGAGTCCGAGATCGCCGCATATGTCGAGCTGGTCACCGGCGAGATGCTCCAGCGGTGTGCACCGTACGCGCGCTGGATCGACGTGTTCTGCGAGGACGGCGCGTTCGGCGCCGACGAGTCGCGCGCCGTGCTCGAGGCAGGGATCGCTGCAGGTCTGCTCCCGCGGGTCCACGCCAACCAGCTCGGCCTCGGACCGGGCGTACAGCTCGCCGCCGAGCTCGGGGCCTCGGCCGACCACTGCACCTACCTGTCGGGCGCCGATGTCGACGCGCTGGCGAGCTCAGGAGTCGTCGCCGGGCTGCTGCCCGGTGTCGAGTTCTCGACCCGGCACCCCTATCCCGACGCGCGCCGACTCATCGACGCCGGCGTGACGATCGCGCTGGCCACGGACTGCAACCCCGGCAGCTCCTACACCTCATCGATGCCGTTCTGCATCGCGGTCGCCGTGCGCGACATGGGCATGAGCCCCCGCGAGGCACTGTGGTCGGCGACCAAGGGTGGTGCCGCCTCGCTTCGGCTCGACGAGGCCGGTCACCTGGGCGTCGGCGCCAAGGCGGACTTCACGGTGCTCAACGCCCCGTCGTACGTCCACCTCGCCTACCGTCCGGGCGTCCCACTCGTCGTCGGCTGAGACGTCAGGCTTCGAGCAGCGAGCCCGGGCATTCGCGGGTCATGGACCAGCCCGCACGCAGGGAGACGACCGTGTGATTGGCGAGGAAGCGTTCGCGCAGCTCGTGGGCGTCGCCGCGGAGGAGTGCAACCCCGGCTGTTCCCACTGCCGTGAGGAGCTCGAGATCGAACAGCATCAGAGCTGCGGCAGGATCAACAAGCGCCAACGGCACAACGCACACTGCGCCGATCAGCAGCATGGTCCACCTGATCATGCGGTTCAGGCTAGCCAGCCGTGCCGTCGACGTACAGCCAGTGGCCGTCCTCGCGGACGAACCGGCTGACCTCGTGTTGGCTCCCGGCTCCGTCGGGTGAGCGGTAGTAGGCCTCGAACTCCACCGTGCCGGTCGTCTCGAACGGGCTGCCACCGTTGGTGGCGAGGATGTCGAGGCGGTACCACCGACGGTCTGCGTCGAGCTCGAGCTCCGTCGGATGAGTGTTCGGGTGCCAGGTGGCGATCAGGTAGGCAGCATCGCTGACGGCGAACGCGCTGAATCGGGACCGCATGAGCTGCTCAGCCGTCTGGGCGACTGCGGCGCCTGAGTGCAACCGCCCGCAGCAGTCGTCGTACGTCAGCCCGCTGAGGCAGGGGCAGCGAGTCATGGAAGCAGGCTAGCGGGAGATGTGGCGACTTCCTGCGCACTCATCGGCGCTCTGCAATGCTCGTCGGATGAACCAGGATCTCGCGAGACGTGATCGGACAGCGATCTGGTTTGCCTACCTGTCGCCGCTCATTGGTGTGCCGCTCATCGGGCCGTGGGTCACGCACGCCTTGCTGGATGATGACGCGAAGGCGCGGCCGTACGTGGCCCGCGCTTTCGATCTGCACCTGCTCACGGCGATCGCCGGATTCGCGCTGTCGATCGTTGGCATCTTCCTCGAGTCAGGGTCTGGCGCCGTGGTATTCGCGATACTTCTCGCCCTGCTGGTCATCGCAGCCGGAACCGACTTCGTGCTTCTCTTCGGAGCGCTCAAGGGGACGCGATGGGCGAATCCTTGGCAGCCGGTAGTGCTCGGGGGTCGCAGCCGCTACAAGCCCGAGCCGTACATCGGCCCACTCTGAGTAAAGGTGGTGGAGCGGACGGCTGGATTTGAACCAACGTCTTCGACCAGGAAGGCCGACGTTCTGCAATTGAACTACGTCCGCACGATCACCTAGGGCTTGGCGTCGCCCTCTTCTACTTCTTCGCCATCAGCGACAGCATCGGTCGCTGCCTTGCTCAGGTCAGCACCGCTCGGGTTGGCGTCGCTCAGTGGTGCTGCGTCCTCTGAGACCGGATCGGACGTCGATGGCGCATCCTCGACGGCGACGATCTCGCCTTCGGGGACGTCGGTCTTGGTCTCTGGCTTTGCGGCCTCGTCCTTGACCTCGGCGTCGGACTCCTCGACCTCTTCCTCGCGGGCGTCTTCTTCGACGGGCTCGGTCTCGTCCGGCACGTGGGTCACCTTCTCGGCGGGTGCCTCTTCGGGCTCCTTGGCGGGGGCGTCGTCGGTGTTGACGGCTCCGACGTTGGCCCAGGCGGCCTCTTCCTTGTCGCCAGCGGGCACGTCAGGAGTCTCGTCCTTGGTCTCGTCGGCCTTCTCGGCGGCAGGTTCTTCCGCCTTGGGCTCGTCGGACGTGGCCTCTTCCTTGGCCGGCGCGTCGTCGGTGTTGACTGCGCCGACGTTGGCCCAGGCGCCCTCTTCCTTGTCGCCAGCGGGTACGTCCGGGGTCTCGTCCTTCGCCGTCTCGGGGTCTCCGCCGGCTTCGGCTTCGGCCGCAGCGTCGGCCGCAGGTGCGGCGTCCTCGGTCTTGGAGATCGATTCGGGGTCAGCCTTGTCCTCGGCATCCGGCTCGGCCTCGGTCGCCTTGTCAGCGGGCACAGCTTCAGTGACAGCAGCGGCGGTGGCTGCCTCGGCCTCGGCGACGACGGCCTCGTCGTCGGCCTTCGAAGGCTTGGCAGCCTTGGCCGGCTGGCGCTTCACGCCGGCGAGCAGCATCTGCGCGACGTCGAGGACCTCGACCTCTTCGCGTGCATTGCCCTCGCTCTGCTCGGCGGTCAGGCCGTCCGAGAGCATGACGCGGCAGAACGGGCATGCGACGGCGATCTGGTCGGCGCCGGTTGCGACGGCTTCCTTCGTGCGGTTGACGTTGATGCGCGAGCCGATGGTCTCCTCCATCCACATCTGCGCACCACCGGCGCCACAGCAGAACGACTTCTCCGCGTTGCGGGGCATCTCGGTGAACTCGGCTCCGGGGATGACGCTGAGCAGCTCGCGCGGCGGTTCGTAGACCTTGTTGTGACGACCGATGAAGCACGGGTCGTGATAGGTGATCTTCTTCTTCTCGGTCTCCGCATCCGGTGCCAGCGGGGTCAGCTTGCCCTCGCGTACGAGACGGTTGAGCAGCTGCGTGTGGTGCACGACCTCGAGCTCGACGCCGAACTCGGCGTACTCGTTCTTGAGCGTGTTGAAGCAGTGGGCGCAGGTGGAGACGACCTTCTTGACCTTGGTCTCCTTGAACACCTCGGCGTTCTGCATCGCCAGCTGCTGGAACACGATCTCGTTGCCGGCGCGACGCGCGGGGTCACCCGTGCAGGTCTCGCCATCGCCGAGGACCGCGAAGGTCACTCCGGCCATGTCGAGCAGCTCGGCGACAGCCTGGGTCGTCTTCTTGGCACGGTCTTCGTACGCACCGGCGCAGCCGACCCAGAACAGCCAGTCGACCTCGTCGAGGTCCTCGACGTCGACGCCGACCTGCTTGACCTCGAAGTCGAGGTTCTTGGCCCAGTCCATGCGGCCCTTGGGGTCCATGCCCCACGGGTTGCCCTTGCGCTCGAGGCCCTTGAAGATGTTGGTCAGCTCGGCGGGGAAGTTGGACTCGACGATCACCTGGTAGCGGCGCATGTCCATGATGTGATCGACGTGCTCGATGTCGACGGGACACTGCTCGACGCAAGCGCCACAGGAGACGCAGGACCAGAGGACGTCGGGGTCGATGACCGCGCCGCCGGACGGGTGCGACGGATCGCCCTCGGTCGGGCCGACCAGTGCGCGCTCGGCCTCGATCTTGACCTTCTCGGGCAGGCCGTCGCGCTTGTCCTCGTCGGCCAGCGTGTAGGGCGCCTTGGCGAACGCGTGGTCGCGCAGGTTCATGATCAGGAGCTTGGGGCTCAGTGGCTTCTCGGTGTTCCACGCGGGGCACTGGCTCTGGCAGCGGCCGCACTCGGTGCAGGTCGCGAAGTCGAGCATGCCCTTCCAGCTGAAGTCCTCGACCTTGCCGACGCCGAGCTTCTCGAAGTCCTCTTCCTCGAGGTCCTCCATCTTCTCCGGGTCGAGCGCCTCGCCCTTGATCATGATCGGCTTGATCGAGCCGAGGGCGTTGGGCCGGCGGCTGAACAGCACGTTGATCGGCGCCAGGAAGATGTGGAGGTGCTTGGAGTTGAGCACCTGGATCAGGAAGATCAGCATGATGCCGATGTGGAGCAGCAGGCCGATGTGCTCGAGCACCTCGTTGGTGTGCTCGCTGAATCCTGACAGCCAGTCACCGACGATGTGCGACGCGAAGGCGCCGTCGCCGTACGGGAACTGGCCCGTGTTGACGCCCGCGCCGCGGAACATCAGCATCGAGGCGACGACGAGGACGATCATCCCGAGGACGATCCAGGCGCCACCGAGGTGCGAGCCGGAGAACCGGGACTTGCGGCCCAGCCTGGACGGAGCGTTCTTGAGGCGGATGATCGCGAACGTGGCAAGGCCGACCAGCGCCATGACGGCGATGAAGTCCTGCAGGAAGCCGAGGCCGTCCCACGTGCCGATCAGCGGGATGGAGAAGCCAGCCTTGAACAGCGATCCGTACGCCTCGAGGTAGACCGTGGCGAGGATGAGGAACGCCCAGAAGACGAAGAAGTGCGCTGCGCCGGGGATCGACCACTTGAGCAGCTTCTTCTGGCCGAAGACCTCGACGATCTGCGTCTTGATGGCCTCACCGAGTCGGCCGCGTACGCCTTCGACGCGATCGGGAGCGGGCTGGCCGCTGCTGATCAGCTTGTAGAGGAAGAAGACCCGCTTGCCGGCAATCGGCAACACGATCGCGTTCATCAACAGGCCCAGTACCAACACAACCGTCATCAGTCACTCCTACGCGCAGCCATCGGTCTCAAGTTCGTCCTGAGACTACCCGTGATCGTTGCCAGCGGCAGTGGCATGGTCGTGTGACTTCGGTGATGCTTCACCCTTGACGGGTATGAGGGGGATCGCGAGCAGCGGAAAGAGGGCCACCAGGCCGAACGCCCAGGCGTAGCCGTGACTGGTCACGAGCGCGCCGATGACCGGCGGGGAGGCCGCAGCCATGAGGAACTGCCCGGTGTTCTGGGTGCCCATCGCGCGACCTGACCAGTAGGGCCCGCCGATCTCGGCGACTGACGTGAACGCCAGGCCGTTGTCGGCCACGGTGATGACGGAGGCGATGACGATGAGGACGATGGCCAGCGCGGTGCCCTCAAGGAGCCCGAGCGCCAGCATGGTGGCGGCAGCCGCGATCGCGACGGTACGCATCGGGCCGAGACGGCTACCGACCCTGTCCGACCACGCCCCGGCGGCGATGCGGCCCGCAGCGCCGAGCAGCTGGGTGGAGGCGACGAGGATGCTGGCCGCCAGCACCGACCAGTCCTTTTCGTCGATGAGCCACACGAGTGCATACGTCCACACCGTGAACTGGGGCACGACGAGGAGCGTGGATGACACGTGGATGCGCCACAGCCGTGAGTCACGGGTGTAGGGATTGACCAGGTGGCCGAGGCCCTCGGACTCGGCCCTGCTCGGTCGAGGCGGATCGACGACCAGCGCACCGGCGAGCACGGTTGCCAGGCCGCAGATGGCGGCGATCGTCAGAAGCGTGGGACGCATGCCGTACGCGTCGACCAGGTTCGGGACCACGATCGCGGCGACCCCGACACCAAGGGGCTGGGCGGTCTGCCGGATGCCCATGGCCGTGCCGCGCCGCTCGGGCGGGAACCAGCCGACGACGATGCGACCGCTTGCGGAGTTGGTGCTCGCGCCGCCCATTCCGCCCAGGAACAGGAAGATGCCGATCGCCAGGTACGACGTGCTGAGGGCCGCTGCGGTCGAGCCAAGGGTGAGCATGCCGAGCCCGATCGTCATGGACGAACGCTCGCCGATGCGATCGACGATCGCGCCCCACACGATCAGGGTCAGCATCATGCCGACCAGCGGGGCTGAAGCCAGGAAGCCCGCCTCGACAAGAGTCAGACCCCGCACCAGGTGAAGGTAGGGAATGAGGAACGGCACGGCGTTGACGAATACCGAGCTGGCGGCCTGGCCGATCATCCCGACCGTGAGCATCAGCCAGCGGTTGGGTGCACGAATGTCCGACATGTCCACATCCTGATACGAATTGTCTCAGCATGCAGACTACATGCGGACCTGCGCGAGTGACAGGGCGTGACCGGATGGTGGAATCAGAGGTACTTTTTCATGCCGACATGGCTGGCGACGTAGCCCAGCTCCGCGTAGAACGCATGGGCGCGAGTGCGCTCCTTGTTGCTGGTCAGCTGGATGCGGGCTGCGCCGCGCTTGCGGGCCTCATCCTCGATCGATGCCATCAGCGAGGCGCCGATGCCTCGACCGCGCATCTCAGAGTCCGTGCGGACAGCCTCGATCTGGCAGTAGAGCCCGCCATCCGCGGACAGCATCCGCATCCAGGTGACCTGAGCGGTGCACACGATCTGGCCGTCGAGCTCGCCGACCAAGAGGTCCTGGTTGACGTCGGCGTCGATCTCGTCGAACGCGTCGCGCTGGTTGGTGCTGACCTCGGTCGGCTCGGTGAAGTAGTGCATCGTGTCCTGGGCCTGCAGCTTCAGGATCTCCTCGAGATCCTCCGGCAGCGCGCGCCTCACGAGCAACGAGGTCATCGCGGCAGTGCACCCACCGACGCGAGCGCCTCCTTGAGCAGGGAGCCGCGGCCACCCTCCATGTCGTCCAGCACCTCGGGCGTGGCCGCTTCTTCCGGCGTGAGCCAGGTGAGCTCGAGCGCGTCCTGTCGCGGATTGCACTCGCCGGTGACCGGCACGACGTATGCCAGCGCCACCGCGTGCTGGCGCTCGTCGTAGAGCGGGGTGACGCCGGGCAGCGGGAAGTACTCCGCGACCGAGAACGGCACGGTGCTGGCAGGCAGCTGCGGGAAGGCGGTTGGGCCGAGGTCCTTGAGCACGTTGCGCAACAGCGCCTCGCGTACGGACTCGCCATGCATCACCCGGCCCGACACCAGCGTGCGCGTCATGACTCCGGTCGTCGACGAACCGCGCAGCAGGATGCCGATGCTCTCGATCTGGCCGAGGGCGTCGACGCGTACGGGGACGGCTTCGACGTACAGGATCGGCACGCGAGCGCGCGTCTCGTCGAGGGCGAACTCCGGGAGCCAGCCCGGGTTGGGATCAGGGGTGCGAACCGACATGAGCCCATTCTGACCCACGCCCCTAGTCAGCTGCTGCCGGATGCCGCCGCAGTCGAGGCCGCAACGATCGAAGCGGTGATCGCGGCCTGGGCGGCTTGGATCGCCTTGCGTACTCCTTCGCTGGCCCAGTCGCCGTCGGCGAGGACCTTGGCCCGCGCCCTGGCCGCCTTGCGATCGGGCTTGTCGACGACGATCTTGACCATGTCCGCGGCCGACAGCAGGCCGATCAGCGGACCGGTCTCGGAGTCGACCGGCTGGTCGTGGAGCAGCGAGGACCGGATGCGTGCCAACAGGTCGTCTCGCCGTGCGGTGTCAATGATGTCGTGGCGGGTCAGCGGAAAGATGCCGAGCGCCTTGGCCGGTCGGCTCCGCATCGTGCCCTTGCTGACGAGTGATGTGTACAGGAGCTTGCGGCCGTTCTTGCCCAGTCGGGTGACGGTGCTCTGCGGCTTCTGCAGACCGCGGTTGCGGATGCGGGCGAATGCCTGCTCGGTGAGCGGATCGGCGACCGGCGCGTGATCGACGATCGCGACGCGAGCCTTGCGCCCCTCGCCCTCGAGCGTGACGCGTCCTGCCGCGACCAGGCCCAGCAGGAAGGCGCCGCCGAACACCGGATCAGCCTGCGGTGAGCCGATCAACGGCTTGCCGCTCTCCGGGTCGGTCGCGATCAGCAGAAAGTCCTCGCCTGTCGTCATGCGCTCCACGCTAACGCGGAGGATTCAGCCCGTCATGTCCTCGAGCGACTGTGCCGGTACGCCGAGCTCGCGCATCCGCATCTCGTACATCCGGTGGTAGCGGCGGGCCTCACCATGACGGCGGGCCTCGGCCAGCACCCAGATCAGCGCTTCGTAGGTCGGCTCATCGTGCGGGTCGTAGGTCAGGAGCCGGGCGAACCAGGCGACGGCTCGCTGCGGATCGCTGGTCTTGGCGAGCGCGAACGCGAGCACACGTACGACCTCGCTGCCGAGTGCTTCGACCTCGTCTCGAGCCTCGGCGGCCCAGTCCTCATAGAGATCGTCGGCGAGGAAGTCGCCGGTGTGCATGGCGGCAGCGGCCTCCAGCATCTCGACCGCCGCTGGATCCTTGGTCGTGTGCGCTGCGAGCGACTCGGCTGCCGCTCCCTTGAACTCGACGACATCGATCGACGTGTTGTCGACATCGAGGCGGATGCTCGCGCGGTCGGCGACGATGAAGTAGCTCGCGTCGTACTGCTTGGCGGGATCGAGCACCCGCTTCAAGTGCGACAGCGCGACTGAGAGCTTGCTGCCCGGATCGTCATCGTCGGGCCAGAGCATGTCGGCGACCTCGTCGCGGCGGATGCCGCTGGTACCGCGGGCCGCAAGGATCTTGAGGATGTCGCGGGCCTTGCGTGACGGCCACTCGGACGCGGCGACGGGTTTGCCGGAGCGGTAGACGACGAAGGTGCCAAGTGTGTGAATGCGTACGGGCAACTCGTCCTGGTTGGAACGCAGCACCTGAAGGGGGCCGGCGATTCCGTAGGCGTCGTCCTGGACGCCGAGCGATCGCAGCGCCGTCCGGGCGAGTCGCTCGGTGAACGGGGTGCCGAACAGGTGCGCGTGCACGATCGCATTCACCTGGACGCGGATCGGGCTGCCGATCTCCTCCCAGATGGACGCCGCTTCATGGAGGCGGGCCTCCCGGTCACTGATCCCGCCGGCGAGGACCGACAGCTCAAGGGACTCGGCAAGTGCTGCCCGGGCATGGCGCCGTGACGCTTCGGCGACTGCTTCGGCGGCATACGAGGTCGCGGCATCGGTGTCGCCGTCGTGGAGCGCAATCCAACCTGCCGTCGTGAGGGCCGGGACGCGACCGGTGCCGAGCGGGATGTCAAGAAGGCGCTTGGAGATCAGTCGGGCTTCCTCGGGCTCGGTCGCGACACTGATGAGTGCCGTGCCGACGAGCGCGGGCACAAGGGTCTGCGTGTCGTTCTCCAGCGAAGCAACCGTCACGGCCTCGCGGTACGCCATGGTCGCCTGTGCGGTGTTGCCGCGTGCTCGCTGGATGTCGGCGAGCACCTGCCACGCAGCGCCGATCATCGGTGAGTCCAGGGAGTTCCAGAGCGCGCGCGCCGCTTCGACCTCGACGAGTGCTTCGTCGAGGCGACCAAGATTGAGCATCACATCTGCCAGGTTGTGTCGGATCAGGGCAATCGAAGGCAGGTGCGCGACTTCCTCAGCCAGTCGCAACCCACGTGCGAACTGTTCGAGAGACTCTTCGTAACGAGATTCATCGAAGAGCTGTGATCCCAGGTTGTTGTGCACCCTGGAGGCCATCAGATCGGCACCCGCCGCGGTCGCGTGCTCAAGGGCCCGTTCGTGGGCGCGGCGATCCTCGGTTGCGTCGCCGTGCATCGCGGCGAGCAGGGCGCGGGACTCCCATGCGGCAGCGAGCGCGCTGTCGTCACCGCTGGCCTCTGCCGCCTCGAATGCTTCAGAGGTGAGCGTCTCGCAGGCCTCTTTGTCGCCGGATCCCCAAGCGCTCGACGCCCAGGCCGCAAGGAACTGGGCGCGTTCGGCATCGTCGAGCTCGGTCCGATCGGCGTTGGTGAGGAAATGAAACGACCGCTCCCGATGCCCGAGATTGCGGAATCCGTACGCAGCGCGCCACGCCACGGTGGCCGGATAGGTGCCGTCGTCGCGGCGAACAGCCTCGGCCAGTGCCTCCCATTCGCGGGCGGACAGTCGTTCGATCGTGACGGTTCCGAGCGACACGAATGTTGCCAGGATGGCGTCGACTGGTGCCTCGGACGCCACAAGCCCGAGCAACTCACCAACAGGCGGCTGTTCGGGCTGTGCCATCGCAACTCCTGAGCCTCCCTGCCCACTCCAAATCGTAGTGGGCGAGACCCTGGTAGTCAGCGGATGTCGTACTGAGTTTTGTTCGCCTCGTTTGCGTTGTCGCGCAGTCCCAGCGCGGCGATGGCAGCGACACCGGAGACGAGGACGAACCCGTACGTGGCGATCGTCAGGTTGGCGGAGGCAAAGACGACGAGGGCGACTGCTGCTGCCGCGAGGACTGCCGCTCCGGCCAGGGCCAAGCCGACGAGTGCTGCCTTGCGGATGACGGTGGTGTTGACGGTGATGCTGGGTGTCTGGATGCTCTGGGTGTTCTGGATGGTGGTCATTTCGGAACTCCTTGGTGGGGGTGGTCGAGCTGGTGTGACCACATTCGCCAACGCCCCTTGAGAGAACCTTGCGATGGATTTGAGACTGGATTTCGAGCGAATTCCGCTCCGCGCCGCCCCCGCGCCGATACGCTCCGATCACGGAGGGACGAGATGGAGGTCTGGAAATGGCTAGTCGATTGCCCGCAAAGTCCCTCAAGGTCACTGCTCCCGGCTTTGCCGTGCCAGGCGCATCCATACAGGTCAAGGTCGGTGGCCTGAAAAGGGGCGAAGCGTTCACCGTCAGCATTGACGGCACCACCCTGGCGACGGGCAAGGCGCCCTGGTTGTTCGCCGCCACTGCGACGATCTCCCTCGGGGCTCTCGAGGGCCCCACGACCATCGTTGCGACCGGCTCGGCCGATAACCGGACCGGCAGCTGTTCGGTGACCGTCGCGAAGGGTGGCGGCGCAACAGCTTTCACGAAGCGAAACTGAGCTCTGCCCCGGCGAGATTCGACCCTCGCCGGGGTAGGCTCGTGGTTACACGACAGGGGAGCACCACGCAGAGGTGCTGAGAGTGCGGATCCGCCGCAGACCCTTGAACCTGCACCGGTTAGTACCGGCGAAGGGAGTCACGATGAGTTCTGCAACCACGTCCAAGACGAGGTTCGATGTGCGCTATCGCACGATCGACCTGGTCACCATCGCCACCCTGGGTGTCGCCTTCGGCGTCATCTTCTGGGGCTGGGGCAAGCTGTACGAGCCCCTCAGCGGGCTGGCCATCTTCGGCTACCCGCCCAGCTCGGCGCTCCTCGGCGGTGTCTGGCTGACCGCCGGAGTCGTCGGGGGGCTGATTGTTCGAAAGCCCGGCGCGGCGTTCGCCACCGAGTTCCTCGCCGCCACGGTCTCGACGTTCATCGTCGGTGGCACGCAGTGGGGCTTCAGCGTCTTTGCCTCGGGCTTCTGGCAGGGTCTCGGCGCTGAGCTGATCTTCCTGCTGTTCTTCTACAAGAAGTTCGGCGTGGTCGTCGCCGCTGTCGCCGGCGCCTTTGCTGGTGCGTTCGAGTCGTTCTACGAGTGGCACGCCTACGTCCCGGACTACTCGTTCGGCAGCAAGCTGGCGCACCTCGGCTTCTTTGTCCTCTCGGGCATCGTCGTGGCCGGCATCGGTGGCTTCTATCTCGTACAGGCGCTGGCCAGGGCGGGCGTTCTTGATGCCTTCCCCGCAGGTCGCGAACAGGTCGACACTGCGCTGGTGGATTGAGGGCTGATGCGTGCCGGTGAAGCCCGGTTCAGTGGCTTCACGTGGCGCCCACTTGGCCGACGCAATGCCGTCGTCGCCGGGCTCGATCTCACGATCAAGCCCGGCGAACGGGTGCTGCTGGTCGGGCCGAGTGGTGCCGGCAAGTCGACGCTTCTGTACGGGCTGGCGGGTGCCCTGGGCTCGACGATCGCTGGCGACCTGACAGGCACGGCTGATGTTGGCGGCCGGCTGGGTCTGCTGCTGCAGAATCCCGCAGACGCGATCGTCGCCGAGCGCATCGGTCGCGACGTTGCGTTCGGTCCTGAGAACGCCGGTATGGCCCGCGACGAGATCTGGTCCCGCGTCGACGCCTCGCTCGAGTCGGTCGGGCTCGCGCACGGACGTGACCACCTCACCTCGGCTCTGTCGGGCGGCGAGCAGCAACGACTCGCTCTCGCCGGCGTGCTGGCGATCGAGCCCGACCTGCTCCTGCTCGACGAGCCGACCTCCATGCTCGACGCAGCGACCGCTGCTTCCGTGCGCGACGCGATAGTCCGTGCGGCTGGCGATCGCACCCTGGTCGTCGTCGAGCACCGCATCGAACCCTGGCTTGAGCACGTCGACCGCGTGATCGTCCTGGGTGCCGGCGGCATCATCGTCAGCGACGGACCGGCATCAACCTTCGTTGCCGGAGCACGTCCGGACGGCGTATGGATGCCCGGCATGCCCAAGCCGGAGCTGCTCGACGTGCCCGCAGCACTGGTCGCGCCAGCGGCCGATGCTCTGAGCATCTCGGCCACGGAAGTCGCGGTCGAGCTGGTGACTCGTACGTTGCGCGGCACGCAGCGTACGAAGGCGCTCCGTGACTTCACGACGGTGATTGAGCCGGGCGTCATCACCGCGTTCACCGGACCCAGCGGTGCCGGCAAGTCGACCGCGATCGCGGTGCTGGGTGGACTGCTCAAGCCGTCGTCGGGCACGGTGACGCCTGACATCCGCCGCTGGCGCTCGCCCCGGTTGGCCGAGTCGGTCGGGTGGATGCCGCAGAACCCCGAGCATGGTTTCCTCGCAGGCACAGTTGCCGAGGAGGTGGCCAAGACCGGCAACAAGATCGGGAGAGTGGTCGATGTCGAAGCGGTGCTCGACGTCTTCGGTCTCGGGCATCTCGGCGGCGCGAATCCCTACCGACTCTCTGGAGGTGAGCAGCGTCGGCTCGCCCTTGCCGCGGCACTCGCGCATCGACCCGGCGTGATGCTCCTCGACGAGCCGACGGTTGGTCAGGACCCCGGTACGTGGGCCGCCGTCGTCGGCTGGGTCACCGCTGCGAGCCGAGCTGGAGCGACCGTTGCGGTGTCGACCCACGACGCCGACCTCCCTGTCGACGCTGAACGGCTCATGGCGGACGGCCGACTCGTATGAGGACTGCAGTGCTCCGCCTCAACCCGCTCGTGCAGCTGTCGATCGGCCTGTTCTCGCTGCTCGGCTCGTTCTGGATCCGCAGCCTGCCAGTCGCCCTGATCGCGCTCGGCGCATACGTGCTGGCAGCGGTGGTCCTGCTTCCGGGTTGGCGCTATCCGCTGGCCTGCCTCGGCTTCACCGCGATCGCCGCAGTCACGATCGTCTACTCGACCTGGCGCGTCGGTGGCCACGACATCGAGGAGGCGATCACCGCCGGTGTGCGTATCGTCGTGCTCGCCTGGCCGGGTTCGGTGATGGCCGGGTATGTGGATCCGTCCCGTTTTGCCGACTATCTCGCACAGACGCTGCGACTCCCGGCTCGGCTGATCGCCGCGTTTGCCGCCGCGCTCCAGCGGTTCACCGGATTTGGACTCGCCTGGCAGCAGCTCGAGCGGGTGCGTTGGGCTCGTGGCTTCGGTCCCCGTCGCAATCCCTTTGCCAACGGCCGTTATGCCGCCAACATCTCGTTCGCCCTGCTCGTGCAGGCGATGCGTGGTGCGTCTGCTTCGGCGATCGCGATGGATGCGCGTGGGTTTGCCACGGCGCACGACCGTACGTGGGCCGAGCCCGCGCCATGGACGCGTCTCGACATCTCTGGAGTCGTTGTCGCGGCTCTGCTCGGCACTGTCCCGATCGTTGCCCGCATGCTCGTCTGACTGCCACCATGAGGCGATGGAGACCGTGATCATCGTCTGCCTCGCCGCATCAGCGCTGATCCACCTGATGCCGTTGATCGGCGCGCTGGGTCCCTTGCGCGTGGCGCAGATGTATGACGTGAAGGTCGACGGCCCTGACCTGACAGTGCTCCTGGTGCATCGTGCCGTGCTGTTCGGCCTGCTCGCTGCGGCGCTGGTCCTTGCGATCTTCTGCGAGGACGCCCGCCGGTACGTGGTAGGTGCCGTGCTCATCAGTGATGTCGCCTTCCTTGCGATCGCCGCCATGAACTCGGGGCTCAACAGCAAGATGAAGCGCGTCGTACGCGCCGACGTCATCTCGATCGTCCTGCTCGCCGCGGCGGGCGTTGCTCACCTCGTTCGCTGACGCTCTGGCGCAGCGGACCATCTGCGTACTAGGGTGCGAACTAAGCAAGCGCTTAGTTCCCGTTTTTGATCAAGCAGAGTGATAGAGGTTTCGCATGGCCCGCGTGTTCAAGAGTCTCGACGAGTTCAAGGCAATCGTTGGTGAAGAGATCGGTACGAGCGACTGGCACACGATCGACCAGGCGCAGATCAATGCGTTCGCCGACGCGACCGGGGACCAGCAGTGGATCCACGTGGACGTCGAGGCGGCCAAGAAGGGCCCGTTCGGTGGACCCATCGCCCACGGCTACCTGACGCTGTCTTTGCTGCCGGTGCTCGCTGAGCAGGTCTACGACATCCAGGGTCTCGCATTCGGCATGAACTATGGAGCCAACAAGCTGCGCTTCCCGACGCCCGTCCCCGTGGACTCGCGCGTACGCGGAGTTGCGACGCTCAAGGAGACCAACGAGATCGCGATCGGCACTCAAGCCATCATCAGCTTCGTCATGGAGATCGAGGGCGTCGAGAAGCCAGCCCTTGTCGCCGAGGTCGTCTACGTGATGGCAGCGGCAAGCTGATGGACTTCGCATACGACGCCAAGACCACCTCGATGATCGGCAAGATGGAAGCCTTCATGGACGAGGTCGTCTATCCGGCCGAGCCTCTCGCCCACGAGCAGATGCAGAACGCCATCAAGGAGGACAGCTGGTCTCCGCCGGCGGTGCTCGAAGACCTCAAGGCTGAGGCCAGGAAGCGCGGTCTGTGGAACTTCTTCCTCCCCGGCGAGGACGGGGCCGGACTGACCAACCTCCAGTACGCGCCACTTGCCGAGATCACCGGCCGCAGCATCCAGCTCGCTCCGGCGGCCGTCAACTGTGCGGCGCCGGACACCGGCAACATGGAGGTGCTTCACATGTTCGGCACCCCCGAGCAGAAGGAGAAGTGGCTCAAGCCCCTCCTTGCCGGCGAGATCCGTTCGTCGTTCGCGATGACCGAGCCCAAGGTCGCTTCGTCCGACGCCACCAACATCGAGACGTCGATCGTCAAGGACGGCGACGACTACGTGATCAACGGTCACAAGTGGTGGATCACCGGCGCGATGAACCCCAACGCCAAGATCTTCATCGTGATGGGCAAGACCGACACGTCGGCCGAGCGTCACCGCCAGCAGTCGATGATCCTGGTCGAGCGCGACACCCCTGGCTTCGACATCTTGCGCGGCATGCACGTGTTCGGTTACAACGACCGCGACCACGGTGGCCACGCCGAGATCGAGTTCAACGACGTACGCGTACCCGCCAGCAACCTGATCGGCGCCGAAGGTGAGGGCTTTGCCATCGCCCAGGCCCGCCTCGGGCCGGGCCGCATCCACCACTGCATGCGTTCGCTCGGCATCGCCGAGCGTGCTGTCGAGATGATGTGCAAGCGCGCATCGGAGCGTGTCGCATTCGGCAAGCCGATCGCCGACCAGGGCGTCGTGCGTGACTGGATCGCCGAGTCCCGGGTCAAGATCGAGCAGCTTCGCCTGCTGGTCCTCAAGACTGCATGGCTGATGGACAAGGCCGGCAACCGAGGTGCGCACACCGAGATCCAGGCGATCAAGATCGCGACTCCGGAGACGGTCGGCTGGATCCTCGACAAGGCGATCCAGGTGCACGGTGCCGGCGGCCTGAGCCAGGACTTCCCGCTCGCCGAGTGGTTCGCCGGGATGCGTACCTTGCGCTTTGCCGATGGCCCCGACGAGGTGCACAAGAACTCGCTGGCTCGCGCCGAGCTCAAGAAGCACCGCTGACGATGGAGGTGTCCCGCGCGAACGCCGTCGTCACGGGTGCCGCGAGCGGCATTGGTGAGGCGATCGCACAGCGACTGCTGGAGGCGGGTGCGTCCGTCGTCATCGGCGACCTCGACGGCGACCGGCTCGCGACGACAGCGACACGACTCGACGCTGACCACCCGGGACGCGTCGCGCACGTAGCCGGCGATGCCTCGGACGCCGACCACGTCGCGGCGCTGATCGCCGCAGCTGGTGACCCGGTCAACCTGTTCGTCGCCAACGCCGGGGTGTTCCGCGGATTCGGGCTCGAGGCCACCGACGAGGAGTGGGCGAGCTCGTGGGACGTCAACGTGATGGCGCACGTACACGCTGCTCGCGCCCTCGTGCCGCTGTGGCTCGAGGGCGACGGTGGCTGCTTCGTGAGCACCGCATCAGCTGCCGGCCTGCTCACCCAGCTCGGCTCGCCGACCTACTCGACCAGCAAGCACGCGGCGGTCGGCTTCGCGGAGTGGCTCGCGGCGACGTACGGCGACCGCGGTGTCCAGGTGACCTGCCTGTGCCCGATGGGCGTTCGCACCGACATGCTGCTCGGCGGCGAGACCACGGCCAGCGACGACGGCAAGCTCGGCATGAATGCCGTGACCAGCGCCGGCGAGACTCTCGAGCCGCTCGCCGTGGCCGATGCGCTGCTCGAGGCGGTCGCGGACGGTCAGTTCTTCGCGCTGCCCCATCCCGATGTCGGGGCGATGTACGCGCGCAAGGCGGCGGACACCGATCACTGGATCACCGGCATGCAAAGGTTCCGTACGTCTCTCGAGGGCTGACCACCCTCCTCGGGTGCGCGAAGCGTCCTGCGGCCCCTAGGCTGTCGGCAAGGACTGGGGGGTCGCCGATGATCGTGAAGGTGCAGCACGCCGGGCTGGTGCTCGCGCTGCGTCGGCTCGAGTCCCTCGCCGATCGCGTCGACGCGCAGACCCATCTCGCAGATCAGGGCACACCGCTGGCGCTGCCCTCGCTGTCAGGCCTCCCGGCCAAGGCCCGCTGGATGCGCGACCAGGTGCCCGACCTCGAGCAGCTGGCTGCTCTTGCGCTGCTCCTTGACACCGAGGGCACGGGATCCGTCACCTTCGAGACGCCGGGCCCGGAGTGGGACGTCCAGGCGATGTATGACAGCGTCGTGGCGCAGCATTTCGGCCCCGGCTTCCAGGAGTCCACGGGACTGTCGGATGAGCAGTTCCGTGACCTGATGCTGACGTTCGGCTCGGTCGGCAAGACTGGGCTTCCCGAGGACTCGGGCATCATGAGCGCCAGCGATCTCCGGGCGCTGATCATCGCGAATCCCGATCTCGCCCGCGCCCTCACGACGTTGAGACCACGGTTCGGCACCGGCCCGGAGGGTACTCTGGCCGGACTCACCACTGACGCGATCACCGCGCCGGGAGGCGCCGACGAATTGCACGAGCAGCGCCGCCTCGATGCCCGCAACCTGTTCGAGGAGCTCGGGGACGAGCAGGCTTCGATCCTCGCGATGATGTTCCCGAGCACGGTGGGCAACCTGCCGGGCGTGCCGTTCGACCAGCGGGCTGACGCCAACACGGTGCGCATCGTCGTCGCCCTCGAGGACGAGCAGGGTGAGCTCGGCAACCTGAAGGACCGGCACGAGCACAACCAGCACGACTGGGACTTCCTGGGCCTCAACAACAACGATCTCGAGGGCCCGATCGGGGAGTCGGAGGACCTCATCGACCTGTACGAGTCGATCCTGCGAGATGACCGTCAGATCCTGTACTTCGACCCGAGTGGCGACGGCGCGATGGCCGAGCTCCACGAACCCATCACTGCCAGCACCCAGAACGTCGGCGTGCTGGTGCCCGGCACGACCGCGGAGCTCTCGAACTTCGACAGCAACGCCCGACGGTCCCAGTCGTTCTCAGACAACGACCCGAGCGGTGGGCTCTCGATGATCACCTGGATGGGCGGTGACCTGCCTGACTCGATCGTGAAGGACGCTCCGTTCGCCAACTACTCGGTCGACCTCGGGCCCAAGCTCGCCGACTTCTCCCACGACGTCCGTCTCGAGGTCGACCGCGCGGGTTCGGACGCCCAGGTCACGTACGCCGGCCATTCCTACGGCGGTGCCGTGGTCGGCCGGTCCGAGCTGCACGGGCTCGACGCCGACCGGGTCATGCACATCGAGTCCGCCGGCATGGGCCACGACATCATGGACGCCGACGACCTGCCGTCGTCACAGTCCGGCATCAACCGCTACTCGATGACTGCTCCCGGCGACATCATCGGCGACATCCAGGGCACGCAGGTCGGTGACAACGTCGGCCACGGCGCCGACCCTGACGAGTTCGAGGGAACGACCCGGTTGCACACCGGCGACAAGGTCGACGGGACGCCGAACACCGGCATCGGCTCGCACACGACGGTGTTCGAGGTGGGCTCTGATGCCTGGCAGAACATGTACGGCGTGTTCACCGGCGGTACGGTCGAGACCTATCGCTCGCCCCACTACGAGCACGTGTACTCGACGTACGGGTCCTCGAGCTACCAGGACGGCTGGAACGATGACGGGGAGAGGATCGACATCCCGTGAGGACATTGGCAATCGTGCTGGCAGCGGTGGTCGCACTCGGCGGCTGTGACAGCAGCAAGGGAGACGACATGGACGTGCAGAAGCGGGCAGAGGCAGAGGCCGTGAAGACCAGGCAGTACGTCGACGACCTGGTCGAGCGGCTCGGCGGCACCGGGGCGAAGGTGGTCGGCGACGACATCATCGACTGCGACCCGCAGCGTCCCGAGGCGGGGCTGTTGCACAACTACACGGTGCGCTTCACCGCCCCCGAGGACGCCGAGACCCGGCTCAAGGGCGAGGTCGCCGACGCGCTCGAGGCCGACGGGTGGACCGTACGTCGCGATCCGGACACCGAGCGGGAGATCAGCGTGCGCTTCCTGCGTGACGGACGCTCGATGGGAGCCAAGCTCGCCGTCGAGTCCGACGGTGCCACCGCCGGAGGCTCAAGCGGCTGCGTGTCCTGATCCCGCGAGTGTGACACTGACGGCGCTGCTCCGAGCGCGTGGCGCCGTGGGCGTCACGAGTCTTCTGAGCCGAGGTCGTCCCAGGTGTCGATGTCGCTGGCCTCATCGGCAAGCGCCTCGACCTGCCTGATCACGAGATCGTCGAGGAGAGACATCATCGAGCGGTTGCGGGCGACGTCGGGACGTACGCGTTGCAGGGCCGCGACCCTGTAGACCGCGCACAATGGCTGGATCCGCCCACCGGCGTCAACGAGCGCGACGCCGTCGTCGTCGCCAGGCCTCAACGACTGGATCAGCCGGGTCAACGTCGCCGCCGTCACCCGTGGCATGTCGACGGCCATCACCGTGACGAGGTCGGGGCTTGCCGTGAGGGCGTCGAGCCCGGCGTACAAGCCAGCGGCGGGGCCGCCACCGGCGGGCTCTTCGCCAGCCCAGGTGACGCCTCGAGAGGTCGCGGTCGCGCTGCCCACGACGATGGTCTCGGTGGCTGACGCCGTGGCGGCGAGCGCGCGTTCGAGCAGTGAGGTGCCGTCCACGACGAGGGCGCTCTTGTCGGTCCCGCCGAGCCGAGCGGCCTTTCCGCCACTCAGCACGATGGCCGCGAAGACCTCACTCATGGCTGCAGTTGAGGTGCTCGACGAGGTTGCAGGGCTTGGTGCTGGCATCGAGCTGTGGGCCGATCAGCGACTGCCAGGCGTCGCGGACGGCTCCTGGCGAGCCGGGGATGGCGAACACGACGACCCGACCGACGAGACCTGCGCAAGCACGCGACTGGATGGCCGATGAACCGATGGAGCCGTAGCTCACCGCCCGGAAGATCTCGCCGAAGCCGACGATCTCTCGATCCCACACCCGGGCCAGCGCCTCCGGGGTGACGTCGAGCGGACCGAAGCCCGTGCCGCCGTAGGTGATCACGCAGTCGACGTCGGGTTTGCTGGTCCAGGTCGTCAGCGCTTCGACGATGACGTCCTCGTCACTCGCGAGCTGGTAGGAGGTCACCACGGTGTGCCCGGCCTCGGCCGCAGAGGCCCTGAGCAGGTCGCCGGCCGCGTCATCAGTCTTGGTGGGGTTGTCCAGGATCTTGATGATGGCGATGCGTACGCCGGTCATGACAGCAGCTCGGAGAACGGGATGAACCGGACGGCATCGCCGACGTTGACATCGCCGGTGTCCTCGTGGACCTCGACGAGCCCGTCGGCCCAGGTCAGTGAGCTGAGCATCCCTGATCCGCTGGCCTTGTAGACCGTCGCTCGCGCCTGGCCTGACTCGTCGAGCCGCAGGCGTCCGCGGAGGAACTCGCGACGACCGGGCGGGCGGGCGTGGTCGAAGTCGGCAACTGCCGGGAAACGGGCGAGCTCGCGAGGGGTGGCGCCGGCCAGGTGCAGCAGCAGTGGCCGGCCGATCAACCAGAACGCGATCATCACCGAGACCGGATTGCCCGGGAGGCCGACGAACGGGGTCCCCTGGATGTCGCCGACGGCCACCGGGCGTCCCGGCTTGATCGGGAGCCGCCAGAAGGCGAGAGTGCCGATGGCCTCGACGGCGGGTTTCACGTGGTCCTCGTCGCCTACCGACACTCCGCCCGTCGAGAAGACCAGGTCGTGGTCCGCAGCGGCGGCGGCCAATGTCGTACGGATCAGCTCCTCGTCGTCACGCAGGACGCCGTAGTCGGTGACGTCAGCACCCAGTGCGCGAAGGGCCGCACCGAGGGTGTGTCGGTTGGAGTCGCGGATGAAGCCGGGCGGAAGGTCTTCGCCCGGCGATCGGAGCTCGTCGCCCGTCGTGGCGATCGCGACCTTGATCCGTCGATGGACATCGAGGCTGGCGCGGTTGACCGACGCGGCCAGGCCGATCTCCTGAGGCCGCAGCCGGGTGCCAGCTTCGAGGACCTGTGTCCCCGCCGTGATGTCGTCGCCGATCGGGCGCACATTGGTCCCGCGCTCGATGTCGGTGGGCAGCTCGACGGAGTCGTCGTCTGCGTGGCAGACCTCCTGCATCGCGACGGTGTCGGCGCCGTCGGGGACCATCCCGCCGGTGAAGATGCGTACGGCATGGCCGGGCAACAGCTCCTCGCCCAGCGGGTGGCCGGCGGCAACGCGGCCCTGCAGCGGGAGGCGGTGCGAGGCCTGAAGGTCAGCGTGCCGGAAGGCGTAGCCGTCCATCGCCGAGTTCGCATGAGCGGGTACGGGCTCGGCCGCCACGATGCTCTCGGCGAGAACGCGGCCCTCGCACTCGATCAACGGGAGCGTCTCGGTGCCTTGCGCGCGGGGGAACTCGATGAGCGCGGCAATGGCGGCCTCGACGGTCAGCGACTGCGTGCGGGGATCCATGCTCATCCACCTGCAAACGGCGGGAGCACGTCGATCATGGCGCCCGTCGGCGTCAGCGCCTCGCGGTCGCGTACGACGACTTCGTCGACCAACAGGCTGCTGCGCTTCAGGACTTGCTCGAGGCGGTCACCGTGACGTCCGACGAGCTCCTCCAGCAGGTGGGCCACGGTCGACTCGGCCGGAATCTCCACCACCTCTTGCGGAATACCCGCGGCCTCGGCCGCCGCCGCGAAGTAGCGCACCGTCACTGCATTCATGTCAGCCGCCGATCGCACTCATCGGCCGCACGGGCTGGACGAAGTCGACGTCATTGATGCCGTGGCCGGCGGCCTTGCCCCACATCGCACTGCGCCAGGCGTCTGCGACCTCGTCGTCGAGGGCACCGCCGCGCAGCAGGCCGCGCAGGTCGGTCTCCTGGGTGGCGAACAAGCACGACCGGACCTGTCCGTCGGCGGTCAGCCGGGTGCGGTCGCACTGCCCGCAGAAGGGCCGGGTGACAGCGCCAATCACGCCGACCCGAGTGGCACCGCCGTCGACGGCCCAGAGCTCGGCCGGGGCTGCGCCGCGTGCGTGCTCATCGGGCTCGAGGGTGAACTCGGTGCGCAGTGACGCGAGGATCTCTTCGGCGGTGATCATCTGCGTACGCTCCCAGCCGTGCTGAGCATCGAGCGGCATCTGCTCGATGAACCTCAGCTCGTAGCCGTGGTCGGACGCGAAGCGGAGCAGGTCGACCGCCTCGTCATCGTTGACCCCGCGCATGAGGACGCTGTTGATCTTGACCGGCTCGAGCCCGGCCGCCTTGGCCGCCGCCATGCCGACAAGGACGTCGGACAACCGGTCGCGCCCGGTGATCGCCTTGAACCGGTCAGGACGCAGGGTGTCGAGCGAGACGTTGAGGCGATCGACCCCGGCTTCGACCAGAGCGTCGGCCCTCCGGTCCAGACCGATGCCGTTGGTGGTCAGCGAGATCTCGGGCCGGGGCGCCAGCTGCGCCGATGCCCGGAGGACTTCTTCCAGACCACGCCGCAGCAGGGGCTCGCCGCCGGTGAAGCGCAGCTCCTCGACACCCAGCTGGGTGACGGCGATCGTGATGAGTCGAATCAGCTCGGCGTCCGAAAGCAGCTGGTCGTCGGGCATCCAGTCGAGGCCCTCAGCCGGCATGCAATAGGTGCAGCGCAGGTTGCAGCGATCGGTCAGCGAGATCCGCAGGTCCGTGGCCGTACGGCCGAAGCTGTCGACCAGCCCCAGGGCGGCGTTGGTCATGGTGACCCCACCCACTCGTCGGTCCCGTCGGCGAAGATCTGGTGCTTCCAGATCGGGAGCTCGTGCTTTACGCGCTCGATCAGCTCGCGGCAGGTGTCGAAGGCCTGTCCACGGTGCTCTGCGGCGACCACGCAGACCACCGCGATGTCGCCGATGGCGAGTCGGCCGATCCGGTGGCTCATGGCAATCGCATGTACGCCGTCGGCGGCCGACAACACGTCTTCGGCGATGCGATGCGCCTCCGCGTCAGCGGTGGGGTGGGAGCTGTACTCGAGTGCGTCGACCTCACGGCCGCCGTCGACGCGGCGTACCTTGCCGACGAAGGTGACGAATGCGCCTGCCGAGTGGTTCTCGACGAGAGTCTCAAGGGCGGCGACGTCGATCGGCTCGGCCTCGACGTTCGCTCGCAGGATCATGTCGCTCGTCGCGGAGGTCACCGGTGCCAGTCTCCCGATTTGCCGCCGGTCTTGGCGTCGAGCTGGACGCGGGCAATCGAGGCGCCCTTGTCGACCGCCTTCACCATGTCGATCACGGTGAGGGCGGCGACCGAGACGGCCGTGAGAGCCTCCATCTCGACACCCGTACGGTCGGTCGTGCGCACCGTTGCCGAGATGACGACGGCATCGTCCTCGACCTCGAGGTCGACCGTGACACCGCTGATCGCGAGCGGGTGACACAGCGGAATCAGCTCGGGGGTCTTCTTGGCGGCCATGATCCCGGCGACCCGCGCGACGCCGAGTGCGTCTCCCTTGGGCACGCCATCGCCGCGCAGCAGGGCGACGACCTCGGAGGACACGAGTACCCGGCCGGTCGCGGTCGCCTCGCGGGAGGTGACGGGTTTGTCCGAGACGTCGACCATGCGCGCCGCGCCTGCGGCGTCGAGATGGGTGAACTCGGTCATGTTTTGAGCGTACCGGCCCTCGATCACCGCGCCGTGCCAGTCATGTTTCCGTGGACCCGGGGATCTGCCCGGCATGTCCTAGGCTGCTGCCGTGAAGGCCGCCGTGATCACCTGCTCCGACCGCAGTGCTGCGGGCGTCCGTGAAGATGTGTCCGGCGCCCTGTTGGTGACGGGTCTCCTGGAAGCCGGGTACGAGATCGCCAGCCCGGTCGTCGTCCCCGACGACATCGAGGCAATCCGGACGGCCGTACGCGCTGCGGTCGACTCGGGCGCCGAGGTGGTGCTCACGACTGGTGGCACCGGGCTCGCGCCGACCGATGTCACGCCCGAGGCCGTGCAGCCGCTCCTGGAGCGGCTGATCCCGGGCATTGCCGAGGCACTCCGTTCCACCTCGAGCGTGGCTGTCCCGACGTCGATCCTGTCTCGCGGGATCGCCGGCACGATCGGCTCGACGGTCGTCGTCACCCTTCCCGGGTCGCCCGGTGGCGTACGCGACGGGCTGGCCGTGCTGCTCCCCGTGCTGCCGCACCTGCATGCCCAGCTCGCCGGCGGGGACCACCCCGCCTAGGGAATGCCTCCGGATCGGGCGCGGGTGCCCCGCAAGCTGATCGAACCGGAATAGGGAGGCACCCCCTGGCCGACTACGCTGGGGCGAGTGAAGTCTCGATGGCACATCTTTTCGTTCGTGGCGATATTCGTCGTCCTGGCGGTGTTCGCCGCTGACGTCGTGGCCGACGTGGACTGGTCGCCGGATACCTTGCCGCTCCTTCGCATCCTCGTCCTGGTTGCTGCCGCACTGGTTGCCGGCCTCTACTACGTGCACTGGGAGTCGGTGAAGGTACGCGTCCCCGCCACTCACGCCGCCGCTGCTCTCGGACTCCTCGGTGGCGCGCTCCTTGTGGCCTCGGTCTTCAGCTCCGGGCCCGACGTCATCTTCAGGGACACCACCATCGCCGCGGCGGGGATGACCGCCGTGACGCTGGCGCACTTCCTCGGCCGGGTCAGCATCTTCGCGCAGGAGGATCAGTCATGATCGAGCTGCTCACCCCTGTTCAGCTCGACGAGATGCGGCCCGCCGGCACGTTTGTCGGCGAGGTCCTGACAGCCCTCTCGGAGGCCGCCGAGGTCGGCGTCAACCTGCTCGACCTCGACGCTTTGGCGCACGACATGATCCGCAAGCGTGGTGCCGAGTCCTGCTACATCGACTACCACCCGTCATTCGGTGCCATGCCGTTCGGCAAGGTGCTCTGCACGTCCGTCAACGACGCCGTGCTGCACGGTCTGCCCCACGACTACACGATCAAGGACGGCGACCTGGTCAGCCTCGACTTCGCCGTCTCGGTCGACAACTGGGTGTGCGACTCGGCGGTGAGCGTGATCGCCGGTACGCCGCGCGACGAGGACGTCCAGCTCATCGCCCAGGCCCAGGAAGCCCTCGACGCAGCGATCGCCGTGGCACGTGCCGGCAACAGGGTCGGTGACATCTCGGCGGCGATCGGCGCGGTTGGCCGCTCACACGGTCTGCCGATCAACACGCAGTTCGGTGGCCACGGCGTCGGTCGTACGATGCACGGCGATCCGCACATCCCCAACGACGGCCGCGCCGGGCGGGGCTTCACACTTCAGCCGGGACTCGTCATCGCGATCGAGCCGTGGTTCCTGCACACGACTGACGAGATCGTCATGGACCCCGACGGTTGGACGATCCGCAGCGCCGACGGTTCGCGCGGTGCACACGTCGAGCACACGATCGCCATCACGGACGGCGACCCCATCATCATGACCGCGCGGAGCTAGACCGGTTCGTGGAGGCAGAGCACGTTGCCGTCAGGGTCCTCGAACCACGCGGCCTTCTCGGATCCGAGCACGCACACGTGGTCGACCGTCTTGAGCCCTGGTAGGTCGTAGTCAGCGAAGACGACACCGTTCTGCTCAAGGCCAGCGATCTCGGCGACGATGTCGGCCACCTCGAACGAGATCTCCGTACGGCCGGTGGGCGTCGCATCGGGACCGGGCATGAGAGCCAACGACGCCCCACCCGCCAGGGCGAACATCTCCTGGCCCTCACTGTTCTGGCCCTTGTGGCTGAGCCCGAGGCGATCGCGGTAGAACTCGAGGGCGGAGGCGCCGTCCTTGACCTGCAGGATCGTGGTGATGACTGGTTCTGACAACATGATTTGCCCTCCATTTCACTGGAAAGTACTGCTTGGCAGACTGCTCCCACTTTTGCTGAGGCGCAAGGGTTGTGAACCTCCGAGCCGTAGTCTGTTGTCCTCTGAGGGAGATGGAAGAGTGCAATGACTCGGGTGACTGTGGTGAAGCGTGCCTTCCTGGCGACCGCTGTCATAGCCGCGATCTTCGTTCCCGCGTCTTCGTCAGCCGCGATCGCGAACGCTGACGACGCTTCTTACGTCAACCCTCACTACGCCGACGCTGCGACGCTGGCGGTCGAGGGCACGATCCAGGCGGTCGCAGACACCGTTCGTGGCTCGGACGAATATGCCTACGCGGTGCGGACTGACGAGGGTGTTGCCATCGCGGTGCCAGCCTCGTTCGGTGAGAGCGTCCCGGTGGGCGGTCGGTTCGACGGCGAGATCGCGCTCGTCGCAGATGTGGCGGACGAGGTTCGCAGTGTGGGTGTGAAGGTCACAGCGGGCAAGGCGATCGATGGCGACACCGCGGCCGGGCAGGCCGCGATCGAGGTGGTAGCCGATCAGGTCGCTCCGGTGCCGGTTGCCAGTGCCACGGTTGCCGAGCCCGTCACAGAGGCGGCGATCCCGGCCGACCACCATGCGTACGTTGCCGTCATCACGAATCTCCCCGGCGGCACTCCCAGCGTCAGCACGATTGACGACATGCTCACCTACTGGGCTGCAGAATCCGGGGACGTGATCGGCACGTTCACGGTTGCCGACACCAAGCAGTACGCATCGGACGCCGGCGATCTCGGTTCGTCCCCCGCAAACATTGCGGTCTGTGGCTTTGACGACGGTATGTGGGATGCGGTGTGGAGCGAGGCTGAGGGCAAGTTCTCGACGGACAACTTCGGCCCAGGGTCGGGCAATCACCTGATCGTGCTCGTTCCGCCCGCATGTGGAAACGGTGGGACGGTCGGCATCGGCACGGTGGGGGACTCGATAGTCGACGGGGGCTACTCGATCGTTGCCGTCACGCCCGGCGCCGTTCATACCGGTGCGCACGAGCTGGGTCACAACTTCGGTCTCGGCCACGCCAACCTGGAGTACTGCCCGTCGGCCAGCTGCTCGATCTACAACTACGGCAATATCTACAACGTGATGGGGTTCGTGAGGGGTGCGTTCCTGCCGCCGGCCCTCGACACGGCCGCTCGCGAGTTCCTCGATCTCGACGACAACGTGCAGAACGTCACCTCCGTCGGTTCGCCGGTGCCGGTGCACCTGCTGCCGCGGTCGTCGGGCGCTGGACTGAAGGTCGTCGACCCGGTCAGCTCGGCGGTCTACTTCGTGGAGTATCGCTCCGGTACAGGCCGTGACGCGGGCTCGTCCTATTCGGGCGGCGATCAGCTTCGTTCCGTCTACGAGTACTCGCCAGGCATCGTCATCACCCAGCACACGCCCAACGTGGGCCCGTTCGCCGACGTCGGATACCGGACCAAGCTGCTGACGCGACGGGTCGGCAACCCCTATCTCAGCTCACTTGCCCCGACCGATGCCTTCACCAGCTCCAATGGCGCCGTCCGGATCCAGGCGGGGCAGCAGAACGGGGCCGCCGGAGCGGATCTCACGGTCACGCTCAAGGCGCGGGTGGCATCAGCGGTCCCGACGATGACGCCGTCTGTGGCACGAGTGGCACGGATCATGACGGCAAAGGCGAACACGTGGACACCGGGTACGTCGTTCACGTATCAGTGGCGCATCAACGGCGTGGCTGTCGCAGGTGCGACGGGACCGACCTTCAAACCGCCGACCTCGTCGTACAAGCGGAGCCTTTCGGTGTCCGTCACGGGCTCCAGGGACGGCTACCTGCCGACGACTCGTACGTCAGCCAAGCAGACGATTGGCGCGGGCTATCTCATCCCCAAGGTTCCGGCGATCAGTGGCACCCACAAGGTCGGCAAGACGCTCAAGGTCGTCCCAGGCACGTGGGCGTACGGGCCCAAGCTGACCTATCGCTGGTACGCCAACGGCTCGCCGATCTCCGGGGCGACCAAGTCGTCGTACAAGATCACCAAGAGCAAGAAGGGCAAATACATCACGGTGCGGGTGTATGCCTACAAGACTGGATTTGTCTCCACCAGCAAGGCCTCCCTGAGGGTCTCGAAGGTCAGATAGCCGGCCGGCGATCGGCCCACGGTGCGGCCGACTCGACCTGGGCGCACAGGCTGAACAGCGGACCGTCCTGGCCGGGCAGCGCCGCGAGCATGACGCCGACGGGCAAGCCGTCCGCGCTCCAGTGCAGGGGCAGGCTGGCGGCCGGCTGACCGCTCATGTTGTAGAGCGCGGTGTACGGGGTGAACAGCAGCTCGCGGCGGTGGTCCTCGACCGGATCGCCTGACTCGTTGAACCAGCCGACGGGCTGAGGCGGGAGCGCGAGCGTGGGGGTGAGGAATGCGTCGTACGTCTGCAGGCCCGCGATCACCTCGCGCGTCGTCGCCTCGAGGAACTGCATGGCCTGGCTGAGCTCGACGGCCGAGGCCGCAGCTCCGCGCGAGCGCCAGTAGCGCGTGTTGGGGCGCAGCGCGGTCTCGGCCTCCGGCGGCAACGGGACGCCAGCGATGCCGCTCGACCAGATGACGTTGAACTGTGGCTCGAGCGCCTGCGGGAACGGGTTGGGGATGTCGACGACCTCGTGGCCCAGCGACTCGAGCAGGGTGCCGGCGGCATCGAAGGCAGCCAGCGCCTCGGGGCCGGGCTCGATGCCCTCGAGGTGGGTGCCCGACCACCGAGCGATGCGCAGCCGTCCGGGCTCGCGGCGTGACCACTCGCCGTACGGGACGGCGGGGTCGGGAAGAGGTCGTATGTCACCCGGCATCGGGTGCGCCAGCACGTCGAGCAGCGCGGCCGCATCGCGTACGGAGCGACTCAGCGGGCCGTCGACCGCAAGTCCGCTCCAGTCGCTGCCGAGCGGCCCGACGCTGACCCGCCCGCGACTGGGCTTGAAGCCGAAGATGCCGCAGGCGCTCGCCGGGATGCGGATCGAGCCGCCGCCGTCGCTGCCCTGCGCCAATGGGACCAGCCCCGCTGATACCGCCGCTGCGGCGCCGCCGCTCGATCCGCCGGCGTTGCGCGAGGTGTCCCACGGCGTGCGGGCCGGGCCGATGAGGTCGTTGTCGGTATAGGAGGAGAGTCCGAACTCCGGTGTGTTGGTCTTGCCGAGGCTGACGAAGCCGGCCCTCTCGATGAGGTCGACGACGTACGCGTTGACCGGCGGCACGAAGTCGCGCATCACGGCCGAGCCCATCGAGGTGGGTACGTCGCGGGTGAAGGTGAGGTCCTTGATCGCGATCGGCACGCCGGTGAACGCGGGAGCCTCGCCGGCCGCGAGCGCGGCGTCGGCGGCGGTTGCGCGTTCGAGTGCCTGGTCGGCCGTCACCGTGATGAAGGCACCCAACGATGCGGAGTGAGCGTCGATGCGGTCGAGATGATGCCTGACCAGTTCAAGGGAGGACATCTGCCGTGACCTGAGCAGGGCGGCCTGGTCGATCGCGTCTAGCTCGTGCAGCTGGGTCATACGCCGAGACTAGTGCGCGGCGACAGCGTCTTCTCGGGCTCGTGCCGGCAGCAGGGCGCTGAAGGCGATCGTCACGACGACCAGGATGATCCCGATCAGCATCGACGTCGTGGTCGCGTCGCGGAAGACGCCAGCCCTGCTGGTGGCGTCGCTCGACTCGACAACGTGGAAGTAGATCGTTCCGAGCACCGCGATACCGAAGGCGCCACCGAGCTGCTGCACGGCCGTGAGCACACCGGATGCCGAGCCGGCCTCGTGCTCCTCGACTCCGGCCAGGACCAGATCGAAGAACGGCGAGAAGCTGAGGCCCATGCCGAGCCCGAGCAGTGCGAGCCCCGGACTCATGGCAGCGATACCGATGTCGTTGCCGGCCCACTGCAGGGCAAGCACGAAGACGCCGAAGCCGGCGGCCACTATGAGCTGGCCGATCTGGATCACCTTGCGACCACCCAGCGAGGTGATCAGTCCCTGCGATCCGATGAAGCCGACGATCATGAAGAAGGCCTGGGCGACGCCGGCGAGCCCGGCCTTGAGGGGGCTGTAGCCGAGTCCGACCTGGACGAACAGCGTGAACACGAGGCTCGAGCCGATAAGGGCGCCGAACATGGTCATGCCCGTGAGCAAGCCCATCGTGAACGACCGACGCGTGAACAGGCTGGGGGTGATGAGCGTGACCTTGCCGGCGCGGTCACGGGTGCGCTCGACGTACGCGAGCAGCAGGAACCCGGCCAGGCCGGCGACGATCATGGCGAACGTCCAGGTCGGCCAGCCCTTTTCGCGGCCCTGGATCAGCGGGTAGATCAGCAGGAACATCGAGCCGGACGCTATGGCGGCGCTGGTGAGCTCGATGTGCACCGAGCGATCGGGCTTCGAGGCCGGCAGGTAGCGCAGGCCGGCGAAGATCGCGAGGATGCCGATCGGGATGTTGATGGCAAAGATCGAGCGCCACTCCCAGCCGAAGAAGTCTGCGTCGACGAGGTAGCCCGCCAGGATGGGACCGCCGACGGCCGACAGGCCCATGACGGGGCCGAAGGCGCCGAACGCCTTGGCGCTCTCCTCCTCGGAGAACATCTCCTTGATCATGCCGAGACCCTGCGGCAGCATGACTGCGCCGATGAGTCCCTGAAGCACGCGAAAGGTGATCAGCATCTCGGGCGACTGCGACAGTGCGCAGCCGAGTGACATCACGGTGAACCCGGTCATCCCGATGAGGAACATCCGGCGGCGGCCAAAGATGTCGCCGAGGCGTCCTCCGATCAGCAGTCCGCTGGCCATGGCGATCGTGTAGCCGGCAGCGAGCCATTGGATCAGGGTCTCGCCGCCGCCGAGGTCGCGAACGATGGTGGGACCGGCGATCGAGGTGATGAGTGCGTCGAGCAGGTCCATCACCTCGGCGGCGAGGATGACGAAGAGTGCGGGCCAACGGAGCGCATACGCGACCTTGGCCGGTGAGGTGGTGGAAGTCATGGGGTTCTGTCCTTCGAACAGTGTTCGTGATAAGTAACGAACACTGTTCTACTCGCGAACACTGTTCGTGTCAAGTAAGGTGTGCATCTATGAGGGATGTTCGATGACCAGCAAGGCCGATCAGATCCGCAGCCGACGCAAGCGCAAGCGCACGTTGGGGCTCGACCAGATCGTCGACGTGGCCCTCTCGATCATCGACGACGAGGGCGTTGACGCAGTCTCGATGCGTCGGGTGGCCGCGGAGTTCGACACCGGACCGGCGAGCCTCTATGCGTACGTCAGGAACAAGCAGGAGCTCTTCGAGAGGGTCCTCGATCGCGTCGTCGAAGATGGCGAGGTCCCGGAGGGTGCGGCAACCTGGCAGGACACGGTCCGCGGCTGGGCCCACAACTCACGTGCGGTGCTGGCAGCGCATCAGGACGTGGCCAAGCTGGCCTTCGCCTACATCCCGAGAGGCGACTCGCTCGTCGAAGGGGCCGAGACGGTCATGGGCGCGATGATCGAGGGTGGCGTACCTCCACAAGTTGCCGCCTGGACCCTCGACGTCGTCTCGTTGTACGTCTCGGCGGATGCCTACGAAGGCTGGTTGCTCGGCAAGCGGTTCGATGACGGTTCGGGCCGAGAGCCCAGTGAGGTTGCACAGGTCGAGCTGGCCGAGGTGGGCGAGCAGTTCATGGCCCTTCCGCCCGATCGTTTTCCCTACATGAGCAAGTACGGATCGCTGCTGATGGTCGGTGACAGTGACGAGCGTTTCGAATTCGGCATCAACATGCTGATCGCCGGATTCGAGGCCCAGATCCCCAAGAGCGACACCGACTAGAATTGGACCGTGGCCACCCCGAAAGTCCTCCTCTTCTACGCCTTCGCCCCGTTGGCGGATCCCGAGGCGATCCGGTTGTGGCAGCACACGCTCGCCGACTCGCTCGGCCTGCGCGGCCGCATCCTGATCTCGTCGCACGGCATCAACGCCACGCTCGGCGGTGACGTCGTCGAGATGAAGAAGTACGTACGCGGCACCAAGGCGTACGCACCGTTCAAGGACATCGACTTCAAGTGGAGCGAGGGCCGTGCCCACGAGGACGGCACGACCGCCGACTTCCCGCGGCTGAGCGTCAAGGTGCGCGACGAGCTCGTGACGTTCGGTGCTCCCGACGAGATCGAGGTCGGCGCTGGCGGCATCGTCGGTGGCGGAACCAAGCTCAGCCCGGCCGACCTGCACGCACTGGTGGCCGAGAAGGATGTCGTGTTCTTCGACGGCCGCAACCAGATCGAGTCCGACATCGGTCACTTCGCGGGTGCCGTACGCCCCGGGGTCGAGACAACGCGGGAGTTCATCGCCGCGCTCGAGAGCGGTGAGTACGACCACCTCAAGGATCAGCCGGTGGTGACCTATTGCACCGGCGGCATTCGCTGCGAGGTGCTGACACCGCTGATGAAGAATCGCGGCTTCCAAGAGGTCTATCAGCTCGACGGCGGTATCGCGACGTACGGCGAGGCGTACGGCGACGACGGTCTCTGGGAAGGATCGCTGTACGTCTTTGACGATCGCATCACGATGGACTTCTCCGACCACACCGCACTGGTTGGGGCATGCGACCGGTGCGGCGCTCCGAGCAACCATGTCGCCGACTGCGGCGACGTGTCCTGCGTACGCCAGATGAATCGCTGCGAGTCCTGCGTCGCCACGGAGCACCTGTGCGCCCTGCACACCAAGGTGTCCACGTGACCGGCTCCCGTTTCCCGCGCAAGGTCTTCAGTGAGGGCGAGGAGCCCGACGCGCGGTTCACGCTCGCCAATGAACGCACGTTCCTCGCGTGGACTCGTACGGCTCTCGCGCTGCTGGCCGGAGCGGTCGCCGTGCACACACCGGCCGTCGACCTCGACGAGTGGGTCAAGGTGACGGCGTCGTTGCTCCTGATAGGTGCCGCAGGGCTCGCCATCGGGCAGTCCTGGCGACGTTGGCACCAGGTCGAGCTGGCGATACGCACCGGTCGGCCGCTGCCAGGCTTCGCCGGGCCGGCGATGCTCGCGTCCGTGCTGGGAGTGTTGATCGCGGGAGTGGCGATCGGCATTGTCGTCGTGGCGGTGCGGTGAAAGTTTTCGCACGTCCGTGTCGAATTGGCTCGACGTCGGTCGACGTAGTGATGAAGGCTGACCCACAGCGGGCCCGCCACTGACAAGGGAGAGATCATGCGAATCCTCAGCTACATCGAGTCCGATCCCAAGGCGCCGTGGGGCCCGCCACCGGCTGAGCTGTTCGAGGCCATCGGCGCCTTCGGCGAGGAGCTGGTCAAAGCCGGCGTCGCGGTCGACCAGGGCGGACTGGCACCGATCGAGACCAGCCCGCACATCCGGGTGTCGGGTGGCAAGCTCACGGTCACCGACGGCCCGTTCGCCGAAGCCAAGGAGGTCATCGGCGGCTACGGCATGTACGACGTCCGTACCGTCGAAGAGGCGATCGAGTACTCGCGTCGGTTCATGCAGATCCACCTCGACACGTGGCCCGGCTTCGAGGGCACGAGTGTGGTCCGCCAGGTCTTCGGACCGGAGGCCTGAGATGAAGTACCTCGTGCTGATCCACCTCGATGAATACGTCACGGAGGAGCCGCCGGAGGCTCTGATCGACGCGATGATCGCGCACGTCGCCGACGAGACACACGCACGTGTCGTCACTGATGCCGGCCTGGCGCCGACAGCCGAGTCGGTCCGCGTCGCGCCCCGCGGCGGCAAGGTCACCACGACCGACGGACCGTTCGCCGAGGCCAAGGAGGTCGTCGGCGGGTTCATCATGATCGACGCGCCGACACGCGAGGACGCCGAAGCGTGGACGCGTGGCTTCGTCGAGCTGCACGTGGCGAACTGGCCGGAGATCCCCGACTCCTTCTTCACCGAGCTTCGCCAGGTCGCCGGAAGTCTCACCGACCCCGAGTGACCCTGACGAGTGGTGGTGGTTGGATCGGTTGTCATGACCGACTCTGACCTCCACCGTTCGGTCGAGTCCGTGTGGCGGCTCGAGTCCACCAAGCTCGTCGCCGCCCTCGTACGCATCACCCGCGACGTCGGCCTGGCCGAGGACCTCGCCCAGGATGCGCTCGAAGCCGCACTCTCGCAGTGGCCAGAGACCGGCATCCCTGACAATCCCGCTGCCTGGCTGATGGCAGTGGCCAAGCGCCGGGCGATCGACGGGTTCAGGCGACGTGAACGCCAGGACCGTGTCTATGGAGAAATCGCAGAGGACCGTGCTTTTGGAAGGGGAAAGGACATCGTGACCGGAATCGAGACGGCGGTCGATCACGTCGAGGACGACGTGCTGCGACTGATGTTCGTGTGCTGCCACCCGTCACTGGGCGACGATGCGCAGCGCACGCTGACGCTGCGCCTGGTCGCCGGTCTGACCACCAGCGAGATCGCCCGATCGTTCCTCACCAGTGAGGCCACGATCGGCGCTCGCATCACCCGGGCCAAGAAGACGCTTGCCGAGGTCGATGATCCGACCGAGGAGCCAGCCGACAACGAGCGCTGCGAGCGCCTCAGCGCTGTCCTCAGCGTGATCTACCTGCTGTTCAACGAGGGCTACTCCGCCACCGCCGGCGACGACTGGATGCGACCCGCCCTGGGCGAGGAAGCCGTACGTCTGGGTCGCGTGCTGAACGGGCTCGTGCCCGATAGTCCGGAGGTGCTCGGGCTGCTTGCCCTCATGGAGATCCAGCTCTCCCGCACCGCAGCGCGCATCGGACCCGATGGCCTGCCGGTGCTTCTGCTCGACCAGGACCGATCGCGGTGGGACCAGCTGCTGATCCGCCGGGGACTCGGCGCCCTCGATCGAGCGAGAGCGCTGGGCGGGCAACCCGGTACGTACGTGCTCCAGGCCGAGATCGCGGCCTGCCACGCGCTGGCGCACACGGCCGAGGAGACCGACTGGGCCCGCATCTCGTCGCTGTACGAAGCGCTGGCCGTGCTCACCGGATCAGCCGTCGTCGAGCTCAACCGAGCTGTCGCGCTGTCGATGGCACACGGGCCGGGAGCCGGGCTCGAGCTGCTCGACCAGCTCGCCGATCTGCCCGAGCTGCGCTCGTACCACCTGCTCCCGAGCGTGCGAGGCGACCTGCTGTCGAAGCTCGGGAGGGGAGCGGAGGCGCGCGCCGAGTTCGAGCGCGCCGCCGAGCTCACCCAGAACGAGCAGGAACGCGCCATGCTGCTCGCCCGTGCGATCGACTGCCAGGGCGGTTGAGCCTGGTATCGCAGGGGTATGGCACCCCCATGACAGACCAGAAATCCAGCGCCGAGCTCGGGCGCATCACGACTGACATTCCCGCTCGACTCGACCGGCTTCCGTGGGCGCGCTGGCACTGGATGATCGTCATTGGGCTCGGCACGGTGTGGATCCTCGACGGTCTCGAGGTCACGATCGTCGGCAACCTGTCATCGGTTCTCAAGGACGGCGACACCGGGCTGGGGCTCACGAGCTCGGACGTTGGCATGGCCGGCGCCGTCTATGTCGCAGGAGCCTGCCTCGGTGCCCTGTTCTTCGGCCAGCTGACCGACCGGTTCGGGCGCAAGAAGCTGTTCATGGTCACGCTGCTCGTCTACCTGACAGGCACTGTGCTGACGGCCTTCTCGATGAATCCGACCTGGTACTTCGTGTGCCGGTTCATCACCGGTACGGGGATCGGTGGCGAGTATGCCGCGATCAACTCCGCGATCGACGAGCTGATCCCAGCGAAGTACCGCGGTCGAATCGACATCACGATCAACGGCTCGTTCTGGGTCGGCGCCGCTGCAGGCTCGCTGCTCACCATCCCGCTGACCAACCCCGACACGGTCAACCCGGAGTTCGGCTGGCGGTTTGCGTTCGCGCTGGGGGCGATCCTCGGCATCGGTGTGCTGTGGGTGCGCAAGAACGTGCCGGAGAGCCCGCGCTGGAGCTTCATCCACGGCAAGGAGCAAGAGGGCGAGAAGATCGTCCAAGGCATCGAGTCGAGGATCGAGAAGGAGACCGGCCACAGCCTGGAGGACGTCGACGAGACGATCACGATCCGGCAACGCAAGACGATCGGCATGGCGACGATCGCACACACGGTGTTCGCGCTCTATCCGAAGCGGACAATCCTCTGCCTCTCGCTGTTCGCGGGTCAGGCGTTCCTCTACAACGCCTTCTTCTTCACGTTCGGAGACAGTCTGTCGACGTTCCTCGACGTGAAGCAGACCGGTTGGTACATCGCGGCATTCGCGGTCAGCAACTTCGCCGGCGCCCTGCTCCTTGGCCCGCTCTTCGACCGCGTCGGTCGCGTCCCATTGATCGCCGGTACGTACATCCTCTCCGGGGTCGCTGCTCGCGATCGCCGGGTTCATGCTCGACGACCTGTCCGCGGTGACGCTGACAGCGTTCGGCATGGTGGTGTTCTTCTTCGCCTCGGCTGGCGCGAGCGCCGCGTACCTCACGGCGTCGGAGGTGTTCCCGATGGAGACGCGGGCCATGTGCATCGCGTTCTTCTACGCAGTCGGCACCGCGATCGGCGGTATCGCCGGTCCGCTCTACTTCGGCAGGCTCATCGACAATGCCACCGAGTCCAAGAACATCGTCGACATCGCGCCGGGCTACTACCTCGGCGCCGCACTGATGATCGGCGCGGGCATCGTCGCCATCTTCCTCGGCGTGAAGGCCGAGGGCGAGACTCTCGAGAACATCGCCAAGCCCCTGACGGCTGAGGATGCCTGACCCGACTAGGTTCGAGGCGTGCACCAGATCTCCAAGCGCAATGCGCAGTTCCAGCAGTGGGAAGCGCTGATCGCCAACCGCAACAAGCGTCAACGGGCGGGCGAGTTCCTGGTGCAGGGCGTGCGCCCCATCAGCCAGGTGATCGAGCACGGCTGGCCCGTACGTGCCCTGATCCATGACGCCGACCGCGACCTGTCGGACTGGGCCACCGGGATCGTCCGGTCGGTCGCCACCGATCACGTCGCCATGTCGGGCGAGCTGATCGCCGAGCTCAGCGGCAAGGAGGACGGCACGGCGGAGCTGCTCGCGGTCGTCGAGATGCCGCCGGACCATCTGTCGCGCATCGAAGTCGGTCCGGCGTTCCTTGGCCTCGTGTTCGATCGACCGAGCAGCCCCGGCAACATCGGCACGGTGATCCGCGCGGCTGATGCCTTCGGCGCCGGTGCCGTGATCGTCACCGGACATGCTGCCGATCCGTATGATCCGCGCGCCGTGCGGGCGTCGACGGGTTCGTTGTTCGCGTTGCCCGTCGTACGCGAGCGCAGTCATGTCGAGGTGACCACGTGGGCCCGCACGGCGGGCCTGAACATCGTCGGCACCGACGAGACCGGAGAGGTGGACCTCGCGGAGCACGACCTCACGGGCCCGACGCTGCTGGTGATCGGCAATGAGACGTCGGGCATGAGCGCCGGATGGCGTGAGGGCTGCGATGCGATCGCCCGCATACCGATCGCGGGATCCGCCAGCTCGCTCAACGCCGCGGGTGCAGCGACGGTGTTCCTCTACGAAGCTGCCCGCCAGCGCGGCTAGAGCGCCCAGTCGGCCCAACCAACCAACCAGGCAAGCCGGCAAACCCCAATGCACCCGTCGGGTCCAGCGTCCATGCGTAGCAAGCGAGAGTTCGGCAGTTCCTCGCGTGGGCGCCCAACTGTCGCCATAGGGTACGCAGATGAGTCCTCGCCCAGCTTGGCTTCCCCCGCTTCGACCAGCCGAGCAGGCGCAATTTGGTTGGGGCCGCGTCGACGCATTCATTGACGCTGTCTACGCGATCGCCGCCACACTGCTCGTCCTCGAGCTTCGACCTCCAGAAGCCGAACAGGGTCATCTGGCATCGGCGCTGATCGACCAGTGGCCGACGTACCTGGTCTATGCGCTGGGCTTCCTGCAGATCGTCGCCGGGTGGGGAGTCATGCGCCGGGTATCGGCTTGGAGCAGGGGCCTGGACCACTACGCGATGCTTCTGGTGATGGCCGCGATGCTGACCTACTCGCTGCAGCCCTTCACGTTCGCGGTGCTCGCCGACGCCGCTGACGACCGGGACGACTTCGTCGCGGGGATTCGGCTGCTGTCCATCGTGCTGACGATCAGCATGGTCGCGTTTTCTTGGCTGATGGTCTACCTGCGGCGTCGTGGCCTCTTCAGGAGCGATGTGCTCGACCCTGGACTGTTCCAGCTGGCCTATCGATTGGGCGTCACCGTCTGGGTCTGGCCCCTTCTCGCGTTGTTGCTGTCATTCGTGATCGGCCCGTTTGCCCTCGCACCCATCGTCATCTTCATGATCGTTTCACTGATACCGATCGAAGCCCTTCCTGCCGGAAAGAACGAGAGCGCGCCTGCGACGGGATAGATCGAAATCGCACCACTTCGGAACTCAGGGCAGCCAAGCCCGCAAACTCCCAATGCACCTAGTGGGCGGTGGGTTAGCGTCCACCGCGGTGCATCTCTTGGACGCTTGGTCACCGCTCCGACCAGACAGTCACTCTTCGGAGTACTCCGCGGCATCGCCGTGTGACTCGTGGATGTAGGTCCGCTGCATCCCGACGTTCAGCTTGGTGACTACCTGGGCGACGGTCGTCGCCACGAAGTCGTTGACCTGTCCGCGCAGATGGGTGGTGAGCTCCGGCTTGACGTCGGTCAGTGCGATCGGGAGGGTGCGCTGGGAATCTGACAGCGTCACGACGAACGCTGGATCGTCGCCCTGCTGTGTCGGCCAGACCGCGACCCGTATCGGCTCATGTACGTCTTGGTGCTCGCGTGACGTGGCTACGACGAGGGTGGTGATTGCGCCGGACGACGGCATGGCCAGACCCTGCGGTGCGACGTGCGAGCCGTCGTCGTGGGTGTCGACCGCGATGTCTGCCAGGTGCGCGATCTCTCGTGAGATCTGGCGGCTGGTGGTCTCGGTGAGCAGGTCGAGGATCGCGCGGGCGAGCTCATCCTGCTCAGGCGTGCCGGTCGGTGTGGTCACGTCGAGGAATCTACGCGAAATTCTTCCCTGGACTGGAATTTTGGAGTGTTGGCGAGAGTTGATAAGATCAGACTCAAGTCAGTTGACTGAAGTCTTGCAACCCGAAGCAACACCCCACAGGAGGAAACACCATGGCCAGAGCGGTCGGAATTGACCTCGGTACGACCAACTCGGTCGTCGCCGTGCTCGAAGGTGGCGAGCCCACCGTCATCGCCAACGCCGAGGGCGCGCGCACGACCCCCTCGGTCGTGGCGTTCGCCAAGGACGGCGAAGTTCTCGCTGGCGAAGTCGCCAAGCGCCAGGGCGTGACCAACGTCGACCGTACGGTCCGTTCGGTCAAGCGCCACATGGGCACCGACTGGACCGTCGACATCGACGGCAAGTCGTTCAACCCCCAACAGATCTCTGCATTCATCCTGCAGAAGCTCAAGCGCGATGCCGAGGCCTACCTCGGTGAGCCGGTCACCGATGCGGTCATCACCGTGCCGGCCTACTTCAACGACCACCAGCGCCAGGCGACCAAGGAAGCCGGCGAGATCGCCGGACTCAACGTCAGCCGCATCATCAACGAGCCCACCGCGGCAGCGCTCGCGTACGGACTCGACAAGGCCGACGACCAGACGATCCTCGTCTTCGACCTCGGTGGAGGCACGTTCGACGTGTCGCTGCTCGAGATCGGTGATGGCGTCATCGAAGTCAAGGCCACCAGCGGTGACAACCACCTCGGTGGCGACGACTGGGACGAGAAGGTCATCGACTGGATCGTCGCGAAGTTCAAGAGCGACACCGGCCTTGACCTGACCAAGGACAAGATGGCGATGCCGCGCATCCGCGAGGCCGCCGAGCGCGCCAAGATCGAGCTGTCGTCCAGCCAGTCGACCTCGATCAACCTTCCGTACATCACCGTCGACGCCGAGAAGAACCCCGTGTTCCTCGACCTGACGCTGTCCCGTTCGGAGTTCGAGAAGATCACGCACGATCTGCTCGAGCGCACCAAGGCGCCGTTCAACAGCGTCATCAAGGACGCAGGCGTCGCGCTCAGCGCGATCGACCACGTCGTCCTGGTTGGTGGATCGACCCGTATGCCGGCCGTCGCGACGCTCGTCAAGGAGCTGACCGGTGGCAAGGAGCCCAACAAGGGCGTCAACCCTGACGAGGTCGTCGCCATCGGCGCCAGCCTCCAGGCCGGCGTCCTCAAGGGCGAGGTCAAGGACGTCCTGCTCCTCGACGTCACCCCGCTGAGCCTCGGCATCGAGACCAAGGGCGGCGTGATGACCAAGCTCATCGAGCGCAACACGACGATCCCCACCAAGCGGTCCGAGGTCTTCACCACGGCCGACGACAACCAGCCGTCTGTGGCGATCCAGGTCTACCAGGGTGAGCGCGAGATGGCGGCGGGCAACCAGCTGCTGGCCACGTTCGAGCTCACCGGCCTGCCCCCGGCCCCGCGTGGCGTGCCGCAGATCGAGGTGACGTTCGACATCGATGCCAACGGCATCGTCAACGTGTCCGCCAAGGACCGCGGCACCGGCAAGGAGCAGTCGATGACGATCACCGGCGGCTCCGCGCTCAGCAAGGACGACATCGACAAGATGGTCAAGGACGCTGAGCAGTACGCCGAGGAGGACAAGGCACGCCGCGAGGCCGTCGAGACCCGCAACCAGGCCGAGTCGCTGTCGCACTCCACCGAGAAGTTCCTCGCGGAGAACGGCGACAAGGTCGGCGACGAGCTCAAGGCCGAGGTGCAGGCTGACCTCGACGCGCTCAACGAGTCGCTCAAGGGCGAGGACGCGGACGCCGTTGCGGCAGCCGTGGCCAAGCTCGGTGAGTCCAGCTCCAAGATGGGCGAGGCGATGTACGCAGCGGCAGCAGCCGAGGCGCAGGACAGTGCACCGACCGGTGACGATGCCGGCAACGATGACGACGATGTCGTCGAGGCCGAGATCGTTGACGAGGACACCGAGCAGAAGTGACCCAGCCGGACGACGGCCAGGTCCCCGAGCAGGAGCCGACGCCGGCGGAGGAAACTCCGCCGGCTGAGGCCCCGGCCCCGCCGTCCCTGGAGCAGCAGCTCGCCGAACGTACGGCAGACCTGCAACGCCTTCAGGCCGAGTACGTCAATTACAAGCGTCGTGTTGATCGCGATCGTGAGCTCGTACGAGCACAGGGTGAGACTGCTGTCCTGCAGTCACTCCTGACGGTGCTCGACGACATCGGTCGTGCGGACGAGCACGGTGAGCTCGAGGGCGGCTTCAAGGCCGTCGCCGATGCGATCCATCAGCTCGCCGCCAAGCACGGTCTCGAGTCGTTCGGCACCAAGGGTGAGGCGTTCGATCCCGCGGTGCACGAAGCGGTCTTCCACGCGGGCGAGTCATCCGACGTCGACACCACGACGATCGACAGCGTGCTGCGCATCGGTTACCGCCACGGAGACCGGGTTTTGCGCCCGGCGACTGTCGGCGTGGTCGAGCCGGCATCCGAGGACCTACAGCCAGAATCAGCAGAAGGATCGGCAGCACCGCTGACCGATGAAGCTCCGGACGAGTAACAGAAGGGAGGGTTGTCATGGCAGCCAGTGACTGGTCGACCAAGGACTTCTACAAGGTCCTCGGCGTCAAGAAGGACGCGTCGCAAGACGAGATCAAGAAGGCCTATCGCAAGCTGGCCCGTGACAACCACCCCGACTCCAACCCCGGCAACAAGGCAGCCGAGGAGCGCTTCAAGGGCGTCTCCGAGGCGTACGCCGTGCTCTCGTCGAAGGACAAGCGCAAGGAGTACGACGACCAGCGCAGCATGTTCGGGCAGTTCAAGGGCGCGGCCGGCGGATACGGCCAACCCGGCCCGGGCGGACAGCCTGACTTCAGCGACCTGTTCGGCGGGCTCTTCGGTGGAGGCCGCGGCCGTGGTCGCGGGCGTCAGTCGGCTGCCCGTAAGGGTGACGACCTCGAGACCGAGGCGTCGATCACCTTCCAACAGGCCGTTGACGGAGCCACGCTGCCGCTGCGCCTGACGAGTGATGAGCCCTGCCCGACGTGTCACGGCACTGGCGCCAAGCCGGGCACGACCCCCAAGGTGTGCTCCAAGTGCCAGGGCAGTGGATCGCAGACCGGCACGGCCGGCGGACTCTTCGCCATGACCGAGCCCTGCGACCAGTGCCGCGGCCGTGGACTCGTCGTCGAGCACGCCTGCGACACGTGCCGTGGCTCTGGCCGCGCACCGTCCAGCCGCACCCTGCAGGTCAAGGTGCCGGCCGGAGTCAAGGACGGCCAGCGCATCCGCCTCAAGGGCAAGGGCGGCAAGGGCGAAGCCGGTGGGCCCAACGGCGATCTGTTCCTGGTCGTGCACGTGCAACCGCACAAGCTGTTCGGTCGCAAGGGAGACAACCTCACGATCTCGGTCCCCGTCGAGTTCGACGAGGCAGCTCTCGGCGCCGAGATCCAGGTGCCGACACTCGAAGGACCGCCCGTACGCATCAAGATCCCCGCGGGCACGCCCAATGGCCGTACGTTCCGCGCCACCGGCAAGGGTGCGGTCAAGCGGGCCGGCGGCAAGGGCGACCTGCTCGTCACCGTTGAGGTGCGGGTGCCGGCGACCCTGTCAGATGAGGCGCGCGAAGCTCTTGAGAAGCTGCGTGAGAGCCGTGGCACGACCTCGCCGCGCGACGGACTGTTCGAGGGCGTGAAGTGATGTCGGAGCCGTTCAGCCCGCCGGGACCTGAGGCCAAGGTCTTTGTCATCAGCGTTGCCGCTGAGCTTTCCGGCCTGCACCCGCAGACACTCCGTACGTACGACCGGCTCGAGCTCGTCGTCCCCGGCCGCACCGGCGGCGGCGGGCGCCGCTACTCGCTACGCGACATCGAGCTGCTCCGCCAGGTCGCCCGACTGACCGCAGAGGGCCTCGGTCTCGAAGGTGTACGACGGGTCATCGAGCTCGAGCACCAGGTCGATGCCCTGCGTCAGCGAGTGGCCGAGCTGCAGCTCGCCCTTGCCGCGGCGGGCCAGGTGCAGAACCTGCCAGTGCCGTTCGCCGACAACCAGGTCATGATCTGGCGCAAGCGCCGCTGACTAGCGCTGGCTCGAACGGTGTCATGGGCGGCGCGAGGTGGGTCAGCTCGGCGAAGCGATGACTGTAGGGGCTCGCCTTGGCCAGCCGATCGCCCATGGCGGTCCGCTGACCGTCACCCCAGAGCCGAGGCAGGCCGCGTGCCAGGTTGAGGGTGCTTGCCGCGAGCGGGATCGCTGTGCCGATGGATTGGCGCCGTCGATCGGGTGCGACGTAGATCTGATCCGCCTCTCCGGTGGAGGGGTACCACCTGATCGCCGCGACCTGATCGCTCGACCTGACCGTGACAGTGCGCAGACCTTCAGAATCGAGCAGCGAGCCAGGGTCCACGTCGTGCCCGGAGAAGGCCACCAGACTGGATGCCGGTGGCGCGCCGTCAGGCTCGGGGATCTCTGCGAACCACAACGGCGGCGCCTTGGGTGCAAGGAGCGGCGTCACGGCGAGGCTTGCAACATTGTTGTCGTCGTCGTAGCGCGCAATGCACATCGCCCGATCGCCGATCACTTCGAGCGCATCGGCCTCAGGCAGCTCGACCCGTTGGTCATCGGGCAGATGGGCAGACCAGACGACGGCGAACCAGGCGGGCGTGCCCTCAGCGCGTACGGCGACGCACTGCCAGAGTCCGACCTTCGGCGGCTCAGACAAGGGCATCGGACCGGCGTCGAGGCTGGCCGCCGCGCCGGACCAACCAAGCACCGCTGCCAATCATGGCCAGACTGAGTGCGAGCAGGTCAGAGTTAGAGCCACCGGTGTCGGGCAACATCAGCGTCTCGGCAGGCTATCCGCGGGCTCCGGATCGGGCTCTTTGACGGGCAGTGGTGCGTCGGTCAAGATCACGTCGCCCGTGTTCACGCCTTCACCGCAGTTGTCTTCCTGAGGGTCCAGGTCGGGACGACAACCTTGACGCCGTCGATGATCGTGAGTCCCGAATTGACGGTTGTCTGGGTGACGGTGACGACATCTCCGAACGCGGCCAGGTAGAGCGCTGGGTCCCACCCGAACCCGAGGCTGTTGAGGTCATCGCAGAACGTGCCGGCAGCTCCAGCATCGATGGTGGTGGTGCACGTGGTTGTTCTGGTGCCTTCGACAGCGTCATTGGGATCGTCGTCGACGCCGGGTCCTGTCTCGACGATGGTGATGGTTGAGCCGAGTGTCGTGACACCGTCGGGAACGGTGGAGCCGTCGGCGATTCGGACACCGACGCGGAACTTGTTGTAGCCGAAGTCGGGCACCACTGCCTCGTCCTCTGCGACGGCCGCTGCGGCCAGGGCTTCGGGTGCCGGGCGCTCAACCGTGGTCGCCCCGGTCGACTCGTCGGTGGGCACTTCCACCGTCGGTGCCTCCGCGGCGGGCTCCTCGACAGGCGTGGAGACAGCGGGCTCCTCGACAGGCGTGGAGTCGGCGGGGGCCGGATCTGCGGGCATCGGGTCTGTGTCTCGGTCGTACCGGTGTCGACGGGACAACGTCATCGTCGGCGACAGCCACCGGCGCGGTGCTCACGACAGCTGCGAGCGCTGCAACGCCGGCAACGGCGAAGCGAGCCGTCAACCTGCGGACCTGGGAGCTGTGAGGGCCAAGACGTGTAGACATGCGAGCTCCAAGGTGGCGAAGGATGCGCTGTAAGGCGGCTTCACGATCATCCTCCCGGCAGTGGTTCGCTGTCGAGGCAAATCGCCCAAAACTCAGCGGTTGAGGGCGCTCTTGAGCGTCTGACGCCCTCCGGTGTTGAGCACCGAGTTCTCGTAGACGCGGGCGGCGAACACCGCCGCGATGGCGATCGTGACCAGCATGATGACAATCGTTGCCACCATCTCAAGTGGGCTGGCGACGCCTGCCGCCACCCGCATCGGCATGACTGTCGCCGAGAACGGCGGCACCCAGGCCAGCGTGCTGATCCAGCCGGCAGACGGGTCGCTCAACGCGGACTGGGCCGCGAAGAACGTGGCAAACGCCAGGATGTTGAGCGGCGTCGTCGCGGCGTTGACGTCTTCCTGTCGCGCCACCAGTGAGCCGAACGCTGCGTAGAGCATGGCGAAGAAGGTGAACCCGAGGACGTACCAGATCACGACGAAGCCGAGCAGCGCAACAGCAGTTCCCGTGACGGTGATCAGCCCTGTTGCGAGCCCGGCCACCAGACCCACACCTCCGAACGCGACCACCTGCACCAGGCCGACCGCGCCGATCCCGATGACCTTGCCGATCAGCAGGTCGAGAGGCTTGATGGTCGACAGCAGCAGCTCGACGACCCGACTCGACTTCTCCTCGACCACGCCCATCGCGACGTACAAGCCGTAGAGGTAGACCGAGAAGAACAGCAGGAGCACTGCGATGTACGCCAGCACGAGTCGCTGGCCCTTGTCCGGGTCAGATGGGTCGAGCACGTCGACCTTGACCGATGCTCCGGCGATGTCGCTCGAGAACGTGTCGACGTCGACGTCCTGGGCGGCGAGAGCGCGATCAAGTCCGATCGACTGCGCTGCGGTCTCGACGACTGCCTGCATGTCGTCGCCGAGATCCTTTTCGGTGACGACCGTGAACGTGCCGTTGCTCTCGGCGATGACGGCCAGGTCGGTGTCGCCGTCGCGGACGGCCGCCCGAGCCTTCGCCTCGTCGGCGACTGAGCTGACGTCGATGGACGTGTTGAGCCGTTTGGCCGACTGGTCCAGGGCCGACGACAGCTGCTCGGACCTCCCGGTCACGGCGACCGTGGTCGCATCGTCCTTGTTGGCGAGGATCGACCCGACGACCGTGCCGATGATGATGATCGCGAGCATCACCGAGACGCTGATGGCGAATGCCTTGGTCTGGACCCGCGTCGTGAACTCTCGTTGAGCCACGAGTCGCACGGTGGAGCGCGACGACGGAGATGCATGAGTCATGAGGAAACCACCTCGCGGTAGAGCTCAGACAGCGGTGTGACGGTGCGCGAGAACCCGGTCACGGCGCCATGGCCGAGTGCGGCGGTGAGCACGTCCTGGTCGTCAGCAGCATCGGCGAGCTCGAGGACGTACCGGCCGTCTGCGGACGAGATCGTACGTACGTCAGGCAGCTTGTCTGCCCAGCCCTGCGGCGCAGACTCGCTGAGCACCTCGAGGCGCCGGGGCTGGCCAGAGCGCAGCTCCTCGACGGTTCCCACCGCAACGAGTGCGCCGTTGGACAAGATGCCGACGCGGTCGCACAGTCGCTCGACGAGCTCGAGCTGATGACTGGAGAAGATCACGGGCACGCCGGCGGCGCTCTTGTCGCTCAGCACCTCACTCATCACGTCGACCGCGACCGGGTCGAGTCCGGAGAAGGGCTCATCGAGCACCAAGACCTGCGGATCGTGGACGAGCGCGGCGGCGAGCTGCACGCGCTGCTGGTTGCCGGTGCTCAACGTGTCGACCGTGTCGTTGACGCGGGAGTCGATGCCGAGGCGTTCGGTCCAGTGGCGCACGGAGTCGGCTGCCTCCTGAGGCGACATGCCGTGGAGCCGGGCGAAGTAGGTGAGCTGTGCGCCGACCTTCATCTTGGGATATAGCCCACGATCGGCGGGCATGTAGCCGATGCGCCGCCGGATCTCTCCGTTGATCGGTGTGCCGTCGAGGGTCACCGTCCCGGCGTCCGCCGACAACACTCCGAGGACGATGCGCATCGTGGTGGTCTTGCCTGCGCCATTGCTGCCGACGAAGCCGAACAGCTCTCCCGGCCGTACCTCGAACGACACCTCGTCGAGCGCCTGCAGGTCGCCGTACGACTTGCTGACTCCGTTGATCGACAGTCCGGAACCCATGTCACCCCCCGTTGAATGAGTACGAACCACACGTTAACCCAACGCCCGAAACATGAGGGTCCCCTCGAAATGAGTACGTGATGTTCGCGGGATAGGTTGGAGCTCCGTTCGCTCTGAGCTTTGGATGGTCCCGGTGTTCCAGAAGATCCTCGTGGCCAATCGCGGTGAGATCGCGATTCGTGCCTTCCGTGCCGCTCATGAGCTTGGCGCGCGTACCGTCGCTGTCTTCCCGGTCGAGGATCGTGGTTCGGAGCACCGCGTACGAGCCGACGAGGCGTACGAGATCGGCGAGCCGGGGCATGCCGTACGCGCCTACCTCGATCCGCAGGCGATCGTCGACACCGCGGTGAAGGCTGGCGCCGATGCGATCTATCCCGGCTACGGCTTCCTGTCGGAGAACCCCGACCTCGCTGAGGCGTGCGAGAACGCCGGCATCACGTTCATCGGCCCTGCCAAGGAGGTGCTGGAGCTCACCGGCAACAAGGCGCGGGCGATCGCCGCCGCCAAGGCCGCCGGTGTACCGACACTCAACTCGGTGGAGCCGTCAGCCGACGTCGATGAGCTGATGACCGCTTCGGACTCGCTCAACTACCCGCTGTTCGTGAAGGCCGTTGCCGGTGGTGGTGGGCGCGGCATGCGCAGGGTCGACGATCCGGCGATCTTGCGCGAGTCGATCGAGGCGGCGATGCGTGAGGCCGACGGAGCGTTCGGTGACCCGACCTGCTTCATCGAGGAAGCCGTCGTCGACGCCCGACACATCGAGGTGCAGATCGTCGCCGACCAGACGGGTCATGTGGTGCATCTGCGTGAGCGTGACTGCTCGGTGCAGCGGCGCCACCAGAAGGTCGTCGAGATCGCACCGGCACCGGATCTCGATCGCGACACCCGCAAGGCGATGTGCGCCGACGCCGTACGTTTCGCCGAGTCGATCAACTACTCGTGTGCCGGAACTGTCGAGTTCCTGTTGGGCGCCGACGGGCGGTACGTCTTCATCGAGATGAACCCGCGCATCCAGGTCGAGCACACCGTGACCGAGGAGGTCACCAACGTCGATCTCGTGCAGGCGCAGATGCGCATCGCGGCCGGTGAGACGCTCGCCGATCTGGGTCTCGACGTGCAGGAGAACATCAAGGCCCGTGGCTTCGCTCTGCAGTGCCGCATCACGACCGAGGACCCGTCCAACGGTTTCCGTCCCGACACCGGGACGATCACGTCCTATCGGTCGCCGGGTGGTCCGGGAGTACGTCTGGACGGTGGCACGGTCTACACCGGAGCGACGATCAGTGCGCACTTCGACTCGATGCTGTCCAAGCTCACCTGTCGCGGCCGTGACTTCGCCACGGCCGTCGGCCGGGCCGAGCGGGCGCTGGGGGAGTTCCACGTCGGGGGCGTCTCGACCAACATCTCGTTCCTCAAGGGCCTGCTGGCGCACCCGGACTTCACCGGCGGCGCGGTGACGACGACCTTCATCGACGAGCACCCTGAGCTGCTCGAAGCCCAGGTCACCACTGATCCGGCCGACAAGATCCTCGCCTGGCTCGCTGATGTCACGGTCAACAAGCCGCATGGTTCGTCGCCGACCAAGATCGACCCGGCCTCCAAGCTCCCCAAGATCGACCTCGGTGCTTCGCCGCCCGACGGGTCGCGCCAGCTGCTCGCCGAGCTCGGCCCCGAGGGATTTGCCGCAGCGCTTCGCGATCGCGACACCGTCGGGGTCACCGACACGACCTTCCGCGACGCGCACCAGTCGCTGCTCGCCACCCGCGTACGCACCCGTGACCTCGTACGCGTGGCTCCGCACGTCGCCCGCATGACCCCGCAGCTGTTGTCGATCGAGGCCTGGGGCGGCGCAACCTACGACGTGGCGCTGCGATTCCTCAAGGAAGACCCGTGGGAGCGGCTCGCCGCGATGCGCGAAGCGGCACCCAACATCTGCCTGCAGATGCTGCTGCGCGGCCGCAACACCGTCGGCTACACGCCCTATCCGACCGAGGTCACGGCCGCCTTCGTCGAGGAGGCCGCCGAGACCGGCATCGACATCTTCCGCATCTTCGACGCGCTCAACGACGTCGACCAGATGCGTCCGGCGATCGAGGCTGTGCGCGAGACCGGGACGACGATCGCCGAGGTCGCGCTCTGCTACACCGGCGACCTCTCCAATCCGGCCGAGAAGCTCTACACGCTCGACTACTACCTGCACCTCGCCGACAGCATCGTCGAGTCCGGTGCGCACGTGCTCGCGATCAAGGACATGGCCGGACTGTTGCGCGCGCCCGCCGCTCGTACGCTCGTCACCGCCTTGCGCGAACGCTTCGACCTGCCGGTGCATCTCCACACCCACGACACCGCCGGCGGCCAGCTCGCCACCCTGCTCGCCGCGATCGACGCAGGAGTCGACGCGGTCGATGTCGCCTCGGCAGCCCTCGCCGGCACCACGAGCCAGCCACCCATGTCCGCCCTGGTCGCGGCGACCGACTACTCGCCGCGCGAGACCGGCCTCGACATCCACGCGATCAACGCGCTCGAGCCCTACTGGGAAGCCGTACGTCGCATGTACGCACCGTTCGAGTCGGGACTGCCGGCGCCGACCGGCCGCGTCTACCGACACGAAATTCCCGGCGGCCAGCTCTCCAACCTGCGCACCCAGGCCATCGCCCTGGGACTCGGCGAGAAGTTCGAGCAGATCGAGGACATGTACGCCGCCGCCAACGACATCCTCGGCAACATCGTCAAGGTCACTCCGTCGTCCAAGGTCGTGGGCGACCTGGCCCTCCATCTCGTCGCCGTCGGCGCCGATCCGAAGGCCTTCGCCGATGACCCGGCATCGTTCGACATCCCCGAGTCCGTCATCGGCTTCCTGTCCGGTGAGCTCGGCGACCCGCCCGGTGGCTGGCCCGAGCCGTTCCGCACCAAGGCACTCGAAGGTCGCAACACCAAGGTCCGCATGACCGAGCTCGACGATGCCGATCGCGACGGTCTCGCTCCATCGTCAGAAGGGGGTGATCGCCGCCACACCCTCAACCGGCTGCTGTTCCCCGGGCCGACCGAGGACTTCGACTCGGCTCGACAGCAGTACGGCGACCTCGCCGTCGTACCCACCCGGGCGTTCTTCTACGGTCTGCGCACCGACAAGGAGACCGAGGTCGAGATCTCCGAGGGCAACCTGCTGCTGTTCGGCGTCGAGGCGATCGGCGATGCCGACGAGCGAGGCATGCGCAACGTCCTCGGCACGATCAATGGTCAGCTGCGGCCCATCGAGGTGCGCGACCGTTCGGTCGACTCCAAGGTCACCTCCTCGGAGAAGGCCGACGCCGGCAACGCCCAACACGTGGCCGTACCGTTCGCCGGAGTCGTCAACCCACTGGTCGCCGAGGGCGACAAGGTCGAAGCGGGACAGACTGTCGCGACGATCGAAGCCATGAAGATGGAGGCCGCGATCACCGCGACCAATGCCGGGACCGTCGAGCGTCTCGTCATCAGCGACACGCGCCAGGCCGAAGGCGGAGACCTGCTCCTCGTCCTGAGCTGACCGGGGTGATCTGGGTGGCTTCCCGCAGTGGCAGGTGACCTCAGGTGTGCCATGCTGAAAGCGCGTAGTCAGTCCGCGGCGCACGGCCGCAACGACTGCGATGCACGGTCCGCCGGAAGGGGCCGCACATGACGCAACAACAGACCAGGTCTGAGCCCGCACAAGGTGAGCAGTACGTCAGCCACTTCACCGAGCTGATGCAGGACGTCAAGGACGCCGGACTCCTCGAGCGCAAGCACGGCTACTACTGGTTGCAGATCGGCGCCCACGTGGCGGCGTTCTTCGCGATCTGGGTGGGCTTCTTCCTGCTCGGCAACTCGTGGTTCCAGCTGATCCTCGCCGCTGCCCTCGGAGTCATCGTCACCCAGTTCGGCTTCCTCGGTCACGACGCTGCACATCGTCAGATGTTCACGTCGGGCAAGTGGAACTCGTGGACCGCCCGCATCCTCGCCGGCGCCTTCGCCGGCCTGAGCTTCGCGTGGTGGCGCAACAAGCACGCCATGCACCACAAGGGCCCCAACCTCGAGGGCTACGACCCCGACATCGGACCGGGCGCGATCGCGTTCACGCCAGGCATCGTCGCGCAGCGTACGAGCGGATTCGCCGGCTGGTTCGTCAAGCGACAGGGCTGGCTGTTCTTCCCGCTGCTGACACTCGAGGGTCTGAACCTCCACGCAGAGAGCATCCGCACGGCGCGCGACAGGACGTCCAACCAGCCGTGGCGTCGTACCGAGCTGTTCCTCGTGGTCACCCGCCTCGCCGTCTATGTCGCGATCTTGCTGACCTTCCTGCCGCTGGGCAAGGCGCTGTCGTTCTTCGCGATCCAGATGGCTGTCTTCGGTTTCTGCCTCGGCGCCTCGTTCGCTCCGGCGCACAAGGGCATGCCGATCATCCCGCCGGAGATGAAGCTCGACTTCCTGCGCCGCCAGGTCATGGTGTCGCGCAACGTACGCGGCAACCCCGTCGTCGACTGGGCCATGGGTGGACTCAACTACCAGATCGAGCACCACCTGTTCCCGAGCATGCCGCGCTGCAACCTCAAGAGGGCGCAGCCGCTGGTCCGCGCACACTGCGAGCGCGAGGGCATCAACTACATGGAGGTCGGGCTCTTCCACTCCTACGCGATCGTCGTCGACTACCTCAACAACGTCGGCCTGCGCGCGCGCGATCCGTTCGACTGCCCGCTCTCAGCCCAGCTGCGCGACGGCGCTTCTGTCTAGCTGCGCTTCTTGGTGAACGCGCCGCGGCGGCTGCGGGCGATCAGGGCCGCAGTCGTACGGCCCTTGCCGCGCTTGACGTCCGGCTCCTTGCCCTTGCCGATGCGGTGGAGCTGGTCCTCGTGCCAGGCGAGGTCGACGGCGCTGTTGATGGCCTTGACGTCGATCATCTTGCCGATCAGGCCGCCCTTGTAGCCGACAGAGTGGGAGTCGATCCGTGACTCCTCGGACTCGAGGAGGGTGTTGCCGGCATGTGGTGTCGTGGCCGTCGGGCGGCCGAGACCGATCATGTCGCAGTCACCGGAGGCCAGCGCGGCTTCCATCGCCACGCGGGTACGGTTGCCGCCGGTGACGGCGAGCGGGACGTTGCCGGCAACATCGCGGATGGTGCGGGCGTACTCCAGGAAGTACGCCTCACGGTCGCGGGTGCTCTTGGCGGCGCTGCCCATCATGGCCGGCGCCTCGTAGCTGCCTCCGCTGACCTCGATCAGGTCGAGCCCCTCGGTGGCCAGCTTGGCGACGACGTCGCGGGACTCCTCTTCGGTGAACCCACCGCGCTGGAAGTCTGCGGAGTTGAGCTTGATGCCGACTGCGAAGCCCGGAGAGACGCGAGACCTGATGCGACGGACGACCTCGAGGACGAAGCGCATACGTCGTTCGGGGTCGCCGCCCCACTCGTCATCGCGAACGTTCGACAGCGGCGAGAGGAACTGTGCGACCAGGTAGCCGTGAGCAGCGTGCACCTGGACGCCGTTGAACCCGGCGGTCTCTGCCACCGCGGCGGTGTTGGCGAACCGCTCGATGATGTCCTCGATCTCAGCGCCGGTCAGCTCACGGGGCTTCGACGCTCCCGGGATCTTCACGGCGATCGGGCTGGGGGCGACCGGACGCTGGCGCACTGCGGCAAGGTTGGCCTGACGGCCCGGGTGGTTGATCTGCATCCAGATCGGGGTGCCGGTGTCCTGGGTCGACTTGGCCCAGCGCGACAGAGCGTCGAGATCGCGCTCGTCCTCGATCACGACATTGCCCGGCTCGCCGATCTGGGTGCGGTCGACCATGACGTTGCCGGTGACGAGGAGGCCGTAGCCGCCCTTGCCCCACGTGCGGTAGAGCTGGTCGAGCTTGGGCGTGGGCGCATGCAACTTGTCGCCGAGCACCTCGCTCATGGCCGACTTCATCAGCCGGTTGTCGAGCACCTGTCCGCAGGGCAGGGTGAGTGAGTCGTGCAGCGTGGTCATGGGTGTCCCGTCGGCTTTGAGATACCGATGGTATCCCAACTGTCAGTTGACCTGGCGATCGTGGCCTTCCCAGAACGGCTGACGGAGCTTGAACTTCTGCAGCTTGCCGGTCGCCGTGCGAGCCAGCTCCTCGCGGAACTCGATCTTCTTGGGGCACTTGTAACCCGCAAGGTGCTCGCGGCAGTGCTCGATCAGTCCCGCCTCGTCGACCGGGTCCTCGTCGGGATCCAGCACGATCAGGGCGGTGATGAGCTCGCCCCATTTCTCATCAGGGATGCCGATCACGGCGACCTCCTTGACCGCGGGGTGTGACGTCAGCGCGTCCTCGACCTCGATCGAGGAGACGTTCTCGCCGCCGGTGATGATGACGTCCTTCTTGCGGTCGGCGATCGCGATGTAGCCGTCCTCGAAGGTGCCGCCGTCGCCGGTGTGGAACCAGTTGCCGGCCTGCGCATCTGCGGTGGCCTCGGGGTTGTCCCAATACGACTCGAGGTTGTGGTTGGACTGCGCCAGCACCTCGCCCACCCCATCATCAGACGGAGTGTCGATCTTCATCCGTACGCCGATTGCGGGAGCGCCGGCACGACCGAGGTTGAGCGCTTGCTGGTGCGGGTCGAGATCATCCCACTCGGCACGCATCCTGCTCATCGTCAGCAGAGGCGCGGTCTCGGTGAGTCCGTAGATCTGGATGAACTCCCAGCCGAGCTCCTCGCGTACGCGCTCGATCGTGCGTGTCGGCGGCGGAGCGCCGGCGACGATGATGCGTACGCGATCGCGTCCGGGGATCTCGCCCTCCCACGTCTTGGCGCCGTCGAGTGCTGCGGCGACGACGGCGGGTGCTGCGCACAGGTAGGTGACGCCGTGCTTTTCGATGCGCTTGAGGATCTCGGGGCCGTCGACCTGGCGGAGCACGACGTGCGTTGCGCCCATGCCGGTCGCGGTGAACGGGTGACCCCAACCGTTGGCGTGGAACATCGGCAACGTGTGGAGGTAGACGTCGCGGTCCGACACCGACGCCTGCCAGCCGAAGACGGTGGCGTTCAGCCAGTTGTTGCGGTGGGTCAGCTGTACGCCCTTGGGCCTGGCCGTGGTGCCGGACGTGTAGTTGATCGTCGCCGTTGCGCCCTCGTCGCCCGCCCAGGGCTCCGGCTCTGCGGTCGATCCCCAGATCTTGTCGTCGTCCTCCCCCAGGACGAAGGTGCGCTTGCACTCGACCTCGTCGACCAGGTGTCGCAGGTCGGGGTCGACCATCAACACCTCGGCGCCCGAGTGCTCCACGATGTAGCGGATCTCGGCCACGGCGAGCCGGAAGTTGACCGGCACCAGCACCCGTCCCCAGCCCGAGACGCCAAAGAATGACGTCAGCATGCGCGCGGAGTTCTGCGAGACGATCGCGACCCGACCGCTGATCGGCACACCCATCTCATCGAGAGATGCAGCCTGGGCGCGGGCGCGGCGGCCCAGCTCGGCGTACGTGATCTCACCCCACGACTCGGCGGGCTGGTTGGGCTCATCGATGATCGCGATGCGGTCGGGATAGACCGTCACGGCTCGGTCGAGGAAGTCGTTCACGGTGAGCGGATAGAACACGATTGCCTCCGATGTGCTGTTGCCCTCATTCTTACCCGTCCGTACGAATTCGCCCTACGGTGATCCGATGACCTACTTCGTCACTGGCGCCACAGGATTCATCGGTCGCCGCTTGCTGGTCGAGCTCGTGGCCACCCGCAAGGGCCCGATCCACGTGCTCGTACGTCCCGGATCGGAGGACAAGCTCGAGCGATTTGCCTATCAGTGGAACCGATCGACGCGGGTCAAGATCGTGACGGGCGAGCTGACCGAGTCGCGCCTCGGCGTCAGCGACGACTGGATCGCCGAGAACACCGGCAAGATCAAGCACGTCTTCCACCTCGCGGCGTCGTACGACATGACCGCGACCAAGCGCGAGAACGACCGGCTCAACCTTGACGGCACGCGCAACGCTCTCGAGCTCGCCGAGGCCGTCAACGCCGGCACATTTCACCAGGTCTCGTCGATCGCGGCGGCGGGCGACTTCCACGGTCGGTTCACCGAGGACATGTTCGACGAGGGCCAGGGCTTCCAGTCGGACTATCACCGCACCAAGTTCGGCTCCGAGAAGCTCGTACGAGAGACCGCGACGATGCCGTGGCGTGTCTATCGCCCGGCGGTCGTCGTCGGCGACTCCGAGACTGGAGAGATCGACAAGATCGACGGTCCCTACTACTTCCTGCCCCTGCTCAAGACGCTGCGCGACCACCTGCCGTCCTGGCTGCCGCTCGCCGCTGCGGGTCTCGGGCGTACCAACATCGTGCCGGTCGACTTCGTCGCCAAGGCGATGAACGAACTCGCGCACCAACCCGGTCTCGACGGGCGAGCGTTCCACCTCGTCAACCCGACACCGCAGTCCAACCTCGACGTGATGGCGACGCTTGCGGGGGCCGCGGGTGCTCCCCAGATCAAGCTGTCGCTCGACAACGAGGTGACCGACCGGGTCACCGACACGTTGCTCAGCTCCGTCGTCTCCAGGGTCGTCGACTCCGGCCCGGGACATGCGGTTGCCCAGGCGACCGTGGGTCGCCTCGGCGTACCGCCCGAGGTGCTCGCCCACCTCAACCTGCCGACGACGTTCGATGCGGCAGCCACGACAGCAGCGCTCGCCGACTCCGGCATCGAGGTGCCGGAGCTCTCCGCGTACGCCTCGGCCATCTGGGACTACTGGGAGCAGAACCTCGACCCCACGATCCGGGCGGACCGCGGCACGCGCGCGGCGGTCAAGGGCGCCACCATCGTCATCACCGGAGCCACCTCCGGCATCGGCAAGGCCTCGGCCCTGCGACTGGCTGCGCTTGGCGCCCACGTGATCCTCGTGGCGCGTGGCGTCGAGGCACTCAACCTGTGCGTCGACCAGATCAGGTCACGCGGCGGCAGCGCCAGCGCCTATCCGTGCGACCTCGCCGATCTCGACGCCATCGATGCGCTGACCAAGCAGCTGTCCGAGGACTTCGACGGCATCGACTTCCTGGTCAACAACGCCGGGCGGTCCATCCGCCGTTCGCTACGGCTCTCGTACGACAGGTTCCACGACTACGAACGCACCATGCAGCTCAACTACTTCGGCGCGATACGGCTCATCATGGGTCTGACGCCCGACATGGCGAAGCGGCGCCGCGGCCACGTCGTCAACGTCTCGTCGATCGGCGTGCAGACCAATGCGCCTCGCTTCTCGGCCTATGTCGCGTCGAAGGCAGCCCTAGACGCGTGGACCCGCGTCGTCAGCTCCGAGCTGTTCGACCGCGGCGTCACGTTCACCACGATCCACATGCCGCTCGTCCGTACGCCGATGATCGCGCCGACCAAGCTGTACGACCGCTTCCCGGCTATCAGCCCGGCGCAGGCGGCCGAGATGGTGCTCAAGGCGATCCGCGACAAGCCGCACGAGATCAACACGCTCGGCGGCACGGCCGGCGAGATCGGCCACGCCCTCGCTCCTCGTGCGGCGTTCAGGGTGCTCAACCGCGCGTACAAGCTGTTCCCCGACTCGACAGCCGCCCGGGGTGACGAAGCCGCCAAGGAGGCGACCCGCGAGCAGCTCACCCTGGCCCGCATCCTCAAGGGCGGTCACTGGTAGGCCCGCCTCGGTGGCCACGTTGTCAGTGGCATGGGTGAGAGTGGACGGGTGCACGCAACACCACCCTCATTCGCATGAGCACCCAGCCTTCTCCGGTGCCTCTCCGCACCTTCTGGACCGACCTGCCCCACGAGGGCAGGTTGCTGCTGTCGGTTGTTGCGCTCCAGTTCATCGGCACGGGCCTGGTGCTGCCGTTCTGGGTGGTCTACCTCCACGAGATCCGCGGCTTCGGACTCGACACGGTCGGCCTGCTCATGGCACTGCTCTCGCTGGCCGGATTCGTGGTCGTCGGGCCGGGTGGAGTGGTGATCGACCGCATCGGCGCCCGCAAGACGATGATCGGCAGTCTGCTGATGGCGTTCTCGGGTCAGCTGGTCATGGCATTCGCGGAGACGATCCCGGTCGCCGTGGTCGGTCTCTCGCTCGTCGGTGCGAGCTTCGGCCTGGCCTGGCCCGCATCCCAGTCGATGGTGGCGACGATCGTCCCGTCGGCGATCAGGCCGCGCTACTTCGGCATGAACTTCGCCCTGCTCAACCTGGGTGTCGGCATCGGCGGGATCATCGGCGGCCTGGTCGCCGACGTCGAGCGGCCGGTGACGTTCCAGATCATGTATCTCGCTGAGGCAACCAGCTACCTCCCCGCCACCCTCTTGCTCCTCGGCCCGCTGCGTCACGCCGGAGGTCCCCATCGCGAAGTCAGGTCGGACGACAACGAAGAGGCCGACGCCGCCGGCGTCGGCTATCTCGCTCTGCTTCGGCGGCCGGGTGTGCTGTCACTGACGCTGCTCTCGTTCGTCGCCGCGTTCATCGGCTATGCCCAGCTCAACGCCGGGATGCCGGCGTACGCGCGAGCCGTGAGCGAGGTGTCGACGCGCGGCCTCGGCTGGGCGTTCGCCGCCAACACGTTCGTCATCGTCGTCCTGCAGCTGTGGGTGCTGCGTCGCATCGAAGGTTGTCGCCGTACGCGCGTCGTCGTGCTGATGGCGCTCATCTGGGCGGTCTCGTGGATTCTCCTTGCCGCCACGTCGTGGATCCCCGGCACCGCGGGAGCGACGTTGCTGGTTGCGGGATGTGCGTCGGTCTTCGCCCTGGGGGAGACGCTGCTGCAGCCCACGGTTCCAGCGATGGTCAACGACCTGGCTCCCGATCACCTACGTGGGCGCTACAACGCCCTCAACTCGGCGGCCTTCCAGGGCGCATCGGTCACGGGCCCTCCGGTCGCCGGGTTCCTGATCGGTCACGGACTGGGTGGCGTATGGATCGGCGCCCTGCTTGCAGGCGTCGTGCTGGTCGTCGCAATCGCCATCCTGTGGGTCGAGCCGCAGCTGCCGACCACCGCCAACGGTGTGAGTGAGAGTCAGGCTTCGTAGCCGTAAAAGCCCTGACCGCTCTTCTTGCCAAGCAGGCCGGCGTCGACCATGCGGTCGAGCAGCGGCGGGGGCGAGTAGAGCGGCTCCTTGAACTCCTCGTACATCGAGACGCCGATCGCGCGGATCGTGTCGAGACCGATCAGGTCGCTGAGCGCGAGCGGTCCCATGGGGTGCCCGCAGCCGAGCACCATGCCACGGTCGATGTCGTCGGCAGAGGCGTAGCCGGCCTCGTACATGCGGATCGCCGAGAGCAGGTACGGCACCAGCAGCGAGTTGACGACGAACCCGGCGCGGTCGGTGGCGTCGATCGGCTTCTTGCCGAGCGAGTCGGTGACCCAGGCGCGCATGCGGGCGAGAGTGTCGGCCGAGGTCGTCAGCGACGGGATGAGCTCGACGAGCTGCATGACCGGCGCAGGGTTGAAGAAGTGCACACCCATCACGTGGTGCGGCCGGCCAGAGACGGCGCCGAGCTTCACGATCGGGATCGACGAGGTGTTGGAGGCCAGGATCGCGTCGTCCTTGGTCAGGATCTGACCGACGCGGCGGAACAGCTCGAGCTTGGTCTTCTCGTCCTCGGATGCGGCCTCGACGACCAGGTCGCGGTCGGCGAGCTGTTCGAGATCGTCGACGAACGTGATGCGCTCGAGGGCTGCATCGACCTCGGCGGCGTCGATCTTGCCGCGCTTCTCTGCCCTGCGCAGCGAGGACTCGACCCGTTCGGCGGCTGCCTTGGCGGCGTCGGCATTGACCTCGATCACCACGACGTCGAGTCCTGCTCGTGCGGCGACTTCGGTGATCCCGGACCCCATCAGCCCTCCGCCGATGACTCCGATGCGTTCGATGTTCCCCATGGCTGCTCCTCGACGAGATACTAGGACGTCATAGTATCTCGTTGCGCAGGCCCGCACGGACGCGCGCCTCCGCCTGCGCATCGCCACCGCGTGATGGGATGACGTCATGCGTACGCTCGCAGTCGCCCTCCTCCTCGTGCTCGCGGGCTGTGGCGGCGGCAGCGACCCCGCGGCCAAGCCGACGGCGACCGCGACCAAGACCACGGCCGCACCCAAGCCGACGATTCTCGCCCCGACCGGCAAGCCGGCACCCGAGGCGCTGTCGAAGTTCCTGTGCGAAAAGAACTCCAAGGGCCTGTGGGTTGCCTCGGGCCTGATCAGCAACCCGGGCAAGTCCAAAGCGACGTACCAGGTCACGGTGTACGTGGGCGAGGCTGCCGGCAGCGACGAACAGGCGAAGACCCGGCAGCTCGCCAACGTCCAGGCCGGCGGATCGGTGAAGTTCGCGATCGGCGCCGTACCCGCGCCGAAGGACGGCGGCACCTGTCGCGTCCAGGTCCTCCGCCGATAGGCCATTGCCAGGCCCCAAGAGACTCCGCCGACAGGGAGTGTCGCCTGACTCGCAAACCGCTGGCACCGCCCTGACGGCGTTATCGTCGGTCGCCGCACAACCCCGGTGCGCCTCCCTCCTCTGCCTTGCCAGTACGGCACCATCGGCCTGCTCGCTTGACCGGCGCCCCTATCGGCGGAGCCTCTTACTAAAGTGGCGGGATGACCACTGCTCCTGTCACCTGGACCGCCGCCGGAGAGTACGAGGACATCTCGTACGAGACCTCACCCGAAGGCATCGCCAAGATCACGATCTGCCGCCCCGAGGTCCACAACGCCTTCCGCCCGCAGACGATCATCGAGATCGGGCTGGCGCTGACAGTCGCCCGCGAGGATGAGAAGGTCGGCGTCGTCATCCTCACCGGCCAGGGCGACAAAGCGTTCTGCTCGGGCGGCGACCAGCGCGTACGCGGTGACAGCGGCTACAAGACCGACGAGAACGCGGTCGGCCGCTTCCACGTGACTGACCTGCACGTGCAGATGCGACGCATGCCCAAGCCGATCGTCGCCCAGGTTGCGGGCTGGGCCATCGGCGGTGGCCACGTGCTGCACCTGGTCTGTGACCTGACGATCGCCGCAGACAACGCGGTCTTCGGCCAGGTCGGTCCAAAGGTCGGCTCGTTCGACGGCGGATACGGCGCCAGCGTTCTCTCTGACCTGGTCGGCCCCAAGAAGGCCAAGGAGATCTGGATGCTGTGCCGCCAGTACGACGCGCAGCAGGCACTCGACATGGGCCTCGTCAACACCATCGTCCCACTCGCCGAGCTCGAGGCCGAGACGATCCAGTGGTGCCGCGAGATGCTCGAGCTGTCGCCGTACGCGCTGCGTCTCAGCAAGGCGAGCTTCCATGCGCACGAGGACGGTTACGCCGGCATCCAGCAGCTGGCGCACGACACCAACCTGCTGTTCTACGGCAACGCCGAGGCGCAGGAGGGCCGCGAGGCGTACAAGGCCAAGCGCAAACCCGACTTCAGCCAGTTTCCCAAGAGGGCTTAACCAGCATCTCGCTGGTTGAGTAGCCCGAGGAACGAGTGCGTATCGAAACCACGTAGGACGAGTTGCTGGGGCGAGCCATCAACCGCACGAGGTTTCGATACGTCGGCCGTGGGCGGCCTGCTACCCAACCACCGAGAGGGTTGCGCTCAGGCGCGGCTGATCTCGACCATCTCGTCGCGGGGGACGACCTTGATGCGGGTGCGCCCAGCTGCTTCGCCGAGGGCGATCTCGTGGTTCTCGAGCTTCTCGAAGCCGTCCCACGTCGTGTACTCGAGGCCACGACCGTCGAGGTAGCGGTCGACCGCCTCGCGCTCGGGAAGCGAAGGTGCGACGAGTGAGTCGATGTCGGCGAGCAACAGGTCGATCGTCTGGGCGGCGTCGGACTTGGTGTGGCCGATCAGGCCGACGGGTCCGCGCTTGATCCAACCGGTCACGTACGCGCCCGGCAGCGGCTGGCCGTCGATGTCGATGACCCGTCCGCCGTCGTTGGGGACCGTGGCGGTGCCGTTGTCGAACGGGATGCCAGCGAGGTTGTCGGAGCGGTAGCCGACGGCGCGGTAGACGGCCTGGACGGGCCAGTCCTTGAACTCGCCGGTGCCGCGTACGTTGCCGGTGCCGTCGAGCTCGGTGACCTCGGTGCGCAGACCGACGACCTTGCCGTCCTCGCCGAGGACCTCGACGGGGTTCTGGCAGAAGTGGATGTGGATGCGGTGGTCGGCGCCGGTCGGCTCCTTGGCGAGGTAGTTCTGCAGCACGTCGACGACGAGCTTGACCGACTTGGAGGCACGGATCGCGTCCATCGATCCCTCGTCGAGCTCGAAGCCCTCGGGGTGCACGATGACGTCGACGTTGGGGGAGTGCGACAGCTCGCGCAGCTCCATCGGCGTGAACTTCACCTGGGCCGGGCCGCGACGTGCGAACACGTGGATGTCCTTGGCGGCGTTGGCCTTCAGCCCGCGGTAGACGTTGTCCGGGATCTCGGTGACGAGCTGCTCGTCCGCGGTCTTGGCCAGCATGCGGGCGACATCGAGGCCGACGTTGCCGACGCCGAGCACGGCAACCGACTCGGCGGCAGGGTCGAAGGGCCAGTCGCGGGGTACGTCGGGGTGCCCGTCGTACCAGTAGACGAAGTCGGCCGAGCCGAACGAGCCCTTGAGCTCGATACCGGGGATGTCCAGGTCGCGGTCGGCGCGTGCACCGGTCGCGAAGATGACTGCGTCGTAGAACTGCTGCAGGTGGTCGAGCTTGAGGTCCGCGCCGTAGTTGACGTTGCCGAAGAAGCGGATGCCGTCGTGGGAGAGCACGCGCTTGAGCGCCTTGATGATCTCCTTGATGCGCGGATGATCGGGTGCGACGCCGTAACGGATCAGGCCGAACGGAGTGGGGTCGCGATCGATGATGTCGATCGTGACGTCGACCTCGGACTTGGTGAGGATGTCTGCGGCGTAGATGCCCGCGGGACCGGCGCCGATCACGGCGACACGCAACTGCCTGGTCATGCTCACTCCTGGGAAGAAAGGACCTGCTATTAGGCAAGCCTAAGAGGACGGTTCAACCCTTCCTCAAACTGTCTTGCGATACGAACGCCAACCATGTGGCATGGGTCACAAGCGATTGGGAGAATCATCTGGCCGCGGCATCCCGCAGGGCCTAGTGTTCCAACCACTATGGGCCTGATATCGCCGACCTTGCCGGACCTCGACGTCGATGCGTGGCGCGCCAAGTCTCGAGCCGAGCGCACCAAGGTGCTGCAGCAGCACTGGGCCGTCTACGGCTTCGGAACGCCCTACGCGATCTATCTCCTCTACACGCTCAAGATCGGCCTCTACATCCTCGGTGGCCTGCTCTTCGCGGCATCGACGCCGGGCATCGGCTCGCTCGGCGACCTGAACAACTGGTGGTTCGAGCCGATCGTCTTCCAGAAGGTCATCATCTGGACGCTGCTGTTCGAGGTGCTCGGCTTCGGCTGCGGCTTCGGTCCGTTGACGATGCGCTTCCTGCCGCCATTGGGTTCGTTCCTCTACTGGCTGCGGCCCGGCACGATCCGCCAGCCGCCGTGGCCCGACCGCGTGCGTGGCACCGCTGGCTCGCGCCGCTCGATCGTCGACATCGTGCTCTACCTCGGTGTCATCGCCGCGGCCGTGTACGTGCTGCTCTCGCCGGCCGAGCGGGCCGTGACAGGCCTTGGCGGTGACGCGTTCAACCTGATCGAGCCGTGGCGCTTCCTGCCCCTGCTGATCGTCCTGCCGATCATGGGACTGCGGGACAAGACGATCTTCCTGGCAGCTCGTTCGGAGCACTACTGGGTCACCGCGATCGTCTTCCTCTTCCCGTTCGTCGACCTGATCGTGGCGGCCAAGCTGCTGATGATCTCGATCTGGTGGGGCGCGGCGACCTCCAAGCTCAACCGCCACTTCCCGTACGTCGTGTCGACCATGATGAGCAATGCGCCGTTGGTGCCAAAGGCGATCAAGCGTCGGCTGTGGCGCGACGCCGAATTCGACGTACGACCGGGTCTGCTCTCACGTTCGCTGGCTCATGGCGGCACCGTCATCGAGTTCAGCGTGCCGCTGATCCTGTTGCTTTCGCGCGGCGGCTGGGTGACGACGATCGCGCTGATCGTCATCATCGCGTTCCACCTGCAGATCCTCACGGCCATCCCGATGGGAGTGCCGCTGGAGTGGAACGTCGTGATGATGTTCGGTGCCGTGTTCCTGTTCGGTCACTACTCCGAGTACGGGCTCACCGATGTCACCGAGCCGTTCCTCGCGTACGGTCTGCTGGCTTTGGTCGTCGCGACTATCGTCTGCGGCAACCTGCGACCGGACCTGTTCTCGTTCCTGCCCTCGATGCGTTACTACGCCGGCACCTGGGCCACGTCGGTGTGGCTGTTCGCCGAGGGCGCCGAGCAGAAGTACGCCGACAAGGTCACCAAGTCTGCCCAGCTCCCGCACCGCCAGCTGGCCAAGCTGTACGACGACGACACCGTCGACCTGATGATCGGCAAGCTCGGTGCCTGGCGCGGGCTCCACACGCATGGTCGGGCGATGGCAGGGCTCTATTCACACGCCGCAGACGACCATGAGGAGCGCACCATGTTCGACGGCGAGATGGTCGCCGGATCGGCGATCGGCTGGAACTTCGGCGACGGCCACCTGCACCATGAGGCCCTGCTCGCGGCGATCCAGGAACAGTGCGCGTACGAGCCCGGCGAGCTGCGCGTGATCATGATGGAGTCGCCACCGTTCTTCCGCCAGGTCCAGCGCTACCGGATCCTCGATGCGGCAACGGGTGTGGTCGAGACCGGAGAGGCGAGGGTGTCGGAGATGCTCAGCCGGCAGCCGTGGGACGGCTCACTGCCGTACGACAACGTCAAGCGCACGTAGGTTGGTCGTATGACTACCGCTGTCGTCGTGGGCTCTGGCCCCAACGGGCTCGCCGCTGGAGTCGTGCTGGCTCGAGCCGGGATCGACGTGACGGTGCTTGAGGCCGAGGACGAGATCGGTGGTGGCACGCGGTCAGCCGAGCTGACGATTCCGGGGCTGGTCCACGACATCTGTTCGGCGACTCACCCGACAGGAGTCGCGTCACCGTTCTTCCAGTCGCTCCAGCTCGAGCGGCACGGACTCGAGTGGTTGTGGCCCGAGGTCGACGCGGTCCACCCGATCGATGGCGGTCGTGCCGGAGTCCTGTTCCGTGACCTGGACCGTACGGTCGAGCTGCTTGGCGAGGACGGCAAGGCGTGGCGCAAGCTCTACGCGCCGCTTCTCAAGCACAGCGATGTGTTGATCGATGAGCTCTTCCGCCCCATCCTCCATCTCCCGAAGCACCCGCTGACACTCGCGGGATTCGGAGCTCGGGCATTGCTCCCGGCCACCACGATTGCCCGGCGCTGGAAGACCGACGAGGCGCGTGGGTTGTTCGCCGGGCTCGCCGCGCACGCGATCCATCCGCTCAACAAGCCGACCACGGGTGGCCTCGGGCTGATGTTCGGCATGACCAGCCACGCGTACGGGTGGCCGGTCGCCAAAGGTGGCTCGTCGGCCATCGCGACGGCGCTGGCTGCGGAGATCACCGAGCACGGCGGAAAGATCGAGACGGGCCACCGCGTCACCGAGCTGCCCGAAGCCGACATCGTCATGTTCGACACGACCCCTGCGGGCGTCCTGGAGATCGCGGGTGACCGGTTGCCCGGCCGGGTGCAACGCCCTTTCAGGAAATGGCGGCGGGGGCCCGGCGTGTTCAAGGTCGACTTCGCCGTCGACGGAGACATCCCATGGACCAACGAGTGGGCGCGCAAGGCCGGCACGGTGCATCTCGCCGGCACGATCGAACAGCTCAACGCCGCCGAGAAGGAAGTGCACGCCGGCCGTATGCCGGAGCGCCCCTTCGTCCTCCTCTGCCAGCAATATCTCGCCGACCCGGGCCGCTCGGTCGGCGACGTGCACCCGATCTGGGCGTACGCGCACGTGCCACAGGGCTACACCGGCGACGCGACGGAAGCCGTGATCGCGCAGATCGAGAGGTTCGCGCCGGGGTTCCGGGAGCAGATCGTTGCGACATCGGTGAGTGGGCCGGCGCAGCTCGAGGCGCACAACGCCAACTACCTGGGCGGCGACATCGCCGGCGGCGCCAACGACGCGTGGCAGCTCGTCATGCGACCGCGCATGTCGATCAATCCGTACTCGCTGGGGGTCAAGGGGCTCTACCTGTGTTCGGCGTCAACACCGCCCGGTGGCGGAGTCCACGGAATGGGCGGATTCCGAGCCGCTTCCCACGCTGTGGGCAACCTGTGAGGATCCGCTGACAGGAACTCGACGTACGACGCCCGCGTTCTTATGTGTGAAAGTTCACCGATCAGCCCCATTCATTGAAAAACACAGTCCAGGAGTCCGACCGATGAAGCTCTCCCCGCACAAGACATTTTTCTCGGCAACGGCGGCCGCTTCTGTCCTGCTGCTCACCGCGGCCTGCGGCGGCAGTGACGATCCGGCCAGCTCCACGCCCACGACCTCCGAGACGTCTTCCGCGCCAGAGAGCGCATCGACCGGCTCCTACAACGATGGTGTCTACGAAGCCACTGGCGAGTACTCCAACCCTGGTGGACAGTCGAAGGTCAAGGTTGAGGTCACCCTCGCGGACGGCAAGATCTCCGTCGTCAAGGTAACTCCCGAGGCCACCAACGGCACGTCGAAGGGCTACCAGCAGAAGTTCGCCAGTGGAATCGCTCCCTCGGTTGTCGGCAAGAGCATCGACGAGCTCGACGTCAGCAAGGTCTCCGGCTCGTCGCTGACATCGCAGGGCTTCAATCAGGCGATCGAACAGATCAAGGCCGATGCCACCGCTTGACGCCTGGCATTTCGAGGCGATCGGCACGTCGTGGCAGATCGACACTGCCACGCCGCTTGAGGAGGACGTCCGCGCCGAGGTGCTCGCCCGTATCGATGAGTTCGATCGGGTGTGGTCACGCTTTCGGCCGGACTCGCTCGTCAGCGAGATCGCCGCACGAAGCGGTACGTGGGACCTGCCAGACGCCGAGTTCTTCCTCGACTTCTATGACGACTCTCCATGCCGCGACGGGCGGTGCGGTCAACCCGCTCATCGGGCGGACCTTGGCCGATCTCGGCTATGACGCTGACTACTCCCTGACGGCATCGGAGGTCGTTGCGGATGTCCCGTCGTGGACTTCAGTCACTCGCTCGAACTCGGTCATCACCACCACCGAGCCCCTGGTGATCGACGTCGGAGCCGCAGGCAAGGGGTTTCTCGTCGACCTGGTCAGCACAGTTCTGTGGAGTGCGGGGCGCAACGCGTACACGATCGATGCGAGCGGCGACATCTATCACAACGGCACCAGCCCGATCCGGATCGCGCTGGAGCATCCGGCCGACCCGTCTCGCGCGGTCGGTGTGGCGGAGCTCGAACCCGAAGACGCGCTCTGTGGCTCTGCGACCAATCGGCGGGCCTGGGGTGACGGGCTCCATCACGTGCTCGACGGACGTACCGGCCGGCCGACCTCCGACATCGTGGCGACCTGGGTGGTCGTACCCCACTCCTGCATGGTGGCCGACGGTCTGGCGACGGCGCTCTTCCTTGCCGAACCCGATCAGCTCATGCCACGTTTCACCTACGAATTTGTGCGCATGCACGCCGACGGCAGGGTCGAATGGTCGCCGGAGTTCCCAGGAGAGGTGTTCGTATGACTGTCATCAGGGATCTCTTGGACCGGCAGCTGGGGCGCGTCACGATGTATCGGCTGATCACGATCGTGCTCGGCATGCTCGCGGCGATCTACCTCGCCTACTCCGCCTCCGGCATCATCGAAGGGATCTCGGTCAGGCACGAGCTGATCTCGCTCGTCGTGCTTCTCGCCGCCTCGTACGGGTCCAACCAGGTCTTCGGTCGGCTCTGGAAGATCAAGCCGCACAACGAGTCGTCGGTCATCACCGGTCTGCTGCTGTTCTTCCTGTTCGTGCCGATGTTCACGACCGACCTCGAGAGCTACGCATGGCTGGCAGGTGCGGCGGTGCTGGCCAACGCGTCGAAGTACGTGCTCGCCTGGCGCGGCCGGCACATCTTCAACCCGGCCGCTGCGGGCGCGTTCCTCGTCTTCGTCGCCCAGCAAGCTGTGAGCCGAGAGGGCCAGACGCTCGCCATCTGGCAGGTCGGCGCGACGGACAAGATGCTGCCAGTTCGTGGCGCTTGGCGCGTTCCTCGTGCTGTGGCGCACTCGCCGACTCGACGTCGGGCTGCTGTTCATCGCCCTCGCTGCCGTCCTGATCGTCCTCGGTCTCGACCACCTCGGTGCTGAGCTCAGCGCTGCGATACGTACGACGGCCTACTCCTTCCCGGTCGTGTTCCTTGCCGGATTCATGCTGAGCGAGCCGCTGACACTGCCGCCTCGTCGCAGACAGCAGCTCGTCGTCGCAGGCGTGACGGCGGTGGTCTTCGCCTATCCCACGGCCATCTCGTTGATCACCAACGACCCGCCCAACCTCCACTGGTTCAACCCGACGCCCGAGCTGGCGCTGCTGGTCGGCAATGTCGTCGCCTTCGCGTTCACCCGCCGTCACGGAGTGTCGCTCGACCTGGTGTCGCGTCGTCAGCTCACCCCTGAGACGCACGAGTTCACGTTCAAGGCGAGACGGCCATTGTCGTTCAAGCCTGGCCAGTTTGCCGAGCTGACCTTGCCGCACAAGGACGTCGATGAACGCGGAGTGCGCCGCTCGTTCAGCATCAGCTCGCCCCCGGATGCCGAGGGCAACATGACGTTCGCGCTGCGGGTGCCCGACAAGTCATCGACGTTCAAGCGGGCGATGGTCAACCTTGAGCCCGGCGCGCGTGTGCACTCCACCGGTGTCGGCGGTGACTTCCTCCTGCCCAAGAATCCGGCCGAGCCGGTGCTGCTTGTCGCCGGCGGCATCGGCATCACCCCGTTCATCAGCCAGCTCCTCCATCAGCCCGACCGGGATGCCGTGCTCGTGTACGGCGTCACGGCACCCGAGGAGATCGCGTATGCCGATGAGCTCGCCGGGTCCAAGGTCGTGATCGTCTCGCCGGTCGCTCCCGATCACCTGCCCACGTTGTGGCGCCATGTCGAAGCTCCGTTCATCTCGGTCGACCTCGTGGCGACGGCAGTCCCGGATCTCGATCAGCGAGCTGCGTACATCTCCGGCCCGCCGGCGATGGTCAACGCCGTACGCGCTGGTCTGGCCAAGCGGTGCAAGCGGGTCAGGACCGACTACTTCACGGGCTACTGAAGCGCCTGCGTAACCTCACCGCCTAGGTCTCGTTATCAAAGTACGGATGTGTACTCTGATACATCCCCGAGTACGAGGGTGCAGACATGCGGGCCAACGCAATCAGTCGCAGGAATCTGCTTCGTTCAGCCGCCGCCCTGACCGGCACCGCCCTGGTCGGAGGGGTCGGGCTTCCTGCGGGCGCAGCCGGTTCTGCGAAGGCCGCGTTCGATCCGATGGCTGGCGATCGACTCCTCGGCTGGATCCGTCAGCAGATCGCCTTCGGCTACCGACGAACCGGCAGCCCAGCTGAGAAGAAGGCGGCAGAGTGGCTCGCGGCGCGCATGAAGCGGACCGGACTCAAGACCACGATCGACCCCTATCCGATGCGTCGCTGGGTTCTCAAGGACTGGTCGGTCGAGATCGTGTCGATCGGCGGCAAGGCCACCCGCCAGCCGATCACGACACATCCGATGTGGTCGACCAAGGCGGGCTCGGTCGAGGCCGAGCTCGTCGACATCGGCCTCGGCACCCCGCTTGATTTCGCTCTCAAGGACGTCAAGGGCAAGATCGTCGTCGTCACCGGCAAGGCGATCCTCAACGTCTTTGCCACCAGCAATGCATTCGGCACCTACACGGCGGCCGCCAAGGCCGGCGCAGTCGGCATGCTGGTTGACTCGGACGCTCCTGGCAACGTCGTGCGGCCATTCAGCTATCACGAGAACGCGCTCGACAAGAACCCGATTCCGGCGTTCGTCGTCGGGAGCAATGACTTCGTCAAGCTGCGATCGGCGGCCCGCAAGGGCGCTCGAGTGCGTTGGTCGCTGGATGCCAAGCACGTCAGCGGCACAACTCGCGACGTCGTGGCCAAACTGCCTGGATCGGGAGCGGCCACGGGAACGATCATGGTCTGCGCACACTTCGACACCTGGTTCGACGGGGCGCTCGACAACGCCACCGGCGTCGCCGGAATGATCGGCCTGGCCGAGCACTTCGCGGCCTTGCCGCGGGCCCAACGTCCCAAGGACATGATCTTCATAGGAGTGACCGGGCACGACACGGGCTACCCGCACGGCGGGATGAAGAACTGGGTCGAGAAGCATCCCGCGGATCTCAGGAAGCTCGACGTCTTCGTCAATCTCGACCACCTGGCCGCTCACGGCTCGGAGCACGTACATCTGGGTGGCCTGAACGTCGTGATCGACCGACCGCTCGATGAGGAGCGGGCGCTGTTCACGTCTGCTCATCCGGCGCTGTTGCGCGCGTGGTTGCCTGCTCTGCTGCGTCACAGGCTCCTGTTGTCGGCGCCTCTGCCCACGCTTCCGATCCTGACGGCCAACTCGGATCTCGAGGGGATCATGGCCGAGAATGGCGTCCCGGCGGTGAACCTCACGATGGCGACGCCGTGCTATCACACGCCAGAGGACACGATCGACAAGATTCCGGCCGAGCAGCTCTCCCGGAGCGTCTCTGCGCATCGTGACTTCCTGGCAACGATGCAAAAGCTCAGCCGTTCTCAGATCCGTTCCCCGCTGTGACCGGGTGCTTCAGGGGTTACTGAGCCGCCCGGTCCATCGCTCCTCGATCCGGCCGACGCGCCAGATCGCCACGGAAACAGCCCAGGTGACGACGAAGAGCGCGACGATCGCGTAGCCGACGTGGTCGAGGTCGATGCCGCCGATCCAGGCGACAGGCCCATCCGTGACGTTGAGCTTGTCGGCGAGCAACCCGGTGATCTCGATCCCGCCGATGACGACGGCAACGAGAACGGACAGGCCCGTGACGGTCAGGTTGTAATAGACCTTGCGCACGGGTTTGAGGAACGCCCAGTCGTACGCGAGGCCCATGAATGCCCCGTCGAGGGTGTCGAACAGGCACATCCCGGCGGTGAACAGGATCGGCAGCACCAGCAAGGCGTACCAAGGGACTTGGAGCGACGCTGCTCCCGCGGCCAGCACGAGCAGCGAGACCTCCGTCGCCGTGTCGAAGCCCAGCCCGAACAGGAGGCCCACGGGGTACACGTGGCGCGGTCTGCGCACCGAACGGGCGAACCTCCCGAGCAGCCGGTTGAGCAGCCCGCGGTTGTTGAGCTGCCGTTCGAGCTCGACTTCGTCGTATGCGCCGGCCCGGAGGTTGCGCGCAACCCTGATGATGCCGACGAGGACCATCGCGTTGATGGCGCCGATGGCGAGGAGGAAGACGCCGGAGACGCTGGTGCCGATCACGCCAGTGGTCTGTTGGAGGGTCGAGGACTCGTCGGTGACCTCGCCGCTGAGGGCTCGTACGCCGAGCGCGAGCAGCACGCACAGACCGAAGACAACGCTGGAGTGACCCAGCGAGAACCAGAATCCGACGGACAGCGGTCGACTCCGCTCAGGCCGGTCGGCGAGGAGGTTGCGCGTGACGTTGTCCACGGCGGCGATGTGATCGACGTCGAATGCGTGCCGGACGCCAAGTGTGTAGGCCGTGACGCCGAGTCCCACGCTGAACACACCGGGCGCCCCCAGCCCGATCCGCTGTGAGGCGATAAGGATCAACAGCCCCCAGCCGAGCACATGAAGAGCAATGATCGTGGTCGCCATGGCCGTGAGCGAACGGCGCTCGTCACGGTCGAGGCTGCGTATCAGCCGGGTGGAGACAGGTGCAGCCATGCGGTCCATTAGAACGCAGAAGTGCCCCGCACCTCTCGGTACGGGACACTTCGGTGGTGCCTGTCAGGCGGTGGTGCGCTTGCGTGCTGCGAACGCGGCGCCCGAGGCGGTGACGAGGCCGCCACCGATGAGCAGCCAGGTCAGATCCATGCCGTTGTCGCTCTCGGCGGCCTCGAGCGTCGTGTCGGCCGGACCGGCGACGAACAGGAGGTCGCTGCGATCGATCGAGTCAGGCGAACCCTTGGCAGAGACAGCTTCAGTGATGACCTTGTCGGCCTTGACGGTCTTGACGGTCTCGTCAGCGGTGCCAGCGGCGGGTCCTGACTGAGGAGCCTGGGGCTGCGGGGCGGGCTTCGGCGCCTTGGGCTTGGGAGCATCGGCGATGTCCTTGGGTCCCTTGGGGCCCTTGGGCTTGGGAGCATCGGCGATGTCCTTGGGTCCCTTGGGCTTGTCGGGGATAGCGATCGGGAAGTTCGGGTCATTCGGGCCTGCAGTGGCTGCACCGACGTTGACCATGGTGAGGCCGACGGTGACGAGCGGGACTGCGATGACGAGGTTGCGGATGGTGCGGTTCATGATTTCTCCTGTGGTTTGAAGGTGGTGTTTTGCAGTGGGCCTGTGGTGTTGCTCGTAGGTAGGAGCCACAGACCCCACAGGACCTGACAACTTTTCCGAAGTTTCTTTTCAGGGCGATTTTCTGGGTGCCTTGGCCCGTGTGGTGGGATGAACGGGTGAGTGAGCTGCGAAGACCCCCGTCGGTGACGATGGCGGCCGTGTTCATCGGGCTGACCAGCCTGATCGTGTTCGGGAGCCTCACCTCGGCTCTTTCTGACTGGGGCTCGATCGAGCTGCAGTCGGCCGTGCGCGAGGCGCTCGACGATCCTGCATTCAACGACTTGGGACTCACGGTTGCCGAGGTCCTCGACTGGCTTCGTTGGGCGGCGTACGTAGCGGTCTTGCTGTCGATCGCGGGGGTCGTCTTCGCCGTTTTCACCGTCCGCGGGCACCGCGCGTCGCGCGTCAGCCTGACCGTGATGTGCGGGCTGGCGTTCTTCGGCTTCGTCCTCGTCGGCGGAATCGCCGGTCTTTTGCCCGCAGCGCTCGCGGTGGTGTGCGCCGCTCAGCTGTGGTCAGCGCAGTCGCGCGCCTGGTTCGACGCCAAGAACGGTGTCGTGTCGACGCCTGCGCCAGCCGTGCCCGCACCCCCTGTCGCTGCGGAGCCTGTCGGCTATCCGGTCCCCGTACAACCCGTCGCAGCGCCGCCGGCTGTGGGGCGGCCCAGGTCCGTACGCATTGCCGGACTCGTCACGCTCATCGCGTCCTGGCTGGTGCTGATGTTCTCCGCCTACTTCACGGTCGTCTACACGACGGCACGCGAGACGTACGTCGAATCGATCTCGAAGGGCTCAACCAAGGAGATGCTCGACGAGTACGGGATCGTGCCCGGGGACTTCGTCGACTGGATGTTCATCTTCTTCGCCGTGTGCGGTGTCCTCGCTCTCCTGGCATGTGCGGCAGGTGCCTTGCTGCTGAAGGGAACGCCTCACGCACGGATCGCGACGATGGTGCTCGCCGGCGTGGCAGCACCGCTGTCATTCCTCTTCGTCGGCGTGGGCTGGCCCTGGACCGCCGCCGCGGTGTTCGTGCTGGTGAAGCTGAGCAGTCGCGACGCCCGTACTGCCTCCTAAGTCACACCCTCTGGATTTCGGTGCGTCTCATTGCACCGATAAACTGGATTCATGGCCAAGAGCTCCCCGTCCAAGCGTCCGCACGTTGTCGTCGTCGGAGGCGGATTCGGTGGAATCGCAGCCGTCCGCAAGCTCAAGAAGGCCGACGTCGACGTCACGCTGATCGACCGCCACACCTACAACACGTTCCAGCCGCTGCTCTACCAAGTGGCGACGGCCAGCCTCAACCCCGGCGACGTCACGTGGTTCCTTCGCGCCATCCGCGCCAAGCAGAAGAATGTGCGCTTCATGAAGGGCACCGTCCTCACCATGGACCACGTCAACAAGACGCTGGGGCTCGAGAGTGGGCTGACGGTCTCGTACGACCACCTGATCATCGCCGCGGGTGTCACCACCAACTTCTTCGGTGTTCCAGGAGCCGAAGAGTTCGGTATGCCGCTCTACAAGCGCTCGCAGGCGCTGGCCGTCCGCGACCGGATGTTCGCCGCGCTCGAGAACGCCGTGATCAACCGCACCGAAGAAGACCTGCGCATCATCGTGGTCGGCGGCGGAGCGACCGGCGTCGAGACAGCCGGAGCATTCGCCGAGCTGCGCAACAACGACATGCCGACGACCTATCCCGAGCTCGACCCCAAGCGGATCCACATCACGCTCGTCGAGATGGGTCCGCACGTGCTGGCACCGTTCCACCCCAACCTCCGCGAGTACGCTCGCAAGGCGCTGGAGAAGCGTGACGTCGACCTGCGCCTCGACACCACGGTCAAGGAAGTCACCAGCGACGGCGTGGTCATCGTCAAGGGCGACAAGGAAGAGTTCCTCCAGGCCGGAATCGTCGTCTGGGCCAGTGGCGTCACGGCGCACAGCACGATCCAGGCATGGAACATCCCGCAGGGCCGCGGCGGTCGAGTCGTCGTCGGCAAGGACTGGGACGTCGAGGGCCTCAAGGATGTCTACGCGATCGGCGACATCGCGATCAGCCCCGAGCCGTTGCCGCAGCTCGCCCAACCCGCGATCCAGGGTGGCAAGCATGTGGCCAAGCTGATCGACCGTGCCCAACACGGCAAGAACATGAAGGCGTTCAAGTACCGCGACAAGGGCACCATGGCCACGATCGGCCGAGCATCGGCGATCGCCCAGATCAAGGGGCTGCCTCGCCTCAAGGGCTTTCCGGCGTGGTTCATCTGGGTCGCCCTCCACGTGGCGACGTTGCTGGGCAACCGCAACCGATTTGCGACAATGATCAACCTCACGGCCAAGTACCTCGCGTGGGGCAGCCACAACGCGATCGTCGGCGAGACACCGCTGGTGGTCGCCAACAACCCGACGACGGTGCGCGCGCTCGAGCAGCACTACGGAGAGGGCAAGTCCTCCTCTCGCTCGCTCGCCAGGAAGGCTGGCGCCGCTGCCAAGAAGGCCACCAAGAAGACGGCTGCCGCCCAGAAGGCCGCCAGCAAGCCTGCAGCGAAGGCTGTCACGCCCAAGATTGCTCCGGCCAAGAAGGCGCCGGCCAAGGCTGCCGCGAAGAAGGCGCCGGCCAAGCCAGCCGCCAAGACCGCAGCAAAGAAGGCCCCCGCCAAGACCGCAGCAAAGCAGGCCCCGGCCAAGACTGCAACAAAGAAGTCGCCCGCGCCCAGGCGCTAGCCGAATGCGGTGAGCAGCTCGTCGCGAGCGGTGAGCATCGACGGGCCGTACCAGGTCAACGCGCGCCCCGACACGAGCACCGTGGGTGTGTGGGTGAACGCCTCGGGACCGTCGTCAGCGGTGAACACGTACGGCTCATCCGGCAGCAGCACCAGGTCGACACCCGACCCATCGATCTCCGACAGCTCGACGTGCGGATAACGATCAGGTGACTCCCCGAACGCGTTGACCAGGCCGAGCCTGCTGAGGACGTCGCCGGTGAACGTACGTGAGCCGACGACCATCCACGGATCTCTCCAGATCGGCACGGCCACTCGGCGACCGGTGCCGGGCGTCGGCGTTGCCCAGACGTCCCTTGCCTGGCCCAACCAAGCGGGCGCATCCCAGCCGAGTCCTTGGGAGAACATGCGATCCATCGAGGCGAACGCCTGGTCGACGGTCTCGATCTCGGTGACCCACACATTGATGCCGTCTGCGCGAAGTCGTTGGACGTCGAGCTCCCGGTTCTCCTCACGGTTGGCCAGCACGATGTCGGGCTCAAGGTCGGCGATCGCCGAGCGGTCGGGGTTCTTGGTGCCTCGTACGCGCACCACGTCGAGGTCGGCCGGATGAGTGCACCAGTCGGTGGCACCCACCAACGCCTCAGGCCGGGTTGCCGCAACGGCCTCGGTCAGCGACGGCACGAGGGACACGACCCTGCGCGCGGGCCCGTCCAGCTCGACCGGGTGGCCGAGGTCGTCGTTCATCGCCGCCGGACGCCCATCGAGCCGCACACGGGTGCGTCCCACCCGAGCTGATTGGCTCCATCGATCAGTTCGTCGAGGGCGGTGGCGATGTCGGCGGGCAGATCGACCGCAGCCCGCGTCTCCATGCTGACGTGGACCAAGGTCGCCTCCTGGGTGCAGGCCAACGATCGCTTCTCCTGATCGACGACGAAAGAGATGCCGTGCAGGGCTCGCGCCGAACGTTCGAGGAGCCGGGTGTGGACCGTGAACGGCTGACCCAGACGCAGCTCGCCGTAGTAGCGCATGTGCTGCTCGACCGTGAACATGCTCTGCTTGTGCTCGTTGATGTACTCCTCGCCGAGACCGACAGCGATGGTGGACTTCCAGATCGCGTGGGAGCAGAGCCGGAAGTAGTCGCCGATGTTCATGTGGCCGTTCTCGTCGATGAACTCTTCGGGGACCGCCTGATCGAAGAGAGCGGGAAGCTGGACGAGCTGCTCGTACGTGGGAAGTGTGCTCACACGTTGCGACGATACTGGCCTGGCCCGAGGCTCAGCCGCCGAGGGATCCCACCGCGCGCGCGATGACCAGCAACGAAACGAGCAGTGCGGCGGTTGCCTCGAGCCCCATGAGCGCCTTGGCGCGCGTCGACAGCGGCATCGTGTCAGTCGGGCTGAAGGCGCTGGAGTTGGTCAAGGAGACGTACAGGTAGTCGGGGAACGTGGGGATCCACCCCGAGTTGCGGCTGGCGGACACGGCGACCTCGTCGACGGTGTCGTGGTTCTCGTCCTGCGAGAAGCGCCAGTCGGCCGGCTGCATGTCGGCGTGTGTATTGACGCGGCGCGCAACCGGTCCGCCGCGATCGATCTGCCAGAACAGCAGGCCGAACCCGATGACACCCGTCACCCAGACCTGCCCCGCGGCGATCAGCAGTGGGCCGCCGGCCGTGCCCTTTTCCGTCATTGCGTCCACCAACATCCCAAGGGCGACGAGGTTGGAGGCGATCACCAGCGACGACAGGACGATCGAGGCGATGCGTGACCAGCGTGTTTCACGCGTCATGCGGGTCGGGTTGGTGGCAATCAGCGCGATCAGCAGCGCGACCTCGATCGCCGGGATCACGTAGCGCGGTCCGATCAGAAGCGACTTGGGAAGTGCGGCGTACGCGGCGATCGCGATGATGACCGCGATCGCCGGCGGCAGACGGTGCTCACCCTTCGCGTTGCGTCGTCCCTTGAGCTCGTCCTCGGCCTTGGTCATGCCAAAACGCTAGACCGCCGCGGCGTCTTCCGCCTGTTACACGTTGCGGCGGTACTGGCCGCCGACCTCGAAGAACGCCTCGGTCACCTGTTGCAGCGAGCACACGCGGGCGGCGTCCATGAGCGCGGCGAACACGTTCTCGTTGTTGATCGAGGCGTGCTTGAGGCGATCCAGCGCCTCTGCCGCCTCGACGGTGTGAGCGGTGTGGAACTCCTGGACGCGGCGCAGCTGTGACGACTTCTCGTCCTCGGTTGCCCGAGCCAGCTCGACGGTCGGCGGCTCTGCGCCTTCGACCTCGGGCTTGCGGAACGTGTTGACGCCGATGATCGGCAGCGAGCCGTCGTGCTTCCTGTGCTCGTAGAGCATCGACTCGTCCTGGATGCGACCGCGCTGGTAGCCGGTCTCCATCGCACCGAGCACACCACCGCGCTCGTTGATCGCGTCGAACTCGGCCAGCACGGCAGCCTCGACGAGGTCGGTGAGCTCGTCAGTGATGAACGCGCCCTGGGTGGGGTTCTCGTTCATCGCGAGGCCCCATTCCTTGTTGATGATCATCTGGATCGCGAGTGCCCGGCGTACGGACTCCTCAGACGGTGTCGTGACGGCTTCGTCGTACGCGTTGGTGTGCAGGCTGCTCGCGTTGTCGTAGATCGCGATGAGTGCCTGCAGGGTCGTACGGATGTCGTTGAAGTCCATCTCCTGCGCGTGCAGCGAACGCCCCGACGTCTGTACGTGGTACTTCATCTTCTGCGAGCGCTCGTTGGCGCCGTACTTCTCCTTCATCGCGACGGCCCAGATGCGGCGCGCGACCCGGCCGAGCACGGAGTACTCGGGGTCCATCCCGTTGGAGAAGAAGAACGACAGGTTGGGCGCGAAGTCGTCGATGTCCATCCCGCGGGCGAGATAGGACTCGATGTAGGTGAACCCGTTGGACAGTGTGAACGCGAGCTGGCTGATGGGGTTGGCCCCCGCCTCGGCGATGTGATAGCCGGAGATGCTCACGGAGTAGAAGTTTCGGACGCCCTCGTCGATGAAGTACTGCTGGATGTCGCCCATCATCCGCAGGCTGAACTCGGTGGAGAACAGGCAGGTGTTCTGGCCCTGGTCCTCCTTGAGGATGTCTGCCTGCACGGTGCCGCGGACGTTCTTGAGCGCGTACGAGCGCAGGTCGGCGTGCTCCTCGGCCGACGGCTCGCGGCCCTCCTTGGCACGGAACGCGTCGACCTGCTGGTCGATCACGGTGTTGAGGAAGAACGCGAGCACCGTCGGTGCTGGACCGTTGATCGTCATCGACACCGATGTCGTCGGGGCGACGAGGTCGAAGCCGTCGTAGAGCGCCTTCATGTCGTCGAGGGTCGCGACGGAGACACCCGAGGTGCCGACCTTGCCGTACACGTCAGGACGGGGATCGGGGTCGCGGCCATAAAGCGTCACGGAGTCGAAGGCGGTCGAGAGCCGGGTCGCGTCGCCGTCGTGCGACAGCAGCTTGAAGCGACGGTTGGTACGGAACGGGTCACCCTCGCCGGCGAACATCCGTGCAGGGTCCTCGCCGTCGCGCTTGAACGGGAAGACGCCCGCCGTGAACGGGTAGTGGCCCGGGAGGTTCTCCTTGCGCCAGAAGCGCACCAGCTCGCCGTGATCGGTGTACTTCGGCAGGGAGACGCGAGGCACCTTCGTGCCTGACAGCGACTCACGCGTCAGCTGCGTGTGGATCTCCTTGTCGCGGGACTTCACGACCATCTCGTCACCGGAGTAGGACTCGACCACGGCGGGCCAGCCCTCGATGCGATCGGTGATGTCGGCGGGGAGCGCCTTGCGCGCCTCGCCCAACAGAGCCTGTACGTCGTCCCTCGAGCCTGTCGAGAGCGCATGTTCGCCTGCCACCAGCTCAAGTCGCTGAGCGCGGCTGGCGGCTTGCGCGAGTGTCTCGGTGTCAGCGTGGAAGTCGCGGATCGTCTCGGTGATCTCGGCGAGGTAGCGCACCCGGTCAGCGGGTACGACCTGGCGGATGCCGCTCGAGAACCGCACGTCGACGTGGGGGAGGACGCCGTCCTCGATGGGCAGGCCCTGCTCGCCGAGGGAGTCGCGGAGGTGCTGGTAGAGCGCGGTGACGCCGTCGTCGTTGAACGTCGCGGCCGACGTACCGAAGATCGGCATGTCCTCGGGCTTCTTGCCGAACGCCTCGCGGTTGCGCACCATCTGGCGGCCGACGTCGCGCAGCGCGTCCTTGGCGCCGCGACGCTCGAACTTGTTGATCGCGACGGTGTCGGCGAAGTCGAGCATGTCGATCTTCTCGAGCTGCGATGCGGCACCGAACTCCGGCGTCATGACGTACATCGACGAGTCGACGAACGGGACGATGGCCGCGTCGCCCTGACCGATGCCGGGTGTCTCGACGATGACGAGGTCGAAGCCGGCAGCCTTGACGACGTCGATCACGTCGGCCAGCGACTCCGGCAGCTCGTGTGATCCGCGGGTCGCGAGCGAGCGGAAGTAGGCCCGGTCGCCGTCGAGCGCATTCATCCTGATGCGGTCCCCGAGCAGCGCGCCACCGCCGCGGCGTCGGGTCGGGTCGACCGCGATGACGGCGATGCGGAGCTTGTCCTGCTGGTCGACGCGAAATCGCCGTACGAGCTCGTCGGTCAGCGACGACTTGCCCGATCCGCCGGTGCCGGTGATGCCGAGAACGGGGGACGTGTGTGCCGCCGCCGAGGCGCGGAGCTGCTCGAGGTGCTGGTCGGTGAGCGACCCGGACTCCGCGTACGTGATGGCGCGGGCGATGGCGGACCGGTCACCGGCGACCACTGCGTCGACGTCGAGCTCGCCGAGGGCCTTGAGGTCGAAGTCGCAGTCCTTGACGACGGAGTTGATCATGCCGACGAGGCCAAGGCGCTGGCCGTCCTCGGGCGAGAAGATCGTCACGCCGGACTCGCGGAGGCGCGAGATCTCGTCGGGAACGATGACGCCGCCGCCACCGCCGACGACGTGGATGTGGCCGGCTCCTTGTTCGCGCAGCGACTCGACGAGGTACTCGAAGTACTCGACATGCCCACCCTGGTAGGAGGAGACGGCGATGCCCTGGACGTCTTCCTCGATCGCCGCGTCGACGACTTCCTTGACCGAGCGGTTGTGTCCTAGGTGGATGACCTCGGCGCCCTGCGACTGGAAGATGCGCCGCATGATGTTGATCGACGCGTCGTGGCCGTCGAACAGCGCAGAGGCCGTGACGAAGCGCACCGGGTTCTTCGGCTGGTGCAGGGACTGGTTCGTCATCGTGGCTCGCATCTGTCGGCTCGAATTGCTAGGTACTAAAATAGTCGGTCGTCCTACTAAATGCCAGTCATTAGGATGAGCGCGTGCCTCAGGATCTCAAACCTTCGGAAGACGCGCTGCCGAGCATCCGGCCCGGGGTTTTCTTCACGCCTCCGCCTCCGCTGCCGCGCGGTCGGCATGGGCTCACTCGGGACGATGTTGTTGCGGCGCAGCGCGAACGGTTGCTCATCGCCGCGACCGAGCTGCTCGCCTCTGGCGGTTACGTCGGCCTGTCTGCCAAGGAGATCTGCGGCCGGGCCGGGGCCTCGCTGACTGCCTTCTACCAGTGCTTCGACACCAAGGAGGATTGCGTCTTCGCGGCGTACGACAGATTCATCGCGGTACTCGTCGACCGCCTTCTCGCCATCACTGATGACGATGAGGCCTGGGAGCAATACATCTGGGCGCTCGTGCACGAGTACCTCAGCGTTCTGCGTTCTGACCCCGTGGTGGCGCGAGCGTTCCAGGTCGAGATGGATGCGTTGGGAGGCGTGGCGCGCGAAAAGCGTCGCGAAGCCTTGACCTCGCTGGCCCAGCTGGCCTACGACATCTTTGAACAGCGCGCCCCGTCGCGAGTCACGGACATGCCGGTCGAGGCGTACCTCACCGTCGTCTACGGGATCCGCCAGCTTGCCTCCGATGCCATCGATCGTGGTGACTCGAGCCTCTCGACGTTGTCGCTGGAGGACGAACCCTGGCTCGCGAGGTTCATGGGCGCGGACATCGCCCGCTCCTGAGTGGGATTCAGGCAGGCCCGTAACTCCTTGAACTGAGTCTCGTTATAGAAGTACGGATGCATACTTTGATCGCGTCCCTGAGCACGAGGGTGCAGACATGCGAACCACCATGATGAGAGTCCGACTCACCAGGACGCTGCTGCCCGTGGTGCTCGTGATTTCGCTGACCGGGGTTGGAGGCGCGGCGGTTGCTGGGACGACCGCTCCGTCTCCAATCCCGACGGTCGAGCCAGTCACGCCGGAAGCACTCCTCAGCCCCAGTTTCATGCCAACGACCGCGAGCTTCATGTCGACAGTTCGCGACCTCGTCGCGATGGCCCCGCGTGCCACAGGCACTCCCGGCGGCAAGGCAGCGGCCGACTACGTCGCTCGCCGGTTCCGCGCGGCGGGTCTCAAGGATGTCCACTTCGAGACGGCGCCGTCCTTCAGCTGGAAGGCCAGTGGTGCCAGCCTGAAGGTCGGCGGGAAGTCGTACTCCACCACCCCCATTGAGCACTCGTTCATCACGAGCGCGACGCAGGCGAGTCATCGCACGCTGGGTGCGAAGGGCAAGACCGCGCAGGTCGTCGACATCGGCTCCGCTTCCAGAGCGCCTGCGTCGGTCAAGGGCAAGATCGTGATGTTCGACCTCAACTTCGAGCTGCCGCTTGCCGCGATTGGCGTTCTCACGGAGTTCCTCTGGGACCCGATGCTTCAGATCATCGACATTCCGACCCTGTTCACGGCCAACCCCTACCAGACATCGCTCAAGACGACGATGAAGTCGATCATGGACCGCGGCGCCGTGGGAGCGATCGGCGTGCTCAGCGACTACTTCGACTCGAACAAGTACCACAACGAGTACTACCGGCAGATCGCGATGACGTTGCCCGGCTTCTGGATCACGAAGAAGGCGGCCGCCCAGATACGTACCAAGCTCACCGCCACGACGACCGCAACGATGAAGCTCACCGCGGACCGCAAGAACGCCGTCGCCCGCACGGTGGTCGGATTCTTGCCAGGCAAGAGCACCGACTCGATCCTGGTGCAGTCGCATCATGACTCCCAAGGTCCGGGCGCGACCGAGGACGGCACCGGTACGGCATCGGTCATCGGGCTGGCCGACTACTACGGTGCGCTGGCTCGCCAACCCGGCGCCAAGCCGCGTGCAAAGACACTGATGTTCGCAACGTTCGACTCCCATTTCACCGGCTATCAGCAGCATCGGGCGTTCGCCGAGAAGTACCTGCTGAAGAGGCAGACGAAGTATCGGATCGTCGCCAACACCGCGATCGAGCACATTGCCAAGCAGGCGAAGATCGGTGCGGACGGCAAGCTCAAGGTGCTCAACCAGCCCGAGCCCACAGGAATCTTCGAGAACGTGAACCCGCTGCTCAAGGCCACGATCATCGGGGCCGTCGTCAAGAACGACCTGCAGGCGACAGCGGTCCTGAATGCCACGCCTCTGCAACCCGTTGGCATGCCAACGGATGCGAACTTCGCCCTGCTCGCCGGCATCCCGGTGGTCAGCTTGATCGCCGGGCCTGCGTACATGTATGACGAGGCCGACACGATCGACAAGGTCGATGCGGAGCGCATGCGGCCCATGGCCACGGCCTACGCCCAGATCATCAATGCGATCGACGGCACGCCGAGCGATCTGATCGGGCTGCTTCCGCCGGTCGTCTCGAGCACCTTGTCGAAGCTAGTGCTCGGGCTGGTCGGATGAGGTCGCTGGTTGCGCGAGCCACAGCGTGCGGTGGGATCGTTGCGTTCGTCGCAGCTTGCCTGACAAGTGGCCCGGCGAGCGCGGCACACCGCCCGGCCCCGGGTGCAGGCACTGTCGTCGCCGTGGCGCCGGCCCGAGGACCCGCTTTCCTTCCTGCCGCGGCCAAATCGCTGGTGCTGACGTACCGGATGACCTCGGTGGCCGGAAAAGTCGTGCCCGCAACAGGTCTCATGTTGTTGCCGAAGTCGAAGCCGCCGCGGGGTGGCTGGCCGTTCGTGGTCTATGGCCACGTGACGACCGGCGCAGCCGACTCCTGCGCGCCCAGCAGGGTGACCACGTCAAGTGAGGCGCACGAGCTGATGACGCGTGGTGACGCCATCGCGACACGTTTGCTGCAGGCGGGTGTCGCGGTGCTGCGTCCCGACTACGAGGGCATCGGAGTCCCCGGCCCGCATCCGTACCTGATCGGTCGGTCGTTGGCGACCTCCACGGTCGACATGGTGACCGCAGCGCGTCGGAACGAACCGCGGCTCGGCCGCGACTGGGTGGTTGCAGGTCACTCCGAGGGCGGCGTGGGAGCTCTCTTCACGGCCTCGGCAGATCAGCGACTTCCCGCCGGCACCCGGTTGCGCGGGGCTGTGTCATTCACCCCGGTCACCCAGACTGCGACCGAGCTCAAGCTGCTGCGCAACGTTCCACTTCGCGTGCCGTTGGTGACCGACGGGTTCTCCTCGCTGGCTGGATTGCTGATAGGTGGTGCCTCGACCGTGGATCCGGTGCTCAAGGGGATGCTGACGAACGGCGGGCTCAGCCAAGCAGCGCTCGCAAAGCTGCCACACATCGAGCAGCGATGCCTGCCGGGACTGTCGGCGTCCGATTCCTGGGGAGGCCTGGCGCCCGGTGCCATTCCGGGCAAACGCGGCGCTGAGGCGGTCAAGCGCCTGGCCGCAGTCCTCACGACGAATGACCCGGCGGGTCTGACAATTCGCTCGGGACTTCCGGTCCGTATCGATTCGGGCATCCTCGACCTTGTCGCCCCACTGCCGTTCACCGACGCCCTTGCCAGTCGCTACCGATCCAACGGGGTAGACCTCACGTACAAGCGCTGGCTCGGGGGTCATCCCGAGGTGGTCAAAGAGGGCTTCGCCGCTGGTCCCGCCGTCGCGTGGATGCTGGCACGGTTGCGCTGACCTGTCGGTCAGTCGAGTGCGGCGCGACTCGCCGTACGATGAGGACGTGCCCAAGGACCCCAAGCTGCCGTTCGATCCCATCGAGCGGGCCGGTGACATCTGGTCGAACCGTGTCGGCGAAGCAACGGCGATGAAGGTGGCGACATCGATCATGCGGGTGCAGCAGCTGATACTCGCCGAGCTCGATGGTGCGCTGAAGTCGTACGACATCACGTTCGCGCGCTACGAGGTGCTGGTGCTGATCTCGTTCAGCGCCGAGGGACGGCTGCCGCTCAGCAAGATCGGTGAACGCCTGATGGTGCACCCGACCTCGGTGACCAACGCAATCGACCGACTCGAGGCGCAGGGGCTGGTCAAGCGCTTGCCGGATGCGGCTGATCGTCGCCGCACGCTGGCCGAGCTGACGGCCAAGGGCAGGGACGTCGTGACGCAGGGGACCAAGGCGCTGATGGCGATCGACTTCGCGATCGACGGACTCAGCCGCAAGGAGCAGGACACGACGTACGAGCTGCTGCGCACCCTCCGCGAATCAGCCGGCGACTTCTGAGCTCCTGGCGGCAAAGACCCCGCCTCCTGGTGGAGACGGGGTCCTTGTTCGTCAGCGCAGTGCTTGGAGCTCTGCTTGGTGTAGATGCCACCAGACGTGGTCGACGCCGTGGGGCGATCAGCCCTCGAGCATGACGGCGCCGAGGCTCTTCTCCGGTACGCCGAAGCCCTCGATCAGCGTGAGGGTGTGCGGGCGGAGCTTGACCAGCAGCTCGTTGACCAGCGAGGTCACCGTCTTGGCACGGGTGTCGGCGAGGCGGTTGTGCCCCATGAACCACGCCAGGTCCTCCTCGATCGTCGTCAGCGCGTAGAGCGAGCAGACATCGCGCAGCAGCTCCTGTGCTTCCTCGTTCTCGCAGCGTGCGATGCCGGCGGTGAACGCCTCGAGCACGATGCGGTCGATGTGCACTCGACCGGCACGGATGACATGGTCCTGCGCCGCATTGAACACCTCGAACGCCGACGCCGGGTCATCCTTGTCAGCCCGTCGCAGCCGACGAGCAGCGGTCTCGAGCACGTGCTGCTCGCGATCCTCGAACAGGTCGAGCTGTGCGCCGCGGTCGAGCAGGTCGTGGTCGTCGTCGCTCTTGCCCGGCCGGGCGTCGATGAGGCGCTGGATCAGCTGCGAGGCGGCGGTGCGTTCCTTGACGACGTCGGCGACGGTGCCGGCGGCAAAACGTACGAGACCGACCGGGTCGAGACCACCGACCTCCTGCGCATATGACGTCAGCAGCTCCTTGGCGACGAGCTGGAACAGCACATGGTTGTCGCCCTCGAACGTCGTGAAGACGTCGGTGTCGCCCTTGAGCGTGGTGAGCCGGTTCTCGGCGAGGTAGCCCGCACCGCCACACGCCTCGCGGGCCTCCTGGATCGCCTTGGTCGCGTGCCAGGTCTGGGCGGCCTTGAGCCCGGCAGCACGGCCCTCGAGCTCACGTGACTCCTGCGGGTCGGGCTCGTCGGTGGTCTGCAGCCGGTGCATACGGGCGGTGAGCTGGTTCTGCGCAAAGCGGTAGGCGTACGACTTGGCGATCAGCGGCAGGAGCCGACGCTGATGCATCCGGTAGTCCATGAGCGTGATCTCTTCGCCCGGAGCCGGCCCGAACTGGGTGCGCTCCAGGGCGTAGCGACCCGCGATGCTCAGCGCCACCTCGCACGCAGCGCTCGCCGAGCCGCCGACGCTGACCCGGCCGCGTACGAGCGTGCCGAGCATCGTGAAGAACCGCCGGTTGACGTTGTCGACCGGCGATGAATAGGTGCCGCCCTCGTCGACCTGCCCGTACTTGTTGAGCAGGTTGTCGCGCGGGATGCGTACGTCGTCGAACATGATGCGGCCGTTGTCGACCGCGCCGAGGCCACCCTTGTGACCGCAGTCGGACGTCGTGACCCCAGGCAGGTCCTTGCCGTCCTTGTCGCGCAGCGGCACGACGAAGCAGTGGACGCCATGGTTCTCGCCCTTGGTGATGAGCTGCGCGAAGACCGCGCCGACCTCGGCGTGCAGGGCGGCACCGCCGATGTAGTCCTTGCGGGATGACGGCGTCGGTGAGTTGATCACGAACTCCTGCGTCGCCAAGTCGTACGTCGCGGTCGTCTCGATGCTCTGGACGTCGCTGCCGTGACCCGTCTCGGTCATCGCGAAGCAGCCGATGAGGTCGAGGTTGATCAGGTCGCGGATGTAGAGGTCGTGGTGCTTCTTGGTGCCGAGGTTCTCGATGGCGCCACCGAACAGACCCCACTGCACGCCCGCCTTGACCATCAGCGACAGGTCGAACTGTGCAAGCATCCCGATGCCGGTCACCGCCATGCCCGGATCGCCGGTTCCGCCGTTCTCGACCCGGAAGCCGGCCGCTGGCACGCCCGTCGGCACGAGCTTGCGCATCTGCTCGAGACCGCGCATGCGGGCTTCCTCGAGGTTGAGGTCGTGATCGTACGCAAGGTCGAGCGCGCCGAGCTCCTTGCGCGACTGCTCGCGCACGTGGCGCCACTTGCCGTCCAGTGAGATGCGGAGTTCGTCACCAAGGGTCATGACAAACACGCTACCCGCGAACGCTGACGGTGGTGGGTGAGCAGCGTCACGAGATGGGGATGGCGGGCGGGTCAGGTGATAGATTCGCCCTCGCCCATCCGGGCATCAACTCCATATCACTTGCACCACAGGGGAAGCCGGTCAAACTCCGGCGCTGTCCCGCAACCGTAGGCCGTCGAGAGGCGGTGAGCCGGAGCACCTGCTGCAAGGTCGAACTCATCCACGCTGTCGAGGAATACACGGGATGGACCTCAGGGTCCTTCCGTCAGCAGCGGGAAGGACCCCATGAAGATCAATTTCCATCGCGCTGCCGTCGCCGTTGCGACGGTCGCCGTCACGTGTGGCCTGGCGCTGGCACCCACAGCCGCCCAGGCCGAGAACACCCCCCAGTCCGACTCGGCCGCCGAGTGGTTGGCCGACCAGGTTCCGTCGGGCACGCACCTGTTCGAGTCGGCGTACGACGGCGGCTCGTTCGTCGACTACGGACTCAACCTCGACCTCCAGTACGCATTGGAGCAGCTCGGTGACTCGACCACGGCCGATGCGGTCTATGGCGCAGTCATCGCCGACTCCGCCGAGTACACCGACTCATTCGGTACGCGCTACGCCGGCGCAGTCGGCAAGCTGGCCACCTACGTACAGCTGCACGGCGACGACCCTGAAGACGTCGACGGCCGCGACCTGATCGCTGACCTCGAAGGACTTCAGGTTGCCGATGGCGCCGAGGCGGGACGCCTGAAGGATGCCCCGGACGGCGACTACCAGTCGGCCAACACGGTCGGTCAGAGCTGGGGAGTTCGCGCGCTCGTTGGTGCAGACAGTGACGCGGCAGATGCGGCGGCAGACTTCCTCGCCGACCAGCAGTGCGACGACGGCGGGTTCCGCCTCTACCAGAACGGCGGCGCATGTGAGTCCGGCGTGGACGCCACGGCCTTCGCCATCACGGCGTTGAAGGATGCCGGCGGATACAGCGACGAGGTCGCAGACGCCGTTGACTTCCTTGCTGATGAGCAGGCCGCCAACGGCTCGCTCAACGATGCCGAGGCAGCCAACGCCAACAGCACCAGCCTCGCGGCGGTCGTCTTCTCCAAGGCAGGCAACTCAGCAGCGGCCACCAAGGCGGCCGACTGGCTCGTGCCGCTCCAGGCAACTGCTTCCTCGACACCTGGTCTCGATGACGAAGTCGGAGCCATCGCGTACGGTCCCGCCGAGTTCGCAGCAGGCAAGGCGAACGGCATCAGCACCATCGGGCGCGATCAGTGGGTCCGGACATCGGTCCAGGCCGCGCTCGCCCTGAACTTCGCGACCCAGCCGGAGCCCGAGCCGGAGCCGGGACCAGTTGACTCGCTCACGCTCACGCTCTCTGACACGACACCCAAGCAAGGCGACACCATCACGATCACTGCAACGGGCAAGGACGCTGAAGGTGTGTCGAACGGCGACGTGTCCGATGACCTGAGCCTGAAGTCGTCGGTTGAGACCGACACGATCGATGGCAACACGGTGAAGTTCAACCATGCGTCTCCCCACACGATCACCGCGACGCACGTACCGACAGGTACGACTGCGGAGATCACGATCGAGGTCTCCCCAGCGGCCGATGGTGATGGCGGCGGCAGCGGAAGCGGCGATGGCACCGACGATGGCGACGCGCTGCCCGACACGGGCATCGTTCATGGAGCCCTGGCAGATCGCTGCCGTGGCCGCTCTGCTCGTGCTTGGCGGAGCGTTGGCATTCGTCGGTCGTCGCAGGCTGACTCCCACCCACCTCGACCGATGACCGGGCGAATCGTTCGTGTCCTGGCCGCACTGATCTTCGGTGCGGCTGGGGGCACGGTCGTCATGACCGGCACGGCGTACGCGGCAGCGTGCCCGTCCGGCACCGGTGTGACGGTAGTCGTCAACTCCTCGGTGTCGTGCGACGCCAATGGCGGCGGCCCGGCCTCCTCGAACTTCAGCGGTGGCGGTCATTCGCTGCAGATGTATCGCGGCTTCGTGTGCAGCATCGACAACTATCCCGATCCCGCTAAGGCGTGCCACTCGTATGCACCGGCGAATGCCTACTGGGGGTTGTTCTGGGCGAACGGCAAGGGTGGCGGATGGGTGTACTCATCCTCTGGAGCTTCGTCGTTGAATGTCCCGGCCGGAGGTTGGGTGGCATTCAAGTTCCAGAACTCCAACTCACGCGAAGCCCCGACGATGCGCCCGTACACGCCTGCACCGGCCCCGGCTCCCAAGCCGGCAACGAAGCCCAAGCCAAAAGCCAAGCCGTCCACCACGGCGCCGAGCAAGCCCAATGCCTCGGCCAGTGCTTCGGCAAAGGCAAAGGCAAAGGCAACGGCCAAGGCCAAGGCATCTGCCTCCGCGTCGGCTTCGCCGGGTACGTCTGGCGACGCGGCTCCCAGCAGCGATGACCTCGTCAACGCCGCGAACGAGACCGATGGCTCGAGCAGCATGGTCTGGGTCGGTGCCGCACTGGCGGGCCTGCTGGTCATCGGCATGGCCGCCGCACTGTGGCGTAGGCGTTTGGCGGGTCGACAGCCATAGCGACGGTGCTGCCGCGTGACCTGCACCCAGGGGCCTGGTGGATCTGGTCCCTGGGTCTTGCGGCTGCGGCATCGAGCACGACCAACCCCTGGCTGATCGGGCTGATCGTCCTGGTGGCCTGCTTCGTCGTCGTGATGCGCCGGACCGAAGCGCCGTGGGCGTTGTCGTTTCGCTACTACATCTATCTCGGCCTGCTGATCATCGCGATCCGGGTGATCTTCCGGATCATCTTCGGTGGGGCCGACGGCGCCAACGTGCTGTTCACGCTGCCCGAGATCCCGCTTCCGTCGTGGGCGGCGGGCATCCGGTTGCTCGGCCCCGTCACCTCCGAGTCGGTGCTTGCCGGCCTGTACGACGGTATGCGCCTCGCAGCGATCATCATCTGCGTCGGCGCGGCGAACGCGCTTGCCAATCCCAAGCGGCTGCTCAAGTCTCTGCCGCCGGCGCTGTACGAGGTCGGCACGGCCGTCGTGGTTGCGCTGTCGGTCTTCCCGCAGCTCGCCGAGAGCGTGCAACGCGTGCGCAGGGCGCGTCGACTGCGCGGCGACCCGGGCAAGGGTGTCGGAGCGCTCCGACGCATCGTCGTACCGGTGCTCGAGGATGCCCTCGAGCGATCGATGACGCTGGCTGCCGGGATGGACGCACGCGGCTACGGGCGCTCGGGCACATCCAGTCCGCGGGAGCGATTCGTCACGGGCACGCTGATGCTGGCGGGGCTCCTCGGGATGTGCGTCGGCACGTACGCGTTCCTCGACTCGACGGCGCCGCGCGTGCTGGCATGGCCCATGCTCTCGGCGGGTGTCGCGCTGGCGGGCCTCGGGTTCATCGCGGCTGGGCGACGGGTGGAGCGCACCCGCTACCGTCCTGACCGGTGGCGCACGGGTGAGCTCGTCGCCGTGGTCAGCGGGATCACGGTCGCGGTGCTGCTCCACGTCGCCGCGGATCGTTCGCCGGCGGTGATCTATCCGTCGTTGACGACGTGGCCGTCGCTTTCGGCTCTCGCGCTGATCGCTGTCATGATCGGAGTCGTACCGGCTTTCCTGACGCCGGAACCCATCTTGGACACGGCGGCGGAGGTGCAGCGATGATCGAGCTCCGCGATGTCAGCTTCTCGTACGACGGCGCCTCCCGCCCAGCGCTGACCGACGTCAATCTGGTGCTGCCGGAGGGTGAGCTGGTGCTCATCGCCGGTCGTACGGGTTCGGGCAAATCGACCCTGCTCGGCACGATCAACGGGCTGGTGCCGCACTTCAGCGGCGGCACGCTCGCGGGCGACGTCCTGCTCGACGGCGAGAGCATCCGCCGACGCGCTCCCCGAGAGCTCGCGCACCTCGTCGGCTACGTCGGCCAGGACCCCCTCGCCGGGTTCGTCACTGACGTCGTCGAGGACGAGCTGGCATACGGCATGGAGCAGCTCGGGCTTGAGGCCCAGACGATGCGACGACGCGTCGAGGAGACGCTGGACCTGCTGGGGATCGCGGCGCTGCGCGCCCGTCCGCTGCGCACCCTGTCGGGTGGTCAGCAGCAGCGCGTTGCCATCGGCGCCGTGCTGACGATGCACCCCCGGATACTTGTGCTCGACGAGCCGACGTCCGCGCTCGACCCGACAGCGGCCGAGGAAGTACTCGCGGCGCTGGCCAGGCTCGTCGACGACCTCGGGCTCACCGTCGTGCTCGCCGAGCACCGTATGGAGCGCGTCATCCCGTTCGCTGACCGCCTCGTGCTGGTCGACCGAGGAGTCGTACGAGACGGTCCGCCGGCTGAGCTGCTCCGTGACTCGACAGTTGCGCCTCCGGTGATCGAGCTCGGCCGCCTCGCTGGCTGGTCGCCGTTGCCGTTGTCGGTACGCGAAGCCCGGCGCGAGGTCGGCTCGCTCGGAGACCTTGCGGCGCCCGTGACTATCGTGCCGCCGCCGAGCAAGCCGCTGCTGCTCGCCGAGGGAGTCTCGGTCACGTACGGGTCGGTCGTCGCCGTACGCGAGGTGGACCTTCAGGTGTCAGCAAGACAGGTGGTGGCGCTGATGGGCCGCAACGGCTCTGGCAAGTCATCGCTGTTGTGGGCCGTGCAGGGGACGGGTAGACGCCAAGCCGGCAAGGTGAGCGTCGACGGCTCCGACCCGGCAGACCTCTCGAGCTCGAAGGCTCGAGCGTTGGTCGGGCTGGTGCCACAGACCGCCAGCGACCTGCTCTATCTCGAGACGGTCGACGAGGAGTGCTCGGCGGCGGACCAGCAGGCCGAATCCGAGAGCGGCGCGTGCCGGGCCATCCTCGATCGGCTTGCTCCTGGGATCGATGGCTCAGTGCACCCGCGCGACCTGTCGGAGGGTCAGCGTCTCTCGCTGGTGCTCTCGATCATCCTGGCGGCCCGCCCTCGGGTCATCGCACTCGACGAGCCGACTCGCGGGCTCGACTACACCGCCAAGGACGAGCTCGCGGCGATCCTGCGCGACCTCGCCGCCGAGGGGCATGGCGTGATCGTCGCGACGCACGACGTCGAGTTCGTCGCCGAAGTCGCCGAAGAGGTGGTCGTGATGGCTGCGGGCGAAGTGGTCTCGGCGGGTCCGACAGCGAAGGTTCTCGCCGAATCGCCGGCGTTCGCGCCCCAGGTGTCCAAGATCCTCGGCAGTGGCTGGCTCACGGTCGACCAGGTCGCGGCGGCGCTGGCATGAGTGGATCAGCAGTACGGCTGGGGCCACGGTCGATCGCGGTACTCGCGGTCGCCTCGTTCGCCGGGCTGATGATGTTCGCGTGGCCGTTGCTGTTCCACCCCGAGCAGGACGCGACGCGGGTCGATCCGCCGTTCTTCTTCCTGCTGCTGCTCCCGCTCGTCGTCGGCGTCGTGATCGCGGAGCTCACCGAGGGCGGGATGGACTCCAAGGCGCTGGCGATGTTGGGAGTGCTCACCGCGATCAACGCCGCACTGCGCAGCCTCGGAGCTGGTACGGCAGGGGTGGAGCTCGTGTTCTTCCTGCTGATCCTCGCCGGGCGGGTCTTCGGGGCCGGGTTCGGCTTCGTGCTGGGGTGCACCTCGCTGTTTGCCTCCGCCCTGCTGACCTCCGGTGTCGGCCCGTGGCTGCCGTTCCAGATGCTGGCGTCGGCGTGGATCGGCATGGGTGCGGGGCTGCTGCCCAGACGCCTGACCGGCAAGGCCGAGATCGCGGTACTGGTCGTCTACGGGGTCTTCTGCGCGTACTTCTTCGGCATCCTGATGAACCTGTCGTCCTGGCCGTTCATCCTCGGCATCGAGGTCACCGGCCACACCGGATCGCTCTCGTTCGTTCCGGGCGACCCGTTGTTCGAGAACCTCCACCGCTTCGGCATCTACACGCTGCTGACGTCGACCGGCGGTTGGGACACGGGGCGGGCGATCACCAACTCGATCGCGATCGTGACACTCGGCCCCGCCATCCTGGCCACCCTGCGGCGGGCCGCGCGGAGGGCCTCGTACGGAGTGGTGCCGCAACGCGACGGCGCTCCTACGCTGGTGCCATGAGCGACAATGCCATGAGCCAGCCTGTAACAGTCTCGATCACGCGACACGTCGATCCGGCGCAGGAGGATCAGATGCGCGCCTGGCTGCGCGCCGGGTTCGAGCTCTCCGAGCGGTTTGACGGGTTCCTCGGTTCCGGATGGGTACGCCCGGCTCCGGACTCCGACGAGTGGCACGTGCTCTACCGTTTCGCCTCGCAGGAGTCGCTGGAGGCGTGGGAGCTGTCGCCGCAGCGCCGTTGGTGGCTCGACTCGGCCCAGGGGCTGGTCGACGAGTCGTCGCGCGAGCACCGTACGGGCATCGAGGGCTGGTTCGACGAGCCGTCGAGCGTCGATGTCGAAGACCTGCGTACGCCGCCGACCGCCCCGCCGCGCTGGAAGCAGATGTGCGCGATCTTCCTGGTGTTCTTCCCGTTGAGCATCGCCGCCAACTACGCCTCCCGCGAGCTGTTGGACGGCTGGTCGTTGCCGCTGCGGGTGCTGGTGAGCGTTGCGGTGATGACGCCGATCATGACCTACTTCGCGCTGCCCTGGATCACCAAGCTCCTGCACGGCTGGCTGACCGCACCTCCGCGTACGTCCTGATGGGCGCGCTCCTCGTCGCAGGCACCACGTCCGACGCCGGCAAGAGCATCGTCACGACTGGCCTGTGTCGCGCGTTCGCGCGCCGGGGCGTCAAGGTCGCCCCGTTCAAGGCGCAGAACATGTCCAACAACTCGATGGTCTGCGCTGACGGCACCGAGATCGGCAGGGCGCAGTGGATCCAGGCGCTTGCCGCAGGTGTCGAGCCTGACTCACTGATGAACCCCGTCCTGCTCAAGCCCGGCGGCGATCGCCGCAGCCACGTCGTGGTGCGTGGCCGACCGGCCGGCGAGATCTCGTCGGCGGAGTTCATCGGCGGGCGGAGACATTTGTGGGAGGCGGCGCACAGCGCGTACGACGAGCTGTCGGCGCGCTTTGATGTCGTGGTCTGCGAGGGAGCGGGCAGCCCGACCGAGATCAACCTGCGAGCCGACGACTACGTGAACATGGGCCTGGCACAGCACGGCGACATCCCGACGATCGTGGTGGGCGACATCGACCGTGGGGGAGTCTTCGCCGCACTGTTCGGCACCGTCGCGCTCCTGTCGCCGGACGACCAGGGGCTCATCGCCGGGTTCGTGATCAACAAGTTCCGCGGCGACGAGTCACTGCTGACGCCCGGCGTAGACCGGATCGAGCAGCTCACCGGGCGCAGGGTGTTCGGCGTGCTGCCGTGGAGCGCCGACCTGTGGCTCGACTCAGAGGATGCCCTGGACGTGCAGGGTCGTCGATCCGAGGGCTCGACGCTGCGGGTCGCCGTGATCAGGTTGCCGCGCGTCAGCAACTTCACCGATCTCGATGCGTTCGGGCTCGAGCCCGACCTCGACGTGGTGTTCACCGCCGATCCCCGCGACCTCGCTGATGCCGACCTCGTGGTGCTCCCCGGTACGCGTGCGACGATCGCCGATCTCGCGTGGCTCCGGTCGCAAGGACTCGATCGCGCGATCCTCGATCACGCAGCGGCCGGTCGCGCAGTGCTCGGCATCTGTGGCGGATTCCAGATGCTTGGCCGAAGCGTTGCCGATCCGGACGGCGTCGAGGGCGAGCCCGGAGTCGTCGACGGGCTTGGCCTGCTCGACGTCGCGACGACGTTCACCAGCGAGAAGATCCTGCGGCGTCCCACCGGCTCCGCCTTCGGTGCTGAGGTCTCGGGCTACGAGATCCACCACGGACAGGTCGAGCTGGGCGCCGTCGACGAGTTCCTCGACGGCGGTCGGACGGGCTCGGTGTCCGGCACGATGTGGCATGGCGCCTTCGAGTCCGACGCATTCAGGCAGGCGTTCCTGGCGGAGGTGGCCGATCGTGCTCCGACGACGATCAGCTTCGCCGCCGCACGTGAGGCACGACTGGAGCTGCTGGGTGACCTGGTCGAGGAGCACCTCGACGTCGATGCACTGCTCGAGCTCGCGATCACCGGTCCCGTAGAGGTGCCCGTCATCCCTCCCGGCAGCTGAAGGCCGCTGCTAGCCAGCCGGTTGGGCCAGGGCGGCGATCGCCAGCATCAGCAGGGCGAGTACGCCGTATCCGAGCTTTGGCACACGTCGCTGCGACGTTCGCAGCGCGAGAACGGCCTGGATTGCGTAATAGACCGCGAACGCCCTCGATGCCACCGCGATGATCGTGAAGGTGCCGACTGTGGCAGCGAGCGCGACCGCGGCGACACCGCTCACCAGGTAGGAGCGCGCGCCCTTCATCCACGACGACAGCATCGTGAGGTTGCCGTCCGCCGCGGCAGTGTCGGCGACGGCAGCACTGAACTGGCTCAGCACCGCCGACAGCACGAGCGGCAGGGCAAGCCACGGTGCCACCCGCGAGGTGATGTCGAGCAGTGTCTTGTCCGCTCCGGCATCAGTGCCCAGTCCCATGAAGGGCGTGGCAACGGAGACGAATCCGAGATAGAGCACCGCCGCCGCCAGCTGAGCCACTCGTGAGGCCCAGATGCGAGTAGGCCCGTCGTACTCGTCCCTGAGGTAACGCACCGTCTCGAAGCCCTGGACCGTGATGACGATCCCGCCCAGGATGAGCAGCAGCTGCCAGGTGCTCGTGTCGGGCACGGGCGGGAGGTCAAGACCTCCACTGCGCAGCTCTTGCCCGGCGTGGACCAGGAGGGTGCCACCGAGCACCGTGGTGAGGATCACGACGGCACCGACCGTGACGTCGTCGAGCCGTTCGAGTCCGGCGAACCCGCGCAGGATGCCAAGGCCGACGATGACCACCACCGCGAGGCAGGCCAGCACCTTCTCCGCCCCAGTCCCGCCCCATCCGGCGTAGTCGAACACGTACTCGGCCATGATCCGCAGATAGAGCGCCACGGAGATGACGTACGCGACGACGATGACGCCATCGCCGACGCGGTCGAGTCGCTCGGTGAGGTGATCGAGCTCGCCCGACTCCTGCAGCGGTTCGATCACCGCGATGTTGTGTCGTACGGCGGAGCCGACCCACCACGCCGTTGCGGAAACGAGTGCGACGCCGACGATGGCCAGGGCACCCAGCACTCCCTCGAGGACCGGCACGATGATCAGCAGTCCCGAGCCGAGGATCGACGCCAAGGGCGTGATGGCGGCGAGCAGGACGGAGCGCTTGCTCAGCTTTTGTGTGGACGAGATGAGCTCAGTCCTCCGGCTCGGCGGGCGGTTCTGCGCCTTCGCGCTCGTCGCGGTCGGCCCACTCGAGCAGGGGAGCGATGTCGAACGACGTCTTGTCGATGTCCTGGTGCAGGTCGCCCAGCTTGGCGTACCGCTTCGGCACCGTCGCGATCGTGAAGTCGTGCGGGTCGACATCGTCGATCTCGTTCCAGTGGATCGGCGTTGACACCCGGCCGTCGGCGAACCCGCGTACGGAGTAGGCGGCGGCGATCGTGTGGTCGCGGGCGTTCTGGTTGTAGTCGACGAACAGCTGCGCCGGATCGCGGTCCTTGCGCCACCACTCGGTCGTCACCTCGTCGGGCGCACGCCGTTCAACCTCTCGGGCAAAGGCGAGCGCGGCACGGCGTACCTCCTTGAACTCGTGGTCGGGAGGGATCCGTACGTAGATGTGCAGGCCGGATCCACCCGACGTCTTGGGGAAGCCGGTGGCACCCAGCTCGTCGAGCACCTCATGGGCGACGTGGGCGACGCGGCGTACGGTGTCGAAATCGCACTCCGGTCCGGGGTCCAGGTCGATGCGCCACTCGTCCGGCTTCTCGACATCGGCGCGGCGGCTGTTCCACGGGTGGAACTCGACCGTCGACATCTGCACCGCCCAGATCACGGTGGCCAGCTCGGTGACGCACACTTCGTGGACGATCCGGTCCCAGCGCGGGAAGTGGATCGGCACCGTCTGCAGCCACGGTGGTGCTCCGGGCGGCACCTTCTTCTGGTGCACCTTGTCGCCGGCCAGGCCCTTGGGGAACCTGTGCAACATGCAGGGCCGCTCATAGAGCGCGTTGACGATGCCGTCGCCGACTGCGAGGTAGTACTCGATCAGGTCGAGCTTGGTCCAGCCGTGCTCGGGGAAGTAGACGCGATCGGGGTTGCTGACCCGCACGACCTTGTCGTCGACCTCGATCTCGACGGATGGGGACGCCTTCGCCATGGGGTCACGCTACTGCGGAGACTTGGCCGCTGTCGGATTTGGGAACGCGATCGCGCCGGTCTTGAGCACTGCGCGGGCGAGCGCTCGTACGCCGTCCTCGACCGTGATCGCTCGTCCGGTCGCTTCCTTGTCCATGCCGGCTGCGCAGACGCGATCTGTGGCATCCTCGATCTGCTTGCGTGCCGCGGCTCCGGACTCGGTGATCGTGCCCTCGGCGTCGACCCACCCTCGCGCCGTGAGCTCGGCGTATCCCGTAGCCCACTCGCCCTCGGTCCAGCCGCGCATCTTGCGCTGCTCGACAACTGTGAGACCGGCGGCGACCGCGAGGGTGTTGGCCGCGACGCCGTCAAGCCCGGCAGCGGTGAGCACGGCGATGTGGCAGTCGCCGCGGAACTCGCGGATCACGGAAGCGGCCCACCAGAGCAGCCCCGTGTCGTCGGTCGGCTTGTCGAGCGAGGCGTGGGCAGCCGCCAGCGGCTTGCCGGCGAAGTTGAGCCCGCTGACGATCGCGTCGAGCTCCCTGGCCACGCGCGAGGTGTCAGCACCTTCGACGTCGGTCGCGGGTGAAAGCGAGTCGCGGGCCAGGTCGAGCCGCGCCCTGAGAATGTCGTCACGCGAAGCCAGACCCCACGCGTCGGGCAGCGCGCGGCGAATCATGCCCGGGGCGAAGCCGTGGAACGTGGCGATCACGAGCTCCGGCGAGGGAGTGCCCAACGCCGCCGAGCGGGACGCGAAGTAGCCCATCCAGTAGCCCTTGAGGCCCAGATCCTCATAGCGTTGCTTGGAGTCGGGCGCGAAGTACACGACATCATGCAGAACTTCCACGGAGCGCCAGAACTTGGTATTCGCCATGCGGGTGAGTATGCCCCAGCCGGTAGGGTCCGAGCAGTGACCGACAACACGCGCATCCTGCTCGCCTCCCGCCCCAACGGAGAGCCGACCCACGACAACTTCAGCACCGAGACCGCGCCATTGCCGATACCGGGCGACGGTGAGGTGCTGCTCCGCACCATCTACTTGTCGCTCGACCCCTACATGCGGGGCCGCATGAACGACGCCAAGTCGTACGCTGCGCCGCAGCCGCTGGGCGAGGTCATGCAAGGCGGCACGGTCGCCGAGGTCGTCGAGTCCAACGATCCGTCGCTGAGTGCCGGTGACTTCGTGCTGTCGTACCACGGGTGGCAGTCATATGCGGTGCTGCCGGCGAAGAACGTACGCAAGCTTGATCCCAGTCGCGCGCCGATCTCCACCGCCGTCGGCGTGCTCGGCATGCCGGGCTTCACGGCGTACGCGGGCCTGCTCGAGATCGGCAAGCCGCAACCGGGCGAGACGGTCGTCGTCGCCGCGGCCGCGGGACCGGTCGGGTCGGCGGTCGGACAGATCGCCAAGATCAAGGGTGCTCGTGCCGTCGGCATCGCCGGTGGCCCCGACAAGGTCGCCTGGCTCACCGAGCTCGGCTTCGCTGTCGCACTGGATCACCGTTCGCCGACGTTCAAGGCCGACCTCAAGGCAGCCGTGCCGGACGGGATCGACGTCTACTTCGAGAACGTCGGTGGTCACGTCTGGGACGCGGTCCTGCCGCGCCTCAACACGTATGCGCGGGTGCCGGTGTGCGGACTCGTCGCCAACTACAACTCGACCGAGCTGCCCGCGGGTCCGGACCGCTCGCCGTACCTGATGACGTCGATCCTCACCAAGAGCATCACGATGCGCGGGTTCATCCAGGACGAGTTCGTCAAGGCGCACTACAAGCAGTTCCAGACCGACGCCGCCGGGTGGATCGCGTCGGGCGAGCTGCGCCATCGCGAGGACATAGTCGAGGGCCTCGAGAACGCGCCCGAGGCGTTCTTCGGTCTGCTCACCGGCAAGAACTTCGGCAAGCTCCTCGTCCAGGTCGGCGCAGATCCCACTCGCTGACCACGGGCAATCGCCCGTCCACAAAGGTGTCTCGCGTCGGAAATGTCTGTCGGTGGTGACGCCTAGATTCGTTGTATGGAGCAGCTGATCGATCCCGGTGATGCGATCCTCGATGAGGTCGCTGTCATTCGGCAGCGCATGGCGCGCGATGAGGCGCTGCTGGCTTCGAAGTTGTTGGAGTTTGAGGACATCCGCACCGCCCAGACCGCACGTCTTGCTGATCTGAACGATCGAATGCTGGCCGAGGCCGCGATCCGCGACGAGCTCTCGCTGTCACTCGTCCAGCCGGTCGCGACGGTCTATCAACGGCTGTCACAGGCCCGCATCGTTCGTGACCGGCTGATCGGCACCTGGGCTGCGTTCCGAGAGGGCAAGATCGACGCCTATCGGATCTCCCTGATCGGGGCTGCTGCCAACAAGCTGTCGGACAACAACTTCTCGTTCATCGAGCTCGACTACAAGCTGGCCGACTTCGCCGCCACCCACACCGGCTCCCAGCTCCGGGCCAAGCTCAAGCGGTTCGTCGCCCGCATCGAACCCACCCAGGCCGCCGCTCGTGCCCGTGCCGAGCATGCGCGCCGAGCTGTGTGGGTCCAGCACGGTGATGACGGCATGTCATTCCTGGGCGTGCGCACGTCGACGTCAGACGTCGTACGTGTCTTCGACCTGCTGACAACTCGCGCGAAGAATGAGCCGGCCGATGGCCGCACCTTCGAAGCGGTGTTGGCTGACCTGTTCGTAGATCAGATGCTCACCACCACCACCACCGGCGGCGGCCGTGCTGCTGGGGCGGTCATCGGGGTGACCATCCCGGTCACCACCCTTGCCGGTCTCGACGAGCAGCCGGGCGTCTCGTTCGACGGCCAGTTCACCCTCCCGGCCGACCTCGTACGCGAGCTAACCCTCGAACCAGGCACCCTTTTCCACCGCATCATCACCGATCCAGCCGGGCACATACTCGACGACACCGAGCTCGGCAGGTTCCCATCCGCGAAGCTCCGCATCGGCGTCCAGATCCGTGACGGATCCTGCCAGTTCGCCACCTGCACCAGACCCGCAGCCGCCTGCGACCTCGATCATGAGATCCCCCACCCCAGCGGACCTACCTCCGGCGACAACCTCCACGCCCTGTGTCGAAGACATCACCGCATGAAGACCGCTGGCATCCTCAACCCGTACGAGACCTCAATCCGTGACGCTGCATGAGGGTGAACACAAGCGGGCTTGCAGGACCCTCGCTATTTCCGCGCTAACCTATGACCGGGATGGCCGTCGCGAGTCTGCTCTGCCCCCCGGCTGGGAGCTCAGGACGGCGAGCTAGGCGGTTGGCGGATCGCTTGGTGCAGAAAGAAGTGTCGGCCATCCGCCGTCCCGCCGGATCGGTGATCTCGTTCTCAGGACGGAGACACCGCAGCGACTAGGTGTATTGGGAGTTAGCGGGCTTGCCGAGACGTGCCCAGCGTCGCACCGTTCGATTTGACCTGGAGTGCACTCCAGGGTGAATGCTGCAGGTATGACCACAACCGCGATCCCCGCCGAAGGATTGACGATCAGCGCCGCCGCCGAGGCGAGCGGTCTGAGCGTCGACACGCTGCGCTACTACGAGAAGGAGGGCTTGACCCTCCAGCCACCCGAGCGATCGAGCTCGGGACAGCGCAGGTACGCCGAAGGTGACGTCCGTTGGCTCGGCACGCTGGTGATGCTGCGCAAGACCGGGATGCCGATCCGCGATATCCGCCGCTTCGTCGACCTCTACCGCGTGGAGGGCAGTGAGCCCGATCGCCTGGCGATCCTCGAAGCGCACCGCGAACACGTACGTGATCAGCTCCGCGAGGTGCAGACGCACCTCGACGCCATTGATCGCAAGATCGACTTCTACAACGACAAGGTGATGAACTAGTGAAGACCACAGCATGGGGAAGCCAGGGACTGCAAGCCAGCGTCGAAGGACTCGGCGCCATGGGTATGTCGGCGTTCTACGGCGGCCGCGACGACGACGAGTCGGCAGCAACGCTGACTCGCGCGCTCGATCTCGGCGTGAGCCTGATCGACACCGCCGAGATGTATGGCCCGTTCCTCAACGAACAACTCATCGGCCGGGTCATCGGCAACCGCAGCAGCGAGTACGCGCTGGCCACCAAGACCGGCGTCGAGGTGACCGATGACGGCGAGCGACTGGCAACGAACGGCTCACCGGCATACCTCCGCAAGGCGCTCGAGCGTTCGCTGCGCAATCTCGGCCGCGAGACGATCGACCTCTACTACATCCACCGCGTCGACCCGGCGATTCCGATCGAGGAGACATTCGGTGCCATGGGCGAGTTCGTCGCCGAGGGCAAGGTCAAGTACCTCGGCATCTCCGAGGCAGCGCCCGACACGATCCGTCGAGCTCACGCCACCCATCCGTTGAGTGCAGTGCAGACCGAGTACTCACTGTTCGAGCGCAGCCCCGAGGTCAATGGCGTGCTCGACACCACGCGCGAGCTGGGCATCGCCTTCGTCGCGTACTCGCCGCTGGGCCGCGGAATTCTCACCGGCGCGATCACGTCGACAGACGATCTCGACGCCGACGACTTTCGTCGGCACAATCCGCGCTACTCCGACGAGAACCTGGTCCAGAACCTCACCATCGTCGACAAGGTGCGTGCGCTGGCCGGCGCCAAGGGTGTGACACCGGGCCAGCTCGCGCTGGCGTGGGTCCTGCACCAGGACGGTGTCGTCGCGATTCCCGGCACCAAGCGTCGTACGTATCTGGAGGAGAACGTCGCTGCCGCCGATGTGGAGCTGACCCCCGAGAACCTTGCCGACCTGGACGCAGCCGTACCAGTCGGTGTCGTCGCGGGCGATCGCTATCCCGAGGCCGGTATGAAGGCCGTCCACAACTAGCCCTTGGCGTGCTCGAGGACCCAGTCGATCATCGGCCGGGCCTCGCGCCAGTCAGCGCGGATCCGGTCGAGCAGCTCAGGGGTGTGGATGATCGGCTCGAACCCGTAGCTCTTGCCGAGGTTCATCGACTTGTGTCGAAGGAGCTCGATGCGCGGGTGATCGGCGTCGTAGCCGCGCGGTGCCGTCTTGAGCTGGTCGCCGCCCAGGTCCCAGCCCTGCTCCTTGGCCTTCGAGAGGATGCTTTCGAGCTCTGGGCCATGGCGGTCGTGGACGATCGCCTCGCGGATGCTCGCCAGCCGCGCCGGCGAGGCGTCGTAGAACCCCGCGCCGACCCTCACCCCGGGAGCGCCCACCTGCACGTACCAACCCGTCGACGGGCCAGCCGCGACGAACGCGCCCTGGGCCGTCTTGTACGGGGTCTTGTCCTTCGCGAAGCGGACGTCCCGGTAGGGCCGGAAGATCTTGCCCTCCCCGAACTCCTCGGTGAGCGAAGCCATGAGCGCCTTCATGGGCGCGGCGACCTCGGTGTCGTACGTCGTGCGGTGCGCTTCCCAGTACGTCTTCGTGTTGTCCATCTCGAGGTCGTCATAGAAGTCGAGCGCGGCGGAGGAGAACCCGGTGAACATGAGTCTGAGATTACGCGGCTGGGCTAACGCCCGTACCGGCGAATTCGCTGGAGCAGGGAGCCGCCGCTCTTGGGGTGCCCCTGGCACCAGTTGTCCGCGGGCACTTGAGCCCGCACCTGGGCCACGTGGGATCCACATCCTGACCACGTGACCTTCTTGCAGGTCTTGCACTGCACTGGATGGCACATCTCAGTCCTTTCGACTGTGGGTCAGGATGGTTCGTCGCCGGCTTCGAATGAATCGGCGAACTCGCAGAACGCCTCGTATGCACGCGGGCCGTGGACTGTGGCAGGGCCACCCTTCATCAAGAAGGTGACACCGATCGCTTCAGCGGCTTCCTGACGAGTTGCTCCCGCGCGTACAGCCGCCTGCGAATGTGAGGCGATACACCCGTCGCATCCCTCGACAACTCCAATCGCCATGGCGATGAGCTCCTTGATCTTGGAGTCGAGCTCACCCTCGGCAAAGGCGCCTTCGTGGAGTGCACCAAAACCCTTGTAGACGTCAGGTATGGCGCGGCGCAACTCTCGCGACAGCGGTCGGAGATCTTGCAGGACGGTCTTGCCGTGCGATTCGTGATCGGTCATTCCGGTTCCTTCCGGTGACAAGCTCGGTGCGGGGCCTCGTTTCGTGGCTTGCAAAATACCCTAGGGGGTATCTATGATGAAGTCAAAAGGACCGCTTGGGTCGTGCATCGGCGGGGCCCACCGTCGGTTGAAAACGCTGGGAGGCATTCATGAGCCACACCTTCACCCTGACTCAGATCGTCGAGAGGCCGTTCGCCCAAGCCGTCGAAGCGGCGCGCGAAGCCTTGGCCGATCAAGGCTTTGGCATCATCAGCGAGATCGACTTGGCTGGCACGCTCAAACAAAAACTAGGCGTGGATCTACCGCAGCAGCTGATCCTCGGTGCTTGTCGCCCAGAGCTCGCACACCGAGCCATCGTGGCCAACCCGTCGATCGCCTCAGTCCTGCCATGCAACGTTGTCGTCCGGGAGCTGGATGAGCTCACGTGCACGGTCGAAGCCTTCGACCCCGATGAGATGGCGCGCCTGTCCGACGACGAATCCCTACGAGCCGTTGCTGCCGATGCCCGCACACGACTGATGTCTGCGATGGCTTCGCTCGACCTGGAGAGGCAGGAGATCTGATGGAACTCGACCCACAGGCCATGACACCGGTGATCAATCGAATCAAGCGAGCTCAAGGCCAGCTGGCAGGTGTCCTGCGCCTCATTGAGGAGGGCAGGGACTGTGACGATGTCGTGACCCAGCTCGCGGCCGTCTCGAAGGCCCTCGATCGAGCGGGGTTTGCGATCGTTGCAACTGGCCTCCAGCAATGTCTTGTGGCTGGCGACGGGGTTGACGGAGTCGACGTGAAGAAGTTGGAGAAGCTCTTTCTCTCCCTGGCGTGATCGCCGCGCTACGCGGGCGGCAGGAGGTCGCCGAACAGGGCGACCAGCGACGACTCGACCTGCACGCGGGTGGCGGCGGGGTCATCGGCGTACGAGATCAGCAGCGCTCCTTCGACGACGGCGCTGAGGATGATCTGGGCCAGCATGGGTGCCGGTCGAGTCGCGTCGACGACAGGTGATGGGTCGATCAGCGCGATCAGCAGGCCGAGGCCGTACTGCGCCTCGAGCTCACGCCAGGTCTGCCAGCCGAGCACGGCCGGTGCATCGGTCAGCGCGATCTGGCGTACGTCGGGGAGCTCGCAGATGTCGAGAAATGCGGCGAGCGCCCGCGGCAGCAGGTCGACGTCACCACCGTCAGCGACGAACGCCGCGAGGTCGTCCATGATCTCGATCTCGACCTGCTCGAACACGGCTCGGAACAGCCCGCGCTTGTCGCCGTAGTGGTGGTGCAGCGCCCCGCGGGTGACGCCCGCAGTCCGTACGATCTCGTCGGCCGAGACGTTGGCGAAGCCTCGCTCGGCAAACAACGGGCGAGCCGCGTCTAGCAACGCAGCTTGCGTCGCGACCCGGCGGTCCCCCTGACTAGGCGCCAACGCGGGCCACGAAACGGGTTACGTGCTCGGCCAGCTCGGCCGGCTTGTCCTCGGGGATGAAGGTGTATGAGTCGCCGATCTCGACGATCGACGCTTTCGGAAGCTTCTCGGCCAGTCGCTCGGCCAGCGACAGCGGGAACAGCTTCTCCTCCGATGCCCAGGCCAGCAGGACGGGCTTGTCGAAGGTGTGGAGCTTCTCTGCTGCCGCGAGGGTGTGACGCTTGTTGACGGTCCTGAGGAACCGGGCCAGGTCCTTGCGGATGGCCCGGTTGTGCCGACTCGGGCCGAGGTAGGACGCGACAGTCTCCGGCGGGACCGGCCGCTTCGACACCCATCCGAAGGTCATCGGCAGGCGCTGGAGCAGCCTGGGGCGCACCAGCTGGGTCAGCGCAGCCATGGTCCCGGGAACCTTGGCCATCACCGGCAGGAACGCGAAAGCTGGGGGGAAGAACCGCTCGAACGCATCGCAGGAGGCGAGCACCACGCCACCGATGCGCTCGGGGTGTCGCGTCATCAGGATCTGCGTGATGGCGCCACCCGTGTCGTTGGCGACGATCGTGACGTCCTTGAGGTCGAGCGCGTCGAGGAATGATGCGATCAGGTCAGCAACGCCCGGAGGCGTCAGGTCAGCATCAGGCACGGCGATGGAGTGCGACCCGAGCGGCCAGTCCACCGCGTACGTGTGCGCACCGGACTCGACGACGGCGGGGATGACGTTTCGCCAGAGGTCGGCGTTGACGAGCAGGCCGTGCACGAAGACGACGACGGGACCCTCAGCGGGCCCGTTCTCGAAATAGCGGACGGTCCCGGAGCCTAGGTCGACCTCGTGCGCGGTGCCGAGAGCGGCAGGTCGTTGGAGAGTCATGGCAGAAACATACATACGGTATGTATGTATGTCAATCATCAGGGGAGCAGCAGCACCTTGCCGGTGGCTCGGCGCTCGTCGAGCGTCAACAGCGCCTGGGCTGCGTCTTCGAGCGGGAACGTCGGACCGACGACGGGCTGCAGTGCGCCGCTCTCCAGGTGTGGGAACATCGCCTCCCACTCCCGGGCGATGTGACCGGGACGCGACATGACGTACGCACCCCAACCGACACCGACGACCGCGACGTTGTTGAGCAGGAGCCGATTGACCTTGACCGTCGGAATCTCGCCCGCGGTGAATCCGATGACCAGGATCCGGCCATCGTCCTTGAGGCAGCGCAGCGAGTCGGTGAATCGGTCTCCGCCGACCGGATCGACAACGATGTCGACCTTGCCACCAGCCGTCACGGCGTCCTTGAAACCATCGGCGAGCACGAACTCGTCGGCTCCCGCCTCGAGTGCGACGGCACCCTTCTCGGGAGTCGACGTCACGGCGATCACCCGCCCGGCGCCGAATGCCTTCGCGACCTGGATCGCGGCCGTACCGACACCGCCTGCAGCGCCCTGTACGAGCACCGACTCACCGGCCTGAAGGCCACCACGTTCGACTAGCGCGAAGTACGCGGTCCCGTAGTTGAAGATGATCGAGGCGCCCTGCTCGTACGACACCGCGTCCGGGAGCTTGAACGTCGTCTCGAGGGGTGCCACCGCCTCTTCGGCGAAGCCGCCGAGGATGCACAGGGCCGCGACGCGGTCGCCCGGTGCGAGCCCGGAGCCCTCGGGGGCGGTGAGGATCTCGCCGGCGATCTCGGCGCCGGGAGTGAACGGGAGGTCGGGCTTCATCTGATAGAGACCGCGGCTCTGCAGCACTTCCGGGAATGCGACACCAGCGGCGTGCACGCGGATCAGGACCTGGTCGGCACCGGCTTCGGGGCTGGGGAGCTCGTTGAGCTCGACAGCTGAGGGACCTTCGAGTGTGGTGATCTGCACAGCTTTCATGGCGGCGACACTACCGCAGCACTAAGCAAACGCTTAGGCATCTCCCATACGGTGAGAGGCATGCTCCCCGGCGACTCTTTCGATGAACGACTCCTGCGCTGGATCGATGGCCACCGGGTCGATGTACTGAACTCGTTCACGACTCATGTGATGGATGTGTCCGAGCTGAAGTGGTTCTGGGCAGTCGTGGGTGTCATCGTCTTTGCTGTCGTCGCCTACACCAAGGCCTGGCGTGTGGGTCTCGCGGTGGCCGTCGCGAGCAACCTCGGTGGATTCACCTCCGGACTGCTCAAGAGCGAGTTCGCCCGGTACCGGCCGACATACGCAGATGGCGCTCTCGCCCAGGTCGACAGCAGCTTCGCGATGCCGTCGAGTCATGCGGCCTTCACCATGGCAGCGTCGATTGCGCTTCTCGTCGTCGTCGGCTGGAAGTCGCGCAGGTCCCTCGTGCTCGCAGCTACTGGTCTTGGCCTGGGTCTCCTCCTGGTCGGGGCGATGATGATCTACCTCGGTGCTCATTGGGCGACGGACGTGCTCGCCGGATGGGCGCTCGGCATTCTGATCGGCGTGCTCGTCGGGCTGTTGTTCAGGCCCCGCGCGCAGTCGGCCTGACCGCCGGACACAATGCAGGGGTGCGCCTCATCGATCTGCTCCCGTCAGGGACGACGAACGATGAGGACGCCGTCTACGAAGCGATCACCCAGTGGGTCGACTCTCGCTGCCTGACCCTCTATCCGGCACAGGACGAGGCGATCCTGGAGTGCGTCGCCGGCTCGAACGTCATCCTCGCGACGCCCACCGGCTCGGGCAAGAGCCTCGTCGCGACGGGGGCGATGGCCGCTGCACTCGCTCGAGGTGAGTGCAGCGTCTACACCGCGCCGATCAAGGCACTCGTCAGCGAGAAGTTCTTCGACCTCTGCGAGATCTTCGGCGCAGACAACGTCGGTATGGTCACCGGCGACGCCGCGGTCAACGCCGATGCCCCGATCATCGCCGCCACCGCCGAGATCCTCGCCAACATGGCGCTGCGCGAAGGTGCTGGCGCTGACATCGGGCTGGTCGTGATGGACGAGTTCCACTTCTACGCCGACCCAGACCGCGGGTGGGCCTGGCAGGTGCCGTTGATCGAGCTCCCGCGGGCCCAGTTCCTGCTGATGTCGGCGACACTCGGCGACACCTCGACATTCGAGGCGGACCTGGCGCGACGTACCGGGCGCGAGACCACGGTCGTCAGCTCGAGCGAGCGACCTGTGCCGCTGGTCAGCGAATACGTCACGTCGCCCGTGCAGGAGACCCTCGAACAGCTCATCGAGACGGGCCAGACCCCGGTGTACGTCGTCCACTTCACCCAGCTCTCGGCACTCGAGCGCGCACAGGCGCTGACCAGCATCAAGGTCGCGACCCGCGAGGAGCGCGACATCATCGCCGATGCGCTTGGGTGACTTCCGGTTCTCCTCGGCGTTCGGCAAGACGTTGTCGCGACTCATCCGCATGGGCGTCGGCGTGCACCACGCCGGCATGCTGCCGCGCTACCGCCGGCTGGTCGAGACGCTGACCCAGCAGGGCCTGCTCAAGGTCGTGTGCGGCACCGACACCCTCGGCGTCGGCATCAACGTGCCGATCCGCACCGTCCTGTTCAGCGGACTGTCGAAGTACGACGGCACACGCCAGCGCCAGCTGCAGGTGCGCGAGTTCCAGCAGATCGCCGGCCGCGCAGGGCGGGCCGGCTACGACACGATCGGCCACGTCGTCGTCGAGGCGCCCGAGCACGAGATCGAGAACGCCCGACTCGTGCGCAAGGCCGGCGACGATCCCAAGAAGCTGCAAGCAAGGATCAACCGCAAGAAGCCGCCCGAGGGCTTCGTGTCGTGGGGCGAGGGGACCTTCGAGAAGCTCTCGACCGGCACGCCGGAGCCGCTCGTCTCGCGCATGCGGGTCAGCCACGCGATGGTGCTCGACGTCATCTCGCGACCCGGCGATGCGCGAGCGTCGCTCGAGCGGCTGCTGCGCGAGAGCGGCGAGACCGAGGAGTCGCAGGACCGGCTGCTGGCCGAGGTCGACGAGATCATCGAGGCGCTGCTCGCCGGCGAGGTCGTCGAGCCGATCGACCCGCCCGACGCACGAGGGTCGCACGCTGCGGCTGACGATCGACCTGCAGGCCAACTTCGCGCTCAACCAGCCGCTGTCGCCGTTCGCCGTCGCAGCGCTCGAGCTGCTCGACCGCGAGTCGCCGACGTACGCGCTCGACGTCGTGTCGGTCGTCGAGGCGACGCTCGACGACCCGCGACCGATCGTCAACGCGCAGCGGCACCGCGCCCGCGGCGAGGCGATCAACGAGATGAAGATGGACGGCATCGAGTACGACGAGCGGATGGAGCTGCTCGAGGAGATCACCCACCCCAAGCCGCTGGAGGAGCTGCTGACCGCGGCGTACGAGACGTACCGCGGTCGGTCACCCGTGGGTCGCCGACCACGAGCTGCAGCCCAAGTCGGTCGTGCGCGAGATGTGGGAGCGGGCCATGACGTTCTCCGAGCTGATCGGCGACTACCAGCTGCGCCCGGTCCGAGGGGCTGGTGCTGCGCTACCTGTCCGACGTCTACAAGACGCTGGGCCGCACGGTGCCCGAGAAGGCCCGCAACGAGGAGCTCGAGGACCTCACCGAGTGGCTCGGCGAGCTCGTGCGGCAGACCGACTCGAGCCTGCTCGACGAGTGGGAGTAGCTGATCAAGCCGGGCGTCGACCCGCTCGAGGTGCGGCCGCAAGGCCGATGGGCGCCGAGCCGCCGCGACCCGTGACCGGCAACGCCCGCGCGTTCCGGGTGCTGGTGCGCAACGCGATGTTCCGCCGGGTCGAGCTCGCGGCGTTCGGCCGCTGGACGCGAGCTGGGCGAGCTCGACGGCGAGGACGGCTGGGACGCCGCCGCGTGGATGGAGGCGATGGCGGCCTACCGCGAGGAGTACGACGAGCATCGGCACCGGGCCCGGCGGTCGCGCGGGCCCGAGCTGTTCATGGTCAGGAGGGCGCCGACGACGTGGACCGTCCGCCAGACGTTCGACGATCCCGAGGGCGACCGCGACTGGGGCATCAGCGCCACGGTCGACCTGGCCGACGAGCCGACGAGATCGGCGAGGCCGCCGTGACCGTCTGACGTCGGCCGCTGATCGGACCACGACCGTCGGTAGCGTGTCGAGACCGCTGAGCGGCGGTTGAGCCCAGCGGGGCCTTGTCGCCGGGGACGTTGGTGATGTTGCGCAGCTTGTTGGGTGCGACCTGTCGGCGCCTCGACCGAGTAGCGCTGCAGCACCTCGCGCAGCACGACGGTGCCCTCCATCAGCGAGAACGCCGCACCGATGCAGCGGCGTACGCCGCCGCCGAACGGGATCCAGGTGTTGGCCGCGATCTTCTCGACCGATGAACCGCTCGGGGTTGAACACGTGCGCGTCGGCGAAGCTCGCCTCGCGGCTGTGCGACAGCATGATCGACGGGGTCACGGTCGTGCCGCTGGGCAGCAGCCGCCCGCCGACGACCTGGTCGCTCTGCAGGGTGCGCGCGACGAAGTCGATGATCGGGTGCAGGCGCATCGCCTCCTTGAGGCAGGCCTCGAGGTAAGGCGTCGTCGCCGGTGTCGGCGGCGGCGAGCGCCTTGGCCTGGATCTCGGGATTGCGGCCCAGCTCGTGCAGCGTCCACGACAGCGCCGAGGCGGTGGTCTCGTGCCCGGCGAGCAGCAGCGTGACGAGCTGGTCGCGCATCTCGGCGTCGGTCAGCGGCTCGTCGCCCTCTGAGTCGCCGACGCGCAGCAGCCGGGACAGCACGTCGTCGCGGCCCTCGAGGTCGTGCGCCTCGCGGCGCTCGGCGATCTCGGCGTACAGGAGCTCGTCGACCTCCTGCTGGTTCTTGAAGTAGCCGCGCCACGGCGGCAGCGCGAACAGCCTGGGGTATGACCACGCGAGCAGCATCTTGGCGTCGATGTTGACCATGCGGTTGACCTTGGGCCGCAGCACCGCGAGGCGCTCCTCGTCGGTGACGCCGAACACGACCTGCAGGATGACGTCGAGCGTGATGGCGTTCATCCGGTCGAGGGTCACGAGCGTGTCGCCGTCGTGCCACGAGTCGACCTCGACCTTGGCGATCGCCTCGACGAGCGGCTGGTAGGCCCGCATCGACGGACCGGTGAACGCCGGCATCAGCAGCTTGCGGCCCGCTGGTGCTCCACGTCGTCGGTCAGCAGCACCGAGTGCTCGCCCATGACGGGCTTGAGGATCGCGTTGCCCTCGCCGGCGTGGAACTGCGACGGGTCGGCGGCGAAGATCTCCTTGATGTCGGCGGGATCGCTGAAGATCACGAACGTGCGAGGGCCGGGCAGGATCTTGAGCGAGAACGTGTCGCCGTACTTCTCGTGGATACGCCGGGACCAGGCCTTGCCGGTCGCGCAGGAACCTCCACGTCATCAGCCAGGCCGGCGTCTGTGGGTCCCGTCCGGGATGTCGTAGGCAGCTCCTGCGTCGGTCAGTCAGGCAGCCTTCTCCCACTCGAAGTCCTTGGCCTCGACCTTGCGGGTCTCCCACCAGTACTGGAACGTGAACTTCGGCCAGATCGTGCGGTTCTTGCCGTGGCTGTCGAGGTACCAGCTGGTGCAGCCGCCCTGGGTCCAGATGCCCTTCTCGACGAGCTTCTGGATCTCCTCGTTGAACTCGGTCTGCGCCTCTGGGTCGCCTCGGCGGCGACCGCACCGCGCTTGTCCATCTCGTCGAGCATCTTGATGATGAACTTCGTCTGCTGCTCGATCATGAAGACCACCGAGTTGTGGCCGAGCGCCGTGTTGGGGCCGAGCATGAAGTAGAGGTTGGGGAAGCCGTGGACCGTCATGCCCATGTAGGTCTCGGTGCCGTGCTCGCGGAACTGCGTCGGCGAGGTCGACGCCGCCCTTGCCCTTGACGTCGAGGTAGTCGAACGCGTCGATCACGTGGAAGCCGGTGCCGTAGATGATGATGTCGGCCTCGTGCTTGACGCCGTTGGCGTCGATCACGCCGTCCTTGACGATCTCGGCGACGCCGTCGGTGCTGAGCGTGACGTTGTCGCGCAGGAACGTCGGGTAGTAGGTGTTGGACTGCAGCACGCGCTTGCAGCCGAGGCGGTAGTCAGGCGTCAGCTTGGCGCGCAGCTCGGGGTCGGGGATCTTCTTGGCGAGGTAGCGCTTCACGATCTTCTCGGCGACCGGCAGGATCTTGACGTGGCCGTTGAAGCCGATGGCGCGCGCCTCGAGCGCCCAGTAGAGCGCGTTGCGGTAGGCGCGCTGCGCGCCGGGGACCTTCGCGAACACCTTCTTGCGCCACTCGGGCGTCGGCTTGTCCTTCTTGGGCAGCACCCAGGCGGGCGTGCGCTGGAAGACCGTCAGGTGGCCGACCTCCTGGGCGATGATCGGGATGAACTGGATCGCGCTGGCGCCCGTGCCGATGACGACGACCTTCTTGCCCTTGAGGTCGACCGTGTGGTCCCACTGCGCGGAGTGGAACTTGGGGCCCTCGAACGTGTCGGCGCCCGTGATCTCGGGGACGTTGGGGATGTGCAGGCCGCCGACGCCGGCGACCACGACGCGCGCCTCGTAGTCCTCGCCGTTCGGGTCTTGACGGTCCAGACCTTGCGGTCGTCGTCCCACGTCGCGCCGGTGACCTCGACGCCGAACGTGATGTAGGGGCGGATGCCCTTCTCGTCGGCGACCTTGCGCATGTAGGCCCAGATCTCGTCCTGGCCCGAGAAGCTCTTGCTCCACTCGGTGTTGAGCTCGTACGAGAACGAGTACATGTGGCTCGGGATGTCGCACTCGCAGCCGGGGTAGGTGTTGTCGCGCCAGGTGCCTCCGACGTCGTGGGCCTTCTCGAGGACGACGAAGTCCTCGCGGCCGGAGTCGCGCAGCTTCATGGCGGCGCCCATGCCCGAGAAGCCGGTGCCGATGATGACGATGTCCTTTTTGATCACGTTTCGGATACTATCGGTATCTGGAATGCTTGCCAATGAATGTGACGCAGACCGCGTCGGAGCAGAGGGGACGCGATGACTGTGAACGAGGCTCGCACCGTCAGCCGGGCCGAGCGCCAGGCGCAGACGCGCGAGAGCCTCATCGCCGTCGCCCGCGAGATGTTCCTGACCGACGGCTACGCCGCGACCTCGCTCGACAAGGTCGCGCTGCAGGCCGGCTTCTCCAAGGGCGCGGTCTACTCCAACTTCGCCGGCAAGGAGGAGCTCTGCATGGCGGTGCTCGACAGCATCCACGAGGAGCAGATCGACGGCGTCGTCGCGGCGTTCACCCGCGACACCGATCTCGACGGCCGCATCGAGGCGTTCGCCGCGTGGGCGCAGGAGGGTCGGCCGGCCGGTGGACCGCGCTCGAGGTCGAGTTCGCCGCCGTCGCGCGCAGAGCCCCTACGTCGCCGCCGAGCTCGCAAGCGCCACCGCGAGATCGTCGCGGCGACGCCGACCTGGTCCGCCAGGTGCTGCGCGAGGCCGGTCTCGAGCGCGGCGATCGACGCCGAGCAGGCCGCGACCGTGCTGCTGAGCCTCGGCATCGGCTCGGCGCGCTGCGGTCGCTGGACAGCGAGGTCGACGTCGGCGTGTTCGCCGACGATGCGCACTCCTGCGTGGCGTCCCGAGGGGGATCGAGCTCGAGATGCCGGCAGAGCAGGCGGCGACCGTGCTGCTGAGCCTCGGCATCGGCCTGGCCGCCCTCCGCTCGCTCGACAGCTCGGTCGACGTCGGCGTGCTCGCCGACACGATGCGCACCCTGCTCAGTGGTGCCAGACTGCCTAGCTCGGCGTGACCTTCAGGATCTTGTCGTTCCCGCCGTTCGAGGTCGTGAGGTAGAGCGCGCCGTCCGGCCCTGGACGCACCGCGCAGCCGCCCGTAGGTGCCGTTGAGCGCGCCGGCTCCACCGACCGAGGTCGTGCTTGGAGTTGAACGCATGAGGCGCAGCGACTCGTCCTTGAGCGCGGTGACGGCGAGCGCGCCGTTCGCACGCACCCCACATGCGAGCCGTAGACGAAGGTCGCTGCCGCTCGTCGCGATCGGTCGGGTCGCCCGACCGCCAGCGCGGCACCGCGCTGCGTGCCCGGCAGCGCGTGGTCGGTCATGGGGGAGTTGGCGCCCTCGTTGTAGGCCGGGTCGCCCGCGTGGCGACGCACGGGGTTCCAGCCGTAGTTGCCGCCCGGCGACAGCGGTTGACCTCGTCGTCGCGGTAGCTGCCCGTGCTCGACCGACCAGATCGTGCCGTCGGCGCGGCGGGCGAGGCCCTGCACGTTGCGGTGGCCGTACGTGAAGACGCGCCGCTTCATCGCGTTGGCGCTGCCGTGGTACGGGTTGTCCGCGAGCCCGCGCCGGTGCGCGAGTCGACGCGCAGCACCTTGCCGCCGCCCGACGTCGGCTCTGCGGGTTGCTCCCCGTCGCGGCGTCACCCGTGCCGACGTACAGGACGTAGTGCGCCGCCCTTGCACCAGGGCGCACCCGCCGTGGCGGCCGATGGTCGACGGGAGCCCGTGAACAGCGTGCGGCTGTCGACGCGGCGTCATGCGCGTCGTTGAGGCGCCACCGGACGACGCGCACGTCCTGGGTCGCGCCCGACTTGTAGCCGTGGCACGTGAAGAATCGTGCGTCGTGGCGAAGTCGTGGCGGCCTCGACCGACATCAGGCCGGTCTCGCCGCCGGCCCACATGCCGGCGGGCGTGTCGAGGATCGTGCGTCTCGCCCGCCGGGCGTGCGCAGCGTCAGCCGCTTGAGCGTGCGCTGGGTGTAGAGCATCGAGCCGTCGGGCAGGAAGTCGAGGTCCCACGGGATGTCGAGCCCGTCCGACGACCTGAGACGGTCAGGGCGGGTCGGCCGGCGTGGCGGGGGCCGCGGCGACAGCGGTAGGCGCCAGAGGACGGCGCGAGACGACCCGCCACGAGCGCATCATCGTCCAGTGTGCGCCGACACCAGGGCTCAGTCGCGGCCGAGGCCTCAGTAGCCGCCGTTGACCTTGAAGCGCTCGAAGCTGGCTGCGACCTCGGCCTCGGCCTCGACGCGGCCGACCCAGTTGGCGCCCTCGACGGACTTGCCCGGCTCGAGGTCCTTGTAGACCTCGAAGAAGTGCTGGATCTCGAGCCGGTCGAACTCGGGCACGTGGTGGATGTCGCGCAGGTGCTCCTGGCGCGGGTCCGAGGCCGGCACGCAGAGCACCTTGTCGTCGCCGCCGGCCTCGTCGGTCATGCGGAACATGCCGATCGCGCGGCAGGCGATGACGCAGCCGGGGAACGTCGGCTCCGACAGCAGCACGAGCGCGTCGAGCGGATCGGTGTCGAGGCCGAGGGTGTTGTCGATGAAGCCGTAGTCGGCGGGGTACTGGGTCGAGGTGAACAGCGTCCGGTCGAGACGGATGCGGTGGGTCTCGTGGTCGACCTCGTACTTGTTGCGATTGCCCTTGGGGATCTCAACGGTGACGTCGAAAATCACGGGTGCCTCCGGCTGTCGGAATGGTGGCGTCTGGCGCGGGGCGCGCGGCGCGACGGTGTCTCTATAGTCTGGCCCATGTGGCAGACCGGGGCGTACGCAGGGTCGAGCGGCCGCGCGGTGCGATCGGCATCCCCGCGGTTGCCCTGGTGCTCGCGCTCGTCGTCGTCGGTCGTGCTCTGGTCGCGCGGCGATCTCAACTCCCTGATCTGCGACGGCGAGTGCGGCCCCGCGTACGTGACCGCCCCGATGCGCTCACCGCAATTCGTCGCCGGCAGCGCTCGCCCGGATCCTGCGCCGACTGGCTCGCTCGACGCCGCGAAGGTCGAGGCGGCCGTCAGCCGGCGCACTGGACGACGACGCGCTCGGGCGATCACGTCGGCTTCGCTCGTCGATGGGGCCGACCGGCGATGTGCTCGTCTCCGCGGCTCGGGCACGTTCATCCCGGCATCGACGACCAAGCTGCTGACTGGATTCGCCGCGCTCTCGGCGATCGGCCCGCAGACCCGGTTCACGACCAGCGTCGTCTCGGCCGGCGACCAGACTCGTGCTCGTCGGCGGCGGCGACCCCTACCTCGCGATCAAGAAGCCCAAGGGTCCGATCGCGCGATCGCCGCCGACCTCGACGACGCTTGGCCGCCCGGACCGCGGCGGCGCTGAAGCGTGACGGCGTCGACCAGGTCGCGCTCGGCTACGACGCCTCGCTGTTCACCGGCCCGTCGGCCAGCCCGGGATGGGAGGCGTCGTACGTCAGCGGCAACATCGTGACGCCGGTCAGCGCGCTGTGGGCCGACCAGGGCGTGGCGAACGGCGTACGTTCGCGCGACCCGGCCGCTGAGCGCGGCCAAGACTTCGCCAGGCTGCTCGAGGACCGCGGCATCACGGTGGCCGGCGATCCCGACGCCGGTCGGCGGCGCCGCCGGCGCCGACGCCGGTCGCGTCGGTGCGCAGCGCGACGGTCGCGCAGATCGTCGAAGCGCTGGTGCGTACGAGCGACAACCAGGCCGCCGAGGTGATGCTGCGGCACGTCGCGATCGCCGCCGACCGCCCGGCGACCTTCGAGGGCGGCGCCGACGCAGTGACCGAGGTGCTCAAGAAGGCCGGCATCGACACGACCGGGCTGCGGCTGCACGACGGCAGCGGGCTGTCGCGCGACGACCGGATCTCGCCCGACGACGCTGGCGCAGACCGTGCTGGCGGCGCTGCGCCGGCCTGCCGACATCGACGTTGCTCGACCGACCTGCCGGTCAGCGGGTTCAACGGCACGCTGACGACGCGGTTCGCCAAGTCGCAGGCGCGCGTACGGGCTGGTGCGCGCCAAGACCGGAACGCTGACCGGCGTGCACTCGCTCGCCGGATACGCCGTCGATGCCGACGGCCTGCCGGTGATCTTCGCGCTCATGTCGGACGGCACCCCGACAGGTCGACCTCGTCGCGGCGGAGGCCGCGCTCGACCGGGTGGCCGCCGCGATCGCGGCCTGCTCGTGTGCGGCATGCACGCCGTACGCGTTGTAGGCGCATGATCGATTGGAAGCTCGCGCTGTCGACGGCGACCAGGCTGACGAAGCCCGGGCCCGAGATGGACGCCGCCGAGGTGGCCGAGGCGGTCGCCGAGCTCCGCGAGGGTGCAGCGCGATCCGAAGGTCCCGTACGCGAGTTCAGCGGCCTGCACGCGACGTCAGCGACGGCTCCGGTGCTGGTCGTCGACCGGCCGCGCTGGATCGAGGCCAACCTCGACACGTTCCGGCGTGCTGATGGACCCCGTCATGGCCAAGCTCGTCGAGAGCCGACAAGATGCCGACCGGCCTGAGCCGGACCGTCGGCGAGCAAGGTCGGCGGCGCCGAGGTCGGTGCGCTGATGTCGTTCATGTCGACCAAGGTGCTGGGCCAGTTCGACCCGTTCTGGAACGGCCCCATGGTGAGGGCGGCCGGCTGCTGCTCGTCGCGCCCAACATCGTCCACGGCCGAGCGCCAGCTCGGCGTCGACCCGCACGACTTCCGCCTCTGGGTGTGCCTCCACGAGGAGACCCACCGCGTGCAGTTCACCGCCGTGCCGTGGATGCGCGAGCACATGCGGTCGCTGCTCGACGAGTTCATCGACGCGACCGACCTCGACTCGGGGGCGTTGTCGTCGATGGTCGGCGACTCGTTCAGCGAGGTCGTCAAGATCGTCCGCGGCGAGTCGACGCCTCGATCAACGAGCTGTTCCAGAACCCGCGCCAGCGCGAGATCGTCGACCAGCTGACCGGCATCATGTCGCTGCTCGAGGGCCACGCCGATGTCGTGATGGACGGTGTCGGACCCGAGGTGATCCCGAGCGTCGCCGAGATCCGGCGCAAGTTCAACCAGCGTCGCAAGGGCGCCGGCAGCCTCGACAAGCTGCTGCGTCGCCTGCTCGGCCTCGACGCCAAGATGCGCCAGTACAAAGACGGCGCGGCCTTCGTCAACGCCGCGATCGACACGGGTCGGCATGGACGGCTTCAACGCCGTCTGGGAGAAGCCCGCCAATCTGCCGACCAAGTCGGAGATCCTCGATCCGCAGTCCTGGGTCGCCCGCGTCCACGGCTGATCACATGCAGCGCACTGGATCCGGCGGTCGCCGCAGGGCGCAACGCTCGTACGCGCTGCTCTGGCCGATCTCGGTCCCGGCAGCCGGATCGTCGTCGCCGTGTCCGGCGGGGCCGACTCGCTGGCGCTGGCGCCGGTGACGGCGTTCGTCGCCGACCACGAGTCGTGGGACCTGCGGGCCGTCATCGTCGACCACCAGCTGCAGGACGGGTCGGCCGAGGTCGCCGAGCAGGCGGCCGAGCAGCTCGCCGGGATCGGCATCGACACCGAGGTCGTGACGGTCGAGGTCGGCCGTGCCGGTGGCCCCGAGGCGGCGGCACGCTCGGCGCGCTACGCCGTGCTCGAGGCGCAGGACGCCGATGCGGTGCTGCTCGCCCACACCCTCGACGACCAGGCCGAGACCGTGCTGCTCGGACTGGGTCGTGGCTCCGGCCCGCGATCGATCGCCGGCATGGCGCGACGGTCAACGGCATCTTCCGGCGACCGTTCCTCGTGCCTGCGTCGCGCCGACACCGAGCAGATCTGCCGCGCAGCACGGCCTGACGTGGTGGGTCGATCCGCACAACAGCGACCCGGCCTATCGACGCGTGCGCATCAGGTCCGAGGCTGATGCCGGTGCTCGAGGACGTGCTCGGTGGCGGTGTCGGCGGAGGCGCTGGCTCGTACGGCCGAGCAGGTCCGAGCCGACTGGTGCCTATCTCGACGCCCTCGCCGACGCGGTCGACGATCCGCTCGACGTCGCGACGCTCGCGGCGCTGCCGCCCGCTCTGCGTTCGCGCGTCCTGCGTCGCACGGCGCTCGCGGCGGGCGCCGACCCGTCTGAGCTGTCGGCCGCGCACCTCGCCGAGATCGATCGGCTGGTCACCGACTGGCACGGTCAGCTGCGCATCGAGCTGCCGGGTGGCGTTGCCTGCGTACGAGTGGGGGATTCCCTCGCGTACGTCACGACCCCTGTGGGAGGCTGAGCACGTGGATCAGACGCATGTTGCCGGCGACATCGAACCCGACCAGGTCCTGTTGACCGAGAAGCAGATCATCGATCGCCTCGGCGAGATGGCGGCGCAGATCGAGGCCGACTACGAGGGCAAGGATCTCCTGCTCGTCGGCGTCCTCAAGGGAGCCGTGATGGTGATGGCTGACCTCGCGCGCAGCCTCAACCGCCACGTCGAGATGGACTGGATGGCGGTCTCGTCCTACGGCTCGGGCACCAAGTCGTCCGGCGTCGTACGCATCCTCAAGGACCTCGACACCGACATCAAGGATCGCCACGTGCTGGTCGTCGAGGACATCATCGACACCGGCCTCACGCTGTCGTGGCTCATCACCAACCTCAAGTCGCGTGGCCCGGCGTCGGTCGAGATCGCGACTCTGCTGCGCAAGCCCGAGGCGGTGCACGATGGACGTCGACGTCACGTACGTCGGCTTCGACATCCCCAACGCGTTCGTCGTCGGCTACGGCCTCGACTACGACGAGAAGTACCGCAACCTGCGCTGCATCGGCACGCTGTCGCCGCACGTCTACTCCTAGCGGCGCGGCAGTGGATCCCGGCCGCAAGGCGATCGAGGAGCGAGAGGCCAGCTACCTGGGTGCTGGTGATCGCATCCTCAACGAGTTCGGGCGCGAGTTCGAGATCGTCTCCTGGTCTGGTCCGGATGCTGACGACCAGATCGAGTTCATGGTCAAGTCGCCGCACACCGAGGCAATCGAGCCGCTCACGCTCGGCAGCGATGAGACCGTAAGGGTGAGGGTCCAGCGATCAGGGAACTAACCGTGATTCCGGCTTCGTTCAATGGGTGTACCAGGCGGCGTGTACCGTCTAGATACCCACTATTTACTAGGGAGAAGTGGACTCGTT
>CAWKHC010000004.1:0-621457 GCA_963849475.1 uncultured Actinomycetota bacterium
ACCGGCATTCGCTGAGCGGCAAGGCCAAATTCATCGTTTGGGTGATGGGTGCAACCAATCCTCGGTATTTTCAGATGAACGTCGCCTCGTAACACTCCCTTTGACGGGCGACATCTCGATATCGAGGGCCCCGTATGCGTGCAGTCCGCGTGTTCATCACAACCATGTTGATGCTGGCCCTGTGCAGCATCGGCCCCGCCGCCATCGCCGATGACGAAGCGCCGCCAGACACACCGAGCGCCACCGGGGCCCCTTCCGGCGAGCCCACCCCCGACCACACCCCAAGCGATCCGGCGCCCGACCCCACCCCAAGCGATCCGGCCCCCAAACCCGACCCGACCCCGAAGCCGGATCCGACCGAGTCGTCTCCGGCTGGCAAGCCCACGCCTTCGGCACCGACGGATGACCCGGGCCCGACCACTGCCCCGCCGGCGCCCAAGTCTTTGAAGAAGAAGGTCGCCGGGCTGGCGGTGGCTGATGCGTTCGCCGTCGACGACGAGTACTCCATGGACCAGTTCTCCGTCAGCGTCCTCCTCGACCCTTCGGTCACGACGAACGACACCGGGATCAAGCCGGGCTCCGTATTCACCCACTCAGGAGCCAGCCACGGCCTCGTCGTGAATACATCGGGCGGCTTCGCAGCTAGCTACACCTACGGGCCGTTCGGCGGGTACGTCGGCGACGACACCTTCACCTACACCTTCACCGGCACCGATGACCTGCCCCACACGGCCACTGTCACGATCCATCTCACAGCGCTACCCGGCGCACCTCAGGCCGTCGACGACACATACACCGTCGCCCACGACTCCGGCGCGACCCTGCTCGACCCCGCCGTGACGGAAAACGACATCGGCATTCCAGCCTTTCCGATTATCACTGCCGGCCAGCCGGTTAACGGCACCGTGACCAAAACGCCGGGCTTCGGCAACCACGACTTCAGCTACACACCGAACGCCGGATTCTTCGGCGACGACACGTTCGTCTACACCTTCCTCGACAGCGGTAACACCCCCCACAGCGCCACCGTGACAATCCACGTCACCGCGCCACCGGGCGAGGCGGTCGACGACGAGTACACCATCCCTCAGGACTCCGGACTGTTCGTCCTCAACCCCGATGTCACCGCCAACGACACCGGCATCGGACCCTTCCCGCAGTTCAGCCACGGTCCCGCGTCACATGGCTTCGTCAGCAATGCGGGTCCCTTCGGCGGTGGCCACGACTGGGCCTACACACCCTCCCTCGGATTTTCCGGCGACGACGCGTTCGAGTACTCGTTCGTGGGGAACGACGGCCTGGAGCACACTGCCGTCGTCAGGATCCACGTCACGCCCACCACTTCGATCGCTGCCGCTGTCGACGACACCTACACCGTCGCCCAGGACTCAGGCACGACGCTTCTGGACCCCGGCGTCACCGCCAATGACATCGGCGTGCTCTCGCTCGACTCCTACACCTCCGCCAGCAACGGCACTGTTGGCAACCCGACTTCCCAGGGCTTCACCTACACACCGAACTTCGGCTACTTCGGCACCGACTCCTTCACCTACACGTTCACCGGCGACGACTTCCAGTCGCACACCGCCACGGTCACGATCCGCGTCACCGAGACGAACCCTCAGGCAACCGACGATGAATACACCGTCGCCCAGGACTCCGGCCCCAATTTGCTGACCCCCGACGTGACCGCCAACGACGCCGACCAATTTGGCTTCTCGTACACGAACACCCCGGCCGTCCACGGACAGGTCACGTCGGGCTTGTTCGGACACAACTACACGTACCTTCCGGATCCCGGCTTCTCCGGTACCGACTCCTTCACGTACAGCTTCTGGGGCAGCGACAACGCGCAGCACACCGCGTCCGTCACGATCCACGTCACCGCTGTCGAGCCCCAGGCGACTGACGACGAGTACTTCGTCGTCGAGAACTCCGGCGCGACCTCGCTCACCCCCCTGGTCACGGCCAACGACAGTGGCACGATCCCACTGACCTTCCTGAACACGCAGCCGACGCAGGGCTCGGTGACCTCCAACTTCGGCAGCCCCGACTACAGCTACACGCCCGACGCCAACTACCTCGGCGATGACTCCTTCACCTATTCGTTCTTCGGCACCGACTTCGTACGTCACAGCGCCACCGTGGTCATCCACGTCGTCGTGAAGCCGATCGCAGTCGATGACGAATACACCGTCGCGCAGGACTCGGGCCCCACGCTGCTGAGCCCTGACGTCAGCGCCAACGACACCGGTGTCGTCGGCTTCTTCGCCAACAGCCTTGCCAGTCACGGGGCCGTGACCTCGACCTTGGGCAGTTCCGACTTCAGCTACACGCCTGCCGCGGGCTTCTCTGGCGACGATTTCTTCGTCTACTTCTTCCTCGGCACCGACAATCAGGTCCATAGTGCGACGGTGACGATCCACGTCGAACCGACGCCGTCGTGGCGGTGGCGGTGGATGACGAGTACACCGTCGCCCAGGACTCCGACACGATGCTCCTGGGTCCTGACGTCACCGCCAACGACACCGGATTCACAGCTCCCTTCACCTCGACCGCCGCAAGCCACGGCACGGTGGCGCACACCCTCGGTGGGCACGACTTCACCTACACGCCCGACCCCGGCTTCCATGGCGACGACACCTTCACCTACACCTTCACCGGCACCGACAACGTCGAACGAACCGCCACAGTCACGATCCACGTCACCCCGACTCCCGTGACCATCTTGCCGGACGCGAACACCATCACCGAGGACTCCGCGCCGAACCCGGTCGCGGGCAACGTGCTCACCAACGACACGACCGCGGCCGGCACCTTGTCAGTGACCACGCCCGGCACGGTCGTACTGAGCCACGGCGTCCTGGCGATCTACCCCGACGGCACATACACCTACACGCTGGACAACACGAACCCGGCAGTAAACGCCCTCAACGACGGCCAGACACTGACCGACGCATTCACCTACGGGGCTTCCAACGGGCAAGGCGGCACCGGTTCAGCGAAGCTCACGATCACGATCCACGGCCACACCGACCTGGTGCCGACTGCGGTCGATGACGAGTACACCGTCGCCCAGGACTCCGACACGATGCTCCTGGGTCCTGACGTCACCGCCAACGACACCGGATTCACAGCTCCCTTCACCTCCACCGACCGCAAGCCACGGCACGGTGGCGCACACCCTCGGTGGGCACGACTTCACCTACACGCCCGACCCCGGCTTCCATGGCGACGACACCTTCACCTACACCTTCACCGGCACCGACAACGTCGAACGAACCGCCACCGTCACGATCCACGTCACCCCGACGCCCGTGACCATCTTGCCGGACGCGAACACCATCACCGAGGACTCCGCGTCGAACCCGGTCGCGGGCAACGTGCTCACCAACGACACGACCGCGGCCGGCACCTTGTCAGTGACCACGCCCGGCACGGTCGTACTGAGCCACGGCGTCCTGGCGATCTACCCCGACGGCACGTACACCTACACGCTGGACAACACGAACCCGGCAGTAAACGCCCTCAACGACGGCCAGACACTGACCGACGCATTCACCTACGGGGCTTCCAACGGGCAAGGCGGCACCGGTTCAGCGAAGCTCACGATCACGATCCACGGCCACACCGACCTGGTGCCGACTGCGGTCGATGACGAGTACACCGTCGCCCAGGACTCCGACACGATGCTCCTGGGTCCTGACGTCACCGCCAACGACACCGGATTCACCAGCTCCCTTCACCTCCACCGCCGCAAGCCACGGCACGGTGGCGCACACCCTCGGTGGGCACGACTTCACCTACACGCCCGACCCCGGCTTCCATGGCGACGACACCTTCACCTACACCTTCACCGGCACCGACAACGTCGAACGAACCGCCACCGTCACGATCCACGTCACACCGACCCCGTCGGCGGCCGCCAACGACGAGTACACCGCCGTGCAGGACGCCGGGCCCACACTGCTCACTCCAGACGTCACCGACAACGACACCGGGTTCACCGGCGACTTCACCTTCTCCGACCCCGACGACGGAACCGTCACCCGCACAGGCACCGGCCACGACTTCACCTACACGCCCGACCCCGGCTTCCATGGCGACGACACCTTCACCTACACCTTCACCGGCACCGACAACGTCGAACGAACCGCCACCGTCACGATCCACGTCACACCCACCCCGTCGGCGGCCGCCAACGACGAGTACACCGTCGCCCAGGACTCCGACCCACACTCCTGAGTCCTGACGTCACCGACAACGACACCGGGTTCACCGGCGACTTCACCTTCTCCGACCCCGACGACGGAACCGTCACCCGCACAGGCACCGGCCACGACTTCACCTACACGCCCGACCCCGGCTTCCATGGCGACGACACCTTCACCTACACCTTCACCGGCACCGACAACGTCGAACGAACCGCCACCGTCACGATCCACGTCACACCGACCCCGTCGGCGGCCGCCAACGACGAGTACACCGTCGCCCAGGACTCCGGGCCCACACTGCTCACTCCTGACGTCACCGACAACGACACCGGGTTCACCGGCGACTTCACCTTCTCCGACCCCGACGACGGAACCGTCACCCGCACAGGCACCGGCCACGACTTCACCTACACGCCCGACCCCGGCTTCCATGGCGACGACACCTTCACCTACACCTTCACCGGCACCGACAACGTCGAACGAACCGCCACCGTCACGATCCACGTCACACCCACACCGCTTCAGATCGTCGACGACACCTACACGGTCGTCGGCGACCAGCCCACGGTCCTCGACCCGCCGGTCACCAGCAATGACATTGGTATCCCACCCGGCGGAGTCACCACGACGATTGCGACGCAGCCCAACCACGGCACCGTAGCTGTCGATGGTTCTGGAAAAATCACCTACACCCCAGCCGATGGCTACACCGGAAGCGACACCTTTGACTATCAGCTGAACACCCCCACCGTCACGCGTCTCAGCTTCGTCGCCGAAGCGGCCGCCGCCGCGACCGGCACGGTCACTCTCACGGTCATCGCCCCGACGGGCACAGGCAGTGGAGCGGGCGCTGGAACCGGCTCGGCCGATCCGAGCAGTCTCGTTGGAGAAAGTGACATGACCGCATTGCTGCCTGACACCGGCAGCGGCGTCAGCACGCGAGGCTTGGTGCTTACGCTCCTGGTGATCTTGGCTGGCGGCGCGGCTGTGAGCCGGTCCCGAACCAGGCCAGTTGAGTAGTGCTGCCTGGTCGCCAAGCCCTTCTCAAAAACTGGAACACGTTCTAGTCTTGCTGTATGAACCGGCCGCCGACAACGATCCGCACGGCCGTGTGGGGAACCGGGAACGTCGGTCGCGCTTCGATTCGCGCGGTCGACGCGCACCCCGAGCTCGAACTGGCTGCGGTGATCGTGCACAACCCCGACAAGGTCGGCAAGGACGCGGGCGACCTCAGCGACGTTGGCCGTACGCTCGGCGTCGCTGCGACTGACGACATCGACGGCACCCTTGCCGGCATCGACGCGCTCGTCTACGCGGCATCTGGCGAGATCCGTCCCGAGGAGGCGCTCGCCGACATCAACAAGGCGATCGCCCTCGGCATCGTCGTCGTGAGCCCTTCGCTCTACGGGTTGTACGACCCCGACTCGGCACCGCCGGAGTTGCGCGACCCGATCCTCGCCGCGATCAAGGAAGGTGGGGGCTCGCTGTTCGTCTCGGGCATCGACCCGGGCTGGGGCAACGACATCCTCCCCGTGCTGATCAGCGGCCTGGCATCGACGATCGACCAGATCCGGTGCCAGGAGATCTTCGACTACACGACGTACGACCAGCAGGATTCCGTACGTTTCCTGATCGGCATGGGTGAGCCGATGGAATACGAGCCACCGATGGTGGCGCCGACGATCCCGAGCATGGTGTGGGGCGGACAGGTACGACTCATCGCCAAGGCGCTCGGCGTCGAGGTCGACGAGATCACCGAGCACGTCGAACGGCGCGCTCTCGACGAGACCGTAGAGAACGCTGCGATGGGCACATTCGAGAAGGGCACTCAGGGCGCGCTGCGCTTCGAGGTGCAGGGCATCATCAACGGCGAGGTCAAGATCATCGTCGAGCACGTCACCCGCATCCACCCCGACTGCGCGCCCGACTGGCCCTCACCGCCCGACGGTGGCGATGGCGCCCACCGCGTGATCATCGAGGGCCGCCCGCGCATCGAGGTCAACGTCGAAGCAACCGACGAGGGCGGCAACCGCGCTGCCGGCGGCAACGCCACGGCGGTCGGCCGCATCGTCAACTCCATCCCCTGGCTCACGGCGGCCGAACCCGGCCTCTACGACGCACTCCAGGTCCCGCTGGTTCCCGGCGTGGGCAAGCTCTCGAGGACGGTCACAGCATGATCATCGACGTACCTGAAGGCAAAGACCCGATCAACTACGTCTGGGGGGAGATGGTCCCGGGCATCGGTGGTGCTGCGGCGACCATGGCGCTGAAGGTCTACTCCGACTCGACGCTGGGCCTCCGCGAGTTCGAGGCGGCGCGCCTGCGCATCGCCCAGATCAACGGTTGCCTGTTCTGCCAGGACTGGCGCACCGAGCGTGACGGCCTGAAGGTCGAGGACACCTTCGACGAGGCTGTCACCAACTGGCGCACCACGGACGCGTTCGACGAACGTACACGCCTGGCTGCCGAGTACGCCGAGCTGTACGCGTCCGATCACCACGCCATCGATCACCTGTTCTGGAAGCGCATGCTCGCCGAGTACGACCAGCGCGAGGTCGTCGAGCTGAGCATGTGCATCGGCTCGTGGCTCTCGTTCGGTCGGCTCAACCGCATCCTGGGTCTCGACACGGCCTGCGTCCTGCCGTCCCACGTCGTATGACGAAGCGCGTCGCGGTCTGGTCGACCGGCACCCTTGGCCGTCACGCGATTGCCGGCATCGACCTCAATCCCGAGCTCGAGCTCGTCGGCGTCTGGGTCAGCAGCGCAGAGAAGGACGGCCAGGACGCCGGTCAGCTCGCTGAGCTCGGGCGAGACCTCGGGGTCATTGCATCGAACGATCGCGAGACGGTGCTGGCCGCCAAGCCCGACTGCATCGTGTACTGCGCGATCACCGAGGACCGGTTCTTCGAGGCGTACGAGGACCTGGTCGGGTTCCTCGAGGCCGGGGTCAACGTCGTCGCAAGTGGTCCCGTGATCCTCCTCCACCCGAACCCGACGCTGCCTGACTCGATGTGGGAACGCATCGAAGAGGCCGGAAAGAAGGGCAACGCCAGTCTGCACGCCAATGGCATCGACCCGGGTTGGGCCAACGACATCTTCCCGTTGCAGCTCACCTCGCTGAGCCAGCGCGTCGACCAGGTTCGGGTGCTCGAGATCGCCGACTACTCGACGTACGACCAACCCGTCACGATGGGCGACATCTTCGGCTTCGGCAAGCCGATCGATGAGGTGGCACCGCTCTGGCAGCCAGGGATGCTCTCGTCCGGATGGGGCCCCGTGGTGCGCCAGATGGCTGCCGGGCTCGGCGTCACCCTCGACGAACCGCTGGTGGAGACAGTCGAGCGACGGCCAGCCGACGCTGACCTGTCGACCGTCTGTGTCGACATCAAGAAGGGCACCATGGCGGCCGTACGGTTCGAGGTCATCGGCATGGTCGCGGGCGAGCCGCGCATCGTGGTCGAGCACGTGACTCGTACGCATGTCGACCAGGCCCCGGACTGGCCCAAGCCCGCCAGTGGCGATGGCTCCTACCGGATCGAGATCACCGGCGAGCCGATGATGACGGTCGACTTCACCCACATCGGCGAGCACGGTGACCACAACACCAGCGGCATGATCATCACGGCCCAGCGCCTGGTCAACGCCGTGCCGGCTGTCGTCGCAGCTTCACCCGGACTGGTCACGGCACTCGACCTCCCGCTGGTCACCGGTCGCGGAATCGTCGGCGTATGACATTCACCGGCAAGAGCATCCTGGTCACCGGAGCCTCCTCCGGCCTCGGCGCAGCATCCGTACGTCGGTTCGCTGCAGGCGGCGGTCTCGTGTACGCGGCCTCCCGCGACCAGGCCAAGCTCGCCGAGGTTGCCGAGTCCTGCGCCGACCTGCCCGGTGAGGTCCGGTTCGGCCCCCTCGACGTGGCCTCACCGGCCGATTGTCGCGCGGCGGTTGCCGCCGCAGTCGACGCATACGGTCGCCTCGACGTACTGGTCAACAATGCCGGGCGCCACGACTTCCGGATGACCACCGATGTCACCGAGGAGGAGTGGGACGCCGACATCGCCCTCAACCTCAGTGGCGCGTTCTATCTCTGCCAGGCTGCGATCCCACACCTGCTCGAGACGTCAGGCAACATCGTCAACGTCGCCTCGGTCGCCGGGGTGATGGGCGAGGCCTACTCCGCGGCGTACACCGCAGCCAAGCACGGCATCGTCGGCCTCACGAAGGCGCTGGCCATCGAGTACCTCAACGCCCCGATCCGCGTGAACTGCGTCTGCCCCGGCGGGATGGACACCCCGCAGGTCGCGACGATCAATGTTCCCGATGGTGCTGACTGGGACCTGATCCTGCGCGTCGCCGCGAAGCGCGGAATGATGACGGCCGACAGCGTCGCCGCCGTCATCGCCTTCCTGGCGTCCGAGGATGCCTCTGCGGTCCACGGCAGCATCCAGATGGTCGATCAGGGCCACCTGGCCGGCTGACCTCCAGATCTGGCTGGTCACATGGTCCGGCGGACGGCTGGGATGGCCATGCCGACGATCCCGCGGAATGTCGCCTTGACCATGTCGAAGAAGTCGAAGTAGTCGCGCCACAGCGTGATGCGGCCGTCCTTGAGCTCGAACACACCGCACACCCAGAACTGCAGGCGAAGCGGGCCGATCACGATGGCGTCGGTGCGTTCGTTGAGCACGGTTGCACCATTGGCGACGTTGCGGTGGAACTTCACCTCGAAGCTCGACTTGCCTTCCATGCGGCGCATCAGCTTCCCCACGCGCCGGCCACCGCGGATCGTGGGCAGGCCGACATTCTGGTAGACGACGTCGTCGGCCATGAGGCTCTCGAACGTGTCGAAGTCCTGTGCCTGGAGGGCTTCGAGGAACGACTTCACGATGTCGGCGTTGTCGACGGGCGAGCTGATGCTGGTTTCGTCGGTCATCCCGTCAGCCTAGTCATCTGTCGAAGTCAGGCGGAACACCTTGATCTGCCGATCGGTGCGCTTCTCATACATCGTGAAGTTCGGCCAGGTCTTGACCATGTGCGCCCAGGCGGCCGTGCGTTCGTCGCCCTCGAGCCTTCGCGCGGCCATCGTCATCTCACGCCGCTTGAACCGAACCTTCACCTCAGCTGCCGCCTCGACGTTCTTGACCCAGATCGGCTCCTTCGGGCCGCCGAAGTACGACCCGGCGATCAGGATCTCTTCGCCGTCGGGCACGCACAGCAGCGGTGTGGTGCGCTCGATCCCGCTCTTGCGACCGATCACCGTGAGCATCAGGTTGGGCAGCCCGGCAATGTCGAGGATGGTGAGGCGGCCGCGCGTGATTCGCTGGATGGCCTTGTCGATCGCCGTGATCTGCGGGAGGAGCCTGGGCATCCAGGAGATCGCACCGATTCGCACGGCAAGCGGTGTGAGCAGACCCATCGGGCCAGCGTATGTGTCATGGCCAGACTTGCACTTCGATGTTGCCTGTCGGGTCGCGCGGTGGCCGGGTTCAAGGGCTGCAAGGAGGATGGGAGAGGGTCGGCTGAAAGCTCTCGACCCAATGGGCTCGATCGAGCATCAGAGCAGGCAAAGAGGATGGGAGCTGGCTGGCTGAAGCCACATCTGGCGGTCGAGCAGGAGGCCGTCTCGCGGCCGACATGTCGAGACTCGCAAATGGCTCCACACCCACACCATGCCGTTTTTCGCTGTCCACAGAGGGATTATCGGCAGAATCTGTCTGTCGGTGGCGGCGTCTAGATTTGTTGTATGAGCACAGCACTCGACACCGGGCAGGTGACCTCGAGGATCGCTGAGATCGAGGTGCGCGTGCTCAGATCGAGGCCGAGACGGCGGCGATGATGCTCGAGTTCGCTGACCACCGACGGGTGGCGGCCGAACGTCGCGAGGACCCGCGAGTCCGTGACCTAGAAGCTGGCTTCGCAGCTGACGAGCTCGGTGTCGTGCTCCACCAACCGACCCGGACCGTGCAGGTTCGACTGGCCGAAGCACGCCGCGTGCGCAATCTGCTTCCAATCACGTGGGCCGCGCATGTGGCTGGTCGAATCGATGGTTTCCGGGTCCACCTCATCGCTTCTGCGACGGCGAAGCTGACGACGCAGGAGAACCTGATCCACCTGGACTCGATCATCGGCGACTACGCCTCCGCCCACACGACTTCACAGGTGAAGGCCAAGCTCAACCGTTTCATCGCCCGCTGGGAACCATCCGATGCTGCGGTGAAAGAGGAACGCTCGAAGCGTTCGGTGTGGATCAACCACCAAGACGACGGCATGAGCTTCCTGACCGCCTACATCCCCACACCCGACGCCCTGTTCATTGACGCGATGCTCACCGACCGCGCCAAGACCGCCTCCGATGACCGCACCCTGGATCAGCGCCGCGCTGACCTGTTCGTCGAGCAGCTGCAAGGCACCACCGAAGGCCACACCACCAGCAGCCGCGCTGTCATTGGCATCACCGTCCCCGTCACCTCACTCGCCGGACTCGACAACCTGCCGGGTGAGTCGTTCGACGGAGCGTACGCACTCCCCGCTCAGATGGTCCGCGACCTCACCGCCGAGCCAGGCACGATTTGGTTCCGGATCCTGACCGACCCCCTCGGCCGGATCCTGGACACCACCGAACCCAGACCCTTCCCATCCGATGCACTGCGAACCTCAGTTCAAGCCAGAGACGGCACCTGCAGATTCGCCACCTGCTCCAGACCGGTCACCGAGTGCGACCTCGACCACAAGATCCCCAGACCCCACGGCCCCACCAACGCAGACAACCTCCGCGGACTCTGCAGGCGACACCACAACATCAAGACCCACCAGATCGCCGAACCCACCGAATTCACCATGCGCGACAGCGCCGCTTGAGGGTGAACACAAGGGCGGGCTTGACCGCCTAGGGCTTTTGGCCGTGCTTGGCCAGCCACTTCACGGTGAGCTGGCGGAACGCCTGGTCGCCGACGTTGCCGCTGACCACGTCGAAGCCGTGGGCGGCGTACGGGATGCGTACGAGCTTGGTCTCGATGCCGGCCTTACGGGTTGCTGCGACGAAACGGAGGACGGTCTTCGGCGGGACCACATGGTCGACCTTGCCCACCAGGATGAACGTGGGTGGCGCACCGGCCGTGATCTTGTTGAACGAGCCGACAGCGGCGTAGCGCTCCGGGAACTCCTCGGGCGTGCCACCGGTGTACTTGGACGCGTAACCCGCACCCGCATCCGAGAAGTCGTGGCCGGCCGCGATGTCGACGCCTGGATAGACGACCGACACCGCCGCGATGCTTGGGGCTGTTCCTCCGCACGCCGATGGCAGCTTGCCGTCCGCCTGCAGGTACGCCGAGTTGATCGCGAGGGTGCCTCCGGCGGAGTCCCCGGAGATCGAGAGCCGTTTCGGATCGCCACCGTACTTCTCAGCGTTCTTCCTGACCCATGAGAGAGAGCATCCGATCTGGCCCTGCGTGACGTCCCAGAGGTGCTTGGTGGACGACGAGAGGGTGAACTCGACGCTGAGGGTCAGGAAGCCCTGGTCGGCGAACCACCGCATGTCGGCGGAGCGGTCAGCCTGGTCGCCCTTGGTCCAGCCTCCGCCGTGGATGTAGAGCAGCACGGGAGCCTTGGTCTTGCCACCGGCCGGGCGGTAGACGTCGACGTTCAGGTCCTGGCCATCGTCGTCAGTCAGGTAGACGGGCGAGGCATCCGGCTTGCCACCGTCGATCGGAGCGAGCGTGAGGAGCCCGGGTATGTCGATGTCCGCGCCCGCGGCCTGGACGGACTGGACCATCCGGCCGGTGATGAACGTTGCGCCGAGGGCGGCCAGCAATCCGATGATGACGACGGCTCGACCGAATCGTCCGGGCCAGATCCGCCAGACGATCCACGCGAGGATCGCGCCCGCCAGCGGCAGGACCACGAACCAGGCGGAGTAGACGGCGACGATGATGGCCGTCAGGCCGAGAATCGGCACCTCGTGGCCAAGAGTGGCGAAGACGAACTGCGCCATGTCGAGCACGGCAAGCGCGATGAGCCCCTTGAGGATCAACGACACGACACGCCCCACGCTCAGCGTGCTGGGCGGGCGACGAGGAACGGTCGCTGGTGCCGCGTCGTACGGGGACATCCGTCTGACTCCTTTGCACGAACGACAGAACCTAGGGAGAGTCTGCCATCCTGCCCATCAGCTGGCGCCGTAAACCGGCTCCGGAGCGTTGCCTTCGGCGATCAGAGCGTCCACGACGTCACCGAGCTCGGTGGCTTCCCAGCGGGAGCCCTTGTCACGAGAGGCGCCGTGGTTCCAGGCCTCTTCCAACGTGAGCTTGCCACCGTCGATCTCGAAGACCCGACCAGTGACGTGGCCCGCGGCCTCCGAGGCCAGCCAGGCGACGATGGGTGAGTTGTCCTCCGGCAGAGCCATCTCGGAAGTGTCGAAGGCACCTTCGGTCATCCGGGTCTTGGCCACCGGTGCGATGGCGTTGACCGTCACGCCGACACGGCCCAGCTCTGCAGCGGCAACCAGAGTCATCGTGGCGATGCCACCCTTGGCTGCCGAGTACGTGATCTGGCCGATCGAACCCTGCAGACCGGCGCCAGAGGTCGTGTTGATGACGCGGGCCGCCCGCTGGCGACCTTCCTTGGACTCGGCACGCCAGTACGCCGCAGCGTGCCGCAGCGGAGCGAAGTGGCCCTTGAGGTGAACCCTGATGACGGCGTCCCACTCCTCCTCGGTTGCGTTGACCAGCATGCGATCGCGTACGAAGCCAGCGTTGTTGACGAGGATGTCGAGCCCGTCGAACGTGTCGATTGCCTGGCGGATCATCGCCTCGGCCTGCTCAAAGTCGGCGACATCGGCGCCGTTCACCACTGCCTCGCCGCCCATCGCCTCGATCTCGGCGACGACGTCGTGCGCGGGCGAGTCAGTCTTCTCACCGTTGTTGGAGACGCCGAAGTCGTTCACGACGACCTTGGCACCCTGACGAGCCAGCTCGAGCGCGTGCGCACGGCCGATGCCTCGTCCAGCGCCGGTGACGATGGCAATACGGCCTTCAAGCAAAGACATGGTTCTCCTCGTTGTTCAGGGATGCAGAGTTCAGACGTGCAGGAAGATCGGGGGTTCGCCGCCGCCATCGCAGCCGACGTTGGCGCCGCTGACGTACGAAGCGAGGTCACTGGCGAGGAAGACGGCGACGTTGCCGATCTCGTCGGGGCGAGCCATCCGGCCAAGCGGGATGGTGGCCTCGATCTTGGCGACTCGTTCGTCGCCGCCGTAGTGGTCGTCGGTCTGCTCGGTACGGCAGAGCCCGACGTCGATCGAGTTGACCCGGACCTTGGGCGCCCATTCCATAGCCAGGCTCTTGGACAACGAGTCGATCCCGGCCTTGGCTGCGGCGTACGCAGCGATCGTGGGAGCGGGTCGGTTGGCTGCGATCGAGGAGATGTTGACGATCGAGCCGCCACTGCCCTGCTTCTGCATCACCCGGTTGGCGATCTGGGCGACCAACAGCGGGGCATTCAGGTTCAGCGCGATGATCTTGTCGTGGAACCGTGGCGAGGCCTCGGCCGCATCGGCGGCTGGCGCTCCTCCGGCGTTGTTGATCAGGGCGTCGAGGCGGCCGTGCTCGGCGACGATGCCGTCGACCATCGCCTGCACTGAGTCGGGATCGCGTACGTCGCACTGCACGTGGGTCGTCCCGGCAAACGGCTCGGCCTCGGAGCGGGCACAGGTGACGACGGTGGCGCCGGCGAAGACGAAGGACTCGGTGATGCCCCGGCCGATTCCGCGCGAGCCGCCGGTGACCAGAACCACCCGGCCGGTGAGGTCGATCGTGAGAGCCATGCTGATACAGTACCAAGCAAGTGCTTGGTTGTGTACGAAAGGGTCTCCATGTCTGCAGTCACCAGCGAGCTTCGCGACGACGGCATCCTCGTCGTGACAATGGCCCATCCGCCGGTCAACGCGCTCCCCGTGCAGGGGTGGTTCGACGTGGCTGACGCGCTCAATGCCGTCGCAGCCAACACCGCCGTCAAGGTCGTCATCCTGCGTGCCGAGGGCAAGGGCTTCAACGCCGGCGTCGACATCAAGGAAATGCAGAACACCACCGGTTTTGACGCCCTGCTCGGCGCCAACAAGGGCTGTTTCGCCGCCTTCAAGGCCGTGTATGAGTGCGCCGTGCCGGTCATCGCTGCCGTCAACGGATTCTGCGTCGGTGGCGGAGTCGGCCTGGTCGGCAACGCCGACATCGTGGTGGCGAGCGACGATGCGTACTTCGGCGTGCCCGAGGTCAACCAGGGCGCTCTCGGTGCCGCGACACACATGGCCCGCCTCGTACCGCAGCAGATGATGCGCTCGCTCTACTTCACCGCGGCGACGATCCCCGCCGCCGAGCTGCACCGGTACGGCTCGGTCTATCGCCTTGTCCCCCGCGACGAGCTCGATGCCACCGCGCTGGCCGTGGCAGCGGAGATCGCAGCCAAGGACGGTCGGGTCATCCGCGCCGCCAAGGAGGCGCTGAACGGCATCGAGCCGGTCGACGTCAACCACAGCTACCGGTTCGAGCAGGGATTCACATATGAGCTCAACCTGATGGGCGTATCCGACGACCTCCGCGATGCGTTCGCCGGAACGGCCAAAGGGCAGAGTGCTGGAACCGAGAAGGGCAAGAAGTGACCAAGCCACGCGACAAGCAGATGACGATCGACGAGGTCGTCGCCCACCTCTCCGACGGAATGACGATCGGCATCGGCGGCTGGGGCCCGCGGCGCAAGCCGATGGCACTCGTACGCGCGATCCTGCGCTCGGATCTCAAAGACCTGACCATCGTGAGCTGGGGTGGCGCCGATGTCGGCCTGCTGGCCCGGGCCGGCAAGATCCGCAAGGTCGTCTACGCGTTCGTCTCGCTCGACTCGATCCCGCTCGAGCCCAACTTCCAGCGCGCCCGCCAGGACGCCACGATCCCCGAGGTCGTCGAGCTGGACGAGGGGATGTTCCAGACCGGCCTGTACGCGGCCGCGCAGCGACTCCCCTTCCTGCCGATGCGAGCCGGCCTCGGCTCCGACGTGCTGGTCAACAACACTCAGATCCTGACCGTCGCCAGCCCATACGCCGACGAGAACGGTGACTTCGAGGAGCTGACCGCGGTACCCGCCCTGAAGCTCGATGTCGCACTGGTGCACCTCAACCGCGCCGACGCGCACGGCAACGCGACCTACCTCGGCCCCGACCCGTACTTCGACGACCTCTTCGTGCAGGCCGCCGACAAGGCGTTCGTGTCGTGCGAGCAGATCGTCGACACGGCCGGGCTCACGGTCGACACTCCGGTCCAGCGACTGCTGATCAGCCGAATGATGGTCGACGGTGTCGTCGAGACTCCCAACGGCGCACACTTCACGACCTGCACGCCCGACTACGAGCGGGACGAGAAGTTCCAGAAGGCATACGCCGCAGCCGCCAGCGGATCCGACGAGGACTGGGCCGCGTTCGAGCAGCGGTTCCTCGCAGGAGACGAAGCCGCCTATCAAGCAGCAGTCGCTGCGTTCACGGAGGAGCAAGCATGAGTGGTTTCTCTCGCGCAGAGGTGTGCGCCGCCGCGATCGCCGATGCCTTCGCAGAAGACGGCGAGATCTTCGCCAGCCCGATGGGCATGCTCCCGATGCTGGGCGTACGGCTCGCCAAGCTGACGTCCAACCCTGACCTGGTCATCTCCGACGGCGAGTCTCTGTTCCTCGGCGGCACTCCGCCGCTGTTCGCCAAGGCTGACGTGGTCGAGGGCTGGATCCCGTTCCGCCGGGTCTTCGACGTCGTCGCGTACGGCAAGCGCCACGTGATGATGGGTGCCACCCAGGTCGACAAGCACGGCAACCAGAACATCTCCGCGATCGGCGACTTCGCACAGCCCAAGCGCCAGCTGCTTGGTTCGCGCGGAGCACCGGGCAACACGGTGAACAACCGGACGTCCTACTGGGTCCCGAAGCACGGCCCCCGCGTGTTCGTCGAGAACGTCGACATCGTCTCGGGCGTCGGCCCGGCACGCGCCAAGGCCGCCGGCCCGGGTGCGTCGAAGTACAACGACATCCACCGGATCGTCTCCAACCTCGCCGTCTTCGACGTCTTGGGCGACGGCGACACCGTACGGCTGCTCAGCGTGCACCCCGGCGTGACCGTCGAGGAGGTCGTCGCTGCCACCGGTTTCGAGCTCGCGATCCCGGCGGACGTCCCCGTCACCCGCGAGCCCACCGAGACCGAGCTGATGATCATCCGCAACGTGCTCGATCCCAAGACGCTGCGCGACCGCGAGGTTCCTCCGGTCACGGCAGAGGCCACGCAGAGTGGGACAAAACAGTGATCGACCAGCTGCTGTCCACGCCGCTCACCGAGCTCACGGGTGTCAAGCACCCTGTCGTGCAGACCGGCATGGGCTGGGTCGCCGGACCGAGCCTGGTCAGCGGCACCGCCAACGCTGGTGGTCTGGGAATCCTCGCCTCGGCGACCATGACGATCGAGGAGCTCGAGCAGGCGATCATCGACGTCAAGGAGCGCACCGACAAGCCGTTCGGCGTCAACCTCCGCGCCGATGCCGCTGATGCACCCGCCCGCTGCGCGCTGCTGATCGAGTACGGCGTCAAGGTCGCCTCGTTCGCGCTCGCCCCCAAGCCCGAGCTGATCGCCAAGCTCAAGGAGCACGACATCGTCGTGATCCCCAGCGTCGGTCTCCCCAAGCACGCGGTGAAGGTCGCCTCGTGGGGCGCCGACGCCGTGATGATCCAGGGCGGTGAGGGCGGCGGCCATACCGGTTCGGTGCCGACCACCCTCCTGCTGCCGACCGTTCTCGACGCCGTCGACATCCCGGTCATCGCCGCTGGCGGGTTCTTCGACGGTCGCGGCCTGGCCGCTGCGCTCTCGTACGGCGCCGCTGGCGTCGGCATGGGCACGCGCTTCCTGCTCACCGCTGACAGCCGCGTGCCAGATGCGGTCAAGCAGCGCTACCTCGAGGCGACCCTCGATGACACCGTCGTGACCAAGAAGGTCGACGGCATGCCGCACCGCATGCTCCGCACCGAGCTCGTCGAGCAGGTCGAGGCCGGCTCTGGCCTCAGGCGGATCATCCCGACCGCCAAGCGGACGCTCGAGTTCAAGAAGATGGCCGGCATGTCGTGGAAGCAGCTCGCGATCGACGGTCGCTCAATGCGCAAGGAGCAGGGCCGTACGCTCGGCCAGCTCGCGCTCGCAGCCAACACCCCGATGATGCTCAAGGCCGGACTCGTCGAGGGCGATCCGACCGCTGGCGTGCTCGCCTCCGGACAGGTCGTCGGCGTCATCAACGACCTGCCGACCTGCGAAGAGCTCATCGACCGGGTCGTCACGGATGCAGCGGCAGCGATCAAGCGCTCCAACTCGTACCTCTGAGCGTTCACATTCGTTGATCTCGGCAGAACGCGCTCTCATTGGAGTCAACATGCGCCGTATGACCACGCTGGCTGCTGTCCTCATCGCCCTGGTGCTCGTCGGCACGCCGGCGACCGCGGCACCCAAGCCGCTTCCCGTGCCGTACAACTTCCTGCCCGCGGCGATCCTCGGCGGCACTCCCAACGCGAACGCCCCCGGCACCAACGACTGGACCTGCAGACCGTCGAAGGCGCACCCCCGGCCGGTCGTGCTGACCCACGGCACTCTCGGCAACGGAAGCACCAACTGGCAGACCTACGGGCCGCTGCTCAAGAACAACGGGTACTGCGTCTATGCGTTGACCTACGGCGCACTGCCCGCGCCGTACCCGCTCAACGCTCTCGCCGGACTCGGCAGCATGCGCGACAGCGCCAAGGAGCTCAAGGTATTCGTCGACCGGGTGCTCAACAGCACCAAGGCCAGCAAGGTCGACATCATCGGACACTCGCAGGGCACGCTGATGCCGACGTACTACCTGAAGTACCTCGGTGGCGCGAAGAAGGTCTACAACCACATCTCCCTGGCGCCACTCTGGCACGGGACCGAGATCGTTCCGGCACAGCTCACCGCAATTCTCGGCACCGGCGCAGGATCGATCCCGTTCGCCCCGGCACTGGGCGAGATGGACAAGAACTCGTCGTTCATGAAGGAGATCCGCAAGGGCGGCGTCGCGGTCAAGGGCGTGCGCTATCTGAACATCATGACGAAGTACGACGAGCTGGTGCGCCCCTACACGAGCGGCAGCGAGGTGGGCATGACGAACATCGTCGTGCAGGACAAGTGCGCGCAGGACTACAGCGAACACTTCGAGATCGCGGCTGACCGCAATGCGAGCCTCTACGTGCTCAACGCACTCGATCCGGCCCACCCTCGGCCGATTGTCTGCACGCTGAGCCTCCCCTTCGTCGGCCCTTAGTTGGCAGCGTGCTTCGCGTAGAACGCCTTCTCGCGCGCCTCACGGTCTTGCGAAGCTCTTGTCAGCTGCCGGTCGTCTTGAGGAGGATCACTCGGGCGAAGGTCGAGACAGGCAGCATTGCTTCCTCCGCGAGCTTCTCCATCAGCTTGTATTCGTCTTCGTTGAGCCGGACCTGGAGGGTTTTGCTCCGGTCGTGCCCACGGGTGATCTTTACCGACTTCGGTAGAGGAGCATCGGCTGACGTCGTGTCGGCTTCGGCGTCCGCGACTGCAGCGTTGACGAGATCAGAGATCTTGCTCATTGTGTTCACCCTTTCGGTAGTAGATGGTTTGGTCTTTTTCGTTGGCTTCCCATCCTGAGGCGCCGTAGAAGCGTCCGGTCTCAGTGTCGACAACGACGATGATCGTGAGGAGCTGCATCCGGCTTGGGGAGTAGCCGATGACGCGAATGCTCGCCCCGGACACTGAGGCGTAGTCGGGCTCGATCGTGATGCGTTCGGGGTCTTCCAGCGCCTCGTCGGCCTGAGAGGTTGTGACTCCGTGTTTGGAGAACATGTGGGCGTCCCGCTCCGACCAGTCGACCCATGCGTTCATGAATTTAGTGTAATACGGCGTACTACACTAGACAAGCCGGTCGGATGGCCGCCAAGCGCAGCCGCCCTGTTCTCGCCCTAGCTGGCAGCAGCAATCGCGGCTAGCAGGCCGTCGGCCAGGTCGGCTCGGCAGATGAGAAGATCTGGCAGGTACGGGTGGGCGGCGTTGTACGTCAGCGTCGATCCGTCGACGCGAGATGCGTGCAGTCCGGCCGCAAGGGCTACGCCGACCGGGGCCGCCGAGTCCCACTCCCACTGACCGCCATCGTGCAGATATGCATCCGCGTCACCGCGCAGCACCGCCATGGCCTTGGCACCGGCTGAGCCCATCGGTTGAGAGTCTGCACCGAACGCCTCGACGACCGCTGCACCCCAGGCCGGCGGGCGGCTGGCGCTCATCAAGAAGATCGGGGTCTCCCGCTCGACCGTGGTCGCGGTCGAGACACCAGTCGTATAGACCGTCGACAACGCAGGTTGCGCAACCGCGGCAGCGGTGATCTGTGAGCCGGAGGCTGAGCGCTCCCAGAGGGCCACGTGAACCGCCCAGTCGGTGCGACCCTCCATGCCGTACTCGCGGGTGCCGTCGACCGGGTCGATGATCCAGACCCGGTCAGCCGACAGCCGTGCGGGAGAGTCAACCGACTCCTCTGAGAGCACCGCGTCGTCGGGACGCGACTGGGCGAGGAGGTCGAGCAGCAGCACGTTGGACTTGGCGTCGCCGGCCTTGCCGAGCTCCTTACCCGTCAGCGAGGAGGTGCGCTGCAGCTCGAGCAGCAGCTCGCCCGCCTTCGCCGCCAGATCGGCCGCGAGCGCTGCATCAGTCACGCTGCATCCGCTCGATGACTGCCGACGCCAGGGCGTCGACGTCGCCATCGGTCGGTCGCAGCAGCAGGTCGGGACGCATCGGCGCTTCGTATGGTGCGCTGATGCCGGTGAACTCCGGGATCTCACCCGCGCGAGCCTTGGCGTACAGACCCTTGGGATCGCGCGCCTCGCACTCCTCGAGCGGGGTGTCCATGAAGATCTCGAGAAACGGCAGCTCGTCGGCCTCATGGCCGGCGCGCGCCGCGTCGCGGTGCTCGCGGTAGGGGCTGACGAGCGAGACGATCGCGACAACTCCGGCGTCGGCCATGAGCTTGGCGACCTCGGCCACGCGGCGGACGTTCTCCTGGCGATCCTCGGGACTGAAGCCCAGACCGGCGTTGAGACCATGACGCAGGTTGTCGCCGTCGAGGATGTAGGCAGGCTGGCCGGAGGCGACCAGCCGCCGCTCGACCTCCACCGCGACGCTCGACTTGCCCGAGCCGGACAGGCCCGTGAACCACAGCGTCATGCCCTTCGACTTGCGGTGCTCGCGCGTGACGGCGCCGCTGTGCCAGACGATGTTGGGCTCGTTCTGCGTCTCACCCAGGATCATGCCGGCGGCGACCGTACGATTGGTGGCCTCGTCGATCAGGATGAAACCACCCGTGTCGCGGTTGCGACGGTAGGGATCGAAGTGCAGCGGCTTCTGCGTACGCAGGCGTACGCGGCCGATCTCGTTCAGGCCGAGACTTGCTGCCTTCTCATCACGGTGCAGCGTGTTGATGTCGAGCCGGTACTCGAGGCTCTTGACCGTCGTCCGCGTCTCTCGCGTCGTGTGCAACATCGTGTAGGTCGCATCGGTGGCCAGTGACAGGTCGGTGTCCATCCAGGCGATCATTGCGTCGACGTCCTGCGAGCTGGTCGGCCGGTTGTTGGGCCGGCACAGCATGTCGCCACGGCTGATGTCGATGTTGTCGGCGAGCTCGATCGTGACAGCCTGGCCGGTGAACGCCTCATCCAGCTTGGTGCCGCCAGGGCCGAGGACGTTGGTGACAGTGGTCGAGAAGCCCGACGGCAATGCAACGACCTCGTCGCCGGGTCGGAACACGCCACCGGCGATCGTGCCGGCGTAGCCACGGAAGTCGTGGAAGTCGGCTTGCTGCGGCCGGATGACGTACTGGACCGGCATGCGGGAGTCGATGAGGTTGCGGTCGGAGGCGACATGCAGCTCTTCGAGGTGCCGCAGCAGCGCCGGTCCGTCGTACCACGGCATCTCGGTGCTGTGCTTGACGACATTGTCGCCGGTGAGCGCCGAGATCGGGATGAACGTCAGGTCGGGAACCTCGAGCTTCGACGCGAAGGCGGCGAACTCGTCGCGGATCTCGTTGAACCGCTCCTCCGAGTAGTCGACGAGGTCCATCTTGTTGACGCAGAGCACGAGGTGCGGGATGCCGAGCAGCGTCGCCAGGAAGGCGTGCCGGCGCGACTGCTCGAGCACACCGTGCCGGGCATCGATCAGGATCAGCGCGACGTCAGCCGTGGACGCACCCGTGACCATGTTGCGCGTGTACTGGATGTGGCCAGGGGTGTCGGCGATGATGAACTTGCGCTTCGGGGTGGCGAAGTAGCGGTACGCGACGTCGATCGTGATGCCCTGTTCGCGCTCGGCGCGCAGGCCGTCGGTGAGCAGCGCAAGGTCCGGCCCGTCGTGGCCGCGAGCCTGGCTGGCCGTCTCGACAGCGCCGAGCTGGTCCTCGAAGATCGCCTTGCCGTCAAAGAGCAACCGACCGATGAGCGTCGACTTGCCGTCGTCGACACTGCCGGCGGTCGCGATACGCAGGAGCTGCGACATCAGAAGTAGCCTTCCTTCTTGCGGTCTTCCATGCCTGCTTCGGAGATCCTGTCGTCGGCGCGGGTGGCGCCCCGCTCGGTGACTCGTACGGCGGCCACCTCGTCGACGACTGCTTCGCGGGTCGTCGCGTTCGACTCGACGCATCCGGTGCAGGTCGCGTCGCCGACGGTACGGAAGCGCACCATCGCCTCGAACGGTTCCTCGCCGTTCTCCGGCTCGATGAACCGGTTGACCGCGAGCAGCATGCCATCGCGCTCGACGACCGTGCGGGTCTGGGCGTAATAGAGCTGGGGGAGGTCGATCTGCTCGCGCAGGATGTACTTCCAGATGTCGAGCTCGGTCCAGTTGGACAGCGGGAACACACGCATGTTCTCGCCCTTGTGGTGGCGGCCGTTGTAGAGGCTCCACAGCTCAGGCCGCTGGTTCTTGGGGTCCCACTGACCGAACTCGTCACGGAAGCTGAAGACACGCTCCTTGGCGCGGGCCTTCTCCTCGTCGCGTCGAGCACCGCCGAACACGGCACCAAACTGGTTCTCCTTGATGCCACGCAGCAGCGAGATCGTCTGCAGCTTGTTGCGCGGGCCGAGTGGACCGCCGATCTCGGTGGCACGACCGGCGTCGATGTCGTCCTGCACCGAGGCGACGATGAGTCGCAGGCCGAAGCGTTCGACGGTGGCATCGCGGTACTCGATGACCTCGTCGAAGTTCTGCCCCGTGTCGATGTGCATGACGGGGAACGGGATCGGCGCAGGCCAGAACGCCTTGGTGGCCAGGTGCAGCATGACGACCGAGTCCTTGCCCCCCGAGAAGAGGAGAGCAGGGCGTTCGATCGTTGCGGCCACCTCACGGAAGATGTGCACCGCCTCTGCCTCGAGCTTGTCGAGGTCGGTCAACTCGTACGTGGTGGTCACGCGTCAGTCCGTCCAGTCGATGCAGAACCAGAAAAGTAGAACATGTTCTAGTTTTGCACTTCGGCGCCGCGCTGGCAAGCCTTGATCAGGGCTTGGGTGAGATGAGCTGCGACACCTGCTCGGCGATGGCGCGCCGTACGTCCTCGGGATCGGCGCCCGTCGCGTCGCTCATGAACGTTCCGAAGATGAGCCAGCCCAGCACCGACATGCCCGCGACCGACGTCTGTACGGCGTCGCCCGGGTCGCTGTCGCGCCACAGGCCCGAGAAGAGCTCGGTCGTCGACGCCGTGCCGGGCAACGCAGATTCAGGACTGTCGAGCACGGCGTGGACGAGGGTGCGCCAGTAAGACGGACTCTCGGCCAGCAGGTCGAGCAGCTCGGCGACGACGTCGGGCGATGCCATCCCTCGGGTCGGCAGGCCGGACTCGACGACGGCCTTGACGACTCCCTGGGCCTCGGCGGCCAGCGTCTGCTCGAGCACATCGGCCTTGGTGCCGAAGTGACGATGCACCAGTGCGTGGTTGACCCCGGCACGCGCGGCGATCTCGCGTACGGAGAATCCGTCCGGGCCACGCTCTGCCACCAATGCGCTGGTGGCTGTCAGAACAGCAGAACGTATCTCGTCGCGCCCACGAGGCTTGGATTCGACTGTCACGTGAGAAGTCTATGCATCTTTGTAACCATCCGGTTACAGTCTCCCCATGCGTCGTGTACTCGCCCTCGCCGGAGCCGCCGTGCTCGCGGCGTCCCTCGCCGGGCCCGCAAGCTCCGCCACCCCCAGGCCGGAGATCACCCTGCCGCCGATCCCGGCGATCAAGGGACTGCCGATCCCGTCGCTGCCCACAGATCTGCTCGTGCCCAAATTCATCGGCGCGCCCGCGACCAAGCGGCCGATCGCACACCCGGCGATCCCGCAGAACCCGTGGCTGTCCAAGGACGGCACAAACACGATGCACAACGACTCGTACGCGTCAGACGCCTACAAGGTCAGCGGCCCACTGGGCAAGAACCTCGCGGTGAAGTCGGCGTCGTACGGCATCCGCGAGTGCGCCACGATCGCATTCGACTCCAAGAAGCGCATCGTCGGCCTGTGCGGCGGACTCGAGGGCTTCGCGATGATGGTGATCGACCCCGTCACGCTCAGGCCGATCTCCGAGCTCCGCACCTCGGCACGCAACCTGGCCACCAGCGCCAACCCGTTCACCGACATCTGTGGTGGCACCTACTTCTTCCTTGACAAGAACGATGTCGCCTATCCGACCACCGCAAAGAAGACCGTGCTCAAGATCAAGGTCAACGCCGACGGGTCGCTCGTGAAGCAGAACGAGTGGTCGCTCGCCGACAAGGTGCCGGCCACTGACTGCCTGATCGCCACGATGCCCGACTGGAAGGGCCGGCTCTGGTTCTTCACCCAGCAAGGCATTGTCGGAACGCTCAACCGAACCACTGGCGCCATCAAGACCGTGCACCTCCCGGCGGGCGAAGAGGTGACCAACTCGGTCGCCACGGACGAGACCGGTGGCATGTATGTCGTCTCGACGCATGCGCTCTACCGCCTCGACGCCACCAGCGCCGGAGTGCCCAAGACGACGTGGCGCCAGGTCTATGACCGCGGCAACCGACTGAAGAAGGGCAACCTCTCGCAGGGGTCGGGCACGACGCCGACACTGCTGGGCAAGCAGTGGGTCGCGATCAACGACAACGCCGACCCCCACACCAACGTGCTCGTCTACGACCGTCGCAAGGGCGTGAAGAGTCGCCTGCACTGCACCCAGCCCACACTCGCGGCCAACGCGGGCACGACGGACAACAGCCTCATCGCCGCGGGCAACTCGTTCATCATCGAGAACAACTACGGCTACGGCGGACCCACGACGACGCTCCTCGGTCAGACCACGACACCCGGGCTCGCCCGCGTCATGGTCGACACGAAGGGCTGTCACGTGGCGTGGACCAGCGACGAGATCGCACCGAGCTCGGTCGCCAAGGCATCGCTCGGCAATGGGCTGATGTATGCGTACACGAAACCGAAGTCACCGCTCGGCAACATCGTCGACGGCTGGTACTTCACCGCGATCGACATCCGGACCGGCAAGACGGCGTGGAGCCGCCTCACCGGCACCGGCATCCAGTGGAACAACCACTACGCCGCGATCTACCTCGGGCCTGACGGCAGCGCCTACATCGCGACGCTTGCCGGCCTGGTCAGGATCAAGGACTCATGAAGACGTATGTCGTCAGCGGCGCCGCCAGCGGTATCGGCGCCGCCACCGCAGCCCTTCTGCGCGAGCAAGGTCATCGCGTCATCACCGTCGACCAGCGTGATGCCGATGTGATCGCCGACCTCTCGGCACCCGAGGGCCGCACCCAGGCAGTTGCGGGAGTGCAGGCGCTGACCGACGTACTCCACGGTCTCGTACCGTGCGCCGGCATCGTGGGTGCCAAGGGCGTCGACTCCGCCAAGATCGTGTCGGTCAACTACTTCGGCGCGGTCGACCTCGTACGCGGGCTCAAGCCGCAGCTCGAAGCGGCCGACGGTGCAAGCGTCGTCATGATCGCCTCGAACTCGATCACCGGCATGCCGGGCTGGCGCGCCGAGACCGCCGAGCTCTGCCTCGCCGGCGACGAAGCGGCCGCTCGGGCAGATGCCGCAGATGCCGATCCGTTGACGGTCTATCCGGGCACCAAGGCCGGCTTGGCCTGGTGGGCCCGGCGCGAAGGCATCACAGCGGACTGGATCGGCAAGGGCATCAGGCTCAACGCCGTAGCGCCTGGCTCGATCGACAGCCCGATGACCGACCAGCTGCTCGCCGATCCCGACGTCGGTCCACTTGTTGCGGCCTACCCGTCGGCGATCAATCGCATGGGTCGGCCCGACGAGATCGCCGCGCTGGTGGCATTCCTGCTCTCGGAAGCGAGCAGCCTGATGGTCGGATCGGTCGTGTACGCCGATGGCGGCACAGACGCGATGCTGCACCCGATCGCCCCCGAGCGCTGGGTCCTCTAGCTCGGTCTAGGCGAACACGAAGTAGCGCAACCACAGGTACGGCAGCGTGATCACCATCGACAAGAAGGTGATGGCGAGGCCGTACTTGGTGAACTCCCAGAACGAGATCGGCGCGCCACGCTTGGCGGCAATGCCGAGCACCACGACGTTGGCGCTGGCGCCGACTGCCGTCGAGTTGCCGCCCAGGTCAGAACCGAGGGCCAGCGCCCACCACAGGACCTTGCCATCTGCGCCGAAGTCCGCCACCAGGTTGCCGACGATGGGCGCCATCGCCGCGACATACGGGATGTTGTCGACGAGGCCGGACAGGACGAACGACGCGATCAGGACGATCACCATGGCGAGGAAGAGCTTCCCGCCGCTCGCCTCAGCAAGCTTCTCGGCGATCTGCTCGATGACTCCGGTGTCGACCAGGGCGCCGACCATCACGAAGAGCCCGCCGAAGAACGCCAGCGTCTCCCACTCCACCTCGGCCAGCGCCTCGTACGTCGTGACATGCGAGATGAGCAGCAGCACACCGGCGCCGAGCAGTGCGACCACAGACGGTTCGAGCTTCAACGTCGTCTGCATGATGAAGCCGACCAGGACCAGCGCCAGCACGATCATGCTCTTGACGAGCAGCGCCCGGTCCTTGATCTCGTCGCGAGGTGACATCGCCATCACGGCGTCGACATGGTCAGGGCTCACGATGAAGGACTTGCGGAACATGAACCGGATGACCACGAGGTAGACGAGCATCAAGATCACCACGACTGGCGCAAGGTTCAGGATGAAGTCGTTGAAGTTCAGGTTGGCGCGGCTGGCGATGATGATGTTGGGCGGGTCACCGATCAGCGTCGCCGTACCGCCGATGTTGGAGGCCATGATCTCGGCGATCAGGAACGGCACCACCGGCAGGTCGAGGCGATCGCACACCAAGAACGTCACCGGTGCGATCAGGAGCACCGTCGTCACGTTGTCCAGCAGCGCCGAGGCAACGGCGGTGATGACAACCAGCAGGACCATCAGGATGTACGGGCGACCGCGCGAGCGCTGAGCCGCAGAGATCGCCATGTACTCGAACAGACCGGTCTGCTTGATCACGCCGACGATCATCATCATGCCGAGCAGCAGGAAGATGACGTTCCAGTCGATACCGGCTTCTTCGGACCGGTACGCGGTGTTGCCGTCGATCAGCCGAAGCGCCAGCATCAGGCCGGCGCCACCCATGGCCGCAGCGACACGGTGAACGCGCTCGGTGGCGATCAACACGTATGCCCCCGCGAAGATGGCGATCGCGGCGTACTGGTCGAACGTCATGCGTCGAACCTATCGGTGCACGGGCGAGCACTTTCAGGGGCGTGCGAACGGTGGCGGGCCGAGGATCTCGATGCCGCCATTGGCCTTGGCAGAAGCCATCACCTGATCGAAGTCGACGACCCCGGATGCCGGTTGCTCAGCTGTCACCGGCTCGCTGGCGCCCAGATAGAACCCCTGACACCCGCCTGGCGTGTGCAGCGTGAGCATCCTCGCGAACTCCGAGACGACCATGAACGCGTGCGCGACCCCGCGAGGTGCGACGACGAGCCCCCCGGCGGCGACCCGTTGCTCGACGCCGTCCATGTGGATCATGATTTCGCCCTCGAGGACATACAGCGTCTCGTCGCACGGATGGGTGTGAAGTGGCGTGACCTTGCCACCGTCCATCCGGTCCTCGTACAGGAAGAAGGCTCCGCCGGTCTCCTCCTCCTTGGCGAGCCACGTATGCAGGCCACCGCCGTGGAACCATCGCTGTTCGCCGTCTTCGCGGTTACGGACGATCGGCGAGGGTGCTGTCAGTTCGTTCATGATGACTACCTTCGATTCTTTATGGCACTCATGTACCATAACGACATTGCAGTATCATGAGCCTCATGTCAACGTCTTACGAGGCAAGCGGACGCAGCAATCAGAAGCGACGAACTCGCGAAGCGTTGGTGGCTGCCGCAAGGACACAAGTACGTGGAGGCCAAGCCCCCACGGTTGAGGAGGCCGCCATCGCGGCTGGGATATCGCGAACGACCGCCTATCGGTACTTCCCCAACCAACGATCGTTGCTGGCTGCGGCACATCCCGAGACGGTGGCCAGCTCGATGTTGACCACAACGGCTGCCAGCACTGATCCGGCCGAGCGGCTCGAAGAAGTTGTCGGGACGTTCATCAGGCTGATCGTGGACACCGAGAACCAGCAGCGAACCATGCTGAGGCTTTCACTCGAGCCAGACGCCGGCGGACGACTGCCGCTGCGCCAAGGGCGTGCCATTGCGTGGATCACCGAGGCCCTGGAGCCGTTGAAGGGTCAGTTGTCGGAGTCGGAGATACGCGATCTCGTCCTGGCGATCCGCAGCGCGACGGGGATCGAGGCGCTCGTTTGGCTGACCGACATGGGCGGACTGTCACGCGAGAAGGCTGCCGAAACCATGCGGTGGTCGGCGAGAAGCATGCTCCAGGCCGCGCTCGCCGGAAGCCCGCCTAGCGGGACTCGACGTACTTCTTGAAGTCCTTGCTGCCCGAGTCGAGGGCGCTCTTGAGCACGCGCTTGAGGACGAAGCCCGGCATCGGGATCTTCACGCCGATCTCGAGGTCGAGCACGATGTGCGTACCGCTGTCGGTCGGCGTGAGCGTGTAGGTCGCGACCTGCATGGACTGCACCGAGCTCTCTGCCAACGTCCAGGTCACCGAGTCCAGGCCATCCCACTCGTAGTCGGTGACCTCTTCGTCCTTGAAGCCAGCCGCCGAGACCTTCGCCCGTACGCGTTTGGGTCGCCCGTCCCCGTGACGGGACTCGACCTCGGCCGACTGGTGCGCACTCGAGCGCTGAGGGAGCTCCTCGATCGCGGCCACGGCATCCATGACCTGCTCGGGCGTTGCGTTGACGTCGAACTCGGTGGTGCCGGAGACTGACATTTCGCCACCGTATCGGCTTTCGCGCGACATGACTCACGCATCGAGAATCGGGGAACCTCATGGAAATCAGCGTCACCGACGAACAGATCCAGCAGCTGGCTGCGACGGCCAAGCCGTTCAGCATCGCCATGCTGTGGTGGGCCCCCGACCGGCACCAGGACGGCGCCGGGGAGATCGAGGTGAAGCATCAGCGACGCATGATCTCCATGCATGCCGACGGCATGATTGCCGTCCTCTGCCCTGGTACGGACGACATACTCGCCGGTGTTGCCGTCATGACTGTCTCACCCGAGGAGGCTGAGACGATCATGGCCGCCGACCCCTGCGTCCAGGCAGGGATGATGCGCTGCGACGTCCACTCGGGGGTGGGATTCCCGGGAGACTCGATCCCCGGCTAGAGGCGTTCGATGATGGTGACGTTGGCCTGACCGCCGCCCTCACACATGACCTGCAGGCCGAAGCGACCTTCGGTGCGCTCGAGCTCGTTGAGCAGCGTCGTCATCAGCCGAGTGCCGGTGGCGCCGATCGGGTGACCGAGGGCGATGCCGCCGCCGTTGACGTTGACGCGTCCGTGCGGGACGTCGAGCTCCTGCATCCAGGCGAGCACCACGGAGGCGAACGCCTCGTTGCACTCGAACAGGTCGATGTCGGCGACGGTCATACCGGCCTTGGCCAGGGCGTGCTTGGTGGCGGCGATCGGGCCGGTCAGCATCCAGATCGGATCATCAGCGCGTACTGACAGGTGGTGTACGCGGGCCCGCGGCGTCAGGTTGTGGTCCTTGACCGCCTGCTCCGATGCGATCAGCATGGCGCTCGCCGCATCGCTGATCTGCGAGGCAACGGCTGCGGTGATGCGTCCGCCGGGCGCGAGGGTCGGCAAGCCGGCCATCTTCTCCAGCGACGTCTCGCGGGGGCACTCGTCTGTCTCGAAGTCACCCACCGGTGCGATCTCGGACTTGAAGCGGCCTTCGGCGATCGCGGTACGAGCGCGCTCGTGCGATGCCAGGGCGAACGCCTCCATGTCCTCGCGGCTGATGTCCCACTTCTCGGCAATCATCTCGGCCGACCGGAACTGGCTGACCTCCTGGTTGCCGTAGCGCGCCTGCCAGCCCGGCGACTCCGCGAACGGGGTCGTAAAACCGTACTGATCGGCGACGAGCATGGCGGCCGAGATCGGGATGGCGCTCATGTTCTGCAGACCACCGGCGACGACGAGGTCCTGGGTGCCGGACATGACGCCCTGCGCGGCGAAGTGCACTGACTGCTGCGACGAGCCGCACTGGCGGTCGATCGTCACTCCGGGCACGTGATCGGGGAGACCTGCGACGAGCCACGCCGTACGCGCGACGTCGCCGGCCTGAGAGCCGATCGTGTCGCAGCAGCCCATGATGACGTCGTCGACGGCGCCCGGGTCGATGCCGGTGCGATCGACGAGGGCCTTGAGCACGTGACCGCCGAGATCGGCTGAGTGCATCTGGGCGAGTGAGCCGCCACGGCGACCGACCGGCGTACGTACTGCGTCAACGATGAATGCTTCGGTCATTTTGAGGTGATCCCGTCGAGGAGGATGGTGAGGTACTGATTGGCGATGTCGTGGTGGCTGAGCTTGGCGCCGGGGCGATACCAGCGCACGGCGACCCAGACGGTGTCGCGGATGAAGCGGTAGACCAGCTCGATGTCGAGATCCTTGCGGAGCGCCCCCGAGCCGACGCCCTCGTTGAGCAGTGTCAACCAGACATCACGCGACTGCTGGTTGCGATCGGCGAGGTAGGCGAAGCGGTCGAACGTGCCGAGGTAGTCGGCGTCGTTCTGGAAGATCGCCACCTCGTTGTTGTGCTGGTCGATCGTCTCGAACGACACGCGTACGGCGGCCTCGAGCTTGGCCCGTGGATCTGCCTCACCGGCGAGGATCTCGGCGTACTTGCCGAACAGCTCCTCCTGGAACGAAGACAGGATCTCGTCGACCATCGACTCCTTGGAGTCGAAGTGGTGATAGAGCGAGCCGCTCAGGATGCCGGCTGCATCGGCGATGTCGCGCACCGTCGTGTTCTTGAACCCCTTCGTGGCGAACAGCTCGGCCGCGATCGCGAGCAGCTCGTCTCGCCGGGTACTCGTCTGCGTCTCACTCATGTCAGGCTCGCTGGCTCGAGACGGAGATGACCTCACCAGTCAGGTACGACGAGTAGTCCGAGGCGAGGAACACCATGACGTTGGCGACCTCCCACGGCTCGGCGGCGCGACCGAAGGCCTCGCGCTGCTTGAGCTCGTGGAGCAGCTCGTCGCTGGTGACCTTGGCGAGGAACGGGTGCATCGCCAGCGACGGCGAGACGGCGTTGACGCGGATGCCGTACGGGGCGACGTCGAGCGCGGCGCAACGAGTGAGCGCCATGACGCCGGCCTTGGCGGCCGCGTAGTGCGCCTGGCCTTCCTGCGCGCGCCAGCCGATCACGGAGGCGTTGTTGACGATGACGCCCTTCTTGCCGGCATCCTTCATGCGGTTGCCGGCCGCGCGTACGCAGCGCATCGTGCCGGTCAACGTGATGTCGAGGACGCGTGACCAGTCTTCGTCGGCCATCTCGAGGATGTCGGCCGTGCCGCCGAGACCGGCGTTGTTGATCATGATGTCGACGCCACCATGCTCGTCGGCCACGTCGAGCAGCGCCTGCACCTGGGCTTCATCGGTCACGTCGACGGTGATGGCGCGTACGCGGTCCTCGCCGAACTCCACGCCGAGCGCTGCGCGCGACTCCTCGAGGCGACGCTCGTGGGTGTCGCTGATGACGACCATCGCCGCTCCCTCTTCGAGAGCTCGACGCGAGACCGAGGCGCCGATACCGGCACCAGCGGCGGCGGTCACGACGACGACCTTGCCGGCGAGGAGGTTGTGCCCCTCGACGTATACGGGGGTCGGCTGTTCTTCTCTGGTGACGGTCATCCGCGGGCTTCTCTCGGGAGGCCGAGCACACGCTCGGAAATGATGTTGCGCTGGATCTCGTCGCTGCCGCCGTACAACGTGTCGGCGCGGGAGAAGAGGAACAGGCTCTGCCAGCGATCGATGTCGTACGACTCACCGTCAGTCGTCAGCGATCCGGCTCCACAGACCTCCATGGCGAGCTCGCCGAGGCGGCGGTGCCAGTTGGCCCAGACCAGCTTGGCGACGTTGTCGGCGCCGGGGGTCGCTTCGGTCAACGAGCGAATCGCATTGACGCGCATGACCTCGAACTCGGCACTGTGCTGGGCGAGGCGATCGCGGAGGACCGGGTCGTCGAGCGAGCCGTTGCTGCGGGCCAGCTCGATGAGGTCGTTGAGCTCGCGCTCGAAGCCGACCTGCTGGCCGAGGACCGAGACACCGCGCTCAAAGCCGAGCAGCGCCATCGCGACCTTCCAGCCGTCGCCGGGCTCGCCGAGGATCATCGACTCGTCGGTGCGGGCCCCGGAGAAGAACACCTCGTTGAACTCGTGGTCGCCGGTGATCTGCTCGATCGGACGGATCTCGATGCCGTCCTGATCTAGGGGCATCAGCAGGAACGAGAGACCGCGGTGCCGGCTGGAGCCGGCTTCGGTGCGGGCGATGACGAAGATCCAGTCGGACTCCTGCGCCCACGACGTCCACACCTTCTGGCCGTCGACGACCCATTCGCCTTGCCCACTTTCGGAGCTAGCGATGACTGCCTTCGTGCTCACTGCGGCGAGATCCGAACCGGCGCCGGGCTCGGAGTAGCCCTGGCACCACAGCTCCTCGACCGTACGGATCTTGGGAAGGAAGCGTGCCTTCTGCTCGTCGGTGCCGAACTCGATCAGCGTCGGACCGAGCAGCTTCTCGCCGAGGTGGTTGACCGTCTCGGGCGCATCGGCGCGGGCGTACTCCTCATAGAAGATGGCCTGCTGCGTGAGGCTCAGCCCGCGACCGCCGTGCTCGGTGGGCCAACCCAGGCAGGTCCAGCCGTGTTCGGCGAGGTGCTTGTTCCAGGCCAGGCGCTCGTCGTACGCGTCCTCGCCGCTGCCTGTTCCGCCGACGCCCTTGAGTGCAGCCCACTCGCCGGTGAGGTTCTCCTCGAGCCAGGTGCGCACTTCCACGCGGAAGGCAGCATCATCGGTTGCGGTGCTCACCATCGGCTCCTTCCGGGTCAGGGTCGTTCTCCGTTAAGGTAGCCTACCAAGCAAGTGTTTGGTTTGTTGATGGAGGAAACACGTGAGCGACACCGTCCCGGGTCTGCTGCAGCGCGCGGCCAGTGAGTTCGGCGACTCGACCGCGTACGTCATCGACGGCGACAACATCACGTTCGCCGGCCTGCACGCCGCGGTCCGCCGTGTCGCTGCCGTCTATCGCAGCAAGGGGCTCGGGACCGGCGGCCGGGTTGTCATCTGGGCGCCCAACAGCCTCGAGTGGGTCGTCGCGGGACTGGCCGTGACGTACGCCGGTGGCACGCTCGTACCGGCCAACTCCCGCTACACCGAGCACGAAGTGGTCGACCTCGTCGATCGCACCGACGCCGCGCTGGTGATCATTGCCGACGGCTTCCTCGGCCGTACACAGATCGCCGACCTCCGCGCCCTCTCGCCCGACGCACCGCTCATCGACATCTCCGACCTCGCGACGCTCGCGGACCAGGTCGACCCCGCGCTGGTCGACACGATCGACGCCATCGCCGACGCCGTGTCACCCGATGACATCGCCGACATCCTGTTCACGTCCGGCACCAGCGGCAAGCCCAAGGGCGTGCTCAGCGCGCACCGTCAGACGGTCGCCGCGGCTGCGAGCTGGAGCGCCGTCGGCGAGGTCACCAGCGCCGACCGCTACCTCGTGATCAGCCCGTTCTTCCACTCCTATGGCTACAAGGTCGGCGTGCTCGTCGGGCTCCTGCACGGCTGCGCGATCATCCCGATGGCGACCTTCGACGCCACTGCTGCCCTCGGCCTGATCGAGTCCGAGCAGATCACGATGGTCCCGGGGGCTCCGGCGATCTTCCTCGGGCTGCTCGAGTCACCCGCCTTCGCGACCACCGACACCTCTTCCCTACGGTTCGCCAACACCGGCGCCGCCAACGTTCCGGTCGCACTCGTCGAGCGCCTGCAGACCGAGCTGCGCTTCGACCTCGTCATCACCGCATTCGGCATGACCGAGTGCGTCGTCGCCACGATGTGCCGACGCGGAGACAGCGACGAGACCGTCGCCACGACCTGCGGCAAGGCGATCGACGGCATGGAGATTGCCATCGCCGATCCCGAGAACGGCGAGCACCTCCCGGCTGGCAGCGAGGGGGAGCTGTTGCTGCGCGGTTCACAGGTCATGCTCGGCTACCTCGATGACCCTGCCGCCACCGCCGAGGCGATCGACGCCGACGGCTGGCTGCATACCGGCGACGTCGGCGTGCTCGACGACAACGGCTACCTGTGCATCACCGACCGCCTCAAGGACATGTACATCTGCGGCGGCTTCAACGTCTATCCCGCCGAGGTCGAGCAGGCGCTCGTACGTCTCGACGGCGTGGCCGACGTCGCCGTGATCGGCATCCCCGACGAGCGCCTTGGCGAGGTCGGCAAGGCCTTCGTCGTACGTCGACCCGACAGCGAGCTCGACGCCGAAGCCGTCATCGCGTTCGCCCGCGAGCGGCTCGCAAACTTCAAGGCACCCCGCGAGATTGCCTTCGTCGACACCTTGCCGCGCAACTTGTCTGGCAAGGTTCTGAAAAACGAGCTGAGGAGCACCTGATGACCGAAGAAGAAGTCGTTACGTACGAGGTCGTGGACCAGGTCGCCCGCATCACGCTCAACCGTCCCGAATACCGCAACGCGCAGAACTCCGCCATGACGTACGCGCTCGACGCCGCATTCGTGCGCGCAACGGATGACGACGACGTCAAGGTCATCGTGCTCGCCGGCAACGGCAAGCACTTCTGCGCCGGTCATGACATCGGCACACCAGGTCGCGACGTCGACGTCGAGTTCGACCGCTTGGCCGTCATCCACTGGACCCACGTCGGCAAGGAAGGCGGCGACCTACGGTACGCCCGCGAGTCGGAGGTCTACCTTGGCATGTGCCGGCGTTGGCGCGAGATCCCCAAGCCCGTCATCGCGATGGTGCACGGCGCCTGCATCGCTGGCGGGCTGATGCTCGCCTGGTCGGCCGACTTCATCATCGCCTCTGACGACGCCTTCTTCTCCGACCCCGTCGTGCGCATGGGCATCCCGGGCGTCGAGTACTTCGCCCACCCGTGGGTCATGAACCCGCGCGCCGCCAAGGAGTTCTTGTTCTCCGGTGACCGGTTCAGCGCAACCCGCGCCCAGGAGCTCGGCATGGTCAACCAGGTCGTGCCCGCCGACGAGCTGGAGAGCACCGTCCTGGCGCTCGCCGGCCGCATCTCGCAGATGCCACGCTTCGGACTCGCCCTCACCAAGAAGGCCGTCAACCAGGCCGAGGACCTGCAGGGCATGCGCGCCGGCATGGACTCCGTGTTCGGCCTGCACCACTTCGCCCACGCCCACAACGCCGAGGTCGGCGCCGACTCGCTCGGCGGCCTCGACGCGAAGTCGATGGCGGCCAAGAACAAGGAACAAGCGTGAAGGCGCACCGAGTGGCGCAGTGTGGTTGCCTTTTGCCCACTGAAACCAACCACACTGCGCCACTCGCGGGGGTTCGGCGATGAATCTCGACTTCACCCCGGAGCTGCTCGCCTTCCGCGACGAGGCCCGTGCCTGGTTGGCGGCGAACGTACCTGCCGAGACCCTTCCGTCGATGGACACCGCCGACGGTTTCACCGCTCACCAGAAATGGGAGCGCCTCCTGTCCGACGCGAAGTGGTCGGTCGTCTCGTGGCCCGAGGAGTTCGGCGGCCGTGGCGCCTCCCTGATCGAGTGGGTCATCTTCGAGGAGGAGTACTACCGCGCCGGTGCCCCCGGTCGCGTCTCGCAGAACGGCATCTTCCTGCTCGCGCCGATCATCTTCGATCACGGCACGCCTGACCAGCAGAAGCGCTGGCTCCCCTCGATGGCGACCGGCGAGACGATCTGGGCACAGGCCTGGTCCGAGCCCGAAGCCGGCTCCGACCTCGCCTCACTGCGCTCGACGGCCAAGCAGGTCGACGGCGGCTGGCTGCTCAACGGCCAGAAGACCTGGTCGTCGCGGGCCACGTACGGGCACATGGGCTTCGGCTTGTTCCGCTCCGACCCCGAGGCGCAGCGACATCACGGACTCACCTACTTCTGCTTCCCGCTCGACGCCGAAGGCGTGACCGTACGTCCGATCGCCCAGCTCGACGGCGAGGCCGGTTTCGCTGAGCTGTTCCTCGATGACGTCTTCGTACCCGACGCCGATGTCCTCGGCGCAGCGGGCGACGGCTGGCGGGTTGCGATGAGCACGGCCGGCAACGAGCGCGGACTCTCGCTGCGTTCGCCGGGCCGCTTCTGCGCTGCGGCCGACCGACTCGTCGACTTGTACGCCGACAACCCCGAGCCCGCACTGTCGAGCGCCGTCGTCGAGGCATGGGTGCGCGCCGAGGCATACCGGCTCTACACCTGGGGCACCGTGACCAAGCTCGCCGACGGTGGCGACATCGGTGCGGCCGGCTCGGTCAACAAGGTGTGGTGGAGCGAGCTCGACGTGGCTCTCCACGAGAGCGCGCTCGACCTGCTCGGCGCCGAGGGCGAGGTCGCCTCGTCCTGGACGAACGGCTACCTCTTCTCCCTGTCCGGCCCGATCTATGCCGGCACCAACGAGATCCAGCGAAATATCGTCGCCGAGCGCATCCTCGGCCTCCCGAGAGAGGCACGCGGATGACCACCCCAACAAACTGCTCACGCCCTCACGTTTGCGAGGCACGTTGCCTCCCGCTGCGTTCGCACTTTGCCGGGGGCCCCGGATGAAGTTCGAGCTCACCTCCGACCAGCGCGACTTCATGTCGGCGCTGGATGGGCAGATCACCTCCGGTGACCCGGTGGCCGTCAACCGGTCCTGGGCCGCGGGCGACACCGAGCCCGGGCTCGAGCTGTGGCAGCAGATCGCCGAGGTCGGCGTGTCCGGCCTGCTGGTCGCCGAGGAACAGGGCGGACTCGGCGCATCGCCGATCGAGCTCGTCTGCGCGTTCGAGGTCCTGGGCCGTCACGCGGTGCCGGGTCCCTGGATCGAGTCCGCTGCGTACCTCGCCACTGCTCTCGAAGGTCCCGAACGTACGGCGATCGCCGACGGCACCGTCGCGACAGTCGCCGCGCCGCCGCTCATCCCGTACGCGGTCGACGCCGACGCTGCCGAAGAGTCCTACGTCGCGGTCAACGGCACGCTGCGCCAGGCCGTTCACGCCGAGCCGGTCGAGTCCGTCGACCCCAGCAGGCGGCTGTTCACCCTCGAGCCCGAGACGGCGGTGACGACGGGTGACCTGGATGCTGCCTTCGACCTCGCCGTGCTCGCCGCCTCAGCCGAGCTCCTCGGTGCCGGTGAGCGTGTGCTCGCCGATGCCGTGACGTACGTGAAGCAGCGGACCCAGTTCGGCCGCACCATCGGCTCGTACCAGGCGATCAAGCACCAGCTCGCCAACGTACGCATCGCCCTCGACTTCGCCCGGCCGCTCATCCTCGGCGCCGCGTTGGATCCGACGCCGCGGGCGGTGTCCGCCGCCAAGATCCAGGCCGCCGACGCCGCCAACCTCGCAGCCCGCGTCGGCCTGCAGGTCCACGGAGCGATCGGCTACACCGCCGAGTTCGACCTCAGCCTGTGGCTGCTCCGCATCCGTGCGCTGCAGTCGGCCTGGGGCACGCCTGCCTTCCACCGCGAGCGCGTGCTCGCCTCGCTGTTGGCGAGCCGATGACTGACCTCGTACCCACGCGCGATCACGCCGAGCTCGCGAGCTCGATGCGCAAGATGCTCGACAAGCGCTCGGACAGCCAGGCTGTGCGCACTGCGTTCGACGGGTTCGACACCGACCTGTGGTCGACCCTGTGCGAGCAGATGGGCGTCGCGGCGCTGGCCATCCCTGAGGAGAACGGCGGAGCCGGGTTCACCCTCGCCGAGACGTACGTCGTCCTCGAGGAGCTCGGCCGAGCCCTCACACCTTCGCCGCTGCTCGCATCGGTCACCGCTGCCGCAGTACTGACTGACAGCCCGCTCCTTGAGCAGATCGCGGCCGGTACTGTGGCCACGCTCGCCTGGTCGGGTGTGACTGGTCCGGTCGATTCGGCCGTCAGCGTCACGTTCTCCGGCGGCACGCTCACCGGTTCGGTGTCGCCGGTCCTGTACGGCGATGTCGCCGAGATCATCCTCGTCGCGGCCGAGCACGACGGCGGAGTCGGACTATTCAGCGTCGACCCCTCGACGGTCACTCGTACGAAAGTTGCCGGGCTCGACCCGACCCTCTCCTTCGCCAACCTCACCTTTGACGGCGTTGCCGCCGCGACGATCACCCTGGACGCCACGTCAGCACTCACCTCGGCTCATCGGGTCGGCACCCTCGCGACGGCCGCTCTCCAGGTCGGGTGCGCTCAACGCGGCCTCGACATGACGGTCGAATACACCAAGCAGCGCGAGCAGTTCGGTCGACCGATCGGTTCGTTCCAGGCGCTCAAGCACCGCATGGCAGACCTGCTCGTACAAGTGCAGATGTCGCGCGCGGGTGCATGGGCCGCCGTCCAGGCCCACGTCAACGCGGCCGACAACGCTGATCGGCTCACCGCAGCTGCAGGTTCCTACTGCAGCGAAGCCGCGCTGGCCGTCGGCGCCGAGACTGTCCAGCTCCACGGCGGCATCGCGATCACCTGGGAGCACGACGCGCACCTCGTCCTCAAGCGGGCCCAAGCACTCAACCAGCTGTTCGGCCTCCCCCACCAACAGCGCGCCTCACTGATCTAGCGAGTCAGCCCATGCCGTCGAACGGGCGGACCTCGACCAAGCCGCCGCAGGCCTTCGAGCCTTCGGCCGCGAGCCGGAGAGCCACGTCGAGGTCGGGGGCGTCGATGAGCCAAAAGCCAGCCAACAGCTCCTTGGTCTCCAGGTACGGGCCATCGGTCATGATCGGCTTGTCGCCCTGACCGTCGACAACGGTCGCTGACGAGGCGGACGTCAATCCTCCGGCGAAGACCCAGTAGCCCTCGGTCTTCAGCTTCGCGTTGAAGACGTTGGTCACTGCGATTGCGGCGTCAAACTCTGCCTGCGAACCGTAGCTGCCGAACTCGCCCATCTCAGCGGGTCCGTGGACGGACAGAAGGTAGTTCGTCATGGATGTCTCCTTCACCTTGGGGCGATCCCGGTGACCGCCTGCTACTCACACGACGAACGGCATTGCACCAATACGACAACCTAGGCGCCAACCAGCTCGGTCAGCCACGTGGAGATGGCTGTACGGATCGCCGGCGCTTCCTTCTTCAAGGAATGGTCGCCGGACACCACGACCAGAGTCACCTCGTCCTGCATGGTCTTGGGGTCAGGGACGCCGAAGGGATCGCGGTCGCCCTGCACGACCAGCGTCGGCACGGTGACGGCGGTGAGCTCCGGGAGGCGGGACTTCTCGGGTCGACCCGGCGGATGCAGCGGGAACGCCAGGCACAGCACTCCAGCCGCTCCGACAGCGTTCGACGTACGGCAGGCGACGCGGCCACCGAAGGACCGTCCGCCGACGATCAGCGGCAGGTCAGCAAGAGCTCCGACGTGCACCTGATCGGCGACCGAGCTCCATGCCGCGTCGACCTGCGCGGGAGGTGCAGGGGCCTTCCGGCCCGCGACTCGGTAGGGCTGCTCGACCAGGACGACCGTAAAGCCGATCCTCAAAGCCTCTTCGGCCGCGAGGGTGAGGTCATGCGCCGTCACTCCACCGCCCGCTCCGTGGCCGAGCATCATCAGCCCGACGGGATCGACCGCCGGATGCACGACATGCACACGCGCTTCGCCATGAGGCGTCTCGACGAGGGCGACCAGGAAGTCGGGCATGCAGAGATCGTACGGACTACCTTCGCTTGAGGGCGACGTCGACATTGCCCGCCACGAACGGAAGGAAGCCCATGCTGACCGAGGTCGCAGAAGGTGTGCTGGTCCATCGGAGCGAGCTGCTTCAGAACAACACCGTCGTCGTACGAGGCACGTCCGGCGTGCTGGTCGTCGATGCCGGGATATCGGGCAGCGAGATGACCTGCCTGGCGAACGACCTCCGCGAGCTGGGTCAGCCCGCCGTGGCCGGCTTCTCGACTCATCCTCATTGGGATCACGTGCTCTGGCACGACGCGCTTGGCGACGGGCCCCGCTACGGCACGGCCCGCTGCGCGACCGCCATGCAGGAGCTGCGATCCAAGGCCGACTGGAAGGACCTCGTCACTGCGGCTCTTCCGGAGGAGCTGGCCGACGACATCCCGCTGGACCCGTTCGGACTCATCACCGCCCTGCCCACCGGAACGACCCAGCTGCCCTGGGACGGCCCGAAGGTGCGGATCATCGAGCACACGGCGCACTCCCCAGGTCATGCTGGGCTGTTGATCGTCGAGAGCGGGGTCCTCGCGGCGGGCGACATGCTCTCGGACCTGTTCGTCCCGATGTTGAACAACCGGAAGGACACCAACGACCCGATCGAGGAGTACCTCACCGGCCTGCAGCTGCTGGAGGCTGTTGCGGCTGACGTTGCCCTTGTCATCCCCGGTCACGGTTCCATCGGCAGTGGCGGCGAAGTGCGGGAACGGATCGCGCTGGATCGCGCGTACGTGCTCGCCCTGCGTGACGGCGGCGAGTTCGACGACCCCCGCGTCACCCGCCCGGCCAAGCCGGGCTGGGAGTGGGTGAGCGCCATCCACGAGGGACAGGCGCAGCAGTTCGCCGGGCGAGGCGATTCTCCCGGCTAGGGAGCGATGTTGAAGTTGCGACGGAAGACGTTGTTCGGGTCCCAGGCGCGCTTGACCGCACGCAACCGCTCGAGCGTCTCGGTCGGCCAGAGCGCCGCGATGTCCTCTGGAGTCTCCGAGGCGAGGAACCCGGCGTACGAACCGATTCCCTGATCGCCGATCGTGCGCCACACCTCTCGAGCGTGCTCGACATCGGCCTCGGTGGATTCCGGCGTCACAAAGGCAGCCGAGATGATCATCGCCTCGGCACTGCGGTGAGCGAGCGCCGTTGCCGAGGGGGCGACCCTCCCGTACGCGCCGCCGAGTCCGCGCAGGAACACGATGCGCCCACCAGACGTGTACGCCTTCACGATGGCGTCGATGACTGAGGCGTTGACGGATTCGACGAAGGCGTTGCCGATCACGGGAGTGACTTCTTGATGGGGCGGACCCTCTTCGAGGACCTCGGCATACGGGACCTCGTTGATGTCCTCGGTGATCAGGGTGCCGATCGTTCGGAGCGGTTCGATCGCCGACGTGTCACTGCCGACCAGGCAGAGATAGACCATTGCAGCAGCCGGGAAGGGTCCGAGCGCAGGTGTCAGGGCAATCGAGGCTGTCAGCTCCTCCGGGGCTTCACGCATCACAGCGGCCCAGTTCGTCAGCAGCTCGTCGAGACGATCGAGCTCGTAGGTGATCGAGCCGTAGTGCACGGTCGTGACGGGCTCCGCCTGGAACTCGAACGCGGTGACGACCCCGAAGTTGCCAGCACCCCCGCGCAGCGCCCAGAACAGGTCGTCGTTCTCAGTGGCCGACGCGCGTACGACTTCGCCCGTCGCCGTGACGACCTCCGCTGCGAGCAGGTTGTCGATGGCCAGGCCGTTCTTGCGCAGCATCCAGCCGAACCCGCCAGCCTGCGTCAGTCCGCCAACGCCGACCGAGACCGTGTCGCCAGAGCTGACCGCCAGACCATGCTTGCCCAGCTCTGATGCGGCGGGGCCCCACGTTGCGCCACCGCCGATGCGCACGCGGTTGTCGGCGAGCACCTCGACCTGGTCGAGCTTCGACAGGTCGATGATGATGCCGTCGTCGATGGTGGCGTAGGAGAGAGCGTTGTGGGCACCGCCTCGGATTGCCACCGGGAGCCCCTCGTCCTGTGCGTGCTTGAGGGCTTGCGCAACCTCATGCGGCGAGGACGGCCTCAGGATCAACGCGGGCAGCGCGGCATCGTATTTCGTGGCACGCGCGCCGTCGTAGTCCGGGTCGCCAGGGCGTACGGCAACGATGTGATCGATCGTCATGATTTGACCCTAGAACCTCAAGCCGACTTGGGGTCAAGGGCTAGACGACTCAGATCTCGATGCCGCAGGCGCGCTATCGATCCAGCCTCATCGCCCGTAGCGGCGCATCGCCGAACGACTTTCTGAGATCCGCCAGGGCTCCATCGTCAGCCTCAAGCTCGGACTCCTCGTTCGTTCCGGCAGAGGCTGCTTCGACGATCCACCAATGGCCCTTGTCACAAGCGAACAGCATCTGCTTGTCCCTGCCGAACAACGAGACATTGCCACCGTCATCTTGATGAAGGATTTTCCCCGCGGTCATGACGTGATTCCGAATGCATCGGGGTGGCTCTTCTTGGCTTCGGCAAGGATGTCAGTGCCAACTGGCAGTTTCGCGCTCGCCGTGGCCACCACAGCCTTCGTCTCCTGTTGTGCCGCCGTTGCCTCGGCCTTCGCTCCATCCGCTTGCGCGTTCGCATCCGCGACCCCCTTGTTTCCGAACCAATAGCCCACCGCAGCCGTAGCCAGCGGAAGGACAATGGCGAGGATGTCCTTCGAGTTCGCGAACTTGTCGAGAGTGACTTTGCCATTCTTGTCGAGGACGGCAGCAGTGCCGTGGTCCTCGAACACGTGATACAGGGCCCAGGCCACCACTGCGAACACGAACACGGTCGTGATCCACGATCCAACGTTCTCAACGATTTCCTTCGTAGCTTCCTTGGTCATCTCCGCACTTTCCACCTCTCGTCCGGCGACAACAAGACCCGATCGTGCCATTGACAGACGAGGGCTTGAGGAGGCGATGTGGCGCCTTTCGGTCGAGGCATGTCGAAATCCCCGACTCGGCTCCGTCCCCCGGTTGTAACGACCAGATCACCAACAGAGGATGGACCACATGTCACACATCAAGCGTTTCGACCACATCGGCATCACCGTCGCAGATCTCGACTCGGCGACAGCATTCTTCGTCACGCTGGGTCTTGAGGTCGAGGGCACCGGATCCGTGCAGGGCGAGTTCGTGGAGACGGTCTGCAACATCCCGGGCGCAAACTGCCAGATCGTCATGCTGAAGTCGCCCGACGGCTACCGCCTGGAGCTCTCCAGCTTCGTCACCCCTGACAACATCGCCGGCCCGACCGACACCCTGGCCAATGTCGTCGGCTTGCGCAACGTGTCGTTCGAGGTCGACGACCTCCAAGCAGCCGTCGATGCGGTGGCCGCCAACGGGTACGGGCTCGTCGGCGGCCTCGGCGAGTACGAAGGCAGCGTGCGCATGGCGTACGTACGCGGCCCCGAGGGGATCGTCGTCTCCCTGTTCGAGATGCTCAGCTGACGGTCAGGCGCGAAGGGCTGGACCGAGCCAGCGGCGTACGAGCGAACGCAAGGCGTCGGCGGAGTAGGGCGGGTCAGAGGGGTACTGCAAGAAGGAGACGAACAGCCGCATCAGCATCTCGGCCAGACCGTCGAGCTCGTCGTCGTTGACCCCGATCTCGCTCCAGTCGACCGGGACGTCCCGGAGGATGTCACCGCCGATCGCATACGCCATCGAGGTGGTGACGTCGCGGCTGAAGACCTCGGTCTCGCCGGCCTGCAGCAGCAGTCCGATGCTGGCCTCGCTGGGGATCTCCTCGATGGACCACACGATCGACTCGATCGCCACGTCGGCGGCTGAGTCGAAGGTCGCCAGGTGCGCAGTCATCCGCTGCACGAAGTCCGCGAGACCTGCTTGGGCCACCGCTTCGAGCAGCTCGGCGTGGCTCGGGTAGTAGCGATAGACGGTCTGCCGGGTGACTCCCAGCTCGGTCGCGACGACCGAGACTGTCGTACGGGCGGCGCCGAACTTCTCGACACACGACCGCGTGGCAGCGATGATCCGCAGCCGCGCGTCGTCCTCCGTGTGCGGCGGATTGCCCTGCCAACCGTGATGACCCACTGGTTCAGCCTGTCAGGGCGTCGGCCCGGACCTTTCGGCCGGTATAGAGAACTGCCAAGAGCACGTCGATCGCCAGGAAGCAGGCGACCGTGTACAGCAGACTGCCGGTCGGGGTCCCGTCTGAGGTGATGCCATCGGTAGCAGCGAAGTAGGCCGGCAGCGCTGCCAGCCAGAAGACGAGAAACACTGACATGTAGGCGACCGGGTAGACGCGCGCGAAGGACGTCATCGGCACCAATTCATCAGTGCTGCGGCGTTTGAGTGTGGTGATGATGATCCATGCACCTGCCAGCCAGACAAGGCCCAGCTCCACGCCGATGATCCATGCCTGGGCCGTGTGGTTCGGGGTCTCACCACCAAAGAAGCTCGACGGGATCCCCGCGACAGCCATCGCCGGCGGGCTCAGCACCCCGACCAGGACTATTCGCCAGGTGAGCGACCACCCGCGCCGAGGCTCGCTGGCGTCATGCTTGGGACCGACGAGCTTGATGACGAGGTAGGTCATCACCCCGAACGAGACCGACGCGAACAACAACATGCTGGTCATCGGCACGGAAGCCAGCGCCGGATGGTTCACGATGTCGTTGTCGTCGTTCCAACCCCACCACTTCAGCTGTGGGCCGAGCTGGTCGAAGATCTCGTAGAAGACCTGGCAGACGAAAGCCACCATGATCGAGCCCACGAGGGCGCCGCGATTCCTGAAGACCCCCACCACACGCACCAGCTCATACGCCAGCTGCGTCAGGGCGGGATAGATCGCGATGATGTAGAGCGGGAGTCGGTCCCACATGAACTGAACTGTGAACAGGTTGTGGGCAAAGATGAACCCGTACTGCTCGTCGAGGCCGAACCACTCCGGGAAGTACAGCGGCGGTTCGGTGACGAACAGGTAGACCAGCGGCGCGAACCACAGCGCCAGGTTGATCGGATCGCCCTGGCGGAAGCGGCGCAGCGCGTGGACGAAGGCGAAGATCGCCCCGGCGATGATCAACAGCTCCAGCACCGGCATGGTCCAGTGGGCCAGGCCGAAAGGGTTGTGGAGCGAGACGACCGGGCTGACGTCGTGGCAGTCGAAGCCCAGTTGCTGGGTGACGGCCTCGGCAGCCTTCTCACAGGTCGCGTCAGAATATCATCGTGAAACCTCCAGCTCGGGTGCGGCGGTACCAGCCTCAGCAGACCAGTCCTTGCCGGGCGGATCCAGCTGCGGGTCGAAGCCGAACGGGATCTTGTGTCGGCCGAAGATGTCCCGGACCTTGAAACGGAGCAATCCGAAGATGACGCGTGGGCTCCGCATCATGGTGCCTATCGACTCGTCGAGGTTGAACACGCGGGCGAAGTGTTCGTCCACCACGTGGTCTTCGCGGGATGCGCCGGTGATGGCGCTGAACATCGACGCTCCCACCGAAGCAAGGATCTTGCGCTGCCACGCCGGCACGGTCTCCGTGCCGGTGGCGCAGTCGTAGCCGCGATCACGGGCCATCGCCATGCCCCACGCCACCTTGAACTCCTTGCGCTGAGCCGCCAGGAAGGTGCCGAAGAACTTCTGGTCAAGCGCGTTGGTCGATGTCAGCGCATCGCGCAACAACCTCGCGGACATGGCAGCCGAACTCATGCCTTGTCCGTAGAAGGGGTTGAACGCACAGATCGAGTCGCCGATGAAGACGACGCCCGCAGGAGCAGTGGGCAACTTGTCGTAGCGGCGCCACTTGTTGCCCGTCGACTTGGTCAGGTGGACCTCCGACGTCGGTGTTGACGCCTCCATGGCCTCGAGGAACTTCGGCGTCTGCAGGTTGTTGGCCGCGGCGATGAACTCTTCTTCGTCGTGCGGCATGTCCAGGCCCCACGACCCCATGCACGCGATCGAACGGTTGCCCTCGATGGGGAAGAAGTTGCTGAGGTATTCGTGCTCCTTGGGGTGATCGCCTTTCTTCTCCGTCGGCATGATCACCATGTGCTGCCACCACCAGGTGTCAGCCCGCTCCTCGGCCGGTGGCAGGTCGTACCACTGCGACACGTACGTGACCTTGGCGTCGAGGGTGATGACCGGCACCTCGGGTTGACCCGCGGCGGCGAGCCAGTCAGAGACCTTCGAGCCGCGGCCGAGTGCGTCGACGACCAGATCGGCATCGACCTCTTCTCCGCTGAACTTCACACCGGTGACGCGGCCCGCGTCGTCCGTCTTGATGCCGGTCACCGAGACCCTCTCACGGATCGTGACGTTGCTCAGCGCCCGTACGCGGTCACGAAGGACGCGTTCGATCAGCAGACGGGAGCCGTAGACCATGTCGAGCGCGCCGCGCTTGCGCGGCGACCAACCGACATCGGTCATGTGAGCGGTGTCCATCGATGCGATGAGCGGCATACCGCCGGCCGCGATGAGGTCGGCCTCGAAACCGGGGAACAGCTCGCCGATCGCCCGCCGTCCGGAGTTGAGCAGGAAGTGCGGGTGCTTGCTCTGCGGCACGCCCTTGCGGTGCTCGGCATCGATCGGGAGCTCATCGCGCTCGAGCACGAGCACCTCGTCGAAGTGCGGGGCCAGAGCTCCGACGGCACTCAGGCCCGCCATGCTCCCGCCGAGAACCACTGCTTTACGTCCGAGGGTCATTTCCGGCCTCTCCGGTCAATCATACAAAGTCCGTATGATTGTATGATTGGAGGTGCAGTCCGTCAATGACTACGTCTGACACGATGCGCACATGACAGTCGAGGATTTCCCCATAGAGCACGTCACCCTGCACGGCGAACGAGTCGCGTACCGCCGCGCTGGCGAGGGGCCGGTGCTCTTGCTGCTCCACGGGATTGCGGGCAGCTCCAGGACGTGGATCCCGGCGATGCGCCTGTTGCAGCGTGACTACACCGTGATCGCCCCCGACTTCCTCGGCCACGGTGAGTCAGCCAAGCCGCACGGCGACTATTCGCTCGGCAACCATGCCAGCAACACGCGTGACTTCCTGGACGTCCTCGACATCGAGCGAGCCACCATCGTGGGGCAGTCCTTCGGTGGCGGTGTCGCCCTGCAGTTCGCCTACCAGTTTCCCGAGATCTGCGAACGACTCGTGCTCGTCGACGCGGGAGGGCTTGGCCGCGAGGTCAATCTGATGCTTCGGCTCGTGACGCTGCCCGGCGCCGAGTACGTCTTTCCGGTGGTGTTCCCAGCTTTCGCGGGTCGCTACGGACGCTCGGTTGCTCAGTTCCTCGCACGACGTGGAATTCACAACCCGGCCGCAGGCGAGATCTGGAGCTCGTACGAGTCGCTGACCGACGCAACAAACCGCCGAGGATTCGTACGGACCATGCGTGCCGTCATCGATCCGGGCGGCCAGTCGGTGAGCGCCGTCACCCGTCTCTACCTGGCCGCGCACATGCCGACGCTCATCGTGTGGGGAGACCGAGACAAGATCATCCCGGTTGAACACGCCCACCAGGCACATGCGGTCATGCCCAACAGTCGACTGGCCGTCATGGAAGGGATCGGCCACTTCCCTCATGCGGAGGACCCGGAGGGCTTTGCGGAGATCCTGGTCGACTTCCTGCGTACGACCGCGCCCAGCTCATTCACTCGAGAGGAACTGCGCGAGCTGAGGCGCAACGGAGGCCGCCCCCTCTGACTCCGGCAAGGGCTCGAGAGCCAACGTGGCTCTCTTCGCGCGAATCAGCCAAGATCAGGCGGCCATCAACAGAAGCCCACGGGTTCGTTCGTCCTCCCGGGAGGATTGGCGAGCGCATCTTGTACGATCGCGTCGACCTGAGCGGCCCGCGGATAGGTCGCGATCAGGGATTCGCTCGAATCTGTGAGCCTGTCCACGTGGGACATCTTGTAGCTCAGGACGTCCTTGGTGTTCGGGTCGATCTTCAAGAGCACCTCGGACAACGACTTGCCCCCTTCTTCGGCCTGAATGACGGGCCGTGTCTTGCCAGGCTCGCCTGGAACAGGACCGTCGAACATGACCTTCTGGTGGATGTGGCCGGCGAACACCACGTCGACATCGGAGGACGTGGCGGTGCCGACGCGGGTCCTGCCGTTGTTCAATCCGCCCTCCTGGGCGCCTTCGTGAAAAACCGCCACGATGATGTCCGGTGGATCGGGTAGGGCCACGAGTTCGGCAGCGGTCGCGTTGACGGCGTCGACTGGGTCGGTGAACGTCAATTCGCACAGAGACACACGCGGGTCCAGAAGCGCGACTCTCGTTGTCGCTCCAATGACTGCGACCTGCAGGCCCGCGACGTCGAAGATCTCGTACGCGGAGAACTGCGGGGTATCGCCCTTGAAGATGTTCGCCGACAGCAGCGGGAAGTCAGCGGCGGCCGGGATGGTGGTCTTCAGCGCCCCGTACCAGTTGTGGAACTCATGGTTGCCGACCGCGCTGGCACGCACTTCGAGCGCATTCAGGACGTCGAAGGCAGGCACGAAGTGCAGCGACTGAGGATTCTGATCGCCCTCGGCGGCGTTGAAGTTGTCTCCGGCGGACAGGACGAGTGTGGAGTTCTCGCCGTACCGGGCGCGCTCCTTCTCGATGGCTCCGGCAAACTGCACCGTCGTTGTATCGGCGATTGCCCCGTGAAAGTCGTTGACGCTGAGCAGGGCGACATTGATTGGCTTGACCGGATGGGCGGATGCCGCAGGCGAGACCAACGCAGCCGCGAGTGCGACGACCAGCAAAAGGGCACACAGCAGGAGCGGGCGACGGCGAGGCATGCGCATTTTCTACCGCAAGATCGCTCGCCTGTCTGGCAAACGAGCTTGTGACGGATCACCGGTGTCGTGACGGCAGGTTCGCGAGTTGGAACCACACCTGCCATTTCGACCTATTCTGCAGTGCGGTAGCGGCCCTGGTGGAACAGCAGCGGCCGGTCCTCGGCGCCCTGGCCGAGCTCCTCGACCTTGCCGATCACGAGGTAGTGATCGCCTGCCTCGTGAACGTCCTGGACGGTGCAGTCGACGTAGCCGACGATGCCGTCAAGGAGCGGCGACCCGTTGGCCGTGGACGTCCACTCGATGTCGGCGAACTTGTCCTCGAGCCGGGACGCGAAGACGTTGGAGACCTCGGCCTGGTCAGCGGCGAGCATGTTCACGCAGAACCGACGCGTCTGCCGGATCGCCGCGAAGGCTCGGGACGTCTTCTGCGGGAGGAACGCGACCAGCGGCGGATCGAGCGAGACGCTGGTGAACGACTGACAGGTCATGCCGACCGGCTTGCCGCCCTGCACCGTGGTGATGACCGTGACGCCGCTGGCGTACTGACCGAGCACGTCGCGATACTGGCGCGCGGCCGCCTGGGCAGCCTCGCCGTCGATCTCGACGACCTCGCCAGGGCGCCACGAGAACAGCTCGTGGTGGCCGCCGAGATAGGAGTCGATCAGCTCACGGGACGGCCACGACCTGGCCGCATCCGCAGCGATGCCTTCGGGGAGCTCTGCGTCTTTCACGGGCTTCACTCTTGCACCCTCAGCCGGACTGCCCGAACGCGTGGCCCCAGTACGAGACAGCCGTCGACTCGCGAGCAACCCAACGCTCGTCGCTGACGGTCAGACCTTCGCAGCCGAACTCGATGTCGAAACCGCCGGGTGACTTCACGTAGAACGACACCATCTCGTCGTTCATGTGACGACCAAGTGTCGCCGAGAGCGGCGCCTTGTGCTTCTTGACCCGCTCGAGGGCGCGGCCGACGTCGTCGAGCTTCTCGACCTCGAGCATCAGGTGCACGCAGCGACTGGGGTTGGGCATCGGCAGGAAGGCCAGCGAGTGGTGGCGCGGATTGACTCCGAGGAAACGCAGCCAAACCTTGGAGCCGGGCTCCTTGCCCACGAACTCGCCGGGCATCGACATCGAGTCACGCAGGCGGAAGCCGAGCACGTCGCGATAGAACTTGAGTGCCTCGACGTCGTCGTCGACGGGGATGACCACATGGCCCATGCCCTGGTCGCCGGTGACGAAGTCGGCGCGGTACGGCGTCACGACGGGGCGCGACTCGTACGTGATGCCGTGGAACAGCTCGAAGACATTGCCGAACGGATCGGTGAACCGTACGAGCTCCTGGACCCGGCGCTCGGCAAGCTCCTCAAGGGTGCCCTCAGTGGTCTCGACGCCGGCCTTGCTCAGGTGTTCGCGCGCAGCTTGCAGTGCGTCGTGGTCGGCGAGCTCCCAGCCGACGCAGTCGAGCTGGTCGACGTCAGACGGGAACACGACGAGCCGTGCCGAGACCTCGTCGATGCGGAAGTAGAGGTTGTCGGGGTTGGGTCCGCGACCCTCACCGAGGCCGAGCACCTTGCCGCCGAACTTGCGCCACTCGTCGAGATTGGTTGAAGCGACGCGGGCATAGCCCATGGACTTGATGTCGATCATGAGCGGCTCCGTTCGACGTGGTTGGAGAGGTATGCGGTGCAGACCTGGCGGAACTCGTCCGCTGCTTCTATCTGTGCCCAATGTCCGCAGTTGGGAAACACGTGCAGCGTTGCCTTGGGGATCATCTTGAGCGCGACGAACGCGCCGTCGAGCGGGTTGACCCTGTCTTCGCGGCCCCAGGTCAGCAGCGTCGGCCGCTTGAGCTGGTGGGCGTCGCGCCAGATCAGCCCGTCCTCGAAGCTGTCAGGGTTCCAGAACGACATGCCCATCGACTGCATGGCCTCCTGCGCTCCCGGCGCCGTGGCGTCGGCGAAGCGTTCTTCGACGAGCTCGTCGGTGACCAGCGACTGGTCGACGACCATCGTGGAGATGAACGCGCGCAGCGACTCCCTGGTCGGAGCAGCTCCGAAGTCCATGAGGCGCTTGACGCCCTCGGTCGGGTCGGCGTGGAAGAGGCTGAGGTTGAGCCCGCCGGGACCCATCAGCACAAGACGACCGACGCGCTCGGGGTACATCAGTGCGAAGCGCGCGGCGGTACCGCCACCGAGGCTGTTGCCAAGCAGGTGGATGCGCTCGATGCCGAGCTCGTCGAGGAAGTCTTTGATGATCGTCGCCGAGTGGCGGAAGTAGTTGCCCACGACCGGGGGCTTGTCGCTCTGGCCGAAGCCGGGCTGGTCGACCAGCAGCGTACGGAAGTCCTCGGCGAAGCCGGGCAGCGCCGAGCCGAAGTTGGACCATGCCGAAGCACCGGGTCCGCCACCGTGCAGCATCACCAGCGGCAGTCCGCCACCGATCGCGGTCGGCTCGCCGGCCTCGTAGTAGTTAAGGGTGAGGTCGCCAGCCTTGGCGGAACGGCGGGTCGACTCACGGTCGTACGAAACCATCAGTACATTCCCGGGTCGACCTTGTGACCGAACTCCGACATGCCGAACATCTGCAGTGCGCGCTCGGGATCGTTGGCTGCGTGGACGCGGCCGGCGTGAGCATCGCGCCACGCACGCTGCAGGTAGGTGCCGTTGGCCAGCGCACGGCCACCCGACGACTCGAAGAGGACGTCGATCGCGTCGATGGCTCGCTGGGTGCCGAGCACCTGGTCGCGGCGCACCTTGAGGCGCAACGGGATCGGGATCTTCTCACCCTTGGCGACTAGCGCCTGCTCCTGGCGGATGTTGGCCATGCACAGCTCCCAGGCAGCGTCGATCTCGCTCGACGCGCGGGCGATGCGTACGGCAGCGAACGGATCGGACGATGCCTTCTCGCCGAGGTAGGCAGCGCGTACGCGTGCCTGCTGCTGCTCGACGTGCTCGGCGTACGCGCCACGAGCCATGCCGACGATCGGAGCCGTGATGGTCGTGGTGAACAGCGAGTGGAACGGCAGCTTGTAGAGATCGCTGGTGTTCTGCTCCTGGCCGGGGCCGAAGCAGCGACCCGTGTCACCCATGGAGAGCGTGAACTCGTCGGGGATGAACGTCGGCTCGACGACGATGTCGTTGGAGCCGGTGCCGGCGAGGCCGACGACGTTCCAGACGTCGACGATCTCGTACTTGTCGCGGGGAACCATGAACGTCTTGAAGTCGACGATCTGGCCCTCTTCGTTGGACACCAGGCCGCCGAGCAGCACCCAGCTGGCGTGAGCCGAGCCGGACGAGAAGCTCCAGCGACCTTCGAGCGTGTAGCCACCCTCGGCGATGGTCGCCTTGCCGGTAGGTGCGTACGACGAGCTCAGGCGGGTGGCGGTGTCCTTGCCCCAGACAGCCTGCTGCGCGTCATCGTGGAACAGGCCGACCTGCCACGGGTGGACGCCGAGGACCGAGGAGATCCATCCGGTCGAGCCACAGGCGGACGCGATGAGCGCGACGGCGGTGTAGAAGTCGATCGGGTCGGCCTCGAGGCCGTCGAAGCGCTTGGGCTGGAGCAGGCGGAAGAAGCCGGTCTCTTCCAGCTCCTTGACCGAGGCCTCGGGCACCTGGCGCAGGCGCTCGGTCTCGTCGGCGCGCTCGCGCAGCGTCGGGAGGAGGTCTCGTACGCCATCCAGTACAGCCTGGGTCATTGCAGCTCCTTGGGAGATCGTCTACCCAATACTAGAACACGTTCTAGTAACAAGTCCATCGCTGGGCTCGTAGGGGCGCCGATCCCCTGCCACACTGACGAACATGATCGCCTCCGCACAGGACGAGCACGCAGCGGCCTTCCTCGCGCAGCACCAGCGGGGCGCCGGCTTCATCCTTCCGAACGCCTGGGATGGCGGGTCGGCACGAATGCTCGAACAGGTCGGCTTTGCCGCCATCGCCACCACCAGCGCGGGGATCGCGTTCAGTCGCGGCGTCGCGGATGCCGTCATGGATGGTTCAGAGATGCTCGACTGCATCGCGTTGATCGTCGAGGCGGTCAGCTGCCCGGTCACTGCCGACCTCGAGTCCGGGTACGGCCCGGCAGCCAGCGATGTCGCCGACACCGTTGCTGATGCCCTCGCCATCGGAGTTGTCGGCGGCAACCTGGAGGACGCGATTGAGCCCGGAGAGCTGATTCCGGTTGAGCAGGCACGCGAACGGTTGGAGGCTGCGCGGAGCAGCGCGCCCACGGGTTCATTCGTGCTGAACGCACGCACCGACACCTACATGGCCGGTCATCCCGATGCCTTTGCCGAGACGATCCGCAGGGCCGAGCAGTACATCGCCGCCGGCGCCGACTGCATCTTTGTGCCAGGGGTCAGCGATGCCGACGAGATCAGCCGACTGACCGCAGAGATCGACGCACCCGTCAATGTCGTTGCGGGTCTGGTCGAGCCCGTGCTGGATGCCGCGACGCTGCGATCGCTGGGTGTCGCCCGCATCAGCATCGGCGGCACGCTGACGCGCGCAGCGCTCAGCCTGGTCGACCGGGCGGGACGAGAGATGCTCGAGCACGGCACGTTCAGCTTCGCCGACGGTGCGATCTCGTACGGCGACTTCCAGCAGCGACTCAGCTAGGCGTTGGCTTCGTTCTTGGCCTTCAGCATCAGGGCGATGTCGATGAGCTGGTCCTCCTGGCCACCGATCAGCTTGCGCTGTCCGGCCTCGAGCAGGATCTGCGCGCCGGAGACGCCGTAGCGATCGGCGGCGTTGCCCGCGTGCTTGAGGAACGAGGAGTAGACCCCGGCGTAGCCCATCATCAGCGTCATCCGGTTGAGCGTGCACTCCTCCGGCATGGCCGGACGGATGACGTCCTCGGCAGCGTCGACGATCTGCAGGAAGTCGACGCCGGTGTTCCAGCCGAGCTTGTCGGCCACACCGATGAACGCCTCGAGCGGGGTGTTGCCCGCACCGGCGCCGAAGCGGCGCACGGATCCATCGATCTGGGTCGCACCTGCACGGGCGGCGACCACGGTGTTGGCGACGCCGAGGCCGAGGTTCTCGTGACCGTGGAAACCGATCGTGGCTTCGTTGCCGATCTCGGCGACCAGCGCGTGCACACGGTCGGCGACACCTTCCATGATCAACGCGCCTGCCGAGTCGACGACATAGACGCACTGACAGCCGGCGTCGACCATGATTCGAGCCTGTTGAGCGAGAACTTCAGGAGAGACCGTGTGGCTCATCATCAGGAAGCCGACGGTCTCCAGGCCGAGCTCACGAGCCAGACCGAAGTGCTGTCGCGACGTGTCTGCCTCGGTGCTGTGGGTCGCGATGCGGCAGATCTGGCCACCGTTGTCCTGGGCCGCTCTGATGTCGTCCTTGGTGCCGACACCGGGCAGCATCAGAAAGGCGATGCGCGCCTTCTTGGCCGTCTCGGCAGCGAGCTTGATGAGCTCCTGCTCGGGCGTCTTGGAGAAGCCGTAGTTGAACGACGATCCGCCGAGGCCGTCACCGTGGGTGACCTCGATGATCGGGATGCCGGCAGCGTCGAGGGCGCCGACGATGTCGCGCACCTCCTGCGGCACGAACTGGTGACGCTTGTGGTGCGAGCCGTCGCGCAGGCAGGTGTCGGTCAGGCGCAGGTCGAGCTTGCTCGACGTGTCGGTGTCCGACCACTTGCGGGCGAGCGAGTCGATCGAGGTGTCGAGGCTGGAGACAGAAGGTGCAGTGCTCATCGGATGATCTCCCTTGCAATCGACTCGCCGACGCGGGTTGCGGCGGCGGTCATGATGTCGAGGTTGCCGGCGAACGGCGGCAGGTAGTCACCAGCGCCTTCGACCTCGACGAAGATGCTGACCTTGGTCATGCCCATCGTGGCTTCGGTCGCGTCGTCGAACTGCGGGTCCTGGAGCAATCGATAGCCCGGCACGTACTCCTGCACGGACTTGGCCATGTCGAACACCGACTGCGAGATGGCGTCGCGATCGGCGTCGGCGCTGACACCGCAGAAGATCGTGTCGCGCATGATCATCGGCGGCTCGGCCGGGTTGAGGATGATGATCGCCTTGCCCTTCTCGGCACCGCCGATCGTCATCACGCCGTTGCTCGTCGTACGCGTGAACTCGTCGATGTTGGCGCGGGTGCCGGGTCCGGCGGAGGCGCTGGAGACCGAGGCGACGATCTCGGCGTACGGCACGGGCGCGATGCGCGAGACGGCGTAGACCATCGGGATCGTGGCCTGGCCGCCACACGTGATCATGTTGACGTTGGGAGCGAGGATGTGCTCTTCGCCGTTGACCGGCGGGATGACCGCGGGGCCGACGGCGGCGGGCGTCAGGTCGATCGCCTTGATGCCAGCCTCCTCATAGCGGGGCGCGTACTCGCGGTGAACGTACGCGGAGGTCGCCTCGAAGATCAGCTCGGGCAGCTCGTCCTGCTTGAGCAGCCAGTCGACGCCCTCGTGTGAAGCCTCGACACCGCGATCACGGGCGAGCTTGAGGCCTTCGGATGCGGCGTCGACGCCGATCATCCAGCGTGGCTCGATGATGTCGCTGCGGAGCAGCTTGTAGAGCAGGTCGGTGCCGATGTTGCCGGGTCCGACGATGGCCGCGGTGACTTTGCGGGTCATGTTTCTTACTCCTCGAAGGAGACGGTCAGGGGCGCGAACCCACTGATGGAAGCCGTCACGCGGTCACCCGCGGCGAACGGCACGAAGGGGCCAAGGGCCCCGGACAGGATCAGGTGTCCCGCACGCAGCGGATCACCAAAGCGGGCGGCCTGGACGGCGAGCCACCTCAGCGCTTCAAGAGGGTCGCCCAGACAGGCGGCGCCGTTGCCGGACGAGCGCACCTCGTCGTTGATGGTGAGGCTCATCTCGACGTCACGCGGCTCGATCTCGCTGAGCGGCAGGCCGATGTCGCCGATGACGTACAAGCCGCTCGACGCATTGTCGGCGACGGTGTCGGTGAACTCGATGTTCCAGTTCTCGATGCGCGAGTCGACGATCTCAAGAGCAGGGATCGCCACGTCGACGGACTCACGTACGAACTCGATCGTGATCTGGTCCTCGGGCACGTCGATGTCGCGACTCAGCCGGAACGCGACCTCTGCCTCAACCCGAGGCTGCACGAGCCTGCGCATCGAGATCGGGGTGCCGTCGGTGCCGTAGCTGACATCCATCTCGTCAAGGAGGTAGCCGAAGTCGGGCTGGTCGACACCGAGCTGGTTCTGCACTGCCTCGGAGGTGGCGCCGATCTTGCGGCCGACGACAGTCGCGCCCGTGGCCAGGCGCTTCTGAACGAGACCCTGCTGCACCGCGTATGCGGCCGGGAGGTCGTCGGTCCCGATCAGATCGCGAACCGCCGCACACGGGACTCGCGTCTCCAGGGCCTGCGCAAGCCGCTCGGTGGCCGCAGCGATGGCGGCGGGATCAGCCTTGATGGAGGACACAACGCCATACTAGAACCTGTTACAGTTTTGCGGTAGTTCACCCCGACGGAGGACCAATGGAAGAGACGTTTGACGTCGTCGTTGTCGGCGCCGGTGGCGCAGGGATGACGGCAGCTCTTGCCGCAGCCGAACATGGTCTGGACACCGTCCTGATCGAGAAGACCGCCTACTTCGGCGGCACCACAGCACGTTCCGGTGGCGGCGTCTGGGTCCCGGGCAACCGCGCCCTCAAGGCCGCCGGGCAGGTCAGCGCGACTGACCGCCAGGACTCAAGCGACTACCTCCAGGCAATCGTCGGCGACGAGGTCCCCGCGATCCGCCGCGAGACGTTCCTCGACCGCGGACCCGAGGTCATCGACTTCCTCCTCGACAAGACGCCGCTCAAGCTCAAGTGGGTCCCGGGCTACTCCGACTACCTCCCCGAGCAGCCGGGCGGACGTTCGCAGGGACGCAGCGTCGAACCGATCCCGATGGACGGCCGCATCCTCGGTGACGAGCTCAACCGCCTGCACCCGCCGTACGCGAAGGCACCCGCCAACCTGATCGTCACCCAGGCCGACTTCCGCAAGATCAGCCTCGGCCTGCGCTCCATCCGCGGCCCGCTCACGATGATGCGTGTCGTCTTCATGCGCGTCTTCAACTCGCTGCTGCGTCGCAAGATGTTCGCGATGGGCAACGCCCTGACGATCAGCCTCCGCAAGGCGCTGGTCGACGCCAAGGTGCCGGTCTACTACGAGACCTCGCTGACCGGACTCGTCATCGAGAACGGCCGGGTCGGCGGCGTTCGCGCCCAACGCGGCGGCAAGGAAGTCGTGATCCGAGCCCGCAAGGGCGTGATCCTCGGCTCCGGTGGATTCGAGAAGAGCGAAGGGCTGCGTGAGAAGTACCTCCCCAGCCCGACCAACGTCGACTGGAGCACCGCCGCTGCCAGCAACACCGGCGAGGGCATCGAAGCCGGCATCGCCGTCGGCGCAGCGACCGACATGATGGACGACGCCTGGTGGGGGCCGACCATCCCGCTGCCCAACGGCCCGTGGTTCTGCCTGTCGGAGCGCAACCTGCCCGGCTCGATCATCGTCAACTCCGCCGGCAAGCGGTTCATGAACGAGGCGCTGCCGTACGTCGAGGCGACGCACGAGATCTACAAGGGCGAGGCCACCGGTGTCTCCCACGTGCCCGCCTGGCTGATCATCGACCAGCGCTATCGCAACCGCTACCTGTTCGCCGGACTCTCGCCGCGCCAGCCGTTCCCCGGTCGCTGGCTCAAGAGCGGCGCCGTGGTCAAGGCATCATCGCTCGACAAGCTCGCCGAGTCGATCGAGGTCCCGGCCGACGCGCTCACCTCGACGATCGAACGCTTCAACGGTTTCGCCGCGTCTGGCAACGACGAGGACTTCCACCGCGGCGACAGCGCGTACGACCGCTACTACGCCGACCCACGCGTGAAGCCCAACCCGTCTCTGCACAGCATCGACCAGGGTCCGTTCTACGCCGTCAAGATCGTCCCCGGCGACCTCGGCACCAAGGGCGGCATCGTCACCGACGAACGAGCACGCGCCCTTCGCGCCGACGGCTCGGTCATCGACGGCCTGTATGCCGCGGGCAACGTCTCGTCGGCCGTCATGGGTCACACGTACGCCGGCCCCGGCGCCACGATCGGTCCGGCATTCACCTTCGGATACCTCGCCGCCGAGGACATCGCCAAGGGCGTCGCCTGATGCCCATCGATCCCGATGTCGCCATCGGTGCCACCGTCGGCACCCAGGAGTTCTCCTGGACCAGCAGCGACGTGCTGCTCTATCAGCTTGCCGTAGGTGCCGGATCGCGTGCGGGCGACAACGTGTCAGCCGACGCCCTGCGCTGGACGCTGGACAACGATGCCTTGCAGGTGCTGCCGAGCTTTGCCGTCGTTGCACCGTCGTTCCACGAGACCAATCCCCCGTCACTCGACCTGCCGGGCTGTGACATCACCCTGACCCAGGTCGTCCACGGCGCCCAGGAAGTCCACCTGGGCGCCCCGCTGCCGACCTCTGGCTCAGCCACCCTGACGACGACGATCACCGACGTCTGGGACAAGGGCAAGGCCGCCGTCATCTGGCAGGAAGGCGTCGCCGTCGATCCGAGCGGCACCGAGCTGTGGCGCGTACGCTCCTCGATCTTCGTCAAGGGCGAGGGTGGCTGGGGTGGCAACCGCGGCGAGAGCAATGCCATCGCCGTCCCGGACCGCGCGCCTGACGGCACCACGACGTACGCGGTGACCCCGCAGCAAGCACTGCTCTACCGACTCTGCGGCGACCGCAACCCGCTGCACTCCGACCCCGCGTTCGCCAAGGGTGCCGGCTTCCCGGCGCCGATCCTGCACGGGCTGGCGACGTACGGCATCGTGCTGCGCGAGGTCATCGACCTGCTCCTCGACGGCGACGCCAGCACGGTGGGTGGCTTCGGTGCTCGGTTCGCCGGTGTCGTCTTCCCCGGCGAGACACTCGCGATCAAAGCGTGGGACGAACCCGAGGGCATCGCCGTGACCGTGACGGTCGGGGACTCTCAGTCTGATGATGTTGGTCGCCCGGCGCTGGCCGACTGCTTCGTCACCCGCCGCTGATGACGCCCTGCGTTCGCTAACGCATCGCCAGGCCGAGCCACGACCCGGCGACCAGTCCCAGCGCCACGAGCTCGACCCGCTTCTTCCACGTCGTCGGGTAAAGGCGGCCTTCTGCGTAGTGCGCGATGAATCCCCGCTCATGTAGGGGTTCTCGACCAGACCCGACTCGACCCCAGTTCTCGATGATCGAGAGGGGACACCTGGCACGCGACGTTGCCATGCGGCCGCCCCATGCGGCGGCGGCCAGGTGCGGGATCAGCACCACCGGCATCATCCAGGCAATGAAGCCACCGATCACCGCAAACACGACAAACACCACGTGGGTGACGAGTGCCGCCGCTGCGGCGATGCGATGCATGCCACAACTGTATTGGGCACCCGAAGCAACGCGGCCAAACTGGCCTAGGTTCTCAGATGTCCAGAAGTGGCCAGGTCGCGGCAAAACCCGGGTGCAGGTCGAGCTGCTCGAGCTCGTCGGTGGTCACCCACCTGAGACCACCGGGTCCGGTCTCCCAGTTGCCCGTCAGCTCTGGCATGACAGGCGAGTCCATGACGACCGTGTGATACGCCCATCCATCGTGGTCGTCGACGAAGGTGAACCGGTGCCGGATGTCTTGCAGCTCCGGCTGCATCTCCTCACCGGCTTCGCGCAGTGCCCCTGCGATCGGTGACTCCCCATGGGCAAGAGCGCCGCCCGGGATCCCCCACGTCAGCGCCTTCTGCACGATCCGTCCGCGGTGCTGGAGCAGGTGCCGGGTGATGCCCTCGGTGTCGGTGTGGATGACCAGCAGCCCTGCGGCGCCGACGCGACCCCAGTGTGTATGGCCCAGTCCACAGCGGATCCAACCGTCTGCGCTCTTCACCCGCGTGTTTCGATCGGCTCGAACTTGGTCCAGCCACGCCAGCCCCGCTCCTCGAGGAGCTCACGGAGCCGGTACGCAATCGGCACCGACGTGTAGAACACCTCGTCGAGAAGCTCGACGACATCGTCTGACATCTGTTCCTCGCGCGACTCCCACGCGTCGAAGTCGGTGACATCGAGAGTGGCGGCGATCTGGTCTGCCACCGCGACCAGTCGTGGGTCGTCGGGCTGCCACTCGAGCATGGCGGAGATGTTGCGGTAGAGCTCGACATTTGCCGGGTCCTCGAGCTGCTGCTGCTTGGTCTGCATGTAGAACGGCATGTGCTGTGGCAGCTGGGCAGCGACCAGGATCCAGGCATCCCGCTCTCCCTCGATCACCGCCTCGGGGATGGCGAGCTCGCGCAGATGCTCGAGGTAGGCCACCGCCTCGGGCGGCAGGGCCAGACTGTCTCCTGCCGCGAGCTGCTTGATGAGCTCGCGATGCTGCTGCAGCTCCTTGATCTCAGTGCGCAGTCGCCGATCGATGTCATCAACGGCCCCCTCGAACTCCTGCTCGTCGGCCTCCAGCAGCTCCTCGACGCGGGCGAGTGGCACACCGGCATTGGCGAGCGTGCGGATCCTGATCAGCTCCACCACCGCGGCGGCGTCGTAGCGCCGGTAGCCGGAGTGGTCGCGCTCGGGCTCAGGCAGCAGGCCTTTTGCGTGATAGTGCCGCACCGCGCGAACGGTGACACCCGCGTACGCGGCCAGCTGGCTGATGGTGAGCACGAGGACAGTCTCCTACTTCGACGGCACGCGGAGGAACAGACGTCGCGACCAGAGGAATCCGAGCAGGGAGATCACGACACACCAGCCGATCGCCATCCACAGGTCGGAGCCCGGAGAGGTGCCGCTGACCAGAGCGCGCAGGCTGTCGATCATCGGCGTGAACGGCTGGTACTCCGCAAACTGGCGCAGGCCGACCGGCATCGCGTCGGTCGGGGTGAAGCCGCTGCTGATGAACGGCAGGATCACCAGGAACATCGGCGTGTTGCTGGCCGTCTCCACACTGTCTGCCGCCAAGCCCATGCCGACGGTGAGCCAGGTGAGTGCGAACGCGATCAGAGCCAGGAGCCCGAGGACACCCAGCCAGCCGAGCGGGCCGGCGTCGGAGCGGAAGCCGAGGAGGAACGCGAACGCTGTCACGACCACGACAGCGAATCCGGTCTTGATGACAGCGCCAAGAACATGTCCGGTGAGGACCGAGACCCGGGCGATGTCCATCGTGCGGAAGCGGGCGATGATCCCGGTGGTCATGTCCATCGCGGTCGAGATTGCCGTGCCGAGCGCGACGCTGGCGACGGTCATGATCAGGATGCCCGGCGTGATGAAGGCCAGGTAGTCGCTGCGGCCTCCGCCCTCCTGGCCCGGCAGACCGGCTCCCATGGTGCCGCCGAACACGTACACGAACAGCAGCAGGAACAGGATCGGCTGGGCGACAAGCATGATCGACAGCGACGGGTAGCGACGGATGTGCAGCAGGTTGCGCCGCAGCATCGTCATCGAGTCACGAGCAGTATGAGTTGCAGTGGTCATGAAGAGATCTCCTCTGAGGTGGTCGCCTCGGCCGCGTGGCCGGTGAGCGCAAGGAACACGTCGTCGAGATCAGCTGTCTCGACCGTCAGGTTGGTGACGCCCTCGTCATCGAGGCCATCGAGTACGCGTTGGAGCCCGGCGACGGTCCCGTCGTTGGGCACCGACAAGGTGAGTGACTCGGTGTCGGCCGTGGCGTCGGGATGCGCGGCCGCCGCAGCAGCGAGCGCTTCGGCGTCGGCGAGCTGCACCGACACGTACCCGCCAGGCACCCGCCGCTTCAGCTCGGCCGCCGTGCCCTCGGCCACCAGGCGGCCACCGTCGAGCACGCCGATCTTGTCTGCCAGGTGATCGGCCTCGTCGAGGTACTGGGTCGTCAGCAGCACTGTCACGCCGTCGGCGACCTGCTCGCGCACGATTGCCCACAGCTCGCGGCGGCTCCGCGGGTCGAGCCCCGTGGTGGGCTCGTCGAGGAAGATGATCCGCGGAGCGGTGATGAGCGTCATCGCCAGGTCGAGGCGGCGCTTCATTCCTCCCGAGTAGGTCTGCGCCCGGCGATCGGCCGCGTCGACGAGATCGAAGCGTTCGAGCAGCGAGCTCACCGTCGCGGGCGTGCTCGCCCGATCCAGGTGGGCCAGATCGGCCATCAGGCGCAGGTTCTCGCGACCGGTGAGAAGCTCGTCGATCGCGGAGAACTGACCCGTGACCCCGAGCACGCCACGCACCCCGGAGGGCTCACGTCGTACGTCGAATCCAGCAACACGGATGTCGCCTTCGCCTGCGGTCAGCAGGGTCGACAGGATGTTGATGATGGTGGTCTTGCCGGCACCGTTGGGTCCGAGCAGGGCGTAGACCGTGCCCTCTGGCACGACCAGGTCGACACCGTCGAGCACGGTGTTGTCGCCGTACGACTTGGTGAGTCCGGCGACCTCAATTGCAAGGTTGGAAGTTGTCATGCAGCCATGCTGCAACCCTGACGCTACGTCAAGGTCAAGCCACGTTGTGGGAAACTTTTCAGCGACCCAGCACGAGGCCGGATGTCGGCACGCCCGTGCCGGCGGTGACGAGGACGTGCTCGACAGCATCGACCTGGTTGACCGAGGTGCCGCGGATCTGACGTACGCCCTCGGCAATGCCGTTCATGCCGTGGATGTACGCCTCGCCGAGCTGGCCGCCATGGGTGTTGAGGGGCAACGTGCCGCCGATCTCGATCGCACCGCCTGCGATGAAGTCCTTGGCCTCGCCGCGTCCGCAGAAGCCGAGCTCCTCGAGCTGCATGAGGACGTACGGGGTGAAGTGGTCATAGAGGACCGCGGTCTGCATGTCAGCCGGCGTCAGACCGGACTGGCGCCACAGCTCACGACCGACGACGCCGATCTCGGGGATGCCGATGTTGTCGCGGTAGTAGGACGTCATGACGAACTGATCAGCAGCACTGCCCTGGGCAGCAGCAAGGATCGGAACGGCGCCTGCCTTGAGATCGCGGGCACGCTCGGTCGAGGTCACGACGATGGCAACTGCGCCGTCGCTCTCCTGGCAGCAGTCGAGCAGCCGCAGCGGGTCGGCGATCATCCGTGAGGACTGGTGGTCCTCGATCGTGATCGGCTTCTCGTAGAAGAACGCGTTGGGGTTGTTGGCCGCGTGCTTGCGGTCGGCGACAGCGACGCAACCGAAGTCGGCCGAGGTTGCGCCGTACTCATGCATGTAGCGACGAGCCTGCATCGCCACGGTCGCCGCCGGCGTCGAGAGTCCGTGCGGATAGGACCACGCGTTGTCGAGGCCGTTCGTGTTGACCTGCTCGGCGGCCCACTTCTGCACCTGGCCGAAGCGCTGGCCCGAACGCTCGTTGAACCCGCGGTAGGCGACGACGACATCGGCCACACCAGTCGCGACGGCCATGGCCGCCTGCTGAACGGTGCCGCACGCTGCCCCGCCGCCGTAATTGATCCGGCTGAAGAAGCGCAGGTCGCCCATGCCGAGCTCACGCGCCAGCGCGATCTCGGAGGTCGAGTCCATCGTGAACGTCGTCAGCCCATCGACGTCTGACGGCGACAGCCCGGCGTCGGCGAGGGCCGCGAGGGTGGCCTCGACCGAGAGCTGGAGCTCTGAACGACCCGACTCCTTGGAGAACTCGGTCGCGCCGATGCCGGCGATCGCTGCTGCACCGCTGAACGTGCTCATCACTTGACCTCCCTGTCCAAGAATTCCCCGCGAGTGGCGCAGTGTGGTTGGGTTTGAGCCGCTGAAACCAACCACAGTGCGCCACTCGCGGTCATTTGCGGATCTCCAGTCGTGCGTTGGCGTGCGTACCGATCGAGACCCCGACCGTGACGTCGATCGTCGTGACCCCGTCCTCCTCGGACACGACGTGCCCGGTGAACCGCAGCGTGTCGTACGGATGGGCCGGCGCACCGAGCCGCAGCGCACACGACAGGACCTGGGTCTGCGGACCCGCCCAGTCGGTGATGTAGCGCTGCACCAGTCCGGTGGTGCTCAGGATGTTGATGAAGATGTCCTTGCTGCCATGACCGATGGAGCGATCACGATCATGGTGGACGTCCTGGAAGTCACGAGTCGCCAGCGCCGTCGAGACCACGAGGGTCGGGGTGATCGGCAGCTCCCACACGGGGATGTCCGAGGGCGGCTCCGGCTCCGGCTCGGGCGGAGCGCTGCCGATCGGACGCCACTTGGCGAGGGTGACCTCGTCGTCGATCGGGTCGAACCAGACCTCGACGGCGTCACCGATCTCGACATCTCCCGCAACCTCGCCGATCATCCGTACGCCCTCGTCGAGGTCGACCAGAGCCAACGTCAGCGGGAGCTTCTTGCCGGGGACGATCGGCGCGTGGTGCACGAGGAACGAGTGAACGGTGCCCTTGCCGGCGGCGATGACGTACCCGCGATCCATGGCGTGGCACTTCGGGCACGACGGCCCGGGCGGGTGACGCAGCTCGCCACACGCATTGCACTTCTGGATACGCAGCTCGCCCGCGGCCGTGCCCTCCCAGAAGAAGGAGGTGTCCTTGTTGATCATCGGACGCGACGACTTGGTCTTGTCGACCGTCGGGCGGCCGGTGCCCGGCTTGAACTTGAGGACGCGGAACTTCATCGTCGCGACCTCTTCGTCGCCGACGGACCAGACGCTCTCCGTTGTGATGAAGTAGCCCTCGCCGACGCCGGTCGTCTTGGGGCCGATGACCTCAGACAGGCGCGTGCTGATGGTCGGCGTCTCGCCGGGCCGCAGGGTGCGCGCGTAGGTCTGGTCGCAGTTGGTGCCGAGCACCGAGGTGAATCCGGCGTCGTCGAGCACCTGCATGGTGTCGGGCAGCGGGTCGCCCTCCATACGTCTCGGGATTGAGCCCGTACATCGTCCACACCTGCGCCATCGCGGGAGGCGCCTCGGTGTCCGGGCCGGGCTGCCAGCGCGGGTTGGTGTCGCCGATCGCCTCGGCCCAGTGCCGGATCATCGGCGCGTTCACCGGGTCCGGCGCCAGTCGAGCGGGACTCTTGCCGCGCGCCTTGATCTTGTCGGTGCGCTCGATGATCGGGTCTGTTGTCTCAGTCATCGCGGCACCCTCGGCAGCTCGAGTCCGAACATGGCGATCAGCTCACGCTGCACCTCGTTGACGCCGCCGCCGAAGCTCAGCACGAGGTTGCGCTTGGCGGTCTTGTCGAGATGGTCGGCGAGGCGACCCGTCTCGGGATCGGCCGGATCACCGAACGCGTCGACGATGTCGGTCAGCGCGAGGCCGAGCTTCTGCACCTCGTCGCTGGCGAACACCTTGGACGTGGACGCATCGGCAACCGTCGTCTTGTCAGTCGCGGGCGCGTTGGCAACCGCCCAGTTGAGCAGCTCGTTGACGCGGAACGAAGCGGTGGCGCGGGCAAGCGTGTCCCGTACCCACGGCACCTCGAGCACCGCAGTGCCGTCGGGCGTCGTACGGCCCTCGGCCCACTCGCGTACAAGGTCACGCAGACCCTCGATGCGTCCGGCCGGGCCGAGCATGACGCGCTCGTGGTTGAGCTGGGTGGTGATCAGGCTCCAGCCACGGTTCTCCTCGCCGACCAGCATGTCGACGGGGACACGTACGTCGTTGAAGTAGGTCGCGTTGGTGTGGTGCGATCCGTCGCTGGTGACGATCGGCGTCCACGAGTAGCCGGGATCCTTGGTGTCGACGATCAGCACCGAGATGCCGCGGTGCGGGGGCGCATCGGGATCGGTGCGCACGGCGAGCCAGACCCAGTCGGCGGCGTGGCCACCGGTGGTCCACATCTTCTGGCCGTTGACGACGTAGTGGTCACCATCGCGCTTGGCGCTGGTGCGCATCGACGCGAGATCCGTGCCGGCATCGGGCTCGCTGTAGCCGATCGCGAAGTGCACGTCGCCGGTGATGATGTCGGCGAGGAACATGTCCTTCTGCTTGTCGGTGCCGTACGCCTGCAGCGTCGGCCCGACGGTCTGCAGCGTGACCGACGGCAGGTGCACGTCGGCGTGCGAGGCCTCGTTGACGAAGACCTGCTGCTCGATGACGCCGCGACCCTGGCCGCCGTACTCCTTGGGCCAGCCGACGCCCATCCAGTTGTCGGCGCCCATCTTCTTGATGATGCGGTGATATGCAGGGCCGTGACGGTTGTTGCGCATCTCCTCGCGGTCCTCGTCGCTGACAAGGTTCATCAGGTAGTCGCGGGCCTCAGCCTTGAACGCTCGCTCCTCAACCGTGAGCTCAGCGTTCTTGCCTGCCGTCTCGTTGACGGGCACGGCAGCGAGGGCGGCCGGTCCACCCAGGTGGCGGGAGACATCGCGTACGGCGGCGAAGTAGCGAGGCATGTCGTACGTCTCGTCGACGCCCATGCCGCCGTGGAGGTGCTGGCAGATCTGCATCAGCGCCGGCGCGCGGTTGGCGAACCAGTAGGCGGCGATCGCCAGGTCGTCGGCAGCCGGGTCGCCAGCGTCGAGGCGGCGTACGACCTCGGTCGCGGTGAGCGTGAACGTGCGCGAGCCGATGTAGACGTCAGCGATCTGTTGCGCAACGGCCTGGAACTCGGCCAGCGAGCGGCCGAACTGCTTACGGTCCTTGATGTAGCCGGCGGTCAGGTCGCGGGCGCCTTCGACCACTCCGGCGCCGAGTGCGGCGAGCCCGGCGATCGCGTGGTTGCGTACGACCTCAGCGTCGAGTGTGCCGAGCGAAGGTGCAGCGGTGAACGTGTAGGTGGCTTCGGTCGTGCCGCGAGACGTACCGGTGTCGACCTTGCTGACACCTTCGCCGTTGGCATCGACAAGAGCGACGACATCGCCTGCGGACACGAGCAGGATCGTGGGGCCATCGAGGACCGGGACACCGACCTTCGTGCCGGTGACGGCACCGTCGTACGTCGTGGCGGGCTTGGTCGGCAGCGCGACACCGGGCTCTCCGAGTGCGGGAGCGAACTTCAGCTCACCGGCGAGAACCTTGGGGACCAGATCGGCCTGGAGGTCGTCGGACCCGGAACGTACGAGGGGCAGCAGACCGCAAGCCACTGTCTCCCACACCGGAAGGTCTGAAGCACGGCGTCCGACCTCGTGCAGCAGCACCGAGATCTCGGTCAGGCCGAGTCCCTCACCGCCCAGCTTCTCGGGTGCCGCGAGCGCGAGGAGGCCTGACTCCTGCAGAGCGCGCCATGACCCGTCTCCGCGGTCGAGCACGTCGCCAATGACGGAGCGGACCTCGTCGAGCACCGAATCCACGCAGATCGTCTCCTTCTAGGGTGTTCCTACGATCCGAAACTATAACGTGTTCTATTCTTGAGGGAACCGAACGAGCGGTAGACCGAGGAGCAACCAGTGACCATTCCGGTCAAGCAGGCCCTCGGGGCCATGCGTCACGTGCTGCCAGATCCCTCGACCTGGGACCTCGTCGACGTCCCCGATGTCGATCTGCCGGAGGGTCGCTGGCTCAAGCTGCGCCGCCGCGGCCGGACCTGGCTCACCGACGTGCCCGGGCCGACTCCCGACGCTCCCACGATCATCCTCCTGCACGCCGTCGGCTGCACGGGTCAGCTGACGTGGTTCCCCACGATCCCTGAGCTTGCCAAGCACTTCCGGGTCATCACGTTCGACCAGCGGTGGCACGGGCGCGGCATCATGTCCGAGAAGTTCCTGATCTCCGACTGCGCAGATGACGTCGGCGCGGTGATCGATGCGCTGAAGCTGGACAAGCCGATCGTCGCTGGATATTCGATGGGCTCCATCGTGGCGCAGCGAGTCTGGCGCCAGAGCCCCGATCTGATCGGTGGGATCGTCCTCGCAGCGAGCACGGCGCACTTTCGTACGAATGGCCGCGAGCGCGTCTTCCATGCCGGCATGGAGCTCAGCATGCGCTTGAGCACGACGCTGTCGCGCTCGGCCACCATCAACCGGGCCACCGTCGCCGCCGTCGATGCCATCGACGAGGAGAGCACTGACACAGCTCGTTGGGCCATGAGGCAGTTCCGCTCGACCAGTGCCTGGGCTGTCGGCCAGGCCGTCGCATCTCTCGGCCGACACCATTCCTCACCGTGGCTGCCATACGTTGACGTGCCCACCGCCGTCGTCGTGACCACCAAGGACCACGTGATCCCGCCGGATCGTCAGCTCGAGCTTGCCGAGCTCATCCCCGACGCCACAGTTCACAAGGCCGAGTGCGGCCACGCCGGCTGCGTGCTCCAGTACAAGGAGTTCGTGCCCGTGTTCGTCGAAGCGGCCCTCGACGTCGATGCCCGGGCGCGCCAAGTCGCCGCCACGATCTAGCCCAGCACGGCCTTGCGCATGGCCTCGAGCTCGATCGGGAACTGATCGATCAGGTCCCACGGCTTGGGCATGAGCTCGCTGCACGCGATCGCGCCGATGTGCATCTGCCCGTTGTTGCTCATCACGGTGAGGTTGAGTCCTGCGCCGTGGAAGACCGGGCCGAGCGGATAGAGCGCGTCGATCCGAGCACCGACGAAGTAGAGCGGCACCGGCGGGCCGGGAACGTTCGAGATCACCAGGTTGTGGATGACCGGCGCACGGTCGGCGAGGCGCAGGTCGGAGACCATGCGTACGGCGAGGCCGAACGTACGAGGGGCGGCGAACTCGGCCCACTCCTGCAACGTGTCGGCCGGCACCGCCTTGTGGTGCTCCTTCGCGTTGACGTTGGCCGTGCGCCATACCGGTGATCCGCTCCAGCGGATCCTCGATGTCGGTGCCGAGCCGACAGAACATCGACGACACCTGGTTGCGACCCGCACGCTTCGACTCAGAGCGCACGGAGACCGGGACACTGGCCAGCAGCGACGTCTCCGGCAGCTCATCACGTTTCTGCAGGTAGCGGCGCAAGGCTCCACCGCTGAGTGCCAGGACGACGTCGTTGACCGTCGCTCCCGGCACGGCCTTCTTGATCTCCTTGATCGTGTCGAGCGAGACGTCCGTGTACGCGATCGAGCGGTGGCCGGTGATCGTGGAGTTGAAGGACGTACGCGGAGCGGTGAGCGGCGCGGCCATCGCCGTGCCTCGGCGCGCGCGACGGGTGGTCTCGACCAGCGTGCGGGTCGTCGGTGCCGCGAGCCTGACGATCTGCCACGGCTTGGTCACCGTCGCGAGAACTCCGCGGCCGAGCAGCTCCATGTCGGAAGGTGCGCGCTGGTGATCCGCCGAGCTGCTGTCCAGCGGTGGCGCGTCAGACTCGAGGCTGCAGAGGTACGAGATCATGTTGGATCCGGAGACACCGTCGACCGAGGCGTGATGCATCTTCGAGAAGATCGCGATCTTGCCGTTGGCCAGACCCTCGATGACGTGCATCTCCCACAGCGGGCGGGCGCGATCGAGCGGGATGCCGGCCAGGTGGCCGGCGACCTCGGACAGCTCGCGATCGCTGCCGGGTGAGGGGACGGCCATCCGGTGGACGTGCCGATCGATGTCGAACTCGTCGTCAGTGACCCAGACCGGAAAGTCGATCCCGCCGGGGACGAACTTGAGCTTGCGGTTGAACATCGCAATGCCCTCGACCCGGTTGGACAGCTCCTTCTTGAACGTCTTGAAGTCGTAGCCGCCCGGGATCGTCGCCGGATCGACCACGATCACACCGCACACGTGCATGAGCTGCGCGCCGCTCTCGAGGTAGAGGAAGCTGGCGTCCAGTCCGCTGAGTCGATCCATGGCCGTAGCCTAGACCTGCCAGAACGTGTTCTACCTTCAAATGAGGAGCCCAGATGTCAGCCGGGTACGCCCGACGCCAGCTTGCGCTGGCAGCTCTCGCGGCAAATGCCATCCGTCCACAGCGGAACGGCTGGTCCGCGATCCCGAGCTTTGCGTTCGGCTGGCCGACCAGCGAGCTGGCCCCTCACCTCCTCGGCGTGGCGGCGATCGACACCGCCGCCGAGCTGACCGTACGACGTGGCAAGGCGTCCCGCCTCGGGCTGTTGGCAGGAGCCGCAGCTGTCGGGATGCTGGGCTACACGATCGCCGGAGCGCGCCGTACGGGCATCGAGCTGGATGATGCGCTCCGCAAGAGCATCGGTGACGGCTACCTCGACGAGCTGGACCTCCCCGGTCCGCTCGACCTGCGCCTCCCCCGTGGGTCGGTGGCTCGCCCCTTCAACTTCAAGGCGCACGACATCGAGGTCCTGCGCGACGTCCCCTACACCGAGGGTGGCCGCAAGGCGCACCTCGACATCCGCCGGCCCAAGGACGTCGACCTGGCCGACGCGCCCGTGCTGATCCAGATCCACGGCGGCGGCTGGACGATCGGCAACAAGGAGCAGCAAGGCATCCTGCTGATGAACCGGATGGCCCAGCAGGGTTGGGTCTGCGTCTCGGTCAACTATCGCCTCGCTCCCAAGTACAAGTTCCCGACGCAGATCGTCGACGTCAAGCGCGCCATCGCGTGGGTCCACGAGAACATCAAGGAGTACGGCGGCGACTCGTCCTACGTCGTCATCACCGGCGGATCAGCCGGTGGCCACCTCGCCGCTCTTGCGGCCCTCACCCCCGGCCTCGCGGACTACCAACCTGGCTTCGAGGACGCTGACACCTCGGTGTCTGCGTGCGTCCCGTTCTACGGCGTCTACGACCTCGGCGGCATCAGCGAGGAGCGCGCAGCAATCGACATGCGCGACCGGTTCCTCGGCCCGCGGGTGTTCGGCAAGGACCCCAAGACCCACCTCGACGACTTCGTCCAGGCTTCACCGCTCGCGCACGTCACCGAGCACACGCCTGACTTCTTCGTCATCCACGGAAGCAACGACACCGTCGTGTCGGTCAAGCAGGCGCGCTCCTTCGTCAAGGCGCTCAAGGAGAAGTCGGACGCCTCGGTCACGTATGCCGAGCTGCCCGGCACGCAGCACGCCTTCGAGGTGTTCTCATCGATCCGTAGCCAGCACACGATCGCCGCAGTGGCCCGCTGGCTCCAGTGGCACCGAGCCAAGACGCAGAGGACGTCCGCTGCGGACTAGGCCAGGGTTGGCATGGCGAGGAAGACTCTTGTCATGACCACGTACCAGGCGGTGTTCCACGGCGAGGTGATCGCCGAGAGCGACCATACGGTGGTGGTGGAGGGCAATCGCTACTTCCCGCCCGACTCCGTCGAGCCCGACACGTTGACCCGTTCGTGGATGAAGTCGCTGTGCTATTGGAAGGGCGTCGCGAGCTATTTCGACGTCGACACTGGCATGGCCAGTGAACGCCACGTCGCGTGGACCTACCGGCACCCGAGCCCGTTCGCGCGGCGGATCAAGAACCACGTCGCGTTCTGGCCCGGCTCGGTCGTCGTCAGACCATCAGCTGACGACAGGCCTTCAACTGCGGGGTAGTCCCAGGATCCGCTCGGCGACGACGTTGCGCAGGATCTGCGTCGTGCCGCCGGCGATCGAGAGGCAGCGGTTGAGCAGCATCTCGTGCACGTCCTTGGCGACCTGCGGGTCGTCGGTCGTGAACAATGCGGTCGGCCCGAGGAGGTCGACGACGAGCTCGGCGGCTTCCTGACGGTTGCGTACGCCGAGGAGCTTGCCGACGCTCGACTCCGGGCCGGGCCCGCGCCCGGCGATCGAGCGGAGCGTCGAACGGACACCGAGCAGCTGGCACAGCGTCGCGAGGGCGACCTGGTGACCCACGAGTGCGGCATCGGTCTCCGACGTGTTGTCAGCGAGCAGCCCGACAGCGCGCTCGGTGCTCACGCCGAGCTTGGAGCTGCCCATCGCCACGCGCTCGTTGGCGAGCGTCGTACGGGCGAGCTTCCAGCCGCCGTTGACCTCTCCGACGACGCAGTCATCGGGGACGAACACGTCGTCGAGGAACACCTCGTTGAACATCGCGTCGCCGGTCAGCTCCCTCAGCGGTCGGATGTCGATGCCGGCCGAGGTCATGTCGACCAGGAAATAGGTGATGCCCTTGTGCCGCGCGTCCTTGTCGGTGCGCGCCAGGCAGATGCCCCATTGCGCGTCCTTGGCCCGCGACGTCCACACCTTCTGACCGGTGAGGTTCCACCCGCCCTCGGTACGTACGGCGCGGGTGCTGAGTGCTGCGAGGTCGGAGCCGGCTCCGGGCTCGCTGAAGAGCTGGCACCAGAAGATGTCACCGAGCAGGGTCGGCATGACGAACTTTGCGGCCTGCTCGGCGGTGCCGTGCTCGACGATCGTCGGTGCGGCCCAGGCGCCGATCACAAGATCGGGCCGGGTGATCCCCGCACGAGCCAGCTCCTCGTCGACGACGAGCTGCTCGACCGGCCCGGCATCGAGACCGTGGGGCTTCGACCAGTGCGGCGTGAGGTAGCCGGCCTCGGCGAGAGCGGCGCGCTGCTGCTCGGCAGGCAGGGCGGCGATTGCCTCGACCGCACTGCGGGTCGATGCTCGGAGCTCCGTGTCGGCACCCTCGAAGTCGATGTCGAACGCACGGCGCTGGCCACTGGCGGCGCGGCGTGCCAGCCGGGTCGCGGACTGCTCGGCTCCTCCGGTCAACGAGCCGACTGCGACATCGAGGGCGACCGCCCGGCGAAGATAGAGGTGAGCGTCGTGCTCGTACGTGAACCCGATGCCGCCCAGCACCTGGATGCAGTCGCGGGCGACCTTCACGGCGCCGTCGAGCGCGACGGTGGCGGCGACATCAGCAGCGAAGTCGGCTTCGTCGGTCGACACGTTCGAGCTGATGGCGACGCCGGCGTCCCACGTCACGGCGGCAATCGACTCAGACGTCTCGAGCATCTGTGAGCAGAGGTGCTTGATGGCCTGGAACGATCCGATCGGTGCGCCGAACTGCTCGCGCACCTTGGCGTACTCGACGGCGGTGTCCAGGCACCACTGTGCGACGCCGGCCGCCTCGGCCGACGCCAGCGTGACGAGCAGGCGTCGTACGGCATCGCCGTCGACACCGGGAAGTGCACGTACGTGATCTGCCGTCGCTGCGACTCGTACGCGACCGCCGCGGCGGGAGAGGTCGATGCCGATCACGGGTTCGGCCGTCCAGCCGTCAGCACCGATCAGGACCCATGAGCCGTCGACGGCCCGAGCGAGGAGCCAGCGTGCATCGACGATGTCCATTGCTACGTCCAGGTCACCGCTTGCACCGCCATCGACCGCTACCGATCCCGAAAGTGCAACACCGGCGATGTCGCCCTCGGCGAGACCGGCGAGCACGTCATCGAGTCCAGCGAGGCCGGCAACCTGGGCGACGAGCGTCGTGCCCAGCAGCGGGCCGGGAACCATGGCGTACGCAGCCGACTCCAGGGCGACCATCTGGTCGACCAGGTCGCCGCCGCCTCCACCGTGCTGACCGCTGATCGCGATCGCCGGGAGGCCGGCCTCCACGACGCCCTGCCACGTCTTGGCGAATCCGGTGGCGGCTTCATTTTCCACGTCTCGCAGCGCGGCGGGCCCTCCCAGTCCGGCGGCCCAGGCCCGTAAAGTGGTACCGAGTTCCAGATGGTCACGAGTAACGCCGACCGGCATGAAGTGTCGCCTCCAAATCTAGAACGTGTTTCAATATCATAGCGATGGTCAGCTCGGCCATACTCAGCCAGCCGACCATGGACAGGGGACGATGCGATGACGAACGTGACCGAGACTCCCGGATCCAACGCACAGCGCGAGCGCCGTCGCCGGATCCTCGATGCCACCATCGCTCTTGCCGAGTCCGGTGGCTTCGATGCCGTCCAGATGCGTGCGGTCGCCGACGATGCTGACGTCGCTCTTGGAACGCTCTACCGCTACTTCCCCTCCAAGATCCACCTGCTCGTCACGGCTCTCGGCCGTCAGTTCGACCGCGCCGAAGCACAGTCGCGCACCCGGCAGGTTCCGGGCGACACGTCCCACGAGCGCGTCATGTACATCCTCGGCGCGACCACCAAGGCGCTGCAGGAGAAGCCCGAGCTGACCGAGGCGCTCACGCGTGCCTTCATGTTCGCCGATGCCTCGGTCGCCGACGAGATCCACTTCGTCGGCATGAAGCTGACCGCCATGATCACCCGTGCGATCGACGGCACCGACGAGAACCGCGAACCGACCGATGAGGACACCGCGATCGTCCGCGTCATCAGCGACGTGTGGTTCACGGCGCTCATGGGCTGGGTCACGGGTCGCACCAAGGCCGAAGACGTCACCAAGTCGGTCGACGTCGCCGTACGACTTCTGCTGCGCTAACCGAGGGAGCCGCGAGATGGGACACGTCGATCCGACGAAGGAAGTCTTCGCGCAGTTCGTGGCGCTCGACCGGCCAGGTCCGATCCAGATGCTCAACCTCGTACGACTGCGCGATCGAGCCGTCTACGAAGACGGCCGGGAGTCGACCGGCGCCGAGGCCTACGCAGCGTACGGGCGCGAGAGCGGTCCGATCTTCGCTCGGCTGGGCGGCCGGATCATCTGGCAGGGTCGCTTCGAGCTGATGCTGATCGGCCCGACCGACGAGCACTGGGATCACTGCTTCATCGCGGAGTACCCCGACGTCGCGGCCTTCGGCGCGATGATCCACGACCCCGACTACCGCGAAGCGGTCAAGCACCGTCAGGCAGCCGTCGAGGACTCGCGCCTGATCCGCCACGCCGTGCTGCCCGTCGGCAACACGTTCGGCGAGGTCCCCAGCTAGTCCTTCGAGTTGTGGCACCCGTGCACGGTGTTCGTGCGGGTTGCTGACGCCGTGTGTCCCTGCCTGTCGCGGACTGTGAGGACCCAGGTCACCGTGTGCGCCGAGTACGTGTAGTAGTCACCCGGATCCAGGCTCCAGCCGCCGACCGTCTGGCTCCAGTGCGTCGAGTCGTCCTTGTCCATGTCGCCGCCGCCCGAGTGCCCCTTGTACGCGAAGGTCACCTTGGCAGAAGTGACGCCGGAGCCGGTGACGGTCGCCTTCACCTTGGCGTAGGTGAAGTCAGACGCTGAGCCGGCGTTTTCGGTCGAGTGACACTTCGTGTTGGGGCTCGGCTCCCACACCTCGTACATGTCCTTGGGCGACACGGTGAATGCCGTGATGGCCAGCTTGGCCGTCGGCACCTTCGGTGGCAGCGCCGTGGGTGCCGTCACCGTCACTGTAGGAGTGGTCGGCGTCGGGATCGCGACCACCGTCTTGGTCGGCTTTGGCGTGGAAGTCGGCGTCGCGGATGCCGACGCGGTGGTCGTGTCCTCAGGGCTCGGCGCCGCGGACGGATCAGCATCCCCGGACGCCTGCACCACGCCGAACGTTATCGCGCCGGCGGCAATCACCCCGGCGGCGCCGATGAGAAATCCCTTGCTGGCCAGGAATGTGGCGACGCTCATGTGGCTCCAGATCGGTTGCAGGCAGTGGCGATGATGCCACGCAGCCAGACCGCTCCGTAGTGGGGTTTTCCCGATATCTCAACGACTAACGGATGTTGCCTCGACCCGCGATGAGTGGGAGGTCGAGCGCAGTGACCCAGCCCGGAGGCAGCTCGTTGACGGCAGAGACGGCGTTGAGGGCACGCATACCGGTGGCAAGGCAGCCAGCGGTCGCAGCATCGCGCCCACTGCCGTCGTCGAACCGGAACGCCGTCTCTTGCGTGATCGACGGCGTGCCCTCGAGCTCGACCCGGTAGACGTCGTCGTTGGCGCCACGCGGCCAGTCGGGCGCCGAGTGCTCGCCGACCCGGTTGACGTGGCGCAGCTGGATGCGGGTCTCGCCCTTGTAGATGCCGTTGATCGTGAAATCGACAGCAGCGACCTGGCCGGGCTGGATCGTGCCCTTGGCGCTGGGCACCTCGACGTCGGTGACCCACTTGTCGTACGTCGTGGTGATCTCGTCGAGCTCGATGCCGACCGCCTCAGCCATCATCGGAACCGTCGCGCCCCATGCCATCACGAGGATGTCGGTGTGCTCGAGCAGAGCCTTGTGCTCCAGCGAACGGCCGATGCCCATCTCGTCCTCGTAGTCGCCGAGGTAGTTGGAGTAGTCGAGGATCTCGAGCGCTCGTACGACGCGCACCTCAGCCGTCAGACCCATCAGCGTCATCGGGAACAGGTCGTTGGCGAAGCCGGGATCGATGCCGGTGGTGAAGCACGACGAGCCACCCGCCTCGCAGGCATCGGTGACGGGATCGATCCAGATGTCGGGGTTCTGCTTCATGCCCGGCCAGACCCACGGGGTCATCGCCGTCGAGGTGACGTCGACGCCGGCCCGCAGGAACGCGGTCATGACGCGGATGTTCTCGTCGGCGTATTGCGCGGTGGGTCCGTAGTGGACGAGCGCATCGGGCTTCAGGGCGACGAGCGCCTCGAGGTCGTCGGTGCACAGGATGCCGACCGGATCGCGGCCGCAAAGCGTACCCGCGTCGACGCCGACCTTCTCGGGGTTGCTGACGCCGACTCCGACCAGCTCGAATTCCGGGTGGTCGAAGACCTCATTGAGCACGAGCTTGCCGACGAAGCCCGTACCCCAGACGACAATCCGCTTGCTCATGTTGTGACCAGTCCCTTGCCGGTGACGAGCGGAAGATCGAGTGCCGTGACAAGTCCCGGCTTGGCGCCGACGACGGCAGGCACGGAGTTGACCAGTCGCATCGCGGTCGCCTTGAGGCCGGCGGTGTTGTGGTCGCCGTCGGTGCCGAGCAGCTGCAGGTCAAGCGTGTAGTTGGGCTCGCCCTTGATCTCGACGCGGTAGCAGCCCAGACCTGCCGGCTGCGGCCAGTCGGGACCGATCTCGTCGTGCACGCGGGTGATGTGCTCGAGAACCACGACCTGCTTGCCGTTGACGATGCCGCGTACCTCGAAGTGCAGGCCGGCGACCGTGCCCTCCTCGATCGTGCCGCAGTCGATGTCGAACGTCTCGGTCGCGGGGAGGCGCTCGTAGAACTCCTCGACGCTGTCGAGCTCCAGGCCGAGGCCTGCGGCGATCTGGTGGACGACGCTGCCCCACGCCATCGAGAGGATGCCGGGCTGCAGGAGCATCGGGATGTGGTCCATGGGCAAGCCGAAGCCCATCACGTCGAAGACGATCATCTTCTGGTTGTAGGTGTTGTAGTTGAGCACCTCGGAGCAGCGCACCTGGTCGATTCGCTCGCTGACGCTGGTCAGCACCAGCGGGAGCACGTCGTTGGCGAAGCCCGGGTCGACACCGTTCACGTACAGGGAGACACCGCCGGCGACGGCCGCCTTCTGAACGCCCTCGGCCATTCCGAGAGCGGGTCCGGCGGGGTACTGCAGGAACACCGGGCCGCTCGAGACGACGTTGATGCCGGCAGCGAGCAGGAGCTCGAGGTCGGCGATCGCCTCGAACAGCCGGTCGTCGGCCATGGCGCAGTTGACGACGCAGTCGGGCTGGAGCGCGAGGATCTCCTCGACGCTGTTGGTGGCCAGCACGCCGAGGTCGCGGCCGAGACCGGCGAGCTGGCCAGCGTCCTTGCCGACCTTGTCAGGGTTGGACACCCAGAGGCCGACGAGCTCGAGATCGGGGCGGGCGTCGATGCCCGCGATGGCATGACGGCCGACGTTGCCGGTGCTCCATTGGACGACGCGCAGCTTGCTCATATGAGTTCTCCTAGGTCAGGGAAGCCCATGTCGAGGTTGGGCTGGTCGATGCCGCCGTCGACTTCCAGCACCTTGCCGGTGAGGTAGCCGCCGGCGGGGCTGGCGAGGAACAGGACTGTGGCGGCGATGTCATCCGGATCGCCGATCCGGCGCAACGGGGTGTTGCCCTCCATCTGCGCCGTGAGTCCCTCGTCGCCGGTGACGAGCTCGAGCGCCGAGGTGGCGACCGAGCCGACGGCGATCGCGTTGACGCGTACGCGGGGTGACAAGTCACGAGCCGCGAGCCGCGTCCAGTGCGCGAGGGCAGCCTTGGCCGTGCCGTACGCGAGGTAGCCGCGTCCGCTGACCCGGCCCATCACGGACGAGATGTTGACGACCGCGGCTCCGTCGCTCTTGAGCAGGTGCGGCACAGCGGCGCGCGTCAAGGCGTGCGCCGTCGAGACGTTGAAATGGAACGCGCCCTCGAGTGCGGCGACGTTGGTCTTGATGAACTCCTTGGGCATCGAGCCGCCGACATTGTTGACGATGACGTCGAGCTGGCCGAAGGTGTCGACGGCAGTCTGCGCGAGCGCGGCGACCTGGTCGAGGTCTTGCAGGTCGGCAGCGACGACGTGCGCCTTGCGACCGAGCGCTTCGATCTTGGCGGCGACTGCCTGCAGCTGATCTTCGGTGCGGGCGGCGAGGACGACGTCGGCACCGGCCTCGGCGAGCGCCAAAGCACTTGCCTCCCCGATCCCTCGACCTGCTCCAGTAACAACGGCAACCCGGTTTTCGAGCCGGAATCTCTCAAGGACCATGGCGGGGACATTAGCAGCAAACTAGAACACGTTCTAGTCTTGACGAGGCCGCCCGAAGTCTCTACACCGCGAATATGCTGCACGGGTGCAGAGCTTCTCGCGTGACCTGATCGGCAACCAGGACAATGTGCGAATTTCCGCGACCGACATCGCCAATCACGACTCCTGTGGAGCGTCGATGGCGCTGAAGATCCGTCCCGAGGTGCGCTCGGACCGATGGCAGCGGTCATTCGGCTCGGAGAAGACGTTCATCCTCGGCGAGGTCGTCCAGCTCGTACGCAGTGCCCACGTCGCAGACGAGGCCAACGACCCGGCGACCCTCCCCGCCTGGCTGCAGGAGCAGCTCGAACGTCGCAAGGTGCACCGGCTGCTGCGCCCGTACGCGATGCGGGCCGTACCCAACATCCTGCAGGCTCACTGGGACATCGAGGACGAGATCGGCGAGCTCCGGATGATCCGCAGCGACCCGTCGATCGGCCAGCCGCCCAAGACGTTGTGGGTGTGGGCGCCGCTCTACAGCACCGAGTTCGGCATCCGTGAGATCCGCCGCTACCGGCTCGGCGGTGCGCATGCCAAGCCGACCGAGGACGACATGATCTGGGCGCACACCGCTGCCCACATCGCGGCGAAGTACGACGCTCAGCCCGCGGTCACCCGGGTGCGAGTGGTGGAGATCGGCGGTGGCGACGGCGGCCTCGCGGTGCTGTTCGACGGCACTCCCGAACAGGCGACCAGCGAGTACGACGCCCATGCCCGCAGCATTGCCGGCGAGCTCGGCGACTTCGCCGACGTACGACCCGGCTTCGGCTGCAGCTCGTGCAAGATCGCCGGCATCTGCGAAGCGCTGGTCCCCATGCCGCGCATGCTCGGGCAGGCCGGCAAGGGCTATGCCTCGCGCTCGGTGGCACCGTCGGACCTCGACCGCTACCGAACCTGTCCGGCGCAGTGGCTGCTGGCATCGGACCTGCACCTGCCGCGGACCGACGAATACACCGAGGCGCAGACCCGCGGCCTCCTCGTGCACGAGTGGCTCGAGGCGGCGCACCGACGTGGGGTTGGCTGCACCGACGACGACCTGCCCGAACCCGGCGCAGGGATGGGCGTTGCCCAGGGCGTGATGACCCCCGAGGAGTACGCCGTCGCCTACCCCTTCCTGCGCCACCACGTCTCGACCTGCCCGCTGACCGCCGACGGCGTCGAGGTGCTGGAGGTCGAGGAGTCCGCCTTCGGCTTCGATCCCGATGCCGACGTCGTCACGGTGACCAAGCCCGACCTCATCTATCGCATCGCCGACCGTCTGGTCATCCGCGAGTTCAAGACCAGCAGCTCATTGCCCAAGGGTGGAGCCGAGCAGCTCTACAGCCAGACCACGCAGGTCGCGTTCCTGCTCTCGATGCTGTCGAGTGGACTGAAGGGCGCATACGGCGCAAGCACGGCAAGCCTCGAGGTCGAGGTGCTGACGCCCGATGGAAGTGAGATGTACGCCTGGGACCTCGAGGACGACGACGTCCTCGCCCACGCTCGCGAAGACCTGGCGACGGCGGCGAACAGGTGGCACCTCGACTCGACGTGGGAGACCAATCCCGGGGACCACTGCCTGTGGTGCCCGGTGCGTCAGTGGTGCCCCGACAGCGACGCGTTCCAGAAGGCAGCTGGTGGCTCCGCGGCCAGCGGCCCGGCGCTCGACCCGATCGACGATCCGCCGCCTCCCTTCTAGGGCGGATCGGGCACCTGTCAGTCTTTGCCCATGAATTTGTCGATGTTCACCCTCGAGAACGGCCAGCTCGTTCCCGGCGAGATCGCCCGCAGCATGTGGAGCGCCGAGCAGATGCACGGCGTCGCCGTGAGTGGTGCACTGGCGCGTGGTCTGGAGACGAAGCTGGCCGAGATCGGCCGCACCGACCTGGTGCCGGCGCGCTACACCGTCGACCTCTTCCAACCAGCCAAGATGGCGCCCTGCACCGTGGTCACCGAAGTCATCCGTGAGGGTCGTCGCCTGTGCCTGATCGACGCGGCACTGATGCAGGGCGACGTACGCGTTGCCCGTGCCAGCTGCATCTTCCTGAAGCCGACCGCGAACGCCAGCGGTGACGTGTGGACCGCCGACGATCACCCCGTACCGCCGCCGCTCGACGTCGTACCGGTGAGCGACGAGCCACGCGTTCCGTTCTTCAAGAGCGATGCCGACTGGTCGCAGGCTTTTCCCGAGCACCAGAACGCCGGCCGCAAGCAGACCTGGCAGGTCGGCCTGCCCGTCGTCGCTGGCGAGCCGGGCACGCCTTTCCAGTCGGTCGCCGCCATCGCCGACGGCACGAGCATGGTCGTCAACTGGGGCACCGAGGGGGTCCAGTACATCAACACCGACATCACCCTCGCGCTGGCGCGACCGCCCGTGAGCCTCGAGGTCGGACTGTCTGCCACCGATCGGGTCGAGGTCGATGGCATCGCCGTCGGCACCGTGGAGGTCTTCGACCGCGCCGGCCCGCTCGGCACAGCGATGGTCACGTCTCTCGCCAACGGCAAACGGCCTGTCAGCTTTGAGAACATCGAGTACACCGACGATGGCGAGCGCAAGGCATGACGTGCCTTCTCCCGGGTCTGGAGTAGATTTCTGAGCGATTCAGATGAGCTCAGGAGGACACCGATGTCGCACTTCTCGCAGGAAGCCCACGAGGACGGTTCCACCATCCTTCGCATCTCCGGCGAGATCGACCTCGCGGTGGCCGAGGAGCTCGGCGTCGTGGCTCAGGCCTGCCTGCAGGAGAGCACCGGGATCAAGCTCGACCTCGGTGAGGTGACCTTCATCGACTCGAGCGGGTTGGGCGTGCTCGTCCGAGTTCACAAGGACGCCGTCGCGAAGGGCAAGACGTTCCGACTGGTCAGCGTGAGCAACTCGGTCGAGCGGTTGCTGGAGGTCACGGGGCTTGACCGTGTCTTCTACCAGTCAGGCACCTCCTGACCCAGCGCCGTGCTCACGACCAGGTCGGCGCGATCTCGTTGCGGTAGCGGCGGCCACCGATCTTGCTGAACACGAAGATCACCGGCGGCGGAAGCTCCCTGCGCATCCCCGCGATGTCGTCGGCGTCAGCGCCGTCCTGCAGGAACTCGATGAAGTTGCCCATGCTCTTGAAGTGCGCCTTCTTGACCTGTCCGAGCGCCTTCTTCATCGGCGGTGAGTCTGCATAGGCAGCCGAGATCGGTTCGAGGTCGCGCTCCTCATGTGCGAGGTGGCTGAGGAGCACCGTTCCGAGATGGGAGACCGCCGCAAGGGCAGCCGTCGCGTTCGCGCTGGTGGGGCCAGACTTGAGGCCCTTCATGGCCTCGGTCGCCTGCCCGAGAGCGGCACGCATGGCGTCGTGCTCGCCGTCGAGCTCGGCCAGCTCGCTCAGGTCGGCGTCGGTCTGCTGCAATGCGGGCCAGAAGTAGTTCTCTTCGTAGCCGTGGTGGTGGTGGAGCTCCTCGTCGAAGAAGTCCCAGGCCCGCACGAGCTGGTCGGCTCGTGCCTGATTGCCGTCGGGGAAGGCTGCAAGCGCTCCCTCGAAACGGGCGATCGTACGCCGAAAGGCAGCGTGCGCAACGGTGTTCAGAGTCAGGTGCTCAGTCATCCGTCGAGGCTAGAGCCACGTTATTGCCCTCGTCCGGCATTTCGTGCAATTTGCTGCCAGGTCAGCAGGTTCCCCCGCCACGCGCGATCGACTTGCTCAGCGGCTGGTCGGCCGACGAGCTGCCCACGTGCACTCCATAGCAACCGGCCTTGATGGTCCACCCGCCGTCCCAGACCGAGAAGGCCCGGTCGTCGAGGGCGATCGCCACTGTCTTGGACTGTCCCGGCTGCAGCGACACCTTGTCGAAGCCCCTGAGCTGAAGCGGCGGCTCGCCGGTGGCTGCGGGGAACTTCACGTACACCTGAGCGACCTCGGCACCAGCGCGTGAGCCCGTGTTGGTGACCTTCACGCTGACCGTCGCGCCATCCGAAGACGGGCTCACGGTGAGGTCGGAGAAGGAGAACGTCGTGTACGACTGGCCGTAGCCGAACGGGAAGAGCGGTTCGATGTTCTTGGCCTGGTACCACCGGTAACCGATGAGCAGCTTCTCGCTGTACGTCGACCGCGAGATGCCATCGGTGCCCTTCACCCCCGGGAACTGCTCGGCTGTCCGCAGCGGTCCGTCCTCGACCTTCTTCGGGAACGTGATCGGGAGCTTGCCGGAGAAGTTGGCGTCACCGAACAGGAGGCTGGTGATCGCATCGCCGTCCACCTGACCGGGGTACCAGTTCTCGACGACTCCCTTGACCGAGCTCAGCCATGGCATGGCCAGCGGGCCACCGTTTTGCAGCACGACGATGGTGTTCGGGTTCGCCTTGACCACTGCGCTCACCAGCGCATCCTGGTCACCGGGGATGCCGACACAGCGGCTCACCAATCCCTGGAGCACCTCCAGGAAGGGGTTGCAGTACGCCTGGCGCGGCTTGAGGTCCTTGCGGTCCTCGCCCTCGATCTCGGCATTGCCGACGAAGACAATCGCAGCATCGGCATTCTTGGCGATGAGCCCGGAGACCAGCGGGACCGCCCCGGAGTCGTACGAGACATTCGTGCCGTTGACCGCAGCGCGCTTCCTCAGCGCGCTGAGCGGGTCGGATACGTCGGGGTGAAGCCCGAAGACCGGCACGTGATTGCTGCCGAATCCCTGCGACGAGAGCTTCGAGCCGAACGGGGAGGCGGGCAGCCCGATGACTGCCAGCCGCTTCGCCTCCGACTTCAGCGGCAGGATGCCGTTGACGTTCTTGAGCAGCACCGATCCCTCTTCGGCGATCTGCTGGGCCACGTCGAGGCTGTGGTCCGTCGTCGCGACCGCTGAGGCCGCAGCCTTGCCGGTCACCGGCGGGTGCTCGAAGAGACCGAGTCGGAACATCGGTGTGGCGATGCGTCGGATCATGTCGTCGATCCGAGCGTTCGGCACCGTACCGTCCTGCACGGCTGTCTTGAGCTTGGCTCCCCACTTGGCTGGCTGCGCGAACGAGATCCCGGCGTAGCCGTCGCCGGCCATCTCCATGTCGAGGCCTGCATTCGCCCCGGTCGCAGTACCGAAGGTCGCGCCCCAGTCGCTCATCACGAAGCCGTCGAAGCCGAGCTCGTCCTTGAGGAGGTCAGTCAGCAGGCGCTTGTTCTCGCAGGCATGCACCGCGGCGACCCGGTTGTAGGAACACATGAACGAGCCGACGCCAGCCTCGATCGCGGAGACGAAGGGTGGCAGGTAGATCTCGCGCAGCGTCCGCTCATCGACCTCCGACGAGTTGTTCTTGCGATCGGTCTCCTGCTCGTTGAGCACGAAGTGCTTGGCGTTGGCCATCATGCCCGGCTGGCTCTGGATCCCCTGGATCAGTTTGACCCCCATCTCGGTGGTCAGGTACGGATCCTCGCCCGCGTACTCCAGGTTGCGACCGGCGAGCGCGTTGCGGGACAGGTTCATACCGGGGCCAAGGATCACGTTGACGCCCTTGACGGCTGCCTCGTCCGCCAGCACCTTGCCGTACGCCTTGATCAGATCGGCGTTCCAGGTCGAGCCCTGGGTGATGCCCTGTGGGAAGGCGGTGGTGCCCTTCTGGTTGAAGCCGATGCCGCCGGAGCTGTCGTTGAGTACGAGGTCGGGGACGCACAGCTTCGGGTTGCCGGGGATGACGCCAGAAGCGCCCTTGTTGGGTGACTTGGGATTGAGCACGCCGATGCCGGTGACCATCTTGATCTTGTCGTCCAGGCTCATCGCGGCGAGCAGCTCCTGGGCTCGCGCCTCCGGACTCTTCGACGCGTCCATCCACGTACAGGCGTCGGCCGGGGTCTGAGCTTCTGCAGCCGGCAGCGTCACCACGGATGCAGCCGTAGCCATGGCCAGCGCGGCGATCACGCCGACGAGACGGCGCTCCCCACGGTTATCGAGCTTGGCGCGCATGAACGATCCTTCCTCGGAAGCAAAGCCGCGCGCGATGGCGAGGAGCAGATCGCTCACGAGCGGTGGCGAAACTGTAACGAGTTCTAGCGACGATCTGTGACGAACCGCGAAAGGGACGACGATTGCGAACGCGAGGCGCTGGGTATTGCCCCATCATGGACACACCCCGCAGAAGACGACGTGAGCTTCACATCCTCAACCGCCGCTTTGCGCTTGGCACGGCCGCTTCGGTACTGGCTGTTGTCATCGCCATCGTGGGCATGGCGATCGTGCAGGGCGGAGGGCTGTCTCGCCCGTGGATCTACGGCTTCTTCGTGCTCGGCGCTCTCGGCGCGGTGACCGCGATGCTGCAGACCATCCTGCGCAACAAGGCGGGCGACGACATCGACGAGGCCACGCTCTGAGCTCTCCGCGCGACCACTAGGTCGCGAACCCCTGACCGTGACGCAACAGGTCCTCGCCGCGCTCCGATGCGTCGCTCTCCTCCTCCGACTCGGTGCGGTCCTTGTCGGCGGGGCCCGCCCCGCTGTCGATCGAGTCGCCGGACTTGTCCGGGCTCGAGGGCGCCTCACCTTCGTCCGGTATGTCGTCTGCACCTTCAGCTGGCTGTTCTGTGTGCGGTGTCGTCACGCTGCCTCCTTCACCAGGTCGCGATCGGCGCTACAAGTCGGAGGGGCCTCCCGTGCCGGAGCCCACAACGTCGTCACCCAGGTCCTCGGCATCCTCTGAGCCGGTGGGTGGCACGGGGGCTTCGGGGCCGGTCGCTGGCGCTCCGGTCTGAACGGGGTCGACGTCTCCGCCTTGGCCCTCGTCTGCGCCAGGGGTGTCGCCGTCAGCAGTGCCCGGATCAGTCGCGGGCTGGGTCGGATCGTTTTCAGGTTCGATGGGTGTCTCGCTCATGATGTGTCCTTCCGTCGGGCTCAAGGGGTGTACCCGATCGGCGTCACTCCAACCAGGGTCAGGGGGTGAACACGACCTTGATCATCCCGTCCGCCTTGTCGCGGAACTGCGCATACGCCTTCGGCGCATCATCGAGAGGCAGTCGGTGAGTCGCGAATGACTCGGTGCCAAGGGGATCGCCGTCGTCGTTCAGCAACGGCAAGAGGTCATCGGACCACCTGCGTACGTTCGCCTGCCCCATGCGGAACTGGATCTGCTTGTCGAACATCTGCATGAGCGGCATCGGGCTGGTCGCACCTCCATACACCCCGACGAGCGAGACGGTGCCGCCTCTGCGTACCGCGTCGATCGAGCCGTGCAAGGCCGCGAGACGATCGATGCCGACGTTCATCATCACCTTGCGAGCTGCTGCGTCAGGCAGCAGGCCCACCGCCTTGATGACCTTTTCGGCAACGGGGTTGCCGTGAGCCTCCATGCCAACGGCGTCGATCACGGCATCCGCTCCCCGACCAGTCGTACGGCCACGCACCTCGTCCGCCAGGTCATCGACCTCGTCGATGTTGATCGTCTCGGCACCACGGGTGCGCACACGCTCGAGGCGATCTGGGACCCAGTCGGCGACGATGACCCGGTGGCCCTCGTGCATCGCGATCCGAGCCGCCATGTCGCCGATCGGTCCCGCTCCCATGACCAACACCACGCCATCCTTGGGGAGGTCGGCGTACCTGACCGCTTGGTAGGCCGTGGGCAGGACGTCGGAGAGGTAGAGGTAACGGTCGTCGGGCGGTCCTTCGGGGACCTTGATCGGAAGGAAGTCTGCGAACTGGACCCGCAAGTACTCCGCCTGTCCGCCAGGCACCGAGCCATAGAGCTTGCTGTAGCCGAGCAAGCTCGCGCCGGTCCCGGTGTCGCGATTCTGGGTGGTCTCGCACTGGCTGTGCAGACCTTGGTTGCACATCCAGCAGTCGCCGCAGCTGATGTTGAACGGCACGACTACCCGGTCACCGGCCTTGAGCTTGGTCACCGCCGAGCCCACCTCTTCCACGATCCCCATCGGCTCGTGGCCGACGATGTCCCCGGGCGTCATGAACGGAGCCAGCGGCTCATACAGGTGCAGGTCGGAACCGCACAGCCCGGTGGAGGTGACCCGGATGATTGCGTCGGTCGCATCGATGATCGTGGGGTCCGGCACCTCTTCCACGGTCATGTTTCTCGGACCCTGCCAGGTGACAGCCTTCATGTGGTTCTCCCGTCTCAGTCGTTGCGTGCAGAACGGACTGGACGGCTTGTACCCGCGCGACGGCGGGACAATCAGGACGAATCTCGCAAGCTCCTCCTCAGACCCCACCGTTCCTCAAACACGAGAAGCCCACCCCGAACACCGGGGCGGACTTCTTGTGTTTGGCGGTGGCGGTGGGATTTGAACCCACGGTGGGTTTGACCCCACACAACATTTCGAGTGTTGCACCTTCGGCCGCTCGGACACGCCACCGCCGACGAGATTACCGGAAGCGCGGGCGCTGACCGAATCCGCATCCGGCCGCTGCGGTCACGCGGTGATGTGGCCGTGGATGACTTCGCCAATTGCTGCCATCTCGGCGAGCACGCGGTCGCGCGGGTCGTCGGCAGCATCGTCGCTCCAGCTCGCCAGGACCGCGTACGCCACGGCGCCCAGAGGTCCGCCGACGACGCCGACATCGCCGCGCACCGTGCTGATCGTGCCGGTCTTGTTGACGAGGGTGACTCCGCGATCCGGCTCGGCGTGCGCGAGCGGGTCAAGGCCGAACGCCGAGGCCACCATCGAGAGATCGGCGTTGGCCGCGACCCACCGCAACACCCGCGCGCTGACCCCCGGCGACACGACGTCTCCGCGATGCAGGCGGGCCATCAGGCCCGCCAGCTCACCGGCGCAGCCTGCCGACAGGGTCCAAGGATCGTCGGGCGAACGGTCTTCGCGCACCCGATCGAGCAGGGCCGAACGGACGAAGCCCAACGAAGCCGATGTGCGGGTGATCGCGTCTATGCCGATGCGGCGGACCAGCACGTTGGTGGCGAGGTTGTCGCTGAACCCGCCGACCAGCCAGCAGAGGTCGCCGACTGTGAACACATCACGGTGCATCAGGTGCCACAAGCCCGAGTCGGCGACTGCATCTTGGTCGGTACGCCCCAGCTCCTCGCCGAGGTCGAGCTCACCCGCCTCGGCAGCCCGCGCGATCTCGATGAGCATGAACAGCTTGCCGATGCTCGCCGTCCGCAGCACCAGGTCTGACTCGACGGCCACCAGGACCTCGGAGGTCATCGCATCGCGCACGCACACCGACCACTCGACGTCGCGTGACAGCTCCGGAAGGCGCACGGTCACACCGTAGCGAGGAAGTGCGCGAGGATCCGCTGACCGCCCTCAAGGGAGGAGACCGGTACGCGTTCGTCAACACCGTGTATGCCGGCCCGGCGCCGACCCTCAGGGTCAACCGTCGCCGGGGCAAATCCGTAGCAGGCGATCCCGAGTGCGCTGAACGCCTTGGCGTCGGTGCCACCGCCGAGGCAGCCCGGCACCACGACGGCGTCGGGGTCGACGTGCCGGATCGAAGCGACCATGGCATCGAACCACGGACCGTCGCTGGGCGCCTGGACCGAGCGCTCCTGGACGGAGTGCTCGAACGTGACGCCCTCACCGACGAGCTCGGGAAGCGTCGCCAGGAGCTCATCCTCGAACCCGGGCGGACAACGTACGTCAATCTCTGCTTCAGCGAGTCCGGGGACGACGTTGACCTTGTAGCCTGCGCGCACAACGGTCGGCGTCGTCGAGGCACGGACGGTGAACATCGCGACGTCGGCGGCGTCCCCGAGGTCGGCGATCGTACGCAGCACGCCGTCGTCGGACGAGAGGTCGGCCGTGACCCCCAGGGCTGCGGCGGTCTGCTCGAGCTGCGCCTTGACCAACGGCGACACGTGAAGGGGCCACTCGTGGTGACCGATGCGATGGAGGGCATCGACAAGAGCCAGGACCGCATTGTCGTCGGCGGGCCGCGACGCGTGACCGGAGTGACCATGGGCAGTGAGTCTCAGGTGCAGCGTTCCACGTTCGCCGGCCGCGATCCGCGCGAGCCGCACCGGCGCGCCGTCAGCGCCGGGATGCTCCTCGACCACGCCGCCGGACTCGCCGATCCCGACGGCCACTCCCGCGAACAGCTCGGGGTGCGCGCTGACCAGCCATTGCGCGCCGTACGTCCCGTCGGTCTCCTCGTCCGCGACGAAGGCGACGACCACATCGCGTCGCGGTCGCGTGCCGGTGGCAGCCCAGTCGAGCAGCACACCCAGCGTCATGGCACACATGTCCTTCATGTCCATCGCGCCGCGACCCGTGACGTATCCGTCGCTCACGACACCGGCGAACGGGTCAAAGCTCCACTGCTCGACCTCAGCCGGGACGACGTCGAGATGACCGTGCACCAGCAGCCCCTCGAGGCTCGGGTCAGTGCCGGCGATCCGTACGACGACATTGGCTCGGTGCGGAGCGTCGTCGCGGGCGAGCAGTACGGGTTCGAGGCCGACTTGCATGAGCTGATCGTGGATCCAGCGCGCTGCTTCCAGCTCGCCCTCAGCGTCGCCTGGTGCCCGGTTGGTGGTGTCGAACCTCAGCAGGGTCTGCAGCAGGGAGACGACGTCAGGGCGATCGGCCACGTCGGCTCCCTTCTCGGATGAGCGCGGTTCGCGGGTTTGCGAAACACATCAGGCATCCCGACTGTGCATCACGACGCGCAATCTTGTCCAGTTTCGTGACTTCCACGCTCGGTTGTTAGAAGTTGTGTTACGTATCTGCCGAAAATCATTGACATCGACCACTGCCTGCTGAACAGTGCGAAGAGTGTCGAGACCGCTCGACGCCCAGTCACATCAGGATCGGGGACCCATGAACGCCACGTCTCGCTCACGCCTACTACGGCCGCTCGCGCTTGTCCTGAGCGCCGTTCTGCTCAGCCTCTCGGGGCTGGCCATGACCACCTCTGCCGACGCCGCGCAGGACTCCGGCAACGCGCCGATCAAGGTCGCGATGGTCAACGACGTCGACACGTTCAACCCGTTCACGGCGGTCCTGCTCCAGAGCACGGGCATCAACCGCTACCAGTACGAGTCTTTGGTCGGCTACGGCAAGAACAGTGAGCCCGACGCCGGCATCGCCGACAAGTGGGAGACCAGCGAGGACGGCATCACCTGGACGTTCCACATCCCCAAGGACCGCAAGTGGTCCGACGGCAAGGCCATCACGGCCGACGACGTCGCCTACACGTACACCTCGATCATCAAGACCACCGCGCTGCAGGCGGCCAACGGCGGACTCGTCACCAACATCGCCGACGTCAAGGCCTCCGACCCGCAGACCGTGGTCATGACGCTGAAGTCGGCGCAGGCACCCAACCCCGGCCAGGAGATCCCGATCGTCCCCAAGCACATCTGGGAGAAGCAGGATCTCGCCAAGTTCGCTGCCGACAAGGACGTCGTCGGCTCGGGCCCGTTCACGATCACGACCTTCAAGACCGGACAGTCGGTCGAGCTCAAGGCCAACCCCAACTTCTGGCGCGGCAAGCCCAAGATCTCCGGTGTCACATACGTCGCCTACAAGAACACCGACGCCGCCGTACAGGGTCTGAAGTCCGGCGAGGTCGACATCGTCGACGGCCTCGCGCCCGCCCAGTTCGACTCACTCAAGAGCAGCAAGAACATCGAGACCCACGCCGGCATCGGTCGCCGTTACCAGGCGATCGCGATCAACCCGGGCACCATCGACATCGACGGCAAGCCCATGGGCAACGGCAACCCTGTGCTCGAGGACCCGGAGGTTCGCAAGGCGATCTTCATGGCGGTCGACAAGAAGACGCTGCTTGACCGCGTGCTGCAGGGCCTCGGCGATCTCGGCCAGACCGAGGTGCCGAAGTCGTACGAGCAGTTCTTCGGCTTTGCCGAGGGCCACGAAGAGGTTGCCTTCGACCTCGACGCAGCCAACAAGGTGCTCGACGCCGCCGGCTACAAGAAGGGCGCCAACGGAATCCGTGAGGACAAGGACGGCAAGCCGCTCAAGCTGCGCCTCATGGGCCGCAACACCGAGCCGGCACACGCCCAGATGGCCGACTTCATGACCAGCTGGCTCAAGGACATCGGCATCAGCCTCGACGTCTCGATGGTCACCCCCGACAAGGTCAACGAGGACTCGACGCTCGGCAAGTACGACCTGTACTTCACCGGCTGGAGCCTCGGCCCCGACCCGGACAACCAGCTCGCGATGAACACCTGTGCTTCGCGGCCCAATGCCGACGGCTCGGGCAACACCAGCGAGAACAACTGGTGCTCGGCGGAGTTCGACGCCGCATTCAAGGCCCAGCATGCCGAGCTCGACGAAGGCAAGCGTGCGGAACTGGTCAAGAAGGCGTTCAGCATCCTCTACGACGCACACGTCAACCTCCCGATCTGGTACATCAAGCCGCTCGAGGCCTACCGCAGCGACCACTTCACCGGCTTCGGGCTCCAGCCCGAGAAGGGCGGAGTCATCCTCAACCAGAACGGCTACTGGGGTCTCTACGGCGCAGAGCCTGCCGGTTCCGACAGCTCCTCGTCGGACGACGGCGGCCTGCCGGGCTGGGTCATCCCCGTAGTTGTGATCGTGGTGCTGGCAGGAGCCGGTGGCGCCGTCGTCGCCTCGCGTCGTCGCAGCTCGGCCCAAGACAGGGAGTGAAGGTATGACCGTCATCGAGACGGTCCCCGCGGACAGCGAGGACACGAGGGGGTCCTCGCTGCCGCGGTACCTCGCCCTCAAGGCCGGCGGCTCTCTCGTCAGCCTCGGGCTCGTGGTGGTGCTCGGGTTCTTCATGTTTCGGGTCATGCCGGGCGACCCCGCGATCAACATGACGCGCGGACGCACCGTCAGCCCCGGTGAGGTGGAGCGGCTCCGCCAGGAGATGGGCCTCGACCGACCCCTGGTCGTGCAGTTCGGTCGCTTCGTCCGTGACCTGTTCACAGGCGACCTTGGGACCTCGTACGTCTATCGGCGCCCGGTCACCGAGCTCATCGGCGAGTACGTCGGCCCGACGCTCCTGCTGACCAGCACCGCCGCGTTGATCTCCGTGGTGCTCGGCCTGTGGCTCGGCCAGAAGGCAGCCTGGCGCCGGGGCAGCTGGTTCGACAAGATCCACACGAGCGTCGCGCTGGTCTTCTGGTCGGTGCCGACCTTCTGGCTGGGCCTGCTGCTGCTCCTGGTGTTCGGCGGCGGCCTGGGCTGGTTCCCCACCGGCGGCATGAGCACGGCCGCGTCCCACGACACGGGGCTCACCCACGCACTCGACGTCGCCCATCACCTCGTGCTGCCGGTGACGACGATGGTCGCGGTGATCTATGCGCAGTACCTCATGGTCATGCGCGCCTCGGTGCTCGAGGAGATGTCGGCCGACTACCTCACGACCGCCCGTGCCAAAGGACTGCGCGAGGACCTCGTACGTACGCGGCACGCTGTGCCCAACGCCCTGCTGCCAACCGTCACCCTGATCTTCCTGACCCTCGGCCTGCTCATTGCCGGCACCGTGACGGTGGAGACGGTGTTCTCCTGGCCGGGTCTGGGCTACCTGACCTACAAGGGGCTCAGTGCTCCGGACTTCCCGCTGGTGCAGGGCACCTTCGTCGTGTTCTCCGCAGCGGTGATCCTGATGAACTTCATCGCGGACCTGATCTACCGCGTCCTCGACCCACGTCTGAAGGCCTCATGACCAGCAGCGGAAGAGCGGCGATCCGCGCCCGCCGTCGTGCGCGCGTCACGGAGATCGGACGCGAGATCGCCTCGCACCCGTCCGCCATTGTCGGCGCCGCTCTGCTGCTCGTCATCATCGCGCTCGCGCTGCTCGCACCCGTGCTCATGCCGATGGACCGTCTCGACGTCACCAAGATCACGGCGCGAGGCAACGAGTCCCCCAGTGGTGGCCACTGGCTGGGCACCGACCCGTCCGGGCGCGACGTGCTCGGACTGCTGCTGTGGGGCTCGCGTGCTTCGTTGCTGGTGGGCTTCTCCGCCACAGCAATAGCGATGATCATCGGCACGACGTTGGGGATGGCCGCCGGACACTTCACCGGCCTGGTCCGCGCGATCGTCCTGCGGATCATCGACTTCTTCCTGGTGGTGCCGAGCCTCGTGCTCGCGATCGTGCTCTCGGCGGTCCTGTCGCGCGGCTTGTCCACGATCACCATCGCGATCGGTGTGACGTGCTGGGCTCACACCGCCCGCGTCGTCCGGGCCCAGACGCTGACGATCGAGACCCGTCCGTACATCGAACGCTCCCGCGCACTCGGCGCCGGCGACCGGCACATCATCGGCAAGCACGTGTTCCCGTCGGTCCTGCCTCTGGTCATGGCCAACACGACACTGACGGTCGGCCAGGCAATCATCCTCGAGTCAACTCTGTCCTTCCTCGGGCTGGGCGATCCCACGACGTTCTCGTGGGGCTCGATGCTCAAGACGGCGCTCGACACGGGCGCCGCCACCGCCGGCTACTGGTGGTACGTCCTCGCCCCCGGCATCGCGATCGTCATCGTCGTGCTGTGCTTCACCTTGGTGGGCCGTGCACTCGAGTCCGTGCTCAACCCGACCCTGAGGGCGCGCTGATGACAGAGCCGACACTCGCTTGGGACGACGTACGCGTCACGTACGCCGGTGGCACCGTCGCGGTCGACGGCGTCAGCCTCGAGATCGAGCGCGGTGGCACCGTCGGGCTCGCCGGCGAGTCCGGCTGCGGCAAGTCGACGCTGGCGATGTCGGTGCTCCGGTTGCTGCCGCGATCAGCAAAGATCGAGGGTGGCATCCTGCTGCAGGGCGAAGACGTCAGCGACATGACGTGGGGCCGCTTGCGAGCCGTGCGATGGACCGAGGCGGCGATCGTCTTCCAGGGAGCGATGCACTCGCTCAATCCGGTACGTCAGGTGCGCCACCAGGTCGCTGAGGCCCTCGAGCTCCACAGCACCAGGGAGTTCCCAGACTCTGCGTCGCGGCTGCGGCGGGTGAACGAGCTGCTTGCGCTGGTCGACCTGTCACCGGCCAAGGGTCGCGCCTACCCGCACGAGCTCTCCGGCGGGCAACGGCAGCGCGTCATGATCGCGATGGCTCTGGCATGCGATCCGGAGCTCATCATCGCCGACGAGCCGACGACAGCGCTCGACGTGGTCGTACAGGCGCAGGTCCTCGACGTGCTGCGCAACCTCGTACGCGACCGTGAGCTGACGCTCGTGATGATCAGCCACGACCTCGCCGTGCTCGCGGCCGTCTGCGAACGCATCGTCGTCATGAGGGACGGCAGGATCGTCGAGCAGGGCAAGGCTCAGCAGATCCTCACCGCACCCACCCACGAGCACACCAAGGCGCTGGCCGCCGCGTTCCCGATCATCGGAGACCCTGAGTCCCGGCTGGTCGTCGGGCGTCAGGCGGCACCGGTCGAGGGTGCCAAGCCACCCGCCGAGCAGCGCACCGTGCTGGAGGTGCGTGACCTGACGGTCGACTTCCGGGCACGCGGTCAGCACATCCGCGCAGTCGACCACGTCAACCTGACCTGCGGCTCGGGCGAGATCGTCGCCCTCGTCGGGCAGTCCGGATCGGGCAAGACGACCCTTGCCCGCACGATCCTCGGACTGCAGCGGCCGACCAGCGGCGAGGTCCTGCACGAGGGCAAGCCGCTGCCACGACGCCGGGCGGCGCTCAAGGCCTATCGCCGTCAGGTCCAGTACGTCCTGCAAGACCCGACCGCATCTCTCAACCCCAAGCACACGGTCTACGAGGCCGTGGCCGAGGGCATCCGCATCCACCGCCTCGACGGCGACGAGCGCGAGCGCGTCATCAACGCCATGACCCGGGCCGAGCTCACCCCGCCCGAGCGGTTCTTCACGGCGATCCCGCAGGAGCTGTCGGGTGGCCAACGCCAACGCGTCGTGATCGCCGGCGCCCTGGCGCTCGACCCGACCTACCTCGTCGCCGACGAACCCGTCGCCAGCCTCGATGCCTCCGTACGCGGCGAGATCCTCGCACTCTTGCTGCAGCTGCGCCGCGACCTCGGCCTGGGCGCCCTGGTCATCACCCACGACCTGGGTCTCGCATGGAACATCGCCGACCGCGTTGTCGTCATGCACCAGGGGAAGATCGTCGAGAATGGACCGGTGGAACAGGTGCTCCTCGATCCCCAGCACGACTACACCAAGTCGCTGCTGAAGGTCGTCCCGTCCAAGCTGGGCTTGCGGTGACGATCCGCGCCGGCGATCGCGTCGCGCTCGTCGCGCCGGCGGGTCCTGCGAACGCCGAGCAGCTGGCCATGGCCGTCGGGCTGGTGGAGTCATGGGAACTGGAGGCAGTCACCGGTCCCAGCGCCACCGCCGTACATGCGCGCGCCGGCTACCTGTCCGGCGACGACCGCATGCGCGCTGACGACGTGCAGCAGGCCTGGTGTGACCCCGACATCGCTGGCATCTTCTGTATTCGCGGCGGCTACGGTGCCGTACGCATCCTCGACCTCCTCGACCGCGACGCCATGGCGGCCGCCGAGCCGAAGCCGCTGCACGGCAGCTCCGACATCACCGCCCTGCACGAGTGGATGCGCGAGCAGCTCGACGTACCGACCTGGTTCTCACCGATGCTGAGCACGAACGTCATGGATGACGAGGTGGCCCGAGAGGCGCTGCGCGCCGCGGTGCTCGAACCCGATTCCGTACGGGAGTGGACCTCCGCCGACGCGGTGACCCTCGTGCCAGGCCAGGCCGAGGGACGGCTCATCGGCGGCAACCTCTCGCTGCTCTCCATGACCACCGGCGCGCGCGGTCGGCCGCCCCTCGACAACCGTGACTGCATCGCGCTGCTCGAGGACTTCACCGAGTCGACCTACCGTATCGACGGCTACCTGCAGACGCTGCTGCGCTCCGGCTGGTTCGACGGTGTCACCGGGATCGCGCTTGGCAGCTGGGCGAAGTGCTCACCGGTCGCCGAGATCCACGCCCTGTGCCTTGAGGTCCTCTCTCCCCTCAACGTCCCGATCGTCGGCGAGCTCGGCTTCGGTCACGGACCTGGCGCGCACAGCATCCCGCTCGGAATGCCAGGGATTCTCCGCACCGATGGTTCACCGATGCTGCAGCTTGCGCCCGCAGACGACCCCCGTACCAGCTCTCTCACCACGTCAGGAAGGCTGACCCAATGACCGTTCGTCCTGACACCAGCCGGGCGCCGCGCTCCGCCACGATCTTGAAGTCGCGGCTGATCGACGCGCACCGCCAGGAGTTCGAGGCGGGACTCGAGTGGGCCCGCACAGATCCGATGGTCGAGGCGGCCGCGGCCCGCATCACCGGTGCACGTCGCCGGTTCGTGCTCGGCGCCGCCACCTCGTTCACGTACGCCTCGCTGCTCGCCGCCAAGCTCAGCAACTCGTTGGCCCAGGTCACGCTGGTGGACGGCACGATCGTCCGCCCGCTCGACATCCTCTCGGACGTACGCGCCAGCGACGTCATGATCGTGCTGTCGTTCCGGCGCTACCGCGGCTACACGATCGACACCGCCGTGCCGTTCGCCGATGCCGGTGGCTCCCTCGTCTTGATCACCGACTCCGACAGCAACCCACTCGCCGCACGCGCAAACGAGACGATCGTGATCGGTCCAGACGACACGGCCGAGCTCGCGCATGTCGACGACGACTTGCGCATGCACCCCGAGACGCCCGAGGTCTCGCCGGCCGTCGTGGCCATGGTCATCGACCTGCTGGCGACGTTGTCGACCGCGAGCGCCAAGGGCGCCAACCGCCGGTTCGCTGAACGCGAACGGCTCGCCTCCGAGCTCGGCCTCTACCGTGACTGACGCTCAGCTCACCCAGCCTGCGGCGATCGACGCCCTCGGCCTCGCGCCCCTCATCGACGGCCACAACGACCTGGCCTGGGAAGCGCGGGACAAGCGCGCATATTCCGTCGACGAGCTCGACGGAGACCTGACCGACGTCTATCAGACCGACCTCCCGCGCATGCGCCGCGGCGGGCTCGGGGGCCAGTTCTGGTCGGTCTACGCACCGTGCGAGCAGCTGGGTTCCGACGCCGTGACCTACACGCTCGAGCAGATCGACTTCGTCCATCGTCTGATCGCCCGCTATCCCGAGACGCTCTCGTACGCCTGGACGGGCGACGACGTACGCAACGCTTGGAGCAACGGGCGCATCGCGTCTCTGCTGGGAGCAGAAGGGGGCCACAGCATCAACGGCTCCCTCGCGGTGCTGCGTGACTTCGCCCGACTCGGGGTCCGCTACATGACGCTGACGCACAACGACAACACGCCGTGGGCGGACTCCGCGACCGACGAGCCTGTTCACGGTGGACTGACCGACTTCGGCCGCGAAGTGGTCTCCGAGATGAACCGGCTCAACATGCTCGTCGACCTCTCGCACGTCGCCGCGACGACCATGCACGACGCACTTGATGTGTCCACCTCACCGGTGATCTTCAGCCACTCGTCGTGCCGAGCGGTCACCGATCATCCACGCAACGTGCCCGATGACGTGCTCGAACGTCTCGCCGGCAACGGCGGCGTCCTCATGGTGTCGTACGTCCCCGCCTTCGTGAACGACGAAGCGGCGGCGTGGTCGTTCACCGACCGTACGACGCCCCGACCGCCGTCCGTCGTCGACGATGTCGTCGCTCACGTCGAGCACGCCCGAGAGGTCGCCGGCATCGACCACATCGGCCTCGGCAGCGACTACGACGGCTACGCGGCGTTCCCCGAGGGCATGGGCGATGTCACGGGTCACGCCGTGCTGCTGGACCGCCTCGCCGAGCGCGGCTGGTCGAGCGCCGACCTCGCCAGGCTCATGGGCGACAACATCCTGCGCGTCCTCGACGCGACGTCCTAGGACTCAGTCGGCGGTCGGCGGGTTCGAGATCGACAGGAACGTGTCGCTGAACAGGTCGATGTCATCCGACGGTCCGCGACCCGTACCGGCGCCCTTGAGCAGGCTCACCAGCTCGGCGACGGCGCGATCGATGCGTTCGCCGAGGGCATTCGTACCCTCAGATCCCCAGTCGTGAGGCGATGCGAAGACGCCGGTCGGCACGACCATCGCCTGCATGTAGGCAAACAACGGACGCATCGCGAAGTCCACCGCCAGCGAATGACGAGCCGTGCCGCCGGTCGCCGCGAGCGCGACCGGCTTGCCCGTCAGCACGTCTGCATCGAGCACGTCGAAGAACGACTTGAACAAGCCCGGATAGGACGCCTTGAAGATCGGCGTGACGACCACCAGGGCATCAGCGGCGGTGACCTTGTCGATGACGGTCTGCAGTCGCGGCGGCGCGAAGCCGGTCAGCGTCGCATCGGTGATCTCGTGCGCGAGCTCGCGCAGCGAGATCACCTCGATCGACGCCTTGTCGTACTGCTTGTGCACCGATTCGGCGAAGCGGTCGGCGAGCAGCCGCGTCGTCGACGCGTCGCTCAGTCCAGCCGAGATCGCCACGATCGACGTCATACGGTCGCCTCCTCGGTTGCTGCGATCTTGGCGGCGACACGGGCAGCGTGGGTCGGAGCGTCCGGTACGTTCGCCGGTCGGCGGGCATCGAACTCGGCACGCAGCTGCGGCAACACCTCACCGAGCTCGTCGAGCTGCTCGAGCACGGTCTTGAGCGGCAACCCGGCGTGGTCGACCAGGAACAGCTGACGCTGGTAGTCACCGAAGTAGTCGGCGAACGCGAGCGTCTTCTCGACGAACTCCTGCGGGCTGCCGACCGTCAGCGGCGTCTGCGCCGTGAAGTCCTCGAGTGACGGGCCATGGCCATAGACCGGCGCGTTGTCGAAGTACGGGCGGAACTCCTTGACCGCGTCCTGGCTGTTCTTGCGGATGAAGAACTGGCCACCGAGGCCGACGATCGCCTGCTCCGGCTCGCCGTGCCCGTAGTGGGCGTAGCGCTGCCGGTAGAAGTTGATCAGCCGGATGTAGTGCTCCTTGGGCCAGAAGATGTTGTTGGCGAAGTACCCGTCACCGTAGAAAGCGGCGAGCTCGGCGACCTCAGGCGTACGGATGTTGCCGTGCCATACGAACGGCGCAACGCCATCGAGCGGGCGAGGCGTCGCCGTGAAGCCCTGCAGCGGACCGCGGAACTGGCCCTGCCAGGTCACGACATCCTCGTCCCAGAGGCGGCGCAGCAGCTGGTAGTGCTCGACCGTGAGCTCGACGGCCTTGGAGCCGTCGTAGCCGAACCACGGGTAGACCGGAGCGGTGTTGCCACGGCCGAGCATCAGGTCCATCCGGCCGTCGGCCAGGTGCTGGAGCGTCGCGTAGTCCTCGGCGATCTTGACCGGATCGTTGGTGGTGATCAGCGTCGTGGACGTCGAGAGGATGAGCTTCTCGGTCTGCGCGGCGATGTACGCCAGAGTGGTCGTCGGCGAGGACGGCACGAACGGCGGGTTGTGGTGCTCGCCCGTCGCGAAGACGTCGAGCCCGATCTCCTCGGCCTTCTTGGCGATCGTGATCGTGTTCTTGATGCGCTCGTGCTCGGTCTGCACGGTGCCGTCAGTGGGGTCGGGTGTCACGTCGCCGACCGAGAACAGTCCGAACTGCATGCTGGTCATCCCGCATTCTCCTTCAGAGGTGTTGTGGAATGTTCAACTAGTTTGGCATGGCCCGTATTCCCGATCAACACAGCTTCCCGAGGCGAATCAGATCCGCTTCTGCCACTCACCCTCAGCGCCGATTGGCACGAAGCCCATGTCGATGTTGACACGCAGCATCGGCTCGTTCTCCTCCACGTTGAACGTGACGATCTCCGGAGTGTCAGGCGCTGCCCGCAGCAGCTGTTGGGCATTGACCGCCTTGAGGAGCATCCCGAGGCGATGCCCGCGATGGGCTCGGAGCACCAGGGTGTCCTCCTGCACGGCCGGCATGTCGGTGCCGTCGAGACGACCCAGCTCAGTGTGGGCGACCAGGGTTCCGGTCGGCACGTGCTCGGCTGCTGCGGTGTAGAGGGTACGACCGGTACCGGCCTGTCGATCGTCGTGCTCGCGTACCCGGTCGGCATCCCACACGTCCGCGATGACCTCCAGGCCGCCGGACGGTTCATCCACGCTCATCGCGGTCGAGAGGGCTGCCTTCTGCTCGAGCCACTTCTCGGGCGTACGACCCACCCACTCCACGATGCGGTAGTCCGAGCCGGCCTTCACCTGGGCGACCGCGCGCTGGTTCTCCAGCGTCTCGGCGATGTCCGTCAGGTCGAGGCTGCTGATGCGCGCGATCTGCTCGAGTCCGTATCCGTGGTGCTGGAGGAACTGTACGCCGGCGTCGTCGGCCGGTACGTCGCCGAACCCCGTCGACGCCACCACCCGCTCTCCCCCCTCGGAAGAGGTGTGGATGACCGATGCCTGGACGACCTTGCGACCAGTCTCGGCGACGACCTGCTCCATGTACGCGAACATTGCCGATCCGATGCCGCGTCGTCGGTGTGACCGGAGCACGTCGGCCGTGATCGTCACCGCGGGAGCATCCGCGGCCGTCAGCCACCCCATCCACCCCCGCGCCACGATCCGTCCACCATCGCGAACGACGAAATGGCGCCGCCCCTTCTGCGGGCTGCTCGTGTAGTGCGGGAAGATCGCCTCCGGCGTGACCGAGAGCGCGTCGGTCCCGAGGGTCTCGGCCTCGACCCGGTTGCGCATCGCGATCAGCTCGCGGAACTCGTCCCCCCCGGGACCGTCGAGGCTGTCCGGAGGGATCACCTCGTCGATGACGACGTCATTCATACAGTGCGGTGCCTCTCGAAGAATTGTCTGAGCAGTGTCGAGGACTCGTCCGCGAGCACTCCGCTGACGACTTCCGGCCTGTGGTTGAGGCGGCGGTCGCGTACGACATCCCACAACGACCCTACGGCCCCGGCCTTCTCGTCGAAGGCGCCGAACACCAGCCTCTCGAGTCGCGAGGCGACGATCGCACCGGCACACATCGTGCACGGCTCCAGCGTCACCACGAGGGTGCAGCCCTCAAGCCGCCACTCACCGCGCACGTCGGCGGCCTCGCGGATCGCGACGATCTCCGCGTGACCGGTTGGATCGGCATCGCGCTCGCGGGTGTTGCGGCCAGTGCCGATCACTGCGCCCTCGGCGTCAACGACGATCGCGCCGACGGGTACGTCGTCGGATTCGGCAGCGGTGACGGCCAGGTCCAGCGCCTGCCGCATCAGCTCGTCGTACATCAACCGATGATGGCGTCGAGCTCGTCGCCGAAGCCGAGCCGGTCAGCAACGTCGCGGAGGATGTCCTCGGGAAACAGGTCGTCGTCATCGCACAGCATGCTCAGCTCGAGCGCGTCCATGCCGAGATCGCTGATGATGTCGAGGTCACCGCCGGGCTGTGGATCGTCGGGATCTTCTGGATCGGGCAGGTCGAGCAGGTCTGCCACACCGCCGGCCAGCGGCCAGTCGGTCACCGCGGTCACGTCCGACAGCAGCGCCCTCACCTGCTCACCGGAGCGACGCAGGATCACGAAGAAGTCGTCGTTCATCGATACGAGTCCGAGCACGCCGACGTCGGACGGGAACCGTGACAGCGCCTCGCTCAGGTCCTCGACATCCTCGCCGATGATGGGGTTGAGCTCGACGACCTGCCACTCACCCTCGTCGCGGTAGGCAGCCACCGCGAAGTCGACATCGTCTTCAGCCATGGCACACCTCCTGGCACGCGACGGACCGCCGAAAGGCGGCCTCTCTGTGATGGTGACAGACCCGCGAGGCTCGGCGCTACTCTCGTCGCATGCACGTACACGTCGCCGATCACCCACTCATCTCGCACAAGCTCACCGTGCTGCGCGACGAACGTACGGATTCGCCGACGTTCAGACGCCTCGCCGATGAGCTCGTCACGCTGCTCGCGTACGAGGCCACCCGCGACGTCCGCGTCGAGCCGGTCGACGTCAAGACCCCCGTGGCGGTGGCGACCGGCGTACGTCTTGCCGACCCGCGCCCGCTCGTCGTACCGATCCTCCGCGCCGGCCTCGGCATGCTCGAGGGCATGCAGCGCCTGCTGCCCACCGCAGAGGTCGGCTTCCTCGGCATGGTGCGCAACGAGGAGACCCTCGAAGCCGTGACGTACGCCGAGCGGCTGCCCGAGGACCTGACCGGTCGCCAGTGCTACGTGCTCGACCCCATGCTCGCAACGGGCGGCTCGCTGGCCACAGCGATCGACTTCCTGGTGAGGCGCGGAGCCAACCACATCACCGCGATCACCCTGCTCGCAGCGCCCGAGGGCATCGCGCGCATGGAGAAGGAGCTCGAGGGCATCGACGTACCGGTCAACCTGGTGACCGCCGGGCTCGACGAGAAGCTCAACGAGCTCGGCTACATCGTCCCCGGCCTCGGAGACGCCGGCGACCGCCTGTACGGCGTCGTCGACTGAGTCAGCGGTAGATGCCGAAGTAGAAGATTCCGACGACCACCAGGGCGAGCAGCAGGAAGATCAGCGCTTTGTTGCCGGTGTCGTCATCGTCATCGGGGCGGTCGTACTCGGGCTTGTCCACAACTTCTCCAATGGATCGGGTCGCACTGAGTTGTTTGACGTACGTATGGCCTAACGATCCCACGTGACTCGACGTCACGAGGTCACAACGCTCGGATGATCTCCTCGACCTTGTCCTTGGCGTCGCCGAACAGCATCTGGCTGTTGTCGCGGAAGAACAGCGGGTTCTGCACGCCGGCGTAGCCGGTCGCCATCGACCGCTTGAACACCACGACGTCGGTCGCTTCCCACACGTGAAGCACGGGCATACCGGCGATCGGGCTGCTCGGGTCCTCGGCGGCCGCGGGGTTGACCGTGTCGTTGGCGCCGATGACCAGCACGACCGAAGTGCTGGCGAAGTCGTCGTTGATCTCGTCCATCTCGAGGACGATGTCGTACGGGACCTTGGCCTCGGCGAGCAGCACGTTCATGTGGCCCGGCAGGCGACCCGCGACCGGATGGATGCCGAAGCGCACCTCGATCTTGCGCTCGCGCAGCCGCTTGACGAGGTCGGCGACGGGATATTGCGCCTGGGCGACGGCCATGCCGTAACCCGGCGTGATGATCACCGAGGTCGCGTTCTTGAGCAGCTCAGCGGTGTCCTCCGCGGTGATCTCACGGTGCTCGCCGTAGTCGGTGTCATCGTCGCCGGATGCCTCGATGCCGAAGCCGCCCGCGATGACGGAGATGAACGAGCGGTTCATCGCCTGGCACATGATGTAGGAGAGGTACGCACCCGACGAGCCGACCAGCGCGCCGGTGACGATCAGCGCATCGTTGTCGAGCAGGAAGCCCGACGCTGCAGCAGCCCAGCCGGAGTAGGAGTTGAGCATCGAGACGACGACCGGCATGTCGCCGCCGCCGATCGAGGCGACAAGGTGCCAACCGAGCAGCAGTGCCACGACGGTGACCGCGATGAGCAGACCGATGTTCGGGGTGATGACGAACCAGATCGTGAGTCCGACGAATGCGGCGAGCGCGCCGAGGTTGATGACGTTCTTGCCCGGAAGCATCAGCGGCGCCGAGGAGATGCGCGCCGAGAGCTTGAGGTTGGCGACGATCGAGCCGGTGAACGTGACGGCGCCGATGAAGACGCCGATGAACACCTCAGCGTTGTGGATGTTCTCGAGAGACTCCAGCGCGAAGTGTCCGTGCTCCAGGTAGCCGTTCCAGCCAACGAGCACGGCAGCGAGACCGACGAACGAGTGCAGCAGCGCGATGAGCTCGGGCATACCGGTCATCTCGACGACGCGAGCGCGCCACAGGCCGATCGCACCACCGATCGCGACAGCGACAAGCAGCAGGATGATCGCCGTCGCATCGCCGATGTCGGCAACGACGACGAACGTGGCCACCAGGGCGATCGCCATACCGGCGATGCCGTAGACGACACCCTGGCGGGACGACTCGTGCTTGGACAGCCCCGCGAGGCTGAAGATGAACAGCAGGGCCGCGACGATGTACGCGGCTGTGGCGATGCTCTGGGAATCCATGCCCGTCACCCCTTCGAAAACATGCTGAGCATGCGTCGGGTCACGGCGAATCCACCGAAGACGTTGATGCTGGCGAGCAGGATCGCCACGAACGAGAGCGTGCGGATCGCGGTGTCGTCATCGGCGATCTGCAGCATGGCGCCGACGACGATGATGCCCGAGATCGCGTTGGTCACCGACATCAGCGGCGTGTGCAGCGCGTGGTGCACCTTGCCGATGACGTAGTAGCCGATCACGATCGCCAGCGTGAGCACCGTGAAGTGCTGCGGCAGCGGCTCCGGCGCGTAGGCGTTGACCAGGAACAGGGCGAGGATGCCAGCGCCGACCAGCGTGAGCTTGCGCGCTGCCGTCATCGGCTCCTTCGCCGGTGCAGGCTCGGCCTTCTCCTTGGCAGCAGCGACGGGTGCTGCGGAGACCTTGATCTCCGGCGGCGGCCACGTCTTCTCGCCACCGCGTACGACGGTGATGCCGCGCTGCACGACGTCCTCGAAGTCGAGGACGAGCTGGCCGTCCTTCTCCGGGGTCAGCAGCTTCATCAGATTGACCAGGTTGGTGCCGTAGAGCTGCGATGCCTGGGTCGGCAGTCGACCCGGCAGATCGGTGTAGCCAATGATCGTGACGCCGTTGTCGGTGACGACCGCCTCGCCGGGCTTGGTGCCCTCGACGTTGCCACCCTGGGCAGCGGCCATGTCGACGATGACGCTGCCGGGTTTCATGCTCGCCACATCGGCGGCAGTCAGCAGGCGCGGAGCAGGACGGCCCGGGATCAGAGCGGTCGTGACGATGATGTCGACGTCAGCGGCCTGCTCCGAATAGATCTCGGCAGCGCGCCTGTCGTACGCCTCGGAAGTCGCCTTGGCATATCCGTCGGTGCTCTGCTCTGTCTCGACGTCAACTGCGATGTACTCGCCGCCGATCGATGCGACCTGGTCGGCAACCTCAGCACGCGGGTCAGTTGCTCGTACGATCGCGCCCAGGCTCGAGGCCGTGCCGATCGCGGCGAGACCGGCGACGCCGACACCCGCGACGAGCACCTTGGCCGGCGGCACCTTGCCGGCAGCGGTGATCTGACCGGTGAAGAACCGGCCGAAGACATTGGCGGCCTCGATGACCGCGCGATAGCCGGCGATGTTGGCCATCGAGCTCAGCACGTCGAGCGACTGTGCGCGCGAGATGCGCGGCACGGCATCCATCGCCAGCACCGTGATCGGCTTGGTCGCGAGCTCGTCGACCAGCTCAGGCTTGAGCGCCGGGCTGATCAGGCTGACCAGGGTCGCACCGTCGGACAGCTTGGCGATCTCATCGCTCGTCGGCGCATTGACCTTGAACACGATCTCGCTGCCCCACGCGTCACCGATCGTCGCGCCGGCGTCCTCGTACGCTGCGTCGGTGAAGCTCGCCTTCTCGCCAGCGCCGGACTCGACGACGACCTCATATCCGAGGCCGATCAGCTTGCCAACGGTTTCAGGGGTCGCAGCGACCCGGGTCTCACCTGCAGCCGACTCAGCGACCACTCCCACGACACTCATTCGCCAGAACCTATCGGTAGGTGGGCGGGTCGACCACCCCATGAGACAGGTGTCTCATTTCTGGGTGTTCGGTTTCCTTCCACAATTCAGATACCGACGGTATGTTAATCGGATGACCCAGACATTCAACGGCCAGGTGGCGCTCATCACCGGCGCGGCACGAGGAATCGGTGCCGGCGTTGCCCGTGGCTTCGTCGCCAAGGGTGGCAAGGTCGCCCTGCTCGGCCTCGAGCCCGACTTGCTCGCCGAGCTGTCCGACGAGCTCGGCGACTCCGCCGCCTGGTGGGAGGCCGACGTACGCGACAGTCAGGCCATGAAGGCCGCCGTGGATGCAGCAGCCAAGCACTTCGGCCAGATCGACTTCGTGCTCGCCAACGCCGGCATCGCGTCATACGGCACCGTCCGACAGATCGACGACGGTGCCTTCGAGCGAGTCGTCGACATCAACATCAACGGCGTGTTCCGCACACTCAAGTACGCGACCCCCTACCTCGAGAAGACCCATGGCTACGCGCTCGTCGTCGCCTCACAGGCGTCGTTCGCCGCTCTCGCCGGGCTCGCGTCGTACAACGCCAGCAAGGCCGGCGCCGAGATGCTGGCCATCGCCTACAAGCAGGAAGTCGCGCACCTCGGCATCAGCGTCGGCATCTGCCACCCCTCGTGGGTCGACACCGACATCGTCCGCGTGGCCGAGGCGGACCTGCCTACGTTCAAGGCCGTGCGCAAGAAGCTGCCGTGGCCCGCGAACGCCACGACCAACATCGAGGTCTGCATCGACCTGATCCTCAAGGGCTTCGCCAAGCGCAAGGGCCGCGTCTACGTGAGGAAGTCCGTGGTGGTCTCCAACTGGACCAAGCCGTTGATGAACTCACCTCTCGCGTGGCCACTCGTACGCCGGATCGCCGCTGGCGCGGTGCCGCAGATGGAGAAGGAGGTCGACGCGCTCGGTCGCTTCCACCACTCCCACACCCCGGTGACCAAGCCCGCCGAATAGCTGCGGTTTACCACGCTGGCAGGGTAAACGTCGTCCGGGCAACGCTAATTTCCCCCGCTAGGAGCATGCTTGCCCTGCCGGCGTGGTAAACCGTCAGACCTTCTGGACCGACGCGGCGAGACCGACCATGTGGCCCAGTCGAGCGAGCTCGGACGCCAGGATCTCGGGTCCGCCGTGGCGACCCACGACCACGACGAAGCGGTGACCCTGGCGATCCTTGCCGGGGCAGGCGGCGAGCACGGTCGAGTCCCACGCCGCGATCTCGGGCAGCACCTTCGCCGTACGGATCGCCAGCCATGACTCGGCCTCGGGCACGAGCTTGGGCGCAGACGGGGACTTCGACATCACGGCAACCTTGCCGTCCACCTTGTGCAGCGCCATCGCCCAGTCCGTACGGAACGTCACCGGGATGACGTTGACCAGCTCAGCGACGGCATGTTCGGGATCAGCCGTGAACGTCTCCACAGCCTCCAGGTCCATGCTCAGGTTGGCCCCGGCGTTGTAGCGCGATATCCAGTGCACCCGTACGCCGTCGAGCGTGTGGCACGCCGTGATCAGAGCGTCCGGCATCACCCTGGGTGGCAGCTCGAGCAGGACGTCATCGATGACCCGGCCGCTCGACTGGCGTTCGACGATCTCGATCGCCTCGATGTCTGCCCCGGCGCCACCGAGCGCCGTCGCGAGCGCACCGAGCGATCCCGGCACGTCCGGAAGCTCGACTCGCAGCAGGAACGCCATGTCGTCATTGTCCCCGCCTCACATTGCGGTCTGGTTACGCGGGTACCGTGGCCGCCGTGCGCACAACATTTCGAGTCGTTGCCATTGCCGAAGCCCTCTCCTGGGCTCTCCTGCTCTCAGCCATGTTCTGCAAGTGGATCGTCAAGACCGAGCCCTTCGGCCTGCACGAGGGTGGCGTCCCGGTCGCCGGGCCCATCCACGGCAGCATCTTCATCGCGTACGTCGTGGTGTGCCTGGTCGCTCGCCGATCATTCGTCTGGAGCCACAGGACAACGCTGGTCGCGCTGGCAGCGAGCATCCCACCGTTCTTCACGTACGTCTTCGAGGTGTCGGCCGACGACCGCGGACTGCTCGGTCAGGCAGCCACGACGTCGTCGCCGCGCTGACTGAACCAGATGTAGAACGAGGCGATCGCGAGGGCGAGTGCCAGCACGACCACGCACGCGATAGTGACGAAGACGCCGCCGTGGTCGGCGATGTCGAGGAAGTCGTACGGCACCGGACCCTTCTTGGTCGCCGTGAGCGTGAAGACCGGCTCCGACACCTCGGCGCGAATCAGCGTGTATGCCAGCCACGCAAGCGGCCAGACGAGGAACCACCTAGCGCTCTTGTCGAGCTTGGTACGCGGGGTGAGCAGCAGGAAGCCCAGCACTGACATCGCCGGGACGATGTAGTGGAAGATCTTGTCGTACCACCACTCGATGCCGCTGAAGTCGGCGTTGCCGGCAAGCAGGATCGAATAGACGACTCCCGTGACCGTGATGCCCACCAGCGCTCCAAGTCTCAGGATGCCGAAAGCCGTGCCACCGCGACGCGGGTTGATGACCAGCAGCACAGAGACGATCAACATCAGGATGTTGGACTGAATCGTGAAGTAGCTGAACAGGTTGACCATGTCGCGGTCCTCGTTCGCCGAGAGGATGGTCTGCCCAATCAGGGCAAACCCTGCAATCGCGGCAATGACAGCGTGCCAAGGACGAATCATGAGCCGAGACTATCGGCTCGAACGTTCAGCGACCCTGAAGCGCATCGAGCGCAACAGCCATCGCCGTGGCAACTCTCCAGTCGAGCTGCCAACCGTTCTCGAGCTTGGGCACCGTGAGCTCATAGCGGTCCCGCAGCGAACGCTGGCGCTCCGACGTGAGGATGATCTGTCCATCGGCCGCCGTGAAGTCGAAATGGAATCGCAGGAAGATCGGCAGCTCTCCCACGAAGTCCAGGACCCGCCTCGCGATCGCGACTCCCTGGCTGCGTTCCTGACCCATCGCCGTGAGCCCGTCGGGTGTCGACAGGTGCCAGGTCGAGCGCAGCAGCGACTTGCCGAAGTCCTTGCGGAACTCACCGATCGGCGTTCCATCCTTGTCGGTGACGTCGTACGTGGCGGCGAGGTCCATGCGTTGTCGCGCCTTGAACCCGAAGATCGGATCGGTCTTGGCGGCATCGGTGTAGAACGTCACCTGCTCCTTGAACGCCATCCGCTTCTGCTCGGCGAAGGCCAGCAGTGGTCCTTCGGTGCCGTCGTCGGCGAGCGCATGCAGCTCGTACCGGTTGACCATCAGGGTGATCTTCTGGCGCAGGGTGAAGCGTTCGCTCGTCATGCTCTGAGTGTGTCAGCGCAGAGGGTCGAAGGACGACAGCAGCCCCGCGTCCTCACCGCGGGCGATCTGGGCGGCGAGCAGCTTGCCGCTCAGCGGCCCGAGGGCGATGCCCCACATACCGTGCCCACCAGACACGAACACGCGCTCGGACTTCGTACGTCCCACGAGCGGCAATCCGTCGGCGGTGCACGGCCGCGAGCCGACCCACTCATCGGTACGTGCTTCCCAGTCGACGCCTTTCAGCATCGGGGTCGCCGCGTCGACGATCGCCTTGATTCGACGCGGATCGAGCGGAGCGCCGGGTTTGCGGAACTCCATCATCCCTGCGACCCGGAGCCCGTCACCGAGCGGCGTCGCCGCCACGCGCTGAGCCGGGAAGTAGATCGGCGCCACCGGCATCTGCTCAGGCTGCACCGTGAAGCTGTAGCCGCGACCCGCCTGGACGATCGTCGAGACGCCGAAGTCGCGGGCCAGTGACCCGAGCCACGTGCCGGTCGCGATCACCACAGCGTCCGCACGCAGTGGCACGCCATTCCTGACCTCGAGCTCCGCGCCCGCCCCGGTGTCGCGGATGTCGCGCACGTCGGCGTTGACGATCTCGGCGCCGCGGCCGCGTACGGCGTCGGCAAGCGCGTGAACGAACCGTCCGGGGTTGATGAATCGCTGATCCGTCAGCCTTACGGCGCAGGTCACGGCGGCGCCGAGTGCGGGCGCGAGGGCGTGGACCTCATCGCTGGTGAGCAGATCGTACGCGGTCTGCATGCCGAGCTCGGCCACGTGGTCGAACTCATCGATCAGCTTCTGCCGATCGGAGTCTGAGGCGAATGCCGCGATGAACGGTTCGGCCGCCTTGGTCGGTTCGGCGAGACCCTCAAGCTCGTCGAACGCATCGAGGGCGAGGGCGTTGGCCTGGTTGAAGACCGTCATCGCCGCTCGCCATTTCGACGGCGTGCAGTGCCGGGTGAAGTCGGCGAGGAACTTCAGCAACCTGGGATTGGTCGTCAGCGGTATGTAGACCGGTGACGACGGGCTCAGCGTTGCCTTGATGCCGCCAGCGAGGATCGCCGGATCTGGCAACGGCAGCGTCAGGGCGGGCGCGAGCCATCCCGCATTGCCCCATGACGATCCCGCGGCGACGCCGCCACGGTCGACGACCGTGACTCGCACACCTTCACGCTGCAGGAACCAGGCTGTCGACAGGCCGACCATGCCCGCGCCAACGACGATGACGTGCTCAGAACGGGCGCTCATGCACCCATTGTGGACCCACGGGATCCGCGTAGAGTCGTAAGAGGCAGCTCGCCGGAACGGGGTCGGACCCAGCAATGACAGAACCACACGACGATCGGACCCTCGGTCGGTTCGCCACAGTGCTTTCCTCCCTCAGCGGTGAGGAGTCTCTGACTGCGCGACTCTCTGAGGCAGGCCGGCTCATGCTCGATGCCGACGGATCAGCCTTGACTCTCAACTACACAGGTGAAGACCGGCTGACCGTCTCTGCCACCAATCAGCTGGCTCGCACGCTCGAGGACCTGCAAGATGTCGTCGGCGAAGGACCCGGCCATGACGCCGCACGTACGGGATCGGTCGTGATCGCCCAGCTCGGCAACGGCGACGAACAGCGGTGGATCGCCCTCGCTGACCGACTCAAGGCAATTGGCTTCACCGGCACAGTCCTGGCTATTCCGTTGAGCGCTGAACACTCACAGCTCGGCGTCATGACCCTGCATCGCGCTCAGCCCCAGAAGGAGGACGACGAGTCGCTCGCGCGTTTCCTCGGCGTCACCGTCAGCACAGCGCTCCTGCAGGATCCCAAGATCGGTTCGCACGAGCTGACCGCGACGTGGGAATACCGGGCTGAGATCCACCAAGCCACTGGAATGGTCGTCGCCCAGCTGGGCGTGCGCCCTGAGGACGCGATGGCTCTTCTGCGCGGCCAGGCATTTGCCCGCGCCCGCCCACTCGCCGAGGTTGCCAACGACATCATCCAGCGCCGCATCAACTTCCGAGACTTCACGATCGAAGGCGACTGACATGCAGACAGACGACGCAACTCGAGCCCTGGCGAAGGCGTCAGCCGCTCTGGTCGACGACCACGACGTCTCGGGCTTCCTCGCCTCGCTGCTCTCCAGCGTGCGGTCCGTCCTGGGTGCTGACGCCTGCGGCATCCTGCTCAATGACGGTCGCGGTCTCGAGCTGCTCGCCGCTTCGAGCCATGACGCCGCGGACCTCGAGCTGCACCAGGCGCAGTTCGATGAAGGTCCCTGCGTCGATGCCCACGACTCGGCGACTCCGGTCGAGGTCTCCGGTGCTGTCGAGCTGGCACGTCGGTGGAGAGCCGTCGGCCCGATCATTGTCGAGGCCGGCTTCGAGCTGGCCCACGCGTCCCCGCTTCGCTGGCACGGATCCGCTCTGGGAGCAATGGGGGTCTTCCGCATCAACGGAGCACCCTTCACGCCCGAGGAAACTGTCGTCGCACAGGCGTTCGCCGACATCGCCACACTCTTGATCGTGCAGACCGAGCACGTGGATCTCGCCAGCACAATGAAGCGCGTGCAGGATGCGCTCGCGACGAGGGTCGCGATCGAGCAGGCCAAAGGTGTCATCGCCGAGCTGGAGAACGTGCCAATGAATCGTGCGTACGCGGTTCTCCTGGAACGTGCTGCTGAGTCTGGCGAGAGCCTTACCGACGCCGCGCGCCGGGTGATCGAGGTCGCGCAGCGCCGATGAGCGTCAGTGGTTGCGCAATGCCTCGATCAGCTCGTCCTTGTTCTTGTCGGAGTAGCCCTCGAGGTCAAGCTCCTTGGCGCGCTTCTTGAGGTCGTTGACGGTCCAGTCGTCGTACGAGCCGGACTCGCCGCCACGTTTCCCGACGGCTGACGTGCCCTCGGCTGCCGCCGCGTTCGAGATGCGCGCCGCCTTCTCCTTGGACGCGCCCTCGTCACGCAGGTCCTCGTACATGTCGGGCTTCTTGAGACTTGAGTTCTTCTTGCCTGGCACTTGCTTCTCCTCATCTGTTGTTCAGAAGACGGCTTTGCCGCCGGTCACGCCTAGCACGGTGCCGGAGACGTAGCTCGCATCCGACTCGGAGGCCAGGAACACGAACGCCGGCGCAACCTCGGCCGGCTGCCCGGCGCGACCCAGTGGCGTGTCCTGACCGAACTTCTCGAGCTTTTCGGTGGGCTGCGTGGCGGGCTGGAGCGGTGTCCAGATCGGTCCCGGCGCGACAGCGTTGACCCGAATACCCCTCGAACCCAGGTCACCTGCGAGATTGATCGTGAAGTTGTTGATCGCTGCCTTCGTAGATGCGTAGTCGAGCAGGGTCGGCGACGGCTCGTACGCCTGGATCGAGCTCGTGTTGATGATCGACGAGCCCTCCGACAGGTGCGGCACAGCCGCGCGGGTCATCCAGAACAGCGAGTACAGATTGGTCTTGAGCACCCGGTCGAGACGGTCGTCGGTGATCTCCTCGACGCCCTCGTCGCGAGCCCATTGGAACCCCGCATTGTTGACGAGGATGTCCAAACCGCCCAGAGCCTCCACCGCATCCTTGATCGCTTTGTCACACGCCTCGCTCGTACGCAGGTCCGCTTCCAGCGCCACGACCTTGCCCTCCTCGGGCTCGAGCAATGAGCTCGTCGCGTCCGCGTCGTCCTGCTCCTCTGGAAGGTAGGTGAACGCAACGTCGGCACCCTCACGAGCGAAGGCGAGCGCTACGGCGCGACCGATGCCCGAGTCGCCGCCGGTGATCAGCGCCTTGCGGCCGTTTAGCTTGCCTGACCCCTTGTACGAGTCTTCGCCGTGGTCCGGCACGGGCTCCATCTTCTGCGTCAGACCGGGCGGTTGCTGTTGCTGCGCCGGGAACCCGTCGGACAGCTCAGGAGGTAGGGAGATGGTGTTCGTCATGACAACAACGTGCCCACTGCGGCCTCGCTCTAAACGGCTGCCGTTGGCATATGTCCCCGCCTCGCGGTTCACTTGTACCTATGCGATCGATCTGGAAGGGCGCCATCAGCTTCGGGCTGGTCAATGTGCCGATCAAGCTCTACAGCGCCACCGAGAGCCACGACGTCTCGTTGCACCAGGTCCACAACAAGGACGGTGGACGCATCCGCTACCAGCGTCGCTGCGAGGTGTGCGAAAAGGTGGTCGCCTATGAGGACATCGACAAGGCCTATGACGACGGCTCCAACACCGTGGTGCTGACCGACGAGGACTTCAAGTCGCTTCCCGCCGAGTACACACGTGAGATCGAGGTCCTCGAGTTCGTCCCCGACGATCAGATCGACCCCATCCGCTTCGACCGGAGCTACTTCCTCGAGCCCGAGGACAAAGCGCTCAAGCCGTACGTGCTCCTCCGCAAGGCCCTTGAGGACTCAGACCGTACGGCGATCGTCACCTTCGCCATGCGCCAGAAGACCCGGCTCGCTGCGCTGCGTGTACGCGACGGCGTGCTCATCCTGCAGACAATGCTCTGGGATGACGAGGTGCGTGAGGTCGATTTCCCGATCCTTGAGGAGACGGTGCGCATCAGCGCCAAGGAGCGAGACATGGCGGCCCAGCTCGTCGACTCGCTGGCGGCCGACTTCCAGAGCTCGGACTTCAAGGACGACTACCAAGAACAGCTCAGGACGCTCGTCGAGGCCAAGCTCGACAAGGGTGAGTCGATCGACACCGAGGCGACGTTCGGCGAGAAGCCCGAGGACGACGAGGACGGTGGCGAGGTCGTCGACCTGATGGAGGCACTCAAGCGCAGCGTCGAGCGCAAGAAGGCCACCAAGAAGGCCGCGTCGAAGCCAGCGAAAAAGGCGACCGCTCGCAAGAAGGCCGCCAAGGGTGCCTAGCTGACTGAGACCTCGCCGGTCGGAGTCGTTGCCGCGAGGTCGACATGGTCGGAGGTCCGGTGTTCCACGACCCAGGCCGCCACGTCACGCAGCTTGACGTTGTGGTGCTGCGACAGCCGACGGAGGAAGTCGAAGGCGCGATTGGCGTCGAGGTCGTAGCGCTCCATCAGGATGCCCTGGGCCTGTCCGATCAGCTTGCGAGCATCGATCGCGACCTGCAAGCCCTCTTCGTTGTGGGCAGCGGCGAGTGCCACTGACGCGTGCGTCACGAAGATCGAGGCGACCGCGACGTCATCGTCGTCGAACGCGTCAGTGCGCTCCGAATAGAGGTTGAGCGATCCGTAGCGTCGGGCACGCGTCTCGAGCCGCAGGCTCAACGCACTGCGCATCCCGAGCTCGGCAACAGCCGGCCCCCACGCCGGCCAACGGAGGTCAGCGGCCACATCATTCGCGAGATAAAGGGGGCCTCCCTCGATCGCGTCCAGACACGGCCCTTCGTCGAAGATGATCTGCAGATTGTGCGACTCGGCCACCCTGCTCGACGTTGCTGCCGCCGTCTCGATCTGATTGCGACCCTGGACAAGCATGATCCCGGCGTCATCGCAGCTGGTGGCGACTTTCGCGAACTCCGCAATGCGCTCAATGGTGCGTTCAGCGGTGGGCTCATTGTGGAGCTCCAACGCCATCTCTGAAAAGAAGGACGTGTCCATCGCTCACCCCTCGCCTGCTTGATTTTCGCCACTAGGAAACCACAACTCTTCCACAGATCCAAGAGGTGGCAGAACGAACCCGTTTGGTGCTCCGACCAGCGGGTACGTCTCGGCCCTGACCGGTTGCTCCATCAACCGGCGCGAACTGGAAAGGACGCCGGATGCCCGACCGCCCCAACCCGATCGCCACTCCCATTCGAGGCGCTGAAGTACTCACCGTGACGCTGTTCGGTGACAATGATCGCGTTGATCATGCATTGAGCACCGAGCTCAGTCGACGTGGCTGCCGAACCCACGCCGTCAGCGTCGATGCCGGCTGGCTGCGATCCGCGCGGAACGTCATCTGCAGGCTCGACACGGTGGCCGGGCAACGCGCCCTCGAAGGTCTCGCCGGGCGGGACCAACCCCACGCGACCGTCGTCGCAGTGTGCGAGATGCCGACGGATGAGCTCGCGTCCAAGCGCCTGCGCGACCTGTGCGAGGAGTGCGGACGCCACCACGACGTCTCGCTGATCTGGCACTCGGCCATCGACGACGAAATGTTTCCCGAGCGTCCACCACTTGAGCACCTGGCGGTCTCAGTCGTGGACGAGGTGTCAACCATGATGACGGACGTGGCGGGAAGCTCGTTCACTTCCCGCTACGTCGACCTGAACGACTAGGCAGCTGAGCCGAGCGCTTCAGCGCGCAGGGCGTCGAGGAGCTTGGACAGCCTGCGGGACACCTGCATCTGACTCACTCCGACGATCGCAGCGATCTCCTGCTGGGTCTTGTCCTCCACAAAGCGAAGCCTGAGCAGCTCACGCTCAGCGTCGTCCAGCTGCTGGCACAACGGGGCGATCGTCACCCACTCCTCGATGAACTCGAAGTCGGAGTCCTCGACGGACAGGGACTCACCGAGCGGGCGACCGCCGAGACGTACCGGCTGGTCGAGCGACGAGGGTGAGAAACAGCTGCGGGCAGCCATCGCCTCCCGAATGTCCGCGAGATCTGTGTCGAGCTCGTCAGCGAGGTCGACATCGTCGGGAGCATGCGCCTCCGCCTGGAGCTTGCGTTCGGTCGCGGCCGCTATGTCAGCCTGGAGCTGCTGGATGCGTCGCGGCGGTCGCACTCCCCAGCAGTAGTCACGAAAGTATTTCTTGATCTCGCCGAGGATCGTCACGGTGGCGAACGGTACGAACTCGCCGCGATCGTGGTTGAACCCCCTGATCGCCTTGACCAGCGCGAAGCTGGCGACCTGGACTAGATCTTCTCGATCGGCGCCTCGGCCGGCATAACGCCCAGCGAGGTTATTTGCGAGACCCAGGTAGCGGGCGACGAGCTCGTCCTCGAGCACCTTGCGCTCGTGCTCATCTGCAGTGGCGGCCTTCTCAAGAAGGTCGGTGGTGTCATCGATGGAAACTACGGGAGCTGCATTCACGGGGAAACTCCAAAGAGTCTTGTAACCGTGCGCGGCTTTTGCTCAACCGGCTCTCATACTCTTACACGGACCACACGAGACCACAAGAGTTTTGTCAACACTAGTAACTAGTTCACATAGTTCTTTAGGACCAGATGCACGCCTGATTGGCGCAGAGTTTGGTGGCTGGGGGCCGCGGGTAGGTCTACTTCCGATAGAAACGGTAGGGACGGAGAGGACCGCCGATGGCCGATGCGCCGCAGACCGTGTCGATCGCGGGTCATCGCCTTCGCCTGACCAATCCCGACAAGGTCATCTACCCCTCGACCGGGACCACCAAGGCCGAGGTCATCAACTACTACGTCGAGATCGCGCCGCTCCTTCTCCCGCACCTCGCCGATCGCACGACGACGCGCAAGCGCTGGGTCAACGGCGTCGGGACGGCCGACAAGCCGGGCGAGGTGTTCTTCGAGAAGAACCTCCCCAGCTCAGCGCCCAGCTGGATACGGCGGGTGACGATCCAGCACAGCAGCGACACCAAGGACTACCCCGTCTTCACGAGCGCGGCAGCCCTGGCATGGGCCGGGCAGGTCGCGGCACTGGAGCTCCACGTACCGCAATGGAAGGTCAACCGGCGCGGCACTCCGCAGAACCCTGATCGGCTCGTGCTCGACCTCGACCCGGGTCCCGGTGCGGGGCTGCCCGAGTGTGCCGAGGTGGCCAAGATCGCGCGACAGATGCTCAAGGACATCGGACTCGAGGCCGTCCCGGTCACCAGCGGCAGCAAGGGCATCCACCTCTACGCCGGCCTCGACGGATCGCAGGACGCCACCTACATCAACGCGTTCGCCAAGGAGCTGGCAAAGGCGCTGGAGTCCGAGCTTCCCGAGCTCGTCGTCAGCGACATGAAGAAGAGCCTCCGCAAGAACAAGGTGCTGGTCGACTGGAGCCAGAACAACTCGTCAAAGACCACGATCGCTCCCTATTCATTGCGCGGCACCCTCGAACCCCACGTCGCGACACCGCGTACGTGGAAGGAGCTGGACGACCCGGACCTCGACCACCTCTCGCTCGACGAGGTGCTGGCGAGGATGAAGAGGCGCAAGGACCCGATGGCACACCTCGTCGGTCCGACGCCGTCAACCGACCGACTCGTCGACTACCGGGCCAAGCGCGATGGCTCCAAGACACCGGAGCCGGTCCCGGTCGGCAGCCCGGTCGTCACTGACGGCAACCTTTTCGTGATCCAGGAGCACCACGCCAGCGCGCTGCACTGGGACTTCCGACTCGAGCACGACGGCGTGCTCGTCTCGTGGGCCCTGCCCAAGGGTGTGCCGACCGAGCCCTCCAAGAACCACCTGGCTGTGCAGACCGAGGACCACCCGCTGGAGTACGCGACGTTCGAGGGAACCATCCCCAAGGGAGAGTACGGAGCCGGCAAGTCGTGGATCTGGGACACCGGCACCTACGAGCTCGAGAAGTGGCGCGACGACGAGGTCATCGTGACGTTGACAGGGACGAAGGGCGAGCTGGAGGGCACCCCGAAGTACGCGCTCATCAAGACCGACAAGAACTGGCTCATCCACCTCATGCAGGAAAAGCCCTCGTCCAAGACGTCGACCAAGACGTCCAACTCCACCAAAAAGTCGACAAATACCCTTTCGAGGAAGTTCGTTCCGCCGATGCTGGCCACCCTTGGCACGCCAGGCGACCTCGAGGACGAGTCCGATTGGGCTTTCGAGATGAAGTGGGACGGCATCCGGGCGATCGCCGTGGTCGACGGTGACGACATCGGGCTGTTCACCCGCAAGGGCAATGACGTGACGGTCGCCTACCCCGAGGTCGTCGAGGCGCTTGCCGCGCTCGAGCTCGAGGACTCGATCCTGGACGGCGAGATCGTTGCGCTCAACGATGATGGCGCTCCCGACTTCGGCCTCCTCCAGCAGCGCATGGGGCTCACGAAGCCGGCCGAGGTCGCCGCCGCGGCTGATCGGGTCGAGGCGACGTACATGGTGTTCGACCTGCTCTCCGATGCCGGCGAGGGGTTGCGCAACGACCACTACCTCGCCCGTCGAGCCGCGCTGCGCAAGCTTGATCTCGACGACGGGCACACGATCCTGGTGCCGCCGGCATACGACGGAACGCTTGCCAAGGCGATCGCGTCGAGCAAGAAGCTCGGCCTCGAGGGCGTGATCGCCAAGCGCCGCGAGAGCCGCTACGTCGGCGAGAAGCGGTCGTCGTCGTGGATCAAGATCAAGCACCAACGCATGCAAGAGGTCGTCATCGGCGGCTGGAAGGGCGGCAATGGCTCCCGCGCAGGCATGATCGGATCGCTGCTGCTCGGCATCCCTGGCGAGGGCGGCTTGCAGTACGTCGGCAAGGTCGGCACCGGATTCACCCAGCGCACCCTCGCGGACCTGCAAAAGAAGCTCGAACCGCTCGCGCGCAAGACCAGTCCGTTCATCGACGTTCCGCGCGAGGTCGAGCGCGATGCCAACTGGGTCACTCCGCGAATCGTGGGTGAGGTTGCCTTCGGCGAATGGACTCATAGCGGAAATCTGCGTCATCCAAGCTGGCGTGGGGTACGTACCGACAAGGAGCCGGACGACGTTCGGCTGGAATGACAACCCCCGGCCTGCGACGATGGCCCCAAGGCGTGACGCCAACAGAGGAGAGCACATGTTGTTCAAGAAGGCTTCCATCCGCAAGAAGATCGATGCCCAGATAGACGGCCTCGCCGATCAGGCCAAGGACCTGGTCGATCGCGCGCCCGGGTTCCGTGACCAGGTCAAGGACCGGATCCCCGACAAGGAAGAGCTCTGGGACCTGCTGCCCGACCGCAAGCAGCTGCTCGAGCTTCGCGGCGAGCTCTTCGACAAGTTGCCGGACGGCGTCGCCGACCGTATGCCCGAGAAGGTCAAGCCGAAGAAGAAGCGCGGCAAGCTCAAGAAGGTCGCCCTCCTCGGTGTGATCACCGGTGCTGGTGCCGCTGCCTTCTCGGCTGCGCGGCGCATGGCCGGCAACACGCCGACTCCGTCATACACGCAGCCTCGCCCGGCGACCACGCCGCCGAAGGCCGCCGCCGCTTCACCCGCGAAAACGGCTGCGCCTGCCAAGAAGGCAGCGGCAAAGAAGGCTCCTGCCAAGAAGGCCCCCGCAAAGACGACAGCACCTGCGAAGAAGGCTGCGCCCACCAGCGACAACCCGTGAGCGGCAGGCACTCGTGAAGGCGTTCACCTGTCGCGTCTGCGATGCCGCACTGTATTTCGAGAACTATCGCTGCGTGCGATGCGACACCCCGCAGGGCTATTCGCGCCAGGAACACGCGATCGTCCCTCTCGGGGAGACCGGCGAGTACGTGGGCGTCGGTGGACGATGGGTACGGTGCGGCAACGCAACCATCGCGGGTTGCACCTGGCTGATGCGCGAAAGTGACGCTCGGTGCTTCTCGTGCTCGTTGACACAGACTCGGCCGAACGACGATGACTCCATCGGCATGGCCCAGTACGTGGTGGCCGAGCGTGCCAAGCGCCACGTCATCGTGGAGCTCGACCAGCTGGGTTTCGTCATCGAGCCACACAGCGACGCGCACCCCGATGGGCTTCGTTTCGACCTGTTGTCGAGCGTGGCGGAAAACGTGGTGATCGGCCACGATCGTGGGCTGATCACGATCGATCTCGCTGAAAGCGACGTTGCGCACAGGGAGACAGTTCGCGCCAAGCTCGATGAGCCCTACCGCACCATGCTGGGCCACTTCCGCCATGAGCTCGGCCACTACTTCGAGGCCGTTCTGGTGCACGGCGACCTTCTCGAGGCGGCAAGAGAGCTGTTCGGCGACGAGACCCAGAGCTATCAGGACGCGATCGACCGCCACTACTCCGAGGGCCCTCCCGATGGGTGGGAGAGCAGCTACATCAGCACGTACGCCACCATGCACCCGTACGAGGACTTCGCGGAGACGTTTGCCCACTACCTCCACATCAACGAGACGATCGACAACGCCCGCCAGTTCGGTCTGATGGCGACCGCGCCGCCGACGGCGTTCACGTCATTTCGCGATGTCGTTGTCGGATTGTGGATCCCGCTGAGCATCGCGCTCAACCAGATCAACCGCGGCATGGGCAAGGAGCCGCTCTACCCGTTCGTCATTGCCGACCGGGTGATCGACAAGCTGGAGTTCGTCGCATCTCTCCGACGGTGAAGCGGTCCCCCGCCGGAAAGATGCGACGAGCTGCCGCGGCTCAGCCGTAGGCGATGGCGTACGAGTCGCCCAGCTTGATCTCGGCTCCGACAGGCAGTCCGCCCCGCGCCGTGTCGAGCGTGATGTGGAGCGCGATGACCTGGAATGCGTGGCCGTAACCAGCCGTCCGGATCTGGTTCTGCTCGTTGATGACCACCTTGCCGAGTCCCGCAACGTTGAGAGTGGTGTTCGGGGCGACATCGATTGGGATGGCCTTGCCTGCGATCTTCAGGTTGATGAACTGCAGGTTGCCCTCGGTGATGGGCGTCCCGTCATCGACGCGAACGTGTGCCGTGGATCCGATGGCAGTCGCCGTGATCAGGCCGCTCGACAACAGGCTCGGGAAGAGCCGCAGGTCTGTGATCGTGCTGGTGACCGTCGCTTCCGCCAGCGCGGGAATGGTCGTGCCGTTGACAGTCGACTCGACCGCCTTGGCAGTCAGCAGCCCTGAAACCTTGACCTTGAGCGTCGTGTTCGACACGGTCTTGCCGTCGGTGCCGCGTGGCGGCAGGGACTTGGCGCCGATCTGACCGGTCTGTGCCTGGACCTCATCGCCGACGTGAGCGAACGCGTACGCGCCCATCCCGCGGCCCTGCAGCTGGAGGCCGCCGTTCACGTCAGTCGCCGGAATGATGAAGGTATAGGTGGGGTTCAGGACGATCACTGCGCCAGCTGCAACACCGTTCATCGGCTTCAACAGCGTGACGTAGAGACCTGCGCCCTGCGCGATCACGCTCTCGCCTTCGGACTCGATCGAGGAGGCATTGAGGGTGACCTGCGCGAGACCCGGGATGGTGACGCCGGTGTTCCTGGGAACGTTGACCGGGTACTTCTTGCCGGCAATGGTGAGTCCCAAGAACTCCGTGTTGTTGCTTGCGGTCGGCGATGCGTCGCTCTTGGACTCGGCCTTGCTCGTCGTGTCCACCGCAGAAACCTTGATGGCTCCATTGAGCAGGCTGATGTTGGCTGCGTGGGAGTGAGCGGTCGTCGCGAACCCGTTGCCAGCCTTCACGGCGGCGGCGTCGGTGGTGACAGCGCCAACCTGCGCGAGCTTCGCGACGCGGACGCTTGCGACCTTGTTGCTCGTCGCGGCTGGGCTCTTGCCGACCACGGATGACTCTGCCGTCAGGTCGGAGGTGACAGTGGTGCCGAGCGCGCTGATTCGCGTGCCACCGGCGACGCTGGCGAAGATGAACGTGTCTGTCGCTGCGCTTGCCTGCGGCATCCCTTGAAGGGAAATGGTGGTGACGGCGGCAACAGCCGCAACCGTCAGAGTCTTGAGTCGTGAGGCCATGGTTGTTCCTAGGGTGGGAGTATCACTGCAAGTCTGGTGAAAATCGGGAGTGACTTGAGGAAACTGTACGTCGGCCCGATCCGTTTCGTACGCAGATTGCGCTGAACGCCGGACGAACACCTGGAGAAGACGAACCCGTACGACCAGATGGTTAGTACGGGGTGGTCTTGCGCGCCCGGAGAGATTCGAACTCCCAACCTTCTGATCCGTAGTCAGATGCTCTATCCGTTGAGCTACGGGCGCTTGCCCCGAAGGGCCTCGATGATTCTAGCGTGGCCCGGAGCCGAGTGAAAATCCGGCCGGTTCGCCCCAAAGCCAACCCACGGCTGTCTCGGTGGCCTAGCCTCGAACTTCGCGAACTTTGCCCACAGGGGAGGACCCCATATGTTGTCGCGTCCCGTGCACTCCATCGCCAGCTTCACAGCCGCAACGGCACTCGTCGTCGGTGGCATCGCCGCCACGACAACCTCGGCCCACGCGGCGGTCGGATCAAACTGCCCCGCCGCCTACGACGCCTCGACCCTCACACCGGGTCAGGCGGTCACGGGTCTCACGACCGTCTCCGGCACTACGCCGGAGGAGTTCCACGGCACCTACCTGCAGACGATCCAGAACGGGATCGGTCCCGGGATGGATCTGCTCGTGTTCAAGATGGAGGGCAGTCGCATCACCAAGGGCGATGGCTCCGTCGACGCCGGCATCTGGGCGGGCATGTCCGGGTCGCCGGTCTATGACGACGCCACGGGCAACCTGATCGGTGCTGTCTCGTACGGATTCAGCACCAGCCCCAGTGACATCGCCGGCGTGACTCCCGCGGCGTACATGTACGACCTGCAGAACCCGAAGTACAACCCCACCGCCCCCTCTCCCGCAGCCGCCGCCAAGCAGGCCACGCCGGTCTCGAAGGGTGCGATCGCGTCAATGCAGAACGCGAGCGAAGGAAACGCCCCGCTCGGCCCCCAGCGCATGCTGCGGCCCAAAAAGCAGGTCTCTGGCGCCACGGCCGAGACGGCAAACGCCCTGGCCAAGCGCTCACCCCAGCTGCAGACCAAGAGCACCTTCAAGAAGTCCGGCTTCGTCGACACCGTCGGTCAGTCGTCCGCTCCGGTCAACTACCCGATCGTCGTCGGCGGCAACCTCGCCACCACGTTCTCGTACGGTGAGATCACCACAGCCGCGGTCGGCACCGTCACCGCAATCTGCAACGGACGGGTCATCGGTTTCGGTCACCCGGACGAGTTCAGCGGCAAGTCGACCGAGACGTTCCACGGTGCCAGCACCGTGACAATCCAGCCCGACGTTCTCGGCTCGTACAAGCTTGCGAACGTCGGAACGGTCAAGGGTGTGATCAACCAGGACCGCCTCCAGGGCATTCTCGGACTGATCGGGCAGACGCAGACTCCGATCAACGTGCACAGCACCACGACCGGTCTCGGTGACACCAAGGAATCGATGACCAAGGTCAGCGTGCCGTTCGCACTCCCGACCATCGTGGCGATGCAGGTGGCCAGTGACGCAGTGACCGTGCTGAACCAGTTCGGCGCCGGTGAGTCCGTGATGACGTGGGCCATCTCCTACCAGCGGGAGAGCACGCCCTTCCCGCAGACGTTGACCAGCTCGCAGCGCTACTCCTCCGGGGAGAGCTTCCCTGAGGAGGTCGCGTACGACCTCTCGAGCGACATCGAGTCGTTGTTGGGCAACCCGTTCGAGAAGGTCAAGATCACCGGCGTCGAGGTCACCTCGGAACTGGCTCCTGACTACCGCAAGCTCAAGATCGGCAGCATGCAGTACAAGTCGGGCGCGACCTGGAAGAACGTCTCGAATGGCGGCACGATCAAGGCCAAGCGCGGCTCCACCGTCAGCTTGCGAGTCAAGCTCAAGCCCACAGTCGACAGCGACACCAGTCCCGCCAACCTCGACTTCACCTGGAAGATGTCGACCAACGCCAAGGCCGGCACCCTGCGGCTGACGGGACAGTCGTTCGACGACTACTCCGAGGACGACGACTTCGGTGAGGAGTTCGAGGAGTACGAGCCCGAGAGCCTCGACGAGCTGGTCGACCTGATGCGGTTCCAGCCGCGACAGGACGACCTCGCAGCGTCGCTCCGAGTCCGTACGATCCGCGGCGGACTGTCGGAGAAGTACAGGGAAATTCGCGCCCCGGGCATCGTCAGCGGCACGTACGCGATCAAGTTCGCCTACACGAAGTAGCCGCGCCGAGGGCGGGACGGATGTGACCATCTTCACCCGTCTCGCCCTTAGCCACGGCTGTCCGTCCCGCGTAGAGTCAGTTGATCGCCACCGCCCGTCGGTGACGGAAAATCACACATCAGCTATCCCGGGCGACACGTCGCTCTCCGGGAAGTGCGAATCACCATCCCCTTGCCATGAGGGGGCTCGGTTCGCGATGCGCGAGAAGGAAAAGTTCACACATGCCTGCACAGACCTCCACGACCTACCGTTCGTCCTACGCCAAGCTGCAGAGCTGGGTCGACGAAGTGGCCGCCCTCACGAAGCCCGCCGACATCTACTGGTGCGAGGGATCGCCCGAAGAGTGGGTCTCGATCACCGACAAGCTCGTCGAAGCAGGCACCTTCAAGCGCCTCAACGAAGAGAAGAAGCCCAACTCCTTCTACTGCGCCTCCGACCCCAACGACGTCGCGCGTGTCGAGGACCGCACCTTCATCTGCTCCGTCGACGAGAAGGACGCCGGCCCCACCAACAACTGGATGGCGCCCGACGAGATGAAGACCCTCATGAAGGGTCTGTACGACGGTTGCATGCAGGGCCGCACCATGTACGTCATCCCGTTCGTCATGGGGCACCTCGAGTCCGACAACCCGATGTTCGGCATCGAGATCACCGATTCCGCATACGTCGTCGCGTCGATGACCGTCATGGCCCGCATCGGCAAGGACGTCCTCACCAAGATCGAGGAGACGCAGGCCGACTACGTCCCCGCGCTCCACTCGTTCGGCGCTCCGCTGGCCGACGGCCAGGCCGACGTGAAGTGGCCGTGCAACGACACCAAGTACATCGTGCAGTTCCCCGAAGAGCGCATGATCTGGTCGTTCGGTTCCTCGTACGGGGGCAACGCCCTCCTCGGCAAGAAGTGCTACGCGCTCCGCATCGCCTCGGTGATGGGTCGTGACAACGGCTGGATGGCCGAGCACATGCTGATCCTCAAGCTCACCAACCCCGAAGGCGTCGTGAAGTACATCGCGGCCGGCTTCCCGAGCGCGTGCGGCAAGACCAACCTCGCGATGGTCGAGCCGACCATCCCGGGCTGGAAGGTCGAGACGATCGGCGACGACATCGCCTGGATCCGTGTCGGCGCCGATGGCCGCCTCTACGCCGTCAACCCCGAGTTCGGCCTTTTCGGGGTTGCGCCGGGCACCGGTTGGGACACCAACGCCAACGCCATGCGCACGATCGAGCAGGGCAACTCGGTGTTCACCAACGTTGCGCTGACTGACGACGGTGACATCTGGTGGGAGGGCATGACGGACGAGCCGCCGGCCCATCTGACCGACTGGAAGGGCAACGACTGGACCCCCGAGAGCGATCAGCTCTCGAGCCACGCCAACAGCCGCTTCTGCACCCCGATCAAGCAGTGCCCGATCTTGGCTGACGAGTACGACGACCCCAACGGCGTCCCGCTCGACGCGATCCTGTTCGGTGGCCGCCGCAAGACGACCATCCCCCTCGTCACCGAGGCGCGCGACTGGACCCACGGAACGTTCATGGGCGCCACTCTCTCCTCGGAGACGACGGCCGCGGCCACAGGCGCCGTCGGCGTCGTCCGCCGCGACCCGATGGCCATGCTGCCGTTCATCGGCTACGACGCCGGTGACTACTTCGGTCACTGGATCAACATGGCCAAGAACAACGACGAGTCGAAGTTCCCCAAGATCTTCTACGTCAACTGGTTCCGTCGCGACGAGGACGGTGGCTTCCTGTGGCCCGGCTTCGGCGAGAACAGTCGCATCCTCAAGTACGTCATCGACCGCGTCGAGGGCAAGGTCGAGGCATTCGAGACGCCCATCGGCCTGATCCCGCCGACCTCGGCGATCGACACCGATGGACTCGACGTGAGCGAAGAGCAGCTTGAGAAGGCGCTCGCATTCAACGCCGACGAGTGGAAGGCCGAGATCCCGCAGATCAACGAGTGGTTCGAGCAGTTCGGCGACACCCTGCCGGCCGTGCTCTGGACCGAGCTGGACGGGCTCAAGGCTCGCCTCGAAGCCTGATCACCGCCACGACGGCCCTCATCAGCTCCGGCTGGTGGGGGTCGTCGTGCGTTACGTCCAATAGAGTCGTCGCGTGATCGTCGCGGCCGTAATCGTCCTCCTCGCCGGGCTGGCGATGGGGATCGTCGCCCGCAGGAGAGCGACCGCAAGGCCGCCGCTCGCCGCGCACTTCCCGGGCCAGCCCGTCTGGGTCCGCCCCACACCTCCCATGCGCCTGCGGGTCTGGGCCGGTGCCGCCGCAGTCCTCACCGTCGCCACGGTCGGCGCCCTCATCGCCGCCCCGATCGCCGGTTTGGTCGTCGCGTTCTTCACGCTCATCGTGCTCGGACTGATTGCCGCGATCATGCACCGGTACGCCAGCGGCTGCGACGAGGTGCGCGCGGCCGTCGATGCATACGGCTCGCGCGTGGCCATGCCGTACGCGGGCAAAGTCGGCGTGCACATCGGGATGTGGTCCCCGTGGATCGAGCGGACGGGCATCCCGTGGTGCATCGTCGCCCGTACGCCGGCCGTCTTCCACGAGCTGGCAGCGATGTATCCGGGAGTTCCGATCGTCCAGGGAGGCATTCCGGCCAGCGTCAAGGCTGCCTTCTACCCGCACGGAGCGTCAGCCAACACTGCGTTCATCGAGGGTTCTGATGCGACTCACGTGTTCCTGGGGCATGGTGACAGCGACAAGCCGCTGAGCGCGTCGGAGAGAGTCCTGCAGTACGACCTCATCGCCGTCGCCGGCCAGGCCGCGATCGACCGGTTCGACGCATCGGGCGTACACGTACCCGCCGAGAAGGTGCGAGTGATCGGCCGGCCGCAGACCGAGGGCATCGTCGCGGTCACCGGCAGGCCCACGTCTCCCGCCACGGTGCTCTACGCGCCGACCTGGCGCCATGCCGACGACACCCTCAACGTCTCGTCACTCGCCGTCGCCGACCGGATCGTGCAGGAGCTGCTCGACCGCGGCTGCACCGTGCACTTCAGGCGTCACTTCGCCGGGACCAATCACGTCGAGGCCGAGGCGATGATCGCCGACGTCAACCGCCTGCTCGCCAGTGACGCCGAAGCGACCGGTCGACCGCATCAGTGGGGATCGGCGGCCATGGATCGCCCGCTGATCGAAGCCTTCAACGAAGCTGACGTGATGGTGTCGGACGTCTCCGGCATCGTCGTCGACTTCATGGCCAGCTCGAAGCCGCTGATCATGTACGCCGCGCAGTTCGACGACGCCGATGCATTCCGTGCGTCGCATCCCACGGCAACCGGTGCGTACGTGATCACTGCCGACCTCGGGACGCTCGGTACAGCTCTGGACGAGGCGCTCGGCGACGATCCGCTCGCCGCCGTACGCGTCGAGCAGGCGAGCTACTTCCTCGGCGGCGACGATCGCGCCGAGCCGGCCCAACGATTCATGGACCTGATCCGCGAGCTGGCAGATCGCTGAAACCTCGCACCCGTCGCGGGGTTTGTCGATAGCGTTGCGCCATGCTCGAAGCGCTGCTCAATGCACGCCAATCCGTACGTCTGTTCATCGTCGTCCTGATGAGCAGTCTGCTGATGACGTTCATCGTCACAGGACCATCGCCAGCCGCCGCAGCCACGGCATCGATCTCTGGCACGATCCTCGACCAGAACGGACTTCCCGCGCGATGGGTTGAGGTCCGCGTCGGTCACCCCGGCCAGGAATACCTCGCAAAAGCCAACACTGACGCGAACGGGTACTACGCGTTCAACGGGTTGGCCCCCGGCACCTACACCCTGGCGGCGGGATCGCCCGAGTTTGAATACCTGTGGCGCGAGAACGCCACGGAGTTCGACGGCGGAGCCCAGCAGTTCGAGCTGGGCTCTGGCGCCTCCGTGACGCGCAACGCGGTGACCCAGCGACCCACTTGGTTGGTCGTCAGCGTCAAGGACTCCGTGGGCGAACCGGTGACAACAAATGTCGGCGTGTGGGCGGAAGTTGCTGGCCAACCCACTGCGTACTGCAACCGCGCCATCAAGCACACCACTGATCCATCAAGCCTGCTGTTGGTGTGCGATCAGGGTGGCAGCATCACGGTTTTCGCTCAACGGGGCAGTACTGAGACCTCAACTGTCGTCCATGCCGAGCTCGGCGCCATCACACCAGTCAGCCTGACGGTGCCGGCCACGAGAAAGGCCTCCGGTCGAGTGCTCAATGCGTCCCGCAAGCCCGTGGCCGGGGTGAGGTTCGAGCCGCGGAACCCCGGAAGTGGAGCGGTCGATCCACCATGCGGCTGGGGTGGGCCGACGGGAACGAGTGGCAAGTTCTCCGTGACCTGTGCGGCAAATTCCACCGTCACCTATGACGTGACGACACGGAGCTTGTCATATCTCGACAGGACGTTGACCGTGTCTGTCGGAACGGTCAACAAGAACCTCGGGGACATCAGGCTCTCGACGGCGGCGAAGGCCCAGGGCAAGGTCGTCAAGAACACCGGCAAGAAGCTGACCAACGGTCCTTGCCTGGTGGCCTACCGCAAGTCGGGAGCATCCTGGGTCTTCAACCGAGGCAAGGGTTCGGGTGACCCCCGCGCCAGCACGACAGACGTCATCGGTGGCCTTCGGTCGGGGACATACAAGTTCATGGCGACCGAGTGCTATCCCGACGGGCATTGGGGATCCGGCTGGCCGCCCACACCATCCCATGAACGCAAGTGGGTCGGCGGCGGGAAGGCCTACAAGCTCAAGGCTGGCCGCACGGTGAAGCTTCCGACGACGAAACTGCGTCCCGCGTACAACACAACACTTTCAATCTCCGAAATCACCCCACCGCCGGCACCGGGCGGGACCGTCGACATTGCCGTGATGGTCAAGCCTTCCGGCACGACGGCCGGGCCCACGGGAACTCTCAACTTCGAGGTCGAGCATGCCAACGGAGACGACGTCGCAATCTTCAGCAGGTCGCTGCTCGCCTCGAGCAAGGGTCGGCTGACCGTGACGGTGCCCGAGGAGGTCATGACGGGGTCCTACAAGGTACGTGTGTCGTTCCGCGGCACCGGCGTGTTCCGCGACGTCCGATCTCCGGTGGATTCCACGTTCGTCGTACCTTGAGCTAGGCGCCCATGATCGCGAGCTCGCGATCGACGGGCTCCTTGAGCAGGCGCTCTTCGTTGCGTCGACCCGACACCGTCGGGATCGTCAGACCGGCCAACGCCGCCAGGAGCATCGTGGCGGCAAGGACCAGGAAGCCGATCGTGTATCCGCGCTCGTGCGGCAGCCCGTTGGCGAACACGTGCGCCGTGACGATGCTCGCCATCACGGCCGATCCGATCGAGCCACCGATCGTACGGATGTTGGTGTTCATGCCGCTGGCAACGCCGGTCTGCTCCGGAGGGACAGCCGCAACGATCAGGGTGGCCAGGCAGGCGAAGGCGAGGCCGACGCCGAGACCGGTGAGGCCCGCCGAGGTCATCAGCTGCACCTTCGTGTCGTGCACCAGTGCCGTGAGGGTCATGCCGCCGGCCCCGATCAGGCAGCCGACCACGACGACCAGCTTCGGTCCGACTCGCTGGGCGATCGGGGCGGACACGATGCCGGTGAGGAATGAGGCGACGGCCATCGGCAGCAGGACCAGGCCGGACTCGGTGACCGAGGCGCCCAGTCCGTAGCCCGCTGACGTCGGGGTCTGGATGAACTGCGGCAGGAAGCCAAACGACGCGTACATGCCGACGCCAACCAGCAGCGCGACCAGGTTGGTCGTCCACACCCCCTTGAGCTTCATCATGTGCATGTCGATCGAGCGGCACCGGTACACGGTGCTCAAGCAGCACCCAGGCCGCCGCAAGGACAGCCGCGGCGACGGTGAGACCGATGAACTTCGGCGATCCCCAGCCCCACTCGTGGGCCTGGCTCAGGGCGAGCAGCAGGCAGACCAGCCAGGCCGAGAGCAGCAGTGCCGGGAGGAGCGGGATGCGGCCCGGCGTGCGTACGGGCGACTCCGGGATGAACACGGCAGCGCCGACCGCGGCCAGCGTCGTCACGATCATCGGCAGCCAGAACAGCCACGCGTAGCCCAGCCCGTTGACGATCGGCCCGGCGACCACGATGCCGACTCCGAAGCCGACGGCGCCGAGGGATGCGATGAAGCTGACCGCACTGGCGACCAAGCTGTCGGGGAACTCGTCACGGATGATTCCGAACGACAGCGGGAACACGCCTCCGCCGACGCCCTGCACGATGCGGGCAACGATCATCACACCGATGGATGGGGCCAGAGCGGCGACCAACGATCCGACTGACAGTGCCGCGAGTGAGACCACGAGCATCCGCTTCTTGCCGACCGCGTCGCCGAGACGGCCGATGATGGGTGTGAAGATCGAGGCCGACAGCAGGTACGCCGTCAACACCCAGGTGACGGTGCTCTGGTCGGTGTTCAGCTCCTGCTCGATGCGCGACAGCACCGGGACGGTCATCGACTGCATCAGCGCAAATGAGGCGACCGCGACAGCAAGGAGGGAGAAGGACACCCAGTAGTGGGTGCGGCGGGCAGGAGTCGTCACGGTAGAACCTTCGGCAAGTGGGGATCGCGGGCTGAGCCCGCCTTGCCACATTACGTCGCGATTCAACCAAGTCGATGAAACGTGGCAGGCCTCACGGTGGAGCGCGCTTCAGGTCAGCAGGTTGGTGATCTGCCAGCCCAGCACGATCGCGCCGAGCACGCGACGGACCGGCGCATCACCGCGTACGAGCTCATCGAGGCCCCAGACGATGAGCGCTCCCGAGCCGATCCAGCGCAGCTCTGAGTCGACCTCGTCGTACGGGCTCCACCGCAACGCGGTCGCAACGATGAACACCCACAACGAGGGGTTGGGCAGCTGGAACCAGACCAGCTTGCCGGTGTCCCTGTTCCTGAGCCACCAGTCGATGCCCACGTCAGTCCTCCGCCAGCACGACGACGCGATCGTTGCCCAGAACGTCGAATACGGACGACTTGCTCGGGTTGACGTAGACGCCGAATCCGGCAGCGGCATCGTCGGCTTCGGCCGAGACGCGGTAGCCGATGGCCGTCTCGCCGCGACCCAGAGCGGCTTCGACAATCGTCGCGTACGTCATCGACCCAGCGGTGACGTAGTCGCTGGCGGGACGGAGGTAGATCTCTGATCCGTCGGCGTCGAGCAGGTCCTGGAACACCGCTTCGAGCCGTTCGTTCTCCGACAGTTGCGACAGGATCAGGCTGAGGATCTCGTCGGACACGATGACGTCGTCAACGTGCGCCGCCTGGGCCAGTGCCCGGTTGCGGTCGTCCAACATCTCGCTGACAAGCGAAGGTCGATCGCCCTTGGCGCGCTCTCCGACGATCTCGCGAAGGTGCAGCAACGTGACGAGGGTTCGAGCGTCGGCACGTTGAGCCGGCAACTCGTCGGAATAGCAGAGCACGATGACCTGGTCGTAGTCGCGGATCGCATAGCTGTCGAGCGTTGCGCGCTCAGACGTACGACCGTGCGCGACGGTCGCCGTCAGGTTGGTCAGAGTCGGTACGTCGGGTGTCCCGTACTCGGTGAGGATCTCCACCGTCGAGCCCGGCGCTGCATAGTTGTCGAGCTCCTTGACGACAGTGGCTGCGCGTTCGTTCCAGCCGAGCATCAGCGCCTTGGTCGGTTGCTCGGGGGTCACGGCAGCCCTGGTGATGCGTGAGGCATCGACAGTTGCGGCGCTCTTGGGTGTCGTTCCGAGCACCGAGTCGTCCTCGGCGATCACGATGAGCTCGCTGTCGCCGACGGGCCGGTCGGCCTCGGGGTTGAGCACGGCGTACCCGTCGGGCGAGACGAGTCCGATGACGGAGGCCTTCTCGTAGGCGCGGACGGCGTCGCCGTATGTGCCAGCGGCCAGTGACGCGTCGGAGTGGAAGTAGATCTCGTCGCCGTCAAAGTCGAACAGCTCCGTGTAGACGGCGGCAGCACCCGACTGACGTGACGTCTGCACGATCAGGCGGGCGATGGTTTCGCGCTTGTCGACGATGACGGCACGCTCGCCGCCGACGAGGCGGGCCGCTTCGAGGTTCTGAGGGTCCTGGATCTCGGCGACGATGTGCGCGCCTTCGCCCCGGCTGTCATGGGTGAGCGCGAGGAGCGTCTTGATGACCTCGGCGTCGGGCTCGTCGCCTCCAGGTGAGAGCACGATGATCGAGCGAGCCAACCCGTGGTTGGTCAGCGCGAGATCGCCGATGTCGAGCACCGATCCCGTACGGCAGACCACCCGTGTGCCCTTGAGGTCGGCGACCTTCTCGCGTATGCCTTCCTCCATCTCGACCTTGTCTTCGTCGGCGAGGATCACGATCGCTGGCTTCTTGCGGCTCTCGTTGGCAATCGACAGCTCTCGTACGATCGCGAACACCGCGTCGGACCAGCCGAGGATCACGGTGTGGTCCTTTTCGATCACCAGCGACCTGCCGCGGCGAAGCGCCGCGAGCTTGTCGTCAATGCCGGTCGCGATGACACCGATCAGGGCACTGACGATGAACAGGCCAGCGACCGTCAGCGCCAGCATGATCAGCAGGTAGCGCCAGGTGCCGCCGTCTCCAGCAATCGTGCCCGGATCCAGTGCGTGGAAGAACGTCGCCAGGACCTGGCCGAAGAAGCCCTTCTTCGCGTTCTCCGGTGATGGCTCCGTCCCCGTGACGGTGATGATCACCGCGAAAGCCACAATCAGGCCCAGCGTGATGACCGCCAACCAGGCCACAAGTGCCGAGGTCCCGCGGGCCATCGTCCCGTCGAACCAGTAACGCAGTCGCGCGCCACCGCTTGGCTCGATCCGCGCCTTGCCCTGTTTGGTGTTGCCGCTCTTCATCTTGTTGACAGTCCGTTGCCGCATCTGCTGCCCAGTGCGTGCCATCCCGGTCAGCCGGCGAGTTCGTCGAAGATGCGCTTGTCGTGGGCGTTGAACACCGTCACGCCATCGGTCTCGTGGAGGCGCGACAGCGTTGCATGGTTGCCGGCAAGCCTCTTGCCGTCCTGCGCCATGAGCTTCTCGAACGCGCGCAGCTTGCTGATCTTCTTCAGCGGCGTGCCCGCCGGGGTGGTGGGCGTGTACGAGCTGGCGTCGAACACCGCGTCGCCGGCGTGGAGGAGGATGCCGCCGCTGTCGGGCTCGACGGCGACCGCGGCGTGACCCTTGGTGTGCCCCGGCATCGGTACGTACGTGATCCCGGGCAGCACCTCGATGCCGGTGAGGCCGTGCTTCCAGGTGTCGCCTGGTCCAGCGTGCTGCTCGAACCGTGGCCCGTACGCCCACTGCTTCTGCGAGTAGCGCTGCTTGGACATGAAGTCAGGGTTGCCAACGGCCCAGTCGTACTCGTCGGCGGTCGTGTGGATGGTGGCATCGGGGAAGTCGGCGATCCCGCCGATGTGGTCGAAATCCATGTGCGTCAGCACGATGTGCTTGACGTCGGCCAGCGCGTGGCCGCGAGCCTCAACCTGCGCGGCTGCCGTTTCGGAGTCCTTGCGGGCGGGCCGGGTCAGGAAGCGTCCCGGTCCCATGCGCTTCGGGTGGGCGAAGTCCTGACGGCCAAGGCCGCTGTCGACGAGCACGAGCCCGTCGGCGGTCTCGCACAGGAGCACATGGCAGACGATGGGCGACATCGTCGGTGGGTTCATGGTTCCGCAGTTCAGGTGGGATACGCGCATACGCTGAATCCTGACGGATCGAACCGCGTCCCGTCGTCAAACGAGGGGATCCAATGGATTCGTCGCTGATTGACTCCTGGCCGTTCTGGGCGCTGCTCTCGGCGTTCTTCGCCGCTCTCACCGCGATCTTCGCCAAGGTTGGCGTCGCCAACGTCGACTCGGACGTGGCGACCTTCATCCGTACGGTCGTCATCCTGGTGACGCTGGGTCTGATCCTCCTGGCGCTCGGCAAGCTGCACTCACCCGGGCCGCTTACCACCAAGACCTGGGTGTTCCTGATCATGTCCGGGCTCGCCACCGGTGCCTCGTGGATCTGCTATTTCCGTGCCCTCAAGCTCGGCCCGGCCTCGCTGGTCGCACCCGTGGACAAGCTCAGCGTCGTGCTCGTGGCGATCATCGGCATCACCTTCCTCGGCGAGCATCTGGAGCCCAAGCAGTGGATCGGCGTCGCACTCGTCGGTTCGGGTGCAGTCCTGCTCGCCTGGGCCTAGCGGTCCCGATTCGTCGGTGGCGGCTTGCGGTCGGTATCCTGTTCCGGTTGCCGGTTTCGACTGGCGGCGGGGAGGTGTCGCATAGTGGCCTAGTGCGCCCGCCTGCTAAGCGGGTTGAGGTTTAAACCTCTCGCGAGTTCAAATCTCGCCACCTCCGCCGTAAGGCATCAAGCAGCTCAATGACCAGTCACCAACGTGGCTGGTCATTGCTCTGTCGTCGAGACGTGGCGAACCTTGCCCCAAGATTGCGGTCACCATGGTGCAGTTCGATCCAGATCTCGAGGCTAGCCCTCGAAGCGGGTGTAGCCGTTGGCGGTGTTGAGGCGGTCGTAGATGTCGCGGACGAGCTCGTCGCGGCGATCGCCGACGTACGCGAGCGGGAAGCTCAGGATCGTCTCGTCGCCACGGGTGAAGAACAGACGACCATCGGCGTGGTCGACTCCCTCGACATCGGCCCACGGCATGGTGATGCGGCGAACTGTGAGGCGACCACCGACGCGTACGTCATCCTCCGACGTACGCACCACCACCGGGGGCCACAGCGTCATCGACGCGATGTTGATCAGGAGCAGCGTCACCAAGGCGAAGCACAACCAGGCCCAGACACCCGACAGGACGAACGCTCCCACCGTGAAGGTGCCGAGGGTCATCAGGTTGATGCCGAGTGGGCGCAGGACGAAGCGACGATCGAGACGGTAGTTCATAGAGCAGAGGGGGCGGGATTCGAACCCGCGGCTGACATTGCTGCCAGCGAGCGCTTTCAAGGCGCTTCCGATCGGCCGCTCCGGCACCCCTCCTGGGTGGCAGCACCGAGGTGCTGCGCCGGGATAAATTGTCGCACTACTTGAGTGGAGCGAAGCGAGGTGGTTCCACTCGTACGAGCTCTTCGATCGCTCGGGCCGCCCGCGCTGACCGTTGCTTCATGACCTGATGGCGAATGATGAGCCCGACGATCAGGCCGAGAATCGCCGAGTAGAGCGTCGAGTAGCCGATGTACGTCGGGAACGCGCCGGGCGTGACGAGTGATGTGGTGAGCACGGCCGTACCGATCACCGCGAACACCTGGATCCACCAGCCCTCACGTCGCCTGGACCGCAGCGATACGCCGACGATGAGCGCAGGGAAGCCGACGAACACCTCGACCGGACGAGGCACGCCATGGATGTTCTGGCGCATCCAGATCACGGCATCGTCGATCAGTCGTACGAGGGCCTGCGATCCGTTGCTCCGCACGAAGCTGCTGTAGACGAGGACCAGGAGCACGATCGCCGCGACGCCGGCGATGATGAGGAAGTTCTGACGCCCGATGCCGTGGAGACCGGCGCCGAGGTTCCACACCAGGCTGATGACCAGCCCCAATGAGATCGTGATGACCGCGAGGTTGAACCGCTGGTAGTCGACCGGCGCATTCCACGCCGCAACGGCGACCGTTCCGCTGAGCGCGACCAAGAGGGTCACGAGGTATTCGCGCGTGGCAGCGACAACGCTTTCGGCAGGTCGCGTCACCATGACCGCCCACACCGCGGCGAGCACCGCCGTCACGGCGGCAGACGCAGCGAGCAACATGTTGGTCTCGAGGGCGACGGCAGCGACGCCGAGCACGGTGACCAGCGGGAGCCAGATGCGCAGGAACCCGCCACCTCGCAGGGTCAGACCCACCGCGAACACGACCATCAGCGCGGCAGCCGAGGGCCGTTCGACCCAGGTCGGGCTGCCGACCGAGACAACGGCAGTGCCCGCGCCGACTGTGCCGACGATCCACGCCAGGATCATGGCGATCGTGAGCGCGCGAGCCGTACGGGCCGACTCGATACGTGGCTCACGTGTCGGCACGTCGTACGCGGGTGGCACCGACGAATCCAGCCTGCGTCGTCCACCCTTAGGCGTACGGGCCATCAGCGGATCCTTCGGTTGGCGAGCGAGGGGTTGACGTCACGCGCACGCGTGACGTCATCGGCGTCGAGGTCTGCCTGCAGGATCACTGGTGCGTCCTCAGCCTCGACAACGATAGAGCCCCACGGGTCGATCACGACGCTGTGTCCGGTGTAGCGATCCCCGCCCTGTGCAGCTGCCACGACGTGCACGGTGTTCTCAATCGCACGAGCAGTCAGCAGGGTGCGCCAGTGGTGCAGCTTGTGATCGCCGGCGACCCAGGCTGCAGGTATGACGAGCAGGTCCGCACCGTCGTCGACGAGGGCCCTGGCATGCTCGGGGAAGCGCAGGTCATAACACGTCATCAGACCAATGGAACGGCCGGCGATCTCGATGACGACGGGGACGATCTCGCCCGGGCTCAGCCGCTCGGACTCGCGATAGCCGAACGAGTCGTACAGGTGGATCTTGCGATAGGTCGCTGTGAGGCCGGCGGGTCCGACGACGACGAGGGTGTTGAACGGCAGGCCGTCGGTCCGCTCGAACATTCCAGCCACGATCGTCGTCTGCAGCCGGTCGGCCTCGGCAGTCAGCATCTGCACGAACGGTCCGTCGAGGCTCTCGGCGATCGGCCGAAGGTCGAGGTCGGGTGAGCCGAAGTCGTGCATCGCTCCTTCGGGCAGGACCACCAGATCGAGTCCGTCCGACACCGTCAGCTCAGCGAGCTGACCGACGATCTCACCTCGGTTGGCTGCAGAGTCCGTCGCCGACACGAGCTGGACCAGGGCGACACGCATGAAAGCAATTCTCGCAGGTGCAGCCTGACAACCCGGGTGAACGGGTGGGTTAGCGTACGACCCATGCGTGCCGTAGTGGTCTCCCAACCCGGCGATGTCGACTCCCTCGAGGTGGTCGACCTGCCGGTCCCCGAGCCCGGACCGGGCGAGGTGCTGATCGAGGTCGCGGCCGCCGGCGTCAACCGGGCCGACCTGATGCAGCGTCGTGGGCTCTACGACCCACCACCGGGAGCCACCCCGGTCCTCGGGCTCGAGTGCTCGGGATCCATCGCCGCCGTCGGCGAGGGTGTCACCGATCTGCAGCCCGGCACGCAGGTGTGTGCACTGCTCAGCGGTGGCGGCTATGCCGAGTACGTCGCCGTACCGGCGGGTCAGGTCGCTGTCGTTCCTCGAGGTGTCTCGCTGATCGATGCCGCCGGACTGATGGAGGTGGCCTGCACGGTCTGGTCGAACGTCTTCATGATGGGCAAGCTCGAGAACGGCGAGACCCTGCTCGCCCACGGTGGCGGCAGCGGAATCGGCACCATGGCGATCCAGCTCGGCAAGGCGTTCGGCGCCCGCGTTGCGGTGACCGTCGGCTCGCAGGAGAAGGCGGCGTTCTGTCGCGAGCTGGGTGCCGACATCGTCATCAACTACCGCGAGCAGGACTTCGCCGAAACCCTCAGGAATCAGGGCGTCGAGGCTGACGTGATCCTCGACATCATGGGCGCCAAATATCTCGACGCCAACGTTTCGGTCCTGGCGACTGCGGGCCGACTCGTGATCATCGGTATGCAGGGCGGCATCAAGGGCGAGCTCAACATCGCCGCGCTCCTGACCAAGCGGGCCGCCGTGATGGCAACGTCGTTGCGCGCACGGCCGTCGGCCGAGAAGGCCGCCATCGTGTCCGCGATGGTCGCGCAGGTGTGGCCGCTGATCGCCGATGGCACCGTACGGCCGATCGTCCATGCGACCTATCCGCTCGAAGACGTACGCACCGCGCACCAGGTGCTCGAGGACTCGTCCCACACCGGCAAGGTTCTGCTCACCATCTAGGCTGAACGTATGACTGATGCGCAGCCAGAGATCATCGGACCCGACGGTCAGCCGGTCCCGATTCCCAAGGACAACCCGCTCTCGGAGCTCGTCAACCAACCCGCGAAGGTCATGCGGATCGGCGGGATGATCCGCCAGCTGCTCGACGAGGTCAAGGCGGCGCCGCTCGACGAGGCGAGCCGGGTCCGCCTGCGAGACATTCACCTCCAGTCGATCAAGGAGCTCGAGGACGGACTCGCCCCCGAGCTGGTCGATGAGCTCGAACGCCTGAGCCTGCCTTTCAACGACGAGACACCGTCCGAAGGTGAGCTCCGGATCGCCCAGGCTCAGCTGGTCGGCTGGCTCGAAGGGCTCTTCCATGGGATCCAGGCAGCGCTCTACGCGCAGCAGGTGCAGGCGCAGGCGCAGTTCCAAAACATGCGTCTTGCTCTACCGGGTCCAAACGACACCAAAGGTGACGATTCGGAAACAAAAGGCGCTTCTGACGATCCGAACGGAATGTACCTCTAGGATTGGTCTAGATGTGAACTGAGTCACCTGGGGAGAAACAGGTGGCGCAGTCGATTGGGAAGAGGGAGCCCATGACCATCGTCAATGAGACGACGACACCTTCGTGCATTTCTGCACCTGGGGTATTCAACGATGAAACGCTGCACAATCCACCGGCCCGACACGAAGTGTCGTTCAGCGAGTGGGAGCATCTGACCGCCCAACGAGCAACCGCACACAGACAGTGCGCAGGTTGTCCGCTGATGGTCGAGTGCCTCTATCGCGCTGTTGTCGAGATGGACGTGTCCGGATTCGTCGCGTGCACGACCGAGAACGACCGGCACAAGATTCGCGCCGAGCTCGGCATCCAGGTCTCACAGCCTGCGATCGCCTGCGGCGGAGCACGCGTCGGCGGGGGGCCGCTCAGTCACGATGCCGTGATGATGATGCGACACGCCTACCCCAAGGACACCTGCCGGCAGCTGGCTGAGCGGCTCGACTGCTCGACGTCGACCATCAAGCGCCACATGCGACGTGCCCGCGAGATGAAGAAGGACCCCGTCGCACCGCTCGGTGTTCCGGCACTGCCGACGATCGACCAGGTGCTCGACTGCTTCGACGCGCTCGAGTCCAGCAAGGTCGCCTGACTAGAGGTAGCGCTGCAGCTCCGTCACCAGTCCGTCCTGCTCGATCGTGCCGGTGACATGGTCGGCGACCTCGAGTAGTGAGGCGGGCCCGTGGCCCATCGCAACGCCACGGCCTGCCCACTTCAGCATCTCGACATCGTTGTTGCCATCGCCCACGGCGAGCACGTCGGCCGCATCGACACCGAGACGGTCGCACAGGAACGTCAGCCCGGACGCCTTGCTGACCCCGTCGGGAGCGAGGTCGAGCCAGGCGGTGTAGCCGATGTAGTAGTTGGTGTCGGAGAGCCCGAGGTCCTCGACGAGCTTGGCGAACTCCTCCTGGCTGTGGTCGGGTGCGCGAATCACGACACGGGTCACCGCCTCGGAGATCAGCGACTCGACGCTCTCGACCGTCATCGTCCCGTTGATCTCGCCCTCGGGGAACGGCTTGTTGAGCCGATAGCCGACGCCGATGTCCTCGACGGCAACGAGAGCGTCGGGCACGTGCTCGAGCACGCGACGTACGGCCTCGCTCGCGTCGAAGGTCACCGTCTGCAGCAGCTCGACCGGGTTGAACGTGAACACGATCGCGCCGTTGCTGGCGATCGCGTACGCGTCGTCGAAGTCGAGCAGGGCAGCGGTGTTGAGCACGCCCGGGATCGCCCGACCCGTCGTGATGACGGTCTCGATGCCCGAGTCGCGGATGGCGCGTACGGTCTCGCGCACCGCCGGCGACATCACGTTCATGCCGTCGACGAGGGTGCCGTCGACGTCGAGCGCGACGAGCTTCGGTCGCCAGCTCACGGCGCAACCGCCCTGAGAAGCGAAGAGTACGGCGGAAGCGCCGTGACAAGTGCTGACCTGTGATCTCGCTGGCGCTCGATCACGCGAGCGGCCTCAAGACCTCACCCAGGAACGGATGCAGCACGGCGGGCAATCGTACGGATCCGTCAGCCTGCTGACCGTTCTCGAGCAACGCGATGATGGTGCGGGTCATGGCGCACAGCGTGCCGTTGAGCGTCGCCGCCGGGGTCGTTCCTTCGGCGCCGCGAACGCGGATGTCGAGGCGACGGCTCTGGAACTCGGTGCAGTTGGACGCCGACGAGACCTCGCGGTACTTGCCCTGCGTCGGGATCCACGCCTCGCAGTCGAACTTGCGGATCGCCGAGAGCCCGAGGTCACCCGACGCGACGTCGATGACGCGGTAGGGCAGCTCGAGGGCGTCAAGCCAGTCGCGCTCCCAGCCCAGTAGTCGCTGGTGCTCCTCGGCTGCCTGGTCGAGCGTTGTGTAGACAAACATCTCGACCTTGTCGAACCAGTGCACGCGGAAGATGCCGCGGGTGTCCTTGCCGTAAGAGCCGGCCTCGCGCCGGTAGCAAGGGCTGAACGCGGCATAACGCTTGGGCAGCTGCTCAGCCTCCAAGATCTCGTCGGAGTGATAGGCCGCGAGCGGCACCTCTGACGTGCCGACGAGGTAGAGGTCGTCCTTCTCGAGGTAGTAGACGTCATCTGCTGCCTGGCCGAGGAATCCGGTGCCCTCCATGGCGCGCGGCTTGACCAGCGCCGGAGGGATCATCGGCGTGAAGCCCCACGCGGCTGCTTTGCTCATGGCGACCTGGGTCAGCGCGAGCTCGAGCTGGGCGCCCACGCCGGTCAGGTAGTAGAACCGTGCACCGCTGACCTTGGCTCCGCGCTCGGTGTCGATCGCACCGAGCATCGTGCCGAGCTCGAGATGGTCGCGCGGCTCGAAGCCCTCGGCGGCGAAGTCGCGAGGAGTGCCAACGGTGTCGAGCACGACGAAGTCGTCCTCTCCACCCTCGGGTGCATCCTCCGAGGCGAGGTTGGGGAGCTGCTTCATCAGCTGGTCGTAGGACTCGACGGCTTCGTTCTGTGCCGTCTCGGCGTCCTTGACCTGCTGGCTGAGCTCCTTCGTGCGCGCGAGCAGCTGCGCCTTTTCGTCGCCCTGCGCCTTGGGGATCAGCTTGCCGAGGTTCTTCTGCTCACCGCGTACGGCTTCAAATGCCGAGATCGACGAGCGGCGCTGCTGATCGGCGGCGATGAGCTCGTCGACGATGTCGGCCGACTCACCGCGGCGGCGCTGAGCGGCTCGTACGGCGTCTGGGTCGTCTCGCAGAATTCGGGGGTCGATCACACGCTCAGCCTATCTGTCGTGTCTGCACGACTCGGCGGTCCATATACGCTGGGGCGACTCTGATCAGCCCGAAGGAAGCGAGGAGCCGTGTCGTTCGACCTGCGTCGTGCCGAGCCCAGTCGCGCCGGCGCGCTCACGCGTGCGATCGCCGGGCTGGCAGTGCTGTTCGTCGTGCTCGCGATCCTGGTCAGCACCGGATGGGGTCCCCTCCAGTCGCTCGACGACAACGTCGGCGACGCCGCGTACGACTTCAGCAACGGCCGTACTGGCTTCGTCGACTTCCTCGACGTCGTCGCGGTGGTCTTCAGCAATCTGTGGTGCGCCGTCGCGCTCGCGCTCGGAGCCGCGTACGCACTGGTCCGACGCGAGCGCAGCGTGGCGCTGTGGATCGCCGCCAGCGCAGTCGTCGCGATGGGCGGCAACGCGCTGATCAAGCTGGTCTTTCAACGTGACCGGCCGGTCCACGACAACCCGCTGCACGAGATCGGCGGCTACTCCTTCCCGAGCGGCCACTCTGCTGGTTCGGGGATGTTCTTCACGATCGCCATCCTCATGGCAATCGTCGTCACGCACCGAGGTCTGCGCCGCCGCATCCTGATCACCCTGCTGGTGCTCCTCGGTCTAGGAGTTGGTGCAAGCCGGGTCTTCCTCGGCGTCCACTACCTCAGCGACGTCGTCGCCGGGCTCGCCTTCGGCACCGCCGTCACGCTCGGCCTCTGGTTGCTCCTGGTCACCGATGCGACGCGCCTCCCGCACGACCTTGCGGTGCTGACCGGCAGCGGCCGCAAACGCGTCGCCGTCATCCTCAACCCCTCCAAGATCGCCGATGTCGAGGAGTTCAAGGAGCGCGTACGTACGGTGGCCACCCGCGATGGCTGGAGCGAGCCGCTGTGGTTCGAGACCACGATCGAGGATCCCGGCTACGGCCAGGCGCTCGCCGCTCTCGAGGCTGAGGTCGACCTGATCCTGGCGGCCGGCGGCGATGGGACGGTACGCGCGGTGTGCGAAGAGGTCGCCCGTACGGGTGTCGCCGTCGGCGTGCTCCCGCACGGCACCGGCAACCTGCTCGCCCGCAACCTCGGCATACCGCTCAACACCCGCGACGCCCTCGATGTCGCATTCAGCGGTCAGGACCGGGCGATCGACCTCGGCACCTACAAGACCGACTCCGGCACCGACACCTGCTTCCTCGTGATGGCGGGGCTCGGGATGGACGCCATGATCATGAACGGCGTCGACGACCAGCTCAAGGCCAAGGTCGGCTGGCTGGCGTACTTCGTGTCCGGTGTGAAGGCCGCGCGCTTCCCCGCCATGAAGGTGCAGATCTCGGTCGACGACGGCGAGTTCAAGAAGTTCAGGGCTCGCACGGTCGTGGTCGGCAACGTCGGCTTCCTGCAGGGCGGCATCCCGTTGCTCCCCGACGCGCAGATCGACGACGGTCTGCTCGATGTCGTCGTGATCGCACCCAAGCGGTTCATCGGCTGGCTGGCGATCATCGTGCGCGTGATCGGTCGTCGCAAACGTACGAACGAGCAGCTCGGCCGGCTCATCGGCCACAAAGTCGTCATCCGCGCCGAGAAGCCCATGCCCATGCAGCTCGACGGCGACCCCGTGGGCGAAGGCCTCGAGATCACCGCCGAGGTGCAGCCCGGAGTGCTCCTCGTACGCGTCCCAGTCGCGCTGGCGCCGGCGCAGTTCTGACGAAAGCCGTACAAGGGCTGGCCCCATCTGCGACCCTGAGGAAAGCGGGAGGGGTACCGCTGACCTAAGGAATCACCGATGCGCCACACACGTCGGAGGCTGACCACCCTGCTCTTGGCTGCCATCACCGCGCTCGCGGGAATGACAGTCATCGCCGCTCCCGCTCAGGCGACGCCCGTGACCACCATCGGGGACTTCGAGTACACCTACGACCCACTCAACGTCTCGCTGGGCGCCACCGTCATCGACTACACCGGCGGTCCGAGCGCCACCATTCCGCCGCAGGTGACGATCGAAGGTGTCACGTATGACGTCACCGAGATCGGTGACTCAGCTTTCATGGACAACGCTCTCACTGCCGTCACGATCCCCGAAGGGGTCAAGACGATCGGCGCATTTGCCTTTGCAAGCAATCAGTTGACTGGGGTCGAGATCCCGTCAACCGCCACGAGCATCGGCGACTACGCATTCGAAGCCAACCAGCTCGCAACCGCGACCCTGGGCACGAGCCTCACCACGATCGGGGTTGGGGCGTTCCAGAGCAATGTGCTGACCAGCGTCACCGTCCCCGCAAGCGTGACTTCGATCAGCCAAGTCGCCTTCGATGCCAACCCGGGCCTGACGTCCGTCCGATTCCTCGGCGACGCGCCCTCGGTGTTCGACCCAGGAGCCGACGAGAGCTTCGAAAGCACCGATCCCGACTTGCTCCTCCACTACACGTCGGGAGCCGCAGGGTTCACCAGTCCCACCTGGCACGGCTACAACACAGTCGCGGGCGCAAGCGTAGGCACGATTGCTGACCTGCAGTCCGCCACGGCCCCGTGCTCCGGGAGCATCGCGGTCACACTCACCGCTGACATCGACGCGCCGACTGACGAACTCAACACGTCCTGCAACGTCGACCTCGACCTCAACGGTTTCGAGCTCACGCTTCGCAACATCGTCATCGACAGCGGCACGCTGACGATCGACGACACAGCGACGGGCGGCACCCTGACCGTCGATCCCCTCGTCGCAGGTCTTGCGGGGATCCGCACCACCGGTGCAAACCTGATCATCAAGAACGGCACAATCTCGGCGATCGGAAGCAATGGTGGCGCCGGTATCGGGGGCGGTTCTGGGCAAGCCGGTGGCACGGTCGAGATCAGTGGCGGTCATGTGACCGCGGTTTCGCCCGCCGGAGGAGCGGGAATCGGCGGCGGCTCCGGCGGCGATGGAGGCTCAACCACCATCACCGGTGGACAGGTCACCGCGGACGCGGGCACGTATGGATCAGGCATCGGCGGCGGGATCGGCAGCTCCGGCGGAACCACCACGATCAGTGGAGGTGAGGTCACCGCGACTGCGGCCGGGAATGGCGCCGGCATCGGAAGCGGCGGCAGCGGCGGGACTGGCGGCACGACCACAGTCTCCGGCGGAACCGTCAAGGCACGCGGCGGGAACGAAGGCGGCGCGGGCATCGGCGGAGGTACCCATGGCGACGGAGGAGCTGTGACGATCGGCACTTCTGCCGACGTCACCGCGATTGGCAACAGTGCAATCGGGTTCGGCGGCGGGGGATCGGCGTTTGGCTCGTTGGCAATCTCTGGAATCCTGCGAATCCCCACGGGAACAAGCCTGACCGTTCCGACAGCTGTCACCATTGCCGTCGCATCGACCGGGACCGTCACTGGTATCTCCGGCAGCGCAGCCGGCGGAATCATCAACGGCGACGGCACGATCGGCAACGCGGGAAGGATCACCCTTCCCACCAACGATGTCACCGCGACAGTCAAGGACCATCACTACTTGGTGACGTTCGACCCACAGGGCGGGTCTTCGGTTCCAGCCCAGACAGTTTTCGCAAAGTCGTTCGCTGATGGAGCACGCACGTTGCCGACACCGACCAAGTCAGGCTTCCTGTTCGACGGGTGGAACAACGGGGTGGGCGGACCCGGCAGCGACGTCGGCGCCAACACGACCTTGGCCGGCAGCTCAGCAGATGGCACACCAGTTGAGATCACGTTGTATGCCCAATGGATCCCCGAGCCGATCGCCGGCTTGGACCCGACGATCACCGGAACCGTCCGCGAGGGCCAGACGCTGACAGCCCACACCGGCACAGTCACCCCCGGCACCACGACGTTCACCTATCAGTGGAAGGCGAACGGCACGAACATCTCCGGTGCCACCAACCCCACGCTCAGGCTCGGTAGGGCCCAGGCGGGGCGCAGGATCAGCGTGACCATCACCGGCACCGCGCCAGGCGTGGACCCGGTGCCAGCCACCTCAGCATCCACCGGGGTAGTCTCCTCGCCGTACTCGCGCCTGATCCTCTCCACCAAGACAGTGAAGAAGGGTCAGATCTTCAAGCTGGTGGCGACCGGTCTCAAGCCAGGACAGAACTACACGGTCTGGCTCGGCGGCAAGAAGACCAACACCGGCAAGGCGGACGCCACCGGCACCGTGTCCCGTACCGCGAAGTTCCCGTCCTCCATCAAGGCTGGCACCCGCCGCGTACGCGTCTCCGGCTACAACAGCAAGGGCAAACGCACCTACACCGTCTACACCAGCGTGACCTACAAGAAGTAGGTCAGCTGGCGGCGGCGAGCAGAGCGTCGAGCTTCTCGTAACCCTCGACCACGCCGGACACCATGTCCTCAGCCATCGCGTCACGGATCGCCACGCTTGATGTGGTCGACCTGGAACGGAGCAGCGTACGGCCGTTGCCGAGATCCTCGAACCAGAACTGCTCGAAGAAGATCTCGCCGGGTGCGCCGAGGAACTCGAACGTCTGGTTGAAGCCGTCGACCGTGGGATCGCCGTGGAACACGCCGCGGAAGGCGAAGTCGTTGCCTTCCGGGTTGCGGTGCTCGAATGCGTAGGCGCCACCGTGACGAGGCTCGAACTGGGTGATCGTCATCTCGTAGCCCTTCGGACCGACCCACTTCGCGAACAGCTCGGGATCGGTGTGGGCTGCCAGCAGCTGCTCACGGGTGGCGTCGAACTCCCGCGACATCTCGATGTTCTGGGTGCCCTCGGGCGCGGTGATCTTCAGGGTGTCTGTCGTGTTCATGTCCTACTCCTTGTCGGTCTTGTTCATTGATTCAAAAAGCTCGTCGAGGCGGTCATAGCTCTCGCCCCAGTACGTTCGGTAGTCCACGAGCCAACCGGTTGCTTCCTTGAGTGGCTCTGCCTGGAGGTGGCTGAGGCGCATCGTGCCCTGCTTGTTGCGCGAGATCAGCCCTGCACCCTCGAGCACCTTGAGGTGCTTGGAGATCGCCGGCTGAGACATCGTGAAGAGCGCCGTGAGGTCGCCGACATTGGCGTCGGACTCGGCGAGCTGCGCGAGGATCGCGCGGCGGGTGCGGTCGGCCAGTGCACCAAACACGAGGTCGAGCTGGTCTTCGTCCATTGAGCATCTCCATAACTACTTGGTTATAGATAACCAGAAGGTTATGGATGGGGTCAAGCCCCATATCTTCATTCATCCCACCGCTGACCCTTTTCCCTGTTAGCGTCCGGATCAGTGCCAAGCGCTTCGCGCCCTGCGATCCGTCCCTGTGTCGTGATTGCCGAGGATTCATGCGGAACAGCCGCACATTCGCCCGTACGCTTCTCGCCGGCTTCTTTGTCGCCATCGCCATGGGGATGACACCGGCTCATGCCGACACGTTGATCGGTTCCTGCAACGTCGTGTCCACCCCGTCGTCTGGCGCTCACACGGTCTGCATCGGTGAGGATCTCAGCGGTCAGGACTTCAGCGGGCTCAATCTGTCGTTCGCCAACTTCACCGGCTCCAATCTCGCTGGCGCCACGTTCACTGGCGCAGATCTCACCGATGCCGACCTCACCGGATCGGCGGCGGCAGGCACGGTGTTCACCGACGCGTCCCTGGCGGGCGCGATCTTCACGGGAGCCAATGTTGCTGGTGCGACCTTCGCCGGCGCGTCCGTCATTCCCGGGAACACCACGCTGATCTCACCGGCAGGCGCGCCAGTGACGCACAGCTTCCCGCCTCTCGGCAACGATGGCCTGGCTCGGAGCTGCGCTCCACTCGGTCCCTTTGCTGTCGGCGACACGACGGTCTCCTGCACCATCAGCACCACGGGCACAGTCACCACCAGCTCGATCGCCACCTTCGTCGTGACCGTCGTCGTACCGCCAACGATTGCCGGAGCGCCGACCGCGACGTTCGCTGTCGGGGCCGCGGGATCGTATGTTCCGTCCGCTCTCACCGGGACCCCGGCTCCTGCCGTGAGCGTGACCGGCCTTCCGCCGGGGCTGTCCCTCAACCCGGCAACCGGGGAGATCAGTGGGACCCCGGACGCGGGCAGCGGAGGCGTCCACCACGTCGTCCTGACCGCCAGCAACGGAGCATTCCCGGACGCCACCCTCTCCGTCGAGCTCACGGTCAACGAGGCCATGTCGATCAGCGGACCTCCCACGGTCACGTTCACCGAGGGCGACGTTGACGGCACCTATCAACCCTCTGTGACCGGCTTCCCGGCACCGGCCTTCAGTGCCGTCGGACTTCCCGACGGTCTCAGCATCGATCCCATCACCGGCCAGATCACCGGTACGCCGGTCGACGACACCGCGGGCACCTACCCGATCGTCATCACGGCCACGAACGGGATAGGCGCGCCCGTCACTCTCAATCTCGTGATCACCATCGCGCCCGCATCGCCCGAATCGGTCATCCCCGAGGGGCCGTCAGACAGCTCAGGCGATGAAGCCCTGCTCCCGGACACCGGTGGACTCCTCCTCGGACTCCTGCCGCTGGGGCTCGCACTGGTCGCCGTCGGCACCGTCTTCGCTCGCAGGCGCCAGGCCTACCTCCCGAGCCATCGCAGCTAGCCCGTATAGGCGTCGATCTCGGCGAGGAGATCGCGCTTCACGACATCATCGGCGAACGAGGCGCGTACGGCTGCTCGCGCGAGCTCGGCCACTCCTGCGTCGTCGAGCGCAAGGAGCTCGGCGGCGATCGCATACTCGGCGTTGAGCGTGGTGCCGAACATCGGCGGATCGTCGGAGTTGATCGTCACCGGCACTCCCGCGGCGACCAGTGTCGGCAGCGGGTGCTCGGCCATCGACGACACCGACCGCGTACGTACGTTGGACGTCGGACTCACCTCGAGGGTGATGTCGTGCTCGGCGAGGTAGGCCATCAGCGCCGGGTCCTGTGCGGCAGTGATGCCGTGACCGATGCGCTCGGCACCGAGATGGTTGATCGAGTCCCAGATCGTCTCGGGACCGGTCGACTCGCCGGCGTGCGGGACCGAGTGCAGGCCGGCAGCGATCGCCTGCTGGAAGTGCGGCGCGAACTGCGGACGAGGTACACCGACCTCGGGTCCACCGAGCCCGAACGCCACGAGCCCGTCCGGACGAAGGCGAAGCGCGGTGTCGAGAGTGACATCAGCCGCGGGCACTCCTGACTCGCCGGGGATGTCGAAGATCCACCGCATCGTGATGCCGAAGTCAGCTTCGGCCTTGCGCCGCGCATCCTCCAGCGCCTCGCAGTAGGCCTCGGCCGAGATGCCGACCGCGATCGAGGTGTAGGGCGTGCAGGTCAGCTCGACGTACCGGACGTTCTGCGCGTGGAGGTCACGAGCGACGTCGTACGTCAGCGTCCAGAGGTCCTCCGGCGTACGGAGGAGGTCGACGACGGCGAGATAGACCTCGATGAAGTGACCGAAATCGGTGAACGTGAAGTAGTCAGCCAGCAGTGCCGGATCAGCGGGGACGGACGTCGTGCCCTCGTGCCGAGCGGCAAGCTCGGCAACAGTCTTGGGCGATGCGGATCCGACGTGGTGGACGTGCAGCTCGGCCTTCGGCAGGCCCTCGATGAAACTCACAGCCCCAACACTATGCGGAGCGCAGACGAGCTATTCGGCGGCTTGCTGCCTCTCGATGACGCTGCCGCGGTTGTCGAACGTCACGTCGACGGTGATCAGCACTTCATCACCCATCGAGAACTCGACGCGGTTCTCCTCAGCGCTGAGGTTGCCCGCCGTGCCCTCGTCGAGCCAGGTCGTCGACCCGATCACACTGATCAGCGCGACCTTGGCGCCGTTGTCGATCTGGCCCCTGAAGACGACCGGCCCCGGGCCGCTGTCACGGATCACCAGCGCGGTGCGGCTGACTGCCGGATCGTCGGAGGTGACAGTGTTCTCCTCCGCGCCGCCGGATCGGCCGAACGTCCACTTGTCGTCGTCGACAAGCACAACCTCTCCGCTTTCGCCGGTGGCTGTCTTCCAGGTCACGGTGAACACATCTTCGATGCTTACACCTTCTGGGCATTTCCGCCTGGGAACGGCCAAAATCGTCCTGGTGGATCAGGTGCCGGGGACGATGGCGGAGATGATCGTGCCGTCCGAGCGGCGGCGACCGGGCACCGGCGGAGGTTCGCCCTTGAGTCGGGGACCCTGTCCGTCAAGGGGCACCGTGACCGGATCGCCGGGCAGCACGGTCACGTCCTCGCCGCGCACACGGATGGTCGCGGACTTGCCGTCCTCGACCTCGAGCTCGAGCTCGTCGGCCCGTACGGTCACCTTGACGCGGGTGCCGAGCAGGGTGATCCGATAGGTCAGCGCGTCCCAGGTCTCGGGCAGGCGTGGATCGATGCTGAACACGCCGCCCTGATCGCGGAAGCCGCCGAAGCCGGCCACCAGCGAGCTCCACACACCGCCGGTCGAGGCGACGTGCACGCCGTCTGACGTGTTCTGGTGCCGGTCGGCGAGGTCGACGAACAGCGCCGACATGAAGTAGCGAAGCGCCAGGTCGTGATAGCCCACCTCGGCCGCAATGATCGACTGGACGACCGCCGACAGCGTCGAGTCACCTGTGGTGATCGGGTCGTAGTACTCGAAGTCGGCGCGCTTCTCCTCGGGCGTGAACTGTTCGCCCTGGAGGAACAGTGCGAGGACGACGTCGGCCTGCTTGAGCACCTGGAACCGATAGATGACCAGTGGGTGATAGTGCAGGAGCAGGGGTCGCTTGTCCAGCGGGGTGTTCTCCAGGTCCCAGACCTCACGCTCGAGGAAGTGCTCGTCCTGCGGGTGCACGCCGAGGTGCTCATCGAACGGGATCGCCATGTCATCGGCAGCCCGCTCCCAGTTGACGATCTCGGTCTCATCGAGCTCGAGACGCGCGACTACCTGGTCGTACTCAACGCCGTCACGGATCGCGAGGTCACGTACGGCCTGGGCTGCGCGACGCAAGTTGAACCGTGCCATGACGTTGGTGAAGAGGTTGTCGTTGACGACCGTCGTGTACTCGTCCGGTCCGGTGACGCCGTGGATGTGGAACGTGCCGTCTTCTTCATTGCGCCAGAAGCCCAGATCGACCCACATGCGAGCCGTCTCGACGAGCATGTCGATGCCTTCACGGGTCAGGAAGTCGAGGTCGCCGGTCGCTGCGAGGTACTGACTCAACGCATACGAGATGTCGGCGTCGATGTGATACTGCGCGGTGCCTGCTGCGTAATAGGCCGAGGCCTCCTCGCCGTTGATCGTGCGCCACGGGAACAGCGCGCCTTTTTGCGCCAGCTCCTTCGCACGCTTGCGCGCAGAGTCGAGCAGCGTGTAGCGGAAGCGCAACGCATTGCGGGCAGCTCGCGGCGTCGTATAGGTGAGGAACGGCAGGACGTAGACCTCGGTGTCCCAGAAGTAGTGACCGCCGTAGCCCGACCCCGTCACACCCTTGGCCGGTATGCCGGTGCCCTCTGCGCGCGCCGATGCCTGGGCGATCTGGAAGAGGTTCCATCGCAGCGCCTGTTGCACGTCGGGCTGGCCCGGCACCTCGATGTCGGAGCGAGCCCAGAACTCGTCGAGGTAGTCGTGCTGGTCGGCGAACTGCTTGTCGAGGCCTTCGTCCTCCACTCGATCGAGGGTCCGGCAGCATCGGTCGAGCAGCTCGCGGGACGGCACGCCGCGCGACGTGTGATAGCTGACGAGCTTGGTCAGCGTGATCGGCTGCCCCGGCTCGGCGTCGATGCGATAGGTCAGCTTGGCCAGGTCGTCATCGGTCTGCACGCGCTGGGTGTAGTTGTTGGCCGTCTCGATCCGGTGGTCGGCGGCAACAGCGAGCGTCATACCGCTCTCGGCGCACTTGTAGCCCAGCGTCACCCGACCGGTCGCAGCATCGCCCGCGTTGCTCTCGGGGAGAAGCACGCGGTGGCGCATCTCGTTGGCCTTGCGCGGGTCGACCCCTTCGCCCATCGACATCGACCGGACGTGGTATTCGTCCTCGCCGTCCTGGCGGTTGAGGATCTGTGACGAGATCGCGATCGGCGCGTAGTCGTCGAGCATCGTGACCTCGAACGTCAGCACCGCCAGGTGCCGTTGGGTGAACGACACCATGCGGCGCGACTTGATCCGCACGCGCTTGCCACCGGGGGTGCGCCACAGGACCGAGCGCGACATGACGCCGCTGCGAAAATCGAGGTCGCGTTCGTACTCGACGAGATCCGCGATCGGCAGCAGCAGCGGCTCGTCGTCGACGTACAGCCGGATGACCTTGGCGTCGGGAGCGTTGACGATCGTCTGGCCGACCTTGGCGAAACCGAAGGCCTCCTCGGCGTGATGGATCTGCCAGGTCTCGTGGAACCCGTTGATGAACGTGCCGTGCGAGTAGGAGTCGCGACCCTCGTCGACATTTCCGCGCATACCGAGGTAACCGTTGCCGACCGAGAAAAGCGTCTCGGTCGTGCCGAGGTCCACGGGGTTGATGTGGTTCTCGACGAGCCGCCACTCGTCGATCGGGAAGCGCGCCCGATCCATGAACTCGTGGTGCTTCGGGGCCACGTGGCTCGGGCTCATACGAGCTCGTCCAGGTCGTTGACGACGACGTCGGCGCCGTTGGCGAGGAGCTTGTCCTCGCCGACACCGCGATTGACGCCGATCACCAGGCCGAAGTCACCGGCGTGGCCGGCAGCGACGCCGGACAGTGCGTCCTCGAGCACGACCGCGCGCTCCTTGGGTACGTCGAGCTGCCGTGCGGCGTCGAGAAACGTGTCCGGGGCTGGCTTGCCGGCAAGAAAGCGTTCGGCGGCGACCCGGCCATCGACGATGACAGGGAAGTAGTCGATCATCTTGGCAGCCCTGAGCACTGCTGGCGCATTGCGCGAGCTCGAGACGATCGCGATCTTCGTACCGCGGTCGACCAACGCCTTCACGAGCTTGACCGAGCCGGGGTACGCCTCGACGCCCTCGGTCTCGAGGATCTGCTCGAACACCGCGTTCTTGCGATTGCCGAGACCGGCCACCGTCTCTGCTGTCGGCTCGTCGGTCGGCTTGCCCTCGGGCAGCTCGATGCCGCGCGACTCGAGGAAGCTGCGTACGCCGTCGTAGCGCGGCTTGCCGTCGACATAGGTGAAGTAGTCACTGTCGACGTACGGCTCGTTGACCCCACGATTCGCGAGGAACTCACCGAACATCTGCGCCCAGGCGCGCATGTGCACCTCGGCGGTCGGGGTGATCACACCGTCGAGGTCGAACAGGGCAGCGTCGTAGTCATTCCAGTCCACACATCCAGCGTACGGCTGCCCCCCGGCAACCGTTCACCGATGTAGTGCGTTGTTTGCCAAAGCCTCAGCTGGTGGTCTTGATGAGGATGCTCGCCGTGAAGGCTGACTGGACGCCATTTGGCGCGACAGCCGCAACGGCGAAGCGGTAGGACCGGGCCTTGAGAAGGTTCGCGATCCTCGCCTCCGAGACGTCGCCAACGGTCACGTTCTTCCACGCCGTCGCGTTGGCCAGTCGGTAGCGCACGACGTACTTGGTCGCGCAGAAGGACTTGGTCCAGCCGACCCTGATCGAGCTCCTTCCGACGGCCAACGAGCTGAAGTTCGTGGGCGTGGCGACCACGCACCCGACCGACGCCGACGAGGCGCTGCTTGCCGATGCCGAGGTGTAGCCAGTCTTGGCGCCGGTGACCTCAGCCTTGAGGGTCTTGCCGTACAACGTCTGGTCGACGACGAACGTTCTGGTCGTCACTCCCGGAATGAGCACACCGTTGGCGAACCACCGATAAGTCCAGTCCGTGGGGAGAGGCGACCAGCCTCCGTTGTTGACGCCAACCGTCTTTCCAACCCTCAGATCGCCGAAGATCGTGGGGACGGAGGTGTTCGTGATGGTGCCGGGCAGAACGGCCGCCGAGGGCAGGCTCGTACTGGTGGCCGACTGGTAGCCGGTCTTCGACGCGGTGACCCGGACCGACAGCTTCTTCCCGATCTCGGCAGCCGTGATCGTGTACAACGATCCCGTCGCGCCGGCGATCGCCGCACCGTCGGCGAACCACTGCCGGGTGTAGGTGCTGCCTCCGGGCGACCAGGTTCCGGAGAAGGAACCGACCGTGTGGTCAATCACGAACGTCCCTGAGACGGTCGGCAGAGTCAGGTTGCGAACTGTCGGATTCTGGACCGCTGCAGTCTGCGCGCTCGTGGCCGTTCCGGGGGTGTCAAGGAATCCCGACCCGGTCACACGGACCGAGAGCTTCTTGCCGAGGAGTGCCGACGTCACCGCGAGGCTGGAGGTCGTCGCATCGGCGATCGCTGACCCGTCAGCAAGCCACTGGTAGGCGAAGGTGACTCCCGACGTGGGATTCCACGTCCCTGGCGAGGCTGTGACATTGCTGCCGACCTCGGGTACAGCCCCGGAAGCCACCGTCACTGTCGGGGGAGACGTGTTGGTGATCGTTCGCAGAACGGCCTCTGCAGGCGAGCTGACCAGGGTGGGTGCGACGGCAACCAGTGCGACGGCCAGCGCGAGTGCGCGCAATCGAGAGCGGGCGGGAAGTGCAAACATGGGAGTCTCCTCAAGACAGTGGCGTATTGCCACCCCACGACGCTAGGCGCAATCGATCGCGAGCGCAGCAGAATGCGCCGGATCCCTTCGCGCCGCGGCCTCATTCCTTCACTAGGGTGTTGGAATGGCGTTGGGTGCAGACAGTGAAGTCGGGCGACTGCGGACGGTCATGTTGCACCGTCCTGGCCCCGAGATCGCCCGGCTGACGCCCCGCAACAACGACTCGCTGCTGTTCGACGGCGTCCCGTGGGTGGGACGGGCGCAAGAAGAGCACGATGCGTTCGCCCAGGCGCTGCGCGACCGCGACGTCGAGGTCCTCTACCTGATGGACCTGCTCACCGAGACTCTCGCCGACACCGACGTTCGCGCCGGGATCATCGAGTCGACCACCTCCAGCCTGCGGCTCGGCGACGGTCTGCGTGACCACATCTCCCGGGTGATGACGAGCCAGTCACCCACCGAGCTGGCCCTCACACTGACCGCCGGGCTGCGCAATGACGAGGTCAGCAGCTTCCGCAGCATCGTCACCAGCCTCCTGCCGCCCGAGAGCTTCCTGATCGATCCGCTGCCCAACCTGCTGTTCACACGTGACTCGTCGGTGTGGCTGCCGGGTCACGTCGCGATCACGAGTCTCGCGATGCCGGCCCGCGTACGAGAGACCCAGCTGACGGGACTCATCTACGAGCACCACCCCCGCTTCGCCGGCACCCCACGCGCTCACGGCCCGCACCTCGAGCACCTCGAGGGTGGCGATGTCCTGCTGCTCGCTCCTGGCGTCTTCGCCGTCGGAGTCGGTGAGCGTACGACGCCTGCCGGCTTCGAGCGTTTCGCCCGCGAGGCGCTCCAGGCCGGCCTCGCTCAGATCGTCCTTGCCGTGCCGATCGCCCAGGAACGCGCCACGATGCACCTCGACACGATCGTCACGATGGTCGACGTCGACACCGTCGTGATCTACCCGACGATGGCCAACGACCTCCGCGCCCATGCCGTCACGCTGCAGGACGGCGAGCTCGTCGTGGCAGCCGAGGCGTCGTTCTTCGATGCTGCCGCCAAGGCGATGGGCATCGACAAGCTGCACCAGATCGACACCGGGCTCGACTCGGTCACGGCCGAGCGTGAGCAGTGGGACGACGGCAACAACACCCTCGCGATCGGTCCCCGGCTCGCCGTCGCGTACGAGCGCAACGAACAGACCAACGCCCGCCTCGCGGAGCACGGGGTCGAGGTGATCGCGATCAGCGGCTCGGAGCTCGGCTCCGGTCGTGGTGGTCCGCGATGCATGTCCTGCCCCATCGATCGCGACTGAGCCCATGCAGACAGCGACACTGGAAGCCTTCGAGACCGAACGACCTCGACTGCTCAACGTTGCCTACCGGTTGACCGGAAGCGTCGTCGATGCCGAGGACGCCGTGCAGGATGCGTGGCTCCGGCTCGAGCGCGCTGACGACCAGATCGCCAACCTCCAGGCCTGGCTGACGACGGTGGTCAGCCGAATCTGCCTCGACCACCTCACCTCGGCAGCCGTACGACGCGAGTCGTACATCGGGCAGTGGTTGCCCGAGCCGATCGTCACGACCGAAGGCTCCGACGATCCTTTGGCGGCCGTGGTGCAGGCCGAGGACGCCCGGTTCGCTGCCCTCGTCGTGCTCGACGTCCTCCCGCCCGCGCAGCGAGTGGCGTTCGTCCTGCACGATGCGTTCGGCGTGCCCTTCGACGAGATCGCCGAGGCGCTCGGAGTCGACTCGGCCAACGCGCGACAGCTGGCATCCCGCGCTCGCAAGGCGGTCAACGATCCGCCCCCGCCGGTGTCAGATGACGAGCACAATGAGGCGGTCGGTCAGTTCCTCGCAGCGATGGCGACCGGTGACCTCAACGCCATCGTCGCGACCCTCCACCCCGACGCGCTCGTGATGGGCGATGCCAACGGCACGACCAACACGGCGGTCAACGTGATCCACGGTGCCGAGAAGTTCGCACGCTTCTACCTCGGACTGATGCGGCGCTACGGCGAAGGCTCACTCGACGCAATGTTCCCGGTGCTGGTCAACGGCCAGCTCGGAGTCGCAACGCTCGGCTGGCAGGGCGAGACCAAGAAGCTCAGCTCACCGCCGCGAGTCGCAGGGTTCGCAGTCCGCGACGGCAAGGTCTGGGCGACGTACGACATCGCCAATCCCGAGAAGCAGGGCGGCGTCAGGCTCCCTGGTTGGCCAGCTCGTCCGTAGCCCAGGGCACCCGGCACGAGTCGCCGGTGCCGAAGCCCTGATCGGTGATGTCGAGAGCGTGGTTGAAACGGGCTCGCTGGTTCTCGTGCGAGATCTGGTAGGTCAGCTCGACGACGCCCTTCTCGCCGTACGCCGCGACGAGTGAGGCGACCTGGTCGTCGGTCACCGCCATCGGCGTTGCCGTGATCGCGTCGGCGTACCGGATCACGTCCCGCTCTGCGTCACTGAACTTGTCCGACGTCTCGAAGCTGGCGATCTCCTTGAGGCGATCGACGTCCAGCTCGTCGAGCCGCATGAGCATCGCTCCGAAGTCGACGCACCACGAGCAGCCGACGGTCCAGGCCGTGCGGTAGACCGCGAGCTGGATCAATCCCTTGGGCAGGACGGTCGTTGCCTTCTCGAGTGCCAGCTCGTGACGGGCCGAGGCGACGAAGATCTTGCGGTGGTGCGCCATCACGGCGAACGGCTCGGGCACCTCACCGAGCTGCTTGCGCGCCATCCGATAGCCGAGCTTGATGATCGCTCCGGCGTCCTTCGGGTTCACAGCGGTGATGCGAGGCATGATGTGGCTCCTGTCCTGCGGCACCCCTGTGCCGCTCACCCCTCAGACGACGCAGCCCCCAGGAATGTGACAGCGAGCCGTTCGCCAAGGAGGCCGTCCGCGGCCGAATGTGAGCGGAGCGAGGCGAAAGTGACCGACTGCTCCCAACGGATGGAGAGACGTCACCACGCCTCGCAGGATGGCGGCTTCGCCGCGGAATGCTCAAGCTCCGCTGGCGCGCTTCGACGCTCGCTCGCAGAGCGCTCGGTCTCAGCGGATCGTGACTTGGCGGCTGGTGAGGGCGCTGCGTGCCGAGCGATGCTCCGACGTCAGCGGAGACTCGTCGGCGAGCGCATCCTTGAGGCGCTCGGCGAACTCGACCGCCGGCTTCTCGAGCTCGTCGGCACCGACCTCAAACTCCCAGACCGGTACGAGCAGCCCGTGCGCACGGAAGTGGCCGATGAGCTTGCTGCCATCTCCGAGCGTGTCTGCACCCGCGACCCGCAAGCGTGCCAGGGCATCGAGCAGCTGCCGCTCGTCGTGGGTCATGACCCAGCGGAGGAAGCGCTGCGGCCCCATCTCAGTCCAGTACGCAGAATCGACAGACTCGAGACGTACGGTCGGCGCGATCGTGTCATTGGCATCGGCCAGGGCATCAGCCGTCTCGGGCGAGTCGTCGACGCCGGCCACCCAGTAGTCGAAGCCGTCGTGCATCTCAACGTCGAACGAGCTCTTCGGGTCGAGAAGGTCCTGCATCCGCGCACCCACGCCGGGATCGGTCAGCGGGATCGGGCGGCCGGGTTCGGTCTCGAGGCCCGTCTCGACCACATGGGCGAGGTCGCGGCTGATGTCGCCGAAGTTGTGCGCAACCTGGAGCCCGACCCAGATCTCACCGTCGGGGCGCACGATGCCGGCACCCGACCCCGGGAGAGACGAGCAGATGCGTACCTTCTGGCCGGTCTTGAGCTTCACGTACGCCGTGGCAGAGGGGACGAATTCGCGCAGTGCGATCCAGTCAGCCTCGCCGGGAAGTCCCTCGAACGTGCGCGCGATGAACGGCATCCGTTCTTTGACGGTCTTGTTCTTGAGTCGTGCCTTCTTGCCCATGAGGCGCGAGTCTATGTGGCGACTGGCCGAGGTCTCAGTGCAGGCTCATCAGGAGCTCGGCGTTGACCCGGGTGCCCTGCGACATGTCGACCCACCAGCGATCGGCGACCCGGTTGATGATCGACAACCCGCGCCCGCTCAACGAGTCCTCGTCGAAGTCGACCGGCTTGAGCGGCTCGGTGCCGCTGCCGCCATCATGCACGCTGAGCTCGAGCAGGGTGCCGTTGATGCTCCAGGAGATCTCGATCGTGCCGTCCTGCTTGGGCATGCCGTGGCTGACGGCGTTGGCGATCATCTCGCTGATCACGATCAGCGCATCATCGATCACGGGGCTGGCTGCTCGGTGCACCGTCAGGAAGGCAGCGAGCCGCGTACGAGCGATGCTCGGCGTCGAGAGCTCGAAGGGCAGGCGAACGGTGTCATGCGACTTCACACCGAACCACCTACCCGAGAAAGCCGGAGCCGCGCAGTGCGCGGACTCCGGAAACAGACCTGCATATAGTCCAAAGTAACCAGTTGAGGGGGCTCATTGCCACTCCCCTCCTCAATTGACCGCCGATCCCACGCTCAGCGAGCGTGAGAAAATGTGGGCATGAACGCAAACGAAGTGCCCACCACGGACATTCACGCGATCCCCGAGACGATCCCCGGCGACCTGGTCGTCCTCGACGTGCGCGAGCAGCACGAGTGGGACGCCGGCCACATCGACGGTGCGACCCACATCCCTCTCAGTGCATTGCAGTCACGCGTCGGAGAGCTGGACCCGTCCGTACGCACGCTCGTCATCTGTCACGTCGGAGGGCGATCCGCCCGCGCCACGGGCTGGCTCCATGCTCAGGGTCATGACGTCACGAACGTAGCCGGCGGCATGGAGGCCTGGGAAATCGGTGGCCGCCCCGTCGTCCCCTAGAGACAACACAGCGCCACCGGAACGGGTCCGATGGCGCTGAGGGGATGAGGCTACTTGGCCGCTGCCTTGAGGCGCGAGCCGACACTCAGCTTGACGCCATGACCAGCCGGGATGTCGATCGTCTCGCCCGTGGACGGGTTGCGACCGACACGAGCGGCACGCTCGACACGCTCGACCGACAGGATGCCGGGAATCGAGACCTTGTCACCACTGCCCGAGACGGCCTCGACGAGGATCTCGCTGAATGCTGACAGGACTGCGTCGGCTTCGGTCTTGCTGGTGCCTGCCTTCGACGCAAGGGCGGCAACGAGATCGTTGCGGGAAATGGCCACAAATGCTCCTCATGAATGGTGGTGTACGACGGCCAGTCTATGAAGTCGCGCCAACACGATCCTCAGCCCCCCGTGAGCCTGAGTGATTGTTACTCCTGCTACCGCGCCCATTCTGACAGAGCCGGCGCAGCAACGAGAGCTGGGAGCGCGTCGAGGTACGTGGCACGAGGCCACTCGATGACGCCGAGTGAGGCCAGGTGGGGCGTGCTCCATTGCACGTCGATCAGCCCGTCGACGCCGACGATCTCGGTCAACGCCACCAGGGCGACCTTCGACGCGTCGGTGGCCCGGTGAAACATCGACTCCCCCGCGAACAGCTTTCCGATGCTGAGCCCGTACAGCCCGCCCACGAGCTGGCCTTCACCATCGCGGGTCTCGATCGAGTGTGCCCACCCGAGTCGGTGCAGCTTCACGTATGCCTCCCGGATGCCGTCGTCGATCCAGCTGCCGGGTCTCGTCGGATCGGCGCAGGCGTCGATCACCTCCTCGAACGACTCGTCGACCGTGACGGACAGGCGTCGTACCGAGCGCTTGAGCGAGCGAGAGACGTTGATCGCCGACGGCTCGAGGACACCGCGCCGGGTCGGCGACCACCAGAGCAGCTCTCCTTCATGCGGCATCGGGAAGGCGCCGTGGCGATAGGCCTCGACGATCGTTCCGGGTTCGAGGTCAGCGCCGCCGGCCACGCAGTCTTCGTCAGGCCACTCGTCGGGCTCGAACCGCCACGGTGACGGCACCAACGGCTGCGGCTTCACGGTTCGAGCACGCGTTTCAGGTGATAGAGCGGAGCGTCGCCCCACTCACTCCACTCCGCGGCAGTCGCACCCGTGAGGCACGTCCACCAGGTCAGGGCGCGGTTGACCGGCTGGGTCAGCAGGCACGCCTCCCACTGGTCGTCGAGCTCGCCCACCGTCTGTCCCCACGCGTCGGCATAGGCACCGACGAGGTCACCCCAGACGAGCTCCGTACGCGCCTCGACCCATCCGTACGGCACGCTCAGCACCTCCATCGCATGCGACCACTGGCCGTCGCCGAAGTCGAAGATGCGCAGGCCAGCGTCGGCGGGCGCGAACACGTTCCATGGGTGCAGGTCACCGTGCTGCCAGGTCGACGGGAGGGTCGACTCGGTGAGCAGCTGGGCGGCGTCGGTGATCGCATCGCGCTTGGCTCGCAGCTCGACCTCGACCCCAGACGACACGTGCGACGGGTGATCGTCGGGCAGCCCGGCGAAAGTGTCGACGATCCGGTCGAAGCGTTCGGGCACGGTGATCGGCGAGCAGTCCGGCACACCGGTCGCCATCAGCTCGTCGCGGTGGTCAACGAGGTGCTGCTGGATGCGTGCGGTCTCAGCCAGCAGCAACCGCCAGTCGTCGGCGGTCGGCTCGTGGCTGTCGCCGAGTGTCGCACCGCGGTCTGCCGTGACGATCCATCCGCGGTCGGCGTCGATCGCGAAGGGCTGGTCGACGGCGTCAGGCACGAGGCGCGCCAGCGCTGCATGCAGCTGTGGCTCGAATGCCATCGACGGGCAGTTGGCCTTGAACCAGACCTTGCCCGCGTCCGTGGGCACCACGAGCTGCGTCGACCACGGTCTGATGCGCGGCTGGGTGATGTCGCCGGTGAGCGTACGTCCACCGAATGCGAGCTGCTCGCCGATCCAGTCCTCGGCCTCGCGCCGCCACTCATCACTGGCGACGTGCTCGGAGAACGGGCGGCCCATGGCGGACAGCGTAGTAAGGCACCTCCTCCTATGCTTGCGGGATGGGAGTACGAGGCAAGCTCGCGGCCGGCGCGGCCGGCAAGCTCGCGCCGCAGGTCGCGTCGGGCTACGTCCGCACGGTGCTCGATCAGGCGATCGACGGCATCGGACCGCTTCGTTCGGCGGCCGCCTCGGCGGATACCAAGCTCGTCGACCATGGGGGTGACGTCGAGCTCGCGCTCCGCGGCCTCATCCGGCTGCACTGCGGTCTGGCCGGGGCGCAGGGCTTCGTCACGAACCTCGGCGGGTTCGCCGCGATGGCGGTCGCCATACCGGCCAACGTCGTCGGCGTGACGCTGGTGCAGTGCCACCTGGTGGCCGGCATCGCGCACCTGCGCGGCTACGACCTCGAGGACCCGCGCGTGCGCAACGCCATCCTCGCCTGCATGCTCGGCGAGGACAGCGTGCGTGACCTGCTCAAGCACAAACGTCTGCCATCGTCGCCCATGGCGTTGGCCACCTCACCGGTGCACGATCCCGAGCTCGACTCGACTCTGTCGCGCGAGGTCACCAGTGAGCTCGTCGCGCGTACGGCGGGCCGTCGCGCGGTCACGCTGATCGGTCGGCGCGTGCCGTTCCTCGGCGGCGTGGTCGGCGGGTCAAGCGACGCGTACGCCACGTGGCAGATCGGTTCGTACGCGGCCGATGAGCTCAAGGAACGCAGAACCAAGGTGAGATGACTCCTCGGTTCCTAGGGAGGCCGCCCGCGGCCGACCGGGAGCGAGCGAGGGACGAGCGAGCGAAGGATGTCGGTGGCAACGCCTAGCGTCGTCCGCATGACGCTTGAAGCTGTGATCCTCGCGCTGCGCGAGTCCTGGGGACCGGACACCTGCGCTCCCGAGGACATCGCCGACTGGACTCCTGACAACCCAGCCCGCGGTCAGTGCGCCACCACTGCTGTCGTCCTGCACGACTTCTTCGGCGGATCGCTGATGGTAGGCGAGGTCATCGTCGACGGCGAGCGCGTTGACTTCCACTGGTGGAACCGCTTTCCCGACGGGGAGCAGGTCGACATCACCCTCGAGCAGTTCGCACCTCATGAGCAGGTCGTCGGCGCCCTCGAGGTCGCGCGTCCGACCGGCACCACCCGGCTCGACCAGCAGTACGCGCTGCTCTCGTCGCGTGTCTCGGCGCGACTATGGGGCTCCCCCCAACAGAAAGGGGCGTAGCCGTCGGGGAGAAGTCAGCCTAGGGCTCGTACGACCGCGCTGGCTGGCTCCTTGCCGAGCTGCTGACCCATCCACACGCTCGTCGCCACGAGCGCATCCAGGTCGACACCGTGCTCGATTCCGAGGCCGTTGAGCATCCACACGAGATCCTCGGTCGCGAGGTTGCCGGTCGCGCTCTCCGCGTACGGGCAGCCGCCGAGCCCACCCGCCGAGGCGTCGAAGGTCGTGATGCCGTGCCGAAGCGCGGCGTACGCGTTCGCCAACGCCTGGCCGTAGGTGTCGTGGAAATGCATCGCCAGGCGTTCGACACCAACGCCGGACTCGCCGAACGCATCGACCAACGCCCCGACCTGAGCCGCCGTACCGACGCCGATCGTGTCGCCGAGGGAGAGCTGTGATGCACCAAGATCCAGCAGGCGCTTGCCCGCGGTCACGACCTGGTCGATCGGGACGTCGCCCTCCCACGGGTCGCCGAAACACATCGAGACGTACGCACGTACGTCCAGTCCTGCCTCACGGGCGCGGGCGACCACCGGCTCGAACATGGCGAACTGGCCGTCGAGCGTGGAGTTGAGGTTCTTCTGTGCGAAGGTCTCGGTGGCGCTGCCGAAGATGGCGATGTGGGTGCAACCCGCGTCCAGTGCGCGGTCGAGGCCTCGCTCGTTGGGCACCAGCACCGGGAGCGGAACCGGTCCGTCGAGCACCAGGCGAGCGACGAGGTCCGCCGCATCAGCGAGCTGCGGCACCCACTTCGGGTGGACGAAGCTGGTCGCCTCGACAATCGGAAGTCCGGCAGCAACGAGTCGTTCGATGAACTCGACCTTGACCTCGAGCGGGACGATCGCAGACTCGTTCTGCAATCCGTCCCGTGGGCCGACCTCATAGATCGTGACCTTCTTCGGAAGAGCCTGGTCGTGGACGATCATGCCGGGTCCACCGTGAAGAGGAGGTGCTTGATCGGCACCTGGTCGCCAACGGCCGCTCCGACGTGCGCGACGACGCCGTCATACGGAGCCACCAAGGCGAGCTCCATCTTCATGGCCTCGACGACGCCGAGCTGCTGACCCTGCGTCACCGCGTCACCCTCGGCCACGTCGACCCGAAGCACCGTCCCGGGCATCGGCGAGATGACGTCGGCATCGGTCGACACGCCGCGCTGGTGTCCACCGCGCATCGGGTCGGGTGTCTCGAACCTCCAGACCGCGCCCTCCCAGGAGATGGAGATGCTGTCGCGATCGATGATCGCCAGGGCGCCCGCGTCGACATGGTCGTCGATCTCCAGCGCGAACGACCAGTCGTTGCCGTCCTCGCCGGACAGGGCCACACGTGTAGGGGCGGGATCACCGCCGGAGCGCCAACCGTCATTGACCGAGAGTGGCGTGTCACCGTCAAGCGTCGAGTAGCGAGCCCACAGCTTCGCGGCCGCACGGGCAGCGTCCTCGGGCACCGGCGGGCGAACGAGCAGCTCGGCCGACGCCTTGCTGTCGAGCCATCCCGTGTGCACGTCACCGGACGCGAACTCTCCACTGGCGACCAGTCGGCGTAAAAACCCGGTGTTGGTCGTGACACCGAACAGGCCGGTGTCGTCCAGCGCTTCGACCATGCCAGCGATGGCGTCGGCACGATCCACACCCGCCACGATGATCTTGCCGAGCATCGGGTCGTACGCGGTCGACACGTCCTGGTCGCGCTCCAGATCCGTCTCGACACGGGCGCTCGCTGGCCACGCCGCATCGAGGAGGTGACCTGCTTGTGGGAGGAACCCGGCGTACGGGTCCTCGGCATAGACCCGCACCTCGATGGCGTGGCCTTTCGAGGTGATCTCGGCCTGGCTGAGAGGCAGGTTCTCACCCGCGGCGACCGAGAACTGCCACTGCACGAGGTCGAGCCCGGTGATCTCCTCGGTGACACAGTGCTCGACCTGGAGCCGGGTGTTCATCTCGAGAAAGTACGCCTCACCGCCCGAGACGAGGAACTCGACCGTTCCGGCGCCGGTGTAGCCCACCTCCTTGCACAGCGCGACAGATGAATCGTGCAACGTGGTCAGCAGCTCGTCGCTGAGGCCGAAGGCCGGAGCCTCCTCGACGACCTTCTGGTGTCGGCGCTGCGCCGAGCAGTCGCGCTCGAAGAGGTGCACGACGTTGCCGGCTTTGTCGCCGAACACCTGGACCTCGACGTGTCGACCGAACTTGATGTACTTCTCGACCAACATCGTGTCGTCGCCAAATGCTGAGGCAGCCTCACGCTTCGCCGCCTCGAGTGCTGCCGGATAGTCGTTGGCGTCGGTGACGATGCGCATGCCCTTGCCGCCACCGCCGGCTGCGGCTTTGACCAGCACGGGGTAGGCATCGGCGGGCACGTCGGTCGGATCGAAATGTGGAGTCACCGGTACGCCGGCCTTCTCCGCGATCGCGCGGGCCCTGTCCTTGCGGCCCATTGCATCCATGACGTCGCCGGTCGGGCCGATGAACACCAGGCCTGCTTCGACGACCGCCCGGGCGAACTCGGCGCGTTCGGACAGGAAGCCGTAGCCGGGGTGGATCGCCTCGGCGCCCGAGTCCTTGGCGGCAGCGAGCAGCCGGTCGATGTTGAGGTAGGACTCGGTTGCCGGTGTCGGTCCAAGGTGCACGGCATCATCGGCGAGACGTACGTACGGCGCATCGGCGTCGGCATCGGAGTAGACCGCGATGCTGCGCAGTCCCGCCTCACGGCAGGCGAGGATGACGCGACGAGCGATCTCGCCACGGTTGGCAACCAACACAGACTGGAAGTTCGCCATCGCCGCAACTCCTTTCGAAAACCCAACTGGACAACGTGCTCGGTGCGGCAGGGACAACGCTCCGCCACCCATCGGATTGCTACATGTCGGCGGTCACATTCTGAAGACGCCGAAGCGCGGTTCGGGGGTCGGCACCGCAGTGGCGACCTGTAGACCCATGGCCAGCACCCGGCGGGTGTCGACGGGATCGATGATGCCGTCGTCCCACAGCCGGGCGGATGAGTAGTAGGGGGAACCCTGCGCATCGAACTGCTCGCGGATCGGCGACCGGAAGTCGGCTTCATCCTCGGCCGACCACTCCTCACCTCGAGCTTCCATGCCGTCGCGCTTGACGGTCGCCAGCACGGCCGCGGCCTGCTCGCCACCCATCACCGAGATCTTGGCGTTGGGCCACATCCAGAGGAATCGCGGGTCGTACGCGCGACCGCACATGCCGTAGTTGCCCGCGCCGTACGAGCCGCCGATCACGACCGTGAACTTCGGGACGACGGACGAGGCGACGGCTGTGACGAGCTTGGCGCCGTCCTTGGCGATGCCGCGGTTCTCGTACTCCTGGCCGACCATGAAACCGGTGATGTTCTGCAGGAAGACCAGCGGGATGCCGCGCTGGTTGGCGAGCTCGACGAAGTGCGCGCCCTTGAGCGACGACTCGCTGAACAGGATGCCGTTGTTGGCGACGATTGCGACGGGGTAGCCGCAGATCCGGGCGAAGCCACAGACCAGCGTCTCGCCGTAGAGCGGCTTGAACTCGTGCAGGCGTGAGTCGTCGACCAGGCGGCGGATGACCTCACGGACGTCGTACGGGGTGCGACCGTCCGTCGGCACCACGTCATAGAGCGTCTCGGGGTCTTCACGCGGCTCGACCGACTCATGCGGCGGCGGCAGGCTCGTCGGGCGTTCGAGGGTGCCGACGATCGAGCGGACGATCTGCAGCGCGTGCTCGTCGTCATCGGCCAGATGATCAACGACACCCGACGTACGGGCATGCACATCACCGCCGCCGAGGTCTTCGGCCGTGACGATCTCACCGGTGGCGGCCTTCACCAGCGGAGGGCCGGCGAGGAAGATCGTGCCCTGGTCCTTGACGATGACGGTCTCGTCGCTCATCGCCGGTACGTACGCGCCGCCGGCGGTGCACGAGCCCATGACGGCGGCGATCTGCGGGATCTGCTTGGCCGACATCTGGGCCTGGTTGAAGAAGATGCGACCGAAGTGCTCACGGTCGGGGAAGACCTCGTCCTGCATCGGCAGGAACGCCCCGCCGGAGTCGACGAGGTAGACACACGGCAGGTGATTTTCGGCGGCGATCGTCTGCGCACGCAAGTGCTTCTTGACCGTCATCGGGTAATAGGTGCCGCCCTTGACCGTCGCGTCATTGGCGACGATGACGCACTCGCGGCCACTGACCCGACCGATGCCGGCGATGACTCCGGCGCTCGGCACCTCGCCGCCGTACATCTCGTACGCGGCCAGTGCGCCGATCTCGAGGAACGGCGATCCGGGATCGAGGAGTTGGTCGATGCGGTCGCGAGGCAGGAGCTTGCCGCGGTCGACATGGCGTTGGCGCGACTTCTCGTTCCCACCCAGCCTGACGGCAGCCAGGCGCGCTCGCAGGTCGTCCACCAGATCTCGCATGGCGAAAGGTTAACAGTCGTTAACCACTATCGGCTACTCTGTGGATGTGAACGCCCGCAGGCAGCAGATCCTCGACACCGCTGCCAATCTCTTCGCCGAGAGGGGCTTTCATGGCGTGTCCGTGCACGACATCGGAAATGCCTGCGGGATCTCCGGGCCTGCGCTCTACAAGCATTTCGCCAGCAAGAACGACATCCTGACCCAGTCGCTCACGGCGATCAGTGAGCGCCTTCTCGCCGAGGGCCTGGCCCGCAGCGCTGCGGCTGCGACTCCGGACGAGGCTCTCGAAGCGCTGATCGGCTGGCACATCGACTTCGCGCTGGGCAATCCCGCGCTGATCGTGATCCAGGAACGCGAGTGGGCCAACCTCGAGAGCGCTGGGCGCAAAGAAGTGCGTTCGCTCCAGCTCGCCTACATCGACGTCTGGGTCGCCGCCGTACGTACGCTGCGCGATGACCTCGATCCGACCGAGGCCCGCGCCACGGTTCAGGCAACGTTCGGGTTGCTCAACTCCACGCCGCACAGTGCGCGCATCAGCGAGACAACGATGCGGACTCGGCTGGCGCGCATGGCTCGGGCGGCACTGCTCTCCTAACCGAGCGCGTGATCGTCGCCGTCGCCACACCGATCAGCATCACCGCACCTCCGACGAGCTCGAGCGTCGTCGGCACCTCGTCCTGCACCGTCCATGCCGTGATGATTCCGACGACCGGGACGAGCAGCACGAACGGGACCACAGCACTCGCCGGGTGCCGGGCCAGCAACGAGTTCCAGATGCCGTAGCCGATCAACGACGCCCCGACGGCGGTGTAGACCGTGCTCGCGATCGCCACTGCCGACAGGTGGGTCAGGGCTCGCCCGACCTCGTCGCCGCCGTCGATCAGGAGTGAGAGGACCAGCGCCGGCACCGGGACCACCAAGGCCGACCAGACCACCAGCGACAGGCCCGAGGCGACCCCGGCACTTCGCGCCACGACATTTCCGGTTGCCCACGAGAGCGCGGCACCCAGCATCACCAGCACCGGCACCACGGGAGCCGTCGCGCCGTGCGCAATGACCACGACGAGCAGACCGACAGTCCCGATCGTCGCTCCGATGACCTGGCGTCGCGAGGGTGACTCGTGCAGCACGATCGCGGCGATGACGATCGTCATGATCACGTGCGCCTGCAGGATCAGCGACGCGAGTCCAGCTGGCATGCCGAGGTCGAGGGCGACGTACAGCAGCCCGAACTGACCCAGACTCATGAACGTGCCGACAGCCACCACGGCCCGCCAGCTCGCGGTCGGCCGCGGGATGAAGAACACCAGCGGCAAGGCAACCAGGACGAACCGGAACGACAGGAACAACAACGGCGGCACATCGGCCAGACCCTCATCGATCACGACGAAGTTGGCACCCCAGATCACCATCACGAGCACGGCGAGGGCACTGTGCTTCAGGGGCATGCTTCCAGTGTCTCTCGCTGAACCATGAAGCACCAGCAACGGTTTATGGCCATAACACCGTACGCTTGCTACATGATTGACCTGAGTGCCCTGCGCGCGCTGGTGGCCGTACGCGACTACGGGAGCATCGTCGCCGCGGCAGGAGCCCTCGACTTCACCCCCTCAGCCGTCTCGCAGCAGATCAAGAAGCTCGAGCGCCAGAGCCGTACGCCGATGCTCGAACGCGTCGGTCGCACCGTCATCCTGACCGAGCGCGGCCGGCTGCTCGCCGAACGCGGCACGCTGCTCCTGGCCGAGCTCGAGCAGGTCGAGAACCTCGCGGTCGGCGGAGCCGAGGAGCTGCGCGGAGCCCTGCGGCTCGCGACGTTTTCCACGGCATCCCGAGGCATCGTCGCCCCTCTGCTTGCTCGCCTCCGGGTCTCGGCGCCCGACCTCAACGTGACCGTCATCGAGATCGAGCCGCGCGAAGGGGTCACCCTCATCGAGCGCGGCGGCGCTGACCTCGCGCTGGTCCATGACTGGAACACCCTCCCTCTCGAGGTGCCCGTCACGGTGGAGCAGCATGAGCTCCTGCTCGACGAGGCCGACGTCCTGCTGCCCTGGGACCACCGGCTGGCTCTGCGCGACACGGTGACGCCGATGGACCTGCTGCGCGAGACCTGGGTCGCCACCCCTCCCGGGACGATCTGTCATGAGTGGCTCGTCCACATGTTCGCCATCCACGGTGAGCGACCCGACATGCGCTACTTCGACGGGTCCTACTCGACCCACGTGGCCATGGTCGAGCACGGTGTCGCGGTCGCGCTCGTACCCCGGCTGGGCCGGGAATCCCTGCCGCCGAGAGTGATGGCCGTACGAGTTGTCGATCCCACGCCGCGGCGCCGGGTCAGCTCGCTCTGGCGTGCCTCGAGCCACGACAACCCCGCCCGCCAGCACGTGCAGCGAGAGCTCGAGGGCCTGTTCCCCCCGCTGCCCTAGGATTCGAGCACCCAAAACCTCAGGAGCTCATCATGGTCAATCTCGGGAAACTGCTCGGCGGCGGCTTCGACGCGAAGAAGCTGCAGGAGGTCATCGACCTCGTCTGGGACAACAAGGACGACCTGGCCAACAGCGCTCAGTTCGCCAAGGACATCCCCGATCTCATCCGCACGCTCGCGGGTGGGCTCTCCGACGCGGGCGGCCAGGCACGCGCCGCAGGCCTCGCGCTGGTTGGCGACGACGGCAAGTCGGGCGCAACGACCAGGCTCGGCAGCAGCGCAACGACTCTTGGCTCGATCGCCGAGAACCTCGCTTCGGTCGCCAAGTTCGTCACCGATGCCGCCGACGACATCAAGGGTGTGCCCCTGATGGGCGGGCCGGCCAAGCAGCTCAGTGGCGCAGCCAAGACGATCCACGGGACCACCGCCAGCTTGGGCGGTCTTGCCGAGGACCTCGTCGGACTCGCCGACATCCTGGGCAACGTCGGTCAGGCACTGAACAAGCTCGGCGACAGCCTCGATTCGTCCGGCACGAAGGCTCAGGGCTTCTTCGCCGCGCCGTCCTGACCGTACGGAGTGCTTCCCTCGCGCCGCGCGACGACGTTAGTTTGAGGTGTTTCGCTTGAACAGACAGGCGACAACCAGAAGGAGAGAACCTGATGGCTGATTTCGGTCTCGGTGGAATCATCGCGAGTGTCATTGCAGGTGCAGCGGGCAGCCAGGCCGCTGAGAAGCAGCCCAAGACCCCTAGCCCGGGTGGGCTCGGCAGCCTCCTCGGCGGTGGCGCCGGTGGCGCCCTGGGCGGACTGCTCACCAGTGCGCTCGGCGGTGGACTTGCTGGCACCGATGTGTCGGCAGTCGCCGGACAGGCGGTCGGCGGCGGCGTGCTGGGCACCGTCGTGACGATCGTGCTCGGCTTGATTCTCAAGAAGAAGCAGTAGCACTTCCAACGGGAAGCCCCGGTTGATCCGGGGGCGTTCGCGCGCTCAGGCGTCCTTGAGGGTGCGCCAGGCGACCACTGCCGCGGCGAGCGCGATCATGATCGCCACCGTCGAGGTGCGCTGCACCCCGAGATCGAATGCCGCATGAGCCGAGGCGAGCAGGCTGTCGCCAACCATGTTGGGGAAGTACGCCGCGTACTGCACAGTGCCGCCGAGCGACTCGAACGACGAGTCGTTCTCACCCCACTTCACCACCGCTGGCACCGTGAGGTGCGATCGGTAGGTCGAGGTGAGCACGCTCCCGAGCACCGCGGTGCCGAGCACAGCGCCGACTTCGTACGCGGTTTCGGAGATGGCCGAAGCGGCGCCCGCCTTGGTGGGGGGCACACTGCTGAGCATCAGGTCGTTGGTCAACGTCTCCGCCAGACCGATGCCGAGCCCGAGCACGGCGAACGCGATCATGATCGACCACGTCGACGGCGTACCGAGGAACGCGGCGATCGCGTAGCCGGCCGCCGACATCACGAAGCTAGCGGCGACAACCACCCGCGCCGGAACGAACCGCACCAGGCGCACGGCGGCAAACCCGCCCAGCACCGTGACGACGAGACCCGGGACCAGCGCCATGGCGGCAGCCATCGGCGACAACCCCATGCTGAGCTGCAGGAACTGCGCGGCGAAGTAGATGAAGCCCGCATAACCCATGAGACTCAGCAGGTTGGCAATGATCGCACCGCTGAAGACCCGATCCGAGAACAGCGCGAGGTCGATCATCGGGTCGGCGATACGACGCTGGCGACGTACGAACACCACCGCTGACACCACACCGAAGACCATGCTCACGGCCATCAGGTCGCTCAATCCGTGCTCGGCGAACTGCTTGATCGCAAACACGATCGGCAGCATCGTCGCGAGTGAAAGCCCGATGCTCGGGACGTCGACGCGTCCAGGGTTCGGGTCACGCGACTCAGGGAGAAGCACGACAGCGGCGATCAGGAAGATCACGATGATCGGCACGTTGATGAGGAACACCGAGCCCCACCAGAAGTGCTCGAGGAGCCAGCCACCGACGACCGGACCGAGCGCGGCGCCGCCGGCAAACATGGCAGCCCACGTCGCAATGGCCAGACGGCGGTCGTCACGGTTGTCGAAGATGTTGCGGATCAGCGACAGCGTCGACGGCATCAGCGTTGCGCCGAACACGCCGAGCAGGGCACGCGAGGCAAACAGCGCTTCAGCGCTCGGACTGTACGCAGCGCACACCGAGGCAATGCCGAAGCCGATCGCTCCGATCAGCAGCAGGCGACGACGACCGATGCGATCGCCGAGGCTGCCCATCGGCACGAGCAGCCCCGCGAGCATCAGCGGATAGATGTCCACCAGCCAGAGCATCTGCTCGCCGGTCGGGTGCAGAGCCGCGCTCACCTGGGGCAGCGCAAAGCTCAGCACGGTGTTGTCGATCGAGGTCAGGAGAACAGGCAGCATGAGCACCGCCAGTGCGATCCATTCTCGCGGTCCTGCTCGGCGTGCGTCGTGGTCCGCGCTGTAGCGCGAGTCGATCATTGTCATGTCTGGCCTCCTCTGGTCTGTGTTTACTGTACCGGCTAGACGGTATAGACAACGAGTGAGGAGCTTGTGATATTCCCCTCCCATAAGATGCGTGTATGGCAGCAACCGAACGGTCGACCCGCGATCGACTTCTCGACTCGTTCGAGACCCTCCTGGTGACCGCCGGCAGCCGAGCTGCGACCCTCGATGCCGTCGCCGCCGATGCCAAGGTGTCCAAGGGAGGGCTGCTCTATCACTTCCCCAGCAAGGACGAGCTCGTCGAGGGCATGCTCACCAGACTCCGTGAGCAGGGCGTCGCCGACGCGACCAAGATGCGTACGGCCAAGAAGGGACCCGTCGACTTCTATCTCAGCACGTCGGCTCACACCGGGAGCGACTTCGACCGAGCGCTGGTCGCAGCGGCACGTATCGCCCAGGAGCACGACCAGCGCGCTTCGGAGGCGTTGGCAGATCTGCGCGAAGGGTGGTTCGTCGTGCTGCGGGAGCATCTCGGCGATGAGGCTCTCGCCCGGACGATCCAGCTGATCGGCGACGGTCTCTACTTCGACGACACCATGGGTCTGCGGGCCAAGGGCGCTCTCACCCACGTCCGCAATGTGCTGCGACGCCTCGACGTTCTTTGAGAGCTGACCTAGCCTCTAGGCATGTGCCGAAACATTCGAACCCTTCACAACTTCGAGCCCGCCGCGACCAACGATGAGGTCCAGGCCGCAGCTCTTCAATACGTCCGCAAGGTGAGCGGATCGACCAAGCCGTCGAAGGCCAACGAAGAGGCGTTCAACAACGCCGTGGCCGAGATCGCCCACATCACGGGACACCTGCTTGAGGATCTGGTCACGACCGCCCCGCCCAAGGACCGCGAGATCGAAGCCGCCAAGGCCAAGGAGCGCGCAGCCAAGCGCTACGCCACCGCCTAACCCCAACTTTTGTGACGAACCTCGTCACCTCGTCGCCCCCGAGTGGCGACTTTCGTCACAAAAGTTGGTTCGTCAGGGCTTGCGGAGCTTGAGGAAGATGCTCGGGCCGAAGTTGTTGCGCGCCAGCCGCTTCTGAGTCACGCGCTCGATCGCGAGCATCGCGCTCTTGGGAAGCGTCTTCTTGACTCGCTCGCTGCGCAGGTTGGAGACCGAGAGCTTCGACTCCAGCTTCAGCCCGGCCTCAGCCAGCTGGGCAACGACGGTGTCGATGTTGTGGTTGACGAAGGCGATCGCGTCCGGCTCGTCGGCCTTGACCGTACGAATGCTCACTGGCTCCTTGGGGAGCTCGATCCCTTCGCGCTTGTGGCGACGGCGGTTCTTGAAATGTCCGTAGTTGGCGACCTCGATGATCGCGGTGCCACCCGGCGCCAGGACACGTGAGATCTCCGCGAACTCAGCGCTCGGCTCGGGGATGTGGTGCATGACGCGCACCATCGTGACGAGGTCCAGCTCACCGTCGGCGAACTTGAGGTCATCGGCCTGCATCTGCGCCTGCACGATGTCAGTGCCCTCGAGCACCTTCTTGGCTGCCTCGAGCTGGCTCGCTGCCGGCTCGGCCAACGTGACCTTGTCGGCGAACGTACGCAGCAGGATGCACAGGCGACCGAAGCCGCCGCCGATGTCCGCCGCGCTGCCGTAGTGCTGACCCTTGAGGAGGCGCCGGATCGCGATGTGCTCAGCTGCGTTCTCGTAGTCGCGGTTGTCCCAGTACTTCGTGTAGTCGTATCCACGCTCGTACTGGTTTGCCACTTTTTTGCTCTTCTCGGCCACCGGGACACCCTAGCAACGCTGGACGAACGCGGCTCAGTCGTCCTTCGGTCGCTCCGCTCCCTCGCGCGACTTCTTCGCTAGGAACCGAACGTCCGGGGCTTGTACGACGCCGGCTGTTTGGCCGTCGCGGCCTCGCGGGCGATCTTGGTGTTGACCGACTTGAACATCTGCGCCTGCAGCTTGCGCTCGAGCCTCCACGCCTGACGCAGGCTGCCGCGGCGGTTGGCGTACAGGAGCTTCTTGGTCGCTGCGACCGAGTCGGGCGATCGCTCGGTGATCTTGGCGATCAGGTCGAGCGCAGCCTTGATCGGCTCGCCGACGGCTTCGGTCGCCAGCCCGACCTCGGCGGCTCGCACGCCGGTGATCTGCTCACCGGTCATCGACAGCCGCATGACGTCATCGGCCTTCATCTGGTCGCCGAACGGCACCGTGCCACCCATGTCTGGCACGAGCCCCCACTTCGCCTCGAGAATCGACCAGGTGGCATCGGGAGTCGTGAACCGGAAGTCAGCGCCGGCCGCCAGCTGCACGCCGGCGCCGTAGCAGTGGCCGTGGATCACCGCGATCACCGGGACCGGGACGTCACGCCAGATCGTGGTGACCTTCTGGAACTTGTTGACCGCACGAGGGCCAGCAAGGAAGAACCGGGCGACCTTCTTCTTGTCCTTGAACGCCGCACCGAAGTCGAGGCCCGCACAGAACGATCGACCCTTGCCCTGGATCACCACGGCACGGATGTCTCGGTTGGTCTTGAGTGCCTCCGCCGCGGCGATGAGCTCCTCGATCAGCTCGAGGTCGACGCCGTTGAGCTTGTCGGGCCGGTTGAGCCACACGTACGCAATCGGTCCGTCAATCTCTGTGAGCACCCGCGATTCGGTCATCCCAAGATGCTATCTGCCACGTTTAGAGGTATGGGCTTCGGGGAAATAGCGTGCATGGTCAACATCAAGAGGCTCCCCCTACCCCTGATGGACATGTACGAGTGGCAGTACGACGGCCTGTGCATGGACATGGACTCTGAGGTGTTCTTCTCGCCGGAAGCTGAGCGCGGTGCCAAGCGCATCCGGCGTGAGGATGCCGCCAAAGCCCTGTGTCGCCAGTGCCCCGTCATCGAGAGCTGCCGCGAGCACGCCCTGAGGGTGCAGGAGCCGTACGGAGTGTGGGGCGGGCTGAGCGAGTCCGAGCGAGCCGAGCTCGTCGGGCAGCAGTCCATCGCCAGCTAGCGTCATAACCAAACAGCGCGCTCGCGCGTTGATCTCGGCATGCGCCGCCTCCTGAAGTCCTCGCTCGCTGTTGTCCTGGTCGTCCCGCTCATGGTGTGGATCGTCGCGCGCGGTGGAGCCGATGCCGCAACGCCGACTCCCAAGACCGTCATGTTCGTCGGCAACAACTGGGACGGTACGACTGACGTCATCGACGCCAAGACGTACAAGCGACTCAAGCGCATCGATGTCGCCCCTGATCGCAAGCAGCGCATCGCCGACATCAAGAAGAACCCCGTGAAGCTGGCGTTCTACTTGGCGATCAATCAGCTGGTCGGCGAAGGGCACGACCAGTTCAACGACGACATGTTCAGCACCCCCGACGGGACGATCCTGGCCGTCTCACGTCCGAGCCTGGCCGACGTCGTGGGCATCCAGATCTCGACGGGCAAGATCCTGTGGCGGTTCCCGATGGAGGGCTACCGCACCGATCACATGGGCGTCTCGCCAGACGGCACCAAGCTGCTGGTCTCGGACTCGACGGCCAACAAGGTGCACGAGCTGAACATCCGTACCGGCAAGAAGCTCCGGGAGTTCCCCTCGGGCGACACCCCGCACGAGAGCAACTACACCAAGAAGGGCACCAAGATCTTCCACGCGAGCATCGGCCGGGTCTACGTACCGGGCGATCTCAGCGGCATCGGTGCAGTCAACAAGATCGTGAAGGGCGATCAGGTCTTCCAGATCGTCGACAACAAGTCGTTCAAGATCCTCAAGAAGTGGGACATGGGCGCCAAGCTCGATGAAGCGGGCTACCCGGGCATGAGCTCGGCGGTCCGACCCATGGCGGTGGCACCCGACGAGCGGTACGTCTATCTGCAGGTGTCGTACTTCCACGGTTTCGTCGAGTTCGACACCGCCGGCGCCGGCAAGGTCACCCGACTCGCACCGCTGCCGGTGAGCGCCGCCGCAAAGAAGATCCCCAAGTCGAAGTACGTGCTGAACTCAGCGCATCATGGCATCGCGATGAACTCCGCCGGCACCACGCTCTGCGTCGCCGGGACGATGTCGGACTATGCGGCGATCGTCAGTCGCGAGTCGTTCCGATACACGATCCTGCCCATCGGTCCGAAGCCCTACTGGGCAACAACCGGACCCGGCGGCAAGACGTGCTGGATGTCGACCAGCGGCAATGACCAGGTCTCCGTGATCGACTACGCCTCCAAGAAGGTCATCAAGCGCATCGCGGTCGGCGATCACCCACAGCGGGTCCGCGAGGGCCGCGTTGCCGCCAGGACCGTCAGCGCCTGGAAGTAGCAGTCAGGCAGTTGGACTCTGGCACCATGTCGGGCATGGCTCCCACCACGCCCGGCATGACCGTCGTCAAGCACTCCCTCGGGTACCACGCGTTCCTCTGGGTGGCGTTCCCGTTCGTCGGCGCCCTGCTGGGCTGGCTGCTGGCTCACCTGCCGGGCTGGATCGAGGGCAAGCCGCTCCCGTTCTCGGGTCTCATCGAGATCCTCGATGACCACTCCGGCACGGTGATGACCTCCGTGCTCGTCGTCGTCGGCGTGATCGCCGGTGCGCTCGTCACGCTCACTGCGTACGACGAGGTCGTCACCGTCAAGGTCAGCGACGCCGATGTGACGGTCTCCGTGGTCGACGAGGCCAAGGAGTTCAAGCGCAATCACGTGGCCGACGTGTTCACCGACGACAAGTTCCTCGTGCTCCTCGGCCGCGACACGAGCGAGCTCGTCCGCCAGAAGACCGATCACAAGTCGGCTCGCTTGCAAGCTGCGTTCGAGACGCACGGCTATCCGTGGCGCGACGGCGATCCGCACGCCGCGGAGTTCGCCAGATGGGTCGACGGCGTACCGGCACTGGATGCGCACGCCAACGCCATCCTCCGGGCCCGCCAGGTCGCCCTCGACGAGGGCAAGACCAGCGACATCACCGAGCTTCGCGAGGAAGCGGCCAAGGTCGGCATCGTCGTACGCGATGTCAAGAAGCGCCAGTACTGGCGAAGTGCGGGCCAGTAGTCCGCGCTGCGCAATGTCAGCCGCGGCGCGCGGCGGACGCCAGGACCAGCGGCACCGTCGCCGCGACGACCACCATGCCGATGGTCATGACGCTGGCGGGTGACAGCGAGTTGAGTGCCAGCGTGCAGAGCAGAGGCGCGGCGAAACCGGTGTAGGTCAGGCTGTAGAAGATCGCGTTGAGGGCGCCCAGGTCGTCAGGATGCGCCAGTGCCTCAACGGCCGTGAGTCCCCCGACGAGGATCAGCCCGTACGCGGCGCCGAGCAACATCGCGGCGGGTACGACGAACCAGGCCTGCTCCGTGGACTCGAGCAGGATGCCGGTGGCGAGTCCGAGCGCGGCAGCCACCAAGCCCGTGACCATCGTCAACCGCGGGTCGCCGATACGTCGCCCGATCGGCTGCACCGCGACGCCAGTCCACAGGGTCAGCCCAGCAAGTGCGCCGATCACTGCGATCGGGGCGGTGCCGATGTCGACGAAGCTCGGGAGCGTGGCGAAGCTGGTGGCTGCGGCCCCGAACACCCATGGCGCCGTCAAGGTCACACCCAGCAGGAACGGTCGACTCCGGACCGCGACCAACACCTCCCGTCGCCGGCGTGGTTCGTCGCTGCTGCGACGGATGGGAGGTTCGGGGGCCCTCCAGCTGATGGCGATCGCCGCGACCATGATCACCAGATGGGGGAGGTACGGCAACAGCGTCGGTGCTGGGAGCCACTGCCCGCACAGGCCCGCCACCAGCGGGCCTGTTCCAAATCCGCCAGACAGCGCCAAGGTGGCGCGACGAGCGCCCGTCCCGGCGGCTCGATCTGCGGAGAGCTCCTTGATCCATGCAGTGCCCGGAGCGAAAGCGGCGCCGCTTGCGACGCCCGCGGCGAGGCGGCCGAGCAGGAGCAGCCACAGCTCGTCCCCGCCGACGATGAGGATGACCGTCGCGATCGTCGAGAGCACGAGCACGGGTCGCATGATCCGGCGCCGGCCGATGCGGTCGGAGATTGGCCCGACGATCAACAGGGCCGGGATGAGGCCGACGGCGTAGGCGCCGAACAACGCAGTGACCGCCTCCGCTGAGGCGCCGTCCTCGTCGCGGTAGACCTGAAGCATCGCGGCGAACTGATTGGCACCCCACCCGATGGCGAACATCGCGGCTGCAACGCGGAGCCACCCGGGGATTCTGGTCAAGGTGGCGGGCACGCCGTGAATTCTATGAGCATGCACCGGAGAACCTCGGGGGCGATCCGGGACCCGGCCATACCCACGGCGCTCGGGGGGAGCCGTCGCCGCACCACGGGATCGATGATCAGACCGAATCGTTGACGAGCTGTCGGGAGCGGCTCCTCCCAAATCCACCGAGCTGGATGTTTGTCTCTGGCCCCCAACCACAAACGACTCTGGCCCCCAACGTCGAAACGTTGGGGGCCGGAGACACGTGCGCGAGGGGGGAGCCGTCGCGGCAGCCACGGAATCAGCTACCCACCGAATCGGTGACGGCCTACCGGGAGCCGCTCCTCCCAAATCCACATCTCCTGATCAAGAGGTCACCGGCCCCCAAGCAGAACGAAACCGGCCCCCAAACGACGAATCGTTTGGGGGCCGGTGACCTCTTGTGCGCGAGGGGGGATTTGAACCCCCACGCCCTTGCGGACACTGGCACCTGAAGCCAGCGCGTCTACCATTCCGCCACTCGCGCGTACGGCCCCGGAATCGTTCACCCAGGACCGAGGAATGAGTCTAACAGGCTGAAATCTGATGTGATTCGTCACGCCAGCCCCCACATGACCGGTGGCCGTTGCCGGGTCGCCCGATACGATCTCAGGGAACAACAGTGATCTCAACGAAAGGCGGAGGCTGATGGCGGGGGTGCTACAGCGGTTTGAGCAAAGGCTCGAAGGAGCCGTCACCGGCGCCTTCGCGCGCGCGTTCCGCAGCGCGGTCCAGCCGGTCGAGATCGCCGCTGCCCTGCAGCGCGAGGTCGACAACTCCGCCCACATCCTGTCGCGTGACCGGATGCTGGTGCCCAATGACTTCACGGTTGAGCTCTCACCGACCGACTTCGAACGACTGGCACCCTTCAGCAGCACGCTCGCCGAGGAGCTGTCGACCCTGGTCAAGGAGCACGTCGTCGACCAGCGCTACACGATGACCGGCCCGCTCCACATCGAGTTCAAGCAGACCGGCGAGCTCAGCACCGGTCGGTTCCGTGTACGCAGCCGCACCAACGCCTCCGTCACTCCCGTCGAGGGCCAGCGAATGACCGAGACCGCCATCCGCTCGTCGGGTGTCGTCATCGAGGTCAACGGCATGAAGCACCCCATCAGCCCTCCCGGCGTCGTGATCGGCCGAGGCAACGAGGCCGACCTCAAGATCGACGACCCAGGCATCTCGCGCCGGCACGCGCAGATCGCCGTCACCCGCAACGGCGGCGACACCGACGTCACGGTGATCGATCTCGAATCCACCAACGGCGTCATCCTCAACGGGCACAAGGTCGCCAGCGGCGTCGTCACCGACGGCGCCGAGATCCGTCTCGGCAACACCGTGATCATCGTCCGCATGTCGGAGGCGCCCTGATGTCAGAGCTGACCCTCACGCTGATCAAGCTCGCGTTCCTCGCCGTGCTGTGGCTGTTCGTGCTGTCCGCCGTGTCGGTGATCCGTTCCGACATCTTCGGTACGAAGGCGCCCGTCCAGGCTCGACCGGCCAAGGCGAAGGCGAGGCCCGCCGCCAAGTCTCGCAAGCCGGCACGAGGCGTACCGACCAAGCTCCAGGTCGTCGACGGGCCCAACAAGGGCCAGAGCGTGCCCCTCGGTGACAAGCCGATCCTGCTCGGTCGCGGCACCGATGCGGCCATCCGGCTCGACGACGACTACGTCTCGACCAACCACGCACGCTTTGCCACCAACGGTGAGCAGTGGTTCGTGGAAGATCTCGGTTCGACCAACGGCACCTACCTCGGCAGCCAGCGCATCACTTCGCCCATCCCGATCGGCATCGGCATAGCCGTCCGACTCGGCAAGACCATCGTCGAGCTGCAGAAGTAGTCCATGACCTCTCTCACCTATCGCTATGTCGCGTTGACCGACACCGGTCTGCGCCGACCCGCCAACCAGGACTCGGGCTACGCCAGCCCGCGGCTCCTCGTCATGGCCGACGGTATGGGCGGCGCCGCCGCCGGCGACATCGCTTCGGCCGAGGCCCTGCACATCATCCGCCAGCTCGACCGCGACCTGGACGTCGACGCAATGGCCGCGCTGCAGCAGTCGGTCGCAGCGGCCAATGCCCGTCTCGGAGAGCTGATCGCCAGTGACCCCGCCGTCGAGGGCATGGGCACCACGCTCGAGGCGATGGTCTGGGACGGGTCCAAGATCGCGTACGCACACCTCGGCGACTCCCGTACCTACCGGCTACGCGACGGCGCTCTCGAGCAGGTCAGCACCGACCACACGTTCGTGCAGAGCCTGGTCGACGAGGGCAAGATCAGCCGCGACGAGGCCCGCGTCCACCCACATCGTTCGCTCCTGCTGCGCGCACTCCTCGGCCGTGACGACAACGAGGCCGACTACAACTGGCTGCAGCCGATGCTCGGCGACCGCTACCTCCTCTGCAGCGATGGCCTCTCCGACATGGTCGGCGACAACGTCATCGAAATGGCCCTGAGCGCCGAGACCATCGACCTCGCCGCAACCGAGCTCATCCGTCTTGCGCTCGAGGCCGGCGGCTACGACAACGTCACCGTCGTCATCGCCGAGTTCGTAGAGGCGGGGACGGACGTCGACGAGCACCTCTCGTCGGCCAACGGCCAGCCGCAGCTCGTGGGAGCCGCCGCCGGACAGCCCCGACCCCGTACGGGCAACGCGGCCAGTCCCAAGACGACCGAAGCCAAGGCGTTCGACCCCGAAGAGCTTCGCTACGCACCCCGGCCGCCCAGCCGTAAGCGCTGGGCATGGTGGACCGCCGCGGTTCTCGTGGTTGTCGGACTCCTCGCGATCGCCGGTGGCATTGCCTACAGCTGGTCGCAGAGTCAGTACTTCGTCGCATCGCACGACGGCAAGGTCACGATCTACAAGGGCGTGCAGGCCGACATTCCCGGCATCACGCTGCAGCACATCGATGAGATCACGACTGTCGAGGTGTCGACCCTGCCAGACTTCCGCGCCAAGCAGGTCCGCGCTGGCATCGAGGCCTCCAGCCGTGCTGAAGCAGTGCAGATCGTCGAGAATCTCGACCAGGTGGCCGTCCAGCCGACCCCCACGCCGACCCCCAAGCCCACCGACAAGAAGACAACGACGACCTCGCCGGCGGTCTGGCGGCAATGACGACGCCCGCATGGGTCCCTCGCAAGCGCAGAGGGGCAGAGTTTCTCCTCACCGTCCTGGCGGTGACGATCGGCATCTCGGCCTACGCGGCCGTCGGTCTCGGTGTCGAGGGCACGATCCCGGCTGACACCTACAAGCTCGGCTTCGCCCTGATCGTGGTCGCCGTGGCGACGCACCTGATCGTTCGTCGCGTCGCCCCGTACGCCGATCCCGTGCTGGTGCCACTCGTCATCGCCCTCAACGGTCTCGGCCTGGCGATGATCTATCGCCTCGACCTCGGTCGCCAGCAGATCAACCCCGACCGCCAGGAGTTCGCCAACGGTCAGCTCGTGTGGACCGCTATCGGCATCGCCGCGTTTGCCAGCATCCTGATCCTCGTACGCGACCATCGGCGCCTGCAGACGCTGACCTACACGTTCGGCGCCGTGGCGATAGGGCTCTTGATGCTCCCGCTGATGCCCGGCATCGGCCGGACCATCAACGGCGCCCGCATCTGGATCAACCTCGGGCCGTTCAGCTTCCAGCCCGGTGAGGCAGCCAAGGTGTGCCTCGCGATCTTCTTCGCGGGCTACCTCGTCGTCAAGCGCGACGCGCTCGCCCTCGCCGGTCGCCGCGTCGCCGGCATCGACCTGCCTCGCGGCCGCGACCTCGGCCCCATCCTTGCCGGCTGGCTGATCAGCGTCGGCATCCTGGTCTTCCAGCGTGACCTCGGCTCGTCCCTGCTGTTCTTCGGCCTGTTCGTCGTCATGCTCTATGTCGCCACCGAGCGCGCCGGCTGGCTCGTGGTCGGCGGCGTGCTGTTCGTCCTCGGTGCCTACTTCGGCTACTTGTCGTTCAACCACGTGCGTGTCCGATTCGACGCCTGGCTCGACCCATTCGGCGATCCCGACCGCAACGGGCAGATCATCAACGGGCTGTTCGGGTTGGCGCACGGTGGTGTGCTCGGCCAAGGGTGGGGGCAGGGCAGCCCACAGCTGACCCCGTTCTCGTTCTCGGACTTCATTGCCGCATCGATGGGCGAAGAGCTCGGCCTTGCCGGGCTGATGGCGATCCTGATGATCTACGGACTCATCGCCGAACGCGGCCTCCGCATCGCGCTGACCTGCCGTGATGCGTTCGGCAAGCTTCTCGCCGCCGGCCTCGCGTTCTCTTTCGCACTCCAGGTGTTCGTCGTCATCGGCGGCGTCACCCGCCTCATCCCGCTGACCGGACTCACCACACCGTTCATGGCACAGGGTGGCTCGTCGATCGTCATGAACTGGGTCATCATCGGCCTGCTGCTGCGCATCAGTGACCAGACCCGACGCCCGGCGCCGGAGATCTCGACGTTCCAGCACGACGAGGAGACGCAGGTGGTGAAGCGGTGAACCGCCCCATCCGCAACATCGCGATCGCGGCGCTCGTGCTGTTCATGGCGCTGCTGGTCAACGTCAACTACGTCCAGTTCGTGCAGGCCGACAGTCTCAACGCCAAGAACGGCAACAAGCGCGTCATCAACGAGGAGTTCTCGCGCGACCGCGGTCCGATCCTGGTGGCCGGCAAGCCGATCGCCGAGAGCGTGAAGTCCAAGGACGAGTACAAGTTCCAGCGCCGCTATCCCGACGGCAAGCTTTACGCCCCGATCACGGGCTACTTCTCCTACATCTTCGGGCGCGGCTCGATGGAGAACGCCGAGAACGGCGTCCTGTCCGGCAGCGACAACCGACTCTTCGTCAACCGCGTCGTCGACCTGGTCTCCAACAAGCAGCCCAAGGGCGGCAGTGTCGAGCTCACGATCGATCCACTCGCGCAGAAGACCGCGGCGAGTGGTCTCGAGGCGCTGGGCAAGGACACCAAGGGAGCCGTCGCAGCGATCGACCCGCAGACCGGCGCGATCCTCGCCATGGTCACACAGCCTTCCTACGATCCCAACCGCCTCGCCAGCCATGACTTCTCCGAGGTGCAGAAGGCATGGAACTCCTTGACCACCGACAAGGACAAGCCGATGGCCAACCGGGCAGCGCAGGAAGTCCTGCCACCGGGATCGACCTTCAAGCTGGTCACGGCGGCCGCCGCCCTCGAGACGCTCGACATGGAACCCAGCGACAAGGTCAAGGGTGGCCGCAGCCTGTCGTTCCCCGGTACGTCTTTCAAGTTGCCCAACCAGGACGGCGGCAACTGCGGCGGCAACTCCATCACCTTCGAGCGGGCCCTCAACGTCTCCTGCAACGTCAGCTTCGGTGACCTCGCCGGCAAGATCGGCCAGGAGAAGCTCGCCGAGCAGGCCGAGAAGTTCGGCTTCGGCATGACCCCGCTGACGCAGCTCCCGTCCAACGCGAGCCGGTTCGCCCCGACCGACCGGGCGCTGGAGCGCACCGAGCTGGCACTCTCCGGTATCGGCCAGTTCGAGGTCGCAGCGACCCCGCTGCAGATGGCCATGGTCACCGCCGGTGTCGCCAACGATGGCAACGTGATGAAGCCGTACGTCGTCAAGTCCGTACGATCGCCCAACCTCAGCGTTCTCGACCAGGCCAAGCCCGAGCGCCTCAGTGAGGCGATGAGCCCGTCCAACGCCGCCAAGCTGCGCCAGATGCTGATCAGCACCGTGGACAGCGGCACTGCCGCCTCGGCCAAGATCCCGGGCGTCGAGGTCGGCGGCAAGACGGGTACGGCCCAGTCGACGCCCGATCGCCCCCCGTACGCGTGGTTCGTCGCCTTCGCCCCGGCCAACAATCCCAAGGTCGCCGTGGCCGTCCTCGTCGAGTCCACCGACATCGGCCGCGACGAGATCTCCGGTGGGCGCCTGGCCGGCCCCATCGCCCGTGCCGTCATCGAGGCGGTACTCGGAAAATGACTCCGGTTCGCACTTCTTCCAACCGTATTGAGAGACTGACATCATGACCGAACCCGTCGACGAGCCAATCCGCCTCGGCGAGCGCTATGAGCTCGGCGGGCTTCTCGGACGCGGCGGCATGGCCGACGTGCGCGTGGGTCGCGACCTGCGCCTCGGCCGAACTGTCGCCGTCAAGCAGCTGCGTTCCGACCTCGCTGCCGACGACACATTTCAGGCGCGGTTTCGCAAGGAGGCGCAGTCGACGGCCGCGCTCAACCACCCTTCGATCGGTGCGGTCTACGACACGGGGGAGTCGATCGACAAGCACGGCAACCACGTGCCGTACATCGTGATGGAGTACATCGAAGGACAAACTCTTCGCGACATCATGCGTGGTGCGCAGGACGGTCGCAAGATCCTGCCCGAGCGCGCCCTCTCCATCACCGCCGATGTGCTCAGCGCCATCGACTACAGCCACCGCAACGGCATCATTCACCGCGACATCAAGCCCGCCAACGTCATGCTGACGCCGTCGGGCCAGGTCAAGGTCATGGACTTCGGCATCGCCCGTGCCATCGCCGACACCTCGTCCGCGATGACGCAGACCGCCGCCGTCATCGGCACCGCCCAGTACCTCTCGCCCGAGCAGGCACGCGGCGAGACCGTTGACGCCCGCAGCGACATCTACTCGACCGGCTGCCTGCTGTACGAGCTCCTCACCGGGCGTCCGCCGTTCGTCGGTGACAGCCCCGTGTCGGTGGCCTACCAGCACGTGCGCGAAGAGGCCCGTCCTCCCTCGCAGCTCAACCCCGACGTGAGCGCGACGATCGACAACATCGTCGCCAAGTCGCTCGCCAAGAAGGTCGAGGACCGCTACCAAAGCGCCGCCGACATGCGCAAGGACATCGATCGGGCCATCGCCGGGCTGCAGGTCGATGCCCCGGCCACGGCGACAGTGGCTGCCGCCGGAGCCACCCAGATCGCCCCCGCCGCACCGCCGCTGGCACCCACCACCGGTGGAGGCTCACGCCGCGCGCTGCCCGAGGCCGACGAAGAAGACAACAACGCCAAGTGGTGGCTCATCGGGGCGCTGGGGCTCATCGCAGCGATCGTGCTCGCGATGGCACTGATCGGCGTCGGACCATTCGACCGCGAGCCTCCCGCGGTGGCACAGGTTGCCGTCACCGACGTGACCGGCATGCCAGTTGAACAGGCGACTCGCGCGCTGACCAACGACGGCTTCAAGGTCGCCACCGAGACCGAGCAGAAGCCCGACAACAAGCTCAAGGAGGGTCTCGTCATCGCGACGGACCCGCCCGCCGGCGAGGAGAAGGACGAAGGAAGCACGATCGGTCTGATCGTCAGCTCCGGACCCGAAGAGGTCACGATCCCGAACTTCGAAGGCTTCTCCTACGCCGACGCCAAGAAGGTCCTCGAGAGCAAGGGCCTGAAGGTCAAGAAGAGTGAGCAGGACAGCACTCTGGCCAAGGACAACGTGATCAACAGCAACCCGCCTCCCGGCGAGACCGTCGACTTCGGCAGCACCGTGACACTGCTCGTGTCCAAGGGACAGTCGACCGTTCCCAACGTCGTCGGGCTCACCAAGGAACAGGCGATCTCCAAGCTCGAGGACGCTGGACTCAAGGTTGAGGTCGTCGAGGACCCGGCATCACCGGCCCCCGCCAACGAGGTGACCGCCCAGGACAGGCCCGAGGGTTCGGTGGTGGCACCCAACAGCACGGTGACGATCACGGTATCGACCAACCCCGTACCGCCGCCGGACGACGACGGACCCTGACGCTTGCCTGGACCGTTGGGTCTATGACGACGTTGCGTGGGCGAATCTCAGGCTGACGGGACCGCCGTAGGCCTTGACCTTGATGTCCTCGAGGGTCTCGATCTTGAGGCCCAGCTGGTAGTCATGCGCGTAGACACGGTAGGTCGTCGTCTCCGGTGATCTCGAGATCTCGTCGTTCATCGACGTACGATCGCCGATCGCCTCGATGACGTAGGGCGGCGCGTAGGGCACACCGTCGAGGACCACGGTGTTGCCGACGCACCGGATGCCGCTCGTCGAGATCAGCCTCTGCCCCTGCAGGGAGATGGCCTCTGCGCCGCCGACCCACAGCGCGTTGACGAACGCCTGGATGTCCTGCTGATGAACGACCAGCAGGTTGGGGTCGACGTCGTCGGGATCGACGCTGCTGGGTGCATCGGTGAGAGTCACGCGAATGCCCGGCCCACGGACCGCGGTGAGACCGGTCGGGGACTCCAGCTGATCGGCCTTGTCGCGGTAGTCATCGAGGGCGGCACCCGAGATCTTGGACGACAACGAGTCGATCTCGGAACGCAGCCTGCGCGCATCACCGCGTCGATCCTCGATGCGGGCCTGCCGTTCTTTGATCAAGGACTCCTTGTCACCACCGGCGGGGCGGAGGTCTCCGCCGTCGGAGTTGATCGAGGCCGCGACGAAGAGGAAGCCGGCGACCATACAGATCGAGAGCACGGCCAGAGTCCAGCTCTGGCGCTCGTGCTTGCCGGTCGTGGCCATACCTGAACTCCCTCACTGCGCCGTCGCCAACTACGCTATCTGAGAGCACCCACCGATGCGGCTTCGAGTCGCAGCAACCCTCCGGAGTAAGTCGTGGCGAAAGACAAGGCCCCCAAGGCCCCCAAGAAGAACATGATCGGCAACCGCTGGGCCGGACCAGCCATGGTCACCTCGGGCGTCATCGGTCTCATCTGGATCGTGGTGTTCTACACGATCAGCGACGGCAACACCGATATCCCGGTCTACTCCGACCTCGGCCAGTGGAACCTCGTCATCGGCATGGGCTTCATCGTGGCGGCCTTCGGCTTCGCCATGAAGTGGGAATAGGCGGTCTGTCACCTCGAATTACACGCGTGTAGTTATCCACACCTGTGTGCACAGAGGTGGATAAATCACACGCTTGTCATCTGAGCTGACCCGTACGGATCACGATGGCGGCGATCATGGCGACCCACACGGACGCGAGCACGACGACCTGGACGATCTGCTTACGATCCCTGGGAGCGTAAGCAAACGCGGCGCCAAGAATGCAGCCGGAGACGAATCCGCCGAGGTGACCCTGCCAGCTGATGTTGCCTTGGAGGCTGATGAACGCGTTGATCGCGAGAAGCACCAGCAGGGTCGTGACATCCTGCTTTGCCCGCAGGAGCAGCATCAGTGCCAGTCCGAACATGCCGAACACGGCACCTGAGGCTCCTGCCGTCCCGACGTTGACTTCCGACAACCAGTAGACGAACACCGACGCCGCCACAGCCGTGGTGAGGTAAGCCGCGATGAAGCGAGCAGTGCCGAGCGCCTTCTCGACGAACGGCCCAAAAAGGTAGAGCGAGTACATGTTGAGCGCGATGTGTATCAGGCTCAGGTGCAGGAACGCCGCCGTCAGCAACCGCCAGTAGTCGCCGTCCGCGACGGCGAGCGACTGCATCGCGCCGTCCTGGAAGATGCGTCCCGTCTGGACGCCCGTCGCCATCTGGGCGACGTAGACCGCGGCGTTGATGCCGATCAGCACGAAGCTGACGATCCCGACGTTGGCCGAGACCGCGCCGCCGGCGATCGTCCGCGGAGCGCGAACGGTCTTGGCTCCCTCCGCCACGCACTCCGGGCAGTGAAATCCGACCGATGCGTCGCGCATGCAGTCTGGGCAGATCATCCGCTCGCACCGCTGACACGCGATGTACGCATCGCGGTCAGGGTGGCGATAGCAGCGGAAGTCCTGCGCCGGGGGGTTCATCCCTCGACGCGCGCGATCTCAACCTTCTCGAGCGTCACGGGCGAGACCGGACGGTCGAATCGGTCCCGCTCGACGACGGCGATCGCGTCGACGACAGCACGGCTCGCATCGTCGGCAACCTCGCCGAAGATCGTGTGCTTTCGGTTGAGCCAGGCAGTCGGGATGACCGTGATGAAGAACTGCGAACCATTGGTACCCGGTCCGGCGTTCGCCATGGCCAGGAGATAGGGCCGGTCGAACTGCAGATCGGGGTGGAACTCGTCCTCGAACTGGTAGCCGGGGCCACCCATGCCGGAGCCCAGCGGGTCGCCGCCCTGCAGCATGAAGTCGGGGATGATGCGGTGGAAGACGAGGTTGTCGTACAGCGGCTTGGTCGCCACCTGTCCGGTTTCGGGGTCGATCCATTCCTTGGTGCCCTCGGCAAGCCCGACGAAGTTCTCGACGGTCTTGGGAGCGTGGTTGGGGAAGAGCTCAACGACGATGTCGCCGTGGTTGGTCTTGAATGTTGCCATCAGCTTCGATGCCACAGGGGGTGTTCCTCTCGGTGTTGATCCACCCCATCGTTTCATGGCACTCAAAGTGAGAGCGCTACGGTTAGCGGCATGTTCAAAAAGGTCATATTGCTCGCCGTCGCAGCCGCCATCGTGATCGCGTTCCGCAACGCGGTTGCCGACAAGGGCGGTTCGTACGATCCGGCCGGCGACCGATGACCGTCACCGTTGAACGGATCCCGGGCGACATCGCGGTCCTGACGTTCAGTGCGCCCCCGGTCAACCTCTACTCGATCGAGATGCACGCCGATTTCGATCGCGCGCTAGACGAGGTGGAGGCTTCGTTGCCTCGTGCCCTGCTCATACGCGCCGAGGGCAAGATCGTCTCCGGCGGAGTCGACGTGTCCCAGTTCCACGACCAGAAGACGTTGGCCGACACCTTGGCGCTCTACGACCGGATGATCGAGCTGCCGGACCGGGTCGCGGCGCTGCCGATCCCGACGTTCTTCGCGGCTCATGCGCTGACGCTCACCTGGGCGTTCGAGGTTGCCCTCGCCTGCGACATCATCGTGGCGAGCGAGAAGGCGAAGTTTGGGCTCGTCGAGCGCGTCATCGGTCTCACCCCCACGATGGGTGGCACCCAGCGTCTCGCGTCTCGGGCCGGGGTCGGGCGCGCCAAGGAGTTCGTCTTCACCGGAGCCCTGTACGACGCCGCGACCATGGAGCGTTGGAATGCGATCAACCGTGTGCTCCCGGTCGAGGGCTTCGAGGACACCGTGATGGAGCTGGTCGCCTCGATCGCCAACGGTCCGACCAAGGCATTCGGTGCAGCCAAGGACATCCTGCGGCACTTCGAGGCCGGCGGTGTGCCCGAGGCCAACGCTCACACGACGGCGATCGCGTCCGAGCTGTTCAACACCGAGGACCTGCAGGGTGGCATGGAGTCGTTCCTCAAGGACGGACCCGGCAACGCCACGTTCGCGGGCCGCTAGAGGCGGGCGCAACGGTTTACCAGGTTGTGTGGGAGAAGCGTCGCTTCTCCATGCAAATTTGCCCCGTTGTGTGGTGCGATCCCCACATAACCTGGTAAACCGTCACACGCTGGACGGGTGGGCCGCCCGGACTGTCCTGGTGGTGCGGCGCTCAGCGTAGAAGCTCACGAACGGCACGGTGGCGAGCAGCATCGTGGTGATGGTGAACGCCGGCTTCCACTTGTTGCGGGTGGCGAGGACCGCGATCAGCACCAGAAGCACCATGAACAGCAGCCCGTGGATCTGATCGATCGTGAAGATCGCCGTCTCGTTGCGGTTCCACCACGAGGTGTCGTCGGTCATTCGCTGGGCGAAAGCGGCCGTGAACACGAAGATCAGGTTGATCCCGACGATCGTCGCGATGACTTGGTACGGGCGCAGGGGGCCACTCGGATTCTTCACGGCGTCAGGCTACCTTCGACCGCGCAGTCGCCACGATCTCGGTCGCCATGCGCCACCACATGAACAGTGCGAACCCACCGAACACCCACCATTGAAGCGCGTAGGCGAGGTTGCGCAGTCCCGTCGTCCACGGCACATCCTTGGACGGCGTCTCCGCCAGGGCGAGTCCACCGGACGCCTCGGCGCTGGAGCTGATCGCGAAACCGGAGTAGAGGTCGTACGGCAGCTCGTTGGTCAGGGCCGGTATGCGAACGGCACCGATCTCACGTGTCTTCGGGTCGAACGGTGCACCGCCACCTTCGCCGGACTGCAGCGTTGCCTCGATGGTGACGTCGCCGGTCGGTACCGCGGGGAACGTCGTCACCGCCGGCGACCAGCCACGGACGACCAGGAGTGCAGCATCGTCGACGAGCACGGGGGAGAGCAGCCATACGCCTGCCTGGCCGTCCTGCCGCTTGCCGGCGACCCACACCTGCTCGTCGGCGGGTGCGAACTGCCCTTCGATCGTCACGGGACGCTGGTTGAGCTTGCCCTCGAACGGATCGTCGGCGCCCCACAGACCGTCGAGCTCAACCCTAGGGACAGTCTGCGACTCAGCGCGCTCGTGCTCCTGGCGCGAGTCATAGACCCCGGCCTGCCACAGGCCCATGAAGACGCACGCCACGATCGCGATGACCGCGAACGCGTGAAGGCCCAGCAGCCCGGGTCGGAACCAGGCTCTGAGATTCACGCCATGAACGGCTTGACGTCTGGGTAGAGCGGGAACCGCTCAGCCAGCACGGTGACCCGCTTGCGCAAACCCTCGATGTCGACGTCGCCAGGCAGGAGTGCCGCGGCGATGATGTCGGCGACCTCGGTGAACTCCTCGACGCCGAAGCCGCGCGTTGCAAGGGCCGGCGTGCCGATGCGCAGACCCGACGTCACCATCGGCGGACGCGGATCGTTGGGTACGGCGTTGCGGTTGACCGTGATGCCGACCTCGTGGAGTCGGTCCTCGGCCTGCTGGCCGTCGAGCTCAGAATCGCGAAGGTCGACGAGCACCAGGTGTACGTCCGTGCCGCCTGTCAGCACGTTCACGCCAGCTGCCTTGGTGTCGGCAGCGACCAGGCGATCGGCGAGGATCTGGGCGCCCTCGATCGTGCGCTGCTGACGCTCCTTGAACGCGGGCTCGAGCGCCATCTTGAACGCCACCGCCTTGGCAGCGATGACATGCTCGAGCGGGCCGCCCTGCTGTCCGGGGAACACCGCCGAACGCATCTTCTTGGCGACGTCTTCGTCGTTCGTGAGGATCGCGCCACCGCGGGGACCGCCGAGGGTCTTGTGGGTCGTCGTGGTGACGATGTGCGAGTGCGGCAGCGGGCTCGGGTGCAGACCCGCGGCAACCAGTCCGGCGAAGTGGGCCATGTCGACCCACAGCTTGGCGCCGACCTCGTCGGCGATCTCGCGGAACAGCGCGAAGTCGAGCTGGCGCGGGTAGGCCGACCAACCGGCGATGATCACGGTCGGCTTGTGCTCGTGGGCGAGCGTACGAACTTCGTCCATGTCGACGAGCCCGGTCTCGGGCACCACGTGATAGGCGATCGGGTTGTAGAGCTTGCCCGAGAAATTGAGCTTCATGCCGTGTGTGAGGTGGCCACCGTTGGCGAGGTCGAGACCGAGGATCGTGTCGCCGACCGTCGCGATCGCGTGCAGCGCGGCGGCGTTGGCCTGTGCGCCGGAATGCGGCTGGACGTTGGCGTACTCAGCATCGAACAGCTGCTTGAGCCGGTCGATCGCGATCGTCTCGACCTGGTCGACGAACTCGCAGCCGCCGTAGTAGCGCTTGCCGGGATAGCCCTCGGCGTACTTGTTGGTGAGCACGCTGCCCTGCGCCTCGAGCGAGGCGACCGGCGCGAAGTTCTCCGAGGCGATCATCTCCAGCGTCGACTGCTGACGGTGCAGCTCGAGATCGAGAAGTGCCGCGATGTCGGGGTCGAACTCGGAGAGATGCTGGTCATGGCTCATGCGGTCAAGCGTACGACGTGGCCCGCCTCCCGAAACCAACGGGACAGTAACCAAATCGCAACTTTGGCGAACTGATCCTCGGCACGGCGGGGTAGTAGCGTGCGAAAGGCTCGGTCCACCATTCGGACAACTTTGCCGCGCCTGCGCGGCTCCAACATGTAGGAGAGCAATGAGAAACTTCCGACGCGGAACCGCGATCGTCGCGGTGACCGCTCTTGCAGGGCTCGCGCTCGGTGCGTGTGGTTCAGGCAAGGACGACGCCAGCGGCAGTGGCGACAGCATCATCGTCGGCACGACCGACAAGGTCGTCTCGATCGACCCCGCCGGCTCGTACGACAACGGCTCGCTCAACGTGCAGACGCAGGTCTACCAGTACCTCCTCAACTTCCCCGCCGGAAGCGTTGAGCTGACACCCGACGCGGCATCGGCCTGTGACTTCGACAAGGCTGACGCGACGAAGTACGTCTGCACCATGAAGGACGGACTGAAGTTCGCCAACGGCCACGACCTCACCGCCTCGGACGTCGCCTTCTCGTACAAGCGCATTGTCGCCATCGCTGACCCCAACGGCCCCGCGTCGCTCCTGGGTGCCATGAAGAGCGTCGAGGCCACTGACGACAAGACCGTCACGTTCACGCTCGCAGCCGCCAATGACGTCACGTTCCCGCAGATTCTCGTGACGTCGGCTGGTCCGATCGTCGACGAGGAGACCTACCCCGCGGACAAGGTGCTCGACGACAATGCTGCGGTCAAGGCCAACGGCTTCTCGGGTCCCTACACGATCTCCAAGTACAGCAAGAACCAGCTGGCGGAGTTCAAGGCCAACCCGGACTACGACGGCACCTACGGCAAGGCCAAGACCAAGACGGTCACGATGAAGTACTACGCCAAGGCGGAGAACCTCAAGCTCGACATCAAGAACAAGGACATCGACGTCGCCTACCGTTCGCTGACGCCGACTGACCTTGCTGACCTCGAGAAGACCAAGGGCGTCAAGGTCGACGTCGGTGATGGTGGCGAGCTTCGCTACATCGTGTTCAACCTCAACAAGATGCCCGGCGACGACGCCGCGCAGAAGCTGGCGATCCGCAAGGCCGTTGCCTCGTCGATCAACCGTGAGGAGATCTCCAAGGAGGTCTACAAGGACACGTACACGCCGGCCTACTCGATGGTGCCGGATGGCCAGGCTGGTGCAACGGAGGCGTTCAAGGACGCTTACGGTGACGCTCCGGACAAGGCTGCTGCCGAGAAGTTCCTCAAGGATGCCGGCGTCAAGACTCCGGTCACGATCCCGCTGCAGTACAACCCGGATCACTACGGTTCGAGCTCGGCCGAGGAGTACGCCGCGGTCAAGCGTCAGCTCGAGGCGACCGGACTGTTCAAGATCAACCTGCAGTCGACGGAGTGGGTGACGTACGCGGAGGAATACCCGGCCGACGCGTACCCGGTCCACCAGCTCGGTTGGTTCCCGGACTTCCCGGACCCGGACAACTACCTGTCGCCCTTCCTCGCCCCGTACGACACGAAGAAGAAGATCAGCGGCAACTTCACCAACTCGCACTACAACGACGAGGCGACGGAATTCGCGGATCCCGAGATGACCAAGCTTCTCAACGCGCAGCGTGTTGATGGTGACCAGGCTTCTCGCGAGGCCACGCTCAAGAAGATCCAGGACCGCCTTGCGGACCAGGTTCCCTACCTGCCGCTCCTGACGGGTACGTCAGTGGCAGTCTCGGTGGATGGTGTGAACGGAGCCAAGGACACGCTCGACGCGTCCTTCAAGTTCCGCTTCACCTCGCTGTCGAAGTGATCAGTTGAGGAGGCGGGTCCGGCACATGCCGGGCCCGCCTCTTCCTCTTTCCGGCCGAACATAAAGTAGGTATCCATGACCACCGCTGAAATCATGGCCCCCTCGGGGCACCCCGAAAGTGCGCCACGGCGCCGGGGTGGACTCAGTCCACTCACCCGCTACCTCCTCGTACGCGCCGCGCTGCTGATACCCACCGTATGGGTCCTCGTGACGATGGTCTTCCTGCTCATGCGGGTCATCGGCGACCCGATCCAGGCCGCACTCGGGGGTCGCCTGTCGCCGGAGCAGATCGCCGAGCGCAAGGCCGATGCCGGCCTCGACCGGCCGATGCTGACGCAGTACTGGGAGTACATCTCGGGTCTGTTCCGCGGTGATTTCGGCACGACCCTCACCGACAAGCGCCAGGTCTCGACGATCCTGGTCGAGAACGGTGCCGCGACTCTCGAGCTTGCGTTCTGGTCGCTGATCGTCGCGTTCGCGATCGGCATCCCCCTCGGGCGCCTCGCCGCCCGCTACCGCGACAAGCTGCCCGACGTTCTGCTCCGGCTCTTCGCGATCCTCGTGTACGCCGCGCCCGTCTTCTTCGTCGGACTGCTCCTCAAGCTCGCGTTCTCGCCGTTCGGCTGGCCCTCCTCGGGTCGCGCCTCGATCAGCACCGAGCTCACACTGCAGGACGTCAATCCGCACACCCACATCATGATCGTCGACGCATTCCTGTGGGGCGATCCCGCGATGATCGGCGATGTCCTCAAGCACGCCATGCTCCCCGCAATCGCGCTGGGACTGCTCACCGGCGGCGTGTTCCTCCGCCTCGTACGCGTCAACCTCCTGCAGACCATGCGCATGGACTACGTCACCGCCGCCCGCGCCCGCGGTGTGAGTGAGCGGCGCGTCCTCAACAAGCACGCTTTCCGCAACGCGCTCGTTCCTGTCGTCACCGTGATGGGCCTGCAGATAGCACTGCTCCTCGGTGGCGCGATCCTGACCGAGACGACGTTCGAGTGGAAGGGCCTCGGCTATCAGCTCGCCGAGTACCTCATCAAGCGAGACTTCCTGGCTGTCCAGGGCATCGTCACGTTGATCGCGATCATCGTCGGTGTCACCAGCTTCCTGATCGACGTGATCGTCGCGTTCGTCGACCCCCGAGTGAGGTTCTGACATGGCCGGCGTCACCAAGAAGTTCGTTCCCACCATCGTCCGCCAGTCCCATGGCCTGCAGCGCTTCATGTTGCTGCTGGGCTTCGCGATCATCGCGATCTTCCTGTTCATCGCGATCTTCGCTCCCTGGCTCGCGCCCTACAACTTCAACGCCGATCGCACCGCCGACGGAGTCGTGTTCGGCACGCAGCAGGGCCCGTCCGCGGCCCACTGGTTCGGCACGACGGTCGGCGGCACGGATGTGCTGTCACGCGTCATCTTCGGCACCCGCACGGCGGTCGAGGTCATCTTGCTCGCGGTGCTGCTCTCGGGCATCGTCGGCGTACCCCTCGGGCTGGTGTCCGGCTACCTCGGTGGCTGGCTCGACCGTGCGCTCGTCCTGGTCATGGATGCGCTCTACGCTTTCCCGTCGCTCCTGCTCGCCATCGTCGTCGCGATCGTCCTGTCGGGCGGCAACAGCAGCGCGTTCGGCGGCATCATGGCGGCGGCGATCTCGATCACCGTGGTGTTCATCCCGCAGTACTTCCGGGTCATCCGCAACGCCACGATCGCGGTCAAGGTCGAGCCGTACGTCGACTCGGCGCGCGTAGTCGGCGTTCGTACGCCTCGCATCCTGCGCAAGCACATCTTCTCCAACGTGTCGTCGTCGCTGCCGGTCATCGGCACGCTCAACGCGTCCGAGGCGATCCTCACCCTCGCCGGCCTGGGATTCCTGGGCTTCGGCATCGAGCCGTCGGCCGCCGCCGAGTGGGGATACGACCTCAACAAGGCCATGCCCGATGCCTCCTCGGGCATCTGGTGGACCGGAGTGTTCCCCGGTTTGGCGATCGTCCTCATCGTGCTCGGTGCGACGCTGGTCGGCGAGAGCCTGAACGACATCCTCAACCCGCTTCTTCGCAACCGCGGCACCGACACGACCTCGGCCGACGAGGAGGAGATCGCCCACAAGTTCGAGGAAGTCACCGGCGACGACTCGGCATCGGTCGAGGTCCGCAGCGACGCGCCCACCGATCCCAAACGCATCGTGGCGTTGTCACTCAGCGCCCTCGAGGTCACGTTCCAGACCGACGGTGGCCAGGTGCATGCCGTCAACGGGGTGAGCTTCGATGTCGCTCCCGGTGAGGTCGTGGCGGTGGTCGGCGAGTCCGGCTCAGGCAAGTCCGTCAGCTCGCGCGCGATCCTCGGACTGCTCCCCGGCACCGCTGAGGTCGGCGGCTCGGTCAAGCTCGGCGACCGAGAGCTGCTCGGCATGTCCGACGACGACCTCCGCCCGATCCGTGGCGACCAGGTGTCGATGGTGTTCCAGGAGCCGTCGACGGCCCTCAACCCGGTCTACACCGTGGGCTGGCAGATCATCGAGGGCCTGCAGGCGCACACCAAGATCTCCAAGAAGGACGCCCGCAAGCGCGCCGTCGAGCTGCTCGAGATGGTCGGCATGCCCGATCCTTCGCAGCGCGTCGACTACTACCCGCACCAGCTCTCCGGTGGCCAGAAGCAGCGCGTCGTCATCGCCATGGCGATCGCCTGTGAGCCTGACGTGATCATCGCCGACGAGCCGACGACGGCACTCGACGTCACCGTCCAGGCCGCGATCCTCGAGCTGCTGCTGTCGCTGCGCGATCGTCTCGGTACGGCGATCGTGCTGATCACGCACAACATGGGCGTCGTCGCCGACATGGCCGACCGCGTTGTCGTGATGTATCGCGGCAATGTTGTCGAGACCGCGCCGTCGCGCGAGCTGTTCGCCTCACCCAAGCACCCCTACACGCGTGCGCTGCTCGATGCCGTTCCGCACCTCGGCCGTGAGAACGGCCCTGGTCTTGTCGATGCCAACGACCTGGTGCTCAAGGTCGATGACCTCGTCGTCGAGTTCGCCGGTCGCTTCGGCCAACCGTCGTTCCGCGCTGTCGACCACGTGTCGCTCGAGGTTCGCAAGGGTGAGGTGCTCGGCCTGGTCGGTGAGTCCGGTTCGGGCAAGTCGACCATCGGTCGCGCGACCGTCGGTCTGCAACAGCCCACGTCGGGCACGATCGACGTGTCGGGCAACCGCATCTCAGGTTTGTCCGATCGCCAGTTGCGCCCCTACCGTTCACGTTTCGGCTTCGTGTTCCAGGATCCCGCATCGTCGCTCAACCCCCGTATGTCGATCGGCCAGTGCATCGCCGAGCCGCTCCACGTACAGACCGAGATGACGCAGACCGAGGTCGATGCCAAGGTGCGGTCGCTGCTCGAGAGTGTCGAGCTCGGCGGCTCGTACGCCGAACGTTTCCCGCACGAGCTCTCCGGTGGCCAGCGCCAGCGGGTGAGCCTCGCGCGTGCGCTCTCGCTCGACCCGGATCTGCTGATCGCCGATGAGCCGACGTCGGCACTCGACGTGTCGGTGCAGGCACGCGTGCTCGAGCTGTTCACCGAGCTGCAGCATCGTCTGCAGTTCGCATGCCTGTTCATCAGCCACGACCTCGCCGTCGTCGACACCCTCGCCAACCGTGTCGCGGTGATGCAGGACGGCAAGCTCGTCGAGATCGGCCCGCGCGCGCAGGTGCTGGGCAACCCGCAGGAGGAGTACACGAAGCGGCTCATCGCCGCGGTGCCCGTACCCGATCCCGATGAGCAGCGTCGTCGTCGTGAGGAGCGCGGACACCTGCTGACTGACATCAGTTGACGTGACCCCTGCAGATTCGGGTCGTTTAACTCTCCAGACCCGACTCCTGGAGGATTCATGTCACGGACCCGTCGACTCGCCACAGCCCTTGCCGTAGTGGCTGCCGGCGTCATGACGGTGTCTGCCGTCTCGGCTCCGGCGGAGGCAGCGAAGGCCAAGCCCAAGGTCTACAAGGAGTACGTCTCTCTCGGCGACTCGTGGACCGCCGACGTCGTCCTCCTCAACGCACAGGGGCTCCCCGCCACCGAGTTCGCCCCGATCGACTGTGCCCAGTCCAGGGTCAACTACCCGCGGCTCGTGGCAAAGGCGCTCAAGATCAAGGCATTCCGTGACGCCTCCTGCGGCTCGGCCACGACCGAGGACTTCACCAAGCCCCAGACCGGTCTCCCGATCGGCGGCACCAATCCGCCCCAGTTCGACCGGCTGACCAAGACCACGGATCTCGTCACCGTCGGCATTGGCGGCAACGACGCAGGCGTCGCCTCGGCCGCGACCGGGTGCCTCAACCTGTTGCCTGACCTCGGCCTCGGTCTGCCGTCACCACTCGGCGGCTCGTGCAAGGCGATGTTGACAGCCGGCGGCAAGGATCAGCTCTCGATCCGGATCAAGGCTGCCGAGCCCAAGGTCGTCGCCGCGCTCAAGGCGATTCACAAGAAGTCGCCCAAGGCGCGGGTTCTGCTGGTCAACTACATGGCAGCGGTCCCCAAGAAGGGCTGCTACCCGTACGTGCAGGCCAACACGATCGACATCGAGTACTTGTACGTGAAGTTCAACGAGCTCAACGCGATGGTCAAGCGGGCCGCCAAGGCCGGCGGCGCCGAGCTCGTCGACACATACACGCCGACGATCGGTCACGACGTGTGCCAGCTGCCCTGGGTTCGCTACGTCGAAGGCGTCATCCCGTTGTCGCTCAACGCTCCAGCGCTCAGCATCCCGCTCCACCCCAACTCGGCGGGCGCGGCTGCCCAGGCCAAGGCCGTGCTCTCGCAGGTCAGGAAGTAGTTCGCCGGGCGCCCAGCCACACCCGGGATACGGTCGGAGCATGAATCCTGCCGAGTCGATCCGACAGCGCGTCGGCGCGACGATCTTCAACCGTGTCGCGGGCGATGAAGGCCCGCAACGGCGCGACCGGATCCACCTCACCGAAGGTGCACGGCGCTATGCACCCGACTCGGCGATCTACCGGGTGCACAGCGATGCGTCGATGTTCGTCGGCGGGCTACGTGCGCTGTTGCTGCAATCGCTGCACCCGTTGGCGATGGCGGCCGTCGCCGCACACTCGGGCTATCGCGGTGATCCCTGGGGTCGGCTGCAACGTACGAGCACCTTCCTCGCCGAGACGACGTTCAGCACGATCGAGGACGCAGATCGTGCGATCGCCGTGGTGCGAGCAGTGCACGATCGGATCAGCGGCACGGCGTCGGACGGACGGCCGTACGCCGCATCTGACCCGCACCTGATCCGCTGGGTGCACGTCGCCGAGATCGACAGCTTCCTTCGGGCCCATGACCGCTATGGCGCCGAGCCACTCGACGCGGCGGGGCGTGATGCGTACGTCGCCGAGACCGCACTCGTCGCCCGCGCGCTGGGTGCGGTCGACGTACCTGAGACGGTCGCCGAGCTCGACGAGGTCATGGCGTCCTATCGACCAGAGCTCCAGGGCACTCCCGAAGCGCGCGCCGCAGCGCGATTCATCCTGGTCCATCCGCCGGTTTCGCTCGCGCTTCGCGCTCCGTACACGCTGATGTCTGCCGCCGCGATCGGTCTGATGCCGCGCTGGACCCGCTGGCCGCTGCGCCTGCCCTATCTCCCGGTCACCGAGGCGACGGCCGTACGCGCCAGCGGCGAGCTCGTGACCGCCGGCATCCGCTGGGCCATCCGTCCCTAGTGTCGGGAACCTCCAACGGGGTACACATGGGGGTGAGCCAATCCAAGGAGTGGTCAGTGTGAAGAAGCTTTCGGTCCTCGTCATCGGCGCAGCCGGGTACGTTCTCGGGTCACGCGCGGGTCGTGAACGCTATGAGCAGATCAAGCGCCAGGCGACGAAGGCGTGGAACAAGCCCGTCGTGCAGAACGCCGCCGACCATGTCGAGCAGACCGTCAAGAGCACCGCCTCTGACGTCGGCACCAAGGTCGCCGATGCCGCCAGTGAGGCCGGTGCGAAGGTCGTCAACAAGGTCAAGGGTGACAAGGACGATCCTGCGGACGACAACCTCTACCCCAAGAACCCTGCAGGCTCAGGCGGCACGTCGTTCTAAAGGTACGGCGTTCTAGAACGTCCGCCTGAACCAGGCGGCTTGGTCTGCAGCGATCACGGCTGGGTCTTCGCCGAAGAACGGCTCGAAGTGCCCCACCTCGTAGCGGTGCAGCTCGGCGATCGGCGCGTTTGCGGCGAGCTTCTCGATCGCCTTGCGTGAGACTGTGATGTCCTGCTCGCCGAGCCCGACCCACACAGGTATGCCCAATCGCCTCGCCTTGGTGACGGGGCGATGCATCGCGATCGTGGCAAAGGCACCGGGAGAGACCTCGTTCGTCCAGGGCGACTCGCCATCTGTCGCGGCGGCAAAGCCTTCGGCCTCACCCTCGAAGGCCATGGCAGCGAGCTCCCCGGGCTCGGCGGTGACCTTGATCAGGTTGTGTGATCCGAGCCGGTCCCGGATCGCCCTTGCCATCACCCGGACACCCACCAGCGGCGTGCGGCGCATCACGCCGAGCACCCGCGCGCGGCCGTCGAGGAACGGGCAGAGGAGGATGACGCCGGCGATGCGTGAATCATTCGCTGCGACGTTGACCGAGGTGCCGCCCGCGAACGAGTAGCCCCACAGGACGATTCGATCGGGATCGACCCCGGCGAGCCGGCGGGCGTACGCGATTGCGGCCCGGTAGTCCTCGGCCTGCTCCTTGACCCGAACTCGCTGCCTGGGCTCTCCGCCCGAGTCGCCGAGATGGCGATGATCGAAGACGAGAACTGTCGCACCCGCCGCGTTCAACGCCCGGGCATACGTGTCGAGCCCGTCATGACGGGTCAACGAGAACCCGTGAGCCATCACGATGCAGGTTGCTCCGCCGAGATAGAGCCAGGCAGCGCACTCGCTGTCGCCGGACGGGAATGTCGTGTCGAGTCGGGTCACGCTCCCCGCGCAATCCACTCGTCGAGGTGTGGCGCCTCGGCGCCGATCGTGGTGTCATCGCCGTGCCCGGTGTACACGACCGTGCTTGCCGGGAGCGTCAGCAGGTGGTCGCGGATCGATTCGATGATCGTCGGGAAGTCAGAGTACGACCGCCCCGTCGCTCCGGGTCCGCCCGCGAAGAGGGTGTCGCCGGTGAACACCGCACCGAGATCCTCCGAGTACAGACACGTGCTGCCGGGCGAGTGTCCAGGTGTCGACAAAGCGACAAACGTTGAGCCTGCGACCTCGAAGGTCGTGCCCGCGACGAGACCGTGGTCGGGTGCGGTGTCGTGCTCGACGTCCCAGAGCATCCGGTCCGCCGGAGGAAACCACACCTCGGCACCCGTCGTCCGACCCAGCTCCACGGCCGCATTGATGTGGTCGTTGTGCCCATGGGTGAGAACGATGGCGAGCACCGTACGCCCGGCGACGGCGTCCAGGATCACGTTGGGCTCATGTGGTGCATCGATCACGATCACCTCGGTGTCGTCGCCCACCAGCCAAACGTTGTTGTCGACATCCCAGCTGCCACCGTCCAGCTCGAACTTTCCGGAGGTGACGGCCTTGTCGATGCGCGCGGTCACAGCTCCACCACGGAGCGCAGCACCGCACCCTCGTGCATCTTGGCGAACGCCGCCTCGACGTCGTCGATCCCGATCGTCTCGGTGACGAAGGCATCGAGGTCGAGCCGGCCCTGCAGGTAGAGGTCCACCAGCATCGGGAAGTCCCGGCTCGGCAGGCAGTCACCGTACCAGGACGACTTCAATGACCCGCCCCGGCCGAACACGTCGATCAGGGGGATCTCCAGCTGCATCTCCGGGGTGGGGACGCCCACCAGCACTACTGTCCCCGCGAGGTCTCGGCCGTAGAACGCCTGCTTCCAGGTCTCTGGTCGGCCGACCGCGTCGATCACCACGTCCGCACCGTTGCCGTCAGTCAACGCCTGGATCGCCTCGACGACGTCACCCGATCCCGCATTGATCGTGTGGGTTGCGCCCATGTCGGTGGCCCACTCAAGCTTGCGGGCGTCGAGGTCGATGGCGATGATCTTGGACGCGTTGGCGAGCCTTGCGCCCGCGATGGCAGCGGAGCCGACCCCACCGCAACCGATCACGGCGACCGAGTCACCGCGCTGCACGTTTCCCGTGTTGATCGCGGCGCCCAGCCCTGCCATCACTCCACAGCCCAGCAGCCCCACCGCTGCTGGCGATGCCGCGGGATCGACCTTCGTGCACTGGCCGGCGGCGACGAGCGTCTTGTCGGCAAACGCACCGATGCCCAGTGCCGGGGACAGCTTCGTGCCATCCTCGAGCGTCATCTTCTGGTTGGCGTTGTGAGTGTTGAAGCAGTACCAGGGGCGACCTCGCAGGCAAGCGCGGCAGTTGCCACACACCGCGCGCCAGTTCAGCACCACGAAGTCACCCGGAGCCACGTCGGTGACGCCTTCGCCGACTGACTCGACGATGCCTGATGCCTCATGTCCGAGCAGGAACGGGAACTCGTCGTTGATGCCACCCTCGCGATAGTGCAGGTCCGTATGGCACACCCCGCACGCCGAGATGTCGACGACGGCCTCGCCCGGGCCCGGGTCAGGGATGATGATGTTCTCGACGGTGACCGGTTCACCCTTCGCGCGGGCGATGACTCCACGGACGGTCTGCGGCATGCGGGCTCCCTCGTACGACGAACAGGTTTCACGTGAACCGTACCCGGCAGGCGAACCTTCGCGTGGTTCCTTGGTGGCACGAGCCTCTCGGCTCACCTGCCTCGGGGATCCCTCGTCAAGACCGCACGAACGGGGCGCCTTCGGCGCGGATGCGCACGGTCGGTGGTGGGGCCCGACTCGAGTCGCTCGCTTGATTCACCGAATGGCAGGGCTCCCCCAGGCAATGACAAAGGCTCCTCACCTCGCAATGAGGTGGGGAGCCCTGTCATTCGGTGGAGCCGAGGGGACTCGAACCCCTAACCCCCTGCTTGCAAAGCAGGTGCGCTACCAATTGCGCCACGGCCCCGTGGCTAGACCTTGTCGCTCGCTGCGGCCCAGTGGTCCGTCGCGGTTGACTTCTTCGACTGGCCGATGGCCCAGAACACCCCTGCTGCGGCGAGTCCGAGGGCTATGAATTTCTTCATGATGACCTTCCGTCGAGTGGGCGTACGAGGACTTGAACCTCGGACCTCATCCTTATCAGGGATGCGCTCTAACCAAGCTGAGCTATACGCCCGCAACAGCGGTGAACATTACCGCACCGCCATGCTGCAGCCCAAAACGGGTGGAGTCAGTTCTCCTCGCTGAACGTGACCTCGACGCCACCGAGAACCTGCGCCGCGAGGTTGTAAAGATGCGCGCCGATCGTCGCCAGCGCCGTCATCAGCACCACGTTGATCGCCGACAGCACCAACGTCAGACCGATCAGACGCCAGAAACCGAGATAGTCGGTGATGTCGAAGCTCGAGGAGTCATCGCTCAGCACCGACGTGACCGCTTCGTTGACCTGGTCCCACACACCCACGACGTTGAGGACGACCCAGAAGATCGTCATCGCCACGACACCGACGATCATCATCGCAACCGAGATCGCGAACGAGATGCGCGCGACAGACCACGGTTCGACGTGGTTGAGGCGAAGACTGGCCCTGCGACCGGTCGCTGCGACGGGCTCTTGAACGTCTACTTCGTCCACGGGGTCTTCATCCTTGACCGCGGGGATCACCGAGGTGGTTGAGGGTGACGGCTTCGTCGTACGGGCATAGTCGGCTGCCGTCAGGGCACGACCTTTGCTGACCGGTTCAATGCGCCGCTCTGAACGGGTCGGCGACTTCGGGTCGGATGTGACTTTGGGCTTCGACGCGTTGCGGGTGCGACCCTTGTCGGTCTCGGCCGACTCTGCGGCCTCGGCCTCCTCGGTCGGGGTCTCCAGCTCGGCCGGAGTGTCCTCGGCTGTGGCGATCTTGAACTCGCCTGCCGCGTCAGCGGCGGTCACCGCGGCGGCGTACTTCTTGGCGGCACGCTTCTTGGTCGGAGCCTTCTTGGCTGGCTTCGGCAGGTGCGGGATGGCCTGCGACGTCGCGGCATCACCGGCCCCGGAGCCGGGCGCCGAGTCCGGCTGCTGGTTGTCTTCCGGCGACTGCTCCGTGTTCACTCGCCCGGCTCCTCGGTCGTCGGCTCCTCCGCGGAGGCCTCGTCCGCCGGAAGCTCAGCATTGCGTGCGATGGTGACCACCCGGTCATCCCCCTTGAACTTGACGAAACTCACCCCCATGGTGTCACGCCCCTTCACAGGCACACCTGCAACGAGACTGCGGGTGACCTGTCCACCGGCCGTGACGCTGATGACATCGTCGCTGTCCTTGAGCACCAGACCACCCACCAGCTCGCCGCGGGTGTCGGTGATCTGCATGGCCTTGATGCCCAGTCCGCCGCGCCCCTGCAGTCGGTACGCGTCGATACGCGTCTTCTTGGCAAAGCCACCATCGGTCACCGTGAAGACGTAGAGCTGGTCCTCTTCGGCGACCTCGTCCTGATCGGCGTGCTCGTGACGGATGACCGTCATCGAGAGCATCGCGTCGTCGTTGCGGAACTTCATGCCCGTCACACCTGAGGTCGCGCGCCCCATCGGGCGAAGCTGCTCATCATCGGCGCGGAAGCGGATCGACTGTGCCTTGCGAGAGATCAGCAACAGGTCGTCCTCGGGATTGACCAGCTCGGCACCGATCAGCTCGTCGTCGTCCTCGCGGAAGTTGATCGCGATGACGCCGGCCTGGCGCGGACTGTTGTAGTCGCTGAGGCGAGTCTTCTTGACCAGACCACGGCGCGTGGCAAGCACGAGGTACGGCGCCGACTCGTAGTCGCGAATCGCGAGCACCTGTGCAATGTCCTCGTCGGGCTGGAACGAGAGCAGGCCGGCGACGTGACCGCCCTTGGCATCGCGCCCGGCCTCGGGCAGCTGATAGGCCTTGGCGCGATAGACGCGCCCTGCCGTGGTGAAGAACAGGATCCAGTGGTGGCTGGTCGTCGAGAACATGTGGTTGACCATGTCGTCGCCGCGCAGCGCCGCACCGCGTACACCCTTGCCGCCGCGATTTTGTACACGGTAGAGGTCGGTCTTGGTGCGCTTGGCGTAGCCGCCCTTGGTGATCGTGACGACGACTTCCTCATCGGGTATGAGGTCCTCGTCCGACAGGTCGCCGTCGGCCGGGATGATCTGCGAGCGACGCTCTGAGCCGAACTTGGCGACGATCGCGGCGAGCTCGTCGGAGACGATCTGACGCTGGCGCGCAGGCTTGGCCAGGATGTCCTTGTAGTCGGCGATCTCGGTCTCGAGCTCGTCGAGCTTGTCCATGATCTTCTGACGCTCGAGAGCAGCGAGGCGACGCAGCTGCATCTCGAGGATCGCGTTGGCCTGGAGCTCGTCGATCTTGAGCAGCTTGATCAGGCCCTCACGTGCTTCGTCGACCGTCGGGCTTCGGCGGATCAGCGCAATGACCTCGTCGAGTGCATCGAGCGCCTTGGCGAGACCGCGATAGATGTGCGCCTCGGCCTCAGCCTTGTCGAGGCGGTACTGGGTGCGCCGCTGGATGACCTCGATCTGGTGGTCGATCCAGTGGCTGACGAACAGGTCGAGGGTCAACGTACGCGGTACGTCATCGACCAGGGCGAGCATGTTGGCGCTGAAGTTGGTCTGCAGCTCGGTGTGCTTGTAGAGGTTGTTGAGCACGACCCGGGCGACGGCGTCCTTGCGGATCTCGATCACGATGCGGCGGCCGACGCGCGACGAGGTCTCGTCACGCAGGTCGGAGATGCCCTGGATGCGACCCGTGTTGACGAGATCGGCGATCTTGCGCATCAGGTTGTCGGGGTTGACCTGGTAGGGCAGGCCGGTCACGACGAGCTGGATGCGGCCCTTGGTGTCTTCTTCGATCGAGACGATGGCGCGCATCATGACCGAGCCGCGGCCCGTGCGATACATGTCGTCGATGCCCTTGGTGCCGACGATCAGCGCGTCCGACGGGAAGTCGGGGCCCTTGATGCGCTCGAGCAGCGCGTCGAGGAGCTCTTCCTTGCTGGCCTTGGGGTGCTCGAGCGCCCACTGTGCACCCTCGGCGACCTCGACCAGGTTGTGCGGAGGGATGTTGGTGGCCATGCCGACCGCGATGCCGGCCGAACCGTTGACCAAGAGGTTGGGGATGCGAGCCGGCAGGACCGTCGGCTCCTGCGAACGACCGTCGTAGTTGGGGCGGAAGTCGACGGTGTTCTCGTTGATGTCGCGCACCATCTCCATGGCGATCGGCGCGAGGCGGCACTCGGTGTATCGCATGGCGGCGGCGCCATCGTCGCCCGGCGAGCCGAAGTTGCCCTGGCCGTCGATCATCGGAGCGCGCATGACCCACGGCTGCGCCAGGCGCACGAGGGTGTCGTAGATCGCGGTGTCGCCGTGCGGGTGGTACTGACCCATCACGTCACCGACGATGCGCGAGCACTTGGAGAATCCGCGGTCGGGCCGGTAGCCGCCGTCGAACATCGCGTAGAGGACGCGGCGGTGCACCGGCTTGAGGCCATCGCGCACGTCGGGCAGCGCACGCGACACGATCACGCTCATGGCGTAGTCGATGTACGAGCGCTGCATCTCGTCCTGCAGCTCGACGCCTTCGATCCGGTCGTGCTCGGGAGGGGTGGTCTCAGTCATGAAGGATCCCTGTCAGATCAGATGTCGAGGAGCTAGATGTCAAGAAAACGTACGTCTTTGGCGTTGCGTTGGATGAAGGCCCGTCGTTGCTCGACGTCCTCACCCATCAGGATCGTGAACATCTCGTCGGCCATCGCGCCGTCCTCGAGGGTCACCTGGCGCAGGATGCGGTTGGCGGGGTCCATCGTGGTGTCCCACAGCTCGTGGTCGTTCATCTCGCCGAGACCCTTGTAGCGCTGGATCTGCTGGCCGACCTCCTTGGGGAGACGCTTGCCCTCGGCGGCGCCGGCCTCGAGCAGGGCATCGCGCTCACGATCGGAGTAGGCGAGCTCGTCGGTCGAGTTGCTCCACTTGATCTTGTAGAGCGGCGGCTGTGCGAGGTAGACGTGTCCCGCATCGATCAGCGGCTTCATGAATCGGAACAGCAGGGTCAGCAGCAGGGTCGAGATGTGCTGGCCGTCGACGTCAGCATCGGCCATCAGCACGATCTTGTGATAGCGCAGCTTGGCCATGTCGAAGTCCTCGTGCACGCCGGTGCCGAGCGCCGAGATGATCGCCTGGACCTCGGCGTTCTGGAGGATCTTGTCGATGCGTGCCTTCTCGACGTTCAGGATCTTGCCGCGCAGCGGAAGGATCGCCTGCGTACGAGGATCGCGGCCGCCCTTGGCCGAACCGCCGGCCGAGTTGCCCTCGACGATGAAGACTTCGCACTCCGCGGGCTCGCGCGACGAGCAGTCGGCGAGCTTGCCGGGGAGTCCGCCGCCACCGAGCAGGCCCTTGCGGTTGCGGGCCAGGTCGCGCGCCTTGCGGGCCGCCATGCGAGCGGTAGCCGCGTCGATCGACTTGCGGACGATCGTCTTGCCCTCGGTGGGGTTTTGCTCGAACCACGCACCGAGCTCGTCGTTGAGCACCTGCTGGACGTACGTCTTGGCGGCAGCGTTGCCGAGCTTGGTCTTGGTCTGCCCCTCGAACTGGGGCTCCTCGAGCTTGATCGACAAGATGGCGGTGAGTCCTTCGCGGATGTCCTCACCCGACAAGTTGTCGCTGGCCTTCTTGATGAGGCCTTGAGCCGTGGCGAACTTGTTGACCGTCGTGGTCAGTGCCGCACGGAAACCTTCTTCGTGTGTGCCGCCCTCGTGGGTGTTGATCGTGTTGGCGAAGGTGTGGACCGACTCGATGAAGCTGTCGTTCCACTGCATGGCGATCTCGAGCGACAGTCCCTTGGAGTCGTCCTCGGCCTCGAGCGCGATGATGTCGCGGTGGATCGGCGACTTGCTGCCGACGTTGATGTGCTCGACGTAGTCGACGAGGCCTTTGTCGAACCGGAACGTGGCGTCACGCGAACGGTCTTCGCCCTTGGGTCCTTCGGTGCCCTCGATGTCGGGCCGGTCATCACGCAGGACCAGCTCGAGGCCCTTGTTGAGGAAGGCCATCTCGCGGAAGCGCTTCTCGAGGGTGTCGTAGCTGTAGTCGACGGTGTCGAAGATGTCGGCGCTGGCGTAGAACGTCGTGGTGGTGCCCGTCTCAGCGGTCTTGGCTCCACGCTTCAGCGGGGCGTCGGGCTCGCCGTACGTGAACGACTGGGTCCAGACGTGACCGTCGCGCTTGACCTCGACGTGGAGCTTGGTGGACAGAGCGTTGACGACTGACACGCCCACGCCATGCAGACCGCCCGACACCTTGTAGCCGCCGCCGCCGAACTTGCCGCCCGCGTGCAGCGAGGTCAGCACGAGGGTCACTGCTGGGATCTTCTCGGTCGGGTGCTCCTTGACCGGAATGCCACGGCCGTCGTCCTCGACCCGGATGCCACCGTCCTCCTGCATGACGACGCGGATGTGTGACGCGTAGCCGGCGAGAGCTTCGTCGACCGAGTTGTCGACGACTTCGTAGACCAGGTGGTGCAGGCCGCGCTCTCCGGTCGAGCCGATGTACATGCCGGGGCGCTTGCGTACGGCCTCCAATCCTTCGAGCACCTGGATGTTGCTGGCGTCATATGTTGCTTCAGGATCTGGAGTTTGGCTCACCTCATCAGTATACGGGGCCTTCACGGGCCTCCCAGCGTTTGCCCACACGTTTCGGAACGCCAATATCGGTCCCTGAATGGCCTTGAGAGCCACAGAATCGCCGCTGTGACGACGCCGGGGGTCCGCTTCTGAGCTCGGGATAAGGCGTGGGCCTCGAAGTCGCGTCACGATTGACTGGGCCACCTCGGGGATCCGTGGCTGGGATCCATCGGGCATCGTAGAGGTATGTCCCTTCTCGCCACCCGCCGCGACACCGCTGCCGGAGCCGTCGCAACGGCGCTCGCATCGGTCGCCGTTGTGGCGCTGCTCGTACGTGTGGCGCTTCATACGGACCAGGGTCAGCAGTGGGACGACTCCGCGATGAAGACCGTCGTCGCGGGTCGCGATGCGCAGCTCACGCTGCTCAGCGTGCTGGGCAATGTCTCGATCGGCGCGATCCTCGCAGTAGCGGTCGGTTGCGCGGTGGTCGCCCTGCTGAGGGGTCGCCCGCGCATCGGCGCGGCTGCCGCGACCGTGCTCGTCGGTGCCAATCTCACGACCCAGATGCTCAAGGAGAACGTCCTCGAGCGACCCGACTTCGGGCTCGGCACGCTCAACAGCCTGCCGAGCGGTCACACCACCGTGGTCGCCAGCGCCGTCGGTGCAGCCCTCTTGGTCGCACCCGGTGTGCTCCGTCCCGTGGTTGCCCTGGTCGGCGGGTTCGCGACCACGCTCACCGGTGCCTCGACGGTGGTCGCCGGCTGGCATCGTCCGGCAGACGTCGTCGCCGCCCTGGCGATCAGCCTGTTCTGGACAGCCGCGGTCGCCACCATCGTCCATGGCCCTCGAACGCCGATCAAGGGCACGTCTGTCAGTGCCACGGTGGGCTGCGTCGGTGGCCTCGCGTTCCTGGTGGCCGTGGGCGTTCGGCCGGCGTACGGGTGGGTCGGTTTCACCCAGGCATCACTCGTTCTCGGTGCAGTTACGGCAGTGACGGCTCTGTTCGTCGTGGCGGCTGCAGCGGTCTCACCGGCGGAGTAGCTCAACCATAGGTGTCGCGGGGTCCGCGAGCGCCCTTGACCGAGCGGATGCCCTTCTTCCACGACGGTGCCTGCGGGCCGCGGACCACGATGCGGATCACTGACCCGTCGCCGAACTCCTCGTTGAGCTTCGCCACGATCCTCGGTGCCAGCATCCGGAGCTGGGTGGCCCACGCCGTCGAGTCGGTACGTACCTCTACCTCGCCGTCCTCGAACGCGATCACCTCGGAGTGCTGCGCGACCTCGGTGCCGACGATCTTGGGCCAGTCGGTGAACACGCGCTGCGCCGCGAGCTTCTCGGTCCACCCCTGGTCGTTGACGAGCTCGCCCAGGACGTCGCCGAGCGCGCTCGGTTCGTCCCGGTTGGGGCGCGCCGACTTCGCTGGTTTGGGCCGACGCTTCCGCGTCTGGCCGGTCGGCTTGTTGCTGCGGTAGCTGTCGGCGATCTCGCGGGCGAGCCGCAGCGCGTCGGGCTCCTCGGGATCAGTCACTGACAACCTCCCCACCGGCAACCAGGAATCGGTGACCCTTGAGCGCATCCGGTACGTCGTCGGCGACGGCGCCGGTGACCAGTACCTGCTCGGCATCACCGACCAGCTCGGCCAGCTGTTGCCGCCGACCTTGGTCGAGCTCGGCGAACACGTCGTCGAGGATCAACACCGGGTCGTCGTCATCCTTGCGCAGCAGCTCGAACGACGCCAGACGCAGGGCCAGCGCCAACGACCACGACTCGCCGTGACTCGAGTAGCCCTTGGCCGGCAGCGAGCCGATGACCAGGGTGACGTCGTCGCGATGGGGGCCGACCAGGCTGATGCCGCGGTCGATCTCGTCGCCTCTCCGGCGCGCGACCTCCTCGAGGAGCAGGTCGTGGATGGTCGCCGCATCACGCAGGTCGTCGGGGATCTCGAGAGAAGGCTTGTAGGTCGCGGTGATGGTGCGGCGATCCGGCGCCGCTTCGGCCGCAACTCGCACGTACGCCTCGCCGAGAAAAGGATCGAGCTCGTCGAGAAGCACCAACCGCGCAGCGATCAGCTCTGCCCCGGTACGGGCCAAATTTTCGTCCCAGATGTCGAGTGTCGACAAATCGGCATCGCGGCGTCGGCCGGCCGACTTGAGCAGTGTGTTGCGCTGCTTGAGCACCCTCTCGTAGTCCGAGCGGACGCCCGCCAGTCGCGGAGTGCGCAGGACCAGGAGTGAGTCGAGAAATTTTCTGCGGTCCGAGGGATCTCCCTTGACCAGGTCGAGGTCGTCCGGTGAGAACATCACGGTGCGGAGGACCCCGACCAGCTCTCGCGTACGTGGCAGTGCTCCCCGATTGATGCGAGCCCGATTGGCCTTGCCCGGCGTGATCTCGAGCTCGAGCAATGCTGTTCGATCGCCGCGTACGACGTCGGCCCGGATCACCGCCTGGTCAGCACCAGCCTTGACGAGTGGCGTGTCACTGGCGACACGGTGCGACTCCAAGCGGGAGAGGTAGTCGATCGCCTCGACGAGATTGGTCTTGCCCTGTCCGTTGGCGCCGATGAAGGCGGTCGCCCCAGGTTCGAGGTCGATCTCGACGGATTCGTACGATCGAAAATCGTGCAGCGAAAGCCGGGCGACGTGCACGGCCTAGACGGGATCCGAGTGATCGGGCGAGGCTGGGTCGAGCCCTTGTTCCTGTGCGGCCTGGACTGCGTGGCCGCCGAACTGCTGACGCATCGCGGCAACCGCCTGCATGGCCGGCGACTCTTCCTGGCGGGACGTGAAGCGCGCAAACAACGACGCGGCAATGGTGTGCATCGGGACGGCGTTGTCGATCGCTGCCTCGACGGTCCACCGACCTTCGCCGGAGTCCTCGGCGTAGCCGCGAATTTTTGAGAGCCCGGGGTCGTCCTCGAGTGCCTTGACCAGGAGGTCGAGCAGCCATGAGCGGACAACGGTGCCTTCGCGCCAGGAGTCGAACACCTCGGTCACGTTGTCGACCATGTCGACCTTTTCGAGGAGCTCATAGCCCTCTGCGTAGGCCTGCATCATGGCGTACTCGATGCCGTTGTGGACCATCTTGGAGAAGTGACCGGCGCCGACGCGGCCAGCATGCACGAAGCCGGAATCACCTTCTGGCTTGAGCGCGTCGAAGACGGGCTGAGCCTTGGCGATGTCGTCCTTGTCGCCGCCTGCCATCAGCGCGTAGCCGTTGTCCAGTCCCCAGACACCGCCGCTAACGCCGCAGTCGATGTAGCCAATGCCCTTGTCGGCGGCGAGTGCAGCGTGCTTCTCGTCATCGGTCCAGCGTGAGTTGCCGCCGTCGATGATCACGTCGCCCTCGTCGAGCAGCTCCAGGAGCTCTTCGACGGTCGAACGGGTGATTTCGCCGGCGGGCACCATGACCCATACGACCTTGGGTGATGGAAGCTTCTCGACCATCTCGGCGAGCGATCCGACATCGCTGACGTCGGGATTGCGGTCGTACCCGACGACGTCGACCTTCCCGTTGCGCAGCCGGGTGCGCATGTTGCCACCCATCTTGCCGAGTCCGACGAGTCCGATTTCCATGCCGAGTGCTCCCTGTGTTGGATCAGTTCTGCAAGCGTACGGGCATGATCAGGTAGCGGAAGGCTGCGTCGGGATCGGCACCGATCTCCTGAACACCCGAGATGGCTGCGGGCTTGGTGTGCTGGGTGAATGACAGGTGCACGACGGGGTCGGACATGACCGCTAGTCCCTCGAGCAGATAGGTCGGGTTGAACCCGATCGAGATGTCGGCACCGTTGATCGTGGCCTCGAGCGATTCGGAGGCCTGCGCTTCCTCGCCGCTTCCAGCTTCGAGAAGGAGTTGTCCCTCCGAGAAGCTCAGCCGTACGGGTGTGTTGCGCTCGGCGACCAGCGCAACGCGCTTGACCGAGTCGACGAACTGCTGGGTGTCGACGTAGGCGACGGTTTCTGGTGTCGCCTGGAAGAGTTGGCGTACGCGTGGAAAGTCACCTTCGAGCAGGCGAGTCGTCGTACGCCGAGTCCCATTGCCGACAACACCCTCGAATCCGATGAGTCCGTCGCCGGCGTCACCGGACGAGACGGCGATCGTGATGTCGCCGCCGGCGGTCAGTGCTCGGGCCGTTTCACCGAGGACTCGCGCCGGAACCAGGGCCTGGGCTGAGATGTCGGCCTTTTCGGGATACCACTGCAGATCGCGGAGGCTGGCGCGGAATCGGTCTGTCGCCATCAGCGAGATCGTTGAGCCCTCGAGCTCGAGGCGAACGCCGGTGAGCAGCGGCAGCATCTCGTCGCGGCCGGCGGCAGCACTGGCCTGAGCGACAGCGGTCGCGAAGTCGTCGGCCTTGATCGTCCCGGAGGCCGTGGGCATCTCCGGAAGCTGCGGGTACTCCTCGACCGGCATGGTCTGCAGGCTGAAGCGGGCATTGCCGCAGACAACCTGCACCTTGGTGCCGTCGAGTGTGATGTCGACCGGCTTGGGAGGAAGCGACTTCACGATCTCGGCAAGCAATCGTCCGGAGACGAGGGCACGACCGTCGGCCGTGACCTCGGCAGGCAGTGTTGCGCGAGTCGAGGTCTCGTAGTCGAAGCCCGACAGGGTGAGTCCGTCAGCCGCCGTCTCGATGAGCAGGCCTGCAAGGACAGGGACGCTCGGACGGTTGGGCAAGCTGCGCGCGGTCCATGCGACTGCGTCCGCGAGTGTGTCGCGGTCGATACGGAACTTCACGTGGTGGGGCCTTTCCGAGGACGGGAGCCGTGGGGATGAATCCTGCCACGCGAGGTACGCATGGAGGTAGCCAGGGGAAGCACTGATTCGGTCGTCCACACAGGGGGCGTGAAGTGACTTCCACGGGTCTTGTCGAGATATATAAGGGTAGTCGTCGTAGTAGCGTCTGTGGATTCGGTGGACAACCGGCATTTGCGCTGTTGTGAGAGCAAATGTGCCGGTGGACAACCTGTGGGCTGTGAGAGTGTCAATCTACGCGTGCTTGTGAACATCCGCCGGGCGTTCACACCGTGTTCACACACCGGCGACAGATGTCCACGTGACGTGGGGGTTTTCCCACAGACTCTTCCCCAGATGTGAATGGTCCAGACGGGCCATTCACGGGTCATGACTGGCGTGCCTGCTGCTTGATGCGCGCCGTGAGCTCGGTGACCTGGTTGTAGACAGCGTGCTTCTCGGCCATCAGCTTGCGGATCTTGCGATCGGCGTGCATCACCGTCGTGTGGTCGCGGTTGCCGAACTCCTGGCCGATCTTGGGCAGCGACATCTCGGTGAGCTCGCGGCAGAGGTACATCGCGATCTGGCGTGCGAGCACGAGGTTGCGGCTGCGGTTGGCGCTGCAGAGGTCGTCGATGGAGAACTCGGAGTATGCAGCCGTCTGCGCCATGATCATGCCGACCGAGATGTCAGGTTCTTCACCTTCGGCGATCAGATCCTTGAGGACGATCTGGGCGAGCTGGAGGTCGACCGTGGTGCCGTTGAGGTTCGCGAATGCCGTGGCACGGATGAGTGCGCCCTCGAGCTCACGGATGTTGGTCTGTACCTTGCTGGCGATGAACTCGAGCACATCGGCGGGTGCGGTCAGCTTTTCGTTCGCTGCCTTCTTGCGAAGGATGGCGATGCGGGTCTCGAGGTCAGGCGGCAGCGTCTCGGTGGTGAGTCCCCACTCGAAGCGGTTGCGCAGGCGATCATCCAGGGTGGTGAGGTTCTTGGGCGGCCGATCCGACGTCATCACGATCTGCTTGTTCTCGTTGTGCAGCGCGTTGAACGTGTGGAAGAACTCGGTCTGGGTGGCTTCCTTGCGCTCGATGAACTGGATGTCATCGACCAGGAGCACGTCGATCTCGCGGTACTTGCGACGCAGGGCGGACGTACGGTTCTCGCCGATCGCATTGATGACGTCGTTGACGAACTCTTCGCTGCTCACGTACCGAACGCGTGAGGAAGGGTAGAGGTTGAGGACGTAGTGACCGATGGCGTGCAGGAGGTGGGTCTTGCCGAGTCCGGACTCTCCGTGGATGACCAACGGGTTGTATGCCTTGCCGGGCGCTTCGGCGACGGCAACCGCCGCGGCGTGTGCGAAACGGTTGGACGATCCGATGACGAAGTTCTCGAAGAGGTAGCGCGGGTTGAGCCTTGCCTCGGCGACGCTGCCGATGCGCGGGGGCGTGGTCTTGCGCTCGGCCCAGCTGGGGACGAACTCGTGCTGGTCATCCTCGTCGTCATCGTCGGGCTCGTCGGCAAGCGCGACAGCCGACTGGGTGTTTGTCGACAAGTCGTCTTTTTGACTCATTCGGTCCAACGCTTCGGGCTCGATCGTGACGATGAGCCTGGTCTCCTGCTGAAGGGACATGCTGATGGCGTGCTCGAGGGCGGGACGGACACGCGACTCGAGCTGAGCTCGGGTGAGATCGTCCTGGACGGCGACGATCATGATGTTGTCGTGCAGGCTCAGCGGCTTGGCGGAGTAGACCCAGACCTTGGCGCCTTGGGAGAGTGTGTCGACGGCTTGCTGCCAGACGGTGTTGAGGTGCTCCTCGGGACTGGGCTCCTGACCGTCACTCATCCATTGCCTCCCGACAGGGTCCTTCAATTGTCTGGTCCACATGGTTTTCCACAGGTTGGGGATGCGGATTGACCCGAAATAGGCCTTGTGGAAAAGTCGATACCGCGGTGACGCTAGCAGCCTTGACCAGCGCATACAAGCGGTTTTCCCCAGGTTGTCCATCGTTCCCGGCGTGTCGCGTGGACCTTGTGACTCAGGTGGCGTATGTGTATCAGTTTGACCGTCGCTCAAGCCACCGCGTACCGTGGTGTGGTCGTGCTAGGCGACGACTGCCGTGTGCCCGCGAAATACCATTTGCGACGTGGGCGAGCGGTGGCCGTTGATCGGCCCAAACTTCGTGATACCAGCTCGAATTAAGGACTCATCGTGAGCAAGCGTACTTTCCAGCCGAACAACCGTCGTCGCTCCAAGAAGCACGGCTTCCGCCTTCGCATGCGCACCCGCGCCGGCCGTGCGATCCTCGCTGATCGCCGCCGCAAGGGCCGCGCCAAGCTGTCTGCCTGAGTCGTTGCTCGCGCGCGCTCAACGCATGCGCACCGGGGAGGACTTCCGGCACACGATTCGTCGTGGAGCCAAAGGAGCACAACCCACCCTCGTGGCACACGTTTTGCTCAAACCAGGCGTAACAGGAGCCGACGGACCTACGTCCGTCGGTTTCGTCGTGAGCAAAGCCGTCGGGTCTGCGGTTGATCGCAATCGGGTGAAGCGCCAGCTCCGGCACCTAATGCGCGAGCGTCTTGAACGTCTGCCAGACGGATCACGGGTCGTCGTACGCGCACTGCCCGCCTCGTCGTCGGCTGGATCAACGACTCTGGGCCAGCACCTGGATGCCGCGTTGGCTCGCGGTGGAGTGCAGCCGTGAAACGCCCCATCATCTGGTTGTTGAAGGGCTACCGCTTTGCGATCAGCCCTTTGTACGGCCAGGTGTGTCGATATCATCCAACCTGCTCGGCCTACGCTTTGCAGGCCGTGGAGACTCATGGTGCGATTCGCGGCGTCTACCTTGCTGCGCGGCGAGTCCTGCGTTGCCACCCTTGGGCTGCCGGGGGCTATGACCCCGTTCCGCAGTCTCAACCCAAGCATGACCTGAAACAGCACAGAGGAGAACAATGTTCGGCTTCCTAGGCGACATCGGATCGGCGATCATGACGCCGCTCTACTACGCCGTCTCCGCTGTGCTGCTTGCCTGGCACCGGACGTTCGAGGCACTCGGCCTGTCGCCCGACTCGGGGTGGACGTGGGTCCTGGCCATCATCGGACTCACGATCACGATCCGTGCGGCGCTGATCCCCTTGTTCGTCCGGCAGATCAAGTCGAGCCGCAACATGCAGCTGCTGCAGCCGCAGATCAAGGAGCTGCAGAAGAAGTACGCGCATGATCGCGAGAAGCTCACCCAGGAGCAGATGAAGCTGTGGAAGGAGACGGGCACCAACCCGTTTGCCTCCTGCTTGCCCTTGATCCTGCAGATGCCGATCTTCTTTGCCCTGTTCCGCACGATCGACCGTGCGGCACACGGCAAGCCGAAGGGCTTCCTCAGCCACGAGGATGCCGAGTCCCTCTCGAATGCGAAGCTGCTCGGCGCCAAGATCGCCGACACCTTCATGAACACTGACCTGACCGAGACGCGCATCCTGACGATGACCCTGGTCGTCGCGATGTGCGTCACCCAGTTCACGACGCAGCGTCAGCTGATGTCCAAGAACATGCCGGCCGATGCGATGAGCGGCCCGTACGCGCAGCAGCAAAAGATGCTGCTCTACGTACTCCCTGTCGTGTTCGCCGTGGGCGGTGTGGCCTTCCCGCTCGGTGTCCTCTTCTACTGGACGACCTCAAACCTCTGGACCATGGGCCAGCAGTTCTACGTGATCCGCCGCAACCCGGCTCCCGGCACGCCCGCGTTCGCAGCGAAGCAGGCTCGCGACAAGGCTCACGGCAAGCTCGTCGCGGACGATCCCCTCAAGAAGCCCGAGATCGAAGCGCCCAAGCCGGCGCCACGCGCTCAGCCCAAGAACCAGCCTCGCGCCCAGCGCAAGAAGCCGGTGCCCCCCAAGCCCACTCCCAAGCAGCGCGGCGGGCCCAAGAACGGCCCACAACAGCCAAAGAAGAAGCCGGACATCACGGCCAAAGATCCCGAGAAGGACATCTGATGAGTGAGCGCCAGAGAGCGAACAATGAAGTAGCGATCATGACACTGCCTCCATACCGTGGGCTTGTCTCGGAGGTAGGGGCATGACTGAACTCGCAAAGAGCCTCGAGAAGGAAGGCGACATCGCCGCCGACTTCCTGGAGGAGCTGCTCGACATCGCCGACCTAGATGGCGACATCGACATGGACGTAGACGGAGACCGCGCCGCGGTGGAGATCGTTGGCGGTAACCTCGACCATCTGGTGGGTCGCGAGGGCGAAGTGCTCGACGCACTGCAGGAGCTCACTCGCCTTGCTGTCTATCGCGAGACCGGCGAGCGCAGCCGCCTGATGCTCGACGTCGCTGGATTTCGGGCAGCACGCCGCACAGAGCTTGTCGCGGTCGCCGAAGGCGCAGTCGACAAGGTCAAGGGTGGTGAGGCTTCAGTCTCATTGACTGCCATGACACCGTTCGAGCGCAAGGTTGTCCATGACGCCGTCGCGGCAGCCGGCCTCAACAGCGCCTCCGAAGGTGTGGAGCCCCAGCGCTACGTCGTCGTCCTTCCAGCGTCGGAGTGATTCGACGACCATGAGCTCTGACGAGCGCCCCGATGTTTCACGTGAAACACCCCCGTCGTCCGCGGCGGGGGTGTTCTCGTCACGCTTGCCGATAGCCGAGCAGTACGCCGACCTGTTGGCGACAGAAGGTGTCGTTCGCGGTTTGATCGGCCCCCGTGAAGTCCCTCGTCTGTGGGACCGCCACATCCTCAACTCAGCCGTGGTCCTGCCGCGGGTGCCTCAAGGTGTGACGGTCGCGGACGTCGGCACCGGCGCGGGCCTGCCTGGCTTGGTCTGGGCGATCGCTCGCCCTGACCTGAGAGTGACTCTGATCGAGCCCCTGCTTCGGCGGACGACCTTCCTCGACGAAGCAGTCGTCTCCCTGGGACTCGACAACGTGAACGTGCTGCGGGCTCGCGCCGAAGACGTGAAGCAGACGTTCGACGTGGTGACTGCTCGAGCCGTGGCGCCCATGGAGAAGCTCGGACGTTGGTGCCTGCCGTTGGTCCGCAAGGGCGGTGTGCTGCTCGCCCTCAAGGGACGTACGGCCACCGAAGAGGTCCAGGCTTCGACGGCGACCCTCCACCGGCTGGGCGCGACGACTATCGTGGTCTCGACGTACGGCGATGACGACAATCCGACCACCGTGGTGGAAGTGACCAAATGAACGCGATCGGTCATGTTTCACGTGAAACCGAAGGAGCGATGTGAATACACCCGCACCCTCGGCTGCGTCCTACGGCGCGACGCCAGTGCCCAGTCACGACGCCTCGACCCCTCTGGCCGCTGAGGCGCAGGAGCACGTGGAGCTGGCCCAGCGCGTCTCCGCCACCCCTCGGTTCGAGAAGCCCGACCAGACCCGCGTGTTCGTCGTTGCCAATCAGAAGGGTGGCGTCGGCAAGACCACGACCACCGTCAACATCGCGGCCGCACTGGCCATGCGCGGCCTGCGCGTTCTGGTCATCGATCTGGACCCGCAGGGCAACACCTCGACCGCTCTCAACATCCCGCACCAGGAGGGCACGCCGGGCGTCTATGAGGCGATCGTCGACGGCACCGACCTCGATGAGCTCGTCCGTCCATGCCCGGACATCGAAGGCCTGACGGTGCTGCCTGCGTCGATCGACCTGGCCGGTGCAGAGATCGAGCTCGTGTCCCTGGTGGCGCGAGAGTCCCGACTCGACCGTGCCCTGCAGGCCTACCTGAAGGACTGCGACGAAGCGGGGGACCGGATCGACTACGTCCTGATCGACTGCCCACCATCGCTCGGTCTGCTGACCGTCAACGCCATGGTGGCCGGCCGCGAGGTGCTCATCCCGATCCAGTGCGAGTACTACGCCCTCGAAGGTCTGGGCCAGCTCGTCCGCAACATCGAGCTGATCCGGTCGCACCTCAACCCCAGGCTCGAGATCACCACGATCCTCCTGACGATGTACGACGCGCGTACGCGGCTTTCGTCGGGTGTGGCGGAGGAGGTCCGATCGTTCTTCACCGACAAGGTCCTCAAGACGGCGATCCCGAGGTCGGTCCGCATCTCTGAAGCACCGAGCTATCAGCAGTCGGTCCTGACCTATGACGGTGCATCGTCTGGTGCACTGTCCTATCTCGAAGCGGCTCGCGAGATCAGCGTCGCCGGATCCAAGGAGCACAGCTGATGGCCGCCACACGTCGAGGACTGGGCCGCGGTCTCGAAGCGCTGATCCCTTCGGGTCCTGAAGAGGCGGAAGCCTCAGGTCTCCAGCAGATCGAGGGTGCACGGTTCGCCGAGCTCCCACTGGACCAGGTCGTGCCCAACCCTCGCCAGCCCCGCCAGGTGTTCGACGAGGACCACATGGCCGAGCTCGTCCACTCCATCAAGGAGGTCGGACTGCTCCAGCCCGTCGTGGTCCGTGAGGTCGCCAAGGATCGCTATGAGTTGATCATGGGAGAGCGTCGTTGGAGGGCCAGCGGCAAGGCTGGGCTCACTACGATCGGCGCCATCGTCCGGGACACCTCAGACGAGGACCTGCTCCGCGATGCCCTTCTTGAGAACCTCCACCGGTCCCAGCTCAACCCCTTGGAAGAGGCCTCGGCCTATCAGCAGCTGCTCGAGGACTTCGGCTGCACCCACGACGAGCTGGCCACGCGGATCGGTCGTTCGCGACCTCAGATCAGCAACACGATCCGTCTCCTCAAGCTGACTCCGGCAGTCCAGCGACGGGTCGCTGCCGGCGTCCTGTCGGCCGGCCATGCCCGAGCCCTGGTGACGATCGACAACGTCGAGATCCAGGATCGACTGGCCACCCGAGTCGTCGCCGAGGGCCTGTCGGTGCGTGCACTGGAGGAGATCGTGGCGGTCGGACCCAAGGCCACCAAGGAGCCTCGCAAGGCCCGGCCCACCATGTCAGCCCCGAAGCTCGCCGACCTCGCCGAGCGGCTCTCAGAGCGCTACGACACCAGGGTCAAGGTCGACCTGGGTCGAAGCAAGGGACGCATCACCGTGGAGTTCGCCACGCTCGAGGACCTCGAGCGCATCGTCGACATGATGGATCCCAAAAATTCCTGAGCTGAGGCCGCCCGCGGCCGAACGGCGAAGCCGCCAGGAGGGTCGAAACCTCGCGAGGTTCCTCAATTAAGCGACTTATACACAAGTCGACAAAACAACTTAAAGACAAAGACGAAGCCCGGCCACCGTGAGGTGAGCCGGGCTTCTGCTGTGCTGCGGGTCTAGACGGTGTGCTCTTCGAGCTCGCTGAGGATCGCCGACTTGGGACGAACGCCCACCAGCGATCGAACGACCTCGCCCTTGTAGTAGAGGTTCATGGTCGGAAGACCGGTGACCCTGTACTTGGCGGGGGTGACGGGATTGGCGTCAGCATCCATCTTGAGGATGGTGAGCTTCTCGCCCTTCTCGGTCGCGATCTCTTCGAGGATCGGAGCGAGCTGACGACACGGGCCGCACCAGCTGGCCCAGAAGTCAACGAGCACCGGGCCCTCAGCGTTGAGGACCAGCTCGTCGAAGTTGGCGTCCGTGACGGCCGCGAGTGTGCCTTCTGCCATGGTGTCTCTCCTTCAGGTCTGTATCTAGTAGAACGTCGGGCGCTGACAGTTATTCCGTCAGAGCGGCTGCGGGTGCCGGCTGGCCGGCGTGCTCGATGTCAGCCAGGTAGCGCTCGGCATCGAGTGAGGCCGCGCAGCCAGTGCCGGCGGCGGTGACGGCCTGACGATAGGTGTGGTCGACGAGGTCTCCCGATGCGAAGACGCCTCGTACGTTGGTCTCCGTCGTACCGGGCTTGACCAGGACGTAGCCCTCGTCGTCGAGGTCGACCTGGCCCTTGAGCAGCTCCGAGCGGGGGTCGTGTCCGATCGCAATGAACAGTCCCGTCGCATCGAGCTTGCGGAGATCGCCGGTGACGGTGTCACGCAGAGTCAGACCCTCGAGCTTGTCGGTGCCGTGGATCTCGGCAACCTCGGAGTTCCAGGCGTACTCGATCTTGTCGTTGGCGAAAGCGCGGTCCTGCATGATCTTGCTGGCGCGAAGCTCGTCGCGGCGATGCACCAGAGTGACCTTGCTGGCGAAGCGGGTCAGGAAAGTCGCTTCTTCGAGGGCGGAGTCGCCACCGCCGACGACGACGATGTTCTGCTCACGGAAGAAGAACCCGTCACAGGTCGCACACCAGCTGACACCGTGACCTGAGAGTCGGTCCTCGCCCTCTACCTCGAGCTTGCGGTATCCCGAGCCCATCGAGAGGACGACGGCCTTGGCCTTGTAGGTCTTGCCATCGGCGAGAGTGACGGTCTTGATGTCGCCCTGGAGATCAACAGCCGTGACGTCGTCTGCGATCAGCTCGGCGCCGAAGCGCTCGGACTGGGCACGCAGCTTGTCCATGAGCTCGGGGCCCATGATGCCGTCCTCGAAGCCGGGGAAGTTCTCGACGTCGGTGGTGTTCATCAGTGCGCCGCCGGCCGTGACCGAGCCCTCGAACACCAGGGGGTTGAGGTTGGCGCGGGCAGCGTAGATCGCGGCGGTGTAGCCCGAGGGTCCCGAGCCGATGATGATGAGATTGCGAATGTCTTCGCTCATGTTGCCGTCGCCTTCGTTGTGATGAGCCACACCGTACGACAACGAAGTCGACGGCCTGACGATTGGACCCTCTGATTGATCTGAACTCACTGAACACAACGAATTCTAGGCGGCGACTATTCCTGCCGCAGCGCGGCTCGCACTACGACAACAGCCTAGGAACGTCCGCGTACGACGACCTCGCGGATCTGGCCCTGGAATGTGCCTTCGCTGACCTCAGGAAGCCTCCTGAGCCACACGACGAGATAGCGGGTGACCTCACCGGACGGCAAGGACAGGGAGGCGTCGGCACCGGCGCGGTCAAGCCGCGCGACCTGGCGGACATCGTCGAGAGTCTTCGGAGCTCGCCCGGCATCGGGAGAGGCGATGTAGACCGAAAGATCGGTTGGCGTGCCGCCGAGCTGGATCCGCACACTGTCGACCTCACGTGGTCCGCCGAGGTCGAACACCAGTCCGACCCCGTCCTTGACGCCGCCAAGCAAGTCCGAACCGAGATAGGTGGACGTACGCCACCCCGTACCGGCCTTGCCGTCAGTGGCCAGTCGTGCCTGATCGGGATTCTCCTCGCCGTCCTCGCCGAGCGGGTCGAAATCGGCGACGCGCTGCAGCGGCAGCACCCGGATGGGCGACGAGTCGTCGATCGCGTCACGGGGGTCCTTGTTGGTCGAACGGCCGACGAGGAAGGCGAGCACGGTGGCGATCAGCAGCACCACGCCGACGCCGAGCAGTACCAGGCCGCGATCGCCCTTGGCGGAACGGCGCGCTCGCTCGACGTTGCGTTCCATCCGGGTCGGCGGAGCAGGCTCGTACGCCTTGGGCCTACGCCTCGGGGGCTCGAGACCGGGAGGTGGGCCCACCGGCCGGATCACGGGATCGAGACGAAGGAGATCTGGCGACGAGATGCCCGAAAGGCTGGGTTGCTCGTCGGGCAGCTCTTCGTCCTCGCCGGACAGCCGCAGGGTGCGCGCGATGTCGCCGGCGCTGCGCAGCGGCGACTCGTGGTGGCGCGGTGGGACACCGAGGATGCGGTCCGCGACGGTGTCGACGTCACGGGCGACGCCGGCGCGTACCTGTCGGGGCCGCAGCAGTCGGCCTTGGTCTGTCGGCGCCGCTCGGAGCCCATCGACCTGTGCGCCGGGCCAGCGACTGACGAGGCAGGCGTAGAGGAGCTTGCCGAGCGCCTGCACGTCGAGCTGCTCGTACGACTGCAGGTCGGCCAGCGAGTCATGGCGACCAACCGGCGACAGCGCGGTTGTTACGCCGAGCCCGACAACACGTACGGCGCCTGACTCCTTCAGCAGCACCTGATGGGGGGTGAGGCGGCGGTGGTAGACGCCATGCTCATGAGCATGCGCGATCGCCTCGGCCACCTCGGCGACGACGGTGGCCGCACGGCGATTGGGAAGCGGCGACTGGGCGAGCAGCTGGTCGAGGGGAAATGCGCGAGCCCACTCACGTACGACGAGATGGTGGCGCTGCTCGTCCTCAATCAGGTCGAGCACGCGGAGGAAGCGCGGGTCCGTGACTGCCGTGGATTCGCGCGCGGCGTCCAGGAAGTGCTCGGCACGTGGGTCAGAGCTCGAGAGCATCTCGATGCCGACATTGCGGTTGAGGATCTGGTCATGTGCTCGCCACGTGGTGGAGCCGAGCTTCTCGCTGACAAGGTCCTGGAGTTCGTAGCGGTGCGCGAGCACGTCTCCGGAGGCCAATGGCCGCCTGTCGCTCATCAACCGCCCCTTCTACGTCATCCGCAATGCTACGGGGCGCGCGGCGAACGCGTGGGCAATCAGACCCGGCGGCGCAGGGTTTTGACGAGGTAGGTGAGCTGGTCCATCCGAAGCAGCTTCGCGGCGATGACGTACGCGACGGCGCCACCTGCACCGGCGACGAGCGCGGTCGGCAGACCGCCCGAAGGCTTGGACTGGTCGAGGCCAGCGGCTTCGAGTCCTTGGGCGGCGGCGAGCATGGCCACAGCGGCGGCTCCCGCTGCGACGATCAGCTTGCCGGCGAAGACGATCATCTCGCGGTCGATGACGGATCCGACCGTACGGGCCAGCAACGTCGTCGAGAGGATCGAGCCGACAACGTACGCAACGCCGTACGCGAACGCCAGCATCATCGCGACCCGTGCCGGCTCGACCAACGACGACAACACGATGGCTGCTCCGATGTTGATGGCAGCAATGACCAGCTGGATGAAGAACGGAGTGCGAGTGTCCTCGTTGGCGTAGAACCCTCGAAGCATCAGGTAGTGAACGGTGAAGGCGATCATCGCGATCGCGAAGGCCTGGATCGTCCAACCAATTGCCTCGGTGCCGCCATTGAGGTTGCCAGCAAGGTTGGTGACCGTGGCGATCTGCTGACCGAGGCACGCGATGGCGACAGCGAGCGGAACGATGATCACGAGTGCCAGGCGAATCGTGCGGCCAAGCTCGAGGCGGAACCGGCCGAAGTCGCGATCTGCAGAGAGGCCAGAGAGCAGCGGGATGATCGCCGTGGCGAGCGACACCGTGATGACCCCGTGCGGGACCTGGCTGACCAGGAAGCCCAGGCCATAGACATAGACGCCGGCGGCTTCGACGCCTCGATCCTTGCCTTCGAGGGTCGCGCGGGTGCCGAGCTGAACGATCACGATGTACGCGATCTGGTTCACGACGATGAAGCCGAACGTCCAGAGCGCGAGCTTGAACGTGTCACTCAGTCCGACGCCCCTGAAGTCGAAGCGAGGCTTGAAGTAGAAGCCGGCACGTCGGAGATAGGGGACCAGCACGATGGCCTGTAGTGCGATCGCCGTGGTGGAGCCAATTCCCAGCAGGAACGCTTGTGACGTGGTGAATCCATCGACACCGTCGGACGAACCGAAGATGCTCGCATAGCCGACGAGCACTGCAATGGCAGCCAAATTGTTGACGATCGGAGCCCACATCATGGGACCGAACCGCTGCCGTGCGTTGAGTACCTGGCCGACGAGGACGAAGGCGCCGTAGAAGAACACCTGAGGCATGCACAACAACATGAGGAGCTGGGCAGATTCGCGCTGCTGGGTGTTGTCCGCCGAGAAGAGCTCGCCGTTGTAGAACACATGGAGAAGGAGGGGGACGGCGATCATCAGGATCGCGGTGGCAGCCGCGAGGACCAGGAGACCAAGCGTGATGACCCGGTTCGCGTACGCATCACCGCGGTCTTCGTCGTGCTTCATGGCACGGACGAGCTGCGGCACCAGGACGACGTTGAAGATGCCGCCCGCAACGAGGATGTAGAGCGTGTTGGGGATCGTGTTGGCAGTGTCGAAGATGTCGGCGTCGAGCGACTTGCCGATCACGAAGATCAGCATCAGGAGACGCAGCATCCCGGTGAGCCGCGAGACGATCGTGCCGAGCGCCATCCAGGCGCTGGCGCGGGCGATACCGGCGTCAGTCATCGTCGGCCGGCCGCTCTGTCGTGTTGCTGCCGGTGCGGCGTCGGTGGAAGCGACGGAACATCGCCACCACCACGAGTACGCCGGCGAGTCCGATCGCGACCCACAGCACGACGCCGATCTTGCTCGACCGGACGTAGAACGGCTTGGACTCAGCGATCAGCGCGCCGTCGGTCGAGACGATCTTCGCGGTCAGTTGAGTGGTGCTTTGTTGGCCGAGGTCGATGTTGACCGTGAGCGTCTCACGCTCACCGGCCGCGATGGCAACGTCCTTGACAGGGGGGACTTTGAGCGCCGGGTTGCTGGAGTCGAGGTCGACACCGACTCGTATGTCGTGGGCTGTCTCGTTGATGATCGTCAGCGGGAAGCCGCCCGACGAGCTGGACAGGGTCACCGACGGTGGTCCCTCGATCTTGATCTTGGACAGCTCTGCGGTTGCGCGTGAGGCGTAGTTGTTGGCCACGGAGATTCCGAGCGGCGAATCGCTGCGCCAGCGCACGCCCAACAGGCTCGCGATCTCGGTCGAATAGTCCAACTTCGACCCATCGTCGTCGGTCACGATCGATGCCAGAGCGTTGGCGGACTCGACGAGCTCAGCAGCGGCTTGGAGCTGCGCACGGCTGACGGTTCGTACCTTTGACGAGGTGGGTACGCGGCCGTCATACTTCGCGACCTGGCGCGCCAGCAGATCATCGAGCGTCACACCGGTGACGAATGGAGTGCTGAACACCGTTGCGAGCCCGGGGGTGGTTGCCCGGGCCCCGGGGTTCCAGGCCGGATCGACGATCGTGACGGCGTCCGCCTTCGACGTCGAGTCGATGGCGCGTTGCAGTCCCGCCAGCGCGGCGTCGCTCAGGATGCGCTGGCGCAGGCTCACGACAGTCGAGCCTCCGGGTACGCCGGAGATCACGTCGTTCACAAGAAGCGGCATGGGTCCACTGGCTGACTTGTAGCTCACGAGCGATCCCAGGCGGCGTTCCCAGCCGGGTACGGAGCCGGGAGACACAATCACGGGTGTCTCGCCGTCGCCCCGCTCGGCGCTCAGCAGTCCTGAGGTCGCGCCGTTCTTGGTCGGCCAGGTGACGCGGCGACCGGTGAGCTGCTCGGGCGCGAGAGCCGACAGGGTCGCGGCGTCGATCGCCTTGGCGAGCCCGCGGCGCAGATCCGTGTTGTCCGAGAGGGCGAGGACGTCCGGTCGGTCGAAGCCGAGGATCCACACTTTTTCGGACCGCACGTAAGAGAGAAGCTCCTGCCGAAAGCTCTCGGCCAGAGCGGTTTGCGTACCGGAGAGATCTACACCCTCGGGGATCCGCCGCTTGTTGGCGAGGTCGTCGATGCCGACCAGGAGAGCCGGGTCGAGCAGGATGGTCGACGAGCGTGGCGGGAGGGTCTTGGCCAGGTCGAGCGCGTTGCGGAGCCGTCCGCCAGGGCCGATGAGCGCAAGGGTGGCGAGGGGGCTGTGGTAATTGCCGGCGGCATCGCGATAGTCCGACATGAGGAACGGCCAGACGATGGTGGTGGGCACGGGCAGCTGGCCGGGCGCGATCTTGGGCAGGAACGTGGTCGCCCGGGCAAGGGCGTCGTTGCTGCGGGTGCCGTCGGAATCCGTACCCAGGACCTGCACACCCACCGGGTAGACGCCGGCCCCGCCGGAGATGCCCAGCTGCTCGTACGGGACCTTGACCTCGAACGATGTCGACTTGCCGGCGGCCAGGTCGCCGAGCTCATCGAAGGTGCCGACCTCGATGACCCGGTTGCCGGTGTAGGCGGCACCGTTGTCGATCGCCTCGTCGAGCTGTTTGCGGGTGGTGAACGGGTTGGACGGTATGACGAGGTAGGCCTGCATGTCGTCCCAGGCGTGGTTGTCGTTGTTGGTGATCGTGCCGCGCATCGTCACGTCGGAGCCGGCCTTGAGCCAGGTCGGTGAGAGCGCCGTGATCGTGACCGTGAGGTCGGGATCCTTGTCGGCCGCCTGGGCGGGGACGCCGGGCAGGAGCAGCGCAATCATCGTCGCCAGGATCGTCACACTGGTGCGACGAAGACGGCTGCTCACCTGAACATGTTAGAGGGCGAGCAGAGGCGGATAGAGTATGTCCCCGTGCCCACGTCAGAGCTGACCCCCGATCGCCGGGCCATGATCGATGCCGTGCTGGCCGCCAACTCGTTCCTGGCCGACCTCGGCGAGCTCTTCTCCGAAGCAGGCCATGAGCTGGCGATCGTCGGTGGCCCCGTACGTGATGCCGTGCTTGATCGGCCCGGCAACGACTGGGACTTCGCCACGTCGGCCAAGCCCGATGAGATCGAGCGCATCGTCGGCGGTTGGGCTGACGCCGTGTGGGACGTCGGTCGCGAGTTCGGCACGATCGGACTCCGCAAGGGCGATCATCAGCTCGAGATCACGACCTACCGAAGCGATGCGTACGACGCGGCCTCCCGCAAGCCCGAGGTGAACTTCGGCGACAACCTCGAGGGCGATCTCTCCCGACGGGACTTCGCGGTCAACGCGATGGCGATCCGGATGCCGTCGGGCGAGTTCGTCGACCTGTTCGGCGGACTGGCTGACCTCGACGCCCTCACCTTGCGGACCCCGATCACTCCTGAGCAGTCGTTCAGCGATGACCCGCTGCGCATGATGCGTGCTGCACGCTTCGTGTCACAGCTCGGGTTCACGGCCGGCACGGAGGTCGTCAGCGCGATGACCGAGATGGCTTCGCGGCTCGAGATCGTGTCGGCCGAACGCATACGCGACGAGCTCAACAAGCTTCTGGTCGGCGGCGATCCCGTTGCGGGTCTGCGCCTGCTGGTGGAGACCGGCCTGGCCGAGCAGATGCTCCCCGAGCTGCCGGCGCTGATCCTGGAGCGCGATGAGCACCACCGTCACAAGGATGTCTACGAGCACTCGCTGACCGTGCTCGAGCAGGCGATCGCGCTCGAGTCCCGCCTCGAAAGCGCACCTGACCTCATCATCCGGCTGGCGGCACTGCTGCACGACATCGGCAAGCCCAAGACCCGCCGGTTCGTCGAGGGCGGCACGGTCACGTTCCATCATCACGATGTCGTCGGTGCCAAGCTCGTACGCAAGCGCTTGCGCGCCCTCCGCTACAGCAACGACGTCATCGACCAGGTGGCCAAGCTCGTCGAGCTGCACCTGCGGTTCCACGGCTACGGATCGGGTGAGTGGACTGACTCGGCGGTGCGTCGGTACGTACGCGACGCCGGCGATCAGCTGCAGCGGCTCCACATCCTCACGCGCGCGGACTGCACGACGCGCAACTCCAAGAAGGCGCTCCGTCTGCAGCGCACCTACGACGAGCTCGAGCAGCGCATCGCGGTGCTCGCCGAGGCCGAAGAGCTCGACGCGATGCGCCCGGATCTCGATGGCGCGCAGATCATGGAGATCCTGGGCATATCGCCGGGTCCCGAGGTCGGTGAGGCCTATCGTTTCCTGCTTGATCTCCGTATGGATCGCGGCCCGCTCAGCGAGGCCGACGCAACCGAGGCGCTCAAGTCCTTCTGGGCAGCCCGCTAGATCCCCGGTTCCTAGGGAGGCCGTCCGCGGCCGTCCGGGAACGAGCTTGCGAGCGAAGGACGAAGGGCCGGCCCGGAGACCGGCCCTTCGTCGTCTGTCGCTACTTGGCGGGAATCGTGTCCTTCTCGGGCACGGTCGGAGCGTCGGTGTACGGCTCGACCGGGCTGTCCGCCTCGTCGGTCGTCGTGTAGACCGAGCCGAAGTACATCTGCTTGCCCTTCTCGACCTTGGACATCTGGGCACCGCCGTACCCGGTGTGCCTGTCCTTCGAGTAGAGGCTCGGCATCAGTCCGGGTCCGGTCAGATCACCCTTCTCCATCGTCTCGACGATTGACTCTCGGGTGAGGTCCTCGCCGTTCTGGATGAGGGCCTGGACGAACAGGTAGCCGACCGACATTCCGTAGACGACGTTGCCGGTGAACGGCGCACCTCCGTTGTACTTGTCGTTGATCTCCTTGAACTGCTTGATCCACGGGTTGTCCGTGTCATCGATGTTCGGCAGGTAGTTGGTGCCGAGCATGCCTTCGAGCAGAGGCGCTGCCTTGCCGAGAGCGCCCGCGACCGTCGGGTAGTCGGCGCCGACAGAGGTACTGATCCACTGCGGTGCGTACTCGAGCTTGGCGGCCGTTCCAACAGCCAGGGCGGTGAAGCCCGGGATGGTCGCCAGTCCGACGATCTCGCAGCCGGCGGCCTTGAACTTGCCGATGGCAGGGGCGATGTTCGTGTTGCTGGTGACGTACGTGGCGGCCTCGGTGATGCCGTCATCGCCGAGGATGGCCTTCCAGCCGGCCAAGGCGTCGGTGCCGAAGTCGTCGTCCTGGCCGAGGAAGCAGACCTTGGCGTCAGGCTTGTTCTCCTTGACCCAGGTCGCCTGGACCTTGGCCTCGGTCGTGTAGTCGGACTGGAAGCCGAACGTGGTCGGGTACTTGTCGACCTGGTTCCAGTTGCGGCTGCCTGAAGCGACGAAGAGGTCCGGCACCTTGTTGGTCTTGAGGAAGTCGAGCACGCCCGTGTGGGTGGGGGTTCCGAGACCGTTGAGGATCGCGAAGACCTTGTCCTGGAGGACGAGCTTGCGTACGACGGTCTGGGTGGTTGCGGGGTTGTAGCCGTCGTCCTCGACCTTGTACGTGATCTTGCGCCCGTAGACGCCGCCCTCCTCGTTCACGTAGTCGAAGTACGCCTTGGTCGCCGGCGAGATCGACGAGTAGCCGGCCGCAGCGGGACCGGTCAGTGGCTGGTGGGTGCCGACGACGATGGAGGTGTCGGTGACGCCTGGCGCGGCGGAACCGCCATCGGATCCGCCACAGGCGGCAAGGGACCCGACGAGTGCAGCCGCCGCAAGTGCAGCAACTGGTCGGGTCAGACGGGACAGGTGATCAGACATCTGATTGCTCCGTACTGTTGGGATGGGTGTTGTCGTGATGGGTGAGGGCGGTGCTCGGGACGGCGGAGCTGGGCGTCCGGCCGATGGCACGGCGAACCGTGCCCCCGATCGAGTCGAGCAGTCCCTGCAGTCCCTTCGGCGCCGTGACGATCACGAAGATCAGCACGAGACCGAAGATCAAGAGCGCCAGGTTGCCGTTGAGCCTGGAGGCAGCACTGGCGGAGAACTCGAAGTTGTCGACGAATGAGTTGGTGAGGTCGGGGAGGGCAACCAGGATCAGCGCGCCCCAGACGGCTCCGGAGAGGCGACCTGCGCCGCCGACCACGACGCCCATCACAAGGAACAGTGAGAACGCGAGGGAGAAGGCGCCCGGCGAGACCGCCTGTGTCTGCATGGCGAGGATGCCGCCGCCGAGCCCGGCCGTGGCGGCGCTCACGATGAACGCGACCACTTTGGTCCGACCGACCGGGATGCCGCACAGGCGGGCGGCGATCTCGTCGTCGCGGATGGCCCGGATGTCGCGTCCGAACCGGCTGTTGACAAGGTTGGCGAGCAGGAGCATGACCAGGATCGCCGCGCCGCAGGAGAGCCACGCCTGCCATTGCTCGAGGGGGAACGCGGCTCCCAACGACGCAGGCGCCGGCTCGACGTAGACCGACAGCCCTTGGTCGCCGCCGAGAGTCCCCACCCAGGTGGTGGTGATGGTCGGGATCGCGATGACGAGTGCCAGCGTGAGCCCGGCGAGGTAGGGACCCTCGAGGCGCGCGCCAGCCAGTCCGATGAGCCCGCCGACGATGCTGGTGATGATGACCGCTGCGACGAGCGGCACGATGAGGAGCACGGGGCCGGTGGTCCCACCATCGCCCAGACGGTTGGCCATGAGCGCGTACGAATAGGCGCCGGTTGCCATCAACGCCCCGTGGCCGAGCGAGAGCTGCCCGCTCTGCCCGATCAGGACGGTCAGTCCGGCGGTCGCGCACAGGTAAGCACCCACGGTGGCGAGCTGAAAGTTGCGGAACGACGACAATCCGTAGCTCAGCAGGATGACGCCGACGAGAGCGACGACGGCAACGAGTGCATGCCGGGCGAGCGTGTGCGTGCGCAGGTACTCCATGTCAGACCCTCCTCGCCGCAGCCGAGGCGAACAGGCCGTTGGGCCGTACGAGCAGCACCGCGGTCAGGATCGCGAGGATGACGATGACAGAGACGTCCTTGTCGGAGTAGCCGCTGACGTACGAGAAGACGAGTCCCACGGTGAGCCCACCGATGACTGTGCCGATGGGGCTGTCCAGCCCCCCGATCACCGCTGCCGTGAAGGCGTAGACGAACAACAGATCGGTGGAGTGCGGGTTGGCGCCGAGCTCGGTGGGTACGACGAGCAGCGCTGCCAGACCGCCGACGGCCGCGGCGAGCGCCCAGCTCAGGGTGAGCATGCGGCCGACGTTGACCCCGAGCAGCCGCGAGACGTCGGGGGCGAAGGCCGCGGCGCGCATCTTGAGCCCGATGTCGGTCCGGGTGAACATCAGGGCCAGCCCGACCATGATCAGCAGCACCACGGAGAACACGAAGATGTCGTACGGCGACAGCAGCGCCTGGCCGCCGACGTTGTAGGGCTTGCGGCTGAAGGGCAGCCTCATGGCACGGAAGTTGTTGCCGTAGATCATGCCGAGCACTGCCTGGATGACCAGCACCAGACCGAGCGCGGCGATGACGGCGTTCAGATGTGCCTTGGGGTCGATGTGGCGCATCAGGACCCACTCGATCAGCGCACCGAGCACCAGACCCCCGACGAGCGCGGCAGCGAGTCCGGCCCAGTACGAACCTGTCTCCTGGGTGACGCTGTACGCCATGTAGAGCGTGGCCGCCGCCATGGCGCCTTGGGCGAAGTTGACCAACCGGGTGCCACGGAAGATGAGCACCAAAGCGAGGCCGAACGACGCGAACACGACACCGCGGGTGAGTCCGTCGATCGTGAGGAAGATGAACCTGTCCATGCTCAGAACCCCAGATATGCGTGTCGGAGCTCATCGTCACCGATGAGCTGGTCGGCGGGTGCTGTGACGGCGACCTTGCCGAGCGACAGGACCACGCCGTGATCGGCGATCGAGAGCGCACTGCGTACGTTTTGCTCGATCAGCAGGACGGCGAGGCCGGTGTCGTCTCGCAGGTGCTTGAGCAACGCCATGATCTCTGCCGTGACGCGAGGTGCGAGGCCCAGCGATGGCTCGTCGAGGAGGAGCAGGCGGGGTCGGGCCACCAGCGCACGCGCTATCGCCAACATCTGTCGCTCACCGCCCGACAGTTGATGGCCGGCACTCTTGCGGCGCTCGGCCAGCGGCGCAAACAGCTCGTAGACCTCAGCCGTCGCCTTCATGGCGTCTTCCTTGTCATTGCGCCATACGTGACCGAGCCGCAGGTTTTCCTCGACCGTGAGCTCGGTGATGACTCCACGCCCTTCGGGTACGTGCGCGATTCCTCGCCGGACGAGATGGTCGATGCGCGTGCCACGCAGCTCCTTGCCGTCCCACAGGACGGTGCCGGCTGACGGCTCGATGGCGCCGGTGATGGCTCGCAGCAGGCTGGTCTTGCCGGCCCCGTTGGCGCCGACGACGGCGACGATCGTTCCGGGCTCGACGTCGAGGTCGATCTCGTGCAGCACGGGCGCGCCGCCGTAGCCGGCCGTGAGCCCTCGCACCTGCAAACCCCCGGTCGAGCTCATCAGGTGGCCACTTCCGCGCCGAGGTACGCCTCGGCAACAGCGGGATCGTCGCGCACTTCGTCAGGGGTGCCGCAGGCGATCGTCTTGCCGAAGTCCAGCACCACGATCGAGTCGCACACGTCCATCACCAGATCGACGCGGTGCTCGACGAGCAGCACCGAGCAGCCGTCACCTCGGGTCGGCAGGCTCTTGATGAGCTCGGCCAGGGCATCGATGTCCTCGAGTCCCAGGCCGCCGGCGGGCTCGTCGAGCAGCAGCAGCCGGGGCTCGCTGATGAGCGCGCGGGCGAGTGCCACCCGCTTGCCGACCGCGTACGGGAGTGTCGACGGGTGCGCCTGCGCGTAGGCGCTCAGCCCCAATCCGTCGATCAGGCTCTCGGCGCGGGCTTGCAGCTCGCGCTCATCGCGGTCTGCACGCGGCAGAGCCAACAGTCCGGCGAAGAACCCCGTGCTCGCCGAGTGGGTTGCTCCGGCGATGACGTTCTCCAGCACACTGAGCCCCGGGAACAAGCCAAGCCCCTGGAGGCTGCGGGAGATGCCCTGACCTGCGAGCCGAGATGGCTTGGGTCGAAACGACGAGCCGTCGAGCAGCATCCGGCCTGAGTGCGGTCGGGTGAATCCGCAGATGACGTTGAAGAGCGTGGTCTTGCCCGCACCGTTGGGACCGATGACACCGACGACCTGGCCTGACGGGACTTCGAACGTGACGGCGTCGAGCGCCGTGAGGCCACCGAACCGGACTGACACCGCGTCGACCTCGAGGTGCGCGCCGCCCGAGCGTGCCGGTGTGACGTGCGTCTCCAGATTCATGCACACAGAGTGTATGTTTTTTGCGTTGCCGTCAACCACTGAGTCCATTTGGCCATCCGGGCGACGGAGCGAGGGTCATACTTGGCCCGTGGTCAAAGTCATGGAGGAGAACGGGATGCCGACCAAGCGGCCACACAACACCGATGGTCGCGTGGCGCGCGGGGAGCGCACCCGCGAGGCGATCGTCGCGGCCCACACGGCACTGCTGCTCGAAGGCGTGCTGAAGCCGACGGCAAAGGTCATCGCCGAACGCGCCGAGGTGTCGGTCCGTACGTTGTGGGCCAACTTCAGGGACCTCGAGGCCCTGCTCATCGAGACGACGGCCTACTGGGACAGCGCCGACCTGGCGCTTCGGGTGACAGTCGACCCAGGCGCATCGCTGGGCGAGCGGATCGAAGCCTTCTCCGCGCAGCGTTCGCGGCGTCTGGAGAACATCGCGCCCGCGGCGCGGTCGGCGGCACTCGGCGAACCGTTCTCCGCGGCCCTGGCACAGAGTCGCCGGACCCACGTCGAACGGCTGCGGTCAGAGATCGAGACGCTGTTCGCGCGTGAGCTGGCCCTCGCGCCGACGTCGTCGCGCGAAGAGCTGAGGTACGCGTTGATCACCGCGACCGGCTGGCCCAACTGGCAGCTTCTCCGTGACGACTTCGAGCTGTCAGCCGATCAGGTCGTCGCGGTCATGCGCACGACCTTGCACGCACTGCTCGATCCGCTCGCCTGACTGCTCCGCCATTCCCTCGGAGGTAATCGACAGGGATACGTCCAGGTCGCGATGCTGAAGCCATGAGAGCAAACACCACGAAGTACGACGGGACCCTTCGGGTGATCATCTGGCTGGACCTGTTCTGGTCGGCGGCGGCGGTGGTCGTGAGCGTCGCGGGCAGTGTTGCTGTCGCCGTGCTCGGACTACCTCACGCCGCACTGGGAGCGGTTGCTGCCACGTCGCTGGTTGCGGCGGTCTTCCTGGCCGCGACCGGTGCGATCGCTGCCGTTCTCCTGATGCTGCGGCTGCGCGACGGGCACTACTTCATGCCGCCCGACCTGAAGTTCCCCCTGCCGCGTGGGATGCACCCTCAGTCCTGAGGACGGGCACAAAGAGAGAGGACCGGCTCCCTTGCGGGAACCGGTCCTCTTCTTCGTACGGGTGAATCAGCGCTCGACGGTGCCGAAACGCGCAAGCGCCTTTGCTGGGCGCGTTGAGTGCTCTAGCGCTCGACGGTGCCGGCGATGAAAGCCTCGAGCGTCTCGCGACCGATGTCATCGGGACGCTGCTCCGGGGGCGACTTCATCAGGTAGGACGAAGCCGACAGCAGGGCGCCGCCGATGCCACGGTCCTTGGCGATCTTGGCCGCACGGATGGCGTCAATGATGATGCCGGCCGAGTTGGGCGAGTCCCAGACCTCGAGCTTGTACTCGAGGTTGAGCGGAACGTCACCGAACGCGCGACCCTCCAGGCGGACGTAGGCCCACTTGCGGTCATCGAGCCACTGGACGTAGTCCGACGGGCCGATGTGCACGTTCTTGGCGCCGAGGTCGTGATCGATGTTGGACGTGACGGCCTGCGTCTTGGAGATCTTCTTGGACTCAAGACGGTCACGCTCGAGCATGTTCTTGAAGTCCATGTTGCCGCCGACGTTCAGCTGGTACGTGCGGTCGAGCACGACGCCACGATCCTGGAACAGCTTGGCCATCACACGGTGCGTGATGGTGGCGCCGACCTGGCTCTTGATGTCGTCACCGATGATCGCAACGCCGGCATCCTCGAACTTCTTGGCCCACTCGGGGTCGGAAGCGATGAAGACGGGCAGCGCGTTGACGAAGGCGACCTTCGCGTCGATGGCGCACTGGGCGTAGAACTTGTCAGCCTCTTCCGAACCAACCGGAAGGTAGGAGACGAGGACGTCGGCCTTGGTGTCCTTGAGGACCTGAACGACGTCAGCCGCAGGCGCGTCCGACTCTTCGATCGTCTCGCGGTAGTACTTGCCCAGACCGTCGAGGGTGTTGCCCTTCTGCACGATGACACCGGTCGGCGCGACGTCAGCGATCTTGATCGTGTTGTTCTCGCTGGCCTGCGTCGCCTCGGAAAGGTCGAAGCCGACCTTCTTGGCGTCGACGTCGAAAGCTGCAACGAACTCGATGTCGCTGACGTGGTAGTCACCGAACATCACGTGCATCAGCCCGGGGACGTTGCCCTGGGGATCTGCGTTCCTGTAGTACTCGACGCCCTGGATCAGGGACGTGGCGCAGTTGCCCACACCCACAATTGCTACGCGTACCGAACCCATGGGTTCTCCTCCGTTAGTTGCCATCATGAGATGACCTGGTTACTTCTCTGTCTTGTCGTTCTCTGTCGTGTCGTACCCGCCGGAGCGCTCGCGGTCGATCAGCTCGGTCAGCCACTTGACTTCGCGTTCGACCGATTCGAGCCCGTGCTTCTGCAGCTCCAACGTGTAGGAGTCGACCCGTTCGCGTCCGCGTTGTGCTGCCGTACGGACGTTCTCGAGACGCTCCTCGAGACGGCTACGCCGCCCCTCGAGGATGCGAACCCTCGTCGGCGAGTCGGTCCGCGAGAAAAATGCGAACCGGACGCCGAAAGTTTCGTCGTCCCACGTGGCGGGGCCGGACTCCTCGAGCGCTTGCGCGAAGAACTCCTTGCCCTCTGCCGTGAGGCGATAGACGATGCGACCTCGGCGACCACGTCCTGCCACGTCACTGGGTTCGTCGGCCACGATGTAGCCGGACTTGCCGAGTGCCTTGAGGCAGGGATAGAGGGTGCCGTAGGACAGGACGCGGGTCCAGCCGAGCAGGACGTTGACCTGCTTGCGCAGCTCGTATCCGTGCATGGGGGCATCGTGAAGCAGTCCGAGAACTGCCACCTCGAGTGCCGCGCCGCGTTTGGTCATTGCCCTGTTCCTGTTGCCGGAGACAGACCTGACATGAAGATGCTCATGTCAAGCACATGTCATACCTGTTATATCGGAACGATACATCGCATCGTCACGTTGCGCTACCGCCCCTAGGCCTACCGCGTAGGGTGACGCTCGACACGCACCACGGCAGCCGATTACCCATCTCTCAGGTACGTTCGGCACACTTGGTCGATGACGGGTCCGCTCCTGGGGCCCCGACGGAGGTTGACGGACACTTGGCAGCACAACGCAAACGCGTCGCGACGAAGGCCAGCAAGAAGGCCAGCAAGAAGGACCCCAACAAGCCCGGCAAGTTGAAGGCCTTCTCATGGAAGATCAGCGGCCACGGCCCCTGGTACACCGCGACCCTTCGGTGGATCGCCTTCCTCGGCGTCGTGGGCATCCTGTTCGGAGCCATCACGTTCTTCGTCCTCTATCAAGCGATCAAGATTCCCGACGCCAATGCGGCCTTCGAGACCCAGACCACCAAGGTCTACTACTCCGACGGCAAGCACGCGATCGGTTCGTTCGCCACCCAGAACCGCGAGAGCATCCCACTGTCTGACATGCCAGCCTCGATGCAGGCGGCGGCGATCGCTGCCGAGGATCGCACGTTCTACTCCAACCGCGGCATCGACTTGAAGGGCATCGTCCGGGCTGCGCGCGACAACGCCTCGAGCGGTCAGATCACCGGAGGTGGATCGACGATCACCCAGCAGTACGTCAAGATCCTCTACCTCAACCAGGAACGCTCCTACACCCGCAAGGTCAAGGAAGCGATCCTCTCGATCAAGATCCACAACCAGCTGACCAAGAAGGAGATCCTCGAGGGCTACCTCAACACGATCTACTTCGGCAATGGCTCATACGGACTCGAGGTGGCCGCCCAGACGTACTTCGACAAGCCTGCCAAGGAGCTGGAGTACGAGGAGTCGGCGCTGCTTGCGACGATCATCAACAGCCCGTCGTTCTACGACCCGTATGTGGAGGGTGCCGAAGACCGCATCTCCCCACGCTTCCACTACGTGCTCGACGGCATGGTCAAGTCTGGCGCCATCACCACCGAGCAGCGCAACGAGTGGCAGGACAAGCTCCCGGAGGTCGCCAAGAAGAGGACCGTCAACAGGTTCAGCGGGTCCAAGGGCTACCTGCTCCAGCTGGTCAAGGACCAGATGCAGTACGACCTCCAGTTCTCGCCTGAGCAGATCGACGGTGGCGGCCTCCGCATCATCACCACCTTCGACTACAAGAAGCAGAAGGAAGCGATCGCGGCGATCAAGGCCAAGCGGCCACCCCAGAAGGAGCTCAACCAGTCCTTGGTGTCGGTTCAGCCCGGGACAGGCGCAGTCCGGGCGATGTACGCAGGGCGCGACTACCTCAAGAACACGGTCAACTGGGCGACCAACAAGACCCAGCCGGGCTCGACCTTCAAGGTGTTCGCGGTGATCGCGGCGCTGGAGGACGGTTACAGCCTCAAGACGAAGCTCAACGGCAACTCGCCCATCACGGTCGGCAAGAACAAGGTCGAGAACCAGGGCGACAGTGGCGGAGCCTCGTTCGGGGCCGTGCCGCTGTCGAAGGCCACCGAGAAGTCCATCAACACGGCGTTCGTCGACCTCACCGAGCAGATGAGTGAGGGTGGTGACGTCTCGACTGGTGCGGAGAAGGTCCTCGAGGCCGCCAAGCAGGCGGGCATCCCCGCCAAGGTCGCTGACAAGATCAATCCGGTCGCCGTCACGTCATTGGGCTATGCCCCCGTCGCGCCGGTCGACATGGCCAACGCGTACGCGACGCTCGCAGCCGGCGGCAAGAGGGCCGATTGGTACGTCATTGAAAAGGTCACCGGGCCGGGGGTGAAGGACTACAAGCACAAGGTCGAGACCGAGCAGACGATCGAAGAAGATGTCGTCGCTGACACCATCTCGGCCCTGCAGCTCGTCGTGCGATCCGGTTCGGGCAAGAGCGGCCGAACCGTCTGCCCCACGGCAGGCAAGACCGGCACGGCCACCTTTGGCGCCGACCCACTCGATCAGCACGTGTCCTCCTCGTGGTTCGCCGGGTTCACGCCCAAGCTCGCCACCACGGTGATGTACAACCGCGGCAAGAACGGCAATGGGCAGCTTGATGGCTACATGACCCCGATCTTCTTCGGCGGGACGGTCCCGGCTCAGACGTTCGGGCTCTTCATGAACGCGGTGCTGGACGGGTCGGACTGTGGATCGTTCCCGCGAGCGGCCAACATCAAGTCGACCAAGGGCACGACCTACAAGAAGCCGGCGCCCAAGTGCAAGACCGGGCAGATCCTCAATGACGCCAAGACCAAGTGCGTCACGAAGCCGCCGCCCACCTGTGATGAAGGTCGGATCCTGACGCCGGACAAGCAGCACTGCATGAATCCGCCGAAGGACGTCTGCCCGGACATTCCAGGCGATCAGCCCTACGGCACGAACTGTGATGACGTCACGCCACCGACGGACCCGAGCCCGCCCCCGCCAAATACACCCAAGTCGGTCTGCGAGAACAACCCAGACTGGGTATGGGTACCTAAGGACGGGCTAACCCCAGCGCACTGCGAGCTCAAATAGCGACTAGCTGAGAACGACGGCGTCGAAGGTGGCGGTGGTGAACCGCACCGCCACCTCGACGCTGTCGCCGATCCCGGGCGCGGTCGCGTTGGCAGGCAGGAAGACCATGCTCGCCTGCATGTGAGGCGGCTCGGCGAACCAGCGCTGCTTGCCGTCGATCGTGAACGGCGAGAGGGCGACGCCGGCGGCCTCCAGGCCACCCTTGGCGAGTGACTTCCCTCGCTGCACGGCCCCGGCGGATGCCTTGGGTGCTTCCAGGCCGATGCCGTGGCTCGTCCCCCCGGCGATGATCAGCAGGTGCCCGTCGCGCGGCATCGCGCGTTGCCGGTAGCCGACCCGCTCTCCGCGCGCGAGCTGATGACGGTCGAGCACCGTCGCACGTACGGACAGCGCCCCGAGATCGCCGAGCCACAACGAGGTGCCGATGCGGGGACGCACGTCGAGCTGCGGGCGTCGCTCGCGCAGGGTGGCGAGCTCGTCCGGGGTCAGGTGGGAGACGTACAACGTGGCGGTCTGGACCTGGGACGCGGCGAGTGCGGCGGCCCAGCTTTCCGCTTCGGCGAGATTGCGGCCGGCCATCGGCAGATGGATCGCGAAGCCCTCGACCTGCAGCTCGCCGAGCGCGGCCACGGCTGCCGCCAGCTCGTGGCGATCGAGACCGTGGCGCGCCATCGAGGTCTCACCCTCGATGATGACGCGGCTGTCCGGTTGGTCTGCGGCCAGCTCGGCGATGTCCTCGACCCGGCCAACGGTGTGGATGACTCGCGGATCGTGGACGACGGTGGTGTCGAACGGTCGCCACGGCGACAGCACCATGACGTCGCCGGCGAAGGCCTCGAGTGCGCTCGGCACCTCGGCGTACGTACCGACTGCGATCGTGCCGACTCCGAGATCGGCGGACTCGGCGGCGAGCAGGTCGCGGCCGAAGCCGTAGCCGTTGCCCTTGATGACCGGGACGATGCCAGGGGTTGCGTCGACGAGGGCGCGCAGCCCGCGACGCCACCGCTCTGCCTCGACCCTGAGCTCGAACGCCATCGTCATCGCCTCTTCAAATATTGGATGAACCCAAGGTAGAGGGCGCGGTTGAGCGGGAGGTCCCACTCGCCGAGGTACTCAACGGCCTCGCCGCCCGTGCCGACCTTGAACTGGATGAGACCGGCGTGCGAGTCGTCGGGGTCGATCGTCTCGGTGATGCCCCGCATGTCATAGATCGTCGCGCCGGCGGCCATGGCGTCACGGATCATCCGCCACTGGATCGCGTTGGACCCTCGGACCTCACGCTTGGCAGTTGTCGAGGCACCGTACGAGTACCAAGCATGTTGGCCGACGCGGACCATCGTGGTCGATGCGACGAGATCTCCCTCGTGGTGCGCGAGGTAGAGGACGAGGCGGTCGGGTTCTTCGGCGTTGAGGGCGTCCCACATGCGCTCGAAGTATGAGAGCGGTCGTGGGGTGAAGTGGTCGCGCTCGGCCGTCTCGGCGTAGATCTCGTGGAACGCCGGGAGATCGGCCTTGGTCCCGGTGGAGACCTCGACGCCGAGCTTGACGGCCTTCTTGATGTTGCGGCGCCAGAGCTGGTTCATGCCAGTGAGCACGTCGTCCTCGCTGCGACCAGCGAGAGGTATCTGGAAGTTGAACTTCGGCTGGCCGGCGGTGAACCCGCCACTGGCGTCGAGCTCCTTCCAGCCGAGCTTCTTCAAGTCACGCTGAAGTGCGAGTGCCTGGTCGTCGCTGGCATCGGCGGGTACGGCCGACAGGGTCGTGAGCACAGGGTCGGCAATGGCCGCCTTGATCGTCGCGGCATTCCAGCGGCGCATCACGACGGGCGGACCCATGCGTATGCCGAAGGCGCCCCGCTTCTTGAGGTGCGCCGCCATGGGGGTCAGCCAGGCGCCGAGGCTGCCGTCGCGCCACTCGATCTCGGGACCCTCGGGCAGGTAGGCCAGGAAACGCTCGAGCCGGGGGAGCTTGCGATAGAGGACCAGTGCCGCGCCGACGAGGGTGTCACCGTCGAACCAGCCGATGGATTCGCCGCGCCATTCATTCTTGACGGTGGCCCACGCAGGCGTCTGCAGGAAGCTCACCGACGGACGGCTGCGTACGAAGTCGAGGTGCTCGGGTGTGCTGATCGTGCGAACCGCGAGCGTTGACGTCACCGCCCCACGCTATCAACGCCCGTGAGCCGATGTGGCCCGCCACAAGATTAGGGTAACCTAACTGGCATGGCTTCCGGAGTGCGTACGTTCGATGCAGAGGTGCTGGGCAAGGCCAGGCTCTCGGCCCACCTCGTCACGGTGACGCTGGCGGGAGACCTCGACGGCTACGAGTCGACGGGCATCCCGGATGAGTACGTACGGGTGATGATCCCGCCGCCGGGCACCACCTTGGCGCTTCCGACGATCGACGACAAGTGGGAGTTCACCTATCCCGAAGGTGCACCGGAGCTGGCCCACCGCGTCTACACGATCTCGGACCATCGGATCGTCGAGGGCCAGACACAGCTCGACCTCGACATCGCTCTCCACGACGACGGCATCGGCTCCGACTGGGCTCGTGACTGCAAGCCGGGCGACCGGGTGGGGTTGATCGAGCCGCATGGCTTGTACGCCGCTCCGACCGGAGTCGGCTGGCAGCTGCTGGTCGCCGACATCACCGGCGTGCCGGCCGTTGCCCGCATCCTGCGTGGGCTCGACCCGGGTCAGCGGGTCGAGGTCGTCATCGTGCTGACCGATGCTGCTGACGAGATTGCCCTGCCGAGCCCGGCCGACGTCGAGGTCACCTGGCAGCTCGTCGCCAAGGACACCGACATCGCCGACGCGCTCGCCGAAGCAGTAACCTCGCGCGCGCTGCCCGACAGCGACCGGTACGTCTGGCTCGCCGGCGAGGCCCGGGCAAGCCGAGCCGTACGCCGCCACCTGCGACGTGAGCTGGGCTGGCCGCAGGCCGACTTCTACACCTGCGGCTACTGGCAGGTCGACGCCGAGAAGTGGGCCGCCCGCTACGAAGAAGTGGCCGACGTGGTCATGGCCAAGTCGGAGGAAGTCCACAAGCAGGTCGGCGACGACGAAGGCGCCTACCTCGACGCCCTCGACGACATCTACGACTCAGTCGGCCTATAGACCGGCCGCATGCTTCGGTTCCTAGGGAGGCCGCCCGCGGCCGGCCGGGAGCGAGCGATGCTGGGGGTCCCCCCACGAGGAACGAGTAGGGGCGCGAAGGACTAGGCCACCACGACGTACTGCGGCTGGGCAGGAGTCAGCAGCAGCTGCATGCCGGCTTCGGCGGGAGTGCGATCGGCCTTGCGGTGGTTGCAGCGGATGCATGCCGCAACGGCGTTGTCCCAGGTGAGTCCGCCACCCCGGCTGCGCGGCACGATGTGGTCGACCGTCTCAGCCCGTCCACCGCAGTAGGCGCACATCTTGTCGCGCGCCTTGATGGCGCTCTTGGTGCAGAGGTTGGATCGGCGATGCATCCAACGCGTCACGACGTAGCGAACCAGGCGCAGAACCTTGGGCTTGGGGAAGGGCCCGAACGATCCGCCGGCCTCCTCCTCGATCACGGCGACCTCGCGTACCAGCATCTTGATCGCGTGGCGCATCGACACACGCTGGAGGGGCTCGTAGCTCGCGTTGAGCACCAGGACGTATGCATCCGCCATGAGCCGGCCCCTTTCTGAGCGAAAGCGTATCCGCCAGCACCGGGAAATGGCCCGAAAGAGATCGAATCTCAATCGGTGTCGGCAATCTCGGAATACCCGCGGCAGCGGCCTGGTTGGCACGAAACGTACGTCGGTCAAGAAATGTCTGATCCGTATGTCGAAATGGTCGTGTCCCGTTCGTCGTATAGATGAAGGGCGGTCGACCGGCCCCCAGAACACCTGAACCGAAGGATCACTCATGACCGCGCACACCGACGGCGCTCCCGATGCGTCGACTGAGCCGGAGCTCGCAGAGTTCGAGGCTGAGTTCAGCGAAACCCTCGACGACACGTTCAAGACGCCACTCGTCATCAAGCTCCTGGTCGCCGCGACGTTCGTCGTGATCCTCAACGAGACGATCATGCTCAATGCGATCCCGCATCTCATGGCCGACTTCAATGTCCAGGCGCGCGACGCCCAGTGGATCTCGTCGATCTTCATGCTCACGATGGCAGCGGTCATCCCCATCACGGGTTGGTTCCTGCAGCGCGTGAGCACCCGGTCCGCCTACACGATCGCGATGACGACCTTTGGCATCGGCACGATCATCTGTGGCACGGCGCCGATCTTCGAGATGCTTCTCGTCGGTCGCGCGGTCCAGGCCGCCGGCACCGCGGTGATGATGCCGCTCCTGATGACCACGGTCATGACGGTGGTTCCCGAGCAGGCTCGAGGCCGCGTCATGGGCAACATGATGCTCGCGATCTCCGTTGCCCCGGCCATGGGCCCGGCTGTCTCCGGACTCATCCTCAACCTCGGCTCGTGGCGCTTGATCTTCGCGTTCATGCTGCCGATCGCGGTCGTCGTCTCGGTGCTCAGCCTGCGCCACCTCAAGAACGTCGGCGAGACCAACACCGCGCCAGTCAGCTGGTTCAGCGTCGCCGTTGCCGCGCTCGGCTTCAGCACGCTGGTCTACGGTCTCAGCGAAGTCGGCGCCCGCGGCACCGGCCAGCTGACGCTGCTGATCGGTGGCGGCGCCGCGCTGGTCGCGCTGTTCACGCTCTACCAGCTGCGTCTGCAGCGCGACGACAGCCCGCTGCTCGACCTGCGGGCGTTCAAGCACCGCACGTTCACCGTGACCCTGGTCCTGATGTCGATGGCGTTCATGGCGTTCCTCGGATCGATGATCCTGCTTCCGCTTTACCTGCAGCAGGTGCGCGACCTGTCGGCCATGCAGACCGGCCTGCTCGTCATGCCCGGTGGCCTGGCGATGGGTCTGCTCGGCCCGCGCGTCGGTGCGGTCTACGACAAGGTCGGTGCACGTCCGCTGGTGATCCCGGGTTCGATCCTCATGGTCGTCGCGTTGTTCACGATGAGCCGGGTGATCGACGAGACCACCTCGTACGCGCTGCTCCTCGGCCTGCACGTCCTGCTGATGCTCAGCCTCGCGGCGATCTTCACCCCGGTGTTCACCCTCGGCCTGGGTGCGCTGCCGCCTGAGCTCTACTCGCACGGCAGCTCGATCCTCGGGACGCTTCAGCAGGTTGCCGGCGCGATTGGTACGGCGGCTCTCGTCGTGATCCTCGAGAACCGTTCGGAGAGCCTCGTGTCCGGCGGCTCCACGGCAGACCAGGCGTTCGTCGGAGGTTTGCAGTGGGCGTTCGTCGCTGGCGCGGTGTTCGGAGCCGTCGTCATTGTTCTCTCGCTGATGCTGCCGGCCAAGGCGGACCTTCCGGCGGCACCCGCACATCACTGAGTGGTGTTGAGCAGCGTCGGCCGGGCGAGCGGCCGGCGCTGAAACGCGCCCGTGACATATCCGCGCTACGGTCGATGGCGTGGATACCTCAGAGCTCTTTGACGGCTACGGACCCGTCGCGGGCTTTGACGAGATGTTCGAAGACGTCGACGTACGCGACAACTACGGGACGATCCACGAGTCGTTCCTCAAGATGGGTGCCGAGGAGGTCCGGCTACGGGCCGACTCGCTCGCCTCGTCCTACCTCGAGCAGGGTGTCACCTTCGGCGTTGCCGGCGAGGAGCGTCCCTTCCCGCTCGACATCGTCCCGCGGCTGATCGAGTCCGACGACTGGCAGCACGTCGATGCGGGCGTACGCCAACGCGTCCTTGCCCTCGAACGGTTCCTCGCCGACGCCTACGGTCCCGGCGAGCTGTTCGCCGATGGTGTGGTTCCCCGTGAAACCGTCATGACGTCGCCGCACTACCACCGAGTCGTCGCCGGTCTCGAGCCGCCGAACGGTGTGCGCGTGCACGTTGCCGGGGTCGACCTGATCCGCGACGGCAACGGTGACTTCCGGGTGCTGGAGGACAACGTACGAGTGCCGTCGGGCGTCTCGTACGTCATGACCAACCGCCGCGCCCTCTCCGCGGCGCTGCCCGAGGTGTTCGCCGATCACCGCATCCGACCGGTGTCGCACTACTCGCAGGCACTGCTCGCCGCACTGCGCAAGGCCGCGCCCGCCGGTGTCAGCGACCCGACTGTCGTCGTCCTGACTCCCGGTGTCTACAACTCGGCCTACTTCGAGCACACGCTGCTCGCCCGCACGATGGGCGTCGAGCTCGTCGAGGGCCGCGACCTCGTCTGCCGCTCGGGTCGCGTGATGATGCGTACGACGAACGGCCTCGAGCCGGTGCACGTGATCTACCGGCGCATCGACGACGAGTTCCTCGACCCGGTCCAGTTCCGCTCGGACTCGGCGCTCGGCGTTCCCGGCATCATCAACGCTGCCCGTGCCGGACATGTGACGATCGCCAATGCCGTCGGCAACGGGGTCGCAGACGACAAGCTGCTCTACACGTACGTGCCAGATCTGATCCGTTACTACCTCAACGAGGAGCCGATCCTGCGCAACGTCGACACCTGGCGCATGGGCGAGGCCGATCAGCGCGAAGAGGTGCTCGACCGTCTCGACGAGCTGGTGCTCAAGCCGGTCGACGGCTCGGGCGGCAAGGGCATCGTGATCGGCCCGGCCGCGAGCAAGGACGAGCTCGATGAGCTGCGCGCCAAGATCCTGGTCGATCCGCGTGCCTGGATCGCCCAGCCTGTCATCTCGTTGTCGACCGTCCCGACCCTCGTCGAGGACGGCATCCGGCCCCGCCACGTCGACCTGCGCCCGTTCGCGGTGCACGACGGCGACGACGTGTGGGTCCTGCCCGGCGGACTGACCCGGGTCGCGCTCCCGGAGGGCGAGCTGATCGTCAACTCCAGTCGTGGCGGTGGGTCCAAGGACACCTGGGTGCTGGCCGATGCCAACCAGCCCGAGGACGCCGGCGAGGTCGCGCCCACTGCGACTCCCGTGGCGGGCATCCATCAGTCAGCTGGTCCTGCGTTCGAGGCCGACACCCGCGGCGTACAGGTGCAGGAGCAAGAGCAGCAGCAGGGGAAGGACCAGCCGTGCTGAGCCGCATTGCGCAGTCGCTGTTCTGGATCGGCCGCTACCTTGAGCGCGCCGACGACACCGCGCGCATCCTCGACGTACAGATGCAGGTCCTGATCGAGGATCCCGGTATGGACGAGCGCACGTCGTGCGAGCAGCTCCTCTCGGTCATGGGCGTCGAGGACTACACCGGCATCCCCAACCGCTGGCTGATCCTCGACCTGCTCGCCCACAACCCCGACTCACCCGTGTCGATCGCGGCGGCCATCGGCGCCGCCCGCGAGAGTGCACGTCGGGCCCGCGAGACGCTGTCGACCGACATCTGGGCAGCCATCAACACGACCTGGCGTGGACTGTCGACGGCTCAGGCCATGCGCCCGCCCGACATGTTCACCTGGGTGCGCAACCGCACGGCGATGATCTCCGGCATCGCCGACTCGACGATGTCACGCGACGAGGGATGGCAGTTCTACATGCTCGGGCGCAGCATCGAACGCGTCGACATGACCGCACGGTTGATGTCGACCGCCGCGCTTGCCTCAGGCCCTCAGGTCGCCTGGCCGACGACGCTGCGCGCCTGCGGGGCGTACGAGAGCTTCATCCGCGCCTATCGCGGGATCGAGGCGGACCGCCAGGCTGCCGAGTTCCTGCTCCTCGACCGATGGTTCCCACGCTCGATTGTCTCGTCGTTGGCCCAGGCGGAGAAGGCGCTCACCAAGCTCGAGTCGTCGGGCCAGCGTTCGGGGTTCAGCGATGAGGCCCAGCGCCTGCTCGGCCGGGCTCGCACCGAGCTGGAGTACCGCCCGCTCGCCGACATCGTGTTCGACCTGCCGGTCGAGATGGAGCGGCTGCAACGCAGCTGCGCTGCCGCGAGCGATGCGGTGTCGGCGCGCTACTTCGCCGAATCCGAAACACATACCTGGCGAGGAGGTGTGCTGCTGTGAGCGAGACGATGCAGCTGCGGATCCGGCACACCACCGGCTACCACTACGAGAAGGGCGCGATGGCGTCGTTCAACGAGGCGCGCATGACGCCGATGACGACCTCCGAGCAGTACGTCCTGCGCTCACGTCTGGAGATCTCGCCGACGCCCTGGTCATATGAGTACCGCGACTACTGGGGCACGACAGTCACGTCGTTCGAGGTCCATGACCCGCACCAGGACCTGACCGTCGTCTCCACTTCGATCGTCGACACCCAGGGAACAGTGCCTGAGCCGCATGGTGTCGGGTGGGATGCACTCGAAGCGGTGCAGGACGAGTGGTGCGAATACCTCGTCCTCTCCGACTGGGTTGCGCCCTCACCGGACCTGCTGGCCGAGCTGGCTCCGCTTCGCGAGGATGCGGCGACGCCGACCGACTACGCCAAGGCGGTCATGTCGTTCCTGCACTCACGGATTGCGTACGTGCCCGGCAGCACCGAGGTCACCACCACCGCGGCCGACGCGTGGACCGAGCAGACCGGCGTGTGCCAGGACTTCGCGCACCTCACCCTCGGTGCGCTGCGCGAGGCACGCATCCCCGCCCGGTACGTCTCGGGCTATCTGCACCCTTCGCCCGACCCGGTGATCGGTGACGAGGTCGCCGGTGAGTCCCATGCCTGGATCGAGTGGTGGGACGGCGAGTGGATCGGCTTCGACCCGACCAACGCGATCGCGACGGGGCCGCGTCACGTCGTCGTCGCCAAGGGCCGCGACTACGCCGACAGCCCGCCGCTGCGTGGGATCTTCTCCACGGCGGGCAGCTCCGAGCTGTTCGTCGGAGTCGAGATCACGCGGTTGCGATAGTGACCCGCTAGGTTTTTGACATGGCTCTCCTGCACGCGACCACCTTGACCCCGTCCAAGCTCGAGCTGCTGGCCGAGTGGATGCCCAAGCAGCCGTGGTTCGCCGGCGGCGAGCTCGAGCAGCTTGGCTCTTTCCGGATCGACGATCCGAACGGTGAGGTCGGTATCGAGGGCCTGATCCTCAGCGCCGACGGTCACACGTACCACGTGCCGATGACTTACCGAGCGGCTCCGCTCGAAGGTGGCCGACTCATCGGCACCATGGCTCATGGGGTGCTCGGCGATCGGTGGGCGTACGACGCAACGAGCGATCCGGTCTACGCCGAAGCGCTGGCGACGACGATCCTGACCGGTGGCACCCAGGCCGAGCTGGAGCGCGACAGCGCCGGGACGAAAGAACCCGTCGAGCCGAACGTCACCGTCAAGGGCAGCGGCGTGCCGGGTGCGCAGATCGAGGCCATCGAGCTGCGCGGCTCGCAGCTCGTGGATGAGGGAACGCTGATTGAGACATCGGGTCCCAACGTCCTCGTCATCCACGATGTCGAAGCGGGTGCCAAGACCATGGGCGATCACCGCCTCACCGGCGAGTGGGCCGATGGTCAGGGCCAGCTGGCAGTGGCCCGAGTCCGCTAGCGATCGCGGACTGTTTGAGCCGCGCTAGCGTGGTCTGCATGACCGAAGAGCGCTACTACGCCGATGCCGTGCCCGACACCCACCGCCCATACGTCGCTGCGGAGGATCGCTACCAGCACCTCGACTTTCGGCGGGTCGGTACGACGGGTCTCCTGCTGCCGCCGATCTCGCTCGGCCTGTGGTGGAACTTCGGCGACGACCGCCCGTTCGCGACCCAGCGTGAGGTGCTGCGCCATGCGTTCGACAAGGGCATCACTCACTTCGACCTGGCCAACAACTACGGACCGCCCTACGGCTCGGCCGAGGAGAACTTCGGCCGGATGATGCGTACGGACTTCAAGCCGTACCGCGACGAGCTGATCCTCTCGAGCAAGGCCGGCTGGGACATGTGGCCCGGACCGTACGGCAAGCTCGGCTCACGCAAGTACCTCCTGTCTAGTCTCGATGCATCACTCGAGCGGATGAGCGTCGACTACGTCGACATCTTCTATTCGCACCGCGCCGATCCCGACACCCCGGTAGAGGAGACGATCATGGCGCTCGACACCGCGGTCGGTCAGGGCAAGGCGTTGTACGTCGGCATCTCCTCCTACTCCCCTGAGCGCACCGCCGAGGCGATCGCCGTGGCCCGTGACCTCGGCACACCGCTGGTGATTCACCAGCCGTCCTACTCGATGCTCAACCGCTGGGTCGAGCGTGGACTCCTGACGGTCCTCGACGAGCACGGTCTCGGGTCGATCGGCTTCTCGCCGTTGGCGCAGGGTCTGTTGACCGATCGCTACCTCGGCGACGACCCGGTCAAGCACGCCGTCAACCGTGGCAGCCTGGACGAGGGCGTGCTGACCAAGGACAACCTCAAGCGCCTTCAGGGCCTTGCCGACATCGCGAAGAAGCGCAAGCAGTCGCTCGCCCAGATGGCGATCTCGTGGATCCTTCGCCCGGGCGGGGTCACCTCGGCCCTGATCGGTGCGTCGTCGATCGAGCAGCTCGACGAGAACCTCGCTGCCGCAGCCAACACCGATTTCACCGACAAGGAGCTCGCCGCGATCGACGAGTTCGCCGGCGACGCCAAGGGCGTCGATCTGTGGAAGAGCTCCGCCGACCTCTAGGCTCCTGACATGAGTTCTGCCAACGAGGTCCGGCCCCTGCTCGAGCAGTCCATCGAGATCGCAGCACCTGTTGCGGCGGTGTGGGACCTGGTCAGCGACGTACGTCGGGTGTCCGAGTGGAGCCCGCAGGTGACCTCGACCAGGCTGCGTGCCGGGTTCGACGCCTGCGAGCTGGGCACTCAGTTCACCAACCGCAACAAGCTCGGCGACCTTGAGTGGACCACGCACGCTGAGATCGTCCGGTTCGAGGCCGAGCGCGAGATCGTCTTCCGGGTGGAGGAGAACTGGGCGTTGTGGTCATTCACAATTTCCGACGGCGACGCGGGCACCGTGCTGACTCAGCGTCGCGAGACGCCAGACGGAATCTCCGACCTCTCCCACGAGCTCACCGACGGATTCATGGGTGGTCAGGACGCCTTCACCGAGACCCTGCTCGCCGGGATGCGCGAGACACTGGAACAGATCAAGGCGGCGGCGGAGGCCAGCTAGGTCGTCGCGGCCTTCACCCTGCGGGTGAGCTCGTCGGGAGACAGTGGCGTGATGTTGCTGATGCTGGCCAGTCCTACCGACAGCTCACCGTCGTCGAGGGGCTCGCAGCGGATGCCACCGCGACCGCGCAACGCCTGGTGCGCGCCGGGCGCAAACACCTCGTTCATCCAGGCGCAGGGGTTGGCCGGCGTCAGCGACCTGAACCGGATCGGGCCATGGCCGGCGTCGAGGGTGAAGGACGTACGGGCGAGCGCGTCGATGTCGTGACCGCGGGTGACGACGTTGCGGCGGGCCAACGACGCGTCGAACGGACCAGACTGCAGCTCGCCCTCGAGCCAGTGGAGTGACTCGGTGGCGATGAGGGTCATCGACGCGTAGGTGAACTTGGTCCCGAAGTAGCGGTCGCCGACGATCCCCTTGTGCGCGCGCACCCGTACGGAATCGGCGGTCTCGATCCCGTCGAACGGGGCCAGCCCGTCTGAAGGCCGGCCTTCGTACGCATGCCTCGGCGACACGACCAGCGTGACGATCTCGAGATCCACGAGTCCACCGTATGCTCTGGCCGTGACTCAACCGATTCTTGACATCGCATTCCACGGCGACGCGGCGGAGATTGCCGCCGTTGCCACCGAGGCCGAAAACCGTGGGGTCGGCGGATTGTTCGTCGCCGAAGCCGCCCACGACCCGTACATCGCGCTGGCCTTTGCCGGTGCGGCGACGAAGCGCCTCCAGATCGGCAGCTCGGTCGCGATCGCGTTCGCGCGAACTCCGATGTCGACGGCCTACACGGCGTGGGACGTGCACCGGCTCAGCGGAGGTCGACTCGTGCTGGGCCTCGGCACCCAGATCAAGCCGCACATCACCCGGCGGTTCAGCATGCCGTGGTCGAGCCCGGCGACCCGGATGTCGGAGTACGTCGAAGCGCTCCGGGCGATCTGGGACAGCTGGCAGAACGACGCCAAGCTCGACTTCCAGGGCGAGTTCTATCAGCACACCCTGATGCCGCCGCTGTTCAACCCGGGGCCGATCGACGGCGGGCCTCCGCCGATCTGGCTGGCAGCCGTCGGGCCGCGGATGCTCGCCGCAGCCGGAGCGGTCGCCGACGGTCTCATCTGCCACCCGTTGCTGTCGCGCAGCTACCTCGACGAGGTGATCGTCCCGACGGTCGCAGCGGGTCGTGAGTCCGGCAGGCATGCCGGTGAACCGTTCACGACCTCGGTGCTCTGCATGGTCGCGACAGGTCGTACCGAGGAGGACCTGGCACTGGCGATCGCCGGTACCAAGCGCCAGATCGGCTTCTACGCCTCGACGCCTGCGTACAAACCGGTGCTCGATCACCACGGCTGGGGTGACTTGCACACCGAGGCTCACGCGCTGACCAAGAGCAACCGATGGGCCGAGCTCGGAGACCTGGTCGACGACGAGGTGCTCAACATGTTCGCCGTGGTCGGCGACCTGGAGACGGCGCGGGCCGAGTTCAGGTCGCGCTTCGCCGGATCGGCCCAGCGCGTCATCACGTCGATCAACTACGACGCCGACAACATGCTCGCGCTCGACCTGGTCAGCAGCTAACCCCCGCGAGTGGCGCAGTGTGGTTGGTTTTTCGTGGCTGAACCCAACCACGGTGCGCCACTCGCGGCGTTTTCCACGGGCGTTCGGGGAGTCGGTGTTGTCCGCATGGCCGCGAAGGACTCGTCGGAATGGGCCGTGAGCAGGTTTGGCTCGTCATATGCCTGCCTACCTGCACAGCGTTGGTGACAACTCGATTCCGTCTCGGCAACAGCTTCGGTCGAAGAAGTACATCTCGCCGAGCCGCGCGGTCTTCATGGACCGCACTCACCAAGGAGATCTATCTGCAACGTGTGCTGCGGTGCAGCTGGCTCTGCCGGCAGATGCCGTATTCACGCACCTGACGTCGGCGGCACTGCGCACATGGCGGATGCCCGTCATCGCGAGTCTGCCGATTGTGGTCAGCACCCGGGGAGAAGCGCCGCATCTCAACAGGCGAGGTGTGTACGTACGTCGCTGCGCGGTACCCGCTCGTGCCCGCGAGGAGCTCAACGGCATCCGGGTCGCGTCGCCAGAATGGACGATCGCCGAACTCGCCGAGGACCTTGGACTCATCGATCTTGTGGCCGTCATCGACGGTGCGCTGCACAAGACCGACACAACGGTCGAACGTCTCCTCGACTCAGTTGTGCCCGGGCGACGCGGTGCGAAGGTGATGCGCGATGCACTCGCCTACGTCGACGGTAAAAGCGAGTCGTGGTGGGAATCGGTGCTTCGGATGGCGCACCAGCTTTGCGAGATCCCGATCGAATCGCAGGTAGAGCTGTTCAACAGACTCGGCTATTTCATCGCCCGTGCTGACCTTCATATCGTCGGGACGAACCGCTATCCCGAGTATGACGGCGCCACTCACCGGGAACAGGATCGCCATCTGGCAGACCTCAGGCGCGACAAAGGAATGGGGCGCCTGGCCTACGAGCGCTTCGGATACACCAGCGAGGAGCTCGTGAACGCACCGGCGATGGTGATTCAGGATGCCGAAGACGCACTCGGATGGCCCCGTGACACACGACGGCTGAATCGCTGGCTCTACGAGCTGGATCGCTCCTCGATCAGCAGGTCCGGATGGATCCGGCTCCAGCGCCGGCTGGGTCGGTTCGACCGCAGCAGACCTCCACGTACGGCTAACCCGTGAGTGGCGCAGTGTGGTTGGGTTTCGGCGGCAGATTCCAACCACACTGCGCCACTCGCATTTAGTGCCTACACCTTGTGGATGATGTTCTCCGCGTACTTCTCGAGGTGGCGGATCTTGTCCTCGAGCGGCTCGGGGTCGGGGCCCTTGATGTACGGCACCCGGAAGCCGACGATGCAGTCGGTGACGCCTTTGTCCTCGAGGCGCTTGATGCCGTCGAGGTCATACGCGTCGTACGAGATCACGTGCACCTCGAAGTCGTCACGGGTGTCGCCCTCCTCCTCACGGATCTCCGCAAGGCGCTTGAGCAGGCGATCGAGCTCTTCACCGTCGCCGCCGGCGTGCATCCAGCCGTCGCCCCTGCGGACGGCCCGGCGCAGCGCGAGGTCGACGTGCCCGCCGACCAGCAGCGGGATCTTCTCGGTCGGCGCCGGGCTCAGCTTGAGCTCGTCGATCTCGTAGAACTCACCGGAGTAGCCGAAGAACTCGCCGGTCGTCAGTCCGCGCAGGATGTCCATGCACTCGTTCATGCGCTTGCCCCGCTTGGCCCAGTCGACCTGCAGGTTGGCGAAGTCCTCTGGCCACGGCGAGATGCCGACGCCGAGCCCGAGCCGGTTGTTGGACAGGAACGCCAGCGACGACGCCTGCTTGGCGACGAGCACCGGCGGACGTACGGGGAGCTTGAGCACGAAGGGGGTCAGGCGCAGCGTCGTGGTGACGGCGAACAGGTGTGCGCAGAGGATCATCGCCTCGATGAACTCCTTGCCCTCGAGGAACTCCCGGTCTCCGGTGTCGGTGTAGGGGTACTTCGAGTCCGACTCCTTGGGGTAGATCAGGGAGTCGGCGACAGTCATCGACGTGTAGCCGGCCGCTTCCGCAGCCTGGGCGAGCGGAGCATAGAACTTGGCCTGGGTCATTGCCTCGGCATACGTAAAGCGCATGGACGAAATATAGAACGTGTTCCAGTTTTGTGCCAGAGTGCCGGTATGGACCTTCAGGAGATCAGCGACCGTATCGAGATCAGCGACGTGCTCACGCGCTACACGCGAGCCATCGACACGGGTGACTGGGACAAGCTCGACACCGTGTTCACAGCGGACGCCGCGATCGACTACACCGAGTCGGGAGGGATCGCGGAGGCCTACCCGCAGGTCAAGCCCTGGCTTGCCGAGATGCTCCCGGCGTTCTTCCCCAAGCGGATGCACATGCTCGGACAGATCGACATCGCGCTCGACGGTGATGGCGCCGAGGTGACGGCGTACTTCCACAACCCGATGATGATGGACGACGGCAACGGCGGGGAGAAGGTCGTCGAGATCGGCGGGCTCTACCACCACACGATGACGCGTACGGCCGACGGCTGGCGCAGCCGCAAGCTCCACGAAGAGCTCATCTGGCGTCACAACATCTGACCCCTGGGCAGCGATTGGCCTCGGATGGCGGTGTTCCCGTAGACTTTCCCGGTTGCTGTTTGGCAACCACTCCTGCTACGGAATCCCCGTGGCCGTTTAGTCCGAAGGAGACTGAATGTCATTGCGTCCCTATGAGGTCATGGTCATCCTTGATGGCGACCTCGAAGAGCGAACCGTCGCTCCCAGCCTCGACACCTACCTCAACGTTGTCCGCCAGGACGGCGGAACGGTTGAGTCCGTCGACGTGTGGGGCAAGCGCCGCTTCGCGTACGAGATCAACAAGAAGAACGAAGGCATCTACGCCGTCGTCCAGCTGCAGGCCGAGCCGGCCACGGTCAAGGAGCTCGACCGCCAGCTCACGCTGAACGAGTCCGTGGTCCGCACCAAGGTCACGCGTCCCGACGTCAAGTAGCCAACCGCCTTGTGGACGATCCCGCACCGGATGTCCCAAGGCTGCGGTTCACTGAACTCAGACATCCCACACTCGAAAGGCTGCGCACCATGGCAGGCGAAACCGTCATCACCGTCATCGGCAACCTGACCGACGACCCGGAGCTCAAGTTCACTCCTTCGGGCGCCGCAGTTGCCAACTTCACCGTCGCTTCGACACCTCGTACGTTCGATCGTCAGACGAACGAGTGGAAGGACGGCGATGCGCTGTTCATTCGCTGTGCCGCGTGGCGCCAGCTCGCCGAGAACTGTGCAGAGTCGCTGCAGAAGGGTCAGCGCGTCATCGTGACGGGCGCCCTCAAGATCCGCAACTACGAGCGCCAGGACGGCTCGAAGGGCACGAGCGTCGAGATCAACGTCGACGAGATCGGTCCCTCGCTCCGTTACGCCACGGCCAAGGTCACCAAGGCCAACCGGTCCGGTGGCGGCGACTTCGGCGGCGGCAACGCTGGCGGAGGAGCACCTGCTGCGGACAGCAACCCGTGGTCGACTCAGCCCGCACAGGGTGGCGCGGCTCCCGCACAGGGTGGCGCAGCGTGGGGCGGCAACGCCGGCACGACCGACGAGCCCCCCTTCTAAACACACTTCACGACACACTTCACCAGGAGCAACATGGCAAAGCCAGTAGTCCGAAAGCCGAAGAAGAAGAGCAATCCGCTCACTGCGGCCAAGGTCACCGAAATCGATTACAAGGACACCGCGCTGCTGCGCAAGTTCATCTCCGACCGCGGCAAGATCCGCGCGCGTCGGGTGACAGGTGTCACCGTGCAGGAGCAGCGTCTGATCGCCAAGGCGATCAAGAACGCCCGCGAGATGGCTCTCCTGCCCTACACGTCCAACAGCCGCTAAGGGGATCTGATCATGAAGCTCATCCTCACCCACGAGGTCACCAACCTCGGTGCGCCCGGCGACATCGTCGACGTCAAGGACGGCTACGGCCGCAACTTCCTGCTGCCGCGCAACTTCGCCATCCGCTGGACCAAGGGCGGCGCCAAGCAGGTCGAGTCCATCAAGGCTGCACGTGACGCGCACGCCGTCCATGACCTCGAAGAGGCCCAGAGCATCAAGGGCAACCTCGAGGCCGCGCCGATCAACGTCCCGGTTCGCGCCGGTACGGGCGGCCGCCTCTTCGGCGCCGTCACGGTCTCCGACATCGCCGAGGCGCTCGCTGTTGCGGGCGCCAAGGTCGACAAGCGACGCATCGAGGTCGGCAACCCGATCAAGTCGCTCGGAGCCCACACGGTCTCGGTCCGGGTCCACCCCGAAGTGAGCGCGCAGGTCAAGCTCAACGTGGTGTCCTCGAAGTAGTCCACCCGGCCCGGCGTCCCCGTGACGCCGGGCGCCGGTGGTCGATCATGGCCAGACGTTCTCTCCCCCTGAAGGGCGCATCCCTGCTGATGGCAGGTGCGCTCGCCTTGTCGGCTTGCTCGATCCTGCCGGGTGGCGATCCAGCTCCCCAGCCCGTCGGCGGCAAGGCACTGCCCAGCACCGACTGGAAGACGAGCCGCAGCTGCTGACGTCGCGCAGGGCGGCGATCTGCGTCTCGCGGTCCCCGCGCTGCCCTCCAACTTCAATCCGCTGCAGCTGGATGGCGCGATGTCGGATGCTGCGACGATCCTCGGCCCCACCGCTGGCGGGGCCGTACGCATCACCAAGAACGGCCGCTGGCGCGTCGACCCCGACTACGCGACCTCCGTCAAGGTGACGGACAAGAAACCCCTGACGATCGAGGTCAAGCTCAACCGCAAGGCCGTGTGGCAGGGCGGCACACCGATCACGTCCAAGGACATGGTCGCGTTCTGGAAGGCACAGAACGGCGACGACGAGGACTTCGTCGTGAGCTCGACCGAGGGCTACGAGGACATCTCCGACGTCAAGACCGGAGACAACCCCTACTCGTACGAGGTCGTGTTCAGCGCCCCGACTGCCGAGTGGCCGCTCTACATCTACCCGCACCTGCCGGCCAAGGTGAGCAAGAGCGCCAAGCTCTACAACTCCGGCTTCGCCAAGACGGCACCGTCGTCCAACGGGCCGTTCGTCGTCACGTCGATCGACGCCAAGACCGGCACCGTGACAGAGAAGCCCAACCCGCGCTGGTGGGGCAAGAAGCCCAAGCTCAGGTCGATCATGTGGCGCACGGCCACTCCCGACATCCAGGCGGACGCCTATGCCGCCAAGGAGCTCGACGCGATCAACGTCGAAGCGACGAACTTCACCTCGGCCCGCAAGCACGGAGTGGTCCAGGAAGCTGCCGGTACGGAGTGGTCGCAGGTGACGCTCAACGGCGCCCGTGGACCGCTCAAGGTGGCCAACGTGCGGCGCGCGGTCGCCCATGCGATCGACCGCGACAAGATCGCCGACTCCGTATCCGGTGACTTCGGCCTCGACGGGGTCAGCCTCGGCAGCCTCGTCTACGTGCCCGGCCAGCAGGGCTACAAGGACTCCTCGGCCGGCATCGCGTACGACCGGACCGAGGCCAAGCGTCTCCTCGCCAAGGCGGGCTACAAGCCGGGCGCGGACGGCGTGATGGAGCGCAAGGGCAAGGCGCTCACTCTCACGATGCCGGTGCCATCACAGACGCCGGCCAACAGCGAGCGGGCGGCGGCTATCAAGCGTGACCTCAAGAAGGTCGGCATCAACGTGCTGCTCAAGACCGTTCCTGCCAAGGACTTCAGTGCCAACGTGGTGGCACTCGACTTCGACCTCGTGACGTTCGCATGGCGCGCATCGGCGTTCCCGATCGCCGGCGCTCGCGCCCGGTTCAACCCGATCGACTCGAGCCAGAACTTCACCGGGCTCGCTGACGGCAAGGTCGACGACGAGTTCGCCAAGGCGTCTGAGACCCTCGCCGACGCGCTGCGCTTCACCCGGGTTGCGCGCCTCGACCGACGCATCCTCTCCAAGCCGTCGATGGTGCCGCTGAGCGTCACGCCGCTGGTGATGGCCGTACGCGAAGATCTCCGCAACTACGGTGCAGCGCAGTTCGAGCAACCCGACTGGACGATCGTCGGCTTCCTCAAGGAGAAGTAGCAGCCACGATCGCCGCTGCAGCCGTTGCCAGGGCGTCGGCTGCGAGCGGGTCGACGACATACCGGTCGAGGTCGTCGTCGAATCTGATGCCGACGACACCGGAGTGATCGGCGTCAAGCTCGGTCGTCGTCACCGCCCAGCCGGCGGCGCGCAGGCGATCGCTCAACGAGACCGCCATCTCCTCGTCGACCAGGTCGTCGAGGCTGCCCCAGAGCACGTCGATCGGGTGCCCGTTGCCTGGCGGAAAGACCTCCGGGAGTGGCCTGCCCGAGAACGCATCGGTGGCGCGTTCGGCATATCCGGGCGCTATCAGGATGGTCCGCAGCGGTTCCGGTGACTGCAGCGCCAGGCCGAGAGCCGCGGTGGCGCCGAGGGACCAACCCACCAGGACGAGCCGTTGTGGGTCGATGCCGAGCCCGTCGGCGGTGCGTCGTGCCTGCTCCAACGACGCGTCGAGATCAGACCTTCCGCGGTCCTCCGCGGTCGAGTCCCAGTCGGCCGCCAGCACGCGGATGCCGCTTGCTGCCACGGCCTGGGCCAGGGGTGCGAGTGCGTACGCCTCCCGTGGTCCGCGACCGTGCCAGAACAGCGCGAGGCCTGCACTCCCGGCACCGTGCTCGTGGATGGTCACGGCCTCAGTCTGCCGAATGGGTGGAGCCGAGGACCATCCACGCGGTGCCACGTTGCCTCGACCAGAGGGTCACCAGCCGTGCTGCGATGAAGCCGCCATATGCGACCCACAGCCAGGTGAATCCTGCGTCGAGCCAGCCGACGGCGAGCACGAGGGGTGCGTACGCGGCCAGCACCACGAGTCCGGCCCTGGCGAGGTAGGCGCCATCGCCCGCCCCGATGAGCACACCGTCGAGCACGAAGACGACACCTGACAGGGGCTGGATCAGCGCGACGATGATCAACGCCGGTACGAGCGCGTCCTGGACCAGGCGGTCGGACGTGAACAACCTCGGCAACAGGGTCGCCGTCGCCGCCAGCGCCACCGCTGCCAGCGCACCCGTTGCGGCTCCCCAGGAGATCATCCGGCGGGTCAGTGCCCGGGTGCCGTCAGCGTCGCCGGCGCCGAGGGTCCGTCCCGTCAACGTCTGGCCGGCGATCGCGATCGCGTCGAGGCCGAAGGCCAGGAACGTCACGAGTGCAGCGACGATCTGGTTGGCAGCCAAGGAGACGTCACCGAATCCTGCAGCCACGAGGGTGCCCAAGACCAGCGACACCCGCAGGGTGAGGGTGCGGATCAGCAGTGGGACACCTTGGCGAGCGGAGCCGATGATCTCAACCAGCCGCGGCCGGATGAACGCCTTGGCATTCCGTGCCCGGCGTACGACGACGGTCACGAGCCAGGCCGCGGCGAACCACTGGGCCACCACGGTGGCCACTGCCGCGCCCCGGATCCCCCAGTCGAAGCCATAGACGAACAGGATCGCCAGCACCACGTTGACGACGTTGGCCGCGATCGTGGCGATCAGCGGCGTACGAAGATCAAGGACACCGCGCATCGCCCCGGTCGCCGCGAGGACCAGCAACATGGCGGGGATCGCGAATGTGGAGACGAGCAGGTAGGAGCTGGCGAGCCCGGCGACCTCGTCCGAGCTCGACAGGATCTCGCTGAACACATTGCTGGTGAGGGCTGTCAGCACTCCGAGTCCGACACCGAGCACCACGGCAAGCCAGAGCCCGCTGATGGCGAGCCCGAATGCCGTACGTTCGTCGCCGGCACCATGATGCCGGGCAACGACGGCCGTGCTTCCGTATGCGAGGAAGATGCACAGCCCGACGACCGTGCCGAGCACCACGGAAGCGGCCGAAAGTGCGGCGAGCTCAGGCGTTCCGAGATGACCCACGATCGCCGTGTCGGCGAGCAACATCATGGGTTCGGAGATCAGGGCGAAGAATGCTGGTACGGCGACCCGCAAGATCTGCCGATCGACGTCACTGGAGGAGGACATGCCTGTCCTTCCTGTGGTGAGAGAGAGCCTGATGTGACGCAGTATGACGCGATATGTCGACAAGTTTACGAACAGGGGGCTGGCGACGGGAAACAGTGCCCAAGTATTTTGTCTCCACACGGGTAGAAGGACATCGCCGCAGGTCAGAGCGGTCATCAGACATCCGTACCAGTTCTTTTCCACACCTTCGTCCACGGACTGTGCACATGTGCCTACGGCGTTTTCCCCAGGCTGCCCCGGGTTACGCACACCCCCTGTGTGCGCGCGTCTATCGTGCGGCAGCGCACCGGCCTAGTGTGGCGAGTCGGCGGAAAACTGTCGGGTGGGGCGCATAGCGTCAAGCACGTGCGAAAGGGTCAGATTCAGTGAGTGTCGCGGAGCTCTACGAGGCTGCGCCCGACCCGGGCGAAGACGCTGGCTCCGGACGCGTTCCTCCCCAGGATCTGGCGGCGGAGCAGAGCGTCCTCGGCGCCATGCTGATGAGCAAGCTGGCGATCGACCCGGCCTCCGACGTCCTCGACGGGCGCGACTTCTACCGTCCCGCGCACGAGCTGATCTTCGACACCATCGTCGACCTCGCCAACCGCGGTGAGCCCGCCGACGCCATCACGGTGGCAGCTGAGCTGCAGCGTCGCGGTGAGGTCGGCCGCATCGGCGGAGCGCCCTACCTCCACACCCTTGTCGCCGGCGTGCCGATAGCCGCCAACGTCGACTTCTATGCAGACATCGTCCACGAGAAGGCCGTTCTTCGCCGGCTCGTCGAGGTGGGTCAGCGCATCGCTCAGCTTGGCCAGGCCGGTCAGGGCGAGGTCTCCGAGATCGTCGACCGGGCCCAGAAGGAAGTCCTGGATGTCGACGGCACCAAGCAGGCCGAGGACTACAGCTCGGTCTCCGACCTCATGTCGATCACGATCGACGAGATCGAGGAGATCCAGGGCCGCGGCACCGAGATGCATGGTGTGCCGTCCGGCTTCCCCGATCTCGACCGGCTCACGACAGGCTTCCGATCCGGTCAGATGATCGTCGTGGCCGCCCGACCCGGTGTCGGCAAGTCGACCCTCGGTCTCGACTTCTGCCGGTCTGCGTCGATCCGCCACCAGATCCCCAGCGCCATCTTCTCGCTCGAAATGACGGGCTCCGAGATCGCCATGCGCATGCTCTCGGCGGAGGCCAAGGTCAACGTCTCGCAGATGCGCGGCGGTGGCATGAGCCAGCGCGACTGGGACGCAATCGCCAAGGCGATGCCGCGGGTCCAGAGCGCACCCATGGTGATCGATGACTCGCCCAACATGACGATGCCCGAGATCCGCTCCAAGGCTCGACGCATCAAGAAGACGCACGGTCTCGGGTTCATGGTCATCGACTACCTCCAGCTGATGACGTCCGGCAAGCGCGTCGAAAACCGCCAGGTCGAGGTGTCGGAGTTCTCGCGCCAGATCAAGCTGCTCGCCAAGGAGCTCGAGATCCCGGTCGTCGCAATCAGCCAGCTCAACCGTGGTTCTGAGCAGCGCACCGACAAGACGCCGATGCTCTCAGACCTGCGTGAGTCGGGCTCGATCGAGCAGGACGCCGACATCGTCATGCTCCTCAACCGCCCCGATGCCTACGGTGCCGGCGAGTCCGAACGTCCGGGCGAAGCCGACATCATCATCGCCAAGAACCGTTCGGGTCCGGTCAACCGCGTGGCCGTCAGCTTCCAGGGTCACTACTCGCGCTTCACCCCCATGGCCCGCGATGCCGAACCCCCCGGAGCAGCCGCCGGCGACTACTTCGGCTGAACCAAGCGAGCCCTGCGAGCGGTGTTCAGCCAGGTTGAACGTGCCGCGCCGAAGGCGCCAGGAAGGTCGAAACCTCGCGAGGCGCTGGTCCCAACGCGAGCATCTCGACGTACGTGGTTTCGATACGGGCCTCGTCCCTCGGCCCTACTCAACCTTCAGCTGCGCGCTTGTCCCTCGGCCCTGCTCGACGACCCAAGCGCTCACTGATAGCTGATGAGCTCGGGGTGGGGTTTGACCCGCGTCCACGTCTGTTTGACGTTGAGCATCGGTTTGTCCTCGTCCTCGAAGTTCTTCCAGCCCCAGAAGACCCCCTTGGGGGCGTCCTGGCGCAGGTAGTGCCACGTGCCCTTCTTGGCGGGCTGACTGCCCTGCCCGTCGACATGGATCACGGTGGCCAGCTCCGGCCGATTCGTGATGAGCCGGCTGCGGCCCTTGATCATGTTGATGTTGAACTGGTGCAGCACGAACACCTTTTGCGGCAGATGGTTCGCCCGGGTCACCGCCGCCAACCAGTCACCGACCTGGTTGACCTCCTTGACCGAGACCTTGCCGATCTGGGTCAGGTGCTTCTGGTGCGGTTTGAGGCGCCACTCGGGGTCGAGGGCGAGCCCGACGTGCGGTCGCTCGAGCAGCGACTTGTACCTTCGCGCCTGGGCCAGGAAGTGGGTGCGGCCCGGCTGCAGGTCGATGATGACGTAAACGCCGGCCTTCTCGGCAGCGTCGATCAGCGGGAGCAGGTCCTTGACCTTGGTCTCGGCGGAGTAGTTCTTGTCCTTGCCGGCGCCGGCCGACGCAACCGTGGCGATGATCTCGAATGTCGGCACGACCGGCGACTTGACCACCTTGCGGTACTTGTACGCGAGCAGCTTGGCGCGCTTGATCGAGGCCGCGACGCCTTGCTCACCGAGGACGCCGAGAGCCTTGGTGCTCGGATGTCCGTACAGCGCGACCATGGTGCGCCCCGGGAACGCGAGGTAGCCCCCGCCGAACTGTTCGCCGCCGAGGCGGACCGCAGCGAGCGTGTAGTCGAGGGTCGAAGTGAACGGTGCACCCAGCGCGAGCACCGGCGCATCAGGTGCGGCGGCAAGTGCCTTCGCCACGACAGGAGACGTACGCGGGTCGCCGCCCGGCAGCTCGAGGACTGTCGCACCGGCGCTGGTCGCCGTGGCCGCGGCGACAGCGTCCACCTTCGTCGAAGCGGTCAGCACGAAGACATCCCGCTCGTGGGGTGCCTTGATGTCGTACGCCTTGTTCACCCGGCTGATCTCCCGGGCGGCGGTCGACGCCGTCACGCTGCGGTCATGGTCGTACGCGCCGGTGCTGCCGAACGTCAGGACGGTCGAAACATCGAGCCGTTTGACCTCTGCTGCGGTGGTGGGACCGTCGAGCAGGACGGGGACGGTGAGCTTTGTCGCCGTGTCGATCGCGAGCTGCTGCGAAACCGGATCGGTGGCGTCGGCGATCACGACCGCCGGCGAGGAGGCATACAAGCGCTTCGAGACCGTGATCGCGCTGTCGGCGGGCGTGGACTTCGCAACGATCTCGAGGGGTGACTTCGGCGTCCGCAGCTGGACGGTCGTCGCTGGATCGCCGTCAGGGCTGGCGGCGATGACCAGTCCGCCGGCGACGAGGGCGAGTCCGGCAGCGCCGACTACCAGGGCCGGCCGATTGAGCTTCACCGTTAGGCTCATGCCCGTGACCCTACTGACCGCGCTGGCCTCAGCGTCAGGTGTACCCGATTCAGGCCTGGCCGGATTCGTCGCCGACACCATGAACTCGCTGGGACTTCTGGGCGTCGGGCTGATCCTGGCCGTCGAGACGATCCTGCCCTTCCTGCCGAGCGAGGTCGCCCTCCCGCTGGCGGGTTTCACCGCCAGCGTCCCGGGCAACTTCAGCGTCGTCGGCGCGATCATTGCTGCCACCATCGGCTCGGTCGGCGGTGCGCTGATCCTCTACTGGCTGTCGCGGGTCTTCGGCCTGGACCGTACGCGCGCCCTGTTGTCCAAGGTGCCGTTGGTGACGGCTCGCGACATCGACAAGGGTGTCGCCTGGTTTGCCCGCAACGATGGCGCCGCGGTGTTCCTCGGCCGCATGGTGCCGGCGATCCGCAGCCTCATCTCCATCCCCGCCGGTGTCGAGAAGATGGCGGTCGGCCGTTTCCTCTTCTACACGACGGCAGGCAGCCTGATCTGGAACACCGCGTGGATCGTCGCGGGCTATCAGCTCGGTTCCAACTGGGAAAAGGTCGAGAAGTACGCGCACTGGCTCAAGTACGGACTCATCCTCGCCGTGTTGGCCGTCGTTGCGTGGTTCGTCATCTACAAGATCAGGTCGCGCCGAGCTGCAGCATGAGGATCGTCTCGCTGCTGCCGCCTGCACGGAATCGGTGAGACTGCACTGGCGCAGCGTGTGCCGCCGCTGGGCGCCGGTCATACAGTGAACGCATGAGTGCAACTGACGAGAAAAAGGTGCTCGACGCCGTACACCCGCAGCTGTTCATCGGTGGCGAGTGGCGCGATGCCGAGGGCGGCAAGACGTTCGGCGTCGAGGATCCCTCGACCGGCGCCAACCTCATCGAGGTCGCAGATGCCAGCGTCGCCGACGGCAAGGCAGCACTCGATGCCGCCGTCGCGGTCAAGGACGAGTGGGCAGCCACCCCGCCGCGTGATCGCGGAGAGATCCTGCGGGGTGCGTATGAGCTGATCACCGAGCAGATCGACGACCTGGCCCTGCTGATGACGCTTGAGATGGGCAAGCCCATCAAGGAGAGCAAGGCAGAGATCACGTACGCGTCGGAGTTCTTCCGCTGGTTCGCCGAGGAGGCCGTGCGCATCGCCGGCCGCTACTCGGTCGCGCCGAACGGTGCCACCAGGTTGCTCACGCTCAAGCAGCCCGTCGGGCCGTGCCTGATGATCACGCCGTGGAACTTCCCGTTGGCAATGGGCACCCGCAAGATCGGTCCGGCGATCGCCGCCGGCTGCACCATGGTGGTCAAGCCCGCGGCCCTGACGCCGTTGTCGATGCTCCGGCTCGGCGACATCCTGGCCGAGGCCGGTCTGCCCAGGGGTGTGCTCAACATCGTCACCACGACCACCACCGGCAAGGTGATGGAGCCGATCATCCGTGACCCGCGGTTGCGCAAGCTCACGTTCACCGGGTCCACCGAGGTCGGCCGGACGTTGATCGAGCAGAGCGCCGAGGGCATCCTCCGCGTCTCGATGGAGCTCGGCGGCAACGCGCCGTTCCTGGTGTTCGACGACGCCGACATCGACAAGGCGGTCGACGGTGCGATGCTCGCCAAGATGCGCAACATCGGCGAGGCGTGCACCGCCGCCAACCGGTTCATCGTGCACGAGTCGGTCGCTGAGGAGTTCGCCCAGAAGCTGACTGCCAAGATGTCGGCGCTGTCGATCGGTCGTGGCACCGACGACGGGATCGATGTCGGTCCGCTCGTCGAGGCCAAGCAGCGCGACAAGGTCGCGGAGCTCGTCGACGATGCCGTCGGCAAGGGCGCCACGGCGCTGACGGGTGGCGCCGCTCTTGACGGCGACGGCTACTTCTATCCGCCGACCGTCCTGTCGCAGGTGCCTGAGACGGCCCGGCTGCGTACCGAGGAGATCTTCGGCCCCGTAGCGCCGATCTTCACGTTCACCGATGAGGATGAAGCGCTGCGGATGGCCAACGACACCGAGTACGGTCTCGTCGCCTACGCGTTCACCCAGGACTATTCTCGGGCGATGCGGGTCTACGAAGCGCTCGACACCGGCATGGTCGGCATCAACCAAGGCATCGTCTCCAATCCGGCGGCACCTTTCGGCGGAATGAAGTCGAGCGGCTTCGGCCGTGAGGGCGGCACCGAGGGCATCGAGGAGTACCTCGAGACCAAGTACGTCGGGCTGGCACCGTGAGCAGTCTCAGTCGTGGAGTTGCTAGTCTGCTGTCCTGACGTCTGACGCCTGGGGGGCACCGTGACGACGGTCAACATTGACATTGCCAAGCTGAGTTCTGCCATCACCGCACTGACGGATCTCGCGGGGAACATCGACGGGCAGCGCGCGCGAGCCACCGCCGGCACTCCGATCGGCCTGCCGACACTCGGCGACGCCGAGCTGGGCAAGAAGGCCAGGTGGCTGCGAGACCAGGTCCCGGAGCTGCAGACCCGGCACGACCTGGCGGTCCTGCTCGACGAGGGCGACTCCGGGCATGCGAGCTATGAGGTGGCGCTCGACTCCCTCGACATGGTCAAGGGCATGCTCGGCAAGGAGCTGGCCGAGCACCTCAACGACGTCGACTACGAGACGAGCGAAGAAGACCTCGAAGAGATCAACGCCATCCTCGCCACGCAGAAGGCGGACCCCGACGTCATGAGCTCGATGTTCAAGGAGCTCGGACCCGATGGCACGGTTGGTGTGCTCGGCACCATCACCTCGACCATGCGCGACAGCGCCGACATCGACCAGCTGCGCGACCTCGCCGATCAGATGCGCACGGGCCTGGCGACGGCCTCGAACTCCGAGTCATGGCAGAACCGGCCCGACCCGTACGGCTCGAGCCTCACGTACGCGCAGATGTTCGCCGACGACATGGTCCGCTACTCGGTTGCGCCGATGATGACTGACGAAGAGCGTGAGGCGTTCCAGGAGGAATACCCCAACGCGCAGGGCATGTATGGTGCCTCGATCCTGACGTTCCTGATGCAGGAGCACGGCTACTCCGACGACTTCCTGGTGAGTGCTGCCTCGACGCTCGACACGTTCGAGCAGGGCATGCACGACGGCGACTTCGGCGAAGCCACCTATTGGTACTCGCACAACGGTTACAGCCCGCTCGTGGAGAAGGACGAGCTCATGTACGACGACCCGATGGCTGCGATCATGCAGAACCTCGGGGACAACCCGTCGGCGGGACTGCGGTTCTTCGACAGCGAAGATCGGCAGAACTTCTACTTCAACGATCGCGACTGGTCAGAGGACGGCTTCAAGAGCATCTCGATGGCGGCGGACGGCATCACCACCGACGCCGACAACCTCGCGAAGGATCCCGAGCTGACCACCACGATCGCCTCGTCGTTCCTCCACCAGATCGCTGACAACGACGGCTTCAACGCCGAGGACGCCAAGGGTGGGTCGCCGTACGTCGCCGACATGCTGAAGTTCTACATGCCGGCGGTCGACCAGGCGCTGCGCAACGGCGATGACAGCGGCACGCCCAGAGACGTCCCGTTCGATCTCGAGTACTTCGGGAAGTTCGACCACTACCCCGAGCTGTTCAGGGGCGACCTCGACTCGCTCATGCAGGTCGCGATGGGCACCGAGGGTGGCATGCAGAGCATCGCCGAGGGGGTCGGTTCGTTCCAGCAGACCCAGCTCAACAACGCAGCGGTCGCGCTGGGTCTCGACCCTGATGATCCGGGTACTCGTACGGAGCTGCGTGACGTGCTCGAGCGCACGTCGTCGTTGACCGGCTTCACCGAGTACTCCGTCGGCCAGGTCGAGATCGATGCGGCGGAGAGCCGTGACGAGCAGCGCCAGGCGTACATCGACCTGGTCAGCGACGCCGCCGGCATGGTGCCCTTGCCGGGTGCCGACGTGGTCGGCGAGCTCGGCAGCAAGGCGCTCGACTATGGCTGGGGCAAGGCGGTCGAGCTCGGCACGGACGCTGCAGGCGAACACTTCGCTTCCGAGGCCGAGGGCGCGACCGACAACGCAGAGACACGAGCCGAGCAGGGTGCCAACCGGGTCAAGATCAATGCGTTCCTCGCGCTGGTCGATGCGGGAGTCATCCCGCGGGACGAGGTGCCGGACATGTGGATCGAGAACGGCAGCGTCATCGACGCCGGCGACATCGACAAGAACGACATGAGCCAGTACACCCAGAGCGCGATGAACGGCGTCAACGAGTACGCCACCAACATGGACCTCGAGGGGTCCTACCGTGATAGCTTCCTCGACTACTACAAGCCAGCCGGGAAGTAGCCGCATGCGTCTACGGGCCGTCGTCGCGCTGGCGCTGCTCGCCGGCCTCGCCGCTTGTGGTGGTGGCGACGCCAAGGGCGTGCTGCAGAAGGATGACCTGCCCAAGGTCCGCAAGGTGTCAGACATCGACAACGTCCCCGCCGCCGCGGCGTGCGGCGCCATCAACGAGGCCCAGTTCAAGCTCACGATCGGCAACGAGCCCGAAGGGGTGGGCCGGTCGTACACCCTCGCCAACGGTGATCGGGTCTTCTCGAGCGCGCTGGGCCGCTCCTCGAGCTACGGCAGCCTCCAGAATGGTCTCGACGGCATCGCCGACGCCATCGCGGAGTGCGCTGCGAAGCCGGTAGGCAAAGAGGTGGTCACGGCGATGACCGGCCTCGACCCGGGTGTGGTGGGCTACACGGCGACCTCGCCGACGTCAGACCCGGCACGCTTCGGTGCTCGGGTGTTTGCGATCCAGGGCGACCGCATCGTCTTGGTCGGGACCAAGCACGAAGGTGACGGTGATCCGGCGGTCGACGTCGTCGACCTGCTGCCGAAGGCGCTTGAGCGTGCGAAGGAAGCCCCGAAGGAATAGTCAGCGGGTCACAGCGAGACGTCCGCTCGGCGTTCGTCGCGGTTGGGCTTGTCGCAGTAGGTGTTGCCATCGGTGAATCGCACGCCGTCGGTGAAGCGCGCTTCGATCTGGCCCGAGCCGAACTGCTCTACGTAGAGCCGTGAGTAGAGGCCGCCGAGCGTGAGCAGCTCATCATGGGTGCCTTGCTCGACGAGCTTGCCGTCCTCGAGACCGAAGATGACGTCAGCGTTGTGGATCGTCGACAAACGGTGGGCGATCGCGATCGTCGTACGGTTGTGGGTCGCCCGTTCGAGCGCCTCCTGCACAAGTCGCTCGGTCTCGGTGTCGAGCGCCGAGGTGGCCTCGTCGAGGATCAGGATGCGCGGATCCATCAGCAGAACGCGGGCGATCGCCAGCCGCTGCTTCTCGCCGCCGCTGAGCCGGTAGCCGCGCTCACCCGTGATCGTCTCGTAGCCGTCGGCGAACGACATGATGCGCTCGTGGATGTTGGCGTCGCGGGCCGCCTGCTCGATCTCGTCGGCGGTTGCCTCGGGCTTGGCGTAGGCGATGTTGTCGCGGATCGTCCCGTGGAACAGGTACGGCTCCTGGGTCACCATGCCGACGGAGTCGGCCAACGAGCCCATCGTCAGATCGCGCACGTCGGTGCCGTCCAGCAACACGGCGCCGTCGGTGACGTCGTAGAACCGCGGGACGAGATAGGTCGCGGTGGTCTTGCCGGAGCCGGACGGGCCGACGATCGCTGCGAGCTGCCCGGGCAGCACCTTGAGCGACACGTCCGCGAGCGCCCACGACTGGCCGGGCGCCTCCACGCCTTCCTCGCGATCGATGCGTACGCCGCTGTCACCGAACCGGTCGCCGCGGGTGTCACCGGTGAGGCTGCGGGGTTCGGGATAGCGGAAGAACACATCCTTGAACTCGATCTCCCCGCGCAGCTTGCCGGGATCGACCGCGGTGGCGTTGGGGCGCTCGGTGATGGCCGGTACGAGGTCGAGGTACTCGAAGATCCGGCGGAACAGTGCGAGCGAGGTCTGGACGTCGAGCGTCACTCGCATCAGCTGAAGGAGCGGCATCTGCAGGCGGGCCTGGACCGTGGTGAACGCGACCAGGGTGCCTGCGGTGAGCGAGGTGCCATTGTTGAGCATGAAACCGGCGAGCAGGTAGACCAGGGCGGGCGTCAGGGCGAAGAACGTCTGGACCGTGGCAAAGAACGCGCGACCGGTCATGGCCTGGTCGACCTGCAGCCTGGTCTGGTTGCGGTTGGCCTCGCGGTAGCGCTCGACCTCGGCCTCCGAGCGGTTGAACACCTTGGACAGCAGGATGCCCGAGACGCTGAGGGCTTCCTCGGTGATCGCCGTCATCTCCGACAGCGACTCCTGGGTCCTGCGGGCCAGCTTCTGCCGACGCTTGCCGACCTGCAGCTGGATGTAGACGAACAGCGGCATCACGATGATGGTCAGGATCGTCAGCTGCCACGACAGGATCACCATCGACACGAAGGCCGCCGTGACGGTGACGGTGTTCTGCAGGATCGAGGTGGCGGTGTCGGTGAGCACCGTACGTACGCCGGCGACATCGTTGGCGAGACGCGACTGGATCGCACCCGTCTTGGTCGCGGTGAAGAACGCGAGCTCCATCTTCTGCAGGTGCGCGAACAGGTCGCCGCGGAGATCGGCCATGGCCGAGTTGCCGATCGTCGATGTCAGCCAGTTCTGGCCGATGCCGATGAGCGCGGTGGCGATCGGGATGAGGCACATGAAGCCGATCAGCCACCAGAGCAGGCTGATGTCGGGCTTGCCGGCGGGTGGGAAGAGTGCCTTGTCGAACACGGCCTTGGTCAGGAACGGGACGATCGAGGTCAGCACCGCGGCGACCACGACAGCGGCCGCGACCAGGACGATCTTGCGGCGGTAGGGGCGGAGCATGCGGGCGATGCGCCGGAGAATCGGCTTGTTGCCGCCCGCCTTGATCTCTTCCTGCGGGATGTGGGTGATCCCTGTCCCGCCGCCACCCCCGCCGCGGGGCATCAGTCAGCGTCGATCTTGGTCAACATGACGGAGGTTGACTCAGCCTCCACGGGGACGAGCTCGGTGGTTCCCCACACGCCGACCTCGGAGCGCAGGATGGCCCAGAACAGCAGGTTGGCCGGATCGGGCACGAACTCTGAGTCCACCGTCACCGAGAACTCGACCGGCACGCCAGGTGCCTCGACGGCGGTGGCGGCGAGCACCTCTCCGTCGGTGTCGACCAGCTTGATGGTGGCGATCGCTCCGGGCGGGACGGCGATCCGTTCACGGAAGAAGACGTTGCCGTTGACGGTCATGAGTGTCATGACTCCGATGCTATGCCTGTCAGTGTGAGGTGCGAGCCGGATGGCGTACGACGACGTGCCAGACGATGCTCACGGCGGTGAAGGTGAGGACGAACGCGATGATTCCGTCGATGACACCGTGGAACGCCATCCAGCGCAGGCCTTGCGAGACGTGGGCGAAGGCCGCCGCCATGCCCACGCCGCCCGCGACGACGAAGGTGGCCAACAACGCGTACGGGCTGAGTGCCTGCGGAGGTCGCTCCTTGTCGGCAGGCAGTGATCGCAGCTCGATGACGGCCCAGGCACCCACGACGAGGAGACCGATGACGCCGGAGGCGTGCTGAGCCCACTCGTACCCGAGCAGACCGTGGTGCTCGGTCCTCAGCCAGCCGATGCGTTGGGAGCCCCAGCGATCGGGATGCGTGAAGGAGTCCCACGCGACGTGGGTGAAGGCCGCGATGCTGCCTGCGGGGATCGCGAGCAGCCATTGCCGTTGGGTCAGCCGGGCCCGCGGGGCGATCCGAGACCGGACGATGCCAGGTGACAGGTCGACCAGCGGATCGCGCAGCACAACGAACCAGACCAGCAGCGTGAACAGGGTGAGCACGATGTCGATCGTGAACACGCCGATCAGGCTGTGCGTGCGCTCGTAGCCGGTGCGCGATCCCAGATAGAGCGGCACGTCGAGGATCATCGACCCGAAGACCAGTGCCGTCATCGGCAGGCCGAGCCGCCGCAGCGGGATCACCGCTGCAGGATGGCTCAGGGTCAACGGCATCCGTAGAGCGTACGGTCCGCGGTTGCGCCCGCAGTGAACATCTCTGGCATTGGCGACCGGCGCGTGGTCGTCTGGATTGCATGAGCGAGCGCCAGCGAGTGACCAGAACAGATCTCATGCCGATTCCTCCGTACCCTGCCCCTTTTTACGGGGGTGTTGGCATGAGCGAGCGCCAGCGAGTGACCAGAACAGATCTCATGCCGATTCCTCCGTACCCTGCCCTTTTCACGGGGGTGTTGGCATGAGCAAAGTTCTGGTCCTGGGCGGCACGTCGTGGCTTGGCGGGGAGATCGCGCACCAGGCGGTCGTACGAGGTCATGACGTCACCTGCCTGGCACGTGGCGAATCGGGCAAGGCGCCGGCGGCGGCGACCTTCGTCCCAGGCGATCGCAGCGATGCCAGCGCGTACGACAAGGTCCTCGATCAACGGTGGGACATGGTGATCGACGTGTCCCGGCAGCCGGGTCACGTACGTTCGGCGATCGAGGTGCTCGGCAAGACGAGCTCGCACTGGACGCTCGTCTCGACCGGCTCGGTCTATGCCGACCAGAGCGGTCCGCTGACCGAGGTCTCGCCGCTGCTCGAGCCGCTCGACGGCGATGTCGCCGACCCGGAGACGTACGGCGAGGGCAAGGTCGCCTGCGAGCGGGCCGTACGCGCCCTGCCGCATCACCTGGTCATCCGGGTTGGACTGATCGGCGGTCCCGGTGACCGCTCGGATCGCCTCGGCTACTACGTGGCTCGGTTCGCACAGGCACGCGATGAGCGGGTCTTGATCCCGAATGTCGCCAGCCAGCCGATGCAGGTCATCGACGTACGCGACCTGGCGCACTGGATTGTCAGGCTCGCCGAGACGCGGGCAACCGGCATCGTGCACGGCGCCGGCGAACGCACCACGGTCGGCGACCTGATCCGGCTCTCGGCCGAGGTCGCGGACTTCTCCGGAGAGCAGGTGCCAGCCGGAGAGGACTGGCTGCGTGAGCACGACGTCGAGGAGTGGATGGGTCCGCGATCGCTGCCGCTGTGGCTCCCGGCGACCCATTTCGGCATGGGTCTGATGGATGACACGAGGGCGCTCGAGCACGGCCTCGAGCGCAGACCGTACGTCGACATGCTGCGCGACACCCTCACCTTCGAGAACGAGCAGGGCCTCGACCGCCCCCGGAAAGCCGGGCTCTCCCGCGAAGACGAGCTGGAACTCATCGCCGAGCTGCGCTCCTGGCTCCGCTCACTTGCCTGATACCCCCAAGGGGTATACGGTCGATCGTGTACATACCCCCTATGGGTATCGAGCAGGAGGACCGGCAATGGCAACCGACCATGAGGCACGTGGGTACGACGACAAGAAGAACGACTACCTCAAGCGGCTGCGCCGTATCGAGGGGCAGGCCCGCGGTCTGCAACGCATGGTCGAGGAAGACCAGTACTGCATCGACATCCTGACGCAGGTCTCCGCCATGACCAAGGCACTGCAGTCGGTGTCGCTCGGCCTGCTCGACGACCACCTGAGCCACTGCGTCGTCGATGCCGCGCGTGCGGGTGGTGCCGAGTCCGACGCCAAGATCCGCGAAGCATCCGACGCCATCGCGCGGCTCGTCCGCAGCTAGAAGGGAACGATCATGACCACCAGCAACTACACCGTCACCGGGATGACCTGCGAGCACTGCGTCCGCTCGGTCACCGAAGAGGTCGGCGCCATCGACGGCGTCACCGACCTGGAGATCGACCTGGCCACCGGGTCGCTCGCCGTCACCACCGCTGATCTTCCTGTCGACGACGCCGCCGTACGTGAAGCGGTCGCCGAAGCCGGTTACAGCGTTTCACCATGAACGTCCTGCTCAAGCTCGGCCTCTTCGTCACGGCACTCGTTGCCGTGTTCGGTGCTGCCGCGGCCCTGGGCAACGGCGTCGACCAGGTCGTCACGGCCAAGCCCGAGTCGATGGAGCACGGCGAGGAGAGCACCGGGTCGATGAGTGCAGAGCCGATGGACCACACGCCCGGTGGCCTCCAGGTTGCCGAGAACGGCTACCGATTCGTCCTAGACGCCACGGCTCGGGAGGCAGACCCTCAGGCGAAGGTCTCGTTCAAGATTCTCGGCCCCAACGGCAAGGCGCTGACCACGTACGCCACCCTGCACGACAAGGACCTGCACCTCATCGTTGCGAAGCGCGACCTCAGCGGCTTCCAGCACGTGCACCCGACACTCGACGCGGACGGCACCTGGATCGCCGAGGTGGCGCTGACACCTGGGCAATGGCGCGCGTTCGCCGACTTCGACCCCGCCGGCAAGGACCCACAGCTCACGCTCGGCGCTGACCTCTCGGTCGCCGGCGACTTCGAAACCACGCCGCTGCCGAAGCCGTCGCGTACGTACGAGGTCGACGGCTACACCGTCACCCTCACCGGTGACGTCGAGGCAGGCACGCAGTCCAAGCTGACGTTGACCATCGCCAAGGACGGCGAACCGGTCACCGATCTGGAGCCCTACCTCGCCGCGTACGGACACCTCGTCGCGCTGCGGGTGGGCGACCTTGCCTACCTCCATGTTCACCCCGACGGCGAGCCCGGCGACGGCAAGACCAAGCCCGGACCCAAGGTCACGTTCTTTGCCCAGGTGCCGTCCGCCGGCAGCTACCGGCTGTACCTCGACTTCAAGCACGGCGGCACCGTTCGTACCGCCGAGTTCACGGTGGAGGTGTCGGGCCATGGCCACTGACCTGATCACCGACCGGGTCGACCTGTCGATCGGCGGGATGACCTGCGCCTCCTGCGCCATGCGGGTCGAGAAGAAGCTCAACAAGCTCGAAGGTGTGACGGCGACCGTCAACTACTCGACCGAGAAGGCGCGGGTCGTCACGACGAGCCCGATCGCCGCCGAGCTGCTGATCGCCGAGGTGGAAAAGGCCGGCTACACCGCCGCGCTGCCGCGTACGGCTGAGGAGCCTGCGATCGAGGAGGACCCGGCCAAGCCCTGGCTGACCCGGCTGGTCATCTCGACGATCCTGACGGTCCCGGTCATCGCGATGGCGATGATCCCGGCGCTGCAGTTCACCAACTGGCAGTGGCTGTCGCTCAACCTCGCCGTGCCTGTCGTCGTGTGGGGCGCCTACCCGTTCCACCGCGCGGCCTGGGTCAACCTGCGGCACGGCGCGGCCACGATGGACACGCTCATCTCCCTCGGCACGATCGCCGCACTCAGCTGGTCTGTGTACGCGTTGTTCTTCGGCACGGCCGGCGAACCCGGCATGAAGCACCCGTTCCGTTTCACCATCGAGCGGATGGATGGCAGCTCCAACATCTACCTCGAGGCCGCCGCTGGGGTGACGACGTTCATCCTCGCTGGCCGCTACTTCGAGGTGCGCTCCAAGCGTCGTGCCGGATCGGCGCTGCGTGCGTTGCTCGAGCTCGGCGCCAAGGACGTCGCCGTGCTGCGCGACGGAGTCGAGCAGCGTGTGTCGATCGACGAGCTCGCCTCCGGAGACCTGTTCGTCGTACGGCCCGGCGAAAAGATCGCCACCGACGGAGTCGTCACCGAGGGCAGCTCGGCCGTCGACGCATCGATGATCACCGGCGAGTCCGTACCTGCCGAGGTGGTCGTCGGCGATGCGGTGGTCGGCGGCACCGTCAACACCAACGGCCGACTCGTCATCAAGGCAACCCGGGTCGGGTCCGCGACGCAGCTGGCGCAGATGGCGCAGATGGTCGAGGACGCGCAGAACGGCAAGGCGCAGGCCCAGCGGCTCGCCGACTCGATCTCCGGCATCTTCGTACCCATCGTCATAGGCCTCGCCGTGGCAACGCTCGGATTCTGGATCGGCAATGGCGCCGGGCTGACGGCGGCGTTCACCGCAGCCGTCGCGGTGCTGATCATCGCGTGCCCCTGCGCACTGGGCTTGGCGACTCCGACGGCCTTGATGGTCGGCACGGGTCGCGGCGCGCAGCTCGGCATCCTGATCAAGGGTCCCGAGGTCCTCGAGTCAGCCAAGGGTGTCGACACCGTCGTACTGGACAAGACCGGGACCGTCACCACCGGCCGGATGACCTTGCACGACGTCGTCGTGGCTGATGGCGAAGACCGTACGACGGTGCTCGGGATGGCCGGTGCGCTCGAAGGCGCATCCGAGCACCCGATCGCCCGTGCCATCGCCACTGCAGCGGCCGAAGAGCTGGGCGAGCTGGCTGCGGTGGAGGGATTCGCCAACACCCAAGGGCTGGGGGTCCAGGGCGTTGTCGATGGGCGCGCCGTCGTCGTGGGACGCGCATCGTTCCTCGCCGACTGGTCGCAACACCTTGACGAACGACTCTCGACGGCGCAGTCCGCTGCGGAGTCAGACGGCAAGACCGTTGTCGCCGTCGGCTGGGACGGCGCCGCCCGCGGCGTCCTGATCGTCGCGGACACCATCAAGGAGTCGAGCGCCGAAGCCGTACGCCAGCTGCGCGAACTCGGCCTGCACCCCGTCCTGCTGACCGGCGACAACGAACCCACGGCGCGTGCCGTGGCGGCGTCCGTGGGCATCGACGACATCTACGCAGGCGTGCTCCCGCAGGACAAGGTTGACGTGATCCGTCAGCTGCAGGCTGACGGTCGTCGAGTCGTCATGGTCGGCGATGGAGTCAACGACGCGGCTGCTCTCGCGCAGGCCGACCTCGGACTGGCGATGGGCACGGGCACCGACGCGGCGATCGAAGCCGCGGACCTGACCCTCGTACGCGGTGACCTGCGATCGGTCGTCGACGCGATCCGGCTGTCGCGCCGTACGCTCGGCACGATCAAGGGCAACTTGTTCTGGGCGTTCGCCTACAACGTCGCAGCACTCCCGCTCGCCGCTGCTGGTCTGCTCAACCCCATGCTGGCCGGAGCATCGATGGCGTTCTCGTCGGTGTTCGTCGTATCCAACAGCCTGCGACTCCGCGGGTTCCGCTCGACCAACCCGGAGGTGACGGGATGAGCCATCACGACATGACGCCGACAGGCCGAGCTCTCACGCTGAGCGCCGTCTCGGCGACGCTGCACTGCCTCACCGGCTGTGCGATCGGCGAGGTGCTCGGCATGGTGATCGGCACTGCGCTGGACCTGAGCAATGTCACGACGATCGTGCTCTCCGTCGTGCTGGCGTTCTTCTTCGGCTACTCGTTGACGATCAGGCCCGTCCTGGGGGCGGGTGTTCCATTCAGCGGAGCGATCAAGGTCGCGCTGGCTGCGGACACGTTGTCGATCCTGACGATGGAGGTCATCGACAACGGCGTGATCGTCGCTGTCCCGGGTGCCATGGACGCCGGCCTCGACAACCTGCTCTTCTGGGGATCGCTTGCGGTCTCGCTCGTCGTCGCCTTCCTGGTGACGGTACCGGTCAACCGCTGGCTGATCGGACGTGGCAAGGGTCACGCCGTCGTGCACGAGTTTCACTCGTAGGCTCAGGACATGACTGAACTCCCCGGACTGGATGGACTCCTCGGCGTCGAGCACCTGGAGGCCGGCCCCGACAAGGTCGTCGCCCGCTTCACGATCGACGAGCGACACCTGCAGCCATTCGGCATCCCGCACGGCGGTGTCTACTGCGCCGTGCACGAGTCGACCGCGAGCATCGCCGGCTCTGCTGTGGCTCAACGGCCGGGGCGTTGCCGTCGGCGCGAACAACTCCACCGACTTCCTGCGCCAGGCCAAGGTTGGCGACACCATCACCTGCACGGCCACCCCGATCCATCGCGGGCGCACCCAGCAGCTGTGGCACCTCGACTCGGTCGACCAGGACGACCGGCTGATCGCGCAGGGACAGGTACGCCTCGCCAACCTCGACCAGGAAGTCCCGCCCGAGGTGCTCGCACGGACCGCTAGAGCTCCCCGCGATCCTTCTTGATCTTGCGCCATCCTCCGGCGCGGTTGTCCGCGATCAGCCGGCGCAAGAACGCCAGCAGCGCGGCCTCATCGATCTCCTCGCCCTCGCGATAGCCGATGGTGCGGGCCGTCTGGTTGTCGTGCCCGGCCGTGATCAGGCCATCGGGATCGGGCACGATGCCGCCGTCGTAGACGAACACGTTGACGTGATCCCTGGCGGCGAGCAACGCACAGATGTTGCCCCGGAGCACGAAGTACGGCTGAACCGTCCGCTTGATCGTCTCCTCGACCTCAGGGTCAGCGGCGTGGACAAGGTCGCGTACGCGGTGGCAGATCTCCTGCTGCCAGTCCGGGAGCTTGTCGATGTAGGCATCAACCCGCGCATCCTTGGCGTACGTCATGCGCTCATGATCACCCATGGGGAATAGCCCCCGCCAGGTTCTCGTTGAGGACGCCATGACAACTCTCGGACTGATTGGTGCAGGCAACATCGGTACGGCGCTGGCCCAGGTTGCGCTCGGTCAAGGTTGGGATGTCGTGCTCAGCAACTCCCGAGGGCCCGAGACGCTCACCGAGCTGGTGGACGAGCTCGGAACCGGTGCCCGGGCGGCGACTGCTGCCGACGCGGCGGCCGCAGCGGACATCGCTGTCGTGACGATCCCGACCAAGAACATCGCCGGTGTCCCGGTCGAGCCGCTTGCCGGCAAGATCGTGATCGACACCAACAACTACTACCCGCAGCGCGACGGCCAGATCGCAGAGCTCGACAACGAGTCGACCACCGTCTCTGAGCTGCTGCAGGCGCACCTGCCGACGTCGAAGGTCGTCAAGGCGTTCAACCACATCGGTGCCCTCGACATCCTCGGCGATGCTCTGCCGGCTGGCTCCGACAACCGTCGCGCGCTGGCGATCGCCGGTGGCGACGCCGACGCCAAGGCGGCCGTTGCTGCGTTCATCGACGCCGCCGGCTTCGATGTCGTGGACGCCGGGCCGCTCGCGGAAGGGTGGCGCTACCAGCGCGACACCGCCGCGTACGTCGCCCGATTCGACGAGCCGCAGCTGCGCGCCAAGCTTGCCGAGGCCAAGCGTTACAGGGACGTCTGAACTGCCGGTACGATTGGACCTGATCGCGACTGGCGTTGAGGTGGGTACCACCGGGGAGCGATCGAACACCACGACATCGGGACCGTTCGCCTGGGCCCCACGTCAGCCACGTTCTGCTGACTGGAGGCACGCGAGATGATGATGACCATGACGAGCAATGATCTGTTCCCCACGGAACGCCTGGCCGACGCCGACGTACGTGTCCTGCTGCTCGAGAACATCCACACCGACGGTGCGGACTTCTTGCGGGCCAAGGGCTACCAGGTCGAGTCGCTGGACGGAGCCCTCGGCGAGGATGACCTGATCGAGGCGATCAAGGGAGTGCACCTCCTGGGCATCCGCTCGACGACGTACATCACCGAGAAGGTGCTGGACGCGGCACCGGATCTCCTGGCGATCGGCGCGTTCTGCATCGGCACCAACCAGATCGACCTCACCGCGACGACGGCACGCGGTGTCGCCGTGTTCAACGCGCCCTACTCCAACACCCGCAGCGTCGTGGAGCTGGCGATCGCCGAGATCATCTCGCTGGCCCGCCGCCTGCACGAGAAGTCGACCGACATGCACAACGGCGTCTGGAACAAGTCGGCTGCCGGCAGCCACGAGGTACGCGGTCGCACGCTCGGCATCATCGGCTACGGCAACATCGGCAGCCAGCTCTCGGTGGTCGCCGAGGCGCTCGGCTTCAAGGTGGTGTTCTTCGACATCGACGACAAGCTCGCGCTCGGCAATGCCCGTCGCTGCTCGACGATCGAGGAGCTGCTCGAGACGTCTGACGTCGTGACACTTCACGTCGACGGTCGCCCCGGCAATGCCGGACTGTTCGGCGCCGAGCAGATGGCGCTGATGAAGCCGCGGTCACTGTTCCTCAACCTGTCGCGTGGCATTGCCGTCGACACCTTGGCGCTGCGCGAGCACATCGAGTCGGGCCACATCGCGGGTGCTGCCGTCGACGTGTTCCCGATCGAGCCCAAGCGCCAGGGTGATCCGTTCGAGTCCGACCTGCAAGGGCTCAAGAACGTCATCCTCACGCCGCACGTTGGCGGGTCGACCGAGGAAGCGCAGCAGGACATCGGTCGCTTCGTCGCCTCCAAGCTGCGCTCGTACGCGTCCTTCGGCGGCACGTCGCTGAGCGTCAACATGCCGGAGATCAACCTGCCGGCCGATGCCAGCAAGCACCGTCTGGCGCATGTGCACCGCAATGCCCCGGGTGTGCTGGCGACGATCAACGGCCTGCTCGGCGAGCACGGCGTCAACATCGAGGCGCAGTCGTTGGCAACGCGCGGCGAGATCGGCTACGTGCTCACCGACGTGGCCGAGGAGGTCGGCGAGGCAGTGCTCACCGAGCTCGCGGCGCTGCCCGAGACCGTCCGCCTGCGCCAGCTCAGCTGACCGACGCAGGACGCCCCGACCCGCACTGCGGACCGGGGCGTCTTGTTGTGCGGTCTATTCGAAGCTGAACGGCGGGAACGTGTCGGTCAGCAGGTACATGTACGCGTTGAGGCGGGTGCTCCAACGGGTGAGGCCGATGACGAAGTTGCGCAGTCCGACCGGCCACCTGCCGGTGAACAGGACGGCGAACCAGCCGATGATGTAGACGAAGATCGCCACGATGCCGATCAGGGCGAGCACGATGAGGTGCGGGATGGTCAGCAGGATGCGGAAGAAGATCGTCAGGCGGTTGCGACCCTCGGTCTCGCCGATGAAATCGACACGTACGCGCGGGTCATCACCTGGATCGGCGAACGTCGTCTCGAACGAGAACGGCGGGTACTCCTCCTTGAGGAACGACGCGTAGATGTTGACCCGCGTGCTGTAGCGGATGAACATCGCGATGAAGGTGAGGATGCCCTCGGGCACCTTGCCGGTGAAGACACCGAGGATCCAGGCGACGAAGGCCAGGATCTGGGCGACGAAGTTGAGCACGTACAAGACGATGAAGTGCGGGATGGCGAGAACGATGTTGCCGATCACTCGCCAGTTGGCGACCTTCTCGGGCGGGTCGAAGGTGAACGTGGCCGGATATGCGCCAGCTGTGGGTCCTGCGGGCGGCGGAGGTGCTGCACTCATGGGGTGTCCTCAAGGGCTGCGGGAGATGGGTCGTTTGCACGGTAGCGGGAAAGAGGCCCGGCTGGGAGCGGGATCTTGTCGATCGTCGAGACGCTGGTGGTTGGAGGTGATCAGTACAAAAGAGTGTGAAGCGCGTCCGAATGGGTAAGTCCCGAGCTGAGCGGTCGTCATCAGGCGACCGGAGTGGAGGAATCAGATGTTCATCCTGGGCATTGTCCTGCTAATTCTTGGCGCGGTTCTGAACGTGCCGATCTTGTACACGATCGGTGGAGTTCTGGCCGTGGTCGGCGCGATCCTGTGGATCCTCGGAGGTATGGACCGAGGCGTCGGAGGGCGCAGACACTACTTCTGACCTGTCGGTCAGGCTGGGGCCGTCACCTTCGGGTGGCGGCCCTTCTGTGTCCATTCGGTGAGCGTCTCGGCGCAGCCAGCTTCGACCTTGATCGTGGCCAGGTCGTCGCCGCGTGTGGTGCCACGGTTGACGATCACGATCGGGATGTCGCGCGCCCGCGCTGCCCGTACGAATCGCAGGCCCGACATGACCTGCAGCGACGATCCGAGGACGACGAGGGCCTCGGCCTGATCGACGAGCTGGTAGCACTCGGCGACGCGACCCTTGGGCACGTTCTCGCCGAAGAAGACGACATCCGGCTTGAGCCGGCCGCCGCACACCGAGCACGGAGCGACCTGGAACGTGTCAGTCTCCTCGAGCAGTACGTCGCCGTCGGGCGCCATCACGGCGTCGATCTGCTCGTAACCGGGATTGAGGTCCAACAAGCGTTGGTGCAGTTCGCGGCGTGCACTCACGGTGCTGCAGTCCAGGCAGATCACCCGGTCGATGCGTCCGTGCAGGTCGATGACGTTGCGGTGGCCGGCGCGACCGTGGAGTCCGTCGACGTTCTGGGTGATGAGCCCGTCCAGACGGCCGTCGCGATCCATTTCGGCGAGCAGGAGGTGACCAGTGTTGGGCTCAGCTCGGCGCATCCGGCTCCAGCCGATGTGCGCCCGTGCCCAGTAGCGCTGTTGCGCCTCGGGCCCCTTGATGAAGTCCTGGTAGGTCATCGGCATGCGTATCGGCGCGCCGGGGCCGCGGTAGTCAGGGATCCCTGAGTCGGTCGACATGCCGGCGCCCGTCAGCACCAGCAGCCGCCGCTCGCCGAGCACGTATTCAGCTGTCAGCAAGCTCGATCAGCTTCTTGACGGTGTTGAGGTTGCGGGCCGTGCCGGGGACCTTGAGCGCGCGGCCGATCGAGTCGGCCTTCATGTCGGGCCGGCCCGCGCCGTTGGCATAGCGGATGTGCATCTCGGTGCCGATGATCGCCCACTCGTCCTCGCCGGTCTCGTACGTCTTGGCCTTCTTGAGCGCCTCGGCGGTGGGCTTGCCGGCGAGGAAGCTGACGTACGAGTACTTGGGCTCGTCGATCGTGAAGGGGTGGGCATCGAGCGCCTTCTTGACCTGCGCCGGCGTACGAGAGATCGACTCGCGGAAAAAGCCGAACTCCTTCTCGATCGCCTTCTCCAGCGCCCGGTCGAATTCCTCGGCCTTGCCCGGTACGTCTGCGATCAGGTTGCCCGAGGCGATGTAGGTCGAGACGTCGGTCGCGCCGAGTCCTTCGGCGATCTCGCGGAGTCTCGCCATCGGGAGCTGCGCTCCCCCGACGTTGACTGCCCGCAGCAGGATGATCCGTCTGGCCATGCCCCCAGTATGACTAGCGCGTCATCAGCGCGACAAAGATCACCACGAGGGCGATGCTCGCAACGATGCCCGCCACTGGCCAGAGCCATGCTCGACCGCCGCGGCGGGCCGACAGCACGATCGTGATCGGTATGACGATGATCAACGCGAGCAGTGCGAACCAGAAGCCGAAGAGCACAGCACCGAAATAGCTGGTGTTGCACACGGCAGGTTCGTCGCCAACGCTCCCGCATGAGTCGGTCATGAAGACCGAGGTGATGCCAAATGCCCCAAGTATCAGGTCAAGCAGCAGCTGCGGGATGTACAACAGCCAAGCGACGAGCTGGTTGGAGCGCTGCGGTGCGACGGGCTGGATCATGTCGGGACGCTATCTCGCCACGACCCAGCTCGTCAGCGTTTCAGAGTCGAGCGGCGAGCTCCGTTGCCTGCTTGATGGCTCGCTTGGCGTCGAGCTCTGCCGCAACGTCTGCTCCGCCGATCACGTGCACTGGCTTGCCGAGCGCTTCGAGGGGATCGACGAGATCGCGTACGGACTCCTGTCCCGTGCACAAGATGATCGTGTCGACCTCGAGCACGCGGGTCTCCTCGTCGTCCCCGCCCTTGCGGAGCGTGATGTGGAGGCCGGCGTCGTCGATGCGGTCGTACGTGACGCCCTTGATCATCTCGACGTCTGAATCCTTGAGCGTCTGGCGATGCACCCAGCCGCTGGTCTTGCCGAGGCCCTTGCCGAGCTCGGTGTCCTTGCGCTGCAGCAGGAAGACCTCTCGCTTCGGCTGCGCCTTGAGCTTGGTGGCGAGGCCGCCGCGCTCGAGTGACGGGTCGGTGACGCCCCAGCGCTCCATCCAGTGCTCGATCGACTCATCGGCGTCGTGCAGCAGGAACTCCGAGACGTCGAAGCCGATGCCTCCGGCTCCCATCACGGCAACACGCTTGCCGACCGGAGAGCCGTGACGAATGACCTCTTGGTAGTTGACGACGCTGGGGTGATCGACGCCGGGCAGTGTCGGTATGCGCGGCTCGACACCGGTGGCGATGACGACCTCGTCGAACTCGGCGAGCTGATCGACCTCAGCGCGTATGCCGAGGTGCAGCTTGACGCCGGCGATCTCCATACGGCGGGAGTAGTAGCGGATCGTCTCCTTGAACTCCTCCTTGCCGGGGATCTGCATCGCGAGCCGGAACTGACCGCCGACTTCGGGCAGCGACTCGAACAGCTCGACGCTGTGACCGCGCCCGGCCAGCTCGGTGGCGGCAGCGAGTCCGGCCGGGCCGGCGCCTACGACGGCGATGCGCTTGGCCTTGCGGGTCGGCGAGAGGATCAGCGTGGTCTCGTAGCCAGCCCGCGGGTTGATCATGCAGCTGGCACGCTTGTTCTTGAACGTGTGGTCGAGGCACGCCTGGTTGCAGGCGATGCAGGTGTTGATCTCGTCGGCGCGATCCTCGGCGGCCTTGTTGACGAAGTACGGATCGCTCAGCAGCGGCCGCGCCATTGAAACGAGGTCGGCCTGGCCGGAGGCGATGATCTCCTCGGCGATCTCGGGGGTGTTGATGCGGTTGGACGCGACGACCGGGACCGACACCTCGGGCTTGAGCTTGCCGGTGACCCAGGCGAACGCGCCTCGCGGCACGGACGTGACGATCGTCGGGATGCGGGCCTCGTGCCAGCCGATGCCGGTGTTGATGATCGACACACCGGCGGTCTCCAGCTTCTTGGCCAGCTCGACGGTCTCGTCCCAGCTCTGGGCGTCGTCGACCAGGTCGAGCAGGCTCATCCGGTACATCACGATGAAGTCGTCGCCGACGGCCTCGCGTACGCGCTCGACGATCTCGACCGGGAAGCGCATCCGGTTCTCGGCGCTGCCGCCCCAGCGGTCGGAGCGGTCGTTGGTGCGGGCGGTCAGCATCTGGTTGATCAGATAGCCCTCCGAGCCCATGATCTCGACGCCGTCATAGCCGGCCCGGCGGGCGAGCACGGCTGACTTGGCGAAGTCGTTGACGGTGTCGTCGACCTCTTTGGTCGACATCGCCTTGGGCTTGCCGAACGGCGTGATCGGCGACGGCTTCGACGAGGCCGCGCGCTTGAACGGGTGGTAGCCGTAGCGGCCGGCATGCAGGATCTGCATCGCGATCTTGCCGTCGTGCTCGTGCACTGCGTCGGTGACGAGGCGGTGCTTGTCGGCGAGCTTCTTGGACGTCATCAGCGAGCCGAACGGCAGCAGCCAGCCGTGCCGGTTGGGTGCATATCCGCCGGTGACCGATAGGGCGACGCCACCCTTGGCGCGCTCGGCGAAGTACGCGGCGAGCTCGGGCAGGTGCTTGGCGCGGTCCTCGAGACCGGTGTGCATCGAGCCCATGATCACCCGGTTGCGCAGGGTGGTGTGGCCGAGGTCGAGCGGCTCGAGGAGATGCGGATACGGACTGGTCATGAGGAGGCTCCTGAGGCTTCGGCGACGATCTGGTCGAACTGGGCCGCCATGGCGGTGGCGAGGGCGTTGGCGCCTGAGAGTGGGCGGACCATCACGGTCAGCTCGCTGATGAGTCCGGCGTCGTTGGTACGTATGAGGTCGATGCCATTGACGCTGACTCCGTCGACGACGGTCTCGAAGACGAGCGCGGAGCCGCGCCCGTCGGCATCCTCGAGCTCGCGGACATAGCGGAACTCGGTGAACACCCGGCCGACACCGCGCAGGATCGCGGCGACGATCGGCTTGCCCTCGTACGGCTTGAACGCGACAGGACTGCGGAACACGACGTCGTCGGCGAGCAGCTCGCCGAGTCCCTCGAAGTCTCCTGCCTCAACGGCAGCGCGGAACTTCTTCATGAAATCTCCTGTGATGAGATGGTGAGGTGATCTCCAAGACGGCGGCCCGGTTCCTGATCGTTGCGGGCGTGTTCAACGTGGTGATCTGGCCGCGCTTCGCGAAGGCGATCGTCGACGACGACCGCGCGTGGGCCGGCGAGCACTGGCACAGCACCCCGCAGACGTTCTTCTGGGTGCACGCCGTGCTGATCACGACGGCGATCGTGATCGGGCTCGGAGTGCTGGTGATCGGTGTGCGCGCTCATCGCTCGGCTCCAAGTGCCTGAAGGATCTCGTCGCACCAGGCCAGGCCACCCTGCTCGGCGAGGATGCCGCCGCGCAGCACGAGCCAGGCCCCCATCGCTTCATCGGCGATGTCGTCGGGGTCGGGATAGAAACGTGCAGCGCTCTCTGCGTAGTACGCCAGCTGCTGCTCGTGGGCCCGACGACGCACTCGTACGTCGGCGACGATTGCGTCGGTGTCGCCGAACGGGAGAGCGCGCAGCTTGACCGCGAACTCACTTCGCAGCGACTCGATCGGCGTGGGCAACGACGACCAGCGCCGCAACTCGTCGCGACCCTCGCCGGTGATGGCGTAGACCTTCTTGTCGGGCCGGTTGCCCTGGGCGACCAGGTGCGACTCCACCCACTTGTCGGACTCCATGCGGCCCAGCACCTTGTAGATCTGCTGGTGGCTGGCCTTCCAGAAGTGACCGATCGACGCGTCGAAGCGACGAGCGAGGTCATAGCCCGATGCGGTCTTCTCCGCGAGGGAGACCAGGATCGCGTGCTCCAGAGCCATGTCGGAGAACTTACTATGCAACCGGATGCTATGCAACTAGTTGCGTAGCGTCGGGATCTTCTCGAGCCACTGCGCAACCCCTCTTGCGGCCACCCGACCGGCACGGTTGGCGCCGATCGTGCTCGCGGACGGCCCGTAGCCGACGAGCTGTATGCGAGGGTCGGCGACCGCCGTCGTTCCGTCGAGCTGGATGCCACCTCGCGGACTACGTAGGTGCAGCGGCGCGAGGTGGTCCGTCGCCGGGCGAAAACCGGTCGCCCAGAGGATGACGTCCACGTGCTCGAACGTGCCATCGGCCCAGCGCACCCCGTCGGGCTCGATGCCGGCAAACATCGGCCGACGCTCGTACCCTCCGAGGCGCTCGGCCTCGCGCTCCTGCTCGCGCAGCATCAAGCCGGTCACGCTGACGACGCTCCGCGGTGGCAGCCCCTGCCGTACGCGGTCCTCGACCTTCGCCACCACTTCACGGCCGATCTCGGCGTTGAACTCGCCCGTGCGCCAGACCGGCTCACGCCGGGTGACCCAGATCGTGTCGGTCAGCGGACGGATCGCGCCGAGGAACTGCACGGCGGACGCGCCTCCACCCACGACGAGCACACGCTTGCCTCGGAAGTGCTCGGGCCCGGGGTAGTCCACGGTGTGCAGCTGCTCGCCGACGAAGGTCTCGGCGCCCGGGTAGTAGGGGACGAACGGGCGGGTCCAGGTGCCGGTGGCGCTGATGATCGTTCGCGCAAGCCACTTCCTGTCGGCGGCCTCGACCCGGAGCACGCCGTCCTCGTCGCTCACTCCGGTCACCGAGACGGGTCGGATCACGGGTAGCTGCATCTGCTCCTCGTACGCAGCGAAGTATGCGGGGACGAACGTGTTGGCGCGCTCGTGGGCGGCGGCATCGGGGATCGGCTCCCCCGGGAGGTCGGCGACCCGGTGCACGTCGTGCATCGTCAGCGCATCCCAGCGGTGCTGCCATGCGCCACCTGCGACGGGATTGGCATCGAGGACCACGTGGGCTATGCCGCGACGGGTCAGGTGGTACGAGGACGACAGTCCGGCCTGGCCCGCGCCGATGACCACCGAATCGAGGATCTCCACGCTCATCTCAACGCCGAATGACTGGTTCGTATGCCCGGGGGGCTCGATCTCGCGCCGTTCCGCGAGCGGTCGACGAAATCCCGTGTAACCATCGGTGAAACTCCCAACCGGCCCCGGAGGTCACGATGAGAAGATCACCATGAAGATACGAAGTTATCCAGTGCGCATTTTCGCGGTCGTAGCGGTGACCGCAGCGCTGACACTGGCCCCCAGCACCGCATTTGCAGACAACTTCCCCGGTACGAACGGGGACGACACCATCACGGGCACGGACGGTGACGACACCATCAGCGGCGAGCCCGGTCCCGTCACGATCGTGGGTGGCGACGATGAGATCAACGGTGGTGGCGGCAACGACGACATCACCGGAGACGGCAACGTCGTCGTCGTCGGCGGCGACGACTACATCGACGGCGGAGACGGCGATGACGAGATCTCCGGAGACGCACTCATCACCGGCGTCGGCGGCGACGACGAGATCTACGGCGGCGCTGGCAACGACACGATTGCCGGAGACGGCGGCATCGTCGGTATCGGCGGAGACGACTTCATCGACGGCGGGGACGGCGATGATGAGATCTACGGCGACGGCTACACGTTTGAGCTCGTGGGCGGCGACGACACCCTCTACGGTGGTGCCGGCGATGACAAGATCTACGGCGGCGGCGGCGACGATTTCCTGTGCGGTGGAGACGGTGTTGACCAGCTCTACGGCGAGGAAGGCATCGACATCGCTTGCGCTGTCGACGACGAGATCACCGTGAATGCCGGAGTACCAGGCATGCTCGACCTCACGCTCAACGACGACATGCTCGATGACGAAGGGATCGGTTCGGCCAACGGAGTCAACGAGGCGGATGCGCCGCTGCGTTACCGGTTGGTGGGCAACTCGCCCGGCATCGTCGGTGCCGCGATCGATGCGATCACCGGGATCCTGACCTTCACCGCGAATGCATCGGGAACTGTTGACTACGAGGTCTATCGTGAAACGCTCGTCAATGGCGTTCTCACCGACATCATCGCCTCGATGGCCACGGTGTTCATCACCGTTGCACCGGAGGATCCGGATCCTGTCACGCCGGATGACGATGAGCCGAGTGCAGCTGCGCCCGACGACACGGCCGTGTTGCCGAACACTGGTGCAGGCGACACGCTCATGCAGGGTGGAGCGGCACTTGCGCTGATCCTGGGTGGCATCGGGCTGCTGATGGCCGGTCGCCGCAAGTCGGGCGACCGCGAGCCGGTGTCTGATGGTCCGGCGCTTCTCGGCGCCGAGGTCGATGACGGTGCTCTCGTTGACTCAGCCGATCACGTCGTGGTCATGACCACTCGTCACGTGGCCGCTGTGCTCGCGTTCGAGCTCGGAGCAGTCCGAGTCGCCGCAGGAGTGGGGGCGAGCACGCATCAACCGCTTGTCGCCCACACTGCGTTCGAGCGCACGTACCGAGAAGTGCAGCTGGCTTAGCTGAATGAGTCAGCAGACATAGACCGAGCCCCATGCCGCCAGGCATGGGGCTCGGTATTTTTGTGTGCGCTCTAGGCTGCCTGGCTCTTCTCGCCGCTTGCTGCGGCGTCGACCGTGTTCGCGATGACCCGCACGATCAGCTCCGGATCGTCGATCATCGGGACGTGCCCGCAGTGCGGGAGCGCGACGTGCGTTGCCTCGGGCAGCCGCTCCTGGGCGATCGCCGATGAGCCGTACGGGAGGATCAGGTCGCGAGTGCCCCACGCGATCGTGGTCGGCACGGGCACCTTGAGCTTGAAGGAGTAGCGGACACCCGACAGGATCGTTCGCTCGAAACCGGTGCAGCGCTTGAGGCACTGGGCGTCGCCGTACACCTCATCGGCGGTGAAGCGATCGGGGTTCACGTAGAGCGTGTTGCCGGCGAGCTTGCGACCCCAGGCCTGCTTCGAGACGAAACGCAGGACATGGTCGGGCAGCTTGCTGCTCAGCCGCAGCATGATCAGCAGCACGAAGGTCTGTACGCGGTTGATGACACCGAAGAAGCCTGCCGGGCTCAGCGCGGTGACCGAGCTGACCACTCCACGTGCGCCTAGCTCGAGGGCGATCGCGCCGCCCAGCGAGTTGCCGACGACGTGGGGCTTGTCGACGCCCCAGGCCTCGAAGTTGTCGGTGAGGTTGTCGACCGCGTTGGGCATGTCGTACTTCACGCCGTCGGGATACGCGGCGGACTCACCGAAGCCGGCAAGGTCGACGGCGATCACGTCGTACGACTCGGCGAGGCGCTCGAACACGGGGTTCCAGGCCTGACGCCGATGGCCGATGCCGTGGATCAGGACGAGTGGTTCGCCGGAACCCTTGCGGGTGTAGGCCAGTTCGGAATGCATGTGAGTCCCTTCAAGAACGTGACACTCATGATGACACATGACCGTACCCACGGTATGCGGCGTGTGTCACTTGAACCGTGACAGTAGAACTGTCACAATCACGCAGTGACCACTACCGAACGCACTGGACCCCTCGCGGGCGTACGCGTCGTCGAGCTCGTCGGCATCGGCCCCGGCCCGTTCGCGGGCATGCTTCTCGCCGACCTCGGCGCCGATGTCATCCGGGTCGATCGTCCCGGCGGCAACGCCCTGCAGGTCTCCGTGCCGGAAAAGGACATCCTCAGCCGTGGGCGTCCGTCGGTCGCCGTCAACCTCAAGGACCCGCGGGGTGTCGAGGTCGTCCTCGAGCTCGTGGAGAAGGCCGACGTCCTGATCGAGGGCTTTCGGCCCGGAGTCACCGAACGGCTCGGCCTGGGGCCCGAGCAGTGCTTCGCCCGCAATCCGCAGCTCGTCTACGGACGGATGACGGGATGGGGCCAGGACGGACCGCTTGCGCACACCGCAGGACACGACATCAACTACATCTCGGTCGCCGGCGCCCTCGACACGATCGGCCGCGCCGGAGGTCCACCGCAGATCCCGCTCAACCTGCTCGGTGACTTCGCCGGCGGGTCGATGTACCTCGTCACCGGCGTGCTGGCGGCTCTTCTCCACGCCCGCGCCGGCGGCAAGGGTCAGGTCGTCGACGCGGCGATCACCGACGGTGTCGCACACCTGCTCGCCATGCCGGTCGGGATGATGCAGGTTGGCTCCTGGAACGCAGATCGTGGCACCAACCTGCTCGACTCCGGCGCCCCGGTCTACGACGTCTACGAGACGTCCGACGGTCGGTGGATGTCGGTCGGCCCGCTCGAACCGCAGTTCTACGACGCCATGGAGCAGGTGCTCAAGGCTGCGATCCCCGGCCTCGAGCTGCCCAGCCGCTGGGAGCTCGAGGAGTGGCCGGCGCTCAAGAAGGCGCTCGACGAGGCGTTCCGCACCAAGACACAGGCCGAGTGGACTGTCCTGTTCGACGGCACCGACTCCTGCGTGGCACCGGTCGTACCGATCGACGAGGCTGCGCAGCACCCGCACAACGTCGCACGCGGTACGTACGTCGAGCACGACGGTCTGATCCAGCCCGCCCCCGCGCCGCGCTTCTCCGAGACGCCGGCGACCCTGACCACCGCACCCGTCAAGGCGGGCACCAACACGGCCGAGGCGCTCGCCGCCTGGGGCATCAACGACATCGAGACACTGATGGCCGACGGCGTCGCCGTACAGGCCGACTGACAAACGAAGGAAGACCATGCAGCGCAATATTTTCGAGGCCGACCACGACGCCTTCCGCGACACCGTCCGCGCATTCTGTGAGAAGGAGATCGCGCCCAACCACGAGCAGTGGGAAAAGGAGTCGATCGTCCCGCGCGAGGTGTGGACCAAGGCCGGTGAGCTGGGCCTGCTCGGCTTCATGATGCCGGAGGAGTACGGCGGAGGCGGTATGAACGACTTCCGCTTCAACGCGATCCTGCAAGAGGAGATCACCAAGGTCGGTGGCAGCGGTGTCGGCTTCGCGATCCAGACCGACCTCGTCTCCGGCTACCTGCTGAAGTACTGCAACGACGAGCAGAAGGCTCGCTGGTTCCCCAAGTTCTGCTCCGGCGAGATGATCACCGCGATCGCCATGACCGAGCCGGGCACTGGATCAGACCTCCAGAGCATCCAGACCTCCGCCGTCAAGGACGGCGACGAGTACGTCATCAACGGTGCCAAGACGTTCATCACCAACGGCATCAATGCCGACTTCGTGATCGTCGTCGCCAAGACCGATCCCGAGGCCGGTGCCATGGGCTTCTCGCTGATCGCCGTCGAGCGCGGAGCAGAGGGCTTCGAGCGCGGTCGCAACCTCGACAAGATGGGCCTCAAGGCACAGGACACCGCCGAGCTGTTCTTCGACAACGTGCGCGTCCCCACGTCCAACCTGCTCGGCGAGGAGGGCCAGGGCTTCATCTACCTGATGGACAACCTCCCCCAGGAGCGCATGACGATCTCGGTCGTCGCCGCTGCCGCCTGCCGCCAGGTCATCGACATGACACTCGACTACGTCAAGGAGCGCAAGGCGTTCGGCAAGCCGATCGGCTCGTTCCAGAACTCGCGCTTCGTGCTGGCCGAGCTCGAGACCGAGCAGCAGATCGCCCAGGTGTTCGTCGATCGCTCGATCACCGAGCTCAACGCCGGAACACTCACCGTTGCCGAAGCCGCGATGGGCAAGTGGTGGACCACCGAGCTGCAGAAGAAGACGGTCGACCAGTGCCTGCAGCTGTTCGGCGGGTACGGCTACATGAGCGAGTACCCGATCTCGAAGGCGTACCTCGACACCCGCATCCAGACGATCTACGGCGGCACGACCGAGATCATGAAGGAGATCATCGGCCGCGGAATGGGTCTTTAAGACCTTCTGCGGATCGTTTCTCGCTTGGCCTCGTCGACGGCGGTCTCGTACGCCGTCACCAGTGCTTGGATCGTCAGCGGCTTGAAGCGCTCGATCATCGTGGTGATCGCCTCGGGCGGCTGACCCGACGACTTCAGGTGCGGCCAGACGGTCGTACGGAACAGCTCGGTGAGCTCGGTTGCCATCGCCTGACCGTGCTCGGTGATGATCCGGCGAGCGGCCAGGGCGGCTTCGGTGGGCAACCCGACATCCAGGAATTGCACGCCGACGGCAAGGTGGGCGGGGGCGACCTGGAAGACGTCCTCGACCGGGGTCGGCTCGATCACGCCGAGGGCGACCAGAAGCTCGAGGTCGTCGTCGGACAGCTCCCGGCCGGTGCGTTTGAGCAGCTCAGGGCGGGTGACGGTCTCGGGCAGGTCGGGCATCCACGGCGCAAGCAGCGTGCGATGCAGCGCGACCTGCTCAGGAGTGGCGTCCCCCGGGATGTTCTCGAGATAGCCCTCGATCGCCGACAGCGTGAAGCCGTGCGCCTGGAGCTCGCGGACGAGCTCCAGCCGGGCGAGATGGTCGGGGCCGTAGTAGCCGTTGCGACCCTCACGCCGTGGCGGCGGAATGAGGCCGCGGCCGGCGTAGAAGCGCACCGTGCGCACGGTCATGCCGACGCGAGACGCGAGCTGCTCGACGCTCAACGTCTCGACGGGTGCGGGGTTCATGTCCCCGACACTATTGCAATCTCCCGGGCTATCCTCGTCTGGACTTTGCTCCGACGGATGGATCCCGATGCGCCGCACAGCCCTCTTCCTCACTTCCATGCTGGTTGTCGCCGGTGTTGCCGGACCAAGCCTGGCGGCGACCACGACCGGCGTGGCCACATTTGGCCCCCTGACTGGTTCATCGACTGCTTATGAGACCACGATGCAGCTGCCGGCGACGGGGTTCCCGAAGGCCGATGTCACCTCGACCTCACGGTCGGGAGGAGTGGGCCCACAGTCGGGTTCGTCGATGTGGTTCGGCGCGTCCACCCCGCCGGGCATCGAGTACGGCTCCAGCAAGGACCAGCCCTACCTGAATCTCCGCCCCAGGGCCGACAACGCGCTGTCGCCATCGATCACGCGCTACACCTTCGAGCGTGCAACACCCCAAGGTTGGGGATTCGTCCTCGGCGACATCGACGCCGACAAGGTCACCATCTCGGCGACCAAGGCTGACGGGACCGCGGCGAGCTCGGCTGAGCTCGGTTTCCAGACCGTGTTCAACATGTGCGACGCCTCGCCGAAGCCAAGCGGCTGCTCAGGAGTCGTGGCTCCGTTCGACCTGCCGATCTGGGATCCGTCGACCTCGACACTCAATGGCAACACCGCTGCCGCCGACACGACCGGCGCATCAGGCTGGTTCGAGCCGTCGGTCTCCCTGCGTACCCTCACCTTCTCCTTCACGCAGCGCTCAGGATTCCCGATCTATCAGACCTGGTTCGCGATCAAGATGCAGGACGTCAGCGGCACGATCAACGCGAGCGGCACCTGCGTGCCCACCGGCACCGAAGTACGGCTCATCGATGCAGGAGGCGCGGTTGTCGAGACCACCCCTGCGGCGGCCGACGGCACGTACAAGTTCACGGGTGTCGCCGCGAGCGATGGCTATGAGGTGGAGATCGGGGATCTGCCCGACGGATGCATCGTCGACGGCCCGAGCCGCCAGTCCATCAACATCACGGCGGGAGACGACACCGCCGACTTCACGATTCGCGAGATCGTTCCGGTGCCGATCTCCGGCACAGTCAAGGACGATCACAACAAGCCCGTCGCGGGTGTGACGGTCACCATCGATGACGGCGCGAATCCGGCGCGCACGACGACGACCGACAGCGACGGCTTCTACGTGTTCGACACCAACCCGGCCGCCACCTACACCCTGACTGCCACAGCGCCACCCGGGTACTCGACACCTTCGCCAGGCTCGCGAACGGTGACCATCGATCCCGCGGACACCGATCCGGTGACGGACCAGGACTTCGTGCTTGATGGCGCAGCGGGCGTCGGCTCGATCGCGGGCACCGTGACCAAGGACGGCACACCGGTCCCGGGTGCCACGATCACGATCACCGGCCCAAGCGCGTTCACCGAGAAGCTGACGACCGATCCCGGTGGCAAGTACGCCATCAACAACCTTGACCCGGGCACGTACACCGTCACGTTGACCCCGCCGGACGGCACGACGAGTGACGTCCCATCACAGGAGATCGTCATTCCCAAGGGCGGCGCGGACTTCGATGCGGTCGACTTCGCGATCGAGGACGCCAAGACTCCTCCTGGACCCACCGCACCCGGTGGCTCTGACCCAGGCTCCGGCGCGGGCGCCTCCGACCCGCTTCCCGACACCGGCGGACCGGCCGAGCGCATCGGCGTCCTTGGTCTCGCCCTCCTCGTCGCCGGAACAGCACTTGTGGCGAGCACCCGGCACAGGCAGGTGGGGCGCCACAAGGCGTCGTGACGATCCTCACTCGGGCTGGCGGTTGGACAATGACAGTGTTGGTGTCACAATCGGTCGTACGCTCTCACACTGTAAGGACACAGTCATGACTGAGGCATTCGTCTACGACGCCATCCGCACCCCCCGGGGTCGCGGCAAGAAGACCGGATCACTCCACGAGGTCAAGCCGATCACGTTGATCACGGGCCTGATCGACGAGATCCAGAAGCGCAACCCCACGCTCGACCCGAATGGCGTCGATGACGTCGTCCTCGGTGTCGTCTCGCCCGTCGCAGACCAGGGGGGTGACATCGCCAAGACCGCTGCACTCAACGCCGGGCTGCCTGACACCGTCGCCGGCGTCCAGCTCAACCGCTTCTGCGCCTCGGGCCTCGAGGCCGTCAACCAGGCCGCCGGTCGCATCCGTTCCGGCTGGGAAGACCTGATCTTCGCCGGTGGCGTGGAGTCGATGAGCCGCGTACCCATGGGCTCCGACGGTGGCGCCTGGGCCATGGATCCCCGTACGGCTTTCGACACGTCCTTCGTGCCGCAGGGCATCGGCGCCGACCTGATCGCGACGCTCGAGGGTTACAGCCGCACCGACGTCGACACCTTCGCCGCCGAGTCGCAGGCTCGCGCCGCCAAGGCCATCGCCAACGGCTACTTCGCCAAGTCCGTCATCCCGGTCAAGGACGAGAACGGTCTGACGATCCTCGATCACGATGAGTTCGTACGCGAGGGCACCACGGCTGAGAGCCTCGCCGGACTGCCCGCCTCGTTCGCCGGCATCGGCGAGATGGGCGGCTTCGACTCGGTCGCCCTCGAGAAGTACCACGACGTCGAGCGCATCGACCACGTCCACCACGCCGGCAACTCGTCCGGCATCGTCGACGGTGCTGCACTCGTGGCGATCGGCAGCGAGGCCGCCGGCAAGCGCCACGGCCTCACCCCACGTGCCCGCATCGTCTCGGCCGCCGTGTCCGGTGCCGATCCGACGATCATGCTGACCGGTCCGGCTCCCGCCTGCCGCAAGGCACTCGACAAGGCCGGCCTCACGGTCGCCGACATCGACCTGCTCGAGATCAACGAAGCGTTCGCCGCCGTGGCGATGCGCCTCATGCAGGATCTGGACTTCCCGCACGAGCGCACCAACGTCAACGGCGGATCGATCGCAATGGGTCACCCGCTGGGTGCGACCGGCGCGATGATCCTCGGCACCCTCATCGACGAGCTCGAGCGTCGCGACCTGCGCTACGGCCTCGCCACGCTCTGCGTCGGCGGCGGCATGGGCATCGCGACCATCGTCGAACGAATCTGAAACGGACTAGGACCCACACATGACCAGCACTTCTGACGCAGTCCGCTATGAGCTCGCCGATGGCATCGCAAACCTGATCCTCGACGACCCCAACCAGAGCGCCAACACGATGACCCCCGCCTACCGTGAGGGCATGGCCAAGGCCGTCGACCGCCTCGCCGAGGACATCGCCGCCAAGCCTGACTCCATCAAGGGCGTCATCGTCTCGTCGGCCAAGAAGACCTTCTTCGCCGGTGGCGACCTGAAGCTCATGACCCAGGCCAAGCCCGAGGACGCCGAAGACATCTTCGAGAACGTCGAGAGCATCAAGGCGACGCTCCGCAAGCTGGAGACGATCGGCAAGCCCGTCGTTGCCGCCATCAACGGCGCTGCCCTCGGCGGTGGACTCGAGATCGCTCTCGCCTGCCACCACCGCATCGCCGCAGACGGTCGCTACGACATCGGACTCCCAGAGTCGAGCCTCGGCCTCCTCCCGGGTGGCGGTGGCGTGACTCGTACGGTTCGCATGCTCGGTATCGCCGATGCGCTGCTCAAGGTGCTCCTCGAGGGCACGCGTTTCAAGCCGTCGCAGGCCAAGGAAGCCGGCCTGATCAACGATGTCGTCGCCACGCAGGACGAGCTGATCCCGGCCGCCAAGGCCTGGATCGAGGCCAACGTCGACAACGAAGACGCAGCCAGCCAGCCGTGGGACCGCAAGGGCTACAAGATGCCCGGCGGCACGCCCAAGACCCCGGCCTTCGCAGCCAACCTGCCAGCCTTCCCGGCCAACCTGCGCAAGCAGGTCAAGGGCGCTGACTACCGTGCCCCGAAGAACATCCTGAGTGCCGCGATCGAGGGCGCCTCGGTCGACTTCGACACGGCCAGCCGTATCGAGTCGCGCTACCTCGTCGAGCTGGTCGTCGGCCAGCAGTTCAAGAACATGACGCAGGCGTTCTTCTTCGACCTCAACTCCATCAACGCGGGCGGCTCACGCCCCGACGGCGTCGAGAAGAAGAAGTTCACCAAGGTGGCCGTCCTCGGCGCCGGCATGATGGGCGCCGGCATCGCGTACGTGTCCGCCAAGGCCGGCATGGAGGTCGTCCTCAAGGACGTCAGCCTCGAAGCCGCCGAGAAGGGCAAGCAGTACAGCGAGAAGCTCCTCGACAAGCAGCTCGCCAAGGGCCGCCTGACGCAGGAGAAGAAGGACGCATTCCTCGCCCTGATCACGCCCACCGCTGACTACGCCGATCTGGCGGGCTGCGACATCGTCGTCGAGGCCGTCTTCGAGTCGGTCGAGCTCAAGCACTCGGTGTTCGCCGAGCTCGAGCCGATCGTGAACGCTGATGCTCTCCTGGGCTCCAACACGTCGACGCTGCCGATCACCGGCCTCGCCGAAGGCGTGCAGCGTCCCGAGGACTTCATCGGCATCCACTTCTTCTCGCCGGTCGACAAGATGCCGCTCGTCGAGATCATCGCAGGCGCCAAGACCAACGACACGACGATCGCTCACGCGCTCGACTACGTACAAGCGATCAAGAAGACGCCGATCGTCGTCAACGACAGCCGCGGGTTCTTCACCAGCCGCGTCATCGGCCAGTTCGTCAACGAAGGTCTCGGCATGCTGACCGAGGGCGTCAACCCGACGGCGATCGACCGGGCGGCAACCCAGTCCGGCTACCCGACCGGACCGCTGCAGCTCAGCGACGAGCTGAACCTCGAGCTGATGAAGAAGATCCGCGTCGCCTCGCAGAAGGCCGTCGAGGAAGAGGGAGGAACCTGGGACACGCTGCCAGCCGAGCAGGTCATCGACACGATGATCGACCTCGGCCGCTCGAGCCGCCTCGTCGGCAAGGGCTTCTTCGAGTACGACGAGGCCGGCAAGCGCACGGGTCTCTGGCCGGGTCTGGCCGAGAAGTTCCCGGTTGCCGCTGAGCAGCCTGACTTCCAGGACCTCAAGGACCGTCTCGTGTTCGTGATGTCGCTGGACACGGTTCGCTGCCTTGAGGAGGGGGTGCTCCGCACGGTGGCCGACGCCAACATCGGCTCGATCTTCGGCATCGGCTTCCCGCCCCTGCTGGGTGGTGCACTGCAGTACATCAACGGCTACGAGGCACCCGACGGACGCATCGGCATCGAGGCGTTCACCGAGCGCGCGCAGGAGCTGGCCGCGAAGTACGGCGAGCGGTTCGAGCCGCCGGCGCTGCTGCTCGACAAGGCAAAGAACGGCGAGAAGTTTGCCTGAGGCCGAACGAGCTCTGCGAGTGAGTGCCGAAGGCAGGTAGAGCGTCCCGCGCCGAAGGCGCCGCTGCGCAACCTGGCGAGACGACTCGTCACAGCAACCAGGAACGACCCGCGACCCTGCGTCGCGGGTCGTTCTGTGTCTCAGGCGGCCAGCTCCATCGCGACGGCGGGACGCTCAACCCGGCACCGACACGGTTTCGCGCGTACGCAGGCCAAGTCAGCGGGTGCGGGCGTAGCGTGCCCAGGCGAAGCAGAAGAGGCCGAAAGCACCCAGTCCGACCGCGACGAGGGCGAGCAGCACCGGCCCGTAGGGCTGATCACGGACCGTCTTGAGTGCGTCATCGAGGCCGCCGGCCTTGTCGGGGTCGTGGGACAGCGCGGCCCAGCCGAACAGAGCTCCGACCGTCCCAAGGGCCACACCCTTTGCCACGTAGCCGGCGCGCCCGACGGCCACGACGGCATTGCCGCTGCGACCGGAGGTGGCCTCGGGCCGCAGGTCGTGGGTGAACCTGTCCGTCACGCCGCGACGGATCTGCCGCACGGCGATCACCATGATGATGAGCCCGACGCCGATGACCAGAGCCCGGCCCGCCGGTTCACCCAGCAGCTTGGCGGTGAGCCCTTCCTCGGTGGAGTCCTTGCCCGAGCCACCGCCCGAACCGGTGGCGACGCGGGTGGCGCTGAAGGCGAGCGCCAGGTACACGATGCTGCGGCCGGCCGAGGATGCCTTCTTCATCATCTGCTTGCGGTCGTCGCGCTCAGCGGAGTGGCCCCATGCCGCCGTCGCGATCTGCCACACCGCGAGGGCCAGCAGACCGGCCGCCGCGACCCACATCAAGAAGGTGCCGAACGGTTTGGCTGCGAGCGTTTGCAGGGCTCCGCCGCTGCTGGCGTCTCCGCCGCTGGAGAACGCGATCTGGAGGGCGATCCAGGCAATCGTCAGGTGCACGACCCCGTACGCGACGAGCCCGACCCTCGCTGCGTGCTTGAGCACTGCGCTGCGATGTGCTTGGTGACCGGCGTGCTGGTGATCCATGGGGCCTCCCTCGTGACCGCCTCGATCTTCCCGCACGCGGCCCCGTGCCGCACCCGGTGGCCGGCCTGCCTCAGAGACTGGTCAGGTTGACTGGCTGGCCGTCCTTGGGGAACGGCAGGGAGTGGTAGTTCATCGGCGCCTCGTAGTCGGGGTCGACGGTCCACGAGTAGCGACGCAGCAGGTGGTGCATCACGGTCTTGACCTCCGCGCCCGCGAAGAACATGCCGAGGCACTTGTGCACGCCGCCCCCGAACGGCTCCCATGCATTGCGGTGCACCTTGTCCTCGCGTCGGTCCTCGGAGAACCGCTCGGGATCGAACGCCTCGGGATCGGGCCAGAGGTCCTCCATGTGGTGCGAGAGGTGCATCATCACCGCGACGAGTCGCCCCTTGGGGATCGTGAAGCCCATCACCTCGGTCTCCTTGACGGTCTTGCGCGCCAGCACCGGAACTGGCGGTACGAGCCGCAGGCATTCCTTCATCACCAGGTCGAGAGAGGTCAGTCCGTCGAGATCGGCCAGCGTCGGGCTCTCGGGCAGCGCCATGACCTCGGCGCGACACCGCTCCTGCCACTCGGGATGCTGACCGAGCCGTTGCATCATCCCGGAGACCGTGATCGTGGTGGTGTCGTGGGCAGCCATGAGCAAGAAGATCATGTGGTTGACGATGTCGTCGTCGGAGAACCGTTCGCCGTCGTCGGTGGTCACCTGGCACAGCACCGAGAACAGGTCGGTGCCGGGAGTGGCGCGCTTGCCCGGCAGCTGGCGGCGCAGGAACTCCTCGAGCAACGCCCTGCCCCGGATGGCTTTGCCCCAACGAGTTCGGGGAACGTTGGCCCGGACCATGGCGGTGGCCGACTGGACGCAGTCGATGAAGGCCTGATTGACCCGTGCCAGCTCGTCCGCCGAGGCGAGGTCGGCGCCGCCCATGAAGACCGTGGTGGCGAGCTCGAGGGTCAGCTCCTTGAGGGCGGGGTAGGCCCGAAAGCTGTCGCTGGGCTCCCACCGATCGAGGCCCGAGACGACGGCCGGTTGGAGGGCCTCGGTGTAGCGCTCGAGATGATCGCGGGTGAAGGCCGACTGCATGATGCGGCGGTGTCGATGGTGCTCCTCGAAGTCGAGCAGCATCAGCCCGCGATCGAAGAACGGGCCCACCAGGTAGCCCCAACCCTCGCCGCTCGAATAGGCCTTGTCGGCGTTGCGCAGTGCGACCTCGCAGGCATCGGGCCCGAGGAGCACGGTCCATCGTTTGCCGATGAAGTCGATGTCGGAGACCGGGCCATGTGAGTCGTGGTGCTCGCGCATCATCTTCAGCGGATCGCGTACGTACGCCAGGGTCCGGCCGACGTAGGGAACTCCACGGCGCCGCGGCGGACTGACAGGTGCATGGGTGAGCGACATGACGCCATCTTGATTCAGACAGGGCACTCTGTCAATATGTAGCCATGGCGGTCAAGCAAGGGGTGTACGGAGGAGTCAGCGCGGCCGATCGTGTTGCTGCCCGGCGGGCCAGGCTGCTCGACGCAACGCTCGAGGTGTGGGGGCGCGAGGGCGGACAGCCCGTCACGATGACCCGGATCTGCGCTGAGGCTGGCCTCACCGAGCGCTACTTCTACGAGAGCTTCACGGGTCTCGGGCAAGCCCAGATCGCGGTCATGGAACGCGTCGCCGAGGAGATTGCCGAACGTACGGTGGCCGTTCTCGCCTCGACCGAGGGCGGCCCGACGGAGCGGGTACGTGCCGCGATCAGTGCATTCGTGCAGATCCTCACCGCCGACCCGCGCAAGGGGCGGGTCGCCATCGTCGAGTCGGCGAGCGTCGAAGCCGTACGAGCACCCCGGGCGCACATGTTGCGCCAGTTCGTCGAGCTGGCTGCGCGCGAGGCGCGTGAGCTGTACGGACCGCAGGCCTGGAGTGAGGCAGAAGGGCGACTCGCGGCGACGATGTTCATCGGCGGTCTCGCCGAACTGGTGACGAGGTGGATCGAAGGCACGTTGGATGCCTCGCCCGAGGACATCATCGACGCGGCGACACACCACTTCACCTCGACGGCCCATCGCTGATGTGACGTATTCGTGGAGAGAGGGTAGGCAATCCTAAGTTAGGATCACCTACATCACTCCAACGAAGGGTAAGCCCGTGTCCCACCTCCGACGCCGTGCCGTCGCCGCAATTGGCGCACTCCTCCTGGCCGGCAGCGTCGCCGCTTGCGGTTCACCGTCCGACGACAAGGGCGACGCCACTGGAGGACCGTGGTCCTTCACGTCAGGCAACGGCGAGACCGTCACGACCAAGACCACCCCCAAGCGCATCATCGCCAGCGGCGCCGAGGCGGCAGCCCTGATCTCGTACGGCATCCGCCCCGTCGGCCTCTACGCCAGCGGCCCGGTCAAGGACGACCTCAACCTCAAGGACCTCGATCTCACCGGCATCACGATCCTCAGCGAGACCTGGGGCGAGATCGACGTCGAGCAGGCCGCAAGCCTCAACCCCGATCTGATCGTCGCCGACTGGTGGCCGGCCGAGAAGGCGTACAGCGGACTCGAAGAAGGCGTGAAGTCCGCCAGCAAGAAGCTGCTCGACCTCGCCCCGATCGTCGGCATCGCCCAGGGTGACTCGACCGAAGAGCTCGCACAGGGCTACGAAGATCTTGCCGAGTCCCTGGGTGCCGACCTCGACGATCCCAAGATCGCGGCGAACAAGAAGGACTTCGACGAGGCCCTCGCCGGCTTCAAGAAGGCTGTCGCCGACAAGCCCGGCCTGACTGCTCTCGCGGTGTCACCGGCCGACGACCTGCTGTACGTCGCCGTCCCCAAGCACGCTCCCGAGCTGCTCGACTTCCAGCGCTGGGGCCTTGACGTCATCGTCCCGAACAACCCGGACAAGGGCTTCCCGTACTGGGAGAACCTCAGCTGGGAGAACGCCGACAAGTACCAGCCCGACGTCCTTCTGATCGACGGCCGCAATTACGACTCCAGCGTCAAGCTCGGCGAGAAACAGCCGACCTGGAACACGATCAAGGCCGGCAAGGCCAGGTCGTACGTCCTCTGGCCCGCCTACTGGATGCACACGTACAGCGAGTACGCAGCGCAGCTCAAGCTGCTTACCGCGGCGATCGAGAAGGCTGACGCCGACCTCGCATGAGCGAGCGCCAGCGAGCGAATTGTGACGGAGGCATGAGCGTTCTGGATCGAGTCTCGACGGCTGAGGCCAGGCCCGGGGTACGCCCCCGGGCCGGTCTCGCGGTCGGTCTCGCCCTGCTGCTCGGCGCCCTCGGCGTGATCTGCTTCTTCAGCATCACCCTGGGAGCGCGTGGCGTGGGGCCGACGACGATCGTCAAGGCCTTCACCGACTTCGATCCCAGCTCCGCCTCGGAGACCGTCATCCGAGAACTTCGCGTACCCCGCACCCTCATCGGCATCTTCGCCGGAGCCGCTCTGGGCCTGAGCGGCGCAATCCTGCAGGGCGTCACCCGCAATCCGCTCGCCGACCCCGGGATCATGGGCATCAACGCCGGAGCTGCTGCTTTCGTCGTGTTCGGGATCATGGTGCTCGGCACCAGCAGCATCAGCGTGTACGTCTGGTACGCCTTCGCCGGAGCCGGCGTCGCAACCGTTGCGGTCTACGGCATCGCGTCCTTCGGGCGCGAAGGCGCAACGCCGGTCAAGCTGGCGCTCGCCGGTGCGGCGGTGACGGCCGTCCTGACGTCGATCACCTCCGCCATCGTGATGACCAACGTCGAAGCGCTCAACGAGCTGCGGTTCTGGCAGGTCGGCTCGCTGGCCGGCCGCTACTTCTCGGTGCTCGCACAGACCGCACCGTTCATCGCGGTCGGCATCGTGGGAGCACTGTTCGCCGGGCGGGCTCTCAACGGTCTCGCCCTCGGCGATGATCTGGCCGTCGCGCTGGGTCAACGGGTGCGGCTGAGCCGCATCGCGATGTTCGTCCTGGTGGCCGTGCTCTGCGGCGCCGCCACCGCCGCCTGCGGACCGATCGTCTTCGTCGGCCTGGTCGTGCCTCACCTTGCTCGAATGCTGTGTGGTCCGGACTACCGGTGGATCCTTCCCTACTCAGCAGTCCTGACCCCGATCGTCCTGCTGATCGCCGACATCATCGGTCGCGTGGTGGTCTCGCCCGGCGAGCTCCAGGTCGGCGTCGTGCTGGGTGTGCTCGGCGCGCCAGCGTTCATCGCCCTCGTCCGCTACCGCAACCTCGCGGAGCTGTGATGACTCACCTGATCGATACGCAGACCCGCGTACGCACGGGCCGCCGCGGGCGGACCCGTCGCGCGCGCTCCACGACATTGCTGCTCGCCGCCGGAGCATTCGGGCTGTTCATCCTCACCCTGATGGTCGGCAGCTTCCAGGTCTCGGCACCCGACGTCATCGCATCGTTGTTCCATCTGAGCGAGAACCCTTCGGTCGACTTCATCGTCCGTGACCTGCGACTACCGACCGCGACGTCCGGTCTGGCCGTCGGGGTCGCCCTCGGCATCTCGGGCATCCTCTTCCAGCGCCTGCTCGGCAATCCGCTCGCCTCGCCTGACTTCGTCGGCGTCTCGTCCGGGGCCAGCCTGTTTGCCGTCTCGGCGATCGTGCTGTTCGACGCAAGCAGCACTGTCATCTCGGGCTCGGCCCTTCTTGGTGCGCTGCTGAGCTCGTTCCTGATCTACGTCCTGGCGTGGCGTGACGGCATCTCGGGCTATCGGTTCATCCTGATCGGCATCGGTGTCTCGCAGCTGATGCTCTCGCTGGTCGGCTACATCGTGTCCCACGCGAACATCAACGAGGCTCGTGAGGCGATGACGTGGCTGGTTGGCACGGTCGGCCAGGCCGGCTCGGGAGAGCTGCGGGCACTGCTGGTCGCGCTCGCTGTCCTTCTGCCCCTGGTGCTTGTGCTCGAGCGTCCGCTGCGTGCCTTGGAGCTCGGCGACGACACCGCCAAGGCGCTCGGTGCGCGGGTTGAGCTCAACCGACTGGCCCTGATAGGCGCCTCGATCGTGCTGATCGGCTGCGCCGTCGCGGTCGCCGGGCCCATCATGTTCGTCGCCCTCATCGCCGGCCCCATCGCACAACGCCTGGTCGGCCACTCCGCCGGCGGCCTCGTGGCCGCGGGGTCGGTGGGCGCGATCATCACGCTCGGGGCGGACCTGATCGCTCATCAGCTTCTGCCGGTCGACCTCCCGACCGGCGTCATCACGGGACTGATCGGTGCGCCGTACCTGATCTGGCTCCTCGTCTCCGTCAACAAGGAAGGACGTGGCGGATGACCAGTCACGAGCTGCGTGCCACCAATCTGTCGCTGGGCTATGCCGAGGTCGATGTCGTACGCGACCTCGACGTCACGATCCTCGACGGCGCCATCACAGTGATCGTCGGAGCCAATGCGTGCGGCAAGTCCACGCTGTTGAGAGGGCTGGCGCGCCTGCTCAAGCCCCGAAACGGCGATGTCGTGCTCGACGGGCAGTCGGTGCACGAGATGCGAAGCGTCGACGTGGCCCGGGTGCTCGGCCTGCTGCCGCAGTCGCCCGTCGCGCCCGACGGAATCACGGTCAGCGACCTGGTCGGCCGAGGACGCTATCCCCATCAGGGCTGGTTCAGGAAATGGACCACCGAGGACGATGAAGCGGTCACCGAGGCCCTCCGCGCGACCGGCACGGCGGACCTCGCTGACCGCAACATCTCCGAGCTCTCCGGCGGGCAGCGACAGCGGGTGTGGGTCGCGATGGCGCTCGCACAGGACACCGACCTGCTGCTCCTCGACGAGCCGACGACGTTCCTCGACATCAACCACCAGGTGGAGCTGCTCGACCTGCTGACTGACCTCAACCGGCTGGGCGGCAAGACGATCGTCATCGTCCTGCACGACCTGAACCTCGCCTGCCGGTATGCCGATCGCATCATCGCGATGAAGGACGGCGCGATCATCACCGAGGGTGCCCCGTCGGACGTGATGACGGCGGAGGTCATCACCGAGGTCTACGGGCTCGAGTGCGAGGTCGTTCCCGATCCCGTGAGCGGGACGCCCATGGTGGTCCCACGCGGACGTCATCACGCGAAGGTCCCAGCACCGACGCGCTAGCGTCGACACATGACCTCTGACACCGAACGCTCCGTGGAGCTCACCCGACTCGGCAAGGCGCGCTTTCGGGCGACCAACGTACGCGGCAAGACGCTCGAATTCGGCGAGGGCAACGACGCCGACTTCACCCCGGTCGAGCTGTTGCTCGTGGCGATTGCCGGATGCAGCGCGATCGACGTCGACTACCTGGTCGGCAAACGTGTCGACCCAGAGACGTACGACGTCTCGGTGCGCGCCGACAAGATCCGAGATGAGCTCGGCAACCGGCTGACAGACATCAAGGTGACGTTCGACCTGACCTTCCCCGCCGGCGCGGACGGTGACCGCGCGCGCGAGATCCTTCCGCGCTCAATCGCGCAATCGCACGATCGGCTGTGCACCGTGACGCGAACCGTCGTCGTCGGCACCCCGGTTGAGTCGGTCATCGCCGACTAGTCAGGGCGACATCCACGTTGGGCGCGGTATCAGACAGAACGGGTGGCCCGCCGGGTCTGCGTATGTGTTGTCGGCGAGCAGCCGGGCGCCGAGCGCGATGACCTCGCGCCCTGCCTGGGCGACCTCGTGGACTGCCACATCGAGGTGAGCCTGCTGCGGCACAGCCGGGTCAGGCCAGGTCGGAGCGATGTGGTCGGGCGCCAGCTGGAACGCGATGCCGGAGTGCCTGTCAGTCGACGCCACGACGACGAACTCGCCATCGTCGTACGTGATCGGCTGGTCGAGCAGCGCAGACCAGAACTCCGCGGCGACTCGTGGTTGGGCGGCGTCGAAGATCAGATGATGAAGACGGGCATCCATCTGATCAACCTACGACTCGAGCGCCTCCGCCGCCTTGGCGATGTTCTTCTGCATCGAGCCGAAGATGATCCCGTGGAACGGATAGATCGACCACCAGTAGAGGTGGCCGAACAGTCCGCGGGGGTGGAACAGGGCTCGATGGTGGAACGTGGTCGTGCCGCCATCGGTCGAGCCGACCTGCAGCTCCAGCCAGGCAAGCCCGGGGAGCTTCATCTCGGCACGCAGGCGTACGAACGAGTGGTCGTCGGTCTCCTCGACTCGCCAGAAGTCGAGGGCGTCGCCGACCACGAGGTCCTTGGGGTTGCGGCGTCCACGCCGCAGGCCGGGCCCGCCGACCATACGGTCGAGCACCCCGCGCACCCACCACGCCAGCGCCCACGAGTACCAGCCGTTCCTGCCGCCGATGCCCTCGATGACCTGCCACAGGTGCTCGGCGCTCGCATCGACCTCACGAGTGCGCTCGTCGCGATAGAGCGATCCGCCGGCCCAGTCCGGATCGGTGGGCAGCCCCTCGGCCGGGGCGCCAGCGGTGGCAGCCGACGACCACGAGGTCGGTACGTCGAGGTCCTGGATCTTGGTGAGGGCCAGCTCGACCGCCCGGTCGAAACCGATCAGGCCGTCGGGCGGGTCAGGTACGTACGTCGCGATGTCGTGCTCGGCCGCGACGACCTCGTTGCGCAGGGACTCCACGAGTGGCCGCGCCAGGCTCGCTGGAACGGGCGTGATCAGGCCGACCCAGTGGCTCGACAGACCCGGCGACAGCACCGGCACGGGCAGGACTCGGCGCTTGGGCAGCCGGGCGACCGCGGCGTACCGCTGCATCATGTCGAAGTACGTCAGCACGTCCGGCCCACCGATGTCGAAGCGCCGGTTGACGTCGTCCGGCAGCTCGGCGCAGTCGACGAGGTAGCGAAGGACGTCGCGGATCGCGATCGGCTGGATGCGGGTGTGCACCCACTTCGGCGTGACCATGACCGGTAGGCGCTCGGTGAGGTAGCGAAGCATCTCGAACGAGGCGGAGCCCGATCCGATGACGACTCCCGCCTGCAGCACGGCAGTGGGGACACCCGACGCAAGGAGGACATCGCCAACCTGCTTGCGCGACTCGAGGTGCTCGGACAGCTCCTCGCCCTCGGGAATCATTCCGCCGAGGTAGACGATGCGACCGACGCCCGCACGCTTGGCCTCGTCGGCAAACCTCTGTGCCATCTCGCGCTCGGTGTCGCCGAAGTCTCCACCGGTGCCGATGGAGTGCAGCAGGTAGTAGAGGACGTCAACACCCTCGAGGGCGGCCCTGACCTGTTGGGACTCGCCGGCGTCACCCTGGACGATCTCGACATCGCCGGACCAGGCGTGGGCCTGCGCCTTGCGTTCGTCGCGCACCATGACGCGTACGTCGTGACCGGCGCGTACGAGCTCGGGAACGAGGCGGCCACCGACATAGCCGGTGGCACCGGTGACAAGGCTGCGGGTCGGGCTCATCCCTCCACTGTTGGTGAGTTGAGCCCGACCCGCGACTTGAAACGGTGTGACGTCTACTTCCCGTCGAAGGCGTCCTGCAGGCGCTGCAGGTCGAGGCGCATCATCTGCATCATGGCTGCCTGGGCGCGCTCGGCCTTTTCGCGGTCGGGGTCACCCAGGAGCTTGCCCAGCAGTGACGGGACAACCTGCCACGAGAGACCGAAGGCGTCGATGAGCCAGCCACAGTTGCCCTGCTGGCCTCCGCCGTCGATGAGCGCGTCGGAGATCTCGTCGACCTCCTGCTGGGTCTCCACTCCCACCGAGAGCGAGAAGGCCTCGGTGAGCTGATGGCTGGGGCCGCCGTTCATCAGCACGAGCTCCTGACCCTTGATGCGGATCGTCGCGATGAACAGGTTGCCGTCAGGCATCCTCTGCTCGTCGACGACCTCGGTGTCGGGGAACACCTTCCGGTAGCGCTCGATGGCGTCACCGGCGTTGTCGTTGAACCACAGGAATGGGGTAACAGTTGTCATGATGCTTCTCCTTCATTGGGCTGTGAGTTGCGGAACTTGGCCGGCGTCGCGAGCAGGGCGTCGAGCTTGAAGAACGCCTGGTTCCAGCCGACGGTTGCGTGTTCGCCCATCTCGGTGGGCATGGGGCCCTGGCGCAGCTCGAGGCGAGTGCCGTTGCCTTCGGGGATGAATTCGACCGACATCGTCATCTTGGTCCCGTCCTCGAGGCCGGGAAACCCTTTGCTCAGCTCGTAGCCGACGAGTAGCTGGTTCTCCACCACTTCCGAGAACGTGGTGTCGAGCGGCGACTTCCATTCGGGGTTGTCCTTGCCGACCATCGTCATCCGCCAGTGGCCGCCAACCTTCGCATCGATGTCGATCGAGCTGAGGGGAACATGGAACATCAGCGGGCCAAACCATTGCGACAGTTGTTCAGGATCGATGAACGCCCGATAGACGAGCTCGGGAGGCGCGTCGAAGTATCGCGAGAGGCTGATCTCGTACGTGGTGCTGTCAGTCATCGGTGTCTTCTTCCTTGTGAGTGTCTCGGCTGTCCTGCATTGCTTGTTTCATCGATGCCAGGTGGGCGTCGAGGCGGTCGAAGCGCTCATCCCACAGGTGGCTGAGATGCTCCATCCAGGTGGTCGCCTCCTTCAGTGGCTCTGCGCGCAGGCTGCTCGTACGCCACTGCGCCTGCCGGTCGCGAGCGATCAGGCCGGCACCCTCGAGCACCTTGAGGTGCCGGGAGATCGCCGGGAGGCTGATGGTGAACGGCTCGGCGAGCTCGGTCACGGTGGCGTCACCGTCGCCGAGCCGGGCGAGGATGTCGCGGCGGGTCGGGTCGGCGAGTGCCGAGAACACCTTGCTGAGCTGATCGGTTGCCATGCACTTAACGTACTCGTTAATTAACTAACTCGTCAAGTACGCGACGAGATCAGTTTCAGGAGCGGATCAGGGCGGGGTGTCAGTGCATGCTGAGCGAAGGGTCGTACGGACCCTTGGGCTCGACCCAGAAGTCGAGGGCGAGCTGCTCCTCGGTGCCACCGTTGAGGTAGATCGAGAAGTCGGTGACGCCGGCATCCTCGAGGACGTCATCGTCGATCAGGAACTGGCCGGTGTACTCGCGGCTCGGCTTGGTCAGCATCTCGTACGCAGCGTCGGCCATGATCGCGGGCGTACGCGAGTGGCTGACGAGCTCTGCGCCGACGACGTTGCGCACGGCGGCGGTGTCGATCGCCGTACGGGGCCACAGCGAGTTGGCGGCGATGCCGTACTCGCGCCAGCTCGACGCTGAGGCCGAGGGTCACCAGGCTCATGCCGTACTTCGCCATCGTGTACGCCGTGTGCACCGTGAACCACTTGGGGTCGAGGCTGATCGGCGGCGACAGCGTCAGGATGTGCGGGTTGTCGGACTGCTTGAGCCACTCGATCGACAGCTTCGACAACAGGAATGAACCGCGGGCGTTGATGTCGTTCATGAGGTCGTACTTCTTCATCGACACGTCTTCAGTCCTGGACAGATCGATCGCGCTGGCGTTGTTGACCACGATGTCGATGCCGCCGAACTCCTCGGCGGTCTTGGCAACGGCCTCGGCGACGAAGGCGTCGTCACGCACGTCACCGACGAGCGGGAGCGCCTTGCCGCCGGCGGCCTCGATCGCCTCGGCAGCGGTGTAGATCGTGCCGGGCAGCTTGGGGTGGGGCTCGGTGGTCTTGGCGAGGAGGGCGACGTTGGCGCCGTCCTTGGCCGCGCGGACCGCGATGGCCTCGCCGATGCCGCGGCTTCCGCCGGACATGATGATCGTCTTGCCTGCAAGGGCTCCATTTGCTGAGGACATGCTGTCGATCTTGCCGCGGGCATCACTTACAGTCAATACTGACGGTAAGTGAGAAAGGCCGCACATGAACGAGCGCCAACCACAGAACAATGAGGCGCAACACCCCGCCTGGTTCACGCATGCGCTGGACCAGCCGTACGAGAGTCGCGAGATCGAGGTCGACGGCTCGCGCATCACCTATCGAGCCTGGGGCAAGAGTGGTGCGGCTCCGGTCGTCCTCGTCCACGGCGGTGCGGCCCACGCCGGCTGGTGGGACACGACGGCTCCGTTCCTCGCGGCCGACCATCGCGTCATCTCGATCGACCTGTCGGGTCACGGCGACAGCGATCGGCGGGAGAACTACTCACTCGCCACCTGGGCGACCGAGGTCCACGCTGCGGCAGCGGCGGAGTCCGACGATGCGCCGGTCGTGTTCGGGCACAGCATGGGTGGATTCGTCGCGCTGACCGCTGGTCGTGACTACGGGAGGTCATTGCGCGGTGTCGCGGCGATCGACTCTCCGGTGCGAGAGCTGTCGGCCGAGGCCAAGGCCTGGATCGCCGAGGGCGGTCATGGCGACATACCGGGCACCAAGATCTATCCGGACCGCGAGACGATTCTCAGCAGGTTCCGAACCCTGCCGGAGGACACGTCGACGCTGTCGTACGTCAAGGACCACATCGCCGAAGGATCGATCGTCGAGACCGACGGCGGATGGACCTGGAAGTTCGATCCGCGCATCTTCCTCAGCTCACGGATGGAGCCCGAGGAGCTCGCCGCCATCGACTGCGAAGTTGCCTTGATCCGCGGCGAGCGCGGCATGGCCACGACCGACATCACCGACCTGGTCGCCGAACGGCTGGGCGGTCACGTACCGGTCACGCTGATCCCCGATGCCGGCCACCACATCATGCTCGATCAGCCCATTGCGCTCATCGCGGTGCTGCAGACCCTGCTCGGCCAATGGAGGCAGCAATGACCGACTCGGTATTGATCGACACCGTCGACGGTGTCCTGACGATCACGTGGAACGAGCCCGATCGCCTCAACGCGCTGACGGCCGACATGTTGAATGATGCAGCTGCCGCGATCGAGGACCCTGCGGCCGACACCAGGCTCGTCGTCGTCACCGGCAACGGTCGGGCGTTCAGCTCGGGTGCCGCACTGGGTGCTGACTTCGACGGCTCGGCGACGCTCGATGGCGCCAACCGCCTCGTCCGCGCCATGACCCGTTCGCCCTTGCCGGTGATCAGCGCCGTCAACGGCATCGCCGCCGGGGTTGGCTGCTCGATCGCCATCGCCGCCGACATCACGTTGGCCAAGAGCTCGGGCTACTTCCTGCTCGCGTTCGTCAACATCGGCCTGATGCCCGACGGCGGAGCGACCGAGCTGGTCGCCGCCTCCGTGGGACGTGCGCGGGCCAACCGGATGGCGATGCTCGGCGAGAAGCTCTCCGCCGACGTCGCTGCCGAGATCGGACTGATCTACAAGTCGCTCGGTGATGACGACTACGACGCTGAGCTGGCGATGCTCATCGGCAAGCTCGGCAACGGCCCGACCAAGGCGCTCGCGGCGATGAAGAAGGTCATCACAGCCAACACGTTGCCGCGCCTGGATGCGGCGCTGGATGCCGAGCTCGAGGGCCAGGTCGCGCTGTTCTCGACGGCAGATGCCTTCGAGGGCGGGTCGGCGTTCCTCGAGAAACGGCCGGCCGTTTTCACGGGGGCATGAGTGAGCGCCAGCGAACGAAAGGAGAGACAGTTGTCGGACTTCGAGACCCTTGAACGGCTGCTCACCTCCCGCCGCAGCTGCCGCGGCTTCACCGACGAGCAGGTGCCACGCGATGTGATCGAGCAGCTGCTCGGTGCCGCACAACGTACGGCGTCGTGGTGCAACACCCAGCCCTGGCAGGTCGTCATCACCTCGGGTGCGGCGACGACGAAGCTTCGCGAGGCCCTGCTCGAGTCGCCCGAGGGATTCGGCACCGACTTCGACTTCCCGGCCGCCTACAGCGGTGTGTACGACGAACGCCGCAAGGACGTCGGCTGGCAGCTGTACGAAGCCGTCGGCGTGACGCGCGGCGATCGTGAGGCATCCGGTCGCGAGATGTTGCGCAACTATGAGTTCTTCGGCGCACCGCATGCCGCGATCATCACGACCGAGGCCGACCTCGGTGTCTACGGTGCGATCGACTGCGGGTTGTACGTCGACTCATTCCTGCTGGCTGCCGAGGCTCTCGGGCTCGGCACGTGTGCCCAGGCGGCACTGGCGATGCGCTCGCCGTTCCTGCGGGAGTGGTTCGATCTGCCCGAGACCCGCAAGGTCGTCTGCGCCATTGCGTTCGGCTATCCCGATCACGAGCACCCGTCGGCGAACTTCACGTCGCGGCGGGCCGCGTTCACCGACGCCGCGACCTTTGTCGACTGAGGCCGACTAGCCCCTGAGGGCGCCGATGCCAAGGACTGCGGCGAGACCCAGGGCGCTGCGCGGGTGATAGGCCGAGGTCCACAGTCCACCGTGGGCTGCGTTGTTGGCCTCGTCCTGCCAGGGCTCGGCCTGTGGAGCGGCTCCGGAGCGGAGATCGTGCACCAGCAGGGCCGCCATCAAGGTGTTGCTCGTCGCCGGGTCGAAGACCTCGACGCCGAAGCGGTGCGCTCCCGCGTACGCCGCCGCCAGCGCCTTGTTCTTGACGACGGATCGCGTACGTGTCGCCGGTGCGACGTTCATCGACACCGTGGTGCCCTCGTGGCGCGCGGTCGTGGCGCGCCAGCGCTGCAGCCGCTTGGCGAGCGCATAGTTGGGTCCCTGCTGCGGGACGAGCGCATCGTTGATGCCGGGGTCGGCTCCGGGCGGGTAGTTGCGCTGCAACAGGCGACCTCCGCTGACGAGTCGCAGTGGGGTGCGGAGCAGGCTGCGTGAGGCGTACGCGGCATTGGCCATCGCGACTTCCTCGGCCGGCACGGCGAAGACGTCCGTCGGTGTCGCGAGGAACGCCAGTGCGGTGTCGGGTCGGCTCTCGATCAGATGAGTCGCGAGCGCATCGGCTGCCATCGTCACGCGAACGTGGGTCCCACCGTCGGCGTAGCAGTAGTTGCCGAGCACGAGACGTCCGTCGATGTGATCGAGCCACTCGGCGACGGCGGGCAGCTCGGTGACCAGATCGGCGCCGACATCGGCATCACCGTTGGTGACGATGCGTGCCGGTACGTGGAGGCGACCGGCCGACTCGGTGGCGTACTCGCTGATGCGTGACTGCACGTCGGTCCGCGGCAGGTCGAGGGCGACGCAGGATGCACCCCAGCGCATCAAGGCCCGGTAGGGCCCCATCTCGGCGCCGGCGCCGAGGACGACCATCGTGTCCCCATCGAGGCGCATCCATTCGGGGTTGTCCATCACGGTCTGGACTGCCTCGGAGCAGGACTGCGTGATGACGCCATCGGTGACCCACTGATCCAGCTGGCCGAGCAGCGCCTTGCCGCTCAGACGTTCACCGCGATAGGGCAGCGTCAGATCGGTCTCGATGTCGCTATCGCCCTTGATCGTCTGGGTGTGGAACACCTGCGTCAGCCGAGTCTTGGAGATTGCGTCGTCGAGTCGCTCGTCGCCGACCCGCATCTGGTCACGCGCGCTGCGCAAGCCGTCGGCCGCGATCGAGTGTGCAGCCGGAGCTTCACCGATGCCGGCCTCGAGCGCCCGGCGGAAGTGGCCCAGGTAGTTGCGTCGCCAGTTGGTCTCGTTCTCGACAGCCCGTGCCCCGACCGGATCGGCCTTGCGCAATGCATCTCCCATGATCGCGCGGGCCGCCGCCGAGGTGCTCTCGGAGGTGAATCTGACTCCCTCATTGCTCATGGCCCCAATGTAGGAGCTACTCGCGAGTCAACGGGGAGGTAACTTCCTGTGACCCGCCGATAGGCTCCACGCATGGGTTCTGTGCACCTCATCCGTCATGGCCAGGCCTCGTGGGGTGCCGACGACTACGACCTGCTGTCCGCGCTGGGGCAGAAGCAGTCGACCGCGCTCGGTATGTCCTGGGAAGCCTCGGACTGGGCGCCGACGTCAGCGATTGCCGGATCCATGAAGCGTCACTCCCAGACGGCGATCTCGGCGATCGATGCCTGTGGGCAGGGCGAGGGATATGACGTCGACGACGGGTGGGACGAGTTCGATCACCTGGCCATCGCGAAGGCGCATGACCCGACGTCGCTGACCGATGACCCCAAGGCGTTCCAGGCCAAGCTCAACCTCGCACTTGACGGATGGATCGCTGGAGGCGAGGGCGCCGGTGAGACGTACCAGCAGTTCGTCGAGCGGGTCATGAAGGCCTTCGACCGCGCGGTGGCTGGCGCAGGGTCTGGTCGTTCCGTCGCGGTGTTCACGTCTGGCGGCCCGATCGCCCTCGTTGCCTCGCACCTGTTGACCGGTGGCGCCACGCTCTTCCAACGCGTCAACGACGTCGTGATCAACGCCAGTGTCACCACGATCATCGTCGGCCAGTCCGGGCCCCGACTGCTGACGTTCAACGAGCACGGCCACCTGCCCCGGGACATGGTCACCTTTCGCTGAGGCTGAGGCCGCCTGCGCACATCCAGATACCGCTAGTATCTGGACATGAAGATCGCCCCAGATTCGCGTGTCCTGATCACCGGCGCAGCCTCCGGTCTGGGTCTCGCCCTCGTCCACCAGTTCGTCGAGCGCGGCGCCCGCGTGCTGGCCACGGACGTGCCGAGTGAGATCCCCGAGACGTTGCGCGGACTCGACGGTGTCTCATACCTGACGCTCGATGTCACCCAGGACGTCGACTGGGCCAAGGCCCGCGACTGGGTCACCGAGCAGTGGGATGGTCTCGACTACCTGTTCAACAACGCCGGAGTCGCCGCTGGTGGTCGGATCGAGCTGTCCGAGATGGATCAGTGGCAGTGGATCGTCGACATCAACCTGCTCGGCGTGGCTCGTGGCTGCCGCGCGTTCACGCCGATGATGAAGGCGCAGGGCAGCGGCCACATCATCAACACCGCCTCGGCGGCCGGACTGATCCACCCGCCGCGGATGACCGAGTACGTCGCCGTCAAGGCGGGAGTCGTCGCGATCAGCGAGTCGTTGTTCCACGAGCTCAAGCCGTACGGCGTCAACGTCTCGGTCATCTGCCCGACGTTCTTCAAGACCAACCTCACCGAGTCGCTGCGCGGCAAGGACGAGCAGGCCAACAAGTCGGCCGCCAAGCTGATCGGAAACGCCAAGCTCTCGGCTGACACGATCGCCACCAGGGTGATCAAGGGGATCGAGAAGGGCCGCCACATCATCCTGACCGACCGGGACGGCAAGGTGGCCTATGCGGCCAAGCGATTTGCCCGACCGCTGTACTACTCGATGATGAGCAAGGCTTCCGTCCAGATGGCGAAGAAGGACTGACATGCGCAAGAACATTCTGATCACCGGTGCGAGCTCAGGACTCGGTGCCGGCATGGCCCGCATCCTCGCGGCCAAGGGGCACCACCTCGCGCTGACAGCACGACGCGTCGACCGGCTCGAGGCTCTCAAGGCCGAGCTGCTCGAGGCCAACCCCACCATCGAGGTCGTGGTGCACGAGCTCGACGTCAACGACCACGACCAGGTGTTCGCGGTGTTCAAGCAGGCCATCACCGAGCTCGGCGGACTCGACCGGGTCATCGTCAACGCCGGCCTCGGCAAGGGCGGTCGCATCGGCACCGGCAAGTTCTACGCCAACAAGCAGACCGCCGAGACCAACTTCATCGCCGCACTGGCTCAGTGTGAGGCCGCGATGGAGCACTTCTACGAGCGCAAGGCGGGCCACTTGGTCGTCATCTCGTCGATGTCAGCGATGCGTGGCATGCCCTCGTCGATGACGACGTACGCAGCGACCAAGGCTGGTGTGGCGATGCTGGCCGAGGGCATCCGCTCTGACCTGATCGGTCGCAAGGGTCACGACATCAAGGTCACGACGTTGTTCCCCGGCTACATCGCCTCGGAGATGAACGAGGCGGTTCAGAAGGAAGCGCGGATGATGGTCGACACCGAGACGGGCTGCAAGGCGCTGGTCAAGAAGATCGAGGCCGAGGTCACAGATGCCGCCGTACCCGGATGGCCGTGGGCGCCGCTCGGCAAGGTCATGAAGTACGCGCCACTAGGCGTCGTGCGCAAGATGGTCTGACGGGCTGAACTGCTTCAGCTTCCTGCGACCAGATATGAAGACGCGACTGGCGATGAACCCGACGCCGGCGGCGTGCGTTGCCAGCACCAGGCCGAGGATGACACCGCCAATGATCAGGATCCACTCGGTCATGCACACATTTTAGGGGCCTCGTACGCTGCTCTGGTGGCGGATCTGGAAGACAGCGTCAGGAAGATCGAGCAGCTTGCGGGCGAGGTCGCCCACCTGGTCGGCCCTCGGGCAGGAATCCGTCGTGACCGTGGGTCGCTCGGTCTCAGGAGATCGAGAAGGGCTGCGCCGTCGACTCGAGGACGCTGAGCCATAGGTCACCCTCGGGCGAGACGCTGTGGGACCCCTGCGTCACGATCGGGATCGGCACGTTGACGAATCGGTGTCGCCGGCGCCCGACGACGAGATCGGTCCGTCCCGCCATCGCAGCGTGAACTGCGGTCTGGGCCAGGCGGGCACAGTAGACGGAGTCGGATGCATCGGCCGGCACGGACCGGATCGCATAGCCGGGGTTGAAGTAACGCATCGTCAGCGGGAGGTCGGCGTTGGCGAAGTGCTTGGTGATCTGGTCGCGCAAGTAGCGGGCGATGTCTCCCAGCACGGCGTTGCCGCTTTGATCCGTACGATCGCTCGCCGGTATGAGCTGCTGCCCGGCACCTTCGGCCAGCACGATGACGGCGCTGCCGCGTTCGGTGACTCGGCGTTCCAGCAGAGCCAGCAGTCCGTTGTCGCCATCGAGCGAGAAGTCGACCTCCGGGATCAGGACGAAGTCGGCGTCGTGGTTGGCGAGCGCGGCGTAGCAGGCGATGAACCCGGCGTGCCGTCCCATGACCTTGACGATGCCGATGCCGCCGACAGCCGCCTCGACCTCGACCCGGGCAGCCTTGATCGACTCGGCAGCCTTGGCGAACGCGGTGGAGAAGCCAAAGCTCTGGCCGATGTGCGGGATGTCGTTGTCGATCGTCTTGGGCACGCCGACGACTCCGATCCTGAGTCCGCGCCGTTCGATCTCGACCACGATGTTGTGGGCGCCGCGCATCGACCCGTCGCCACCGATCACCATCAGGACGTTGATGCCCAGCTCGACGAGACGGTCGACGATCACCACGGGATCCTGGGCGCCACGGGATGTACCCAGGATGGTCCCGCCACGCTCGTTGATGCGCGAGACCGACTCCGGTGTGAGTGGCACGATGTCGTGACCCAGCTCGGGGACCAACCCGGCATAGCCGTGCTGGAAGCCGACGACGTCCCGCACGCCGTAGTGGGTGTGGAGCTCAAGCACGATGGCGCGGATGACGTCGTTGAGGCCGGGACACAGTCCGCCACACGTGACCACGCCGACCTTGGTGGTGGCCGGATCGAAGAAGATCTTGTCTCGTGGGCCGCCGGACTCGAACGTCGGCAGTTCCCCGAGGGGCACGCCACGTGACGCAATCAGCTCGAGCGTGTCGTCGTACAGGATGCGGTCGGTCTCTCCGACGTAGTACTCGTTGGTCGTACGTCCTTCGACGTAGAGCGCGAGTGGGGAGTCGATGGCGCAATCGCCAAGTGAGCTGACCTGTAGCTGGGCGAGGGTGACCACCCCTCAATGCTATATGAGGAATTCCTCATGTTTCCCGCGGTTATGGCACCGTCTCAGGGGATGAACACCAAGCAGGTCGATGTCGCGGTCGCGAGCAGTCGACCGTCTGTATCGCGGATGTCGGCCTCGACGAACGCGGCCCGCGATCCCGGCTTGGTGACCCGGCCGGTGGCCACGACGCGGCCAGTCTCGGCGGTGATGCTTCGCAGGAAACTCACGTTGAGATCGAGGGAGGTGTAGGCCGTGCCGGCGGGAAGGGTGGTCTGCACAGCGCATCCACACACTGAGTCGAGCAAGGTCGCGAAGAATCCGCCATGCACCGAACCGATGGGGTTGTAGTGCGACTCGTCGGGCGTCGCACCCATGACGACGGTGCCTGGGTCGACGCTGACGAAGTCCATGTTGATGTGGCTGGCGATCGGCGCCCCCGGGATGTCCCCGGCGAGGATGGCGCGCAGGTAGTCAATGCCACTCATGCTCAGCGCTTGGGCTGCCTGCGGGAGCGGGTCGACCCACCTGATGGTCTTCGTGTTCTGCACGAGGTCGGTCATGGTGCGGCCCTTCCGATGCGGTGAAAGAGAGCGTAGCATCTAAGTAGGCGATCCAAACTCAGCGTGATCGACGTCTCAGGAGGATGCATGACCTGGTCTGACTACGACTCGTCGAGCTGCTCGATCGCTCGTACTGCAGAGGTGCTCGGCGATCGCTGGACCGTGCTAGTCGTACGCGATCTGTTCAACGGTGTGAGGCGCTTCGATGCACTCCAGTCCCACCTGGGCATCGCCCGAGACGTGCTCGCCAAGCGGTTGAAGTTGCTGGTCGATGAGGGGCTGGTCGAGCGGCGCGACTACAAGGCCGAGGGTGAGCGGGCGCGTCAGGAATACGTGCTCACTTCCGCTGGTCGAGATCTCCGCTCTGTGCTGATCGCGTTGATGGACTTCGGCGACAAACACCGAGCGGGTGCCGACGGCGCGCCGATGGAGCTGCGCCACCGCGACTGCGGTGAGGCAATCCACGCGCGTCTGACCTGCGAGCACGGGCATGAGATCGACGCCTCCGAGCGCGCCGACCTCGTACCTCTGGCAGGAGCCCGCCTGCTCGCTCAGGCGTAGAAGTAGGCCTCAAGTGGGAAGCGTGATGCTTCGCGGAAGGCGTTGATCGTCGACGTCGGACGCAAGATGGCTGCTTCACCGTGCTGGTTGAAGTAGTAGCTCCTCGCCGTCGAGCAGCTGCCGAGCGCGAACACCGAGTCCTGGAGGTTCTCGGTCATCCGGTCGAGGAACTCGGCGTTGGCCCGCTCGGTCACCTCGAACGTCGAGGCACGGCGCTTGCTGACCTCGCCGAACAGACGCAACATGTGCTTCATCTGCGACTCGATCGTCGTGAAGTAGGACAGGCCGCTGTACGAGTAGGGGCTGGCCAGCGTCAGGAAGTTGGGGAAGTGCGGCACCGCGACACCCTCGTACGCCTGGAATCGGTTGTCGCGCCACCACTTGCCGAGGTTGCGGCCATCTCGGCCAATGATCTCGATCGCCGGGAAGTTGACGTCCCACAGGTTGAACCCGGTCGCGAGGACCAAGGTGTCGATGGTCGTCTTGTTGCCGTCGCTGGTGACGATGCCGTCGGGCTCGATCCGTTCGATCGGTGTCGTCTCCAGGTGGACGTTGTCGCGGGTGAACGCCTTGAAGTAGTCGTTGGAGAACGTCGGGCGCTTGCAGCCGAAGTCGTAGTCGGGCGTCAGTTTCTTGCGGAGCTCGGGATCGCTGATCTGGCGGGCCATGTGCCGCTTGGCCACCCGCTCGGCGATCTTGTTGATCGTCTTGAAGCGGCGGTACCTGAGCACCGCAGAGACCATGAGAACCTCGAGCACGCCCGACCCGAACCCACGCACGATGCGCTGGGTGAGCGGCACCCTCGCGTACATGCTCCGCACACCCTTCGGGATCTTGGCGTCCGACTTGGGAGTCACCCAGATCGCGGTGCGCTGATAGACGGTCAGCTCGGCGAGGGTCGGTGCGATCTCCGGGATGAGCTGCACGGCGGTCGCTCCCGTGCCGATGACGGCAGCCTTCTTGCCCGCCAGGTCGTACGAGTCGTCCCACTTGGTGGTGTGGATGACCTTGCCGGCGAAGGTCTCGATGCCGGGGATGTCGGGCATCCTGGGCTGCGAGAGGAAGCCGGTGGCGGTCATCAGGTAGCGCGCGTTGATGCGCTCGCCGCCAGCGACGTTGACGGTCCAGTGCTCGTGCTCTGCATCCCACACGGCGCCTTCGACAACTGAGTTGAAGCGCATGTGCTTGCGCAGGTCGTACTTGTCGGCGACGTGCGTGGCGTACGCCTTGAGCTCGCCGCCCGTCGCGTACAGGCGAGACCAATGCGGGTTGGGCTCAAAGGAGTAGGAGTAGGTCGAGGAGGGGATGTCGACCGCGAGGCCGGGGTAGCGGTTGACGTGCCAGGTGCCGCCAAGGTCGTCCTCGCGCTCGAGTATCACCAGGTCGGTGAAGCCCAGACGCCCCAGCTGGATGGCTGCGCCCATGCCACCGAAGCCGGCCCCGATGATGGCCGCGTCGTGCACCGTGGTGTCAGTCATGCTCCTCCAGGGGTTCACATACCGAGAGTATTTGAACGCAAGTAAAACAGCAGAATGACAATGTGACAACCCCGATGTCGCATTCGCGGGGCGGTCCCGTGGGGCATCATGACCTCATGACGCTCGAGATCACGGTCCGCGGCTCCGCGGAGACAAGGCATCCCGCCGAGAGGGCGACCGTCTCGATGGCGGCCGCGATCGAAGGCTCCGACAAGTCCAAGGTGTTCGCCGATGCGGTCGCCCTCCAGGACCCGCTGACGACCCAGCTCAAGGAGCTGGTCGACCTCAGTGCCGTGACGACCTGGTCGAGTGCGCAGGTGCGGGTGTTCAGTCACCGACCGTGGGACCAGAACGGCAAGCGGCTGGACATGGTGCATGTGGCGCGGGTCGAGGCAGTCGCCGAGTTCACCGACTTCGAGCGGCTCAGTGGCTTCCTCGACTTCTGGTCGGGCAAGGAAGGCATCGAGATCGTCGACATCTCCTGGGACGTGACGGTCAAGAACCGCCGGTCTTATGAGTCCGAGGTCCGCAAGGCCGCGGTCGACGATGCGGTAGCCAAGGCGCAGGTCTATGCCAACTCCGTACGCCGCGGCAAGGTCGTCCCCTTGCAGCTCTCCGACCCGGGCATGCTCAGCAGCCAGCCCCATGAATCCGGGCCGATGCCCAAGATGATGATGGCCCAGGCCGACATGGGTGGTGGGCCGTCGCTGGCCTTGGCGCCCGAGCAGATCATTATCCGCGTCGAGGTCGATGCGCGCTTCTCGGCCGAGTGAACCGGGTCAGTCGAACCAGAGAATCTTGACCAGGGCCACCGTGCCGATGAGCAGGATGATGGCGCGGAGCACCAGCGGTGGCAGTCGCCGACCGATGCGAGCACCCAGCACGCCGCCGATCAGGCTCCCGCCGCCGATCAGCGCAACGATCTTCCAGTCGATCCGGTCCCAGGCGAACACCATGAACGCGATCGCGGCGACCCCATTGACGAGGGTGCCGAGCACGTTCTTGAGCCCGTTGAGCGCCTGGATGCCGGCGCTGAGCATCATGCTCATCAGTCCCATGAGCAAGATGCCCTGCGCTGCCCCGAAATAGCCGCCGTAGACGCCGAGGCCGAAGATGCCGGCAAACAGTGCGGGCGACACTCGTTGGACGTCGACGGCGCGGTCCTGCATGCGATCTGCTGTACGGCGCTGGATCGTCGGCCCGACGATGACCATCACGAGGGCGAGTGCGATGAGCGCCGGGACGATCGCATCGAACGAGCTGTCCGGCAGCGTCAGCAGCAGCACCGCTCCGGTGATGGCTCCGAGAACTGACGCGGGCGCGAGCCGGATGAGGCTTGCCTTGAGCTCGCGGGCCTCGTGGCGGTAGCCGTACGTGCCGGAGATGCCGCCGGCGACGAGACCGATGTTGTTGGAGACGTTGGCCGTCAGCGCGGGGTAGCCGAACAACAGCAGCGTGGGGAACGTGATGAGGGTGCCGGAGCCGACGATCGTGTTGATCATGCCCGCCCAGATTCCGGCGGCGAAGATCACCACACCTTCAAGCATCCCCCGAGCCTAGCGTTTCGTACGGAGGCGGCCGATTATGCCTCTGACCTGCGCAAATACGGTCGAACAACTTGGCCGGAACGCATACCGTAGGTATGCTCGAAGGTATGTTGTGGACCTCGCTGCTCAAGCGACTGGCGATCTGGCGACGCCCCAGCGAGCGTGTTCGCATGCTGCTGCCGGGCCGTGGCCCGATGCGTGTCGTCTATGACAAGGCCATCGTTCACGAGAGCTACAGCTTCCGTGCGAGGGTCCTGCAGCGCACCGCACGGCTGGTGTTCAAGCCACTGCTTCACCTCACACCTCTCAACGACCGTTCGCTGGCGACCATCCGCGCCGTCGACAAGCTGTCGGCCCGGCGGCCTCATTCGCCGTACGTCGAGTCGATCCGTTTCGAGCTCGACGGCGTACCGGTCGAGTCGATGGTCCACCGCTTCGGCACGACCAGCGACATGACCATCCTCTATCTGCACGGCGGCGGATTCTTCTCCGGCAGCATCGAGACGCATCGCCGCATCTGTGAACGCCTTGCTCGCAAGACCGGGGCAACCGTCATCTCGGTCGACTACGTACAGCTGCCCGAGGGCTCGATCGCCGACTCGGTGCAGGACGTCATCACCGCGTACGAGGCTTTGCTCGAGCAGACCGTGCACCCGGACAAGGTCGTGGTCGCCGGCGACTCGGCCGGCGGCTACCTGACCATGAAGGTTGCCGAGCTCGCCAACCGCAGGGGACTCCAGGCGCCAGCTGCGTTGCTGTGCTTTTCGCCGCTGCTCAGCGTCGATCCTGATCGCGACGACAAGGCGGTCCAGCGGATCATCAAGTCGCGCGACGCCTACCTCCCCGTACGCCGTATTGCGCAGATCCGTGAGCGCTGGTTGCCCGAGGGCTCGGCGATCGAGGGCTACGCCTCACCGCTGCACGCCAGCGCCTACATTTCGTCGCCGACGTTCCTGGTCGCGGTCGAGGACGAGATGCTACGGCCCGAGGTCGAGGCCATGGCGCTGCTGCTCTCCGAGCGCGGGGTCGAGGTCGAGACGCACCTGTGGCGCAAGCAGGTGCACGCGTTCCCGGTGCTGGCCAAGGTGCTGCCCGAGAGCGAGATGGCGCTGCAGCTCGCTGCAGACTTCGCGCGGCGGGCCGTTGGTGAGCTCGATCGCGAGCCGGTCGTCGACCCTGACTCCCACGAAGAGGTCATCGTCGGCGAGCTCGTACCCGACGACGCCGCCTGACTCACTCGAGGATGAGCCGCAGCGTTGCCTTGAAGGTCTTGGCATCGGACGAGCCCGAGATGCCGAGTGCTGACAGTGGCCCGAGCTCGTTGAGCACGTCCTCGACGTCCGGCGGCGGGTTGGACGCCAGCAGCGCTTCGAGGATCGTGTCGATGTTGACGAAGAACTCTGAGCCCTCTCCCTTGTGCGCGATGGCCTTCCGGTAGTTCTCGGACTTGCCGAGGTCGCCGCCGCTGGCGAAGGCATCGGCAGCCTGGGTGTTGGTGGAGATCACCACGCCGTCGGCGACGGGTGTCGAGATGAGGGTGAAGCCGACCTCGGCTGCCAGGTCGACCAGTCGCTTGGCGAGGTCGGCACCCTTGACCGGGTCGGTGGTGAGCTTGAGTCCGACATCGAGCTGAGCGAGGTCCTGCGGACCGGACATCATCGGCAGCGTCTCGAGGTTGCGACCACCGACGGCGAGCGTCAGTCCGTCGCCGAACAGCGTCTTGATGTCCTCGGGCACCTTGAGCCCGAACTCCTTCTCGAAGCTAGCGAGGTCGTCGTCGAGCCCTTCGCCCTGGAGCTCATCGATGAAGCCGGACTCGAACTGCTCTGCCGCCTGGTCGCCGAAACCGGAGATCGAGAACGCGAGCGCGGTGTCGGCCGGGAGGTCGCCGATGTCGGTCGTCTTGACCTTCTCCGCAGCCTTGCCGGTGTGTCCGATCGACGCGAGCTCGAGCGATGACGAGGTGGCGCGCAGGGTGACTGCTGCCGTGGTCGCACCGGCGAAGATGTTTTCCGCGTCCGGGCCCAGGAAGCCGCTGAGCTCGTCGATCGTCGCGACACCCTTCAGGTCGGCCCAGGCCGAGAACACGCCTTCGTCGCCGAGTGCGTCGACGTCCTTTGTGTACGTGGCGTTGTCGGAGAGGGGCTTCTTGGTGGCTGCGGTCGCGGCCTTGGCGGCGTCGCCCTTCTTGGGGGTCACGATGGCGTACCCGTCGAGGAAGGTGATGCCGGTGCCAGCGCCTGGCCCACCGCAGTCGGCCAGCTTGTTGATGCCGGTACGCGCCTTGCCCTCGTTGCTGACCTGGACCGCGACGATCGGGGTCTCCAGGTCGGCGTCATACGCAACTCCGAGGCGATTGCCGATCCACGGCTTGATGTCGTCCTCGTAGTCGAGGTCGCAGCTCTTGGCGGCATCTTCCAGCAGCAGCTTGCGGACGTCCTGGTCGACGTCCTTGATGCCGATCTCCTTGGCCAGCTCCGGGAACTTGCGGATCAGCCGGAGCAGGGCGATCTTCTGGCTCGCCGACGGGTCGGCGTCGACACGCGCGTACGCGACGACCGACGCCGGCAGCACGTCGTGCGGCTGGGTGCCGCCACCGTCGAGCTTCTGCCACGCAAACGCCGCGACTCCGGCGAGCGCGACAACGACACCGACGGCCGCGCCGATGATGATGAAGCGCGTGCGCCTGCCGCCCGTGGGTTCGCTGGCAGTGGGAGTCAGGTCAGTCATGAGTCGTCCTTGGCTGGAGAGAACCAAGAGCGTATCGAAAGGGTTCCGCGTCGTCATCGGTTGAGGGAGGAAGAAACAATCAGGCTTGACTGTTTGTGGGAAAGCACGCATGCTGGACCGGTGACCACCCAGCCGCAGTCGAGGACTCCTCAAGGGGAGCGCACCCGTGCGATGCGACAGCGACTGATGGAGGCCACCGTCGACTGCCTGGTCGAGCTCGGCTGGTCCGGAACGACGACGACCGTCGTGAGTCAGCGAGCCGGCGTCAGCCGCGGCGCCCAGCTCCACCACTTCCCGACGAAGCAAGACCTCGTCGTGGCCGCCGTCGGCCACCTGACCGAACGCCGTCGCGACGACATGCGGCAGGCTGCCGCAGACCTGCCCGAGGCCGGTCGTACCCGTGCCGTGCTCGAGATCCTGTCGGCGCAGTTCGTCTCGCCGGTGTTCTTCGCTGCGCTCGAGCTGTGGGTGGCCGCGCGTACGGACGCTGAGCTCCGTGAATCAGTGGCTCCCCTTGAGCGTCGGGTCGGCCGTGAGACACACGCGTACGCGCTTGAGCTCCTCGGCGTTGACGAGTCACGCGGACACAACCGCGAGGTCGTCCAAGCCACCCTCGACCTCCTGCGTGGTCTCGGCCTCGCAGCGTCCCTGTCCGATGACGCGAAGCGACGCTCTGTCGTTCTCGACTCATGGGCGATCATCCTCGACCAACAGCTGGAGCTCACATGACGATTCTGGACCAGGTGCTAGCCGATCTCGACGCCGAGAGCGCTCAGCTCGACGGCTGGGTGTCCGTGCTCGATGTGGATGGCTGGGGGACTGTGACCACGCCCGAGGGCTGGACCGTGACGCACCAGATCGCCCATCTGCACTGGACTGACGTCGCATCGGTCACTGCGATCACGGACGAGCCCGCCTTCGCTGAAGGTCTCAAAGCGGCTGCCGCCAACCCCACGGGATTCGTCGACGAAGCCGCCGAGGAGATGGCGCTCATCCCTCCGGCCGAGCTCCTTGCCAGCTGGCGCGAAGGTCGCACGGACCTGCAGGCTGCGCTCCGCGCCGTGCCCGATGGCGAGAAGATCCCGTGGTTCGGGCCGCCCATGAGCCCGGTCTCGATGGCCACCGCGCGAGTCATGGAGACGTGGGCGCACTCGCACGATGTCGCCGAGGCGCTCGGCATCGAGGTGCCCAAGACGTCGCGGGCCAAGCACGTGGCGCACATCGGCGTACGAGCTCGTGGGTTCGCGTACATGATGCGTGGCGAGGAGGTCCCCGAAGGTGACGTACGTGTGGAGCTGACCGGACCCGACGGAGACCTGTGGACCTGGGGACCCGAGGACGCTGACGAGCGAGTGACCGGTGACGGCTACGACTTCGCGCTGCTGGTGACCCGCCGGCGTCATCGCGATGACCTCGAACTGCAGGTCGTCGGCGACAACGCCGATCACTGGCTGGACATCGCCCAAGCCTTCGCCGGACTCCCCGGCAATGACCCACGGCGACTGGCGGACCGATGAGCACGACGATTCGGGTCGGCAACTGCTCGGGCTACTACGGCGATCGCCTCTCGGCGATGCGCGAGATGCTCGAAGGCGGCAAGCTCGACTACCTCACCGGTGACTATCTCGCCGAGCTGACGATGCTGATCCTCGGTCGTGACCGGATGAAGGACTCCACGCTCGGCTATGCCAAGACGTTCGTCAGGCAGATGACCGACTCGATGAGTCTCGCCAAGGACCTCGGTGTCAAGGTCGTCGCCAACTCCGGCGGCCTCAACCCCGCGGGACTCGCCGATGCGCTGCGGTCGATTGCCGCCGAACAGGGACTGGAAATCTCGATCGCCCATGTCGAGGGCGATGATCTGGTTGGCCGTGCAGAGGAGCTGAATTTCGGTAGCGTCATGACTGCGAACGCCTATCTCGGGGCCTTTGGCATCGCGTCGGCCCTGGAGGGAGGGGCCGACGTGGTCGTCACGGGGCGTGTCACCGATGCGTCCGTGGTGGTCGGCCCGGCGATCGCGGAGTTCGGCTGGGCGCGGGACGACTACGACGCCCTGGCGGGCGCGGTGGTAGCAGGCCACGTCATCGAGTGCGGCACGCAGGCAACGGGCGGCAACTTCTCGGGCTTCGGCTCGATCGACACGTCCAAGCCGCTCGGCTTCCCCATCGCCGAGATCTCGTCCGACGGCTCGGTGGTGATCACCAAGCATGACGGCACCGGTGGAGCAGTCACGGTCGACACCGTCACGGCGCAGCTGGTCTATGAGGTCAACGGTCCCGCCTACCTCGGACCCGACGTCAGCTCGCGCCTCGACTCGATGACGCTGACCCAGCAAGGTCCAGATCGCGTGGCGATCACGGGTGTCACCGGCGAAGCACCTCCCGAGATGACGAAGGTGTGCCTCAACACGATCGGCGGGTTCCGCAACAGCGTCGAGTTCCTGCTCACGGGTCTCGACATCCCCGAGAAGGCGGCGCTGATCCGTACGCAGATGGACAAGGCGCTGTCGATCCTGCCGCCGGACTCGGTCGAGTGGCAGCTGGATCGCACCGACGTACCGGATCCCTCGACCCAGGCACAGGCAACGTCGCTGTTGCGCTGCCACGTCAAGAGCGCCCAGGCCGAGCCGGTCGGCCGCGCCTTCAGCGACGCGGCGATCCAGCTCGCGCTGGCGTCATACCCGGGCTTCAGCGTCACGCGACCTCCCGCTGCGGGCACACCGTTCGGGGTCTATCGCGCCGCGTACGTCCCGCAGGACATGGTGCCGCACATCGTGAAGCACGCCGACGGTCGCAGCGAGGACATCGCACCGCCCGAGCGGGTGGCCCCGATCCTCGACCCGAACGCGAAGAGGACCGAACCGAAGCCGCCGACCGAGGACTGGCTCGGCGAGACCGTACGAGCACCACTCGGTCGGCTGGCCTACGCGCGCTCGGGCGACAAAGGCGGCGATGCCAACGTCGGCGTCTGGATCCCGGCCGATCATCCGTCTGCCGACGCCGCGTACGTATGGCTGGCGGGATTCCTCGACGAGTCGACCGTTCGCGAGCTCCTGCCTGAGGCGACATTGCTCAAGCTCGAGATCCATCCGCTGCCCAATCTGCGGGCGGTGAACATCGTGATCCACGGTCTGCTCGGCGACGGTGTCGCATCGTCGACCCGCCTCGACCCGCAGGCCAAGGGACTCGGCGAGTGGCTGCGAGCTCGGGACTGCGCGATCCCGTCGACACTGCTCCCCGACGCGCTGGTTGCGGGCGAGCTATGAGCACGCTCTGGGAGACGCCGGAGCGCACTGCGCTGCGCGAGATGGTCACGTCCTTCACCGAGAAGGAGCTCGTACCGCACCTCCCATCGTGGGAGGACGCCGGCGAGGTGCCGCGCGACGTGCACGCGAAGGCCGCATCGGCAGGGTTGCTCGGTGTGGCGTTCGCGTCCGAGGTCGGCGGCCAGGACGGTGACCTGATCGACGGGTCAATCGTCACGGAGTCGCTGATCCAGGCAGGCGGATCGTCTGGCCTCATCGCCGCGCTCTTCACCCACGGCATCGCGCTGCCCCACATCGTCGGGTCCGGCAACACTGACCTGATCGACCGCTACGTACGTCCGACCCTCGCCGGCGAGATGATCGGCTCCCTCGGCATCACCGAGCCCGGGGGTGGCTCCGACGTCGCCAACATCCGTACGAAGGCCGTGCGCGATGGCGACGACTTCGTGGTCAACGGCGCCAAGACGTTCATCACCTCCGGGGTGCGCGCCGACTTCGTCACGACCGCGGTGCGTACGGGCGGCGAGGGCTACGGCGGCATCAGCCTGCTCGTCATCGACAAGGGGTTGCCCGGCTTCACCGTGGCTCGTCCTTTGCGCAAGATGGGCTGGCACTGCTCCGACACCGCCGAGCTGAGCTTCGACAACGTACGCGTGCCGGCGACGCAGATCGTCGGCGAGGTTGACGGTGGCTTCGTGCTGGTCATGCAGCAGTTCGTCAGCGAACGCCTCGGTCTCGCGGTGCAGGGCTACGCAACGGCGCAGCGTGCACTCGACCTCGCGGTGGCATACGCCCGGGAGCGCGAGACGTTCGGCAAGCCGCTCATCACCCGCCAGGTCATCCGGCACAAGCTCGTCGAGATGCATCGCCGTACGTCGGCCGCTCGGGCGCTGACCCGCCAGGCCGTCGAGCGCGCCGTCGACGGCGACCCTTCGACAGGCTCAGGGAGCGGGGGGGCCGGGATGATCCTCGATGCGGTGATGGCCAAGAACCAGTCGGTCGAGGCCTGCGAGTGGGTCGTCTCCGAAGCCGTGCAGATCTTCGGCGGCATGGGCTACATGCGCGAGTCCGAGATCGACCGGCACTACCGCGATGCCCGCATCCTCGGTATCGGCGGCGGCGCCACCGAAGTCCTGAACGACCTGGCCGCAAAGCTCCTGGGGTACTGAGATGAAGAATTCACCGCGAGTGGCGCAATGTGGTTGGTTGCGCACTCTCAAAACCAACCACACTGCGCCACTCGCGGGGGACTGCTCATGAAGACGACTGTCGACACAACCACCGAGACGTACGCGGGCAACCGCGAGTCGATGCTCGAGCGCATCGACGACCTCGAGGTCCAGCACGCCAAGGCGCTCGAAGCCGGCGGTGAGCGCAACATCAAGCGCCACCACGAGCGCGGCAAGCTGACCGCGCGCGAGCGCATCGAGCTGCTGCTGGACCCCGACTCGCCCTTCCTCGAGCTGTCGACCCTCGCTGCCTGGGGCACCGACTTCGCCGTCGGCGCCTCCATCGTCAGCGGTATCGGCGTAGTCGAGGGCGTCGAGTGCATGATCATCGCCAACGACCCCACCGTGAAGGGTGGCTCGACCAACCCGAGCACCCTGCGCAAGGGGCATCGTGCGGCTCAGATCGCTGCCGAGTGCGGGCTGCCCAGCATCAACCTCGTCGAGTCCGGCGGGGCTGACCTGCCGACGCAGAAGGACATCTTCATCCCCGGTGGCGCCTCGTTCCGCAACATCACCCGAGCCAGCGCGGCTCGTCGTCCGACGGTGGCGCTGGTGTTCGGCAACTCGACCGCCGGCGGCGCGTACGTACCGGGCATGAGCGACTACGTCGTGATGGTCAAGGAGGGCGCCAAGGTGTTTCTCGCCGGCCCGCCGCTCGTCAAGATGGCGACAGGCGAGGAGTCGACCGACGAGGAGCTTGGCGGCGCCGAGATGCATGCGCGACAGTCGGGCCTCGCCGACTACCTCGCCGTCGACGAGCGCGATGCCATCCGCATCGGCCGCTCCATCATCAAGAACATCAACTGGTCCAAGAAGGGCTTCGTGCCCGAGCCGACGTACGCCGAGCCGGTCTTCGATCCCGAAGAGCTGCTGGGCATCGTGCCGACCGACTTGAAGATCCCGTTCGACCCGCGCGAGGTCATCGCGCGACTGGTCGACGGCAGCGAGTTCGATGAGTTCAAGCCGCTGTACGGATCGTCGCTCGTCACCGGCTTCGCCCAGCTGCACGGATACCCGATCGGCATCCTCGCCAACGCCCAGGGCGTGCTCTTCAGCCAGGAGGCGCAGAAGGCGACGCAGTTCATCCAGCTCGCCAACCAGACCGACACGCCGCTGCTGTTCCTGCACAACACCACCGGCTACATGGTCGGCAAGGAGTACGAGCAGGGCGGCATCATCAAGCACGGCGCACAGATGATCAACGCCGTCTCCAACTCGACGGTCCCGCACATCTCGGTCGTGATCGGTGCCTCGTACGGCGCAGGTCACTACGGGATGAGCGGCCGCGCGTACGACCCGCGCTTCATGTTCAGCTGGGTCAACGCCAAGTCCGCGGTGATGGGTGCGACCCAGCTCGCCGGCGTCATCTCGATCGTCGCCCGTGGCGCTGCCGAGTCGAAGGGGCAGGCGTACGACGAGGAGGGCGACAAGCAGATGCGTGCCTTCATCGAGCAACAGATCGAGGAACAGTCGCTGGCGTACTTCACCTCCGGGATGCTCTACGACGACGGGGTGATCGATCCGCGGGACACCCGCTCGATCCTCGGCATCTGCCTCAGCGCGATCAACACCGTGCCCACCAAGGGCGCCGAGGGCTACGGAGTGTTCCGCACATGATGCGTCGCGTCGGTTTACCAGGTTGTGCAGGTAAACGGTCACGTCACCGGGCGAATTTGCCCGGTGAAGCAACATCTTGCCCACTGAACCTGGTAAACCGCGCACCCCGAGGAGAGCTCACGTGATCACCAGCATCCTGGTTGCGAATCGCGGTGAGATTGCTCGCCGGGTGTTCAGCACCTGTCGCGACCTCGGCATCCGTACGGTCGCTGTCTATTCCGACGCCGATGCCGGTGCGCCGTTCGTCGGTGACGCCGACGTCGCGGTACGTCTGCCCGGCAACGCGCCGTCGGACACGTACCTTCGTGGCGATCTCATCATCGCCGCTGCGGTCAAGGCCGGTGCGGATGCGATCCATCCCGGCTACGGCTTCCTCTCGGAGAACGCGGCGTTTGCCCGCGATGTCGCCAAGGCAGGGCTGACCTGGATCGGACCTGCTCCCGACACGATCGACTCGATGGGCGACAAGATCCGCGCCAAGGAGCTGATGGACAAGGCCGGCGTGCCGATCCTCAGCGTCGACGCAGCCAACGCCAAGAAGTCCGACTTCCCACTGCTGGTCAAGGCATCGGCGGGCGGCGGAGGTCGCGGTATGCGTATCGTCACCGACCCCAAGGACCTCGAGGGTGAGCTCACCGCCGCTGGCGCCGAGGCGCTGTCGGCGTTCGGCGATGCCACGGTGTTCGTCGAGCCCTATCTGCCGACCGCGCGCCACATCGAGGTGCAGGTCATGGCCGACACCCACGGCACCTGCTGGATCGTCGGCGACCGCGACTGCTCGATCCAGCGCCGCCACCAGAAGGTCGTCGAAGAGGCGCCCGCACCGTCGGTCAGCGATCAAGTCCGCAAGGTGCTGCACGGGGCGTCGCGCGCAGCCGTCGAAGCAGTCGGGTACGTCGGCGCCGGCACGGTCGAGTTCCTCGTCGCCGATGCGCACCTGGAGACCGGCAAGGCGTACTTCCTGGAGATGAACACCCGCCTCCAGGTCGAGCACCCCGTCAGCGAAGAGGTGTTCGGCGTCGATCTGGTCGCCCAGCAGATCCTGGTCGCCGAGGGCAAGCAGCTTGCCGCCGAGCCTGAGGGCCCGGAGGGTCACGCGATCGAGGTGCGCCTGTACGCCGAGGACCCCGCCGACGACTGGCAGCCACAGACCGGCACCGTCCGTACGTTCGACGTGCCCGACGGTCCGGGCATCCGCGTCGACTCGGGCATCGAGAGCGGATCCGTCATCGGCATCCACTACGACGCCATGATCGCCAAGGTCATCGCATTCGGTGACGATCGAACCCATGCCGTACGGCTGCTCGCCGACGCACTTCGCCGTACCCGTCTCCACGGCGTCACGACCAACATCGACCTGCTGCTCGGCATCCTCGGCGACGAGGAGTTCCGGGCCGAACGCGTGCACACCGCGCTGCTCGACGAGCGGCTGGCCGAGTGGTCCAAGCCGGCCAGCGGTGAGCGCGCCGCGGCGAAGGTTGCTCTCTCGGCAGCACTCGCCGAGGCGGCAAGCAGCACAGCAAATGCCAAAGTGCTCGGCCGTATCCCAACGGCCTACCGCAACGTGCCTAGCCAGGCGCGCACACGATCGTACGAGCTCGGCGGCGAGGAGCTCACGGTTTCGTACGCCGGCCTCCGCACCGGATTGGTGCAGTCTCAGCTCGAGGGCGTCACGATCGGTGCAGTCACGCCGACGCGGGTCGTGCTCGACGACGGGGGCGTCACCGAGACCTACACCGTTGCAGTCGGCACTGGCTGGGTCGACGTCGACGGACCGAGCGGTTCGTTCGACCTCACCCCGATCCCGGAGTTCGTCGATCCCGCGGATGTCATCGCGGAGGGCTCGCTGCTCGCGCCGATGCCGGCCGCGGTCATGAGCGTCAGCGTCACCGAAGGACAAGAGGTCAAGAAGGGCGACATCGTCGTCGTCCTCGAGGCCATGAAGATGCAGCACACCATCACGGCGCCGTACGACGGCGTCGTCACCGAGCTGTCGGCCAGAGCCGGCGCACAAGTCGAGTCCGGCGCAGTGTTGGCCGTCATTGAAGGAGAAACAGAATGAGCAGCTTCACCGAGACCGAGGAGCGCATTGCGCTCCGCAAGGCCGTCTCCGACCTGGGCAAGAAGTTCGGTCGCGACTACTTCGAGCAGGCTGCCAAGCACGGTCGCAAGACGACCGAGCTGTGGGAGGAAGCCGGCAAGCTCGGCTACCTCGGCGTCGCCGTGCCGGAGGAGTTCGGCGGAGGTGGTGGAGACATCGGCGACCTCGCTGCCGTGTGCGAGGAGCTCGCCGCTGCCGGAAGCCCGCTGCTGCTCATGGTGGTCTCGCCGGCAATCGTCGGCACGATCATCGCGCAGTACGGCACCCAGGAGCAGAAGGAGCGCTGGCTGCCCGGTCTCGCCGACGGCACCTCGACGTTCGCGTTCTCGATCACCGAGCCCGACGCCGGATCCAACTCGCACAAGATCATCACGACGGCCTACCGGACCGACGACGGCGGATGGCGCCTGACCGGCACCAAGACGTACATCTCCGGCGTCGACGAGGCCAGCCACGTGCTGGTCGTGGCTCGTACGGAGGACGCCAAGACCGGCAACCTCAAGCCCGCGCTGTTCCTCGTTCCGGTCGACTCTCCTGGGTTCACCCACCAGGAGATCGACATGGGCCTGACCTCGCCGGAGAAGCAGTTCACCCTGTTCTTCGACGACGTGCTCCTGCCCGCCGACACCCTGATCGGCAGCGAGGACGCCGGCATCGATCAGCTCTTCGCGGGCCTCAACCCCGAGCGCATCATGGGTGCGTCGTTCGCGACCGGCACAGCGCGTCTCGCGCTGGCCAAGGCGACCGAGTACGCGAAGGACCGCCAGGTGTGGAAGGCGCCGATCGGCTCGCACCAGGCGATCGCGCACCCGCTCGCCGAGTCGTACATCGAGATCGAGATGGCACGCCTGATGACCCAGAAGGCCGCCGCGCTGTACGTGGCGGGCGACTTCATGGCTGCCGGTGAAGCAGCCAACATGGCGAAGTATGCCGCCGGCGAGGCCGTGTGCAACGTCGTCGACCGGGCGATCCAGACACATGGTGGCAACGGCCTGGCCAACGAGTACGGTCTGGTGCAGATGTTGGCCGGCTCGCGCCTGTCGCGCATCGCGCCGGTGAGCAAGGAGATGGTGCTCAACTTCATCGCCCAGTTCTCTCTCGGCCTGCCGAAGTCCTACTAGGAGCGCCATGACTGAGCTCGTACACCTCGAGGTTGCCGATCAGATCGCCACGATCACGCTGGACAGCGACCACAACCGCAACGCGCTGAGCCGTCAGCTGGTCGGTGAGCTCACCTCACATCTCGCCACGGCGGGCGCGGACATTGAGGCGAAAGCCGTGCTGATCCGGTCGGCCGGCACGGTGTTCTGCTCCGGCGCGGACCTGTCGGAGGCTGCGGGCGGAGGGATGGTCGAGGGCGCCAAGGCGATCGTCGCCCTGCAACGCCAGATCGCGACGCTCGACAAACCGGTCGTGGTCGAGCTCGGCGGACCCGTACGTGCGGGTGGTCTCGGCATCGTCGGCGCTGCCGACATCGTGATCGCGGGCGAGTCGGTGACGTTCCAGCTCACCGAGGTACGGCTCGGCCTCGCCGCAGCCGTGATCTCGTTGACGCTGCTGCCGAGGTTCACCGATCGTGCCGCCGCCGACCTGTTCCTGACCGCGCGCAAGTTCGACGCGGCCGAAGCAGCACGGGTCGGCCTGATCACTCGCGCGGTCCCCGACGCTGACCTCCAGGGCGATGTCGCTGGCGTGCTCGGCGATCTGGCCAAGGGCTATCCGCAAGGTCTGCGCGAGTCCAAGAAGCTGCTCAACCACGACCTCGTCGCCCGCATCGACGCCCTCGGCGACCAAGTCGCTGCCCAGTCAGCCCAGCTCTTCGGCAGCGACGAGGCCCGTGAAGCGATGACTGCCTTCCTCGGCAAGAGGTAGAGCGTTCCGCGACTTCAGTGATTCCGGGATCAACCCTGTGCATCCGCACCGGAGCCGTCTCGGTCCGCTGGGCAGAGGCGTCCGAAGGTTCCCGTAGTTCGAATGACTCCCGAGCTCCTCGGGAGTGTCATGCAGCCGATAGTCCTTGTGTTGGCTTGGCGACAGACGCGCGATCGATCCTCCGCAATTCTGAGCGGATCCGCTGCGTCCCTGGAGGTTCTGATGTCCCGACCCACCCTGCATTCCCGAGTGCTCATTCGCGGGCTGGTCGTCGCGATGCTGGCAACCCTGGCCTTCGTTGCTGGCCCGTTGCCGGCCGCACAGGCCGCCGTCGCCACCGGTATCAGTGGAACGGTGACCGCCGAGGGTGGCGGACCGCTCGAGGACGTACAGGTCACCGCGTACGTACTACAGGACGACGGTGTCGACGACCCGTACTGGGAGGAGTACGACACCGCCTACACCGACCAGAGCGGCGGCTACGCCATCTTCGCGCCCAACGGCACCTATCGCGTGGGGTTCGAGGGAAGTGACAAGTACGTCACCGAGTTTTGGAAGGATGCCGGCAGCTTGGAGACCGCCACGAATGTGGTGGTCAACAACGCATCAGTGACGACGATCAGTCCGTCCCTCGCCGTGAGGAAAGCCGTCAAAGGCACGGTCACCGGCCCCACGAGCGCAACTCCACTCAAGGACATCCAGGTCACCCTCTACGCCCTGGATGAGGGAAGCTGGGTCGACGTCCGGAGCACCGACACGAACCAGAGCGGGAGCTACGCGCTGTACGCAGACCCCGGCACTTACCGGGTCGGGTTCAGCGACCCCGACGAGAAGTTCCGGTCGGAGTTCTTCGACAACGCATCGACAGTCGGCGCTGCCACGTCGATCACGGTAAGCGGGGCCGATCAGGCGGGCAAGAATGCCACGCTCGCCCTGAATCCGACGATCAGCGGAACGGTGACCGGCCCCGGCTCGGTCAACCTCAAGGGCGTCGAGGTCACGGGCTATCGCTACGACGCCGATGCCGGCGAATGGGTGTTCGCCGCCATGACGACAACCGCTGCCAACGGCACCTACAGCCTGGGGGTGCCGGAGAACGCGACCTACCGACTCGGCTTTGAGGACAGCAAGGGCGTGTACTACCGCCAGTACTGGAACAACAAGCCGACGCTCAATGGCGCGACCGGCATCGCGGTGGCCTCTTCCGACGTGACCGGGAAGAACGCGACGCTTGCACTTCGCCCCACCGTCTCCGGCGTCATCACCAGCTCGGCCGGCAATGCGGAGATCGAGCATGCCACCGTCACGGCATTCAAGTCCGACGGCGAGGGTGGATGGGCGCAGACCGGAGACGCGGAGACGGACGTCACCGGCGCCTTCAAGGTGTCGGTCGACGCCGGCACGGTGCGACTCTGCGTGTACGCGACGGACCACGTCGATGAGTGCTTCAACGACAAACCAGACCTCGACAGGGCTGACGACATCACCGTGACGGCAGCCGGTCTGACCGGCAAGAATGCCGTGCTGACCGCGTACAAGTCGATCAAGGGCACCATCACCGGGCCGGGAGGTGTTCCGTTGTCGAACGGCACCGTCACGGTCTACCGGGGTTACGACAACGGCGAGGGCGTGCTGGAGTATTACCAGTTCAGCGACGACTACACGCACGGCGACGGTACGTACGCCCTTAGGCTCCCGCCGGGAACCTACAAGATGCAATTCGGCGCGCGCGGGTACGCCGACCAGTTCTACAACAACAAGGCGACCCTGGCGACGGCGAATCCGCTCACGCTGACCAGCGGGAGCGACCTGGCTGGGAACAACGCCCAGCTGACAGCCCTCAAGAGCATCACCGGCACCGTGACGGCGCCGGGCGGTGGCCCTGCCAACTACGTGTACGTCGAGGCGTTGCAGGCGGTGACCGAGGAAGGTGTGACCACGTGGGAGACGCGAGAGTCGGCGGACACGAACGCTGCTGGATTCTACTCAATCCCACTTCCTGCGGGGACATACCGCATCAAGTTCAGTGGCGAGGCCTACAAGGACCAGTACTGGAACGGCAAGACGACGGTCGGGGCCGCGGACAACATCGTCCTCGCGGGCGCAGACCTAGGTGGCAAGAACGCGACGATGGTGGCCGCACTGGCCATCAGCGGCACGGTGACGACTCCGGGAGGGACTGACCCGCAAGGTGTCGAGGTGCAGGCCTATCGGAGCACCGACGGTGAGGATGACGGGTACGTCTACAGCACCCATGTCGGCGCCGGTGGAGCCTACTCACTCCCTGTGGGACCGGGCAGCTACAAGCTCAAGTTCATCGATCAGCCCGATCGCGGCGACGACACGCCGGCTTACCGCTATGTCACTGAGTACTTCAACGACAAGTTCACCTATGCGACGGCTGACATCATCACCGTCACGGCGGCCAGCGTGACCGGCAAGAACATCGCCCTCACGAACAACGGCAAGATCACCGGTACGGTCACCGCCGAGGCCGGCGGCACGCCGCTGCGAGACGTCCGCGTATCGGTCCTCTCCCCCACCGACGTCTCCGGTGGTGGCTCCACCAACAGCGCCTACACGGGATCGGGAGGCACCTACGGGCTGTTCGCGCCCCAGGGCACGTACAAGCTCGAGTTCTACTACGACGGCGAGCTGGGCTCAGGCTCCTATGCAGTCGAGTACTGGGACAACAAGACGACGGCCGCCTCCGCTGCCGACGTCGTGGTGGCGCCCGGCTCGAGCCAGTCGAAGAGTGCCGCACTGGCCAATGGAAAGACCGTCTCCGGCACCGTCACAGGACCCGGTGGTGTCCCGGCCGATGGCGTCGAGGTGACCGCGTACGTCCCGAGCGGCGAGGACCCCGGTGAGTACGACTCGGTCGCCTACGCGACGACCGCTTCGAACGGAACATATGCAATGGCCCTGAAGGACGGGACGTACCGTCTCGGGTTCGAGTCACCGAGTTTTGCCTATGCATCTGAGTTCTGGCAGGACAAGCAAACGCTGAGCACAGCCACGCCGGTCACGGTCGCAGGCGCCAACATCACCGGCATCAGCCCCATCCTGGCCGCAGGCTCAGGCATCACGGGCCACGTTTCCGGCCTGGACCTCGACACGACTGTCTCCGCCTACGAACTGGTGGGCGGTGCCTGGACCGAGAAGGCCCGTGGATACGCGTATGGCGACTTCGGTGGCGACTACCGTGTCCAGCTGCCGCCGGGAACGTACAAGCTGAAGTTCAGCGACTTCAGATATCCGCCGCAGTTCTGGAACGCGAAGCAGACCTTCGCCGGCGCCGACACGATCGTCGTCTCAGGCGGTTATGTCTCGGGCAAGAACGCATCGCTGACCGGGCTCCCCGACCTCACGATCTCGGCCGATCCGACCATCACGGGGTCGCCGCGGGTGGGGCAGACGCTCACCGCGAACGACGGAACCTGGGGTCCCGCTCCGGTGACCCTGACGCGACAGTGGTTCGCCGACGGCGACAAGATCGCCGGGGCAACGGGCACCACGTTCGTGCCCACGGCAGCTCAGCTGGGCACTCAGATCTCCGTGCAGGTCACAGGCACGAAGTCGGGCTACAACCCCAACCGACGAGAGTCGGATGTGACCGCCCAGGTGACGAACGCTGCCGCGGCAATCACGCCGGCGACGCCCACGATCACCGGCACACCCAAGGTTGGTGTAACGCTCACGGCGAACCCGAATGCGGGTTCCTGGACTCCCAGCAGCGGAGTCGCCTTCACGTACGAGTGGTTCCGCGGGACGACTTCCATCAGCGGGGCGACCTCGTCGACCTACACCCCAGTCGCCGCTGACCTGGGACAGACCATCAAGGTCAAGGTCACGGGCAGCAAGGCCGGGCTGACGTCAGGCAGCGCCACCTCCGCCCCGACGGCTGCGGTCGTCGCGGCAGACGCGCTGACGATGACTCCTGGCACGGTGACCGTGACTGGCACGGCGAAGCTCGGCCAGACGTTGACGGCGAACGAAGGCACCTGGAACCCGGCGTTGTCCGGCGCCGAGTACAGCTATCAGTGGATCCGTGGAACGGCGACGGAGATTGCTGGTGCGACGTCCAAGACGTATGTGCCGGTGGCTGCTGACGTGGGGCAGACGTTGAAGGTCAAGGTGACCGGCACCAAGGCTGGCTACACCTCGGCCAATGCGACATCGGCAGCCACGTCTGCGGTCGCTGCAGGCACGATGACTGTCGGCGCCGTGACGGTTACCGGCACGGCGACCATCGGGTCGACCCTCACGACGAACGAGGGCACCTGGAACCCGGCGTTGTCCGGCGCCGAGTACAGCTATCAGTGGATCCGTGGAACGGCGACGGAGATTGCTGGTGCGACGTCCAAGACGTACGCACCGGTCGCTGCCGATGCGGGTCAGACGTTGAAGGTCAGGGTGACCGGCACCAAGGCTGGCTACACCTCGGCCAATGCCACGTCGGCACCGACGGCTTCGGTGACGGGCACGATGACGGCTGGCACCGTGACGGTGACTGGCACGGCGAAGCTGGGGTCGACCCTGACTGCCAATGAGGGCACCTGGTCCCCGGCGCTGTCCGGCGCCGACTACAGCTATCAGTGGATCCGTGGGGCGTCGACGGAGATCGCGGGTGCGACGTCCAAGACGTACGTCCCGGTGGCTGCCGACGTGGGTCAGACGTTGAAGGTCAGGGTGACCGGCACGAAGACGGGCTATCCGTCGGCGAACGCGACCTCCCCGGCGACCGCTGCAGTCGCCGAGGGCACCATCACGGCTGGGACGGTGACGATCACTGGAACGGCGAAGGTGGGCCAGACGCTGACGGCGAACGAGGGCACGTGGTCCCCGGCGTTGTCTGGTGCTGACTACTCGTATCAGTGGATCCGTGGGGCGTCGACGGAGATTGCGGGTGCGACGTCCAAGACGTACGTCCCGGTGGCTGCCGACGTGGGTCAGACGTTGAAGGTCAAGGTGACCGGCACCAAGACCAGCTACACCTCGGCCAACGCGACGTCTGCCGCGACTGCGCCATCAGTCGCGGGCACGATGACGCCTGGCACAGTCTCGGTGTCTGGCTCGGCCAGCGTCGGGTCAACTCTGACCGCCAACGAGGGCACGTGGACGCCTGCGCTGTCGGGTGCGGACTACTCGTACCAGTGGATCCGCGGGGCGTCGACGGAGATTGCGGGTGCGACGACGAAGACGTACGTACCGGTTGCCGCCGATCTGGGTCAGTCGTTGAAGGTCAGGGTGACCGGCACCAAGACGGGTTACACCTCTGCCAATGCCACGTCGCCGGCGACGGCCCTCGTGGCTTCGGCGATGACACCTGGCACAGTGACCGTTTCTGGCACGGCGAAGCTCGGTCAGACGTTGACGGCGAACGAGGGCACCTGGAACCCGGCCTTGTCCGGCGCCGACTACAGCTATCAGTGGATCCGCGGGGCATCGACGGAGGTCGTGGGTGCGACGTCCAAGACGTACGTGCCGGTGGCAGCCGATCTGGGTCAGTCGTTGAAGGTCAGGGTGACCGGCACGAAGGCCAACTACACGACTACGAGCGCGACATCTGCTGCGACGCCTTCGGTGACCGGCACGATGACGGCCGGCACGGTGACGGTGTCCGGCACCGCGACCGTGGGGTCGACCCTGACAGCCAATGAGGGCACATGGAGTCCAGCGTTGTCGGGCGGGGACTACAGCTATCAGTGGATCCGCGGAACGTCCACGGCGATTGCTGGTGCGACGTCGAAGACGTACGTGCCGGTGGCCGGGGACGTGGGTGAGACGTTGAAGGTCAAGGTGACAGGTACGAAGACCAACTACACGTCTGCCAATGCCACGTCGACACCGACGGCGTCGGTGACCGGCACCGTGATGACGCCCGGCACCGTGACGGTGTCTGGCACGGCGAGGCCGGGTCAGACACTGACGGCGAACGAGGGCACGTGGACTCCGGCTGGGGTGACCTTCGAATACCAGTGGATCCGCGGCGCTACGGACATCGCGGGTGCGACGTCGAAGACGTACGTCCCGGTCACTGCCGACCTGGGTCAGACCTTGAAGGTCAGGGTGACCGGCACCAAGTCGGGCTACACCTCAGTGAGCGCGACATCTGTCGCGACGGCCGTGGTCAAGGCGGTCTCGACGGTCAGCGTGTCGGCGAAGGGAGCCAAGAAGAAGGCAACGTTCACGATCACGGTCAAGGCGACGGGCGTGACGCCCACCGGCAAGATCACCATCAAGCTGGGTTCCAAGACGCTCAAGTCCGGGACGTTGAAGTCGGGCAAGGTGACGTTGTCGGTGACCAAGCAGAAGAAGGGCAATCGGAAGTACACGATCATCTACGGCGGCGACGCCAAGGTCCTCGGAAAGACGGTCACCAAGACGGTGAAGATCAAGTAGCCGACACCGTCGTGGCCGGCGATCGCTGAGTCGCTGGAAGTGGTCACGCTCCTCGGCGGCAGCGCACACCACCGTGCGCTGCCGCTTCCCGGACCTGGCTGCCTGGCAGCTGCCGCGCGTTCGCCCGCTACGGCGTCGCGGGCTCATCACCTGGGTCAGAGCAAGCCTGTGGGTGCGCGCGAGATCTGAGCGCGAGCGACCGCAGGCTTGCCGCCCGGCGAGCAGGTCGCAGCCCAGTCAGCCGAGCTGTTCGGCAGCGATGAAGCTCGCGAAGCGATGACGCCGTTACTGAGCAGGAAGTGGCGCTCTGACCCTCAGTCAGTGACATTGCTGCTGTCATCAGCAGCGCCGCCGCCAGCCGAACGATGGTCCTCATGTGAACTCCTCGCGGGAGATTCTCCAACTGGCGGCTCTGGTCAGCCGGACAGATCAGTCAGTGAAGGTCCTTGTTGTGTCGTTGGGTATCCAGATATTAGAGGAAGAATCGCTGTTTGACACCAGGATCGGGTCTGACGGTCGTCTAGTCGCCCGCGGTCGGGAACAGGCCGCCTGGCAGGTTGCAGATCAGCTCAGCCCCACCGACGGCGTACTTCGGGTCGCCACTGGCTACCTGCGTCGAGATGTCGATGTAGCGCGGCCTCTTGTAGGTGGTGCCGACCTTCTTCGTGAGAGGCAAGATGATGAACTCGGTGCTGCCGCCAGAGGTCAGCACATCGCCCTCGTACTGCCGCAGAGTTGAGAAGTCGGCGTTCTCGGAGGTGAAGTTCGCAATGGCCGACCCGGCCGGTGAGGACACATCGATGCCGGCGTCGGCGTACATCGTGCCCTTGCACTGGTACTTGGTGTCCCAACGGGCCTGGGCGCCCGAGGCGCCGGAGAAGGTGTACCCGCTGTAGGTCCCGATGTCACCGCCCGGAAGATCGATGGTGTCTGACGGGGCCACCACGCCACGCAGAGTCTGACGCGGAAGGGCTGAGAGTGACACTCGCCCGTAGTTGTCGATGTACTTGCTGGCCTTGCCGGCTTTCTTGCCTTTGCCAGGGGCCTTGACGACCATCACCTTGGTACGTCCGCTGTCCCGGGGCGTGAACTTCTTGGAGAATTTGCTCTTCTTGTCGAGCTTGTCCTTGCCCATGTAGTGATACTCGCCCTCGCTGTCGGACGCGTAGTGGACGTACACCTTGACGTACTTGCCCGGCGCCTTGGGCGTGACCTTGCCGCTGGCGGTGACCTTGTCGCCGAGGTCGATGGCCGACTTCGACATAGTCACGGTGACTGTGTACTTCGAGGCGGCGTTGGCCGCAGGTGCTGTGGCGGTCAGCACCGCGACTGCCAGAACGGGTGCGAGTCCTAGGGCGAGCTTCTTGTACATACGCATGACGTGAGACCTTTCGAGGTGTGCTCGAAGATTAGGGCGGATGAGTCACCTCTTCTGCCTGGATACCGGGATTTGGGTGAAAACCCCACCATCGGTGCGGCCGGCCACCGAGACATCGGCAGGGGGCTCGTTTCAGGGCTAGTGTCCCCTCTATCGGGGAAACCCTCGGTGGTTCACCACCTAGGAGAAGCAATGCGACATGCCTTGAGGCTGTTCGTGCTCATGTTCGCGGCCATGGCCGCCCTTTCAGGCGGCGCCGCCAGCGCAGCCCAGGTCACGACGAAAGCCGAGCAACCGGTCGTACGCGTTGGCACCGAAGGCGTCTACCCACCGTTCTCGTTCCACGATGCCAAGACCAACAAGCTCACAGGCTTCGACATTGAGGTCATCAAGGCCGTCGCCAAGAAAGCCGGTTGGAAGCTGGAATTCGTCGAGACGACGTTCGACGCGATATTCACGGCACTCGAGGCCAAACGCATCGATGTCATCGCCAATCAGGTGACGTTCAACCCCGAACGGGACGCCAAGTACGGCCTGGGCACGACGTACACCTACTCGCGCGGCGTCATCGTGGTCAAGAAGGGCACCAAGGGCATCAAGACCCTCGGCGACGTCAAGGGCAAGGTCGCGGCCGAGTCGATCACGACGAGCTGGGCGGACGTGGCGCGCAAGGCCGGTGCCAAGATCCAGGCCGTGGAGGGCTTCTCCCAAGCCGCCGCCCTCGTGGTCCAAGGCCGGGCCGATCTGCTGATCAACGACAACATTGCGGCGCTCGACTACCTCAACACCACCGGCAAGGACGACATCGAGATCGTCGGCAACGCCGGCGACGAGGTCAGCGAACAGGTCCTCGCGTTCCGCAAGGGCGATCCCCGCCTCGAGGAGTCCAACAAGGCATTGGCCGAGCTCAAGGCGGACGGCACGCTCGCCAGGATCTCGGAGAAGTACTTCAAGACCGACGTCACGGTCGAGAACGCCGGGGACGTCGATGTGTCCGGAGGTCGGGCGGTGCGAAGCGACACCGAGGTCGTCAAGGACGCGGCATGGCCGATGGCCAAGAAGGCCCTGCTCGTGACAATCCCGATCACCGCCATCAGCTTCGCGTTCGGACTCGTCATCGCGGTCGCCGCAGCGTTGGCCCGGATCTCCGGCAGTCGTGTCCTCAGCGCGATCGCGAAGGCGTACATCTCGATCATCCGCGGGACCCCGTTGCTCGTGCAGCTGTTCATCATCTTCCTCGGCCTTCCAGAGATCGGGATCAAGTTCTCACCGTGGACCTCGGCAATCCTGGCCCTGAGCCTCAACGTGGGTGGCTACGCGGCCGAGGTGGTCCGGTCGGCGATCCTGTCCGTCCCCAAGGGCCAGTTCGAGGCCGCGTCGACAGTCGGGATGGGCTACTGGCAGACCCATCGGCGGATCATCTTCCCGCAGGCAGCCCGGACTGCGGTCCCGCCGCTGTCCAACACCTTGATCTCCCTGCTCAAGGACACCTCATTGCTCGCGATCGTCACGGTGACTGAGCTGACCCGCGAGGGACAGTTCGCCGCGGCAAACAGCAACGCGTACCTGCCGATCTACTCCCTGGCGGCGCTGTACTACTGGGTCATGTGCGTGGGGCTCACATCCATCCAAGGAAGACTCGAAACCCGACTGAACAGGTTCGTGGCCTCATGACCGACATCAAGCAGGCGAGTTCTGACATGGGCGACCTCCGTGTACGCGCGACCGGCGTCCACAAGTCGTTCGGTGACAACCACGTGCTCCGCGGCATCGACTTCGAGGCCGCGGCCGGTACGACCACGGCGCTCCTTGGTCCGTCAGGGTCGGGCAAGACGACGATCCTTCGCTCGCTCAACGTGCTCGATCGCGCCGACAAGGGCACGATCCAGATCGATGACGTTGCCGTTGACTTCGCGTCGCTGCCGGAGAAGGGGCGCGCTGCGAGGGACCAGATCGCCAGGCTGAGGGCGCAGAGCGGGATGGTGTTCCAGTCCCACAACCTGTTCCCCCACAAGACGGTGCTCGAGAACGTCATCGAGGGGCCAGTGCAGGTGCAGAAGCGCGATCCTGAGGAGGCTGTCGCCGAGGCGCGCGAGCTGCTCGAGCAGGTCGGACTGAGTGAGAAGGCGGACCAGCACCCGTTCCAGCTGTCGGGCGGCCAGCAGCAACGGGTCGGAATCGCCCGGGCACTCGCGCTCAAGCCCCGGGTCGTGCTGTTCGACGAGCCGACCTCCGCACTCGACCCGGAACTGGTCGGTGAAGTGCTCTCGGTCATCAAGGACCTCGTGACTGAAGGGTGGACCACAGTGCTGGTGACGCACGAGATCCGCTTCGCCGAGCAGGTCGCCGACCAGGTGCTGTTCCTCGACCGCGGCGTGGTCGTCGAGCGCGGCACCAGCGCCCAGGTCATCGGTGACCCGCGGGAACAACGCACGAAGCAGTTCCTGGACCGCATCCTCAACCCCGCCTAATCCGTCGGCGGCCAGCCGTCCGGCACGTGAGAGCCGCCTGCGGAATAGATCACCCACCGCCTAGACTTATGAGTTCGACAAACGGTGAAGGGGCTGGGGTGACTGATCAGAAGGCTGCGCTCGTGGCCCAGCAGGAGATCGCCGCAGAACAGTCGTATGTCGACCACGTCTACGAGCGGCTCGAGGCCTCGGGCCAGATGGCGCAGGCGCTGGTCGCCGAGGGTTATGCGCGAGGACATATCGGGCACGAAGGCGGACTCGTCGAACGTGACGCGATGGTCTTCCAGGCGTCCAAGCGCATCGCCGCGCTCAACGCCGCGCACGACGGTCTCGTGTTCGGCCGCCTCAACCTGCTCGACGGGGAGTCGCGCTACATCGGTCGCATCGGCGTACGCGACGAAAACCGTGACGTCATCGTCGTCGACTGGCGTGCCCCGGCCGCAGCCGTGTTCTATCAGGCAACCGCGCAGGATCCGGCCGGCGTGATCCGCCGCCGCGTGCTGCGGTGCTCCGGCGAAAAGGTCATCGGCGTCGAAGATGACCTGCTGGACGCAGACAACGCCGCCGACGACCTGGTCATCGTCGGCGAAGGCGCACTGCTCGCCAGCCTGAGCCGCGCCCGTGACAGCTCGATGCATTCGGTCGTCGCCACGATCCAGAAGGAGCAGGACGAGGCAATCCGCGCTCCCAGCCGCGGCGCGACCACGATCGGTGGCGGACCCGGCACCGGCAAGACGGTCGTGGCGCTTCACCGCGCGGCCTATCTCCTCTACACCGATCGTCGCCGTTTCGAGTCCGGCGGTGTGCTCGTCGTGGGCCCCTCGTCGGTGTTCATGAACTACATCGAGCGCGTCCTGCCGAGCCTCGGCGAGACCAGCGTGACGCTGCGCTCGCTCGGCCAGGTGGTCGACGGTCTCAGCGCTGCTCGTCATGACGAGCCGGTGGCCGCCGCAGCCAAGGGCTCCTCTCGTATGACGGCGTTCATCGGTCGGGCCGCCGCTGCGCCCCTGCCGGGAGCACCGACCGAGTTCCGCTACTTCTACAAGGACGACGTGCTGCGCCTCGATGCCGCCGCCCTCGACCGCATCCGTCGCCAGCTGTTGTCGGGTGGCAAGCGCAACCGGGCGTACGACAAGGCGCCCGCGGCTCTCGTCGATGCGCTGTGGCGTCAGGTCGCCGGCGAGCGTGCGCTCGAGAAGGGCGAAGCGGAGTTCACCGAGATCGTCACGACCGACGATGCGTTCGTCTCGTTCGTCGAGGACTGGTGGCCGCCGGTCGATCCGATCGAGGTCTGGCGCACGCTGCCCGATGTCATCGACTCCCTGGGACGCGGTGCCTTCGCCGCCGACGAGCTCACTGCGCTCAAGGCGTCCTGGGCCATCGGCGAGCCGAGTGTCGAGGACATCCCGTTGATCGACGAGCTCCGTTACGTGATCGGCGAGATTCCCGACAACGGTGACGATGACGACGACGGCCCCAAGCAGCTGATGAGCTTCGAGCGCCGCGAGCGCGAAGAACGCGACGACCGCTACCGGGCAACCCGCAGCATCGAGGATGACGGCTTCGCGCACGTACTGGTCGACGAGGCGCAGGACCTGTCGCCGATGCAGTGGCGCATGCTCGGTCGACGTGGCCGCCACGCCAGCTGGACGATCGTCGGCGACGAAGCCCAGTCGTCGTGGCCGCATCCGCGCGAGTCGGCGGCGGCCCGCAAGGCAGCGCTCGAGGGCAAGCCCGAGCACGCGTTCAGGCTGTCGACCAACTACCGCAACTCCGCCGAGATCTACGACCTCGCGGCCAAGGTCGCCGTGCTCGGCATCAAGGATCCTGACCTCGCGGAGGCAGTGCGCCGTACGGGCGAGCTGCCCGAGCACCTCGTCGTCGGCGCGGCCGAGCTGACGTCGCAGCTCCGCGCCAGCACTGAGGCGATCCTGGATCGGGTAGAGGGAACGGTGGCCCTGGTGGCGCCGCGCGCCGACCTCGGACGCCTGCAGCGTGAGCTCTCAGATCTGATCGAGAAGCATCCCACCCGGCTGCGCCTGCTCGACGGGCTCGACACCAAGGGACTGGAGTTCGACGGTGTCATCGTCGCCGAGCCCGACTCGATCACCGACGAGTCGACAGCCGGCTGGCGTACGCTCTACGTCGTGCTGACCCGTGCCACGCAACTCCTCACGACGGTCGGCACCACCGACCGCTGGCGAGAGCGGATCGCCTGACCCGCTCGCTCAAGATCCTTCTTCTGGCGCTGCTCTCGATCAGCGTCGCAGTGCCGACCGCCTACACAACATTCATCCACTCCGAACGGGCGATCGTCATCGGCGCGCACGAGGCGACGGTGCAGCCGGACTTCAGTGGCTATGCGCGCATTGACTTCGGCCCGTTGTTGCCGCCGGTTCGCCTGCCGGCGGAGGCGCCACTGGGCATCGGTGTCGACATCCGGCTCGGAGACGCCGATGTGTCAGATCTCAATCAGCTCCTTGCCCGCGACGCCGTGATCGCTTCTCAGCCGCAGGGCGAGATTGCGGCCGTACGATCTCAGATCGTCTCCATGGCGCTGGACGCGATTCTTCGTGGTGTCGGCGCAGCGCTGCTCGCACTGCTGATCGCGATCCTGGCTTGGAAGGCGATCGGTCGCTCTCGGCGGCGAGCACTGCTGGCCACCGCACGCCACCCCAGCCGTTCGCAGAGGTGGTGGTCAATCGCCGTGGTGGGCGTGACTCTGGCGGCGTTGGCCCTGGTGGCCACACCGGAGCGTCCGCGCGCCGACGATGCAGCGTGGGTCCCGATCGGCACCGTGTTCCCGCAATTGCCGGCCGACCCCGTGCTCGATCGCGTCGAAATTGCCGAAGGAGCATCGACGAGCGGAAGCAGGGTCTTGGTAGAAGGCGCTTTGTCGACATATCAGACCTCGGTGGCGTTCTACGGGAAGCTGGCAGAGAAGGCCAAATCGGTGACCGTACGGACTCCGCTCGAAGGAGAGACCACGGCACTGGTCGTCACAGACCGACACGACAACATCGGCATGGATCCCGTCGCGCGCGCGATCGCCGACCAGGCTCAGGCGAGGATGCTGATCGACCTTGGTGACGACACCTCGAACGGGGCGAGCTGGGAGACCTTCAGCCTCAACTCGTTGGCCCGTGAGTTCGATGGCTTCGACATCATCTCGGTGGCCGGCAACCACGACAACGGACCGACCGTCCCCAAGCAGATGGCGGAAAAGGGCTTCACCGTGCTCGCCGGCAAACCGGTGATGGTCAATGGCATCCGGTTCCTCGGCAGCAGCGATCCGCGGAGCTCTGGGCTCACTGCCGGCTACAACGGCAATGAGTCAGACAACATCAGCGCGATCGGCGCCCAGGACGACAAGCTCACCAAAGCGGCATGCAACGACGGCGACATCAACGTCATCGCCGTCCACAGCCCAGCATCGGTCAAGCAGGCTGCACAGTCTGGTTGCGCCGACCTGGTGCTGACTGGGCACCTGCATCGCCAGGTCGGGCCGACAGCCGTGAACGGCCTGAATGGACGATCGACGACGACGTTGACGACCGGCACCACCGGTGGAGCCGTCTACGCCTTCGCACTGGGCAGCAAACTTCGACGCACCGCCCAGGTCACGATCGTGACGTTTGCCGAGGGCGTCCCGGTCGGCCTGCAACCGGTCACCTTCGACTCCGGCGGGCGCATCATGGTTGAGGACTACACGCCGATCACCGCATCGATCAGGAACAGCGACTGACGATGAGCTCGGCGTACGCGCGAGCGCATGCCACGACGTCATCGATCAGTACGCTCTCGTCGATCGCATGTGCGTCGACGATCGTGCCGGGTCCGTACTGCACGGTGGGAATGCCGGCAGCGGCGTACTGGCGCAGGTCCGAGCCGTACGGTGCGCCGAGGAGCTGAGGGCGCGATGCCCCGCTCGCGGTGACGGCGTCAACGACCTCGTTGCCGAACGGATCACCGAGCGGCAGCGTGCCGGCGGCGAAATGGCCACCGGGCCACGTGACGGTCGGAGGGTTGTCAGCGAGCCAGTCGTCCTCGACCGTGGCGATGGCCTTCTCGAACACCCTCTTGGCTTCGGCGAATGACTCACCGGGCATGACGCCGTATCGGCCTTCAGCCACGAGCTGATCCGGCACCGTGCTGGCCCAGTCGCCGGCCTGCAGGATTCCGACGCTGATGGGCCACGGGAGCGCCCCGAACGGAGCAGGTGGTGCCGCGTTTCGGGTGGCCTCGAGCTCGCGCAGGGTGCGGTTGACGACCTCGAACGCATCGATCGCGCTGCGGCCCGAGGCGCGCATCGACCCGTGCGTTGATCTGCCCTGCACCTCGATCCTGAACGTCAGCGACCCGGCGTTCGCGGCGACGATCTGCCCGTCGGTCGGTTCGGCGATGATGCAGGCAGCGCCGGTGTGTCCACGTCGGAGTGTTGCAAACGTACCGAGTCCGCCGTCCTCCTCCCCGATCACGGTGTGCACGGCAAAAGTACGGGTCAGGCTCAGGTCACTGACGGCACGCGCTGCCGCGATGATCGCGACGACGCCACCCTTCATGTCACAGACACCCCGGCCGTACCAGCGACCGCCTTCCTCCCGTATGTGCCACGGATCCCCGCTGGTCCACGACTCGGCATCGCCGGGTGGCACCACGTCGACGTGGCCGTTGAGGACGAGTGCCGGCGTGCCGGAGCCGGAGACGCCGACGCAGCCCCATGCCTCTTCGCGTGCAACCTCTTCGCCCGGGTAGTCCGGGTCGGCTCGCAGAGCATCGAGGTCGAGCTTCCACTGGTCGACTTCGAGACCGAGACCGGTCAGCGTCGCGGCACACCAGCGTTGCGCGGCGATCTCCGCGTCTGAGCCGCCAATGCTCGGGATGTTGACGAGCTGCGCCAGGTCACGCCGGATCAGGTCGACGTCAATGTCCATGCCGCCAGCATGGCACTCGCTCAGGCTGGTCAGCGGGCGACGCGTACTCGGGTTTGACCCGCGAGTAGTGAGCTTGTAGTTCGTTGATCCTGGTTGGCCACTCGCGTATGGGGGCTGCTGCCGTATACCGAGCTGGCCGTATCGCTGTGTTGCGCACAGCGTTCGAAAATGACGGCGTGAACTGTCGGCCACGCCGAGCCGGTGGGGCTGCGGCGTTCCGCATGCAGGGGTACCTCCGACAGGCATGTCGATTGCCTCCGCATGCTGAGTCGACGAGCTGCGGAGACCAGCGCGTCGGCGGATCGGATCGTGTCGATGCTCTCTCGTCAGTCTGTCGGTGGAATTCAGGCCGATCAGCTGACAGAGGTGATCCTGGTGGGCGTCCACTGATCTCGGTTGCCGTGCCGAGTTGGCCTTGGTTGTTGCGCCCCCAGCAGTAGGCGACCTGGGCAGTCGTCAGCGCACATCCGTCGCCACACTACACTTGCCCATCCGGTGTAGGTGCCGATTTTCGTGGGCACGCGCGGTTGGTGGTGTCGCCGGGCCGAGCTGGCCGAACGAGTTGTAGAGCAGAGAGCGAACCGGATGAGTGGCGGGCGCAGATGGTGAAGTTGCCCGAAGCGACACTGGTCCAGCTGGTGGAGGCGCCGACCTTTTTGGGCGCGAAGCGAGTGGTGATGGTTCCGTCTCCGAGTTCGCCGTAGTAGTTGAAGCCCCAGCAGTAGAGCGAACCTGACGAGTGGGTAGTCACGGCCCTCCAGGCTTCCAGCTGGTGGCGGTGCCGGTGGCGAGCGCGGCGTGGTCCCGGTGCCGTCACCGAGCTGCCCCGAGCGTTGTAACCCCAGCAGTAGAGCGAGCCGGAACTGTGCTTGGCGCAGGTGTGGAAGGTTCCGGAGTTGACGCCCTTCCAGCCGGTGGAGGTGCCGACATTCTTGGGGGCGAGGCGGTTCGTGGTTGTGTTGTCGCCGAGTTGTCCGTATTCGTTCCACCCCCAGCAGTAAATCGAGCCGGAGGAGTGTGACGCGCAGGTGTGTGGGTCTCGAACTGACGCTGGTCCAGCTGGTGGAGGCGCCGACCTTGTTGGGGGTGTGGCGTTCTGTTTTCGTGCCGTCGCCAAGTGGCCATAACGTTGTACCCCAGCAATAGATTGATCCGGAGTTGTGAAGGGCGCAGGTGTGAGATGCTCCTGCGGTGACGGTCTTCCAGCTGGTGGAGGTGCCGACCCTCTTGGGGAGTGTGCGTCTCCGTGCTGCCGCCGTTGGTCACCCAAATAGAGGATGATCTGCTGCCGGAGGTGCACATTCCGTATTCTCATCCTGGGGGATCGCAGGATGGACAGTAGGGAAATCCCTCGATTTCGGCAGGACTTCTGGTCGGGGATGCGCGGGAGTGTCTTCACATGGTTTGGCCAGAATCGGTCGATCCCGCCAGCACGGGGTGCGCTAGGCTCGGGCCATGACAGCTCAGACCTCCAGCTGGTGGCTCCACCTGTAGGTGGACTGTCGACTCGTGCCCAGACCGCCTCCGGCCGGCTCTGGGCATTTCTTGTCTCGGCTGGTCGAGACTTCCTCAAGGACGCTTCATGACCCAGATCGACGATCTCCTCGCGCAGCCTGCGTTCGCCATGATCCGCGTACGCGACTCCGACACCGTCACGCTCGTCGGCGGAACCCGTAGGGACCTGGACTCGCTTGCCGACATCCCCGCCGTGCCGGGTGACGGTGAAGGTTGGGACCATCTGGTGCTGGTGCCTTACGCGCAGGTTCGCGAACGCGGCTTCGAGGCACACCAGGACGGCACGCCGTTGACGACGATCGCGGTCGAGCACTCAGCCGAGGTGCCGATCGCCGAGCTGCTGCCCCTGCTGCCGGACCTGCCGATCGAGTTCGCCGATCGGGGAGGGTTCGAGACCAGCGACGACGACTATGCCGCCGTGGTGCGCGAGATCATCGCCGACGAGATCGGTCAGGGCGAGGGCGCCAACCTCGTGGTCGGCCGCCACTTCCGCGCCACGGTCGCCGACTGGGGTCATGAGCGTGCGCTGACGGTGTTTCGCCGGTTGCTCGAACGTGAGCGCGGTGCGTTCTGGACCTTCCTGATCTTCACCGGCGACCGCTACCTGATCGGTGCGAGCCCCGAGCGCCATGTCAGCGTCGAGGCGGGCCAGGTGCGGATGAACCCCATCAGCGGCACGTTCCGGATGCGTGGCCTCGAGACTCACGCCGACAGGAAGCGTGAGCTGCTCTCCTTCCTCAAGGACGAGAAGGAGATCTACGAGCTCTTCATGGTCGTCGACGAAGAGCTCAAGATGATGTGCGACATCTGCCATGAAGGTGGACTCGTGCTTGGCCCCTACCTCAAGCCGATGACGCACCTGGTGCACACCGAGTACCTGCTGGCCGGCCGCACGCATCGCTCCGTCAACGAGGTGCTGCGCGACTCGATGTTCGCCGCCACCGTCACCGGCAGCCCGGTCGAGAACGCGTGCCGGCTCATCAAGAAGTACGAGGCCGAGGGCCGCGGTTATTACGCCGCCGTCGCCGCGTTGATCGGCCGCGATGCCGATGGTCTGCCTCGCGCCGATGCCCCGATCCTGATCCGCACGGCTGACGTCGACCTCGACGGCAACCTCAAGGTCACCGCCGGAGCAACCCTCGTACGCGACTCCGATCCGATGTATGAGACCAAGGAGACCTGGGCGAAGGCATCGGGGATCCTGAGCGCCTTCGGGCTCGTCGAGGCAGCGCCCGATCCGGTCGATGGCTTCGACGCGTTCACCCGCGAGGACGACGTGATCATCGCGCTCGGCTCGCGCAACCAGCGGCTCAGCCAGTTCTGGCTCACCGACCAGTCCGGCGCCGCACCCGTACCCTCGCTCGTCGGCAAGCGCGTCGTGATCGTCGACGGCGAGGACGACTTCGTCAACATGCTGTCGCATGTGTTCGGCGTGCTCGGCATGACGACCGACATCATCCGCCACGACGTTTACGCCGACGGAGACCTCGACGGCTATGACCTCGTCGTTGTCGGCCCCGGACCCGGCGATCCGCGCGAGCTCGATGATCCCAAGATGTCGGTGCTGCACGGTGTCGTCGCAGGTCTGCTCGAGACGAAGCGTCCTTTCCTCGCCGTGTGCCTCGGTCACCAGACACTGAGCCACCAGATCGGCCTGGACCTCGTGTTCAAGGACATCGTCTTCCAGGGCACGCAGAGCAAGCTGCAGGTGCTCGACCGACCCGAGGTCGTCGGCTTCTACAACACGTTCGTCGCCCGGGTGCCCGCATCCGGCCTGCCCGACGGTGTCACGGTCGAGACCGACCCCGAGACCGGTGACATCCACCTGCTCGCTGGCCCCCACTACCGCGGCGTGCAGTTCCACGCCGAGTCGATCCTGACGCAGAACGGCTTCGGCATCCTGCGCGACCTCGTTACCGACCTCATCGGATGAAGACGATTGGCCTGCTCGGCGGCATGAGCTGGGAGAGCACGGCCGAGTACTACCGCCTCGCCAACGAGCTCGTACGCGATCAGCTCGGCGGCCTGCACTCGGCCAAGATCCTCCTGCACTCCGTCGACTTCGCCGAGATCGAGGCGATGCAGGTCGAAGGGCGCTGGGATGACGCCGGCTCGCTGCTCGCCGAGGCGGCTGAGCGGCTCCAAGGAGCAGGAGCCGACCTGATCGTCCTGTGCACGAACACGATGCACAAGGTCGCAGCTCCCATCGAAGCCGCGGTGTCGGTGCCTTTCGTGCACCTCGGCGACACCACGGCCGAGGCCGTCAGGGCCGCCGGGATCGCCCGCGTCGGGCTGCTCGGCACGATCTTCACGATGGAGCAGGACTTCTATGTCGACCGGTTGGCCCAGCACGGTCTCGATGTCGTGCTGCCCGGTCCAGAGGTTCGCCAGCGGATCAGTGAGATCATCTACGACGAGCTGTGCCTGGGCGTCGTTCGCGAGGAGTCGCGGGCGTTCTATCTCGACGTGATCGCTCGCCTCCAGGCCGACGGCGCCGAGGGTGTCATCCTCGGCTGCACCGAGATCGAGCTGCTGGTCGAGCAGTCACATGTGGAGTCGCCGGTCTTCCCCACGACGGCGCTGCACGTGGAGGCTGCCGTCAGGCTTGCCCTGGAGTGACGGCGGGCTCGGCGACCGCGGCCGTACGCCGCTTGAGCCGGGTGATCGTGACGCCGAGCAGGCACAGCCCACCGCCGATGAAGGCCAACGCTGTCGGCACCTCACCGAGGTAGGCCCAGGAGATGAGAGTGGCGACGGCCGGTACGAGGTAGGTCGTCGACGCAACCTGCCCCGCACTCAGGCGCTTGAGCGCGTAAGCCCACGTGCTGAAGCCGATCGCGGTCGGGAATACGCCGAGGAACACGAGCCAGCCGATGTCGCCGGCTGTTGCGTCGCCGACCTCGGAGAGGAGCTGAGGTGCGAACGGCAGGCACACCACGGTGCCGACCAAGCAGGCGAGCCAGACCGACATCACGGGTGACACATCGCGTAGTGCGACCTTCTGGCTCAACGTGCCGATGGCGTAGCAGATGGCCGCGACGAGGCACAGGATCACGCCAACCGTGCTGGCCGTCTCGACAGATGAGTTGTTGCGGGTGCTGACGGCGATCAGCGCAACTCCGGCGAAGGCGACGGCCATGCCGACGATCAGCGGTTTGGGGAAGCCCTCCTTGAAGATCACTCCGGCGATCAGGGCGATCAGGATGGGTCCGATGTTGACGATGAGGGCAGTCGTGCCGGCGTCGAGGTCTTGCTCGGCGGCGTTGAGCGCGATGTTGTAGGCGCCGAACCAGACGACGCCGTACAGGACGATGAGCTGCAGAGACCTGCCGGTCGGCATGGGCTCACGCTTCGGCCAGGCGATCGCGGTCAACGCGATGGAGCCGGCGATGAGACGGCCCAGGGACAGCGAGCCCGCCGAGAACGTGTCGCTCACCGCTCGGATGCCGACGAACGCCGATGCCCAGAGGAGCACGGTGACCAGCAGAGCGGGCAGCGAGAGATCGCGGTTCTTCACATGTCCACGGTAGTGACCCGCACCGACAGCCACGAGCGAAAATCGGCCATCCTGGCATGCAAAACGGCCGACCTCGCAAGGCCGGCCGTCCTGCTGGTGAGGCTACTTGAGCTTGCCGCCGTCGGAGTCGAGCGTGACGTCGACCGTGGAGGTCTTGCCTCCGCGCTGGTAGGTGATCTTGATCTTTTCGCCGGGCTGGTAGCCGCGTACGGAGGCGACCAGCGCCTCGTTGCTGGCGACCGGGTGGCCGTTGACGGCGGTGATGATGTCGTCCTTCTTGAGGCCGGCCTTGTCACCTGCACCGCCTTCGGTGACCTTGGACACGAGGGCACCGATGCCGGTGATGTCGTCGGACGAGACAGCCTGTCCGACCTCGACGCCGATCCGGGCGTGCTCGACCTTCTTGCCGGCGAGCAGCTGCTTGGAGACGTTCTTGGCGAGGTCGATCGGGATCGCGAAGCCGAGGCCGATCGAACCGGCTTCACCGGCAGATGCTCCCGAACGGATGGCCGAGTTGATCGCGACGACGTTGCCGTTGAGGTCGACCAGCGGACCGCCGGAGTTGCCGGGGTTGATCGCGGCGTCGGTCTGCACGGCCGGGAACGTGGTGCCCTGATCGGTCGCATTGGCCGATGAGGAGGTGACGGGACGGTTGAGCGCCGAGATGATGCCGCTGGTGACGGTGCTCTCGAGACCGAACGGTGAACCGATCGCGACGACTTCCTGGCCGACCTTGAGGTCTGCCGAGCTGCCGAGCGAGGCTGGTGTGAGTCCGGACTTGCCGGTCGCCTTGATGACCGCGAGGTCGGTGAGCGGATCGGTACCGATGATCGTCGCCGTGACGTTGGTGCCGTCGCTGAACGCGACAGTCAGCGTTCCGTCGTCGCCCGCGACCTCGACGACGTGGTTGTTGGTGAGGATCTCACCGTCGCTGCTGATGATGATGCCCGTGCCGGAGCCCGAGTCGGACTTGCCCTTGACGTTGATCTGCACGACGGAGGGCAGCACCTTGGCGGCGACCTTCTCGACGGCACCTGCCGGCGCGCTCGTGCTGGTCGTCTTGCCGGTGTCGAGCGAGCTGATGGTCGGGCCGCTGCCGTCGTCATTGAGCCTGTCGTACCCAGCAGCTCCGCCGAATCCGGCAGCTCCGGCCAGCGCTGCGATGGCAACGACGCCGACCAGCTTTCGGCCGCGACGCTTGGGTGGCTCGTCGCCGGTCGTGGTCGCCGGAGGGAAGGGGTCGTTGCCGTCGAAGGCGGGCGCCGGGAACGTCGTGGTCGGAGTCGGTGTCTCCGTGACGGTCGCGGCCGCGAGTGCCGGCTCGGCGGAGTAGCGGTGCGCGTACGCGGCGGGTTCTTCGACCGGAGGAGCAGCGACGGGTTCGGCGACGGGCGGGGCGCTCTCGCCGGTGGTCTCGTTGCGAATCGGCCGCCAGTCCTCGGCGGCCGGATCGGGATCGGCCGGTGGGGCGGGAGCCTCGGCAGCAGCCGGCTCGGCAGCAGCCGGCTCGGCCACCGTGGGCTCGGGGGCTGTGGGCTCGGCCTGGGCTGCCGGAATCTCGTCCGTTGTCGGCTCCTCGGAGGGCGTGGGCGAGTCGGCGGGTGCCGGCTCCTCGGTGCCCTGCGCGGTCGGCGGGACGTACGGACGTTCGGCGAAAGGATCTGGCTTGTCGTTCATAGGTTTACATTCTCGCCTATTTCCAAAAGGAGGCTGAGGGCGGCGTGTGAGCCGCGGAAGAATCTAGGTCTCTTCAGAAGTGGGCAGGGTGAACGTGAAGAGGGTCCCGCCACCATCTCCGGAGGCGGCTTCGACCGTTCCACCGTGGCGATCGGCCGCCCGACGGACGATCGAGAGGCCAAGGCCGGAGCCGGGCAGCGTCCGTGCCTCGCTCGATCGATAGAACCGGTCGAACACGTGCGGGAGGTCGGCGGCATCGATGCCGGGACCCTGGTCCTCCACCGTCAGGGTGCCGTCGGCGAGACGTACTCGCACCGTGCTGCCTGGTGGACTCCACTTGGCAGCGTTGTCGAGCAGGTTGGTCACTGCACGTTCGAGCAGCTGGGACTCGCCGAACACGAGCCACGGAGCGAGCTGGAGGTCGAATGTCACGCTGGGCGCGCGAAGCCGTACGCGGTCCACGGACTGCGTGACGACATCGGCGAAGTCGAGCGGCTCGGGGTCGCGGCGCATCGGCTCGTCACGGGCGAGCTCGACGAGGTCGCCGACGAGGGTCGTCATCTCCTCGAGCTGAGAGCGGACGTCGTCCATGATCTCGTGGCGTTCCTCGGTCGACAGCGACCGCTCGTCGTTGTCGGCCGCCTGGCCGATCAGCTCGATGTTGGTGCGCAGGCTGGTCAGCGGCGTGCGCAGCTCGTGACCGGCATCGGCGACCAGCTGACGTTGGCGATTCTGCGAGGCGTCGAGCGCCTGGAGCATGGCGTTGAACGACGTCGTGAGCCGGGCGAGCTCATCGCTGCCACTCACGGCGATCGGAGTGAGCTCCTGGGTGCGGGCGACTCGTTCGGTCGCGGCGGTGAGCCGACGTACGGGACGCAGTCCGTTGGCCGCGACACCCCAGCCGGCGATGCCGGCGAGGGCAACACCGGCCGCCGAGCTCAGCAGGAGGATGACCTTGAGGCGGTCGAGAGCACGCTCGATCGACTCCATCGGCTGGGCGAGCACGAGGGCAACACCCGAGCCGGCATTGACGGCGACGACTCGATAGGAGACGTGCTTGTACGTCAGCGTCCGCATCGACTGGGGCTCCGTACCGATCGACACGGCCGCCTCGTGATGGTCGAACGGGAAGTCGCGGTCGGCCGTGGTGGTGGCGAGCAGCTCGCCGCCTCGCACGACGAAGGCCTTGACGCCGGTCAGTGCGTCTTCGGCGTCGTTCTTCTCCGACGGCAGGTACTCGGCCGCCACGGCATCATTGGCGCGACGCAGCATCGAGTCGTCCAGGGAGCTCTTGAACTCGGCGGCCACGGTCACGTACACGATGGCGCTGAGGGCCGCGAGCGTCATGGCGACGGCCAGGATGGTGAGGATCGCGACGCGCAGCGCGAGTGAAAGTCGCGAGGTGAACGGTCGGACGAGCTGGCGGAACGGCTCGATCACGGTGGGGTCTCGCGCAGGACGTATCCGACGCCGCGCACGGTGTGGAGCAGTCGCGACTCGCCCTCGGCCTCGAGCTTGCGTCGGACGTAGCCGACGTAGACCTCGAGCGAGTTGGCAGTCGTCGGGAAGTCGAATCCCCACACCTCTTCGAGGATGAACGACCGCTCGAGCACGCGCTTGGGGCGCTGCATGAAGAGCTCGAGCAGAGCGAACTCGGTACGCGTCAACGACAGCGATCGCGCCCCACGGGTGACGTCACGTGTCACGGGGTCGAGCGAGAGGTCGGCGAACACCAGCGGCTGTTCGTCGGGCTCGACCGCAGCGGCACGGCTCGAGCGGCGCAGCAGCGAACGTACGCGTGCCAGCAGCTCTTCGAGTGCGAACGGCTTGGTGAGGTAGTCGTCGGCGCCGGCGTCGAGTCCGTCGACGCGATCGGACACGGCATCGCGAGCAGTGAGCACGAGGATGGGTACGTCGTTGCCAGCACCGCGCAGGGCCCGCGTCGCCTCGAGACCGTCGAGCCGCGGCATCATCACGTCCATGATGATCGCGTCGGGGTTGATCTGCGGGACCCGGGCGAGCGCCTCGGCACCGTCCGATGCCAGGTCGACCGTGTAGCCGTTGAACTCCAGCGAACGACGCAGTGAGTCCCGCACGGCGCGGTCATCGTCGACGACAAGAATTCGCATGGATATCAGTGTGCCCCTCGTGTCTGAAGAACTGCTGTGAGATGAGGTTGAGGCCGCCAGCGGCCGAACGCCTCAGCCAGGTTTGGGGGTCCCCCCACGAGTGTCGGCGCAGGCTCGGCCAATCGAGGATCTGGCGCTCGTAGGGGGCGCGAGCCGCGGCGAAGCCGCCAGGAAGGTCGAAACCTCGTGACCATTTGAACTCGCTTTACTCGCCCGAGGTGCCATCGAGCAGGGACTGGGCGGCGGAGGCGGCTCGGGCACCGTACGTACCGCCGAACATCACGGCATGCACGAGCAGCGGGTGCAGCTGGTGCAGTGCGACGCGATCGCGCCAACCGTCCGAGAGCGGTGCCGCTTCCTCGTACGAGTCGAGCATCCGCTGCAGGTGAGGGACGCCGAACAGGGCGAGCATGGCGAGATCGGTCTCGCGGTGACCGCCATGGGCGGCGGCGTCGATCAGCCAGATGTTGCCGTCGGCTCCCCAGACGATGTTGCCCGACCAGAGGTCGCCATGGATGCGGGCGGGCGGTTCTTCGGCGCCGACGAAATCGTGGATGCGGCGCATGGCAGCCTCGATCGTCCCTGCCTCGTCGAGGGTCAGGGCCTGGCGATCGACGGCGGCTCGTACGTACGGCATGACCCGGCGCGAGGCGAAGAACTCGGGCCACGTCGGTAGCGGTCGGTTGGGCAGCGGGGCGAGGCCGATGAACCCGTCGGACTCGGCCCCGAACGTGGGCGATCCGGCGGCGTGGGTCGCGGCGAGATCGCGGCCGAACCGTTCAGCGGCGTCGGCCGTGGGTTTGCCCTGCTCGACCCACGCCAGGATCAGGCAGTCCTCGGCCACCGCGAGCACCTCGGGCACGTGAGCGCCGCCGGCCTCGGCGAGCCAGCGCAGGCTCGCGGCCTCGCGGATGAACATGTCGACGGGTGCCTGGGGGCGGGTCTTGATGATCGCGTTGTGGCCGTCGGTGAGGCGCAGGCGTGTCGACGTGCAGATGTCACCGCCGGCGACGGAGGTGGTGGAGACGACGCCCTGGCCAAGGAGAGCCTCCGCCCGTGCGGCGGTTCCTGCCATGCGTGCCATGTCGGTGAGGTTACCCCGTGGGTTGGTGCGCTGTTCAGGACTCCAGAAGGTCCGGCAGCTGCTCGACGAGCTGGTCGGCGGTGCGCTCGATCATCTGGAGGACTGAGGCGAATCCCTCCGCGCCGCCGTACCAGGGGTCAGGGACCTCGTTGTCGCCCTCGCTCGCCTGCGGATCGAACTCGCGAAACATGCGTACGCGGGCTTGCTCCCCGACGGTCGGCGCCTGATCGCTCATGTCGGCCCGGTTGCTCAGGTCCATCGCCAGCAGCAGGTCGTTCTCGGCGTACCAGTCGGTGTCGAACGTACGCGCGACATGCTTGGACGGGTCATAGCCCGACGCGCTGAGCACTGCGGCGGCACGCGGATCCATCGGCTCGCCCTGGTGCCAGCCGCCTGTGCCCGACGAGACGACCTCGACGCGATCGTCGAGCCCCGCCTTCGCGATCCGGTCCTCAAGGACGACGTGCGCCATCGGCGAGCGGCAGATGTTGCCGAGACACACCAGCGCGATTCGATAGGTCACACATCAATCCTCCATCATGCGGAGGGACGCGGCGAGGTCGCGTCGTGACGCAACGAGCACGCTGGCGAGCGAGCCGACGACCGCGAGTGCGAGCACTCCCACCAGCAGCGCCGCCGTCCACGTCGGCTCGAACACGACTCCCGGTTGGGTGATGCCGCCGGTGAACGGGGCGAGGTTGGTCGCCGCCAACGTGATGACCGGCGTGACGACTCCGACCGCGAGCCCGACGAAGGCCGACACGAGCGCGAGCGGGCCGACCTCCCAAACAGGCAGCCAGCGCGAAGCACCTGAGCCGAGTCCCAGGGCGTTGGCCACGGCAACATCGCGCGCTCGACCCTCGGCGCCACCGACGAGTGCCATGGCTATGGCGACCAGGATGAGCAGGACTGCCGTGGTGGTCGCGGCGATGGAGATTGACCGAAGGCCGGGCAACCTCGGGTCCTTCTCAAGGACCTTGCGCTCGGACGCCGGGGTGCTGATCGACGCACCGTCCACCTTCGCGGCGATCTCCTTGCGTACGTCGGCAGTCCTGCCGTCCTCGGCGTCGATGAGGAGTGTGAACTTGTCCGTGACGGCGAGATCGCGCGCAACGAGTGCGCGTCGGTCGACGAGGACCCACAGGTCGGTCTCGGCGAAGGCGAGGTTGGCGTCGGCGATCCCGACCACCTTTGCCGGCACTGTCGCGAGCTTCGCGGTGTCGCTGGGGCCGAGTCGTCGCCTGAGCTCGCTCGACATCACCAGTGGGATGGGTTCAGTTGAGCCCGGCTTCTTCTTCATGGAGGACGGGAGGTCAGGTGCGAGCGGGTAGCCGGACTGCACCTTCTGCAGCGTCTCGGAGTCGACCGCGAAGACTGTCACCGAGGTCTTTCGCTGCGCGAGCAGGAGCTCGGTCCCGCGGCGCGACGACACCGCCGCGACGTCTTTGACTCCCGGCAGCTTCGCGATCTCCCCGGCAGAGTCTTTGGTGAGACCCGTCGAAACCACCCGGAGGTCCGCACCTGCCGTGGCGCGAGCTCCATCGTCGACGCCACCTTGCAAGGTCGCAAGCGTGGTGGAGGAGAAGACGGCGACGGCTACGCCGCTCACCAGTGCCAGTGCGACGGCCAACCCCATGGTGGCTTGACCCGCGGCTCGTGCCGAGCCGACCAGGCTGACGAGTCCTCGCCGTCGCGCTCGCCATGTACGTATGGCGTTGGCCACCGGTCCGACCAGCCGCAGGGCGATGAGGCAGCCGACCAGTGAGAGGAGAGCTGGCGCGGCGGTCAGCAGGACGTCGACGCTGTCGCGGTCGGCTGACAGTCCTCGCTGGCGGAGCCCGACGATCGCCGCGATGGTTGCCGCAGCGATGCAGAGCTCGGCGACCCGACGGATCCGCCTCGAGGTCGTTGCGTTCAGGCCGGATCCCAGCGGCATCGCGGCGAGTGCGACGGCAGGGGCGAGCGCCACGAGGGCGGGCAGCAGGAACCCGAGCAGTCCCGGTTGGCCAGGGACCAGGATCACCGCAGCAGCCCAACCGACCAGCGCCGCCGGTATGCCCGCGAGCAGACCTTGCGTAGCCAGACCGGCGCGTACCTGGTTGTCCGAAGCGCCACGAGCCGAGGCGACGCGGATGGCGAAGCGCTGGCTCGACCTGAGCACGCCGCTGCTGAGGAAGATCGCGCAGCCACCCACGAGCAAGGGACCGAGCGCGAGCATCAGCGCCAGCGCGGAGGTCGAGACGTTGTTCTTGCTCGCATCACGAAGCGTCTGCGTCATCTCCGTGCTGTAGCGCATCGGAGAAGGCTCAATGAGCTGGGAGACATCGACGTAGTCGAGCCCCTGCGCATCTCTGGGCATGTCGAGCCCGACCTGCGTGAACGCATCGAGATCCTCGGCGATCTGCTGCGTGTCGGCGGTACGAAGCGCATCTGCGTTCAGCGGGATCCATACGGCCACCCGTGCACCACCGCTGATGGGCCTGAAGTTCGGCCACGAGTCCGGGTCGACCCAGCCCGTCGCCTCGACGCTCGAGTTGACGTCGTCGATGGCGGGTTCGACGGCGGTCGTCGTGTGGGACCAGAACTCGCCGGTCGGGTCCACGGGCTCGAACACGCCACTGAGTCGCACCAGGGGTCGCGATGGTGAGAGGCCTGGACCGAGTCGGCGCGTGTCGCCGACGCGCCAGCCCGTGGCCTTCGCGACTGCTCGGGACAGCACCATGTCGACCGGAGGATGTTCGGCCTCGGGGTGAGGTTGTCCATCGGGTCCGATCGGCGCAGCGAGCGTCTCGGGGACCTCTCCAGGCCCGCTGCCCTCGACCATGCGGACGTGCTTCGCGAGCTCTGGATCGACGGCAAGCACCAGGTCCGTACGCGGCGCAACGCGGGCTGGGGAGACGATCTCGGTGGAGCGCTTGGGGAGCTTGATGATGACCGCCGGCGTGCCGGCGACCCGGCGGACGCTCTTGGGCAGCCTCGCGCGTTCAGCGGTCAGGAGGTCGCGCATCGAGGACCAGTTCTCGAGTCCGACGAACGCCGACGGCGACCCGGAGTCCTCCGCCGTGAGGTCCAGCGAGGCCCGGTCGACCTTCGCGAGGTCGTGGTGGAGCTCGTCGGTGAGCAGCGTCTCCAGTGCTCGCGGTGCGGCGGCCGCCAGGAAAGACATGACGACCACGATCGTCGCGACGACTCCCATCTGGAGTCGGCGGGCGATGACGTGGCGCATCATCAGTCCGGCCAGGGTGTTGCGAGAGTGCCGAGCGCTCATGCGGTCACGCCGGCCTGCCGTCTCGCAGGGTCAGGATGCGGTCTGCGCGGTCGAGCAGTGCGGGGTCGTGGGTGGCGACGATCGCCGCAACCAAGCGGTCGTGCACCAGCGCGACGATGAGATCCATGATGGTGCTGCCGGTTCGGCTGTCGAGCTGACCAGTCGGCTCGTCGGCGATCAGCAGGCGAGGCTCGGCGACCAGTGCGCGTGCCACCGCGACGCGCTGCTGCTGACCTCCCGAGAGCTCGTCGGGACGCTGGTTGGGATGCTCGGAAAGGCCGACCGAGGCCAAGGCCCGGCTCACCCGCTGGTCGCGTTCGGCCACGGCTGTGCCTCGTATGCGGAGCGGCACCTCGATGTTCTCCGATGCGGTCAGGACCGGGATCAACCCGAACGACTGGAACACGAAGCTCACGACGTCTCGCCGCAGATCGAGGAGCGCATCCTCGTTGAGACTCGCGATGTCGACTCCGTCGAGGTGCACGGTGCCTTCCGTGGCGCGGTCGAGACCGCCGAGGAGGTTGAGCAGAGTTGTCTTGCCCGATCCGGATGGCCCGCGTACGACCAGCAGCTCACCGGGCGAGACCTCGAGGCTCACGCCCGAGACCGCATGCACGTCGCCGCTCGGGGTGTGGAACGTGCGCCCGAGATCCTCGGCGCGGACGACGGCGCTCACGACTCGTCCTCGTCTGACTCGGGCTTGGGCGCCTTGGAGTCACCTGGCCATACGCCGACGTGATCCGGCTCGAGCGCGAGACGTACGCGGTCGTGCAGGTCGAGTGCTGAAGTGAACTCGTCTGGCAGCTGCAGTCGACCGACACGGTCGAGTACGGCGTACTCGACGGCGGTGACCCGCTCGCCGGTGCCGTCGTCGTGAGTGCTTCGCAGGACCTCGGTCGAGGTGCGGCCGTCGCGGATCTGGACCGTGCGCTCGACGTGCTCGGAGACCGTCGCATCGTGGGTGACGATCAGAACCGTCGTACCGCGTTCCTGGTGGACCCGTCGCATCGCGGTGAGCACCTCGACACTGGCGGCCTCGTCGAGCTCGCCGGTGGGCTCGTCGGCGAGGAGCACGCGCGGCGAGTTGGCCATCGCAACGGCCACGGCGACACGCTGCTGCTGCCCACCGGAGAGATCAACGGGCACGCGGTCGCGACAGTCGGCAACGCTGAGCATCTCCAGCAGGTCGTCGACGGCGGCCGATCGACGGTCGCGCGGGGTCCGACCGATGCTCATCGCAAGGGCGACGTTCTCGCCCGCCGTGAGGTAGGGCAGGAGGTTGCGCGAGGTCTGCTGCCACAGGAACCCGACGCTGTGCCGCCGGAACTCGACGCGCTCCTTGCGGGACATCGTGAGCAGGTCGTGGCCCGCGACCTCGGCGGCGCCTGCGGTCGGGACGTCCAACCCCGACAGGATGTTGAGGAGTGTCGACTTGCCGGAGCCGGAAGCGCCGACGACGGCGATCATCGAGCCGGACTCGACGTGCAGACTGAGACCTTGGAGCGCCTGCACCTCGATACCTCGTGCCGTGAAGATCCGCACCAGGTCGGCACATCGGATCTCACCTGTCTGATCGACGGATGTCTCGGTCATGGCGCTCACTCCTTGTGGGATGCCGGTGGGGGTCATGCGCTCTCACCTCGTACGAGTTGGTGTGCTTGGCGCGAGATCGCTCGGGCATAGGCCATCGCGGCGACCACCAGGCCCGCGACGGTCAGGGCGGCTGCTATCGCCAGCAGTGGTGCGTCGAGATGCCGGCCCAGCGGGAGGTCGGGCGCCTGGGCCAGACGGGGCGCGCGTACGAGCCCGGGGATGGTCGTGGCGACCATGACGAGGCTGGTGACGACCCCGGCCAGCGCTCCGACGGCCAGCGCGGCGGCAAGCTCGACGAGGCGAGCGCGGCGCTGTCCGGACGTCCGCATCCCCAGTGCGCGCAGCACGCGTACCTCGCCCGAGCGTCGGCTGATCAGCGCCACAGCCACGGCGAAGATGCCGAGCAGGCCGAGCCCGGTGACGCCCATCGTGGTGCGTGCCCACGCCCGAGCGGCCGGTTGGATCAGCGACCCGTCGCCGCCGGCGATGCTGATGTCGGCGGCATGTGTGCTCGCCTCGGCGGCTGCCAAGGCCGTCGCCTGTGGTCTGTCGGTCTGCACGAGGAAGACATTGGGCTCGGCTGGCGTGACGTCGGCCTCGGCCAGGGCGGCTTGGACGGACTTCAGGTTGACGAGCATTCCGCCGTCGGTCGGCAGACCGGGAAGGACCTTGACGATCGTGCGCACGACGGTCGAGAGCTGGCCGATGCCATCTGGCATCTGGACCTCGAAGGGCTCGCCGACCTTGAGTCCCAGGGCTGAGGCGAGTGATTCGGTGACCGCTGCGCCAGGGAATTTCGCGCCGCTCATCGCCGCCCGTACCGAGCTCGGCACCTTCAGGTCGTCGAGGTCGCCGGAGCTGATCGCGAGGAAAGGTACGTCCCGGTCCTCGATGCGACCGGTCCCACCGAGTGCCGGCGACGATGACGTGACGCCCGGCAGGGCGGCAATCCGGGCGCCGTCGGCCGCCGTCGTCTCAGCCGCGGACGAGTTGTCGACGTCGAGCTGGATCCGTACGTCGGCACCGACCGCCGACATGCTGACCCGCTCGGCGACCGAGCGAGCGGTGGCGGAGTAGGTCGCGGCCGCCAGCACGTTGCCGACGACCAGTGCGGACAGGGTGATCAGGACGCCGAACATGCGAGGGCTGCGTGCGATCTGTTGGAGACCGAGCACCGGTGACAGACCCGTACGGGGCGCCGCTCGGCGAGCAGCCAGCCTGGCGAGAGGCCCGGCGACGAGGGCGCCGAGCAGGGCTCCGGCGAGCAGCGTGAGACCCGGTGCCAGGACGGTGAGCGGGTCGATGGCGGGTCGACCGTCGGCATCGGTGGTCACCGACGAGCCGTACGACAGGAACTGCGCAACGGTCAGTCCGGCCGCCGCGCACGCGACAAAGGCCACGCTGCCGAGCGCGAGGCCAGACTCTCGGGCGGTCTGCGCGGTGGCCCTTCGCGCGCGACCGGCGGCGAACGCGGGACCAAGAATGACTGCCGGCGCAGCAACGCAGCAGACAAGGAGGAGGGAGGGCATGCCGATCGTCGCAGCGACGACGGCCGCAGCAGCGGCGGCGGAGACGATCGAGACGACCGCGACGTCGAGTCCGTGCCAGCGGGCTATCTGGGCCACGGACCCACCACGCACGCGCAGGAGCACCGCCTCGCGCTGCCGCGCGGCGCCGAGCAGGTCGAGCAGCTGGAGCAACGTCACGAGACCGACGACTCCGAGGATCATCAGCGCCACGACCTCGAGGCTGCGGCTGGCTTGCAGCACTCGGTTCACGTCGTCGACGCGGTCGGCGAGCCGACCCTCGATGCCGACACCATCTGCCGGGTCCTCGCCCAACACGCGAGTGAGACCGTCGGAGAGTGCGCGCAGGTCGTCGGTCCCGTAGCGCTCGGCCCGGGGAACGATCGTCCACTGCTGCTCGATGGAGGTCGGGAGGCTGTCGAGGGTCCTGCGGGTGACGACGAGTGGGCCGATGGCCGTTCTGTCAGCGCCGGAAAGCACGGCCGGGTCAGCGAACCACCTCGGATCGCTGACGTTGGTGACCCTCCACGTACCGACGACCTTCAGGCGCACATCGCCGGCCGATACCTCGTCGCCGACGTTCAGTCCGGCATCGACCTGGACCGCTGCTTCGCTTCCCGCCGTGGCCCAGCGTCCGTCGACGAGTTCGGCGTGGTCAGGGAGGTCGGGCATGGCGGCGGCGATGTACGTACGACCGCCGGCTCCGGTGAACGAGTCACTGACGAAGCTGTGGGCGACCTCGGTCGGCGCGGAGCGGCTGATCCGTTCGACCGCGTCGCGGGCCGCGGCACCTTCCTCGGGCCGCTCGACTCCCGAGGTGATCTGCAGGGCAGCTGATCGCGCCGGTCCCTGTGCCAAGGCGTTGGCCACGCCCGCGTCCTGCGATCTGGTGAACGAGCTCTCGACACCCGTGAGCACGAACGTCAGGACCGCGACGACCGCCGCGAGGGCGCACAGCAGCGGCGCCTGCGCGAGCGTGCGCTTGAGCGCCACACCGACCAGCTTCAACTACGCCCCCCGACGTCAGCTCGAGTGACCGCCCGGGCAGGTCACTTCTTGTTGGTGAACGCTCCGAGCACCGTGTTGACCAGCGAGATCACGACTGCGCCGAGCACGGCCCACCAGAAGCCGTCGATCGCGAAGTAGGACACGTCGAGCTTGTCGGTGACCCATTCCGTGAGCAGCAGGAGGAGTGCGTTGATGACGAGCAGCGCAAACCCGAGCGTGATGATGATGAACGGCAGCGACAGGGTCTTGATGACCGGAGCGATGAACGTGTTGATCACCGCGAAGATGGCACCGACGATCGCGATCGAGATGACGCGGGACAAGGTGCTGTCGCCCTCACCGATGTTCATGTGTTCGCCGAGAAGTCCGGCGGCGATGGCGAGGGAGGCTGAGCTGAGGATCCACGTAGTCAAGAACTTGGGCATGGGCCGATTGTTGCACCCCGGGAGGCTATTGCGGCGGCAGTACGACCGTGGCCGTGTTGGAGTCGGGTGCCGTACGAGAGGTCTGCGCCAGGATGATGCCGCCGAGCACCGCCAACGCACCAAGCACCTGCACCGGCGTCAGCGACTCGCGGAACCACGCCCATCCGAGCACGTTGGCGATGACCGGCTCGAGCATCGCGATGACCGTGACGATCGTGGCCGGCAGGTGGCGCAGCGCGACCATCTGCAGGAAGAACGGTGCGACGGTGCCGAACAGGACGACAAAGGCGACGACAGCCCACGGCGGGGCAGAGAACTCGTCGAGCCGGCCAAGCATGCTGGTGGTGCCGCCAAGGCTCGGTGACTCCCAGATCGGCTGGATCAGGTTCATCACGACGGTGGCCACGATGAACGCCCAGAGGATGACTCGCAAGCGGATCGTCGACGCCGACGTTGTGCTCGGCGAGCAGGAAGTACGCCGCGAAGCTGACCGCTGCCAGCAGCGCCATGATGACGCCGAGTCCGTCGAACGTCAGCCCGTTCCACACCCGGCTCACGACGGCGAGGCCGACCAGCGCGAGGGCGACGGCGAGCCACATGCGTGGGAGCACCTCTTCGCGACGCACGAAGCGCACCCACAGCACGACGAGCACGGGGGCGAGGTATTCGATCAGCAAGGCGATGCCGAGCGGCAGCCTGGTGATGGCCACGTTGTACGTGAGCTGCAGCGCGACGACGCCGACGAGGCCGAGGCCGATGATCAGCAGGAACTGGGTGCCGCCGGGCCGTTTGAGGGCCGAGCGACGGAAGAACGCCGCGTACAGGACGAACGCCAATGTCGCGCCGGTGATGCGCAGCGTCGTGAACATCTCGGGCGACAGCGGCGTCGCCATGGCAACGCGCGAGACACCGCCGTTGAGCCCGAACAGCACGGCCCCGATCAGCACGAGCACGATGCCGAGTCTCGGGTTGCGGGCTGTCACGCCCCGATTGTGTCAGCCCGGCTCGGGGATATGGTCGGCTGCATGACGAGTCCCAGCGCCCGGCGCGCCCTTGACGACATCCCCGTCTACAAGCCGGGCAAGGCTGCCGCCGACGAGAACTTCAAGCTGTCGAGCAACGAGAACCCGTACGGTCCGCTGCCGGGCGTGATGGATCGCGCTGCCACCCAGCTGGGCCGCATCAACCGCTACCCCGACGCCGGGATGACGGTGCTCTACGACGCGCTGGCGGCGAAGTTCACGCTCACCCCGGATCACTTCGCGGCCGGCACCGGATCGGTCGCCGTGCTCTTCGCCCTGCTCAACGCGCACTGCGAGTCCGGCGACGAGATCGTCTACGCCTGGCGCTCGTTCGAGGCCTATCCGATCGCCGCCGACCTCACGGGTGCGACGACCGTACGGGTGCCGCTGCGCGACGACGCGACGCACGACCTCGACGCGATGGCCGCCGCTGTCACCGATCGCACCCGGGTCATCCTGGTGTGCACGCCGAACAACCCGACCGGTCCGATCGTGAAGCAGGCCGACCTCGAGGCGTTCCTCGCCAAGGTGCCGGACGGCGTCATCGTGGTGGTCGACGAGGCATACGTGGAGTTCGTTCGCGACCCCGATGCTGCCGACGGGCTGGCGCTGCTCGAGAGCCACGCCAACGTCGTCGTGCTTCGTACGTTCTCCAAGGCTTACGGGCTCGCCGGCCTGCGCGTCGGCTACGCGATTGCCCGGCCACCGGTCGCCGAGTCGATCCGCAAGGCGACGGCACCGTTCAGCGTCACCGACCTGGCGCAGGCCGCGGCCGTCGCATCACTCGACGCCGAGGAGGAGCTCGGCGCACGGGTCGAGTCGATCGTCACGGAGCGCGGGGTCCTGGTGACTGCACTGCGTGATCAGGGCTGGGACGTGCCCGAGGCGCAGGGCAACTTCGTCTGGCTCCGGCTGGGCGACGACGCGATGGACTTCGCGGCTGCCTGCGACCCGGTCTCGGTACGTCCGTTCGCCGGCGATGGCGTACGGATCAGCGTCGGCGACCCTGCCGTCAACGCAGAATTCGTCGCCCTTGCGGCCACCTGGCGAGCCAAACACTCGGGCTGAGTCGCGCCCGTGTTCGACGCGCTGTTCGGCTGACCTGCAGCGTTTGGTGACGAACCGACCGCGCGATACGATCGCCAGAAGCGTGACGCCAGTCACGTTTTGTGAAATCGCCACCGTCCAACCACCCCCTGTGACACGGCGATTGCACACTTCGACATCGGCGCGGAGACCCCGCAACCGATCGATTGAGGGAGTCGCATGAGTTTGTCCATGCCAGATACGTACGTCGCTGATGACCCGGCGGGAGACTTTCCGCTCGTCCAGCTCCTGACGCCTGAAGGTGAGCGCGTCACCCACGCAGATTTCGCCTACGACGGCGATGACGACAGCATCCGCGATCTCTACCGCGATCTGTTCCTCATGCGCCGCATCGACTTCGAGGCCCACGCACTGCAGCGCCACGGTGAGATCGGTCTCTGGGCGCCCGCGCAGGGCCAGGAGGCCGCACAGATCGGCTCCGGGCGAGCTCTTCGCAAGCAGGACTTCGCCTTCCCGACCTACCGCGAGCACGGCGTTGCCCTCTGCCGTGGCGTCGACCCGGCCCTCCTCCTCGGACTGTTCCGCGGTGTCGAGCTCGGTGGGTGGGATCCCACCGAGAACGGCTTCGCGCTCTACAGCATCGTGATCGGCGCGCAGACGCTTCACGCCACCGGCTACGCGATGGGTCTGACCCTCGACGACGCGGTGGGTCACGGCGATCCCGAGCGCGATGCAGCCGTGATTGCCTACTTCGGCGACGGAGCAACGAGTCAGGGCAGCGTCAACGAGGCATTCGACTGGGCCGCGGTGTTCAACGCGCCGGTCGTGTTCTTCTGCCAGAACAACCAGTACGCGATCTCCGCGTCGACCGACCGCCAGAGCCGCGGGCCGATCGCGCAGCGCGCCGCCGGCTTCGGCTTTCGTGGCATCCGGGTCGACGGCAACGACGTGCTCGCCTGCCACGCCGTCACCTCTGCTGCGATGCAGAAGGCGCGCGACGGACAGGGCCCGACGTTGATCGAGGCCTACACCTACCGGATGGGCGCCCACACGACCTCCGACGACCCGACCCGCTACCGCGACAGCGCCGAGGTCGAGACGTGGAAGCTCAAGGACCCGATCGAACGCGTCAAGCGCTACCTCCTCGTACAAGGCACCTCCCAGGAGTTCTTCGACGAGCTTGAGACCGAAGCCGAAGAGCTCGGCAAGCACCTGCGTGAGGCGTGCAAGGCCCTGCCGGAGCCAGACCTCGAGGCACTGTTCGACCACGTCTTCGTCGACGGCACGACTCCTGAGCTGGCCGAGCAGAAGGCCGCGTACGTCGCGTTCAGAGACAGTTTCGAGCGAAGCGAGGAACCATCCAGAACTAGTGAAGAGGAAGGGGCGCCCGCATGAGCAGCTCTGACTCGACTCAGAACGTGATGCCACTTTCGAAGGGTCTGAACGCCGGACTGCGTGCGGCCATGGAGGCCGACGAGAAGGTCCTGATCATGGGCGAGGACGTCGGCCGACTCGGTGGCGTCTTCCGCATCACCGACGGGCTGCAGAAGGACTTCGGCGAGAACCGTGTCATCGACGCACCGCTGTCGGAGAACGGCATCCTCGGCACCGCGGTCGGCCTGGCGATGCGCGGCTACCGTCCGGTCCTGGAGATCCAGTTCGACGGTTTCGTCTACCCCGCGTACGACCAGATCGTCAGCCAGGTCGCCAAGCTGCACTTCCGCAGCAAGGGCAAGGTCAAGATGCCGATCGTCATCCGCATCCCGTTCGGCGGTGGCATCGGTGCGGTCGAGCACCACTCCGAGAGCCCCGAGGGACAGTTCGCGCTGACCGCCGGCCTCAAGGTCGTCGCGTGCTCCAACGCCAACGACGCCTACTGGATGATCCAGCAGGCGATCGCCAGCGACGATCCGGTCGTGTTCATGGAGCCCAAGCGTCGCTACTGGGACCAGGGCGAGGTCGAGCTGCAGGGTGAGCCGTTCCCGCTGCTGAAGTCCCGCGTCCTGCGCGAGGGCACCGACGCGACGCTGATCGCGTACGGGCCGATGGTCAAGACGTGCCTCGAGTCCGCCGACGCGGCCGCCGAGGACGGCGTCGACCTCGAGGTCATCGATCTGCGTACGTTGTCGCCGCTCGACCTCGAGCCGGTCTATGAGTCGGTCCGCAAGACGGGTCACGCCGTCGTCGTGCACGAGGCCGCGCAGATGCTCGGCCTGGGTGCCGAGATCTCGGCCCGCATCACCGAGCGCTGCTTCTACAACCTCGAGGCGCCGGTGCTGCGCGTGACCGGCTACGACCTGCCCTACCCGCCGAGCCGCATCGAGGAAGAGTTCCTGCCGGGACTCGACCGCGTGCTCGACGCCGTCGACCGTTCGTTGGAGTTCTGATGAGTGAGTTCAAGCTGCCCGATGTGGGCGAAGGTCTGACCGAGGCCGAGATCGTCCTGTGGAAGGTCAAGGTCGGCGACGTCATCAAGATCAACGACATCATCGTCGACATCGAGACCGCCAAGTCGATCGTCGAGCTGCCCAGCCCGTACGAAGGCACGATCGACGCGTTGCTCGTTGCCGAGGGTGAGACTGTCGCCGTCGGTACGCCGATCATCCGCATCCTGGCCGAGGGCGAAGCAGCGGCACCTGTGGTGTCGGCGCCGACGGCCAGCGACTTCTCGACGCCCGAGTTCGTCGGAGCGCCGGCTGCCACCGACGAGGTGCTCAAGGTCGCCGAGCCCTCGAGCCCGCCGGAGCGCCAGAAGGTGCTCGTCGGCTACGGCCCGCGTGCATCGTCGCTCAAGCGACGTGCCCGCAAGGGTGCGGTGGCTTCGGTCGACACCGAGAAGGTCGCGCAGCCCAAGCCGCTGCGCGCGCTCGCCAAGCCGCCCGTACGCAAGCTCGCCAAGGATCTCGGCATCGACCTCGGAGCCGTTCCTGCCGCAGGCGAGATCGTCACCCGAGCAGACGTCGAGGCATTCGCAGCTCTCGCTGACACGACTGCGCCGGAACCTCGTCCGGCCGTGGCTGGCGACGTGCGTATCCCGATCAAGGGTGTCCGCAAGATGACCGCCGAGGCCATGGTGTCGTCGGCGTTCACGGCACCGCATGTCACCGAGTGGGTCACGGTCGACGTCACCAAGACGATGGATCTGGTCAAGCAGCTCAAAAAGGATCCGGCGTTCGCTGACGTCAAGATCTCGCCGCTGCTGATCGTCGCCAAGGCCGTGTGCCTGGCGATGAAGCGCACGCCCGAGATCAATGCGACCTGGGATGACGCTGCGCAGGAGATCGTGCTCAAGGGTGCGATCAACCTCGGCATCGCCGCGGCGACTCCGCGCGGTCTGGTGGTGCCCAACATCGTCGGCGCCGACTCCATGTCGATGATCGAGCTGGCGCAGGCGTTTGGCGAGCTGATCAGCACGGCCCGCGACGGCAAGACCCAGCCGGCGCAGATGGCGGGTGGGTCGTTCACGATCACCAACATCGGTGTCTTCGGCATCGATGCGGGCACACCGATCCTCAACCCCGGCGAGGCCGGCATCCTCGCCGTCGGTGCGATCAACAAGCGCCCCTGGGTCGGCGAGGACGACGAGATCGTGGTGCGTTCGGTCACGACCTTGGCGTTGAGCTTCGATCACCGTCTGGTCGATGGCGAGCAGGGCTCGCGCTTCCTCGCCGATGTCGCCTCGATCCTGCGAGACCCTGCGGTGGCGCTCACTTTCTAGGCTTTTGCGGCTGTGGATTTTGCCTCTGTCCACAGTGGTTTCATCGCCGCGATTCTGTGTCGGTGGTGAGTTCTGGGTTGGAAGTATGTTCACCGAAGTCGCCGCAGAGGACGTGCTCAGGGTCGTCCGCGCGCACGACTTTGGGCTGAGTCAGAGCTGGACTTTGGTGCTGCCGGCCGTGATGAACGCACGGTCGGCCAGATCATGTGCCAGACCCTGGTCGAGCGAGTCACCGGTCTTGCCCACGCCGACGCACTCGACGTCGAGGTCCAGCTCGTCATGGATGCGGCCTCGCTGGTCGGCCAGGACGGCGAACCGGTCGAACTCGTCGGCTACGGTCCGATCTCGCCCGACGTGTCCGACGATCTCATCGCCCACGCACCCGATCCGTCGATCCGGCGTCTGCTGGTCGACCCGGTCGACGGCACCCTCCTCGTACGCGAACCCCGCCGGCGGCGCTTCGACTCACCCACTCGCCGACACATCCGAGCACGCGACCGGATCTGCCGAATGCCCGGATGCGATGCGACGATCCGCGATGACGACCACATCCATGACCACTCACTCGGCGGTCTCACCGCAGTCGAGAACGGTCAGGGACTCTGCAAGCGGTCTCACACCATCAAGTCACTTCCGGGTTGGAAGGTCACGTCCGAAGGCAAGACCACGATCTGGCAGACCCCAACCGGCCACACCTACCGTTCCAACCCGCCAGCGGTACTCCCGAGAGACGCCCCCGGCCACCAGCGGCAATAGTAGGTAGACACAGGCGGGCTTGGCAGCGTGTCTGGTCGGAGCGGTGACCAAGCGTCCAAGAGATGCACCGCGGTGGACGCTAACCCACCGCCCACTAGGTGTATTGGGAGTTTGCGGGCTTGGCGACTGATCAGAGCTGCTCGCCGGCCTCGATCCGGGCGCTGATCGTGTTGCCCGGAGGAGCCAACGGGCACTGCCAGCGCGGGTTGTAACGGCAGGACGGGTGATACGCGTAGTTCAGGTCGAGCACGATTCGATCAGCCTGGCCCCCGAGCCACGATCCCTTGGCGGTGTCGAGGACGTACCGTCCACCGCCGTAGCTGCCGTCGCCCGACGTACCGTCCCGCAGCGGCAGGAAGATGCCGCCGCCGTACTGGCGCAACCACCACACGTCGAGCGATCCGCCGATGGTGTCAGGGAGCCTGACGGTGCCGATCAGGTTCATGGTCAGCTGGCCGTCATCACCGGCTTCGACGACGCGGTCCTCGGGTGACCCCGGAGTCATCTCGAGCTCCAGTCGCATCGCCGGGTCGTATGGCCAGTAGGGCAGGCCCGTCTCGCGCAGCGGATCGTCGTCGAGCAAAGGCGATTGCGGGTGCTCGCGGAAGAGCCGGTCGCGGTCGCGTCGCCAGCGCCCGTGAGCACCTGCGTGGTCGGGATCGCCCCTCACAGCGGCGTACATCTCGTTCACCTGACGCCGCCAGTCGACGAGGCTGAGCTTGGAGTCGGGCATGGCGGCAACGCTACTCTCGGCGGCCTAGGCTGGCTGGGTGACCAACGGCAGCACGCAGCAGCGAGGCGCGCTGGTCGTATGGTCCGTCGGTCTGCTGGTCTACCTGCTCGCGGTGTTCCACCGCTCGTCGCTCGCCGTCGCCGGTCTCGCGGCGACCGACCGGTTCGACATCTCCGCGGCCCAGCTCTCGACGTTCACGATGCTCCAGCTGCTGGTTTACACACTGATGCAGATCCCGGTCGGGCTGCTGCTGGATCGCTTCGGCTCTCGACGGATCATGCTCACCGGCCTGCTGACGTTGACCGCGGCGCAGACGCTGTTCGCCGTCGCCGACACGTACGCGGTCGCCCTGACCGCGCGAGTCTTCGTCGGCATGGGCGACGCGATGATCTTCGTCTGCGTGCTTCGCCTGGTGAACACCTGGTTCGCGCCGCGTCGCATCCCGTTCTTCACGCAGATGACCGGCGTGCTCGGCCAGCTCGGCGCCATCATCGCCGCCGTCCCGATGACGTTGGCGCTGCGGGAGCTGGGCTGGACCAAGGCGTACCTCCTGGCCGCTGCACTCGGCATCGTGCTGCTGCTCGCGCTCCTGGCGTTCATCCGTGACTCGCCGGCGGAGCGCTCGGCCAGCGGCCCGGCGATGTCGCTGACCACGATCCGACGCAGCCTCGCCGAGTCGTGGGAGCACCCCGGCACGCGGCTCGGGCTGTGGACACACTTCACGACCCAGTTCAGTGCCACCACCCTTGGCCTGCTGTGGGGCTACCCGTTCTTCGTACGCGGTGAGAACCTCTCGTCGAGCCAAGCTGGCGCATTGCTCACGCTCCTCGTCGTCGCAGTCATGGCAGCGGGACCGGCGCTGGCGTGGTTCATCACGCGACATCCGTGGCACCGTTCGACGCTGGTGCTGGCGATCGTCTCGACGATCGTCGTGATGTGGACGATCGTGCTGACCTGGCGCGGCGATGCACCGTTCTGGCTGCTGGTGCTGCTGATGGTCGCCGTCGGTGTCGGTGGTCCGGCGTCGATGATCGGCTTCGACTTCGGTCGCTCGTTCAACCCGGCGCACCGGATGGGCGCGGCGATCGGCATCATCAACCAGGGCGGCTTCTTCGCCAGCCTCGTCCTCGTCATCGCGATCGGCCTGATCCTCGACTGGCGCACCCCCGGCAGCAGCACGGCTTACACCCCGTCGGCGTTCCGCTGGGCGATGTCGTTCCAGTACGTGCTGTGGGGGATCGGCCTGGTGCAGATCTGGCGCTATCGAGTGCAGGTGCGCGCCAAGATCATGCGCGAGGAGCCCGAAGCGTACGGACGCACCCGCGAGCTCGGCTAGCCCGATTCGTGTCGTGGCGTTCCTGACCGGTAACCTCGTCCGCGGAGGATTCGCATAGTGGCCTAGTGCGCTCGCTTGGAAAGCGGGTTGAGTGAAAGCTCTCAGGGGTTCGAATCCCCTATCCTCCGCCACATCGTGCAAGCAGAGCGGATTCGGGGAGGAGCTTGCGACGGAGTCCCCTATCCTCCGCGTCGATCAGAACCCCTCGGCTTTCACAGCCGAGGGGTTCCGTCATTTCCGGGTGCCACCAAGAGCAGAATTTCGTGCCAAATGATCGACAGCACAGGGAAAACCCGCACGCGCGCTGCAGCAAGCGGCCGTAGCATCAGCGACATGATCCGCACTGTCGCAGGAGTTTTGCTGGCTCTCCTCGCTCTGACGGCCTGCAAGGGCAGCGATGACAGGGCCGATCCCTCTCCGACCACGGCGGTGACGCCGTCAGCCACAGCGACACCGACCCCCGAGCCGGTGGCGACACCCACGAAGAAGCCGATCAAGATGCCTGCGACCGAGCCCAAGGCGCTGTCGCTGTCGACCGCCGGCCGCAAGTGCACCGTCCTCGAGGAGTCGCTGCGACTCTTCCCCGGCCACAACCTCTCGACAGTCAATCGCGGGCTGCACCTGCACGAGGTGCAGGAGCTGCAGTCGATGATCAACGGCGCCGGCGATGGCAAGAAGTGCATTCCCGAGGACGGCGACTTCGGGCCGGTGACCAAGGACGCCGTCATCGCCTTCCAGAAGAAGAACGACCTCGTCGTCGACGGTCTGGTCGGCGAGCAAACCTGGAATCAGCTCAACCTGCTCCTGTCGCACTGAGTCCGTACGGCTCCTGACCGAGTTGGGCGATGCTCCAGGGCCTCCGTATGATGGACGCAGCCCCTCGCGCGGCGACACATCACCCAACTCCCCCAGGGCCGGAAGGCAGCAAGGGTCAGTGAGCTCTGTCGGGTGCGCGAGGGGTCCTTCTGTGCCTTGCTAGTCCAGCGGGTCGAGGACGGTGTGGTCCTCGAGCGTCGACACCAGCTTGGTCAGGTGGTGGCGTCCATCGCCGAGCGTGTGGTCGATCGCCGTCAGCCGGCTGGTGAAGTGACCCACGCTGTACTCGGCCGTCATGCCGATGCCGCCGTGCAGCTGGATCGCTTCCTTGCCGATGTGCCGACCGGCCTTGCTGACCTGCAGCTTGGCGCGTGACGCAGCCTGCTCGGCGTCGCCGCCGTCAAGGAGCACCAGCGTCGCCCAGGTGACGATGCTGCGGGCCAGCTCGAGCTCGACGTACATGTCGGCCGCCCGGAACGTCAGGGACTGGAACGTGCTCAGCGGCACGCCGAACTGCTTGCGCGTCTTGAGGTATTCCGTCGTCTGCTCCAGCGCGCTCTGCATCGCGCCGAGGGACTCGTGCCCGTACGCGATCTGCGCCTCGGCAACAGCCTTGGCGATCTCGGCTGTGCGATCGGCGCCGTCGCCGAGCGGGATCGCCGGCGTCGACTCCAGGCCGATGCGTGCAGCGCGTGCACCGTCGAACGTCTTGTAGCCGTCGCGGGTCAGGCCCGAGGCAGCTGGCTTGACCAGGAACAGTCCCGTGCCGCCGTCGATGGCGGCGCTGACGATCAGCAGATCCGCCCGGGCTCCGCCGCTCACCGGCTCCTTGACGCCGGTGAGCGTCCACTCGTCACCGCTCTTGGTCGCCGTGACTCCGGCGGCGGCTTCGCTGTAGCGCTGGCCGGGCTCGTTGTGGGCGAACGCCGGTACGAGCGTGCCCTCGGACAGGGCGCCCAGGATCTCGGCCCGCTGCTCGGCGGTGCCGGCCGCAGCCACCAGGCCGCCGGCGAGCACGACGGCCTCGACGAACGGCTCGGGCGCGATGACCCGCCCGATCTCCTCGGCGACGATCGAGACCTCGACCGGACCGGCGCCCATGCCGCCGTCGGATTCGGCGAACGGCAGGCCGAGTGCACCCATCTCGGCGAGCTGTGACCAGACCTTGTCGTCCCAGCCGTGCTCGAGCTTGGTTGCCTCGCGCCGGGTCTCAGACGATTCGTACGCCTTGCCCAGCAGTCCGCGGACGGCGTCGCGCAGTGCGACCTGTTCTGCGTCGAGTGTGAAGTCCATGTCAGCCCCTCAGTCCCAGGATCGTGCCGGCAATGATTTGTCGCTGCACCTCGTTGGAGCCGCCGTAGATCGAGACCTTGCGGTAGTTGAGGTACTGGACCGCGGACACCTTGTTCCAGTCGTTGAGGTCGGACTCCGCGCCGGCGCCGGTGGCCAGAGATGCGGGCCCGCCCATGTCGACGTACAGCTCGGTGACGGCCTGCTGCATCTCGGTGCCGCGCAGCTTGAGCAGCGACGACGCGGGATGCGGCTTGCCGTCGGCCGAGTGGGCGACGACGCGGAGCGCGGTGAGCTCGAGGGCGAGCAGCTCGTTCTCCAACGCCGCGATCTGAGACGAGAACAACGGGTCGTCGAGCAGCGACGTTCCACCGGGTGCGGCTGTCTTGGCGTACTCCTTGGCGCTCGCCAGAGAGCGCTTGATCGAGCCGACGGGGGCTGAGCCGACCCGCTCGTTGCCGAGGAGGAACTTGGCGTAGTCCCAGCCCTTGTTCTCCTCGCCGACGAGGTTCTCGGCGGGCACTCGTACGTTGTCGAAGAAGACCTCGTTGACCTCGAAGGTGCCGTCGATCAGCTCGATCGGGCGAACCGTGACTCCGGGGGAAGTCATGTCGATCAGCAGGAACGAGATTCCGGCCTGTTTCTTGGCCTCGGGATCGGTGCGGACCAACATGAAGATCCAGTCGCCGTACTGGCCGAGGGTGGTCCAGGTCTTCTGACCATTGACGACGTACTCGTCGCCCTCCTTGACCGCCGTCGTACGCAGCGATGCGAGGTCCGAACCGGCGTCGGGCTCGGAGAAGCCCTGCGACCACCAGATGTCGAGGTTGGCCGTCTTGGCGAGGAATCGTTCCTTGAGCTCCTGCGAGCCGAATGCCGCGATGACCGGGCCGACCATGCCGGTGTTGAATGCCAACGGGATCGGCACGTTGGCGAGCTGCATCTCCTCGTGCCAGATGTGGCGCTGCAGGGTCGTCCAGTCCTTGCCGCCCCACTCGACGGGCCAGTTGGGCACGGCCATGCCGGCAGCGTTCAGGGTCTGCTGGGCCTCGATGAACTGCTCCTTGCTGAGCTCGTGCCGGGCCGCGACGGTGTCACGAATCTCCTTGGACACCTTGGTCGTGAAGAACTCGCGCATCTCCTCGCGGAATGCGACATCTTCGGCAGACAGCTGAAGTTTCATGCTCGGCTCCTGTAACTTTTTGCACTGTAGGTGCAAGTTCATCGTACGGACAGCATCGTACGCCTCGACTCTTCCCAAGAGTATGTTCGATCCGCACACCGAGCAGGAGGAAGCAATGAGCACCTGGATCCCCGACGACCTGGGCGACGGATATGAGCAGCGGACGATCCCGCTCGGTGACGACCCCGACGGTGAGGGGACGGTCGACGCCACGCTCGTACGCCGCACTCCGCCGGCAGTCGTCGAGGGTGCCGTGATCTACGTTCACGGCTTCAGTGACTACTTCTTCCAGACCGAGCTCGCCGACTTCTTCACCGAGCTCGGCTTCGCGTTCTACGCGCTCGACCTGCGCAAGTGCGGTCGCTCCCGGCACGACGGCCAGACGGGCCACTACGTCTCCGACCTGGCGATGTACGACGCCGAGCTCGACCAGGCGCTCGCGATCGTCAGGGACGAGACAGGTGACAAGCCGGTCGTCCTCGCCGCGCACTCGACCGGCGGACTGATCCTCCCGCTGTGGCTCGATCGCTTGAACAAGAAGCCAGGCGGAACGGCCGGCGCCGGCATCGTCGGCCTCATCCTCAACAGCCCGTGGTTCGATCTGCAGGGCAAGCCGTGGATGCGTTCGATCGGCACCAAGGGGATCGCCGGGGTCGCCAAGGTCAAGCCGACGACCCCCATCAAGCTCCCCCCGACCGACGCGTACGGCACCAGCCTGCACGTCAGCGCCCACGGCGAGTGGGAGTTCAACACCGCGTTCAAGCCGCTCAACGGCTTCCCGGTGACGTTCGGCTGGATGACCGCGATCCGCCGCGGGCACGCCCGGCTGCACAAGGGGCTCGACGTCGGAGTGCCCTCCTTGGTGCTGCGATCGGACAAGACGAGATTCGCCCGTACGTGGTCCGCCGACGTCGACGAAGCCGACGCCGTGCTCGACGTGAAGCAGATCGCGCGATGGGCCGGCTGCCTCGGCAACGCCGTCACCTCGTTGCCGATCGAGAACGCCAGGCACGATGTATTCATCTCGAAGGAAGGGCCGCGCAAGGCGGCGTACGCGGCCGTCGACGCCTGGCTGCGCTCCACCTCGCTGATCCGTTCCTGATCGGGGTCGTCAGCGTCGTACGAGGTCTATAGAGTTCACGACGTGGATGCCCCCCTTGCTCTCTATCGCCGCTACCGGCCGGAGACGTTCGCCGAGGTGATCGGGCAGGACCATGTGACCGAGCCGCTGCGGCACGCCCTCGCCGCCAACAAGGTCAATCACGCCTACCTGTTCTCCGGGCCGCGCGGCTGTGGCAAGACCACCAGCGCGCGCATCCTCGCCCGCGCCATGAACTGCGAAAAGGCGCCCGTCGCCGAGCCGTGTGGCGAGTGCCAGAGCTGCCGCGACCTGGCTCGTGGCGGACCCGGCAGCATCGACGTCATCGAGATCGACGCCGCCAGTCACGGTGGTGTCGACGACGCCCGCGACCTGCGCGAGCGCGCGTTCTTCGCCCCGGTCAGCAGCCGCTACAAGGTCTACATCATCGACGAGGCCCACATGGTCTCGCCGCAGGGCTTCAACGCGCTGCTCAAGCTCGTTGAGGAGCCCCCGCCGCACCTCAAGTTCATCTTCGCCACGACCGAGCCCGACAAGGTCATCGGCACGATCAGGTCACGCACGCACCACTACCCGTTCCGCCTGGTTCCACCCAAGATCCTCGGCGACTATCTCCTTGAGCTGTGCAAGGCCGAGGACGTCAAGCTCGAGCCCAACGCCCTGCCGCTGGTCGTACGCGCTGGCCAGGGCTCCGTACGAGACACGTTGAGCGTGCTCGACCAGCTCCTCGGTGGCGCCGGTCCTGAGGGCGTCACCTATGACATCGCGGTGCAGCTGCTCGGCTACACCCCTGACTCGCTGCTCGACGAGGCCATCGACGCCTTTGCCGCGAGCGACGGTGGCACGGTGTTTGGAGTGGTCGACAAGGTCATCGAGTCGGGTCAGGATCCGCGCCGGTTCGCCGAGGACTTCCTGCAGCGGCTGCGCGACCTCGTCATCGTTGCGGCGGTGCCCGATGCGTTGTCGACCGGCCTCCTCGAGGTGCCGGGCGATCGCGCCGAGCGGCTTCTCACGCAGGCGAGCGGCTTCGGCCCGTCGGAGCTCACCCGCGCCGCCGACATCGTCAACGCAGCGTTGATGGAGTTCCGCGGTGCCACGGCTCCCCGCTTGTTGCTCGAGCTGATGTGCGCGCGCATCCTCGTACCCGGATCCGACAACTCGACCCAGGGATTCCAGGCCCGCCTCGACCGCCTCGAGCGCCGGCTCTCGATCGACGGCGAGACCGCTTCGCCTGCTGCACCTGCCCCTGCTCCGGCAGCGCCCAAGCCAGCCGCGGCACCGCCGGTGGCCGAGGTTGCAGCACCGCCTGTCGAGCCCGAGGCCACACCCGAGCCCGAGCCCGAGGCCGCGCCGCCGGCGGCCGAAGCCGACGTCACCCCGGAGCCTGCACCCCCGGTCGTCGAGCCGGCCACCGCGGCACCCGCTGCCGGATCGTTGACGATCGCCGACGTACGCCGACTGTGGCCCGACGTGCTCGACAAGATCCGCGAGCTGCGCCGCTTTGCCTGGGTCATGCTGAGCCAAAACGCCCAGGTCATGTCGCTGGACGGCACCTCGCTCACGATCGCCCTGGTCAATCCCGGTGCTCGTGACTCGTTCATCAGCAGCCGATCCGACGAATACGTGCAGCAGGCGCTGCACGCCGTGCTGGGCGTGACGTGGACGATCGACGCGATCGTCGATCCCAGTGCTCGACCTGCAGCATCGACACCAGCTCCCGATCCGACCCCCGAGCCGGTAGAGGCAGAGGCCCCGTCGATGCCGGCTGTGTCATCGGCGGCCGCCCGCGAGGCGATGAACGAAGCACCCAGTGCCGAGGACAGCAACCCCGACGCCTCGGCCGATCGCGATGATCCGGTCGTCGATGACGAAGAGATCGACCCTGAGCTGCTGTTGAGCCGTGAGCTGGGGGCGGAAGTCATTGGCGAGACCAGCGCTGACTGAGCCGGTCCGTCGTCGGCTCGATGTCGCGCTCCAACCTCTCGACGTCCTGCGCCGGTTTCGCGATCGCGAGCGCCTGGTCGCGCTGATCGGAGCCTGGCACCACGGCGAGGCGCTGATCGCGTTCGACCCGACCGATGTGATCACGGGTGACCCGTTCACGGGCATCGACCTGCCGCCCAGCCCAGGCGACGGCTTCTTCGGCGGGTGGATCGGTGCCTGGGGCTATCAGCTCGGCCGGATGATCGAGGACCTCCCGGGCGCCCCGCCACGTCGCATCCTGCAACCCGATCACCGCATCGCGTTCTACGACCACGTGCTCCGGCTGACCGATGGGGTCTGGTGGCACGAGTCGCTGAGCAGTGACGCCGACCTGGACGCAGAGATCGACGCAGTCCTCGCTGGCCCGTCCGGTGAGGCGAAACCGTACGAGGTGGGCATCTTCGAGATGACGCCATCACCGGACCAGCATCAGGCGGCGCTGCGTACCGTGCTCGACCACGTCGCGGCAGGCGACATCTTCCAGGTCAACCTCTGCACGCGGCTCGAGTCACCGTTCGCCGGCGATCCGCTCGACGTGTTCTGCGCTGGCGTCGAGGCGCTGAAGCCGGCGTACGCGGCGTACGTCTCCAGCCCCGAAGGCGCACTGGCGAGCCTGTCGCCCGAGCTCTTCCTCCGGCGTACGGGCGACGAGGTGCTCACCTCGCCGATCAAGGGCACCGCGGCGCTCGACACCGATCCGGCAGAGCTCGTGAGCTCGGCCAAGAATCGCGCCGAGAACATCATGATCGTCGACCTGATGCGCAACGACCTCGGCCGTGTCAGCGTCCCCGGATCCGTACGCGTTCCTGCGATCACCCGTGCCGAGCGCCATGCCGTGTGGCATCTCGTCTCCGACGTCGTCGGCCACGTCAGCCGTGGCGTGCTCGACTCCGACCTGTTGCGCGCGACGTTCCCGCCGGGCTCGGTGACGGGTGCGCCCAAGGTGCGGGCGATGGAGATCATCAACGAGCTCGAGGCCACCGGGCGCGAGGCCTACACGGGCTCGATCGGCCATGTCAGTGCGTCGGCCGGGCTGGAGATGAACGTCGCGATCCGTACGTTCGAGATCGCTGGCGGAAGCATCTGGCTCGGTGTCGGCGGTGGCATCGTCGCTGACTCGACGCCCGAGGGGGAGTACGCCGAGTGCCTGATCAAGGCGCGCCCACTCATCGAGGCGATCGGTGGACGGCTGGAGCTGACGGCGGCGATGCCGCCCGACGCGGGTTCGTCCGTCGAGATCGCCGAACGCGTCGACGCCGCAGTCGACGTCTCGCGCGGCATCTACGACACCCTGCTCGTCGAGGACGGCGTCGTGATCGACATCGACGCCCACCTGGCCCGGCTCGACGCCAGCGTCCGATCGGTCTACGGCTCGACGATTCGCGCCGGCCTCGACGAGGCGGTGCTCCGTCGTGCCGCCGGGCTCACCGGGCGTCAGCGTCTGCGCGTCGACGCCGTGCCCCGCGATGGTGAGGTGCGGGTGAGCATGACGACGCGGGTGATCGACGACGATGCACAGGCGTGGACGCTGCAGCCGCGCACCATCGCGGGTGGATTTGGCCAGCACAAGTGGAGTGATCGACGAGCACTCGAGCATGAGACCGCTCCCGATCGCGATCTGTTGCTGGTCGCCGAGGACGGCGCAGTGCTTGAGACGGCTCGGGCCAGCGTGTTTGTCGTGCACGATGACGGCGTCCACACTCCACCAGTCGACGACCGCATCCTGCCGGGCACCGCACGCGCTCGCATCATCGAGATCCTGCGCGACGCCGGCGTACCCGTCTTCCAACGCCGCCTCACCCTTGACGACGTCAGCCGGGCGACGGAGGTGTTCGTCGCCAACTCCCTGCGAGGCGTCGTACCGGTCCGAGCCGTCGACGGCGTTGGCGAGTGGGGCGCCGGCCGTACGACCGAATGGCTCCGCGATCAGCTCTGGTCCTTCTGGCTCGGGCACAGCGCTGCCGGATCTGCGCCGCCCCAGGCATCGGTTGGCGAGGCGAAGGTGCTCTTCATCGACAACTACGACTCGTTCGTCTACAACCTCGTGCAGTACGTCGGCGAGCTCGGCGCGACCGCCGACGTGGTCCGCAACGACGCCGTCACCGTCGACGAGCTCGTCGCCGCCCGCGAACGCGGCGACTTCACCCACCTCATCGTCTCTCCCGGACCCGGCACACCCGCCGATGCCGGCATCAGCATCGAGGCCATCCGCCGGCTCGGGCCGACGACGCCGACGCTCGGCGTGTGCCTGGGCCATCAGGCGATCGGCGAGGTCTACGGCGCCACCGTCGTACGCGCTGCCGAGATCGTGCACGGCAAGCCGTCCCTGATCCATCACGACGGGCGAGGGGTCTACGCCGGGCTGCCGACTCCGCTGGTGTGCGCCCGCTATCACTCGTTGATCATCGACCCGGAGACGCTGCCCGAGGAGCTCGAGGCCACCGCCCATACGGCTTCGGGCGTTCTCATGGGAGTTCGCCACCGCACCCATCCGGTCGAAGGTGTGCAGATGCATCCCGAGTCCATCCTGACGGCCCGCGGCCACGACATGCTCCAGTCTTTCCTCGCGAGTGGCGCAGTGTGGTTGGGTGCGGAGGCCTGAAACCAACCACACTGCGCCACTCGCGGACCTGCAGGACGCTAGACATAGCGAGTAGTCACTCGCTATCTTGACCGGATGAGCGAACTGGATCTGGTCATCAACGGCGGCACCTACTACGACGGCACCGGCGCACCCGGCATCGTCACCAACGTGGGCATCAAGGACGGACGGGTCTGCGTCGTCAGTCCCGAGCCGCTGCCAGCCAGCGCCGGTACGAAGGTCGTCGATGCCGCGGGCCAGTGGGTCATGCCGGGGTTCGTCGACGCGCACACGCACTACGACGCCGAAGTGCAGGTCGCTCCGGGACTCAACGAGTCCGTACGCCACGGCGTGACGACTGTCCTGGTCGGCAACTGCTCGCTCTCGACGGTCTACTCGACGCCGCTCGACATCGCCGACCTCTTCAGCCGGGTCGAGGCCCTGCCGCGCGCCCACGTGCTCACGTCGCTCGAGGACGCCAAGACCTGGTCGACGCCGCAGGGCTGGGTCGACGCCCTGGAGCAGCTGCCACTCGGCCCGCACGTCGCCTCGTTCCTCGGCCACTCCGACGTACGCGCCAGCGTCATGGGCATGGGCCGGTCGACCGACCCGAGCCACAAGGCGACCAAGGACGAGAAGGCCGAGATCGAACGCCGACTCGAGGACGCGCTCGACGCCGGCTTCCTCGGCATCTCCACGATGACCAACCCGTGGGACAAGCTCGACGGCGACCGCTACCGCTCGCGCTCGCTGCCCTCGACCTACTCGAGCTGGAAGGAGTTCCGCGGCCTGAGCCGGGTCCTCCGCCGCCGTGGCCGGGTGCTGCAGGGTGTCCCCAACCTCAACAAGAAGTACGACATCGCGTTCTATCTCGCGACGGCGATGGGACTGTTCCGCAAGCCGCTCAAGGTCTCGCTGCTTGCCGCTGCCGACACCAAGGCCGAGCCGTGGGTGCAGCGCATCTTCGGTCCGCTCGCGTTCATCGCCAACGGTCTGGGTCGCGGCAAGTTCACCTGGCAGCACCTGCCGACGACGTTCCGTGTCTGGGCCGACGGCATCGATCTCGTCGTCTTCGAGGAGTTCGGCTCCGGCCGCGAAGCGCTGCACCTCCGCGAGGAGATGGGGCGCAACGACCTGCTCAGCGACGAGGCCTACCGTCGCTGGTTCCGCCGCGACTTCGACAAGCGATTCTCCCCGCGGGTGTGGCACCGCGACTTCGACGATGCCGAGATCACCGAGTGCCCCGAGGCAGATCTGGTCGGCATGATGATCGGCCAGGTCGCGCGCGATCGCGGAGTGCACCCGGTCGACTGCTATCTCGACCTGGTCGTCGAGCACGGGACAAATCTGCGCTGGAAGACCAACATCGCCAACACCCGGCCCGAGGTGCAGGACTCGTTGATCAATCGCAAGGGCGTCACGATCGGCTTCTCCGACGCCGGCGCCCACCTGCGCAACATGGCGTTCTACAACTTCGGCATCCGCCTGCTCAATCGCGTCAACAAGGCGCAAGGCCAAGCCAAGCCGTTCATGTCGGTCGAGAAGGCCATCTTCAAGCTGACCGCCGAGCTCGGTGACTTCTACGGCATCGACGCCGGCCGCATCGGTGTCGGTGACCGCGCGGACATCGTCGTGGTCGACCCGAACGGGCTCAGCGACGAGGTCGACAGCTATCACGAAGCCCTGATGCCGGAGTTCGGCAACATGAGCCGCATGGTCAATCGCAACGACGCCGCGGTCAGCGCGACGATCGTGACGGGCGAGGTCGTGTACGAGCGCGGCGAGTTCGCTGAGGGCTACGGACGAACGCTCGGGACCGGCCGATTCCTCCGCGCCGGCGAGGCGCGAGGAAGCGTCACTCCCGTCCGACGCCTCGACCCGGTGGTGGCACAGTAAGCGCCGTGACCACAGCCCCCCGACGCACGCAGGCAGAGCGTCGGGAGGCGACGATCTCGGCGTTGGTCGACGCAGCCGTCGCCGCGCTCGGCGAGGTCGGCTATGCCCGCACCACGACCAACGAGATCGCCCGTCGTGCCGGCGTCTCGCAGGGTGGGTTGTTCCGCCACTTCGAGTCGCGGCTCGACGTCATCCTCGCGGCCGCCGATGCCGTACGGGCGCGCCAGTTCGACGACTTCCGTACGGGGCTCGGATCCATGGCCGACTTCGACGTCGCCGAGGTGGTCCGGCTGCTGCGGCGCGCGACCCGGGCTCCGATCAACGCTGCCTGGTACGAGCTGCTCGTCGCTGCTCGCACCGACACCGAGCTCCGCCAGCGCCTTGAGCCCCTCGCCCAGCGCTATCACGAAGAGATCATCGAGCTCGGCCGAGCACTCCCGATCGCGGACTCGATGGCGCCCGTGGAGCTCGACACGATCGTCCTCGGCATCGTCCACATGCTCGACGGCGAAGCGCTGACGGCGACGGTCTATCCGCACCCCGAGCAGGAGGACGTGCGCGTCGAACAGCTCGTCCGGATCCTCGCCGGTCAGCCGCTCTTCTAGCGCGAGTCCGCCACGTGCCGCGAGGCCCGACCACATAGGCTGAACCCCTATGTATGACGGCGTGATTCAGGATCTGATCGATGAGCTCGGGCGACTCCCCGGCATCGGTCCCAAGAGCGCGCAACGCATCGCCTTCTTCCTGCTCGACTCCGATCCCGAAGACGTACGCCGCTTCGCCTCGACGCTGACCGAGGTCAAGGCCAAGGTCCACTTCTGCTCGATCTGCGGCAACGTCACGGTCGACACCGAGTGCCGCATCTGTGCCGATCCGCGCCGTGACCTCAGTGTGCTGTGCGTGGTCGAGGAGTCCAAGGACGTCGTGGCGATCGAGCGCACCCGTGAGTTCCGCGGCCGCTATCACGTGCTCGGCGGTGCGATCTCGCCGATCGCCGGCATCGGGCCCGACCAGCTCCGCATCAAGGAGCTGCTCCAGCGCCTGCAGGACGATGTCGTCAAGGAAGTCATCATCGCCACCGACCCCAACCTCGAGGGCGAGGCGACGGCGACCTACCTCATCCGCATGCTGTCGCCGTACGGTCTGCGCGTCAGCAAGCTCGCCAGCGGACTGCCCGTCGGCGGCGACCTCGAGTACGCCGACGAGCTCACGCTGGGCCGGGCGTTCGAAGGACGCACGACCATCGGCAACGCAGCCGCCAGCTGACCTTGTCAGCGCTGCCGAGTGCCATCACACTCGGCAGATGACCTCACCCCCTGACTTCAGTGCTCTCGACGCTGTCTTCATCAACGCGACGCTCAAGAAGTCGCCGGAGCCCAGCAACACCGACGGACTCATCGTCAAGAGCGCCGACATCATGCGGAGCCACGGCGTGGGCGTCACGGAGATCCGGGCCATCGATCACCAGATTGCAACGGGTGTCTACCCGGACATGACCGAGCACGGCTGGGACGTCGACGAGTGGCCCGGCATCCTCGACCAGATCATGGCGGCGGAGGTCCTCGTGCTCGCCGGCCCGATCTGGCTCGGCGACAACAGCAGCATCATGAAGCAGGTCATCGAGCGGCTGTACTCCGCGTCGAGCATGCTCAACGACGACGGCCAGTATGCGTTCTATGGGCGAGTCGGCGGCTGCATCATCACGGGCAACGAGGACGGCATCAAGCACTGCGCGATGAACGTGCTCTACAGCCTCCAGCACGTCGGCTTCACGATTCCGCCGCAGGCCGACGCCGGTTGGATCGGTGAGGCGGGTCCCGGCCCGTCATACCTCGACGACGGTTCGGGTGGACCGGAGAACGACTTCACCAACCGCAACACCACCTTCATGACCTACAACCTGCTCCACGCCGCGAAGCAGCTCAAGGACGCAGGCGGCATCCCCGCATACGGCAACCAGCGCACCGTCTGGGACGCCGGCGTCCACTCGTACGTGAAGGACTCGGGCTCGCCCAACCCGGAGTACCGCTAGTCACTGGTTGCGAAAATCGCTGCGGGGTAACGTGAAATGCAATGGAGCTGGAGCTGCGACATCTCAAGGTCGTCTGCGCCGTCTCGGAGGCAGGCAGTGTCACCAAGGCCGCTGCCACTCTCGGGCTCGCGCAGCCAGCCCTGACGGCCCAGCTCAACCGCATCGAGAAGTCACTCGGTGGCGCACTGTTCGAGCGCGACCACCGCGGCGTACGTTCGACGCCGCTGGGTGATCTCGTCCTCGCTCGCGCCCAGCTGGTGCTCCCGGCGATGTCGGGCCTGGTCGACGAAGCAGCCCGGTTCCAACACAACGAGGACCGGGCCAGTCACCTCAGCATCGGCTCGTCGACGGACGCCGTGCTCGGCAGGTTGATCCCTGCCCTCGCGGGTGAGTACGACGGCCTGCGCGTGACCACCCACGCCTCGCACTCGGCCGATGACCTGGCCGCGATGCTCGCCGACGGCCGCCTCGACTTCGCCGTCGTCGGCGTGTGCGGCGATGCGCCTCAGCCGGTCCAGCCAGGGCTGATCTGGCACACCGTGACCTCCGACCCGATCTTCGTGCTGCTCGGCGAGAACCACGCCATGGCAGGCCGCGACGAGATCGACCTCGCCGAGCTCGCCGAGGCCGAGTGGGCGACGGCACCGGGTGACGGCTGCTTCATGGAGTGCTTCGTCTCGGCGTGTGCCCGGGCTGGTTTCGTGCCTCGTACGTTCTACGAGGCCGATGCCTCCAGCTGCGTCGACCTGGCCGCCTCCGGGATGGTCGTGTCCCTGACGCAAGGCACCCGGACGCTGCCGGGACTCGTCGCCGTACCGATCGCCGAGACGCCTCTGCGCTGGCGCCACCTCATCGGCTGGCACACCGAGGGCGCACTCGCTGAGTTCTCCGACGAGATGGTGCGTCTGACGACCCAGGCGTACACCGACCTGATCGCCGAGACCCCCGCATATTCCGCGTGGTTGAAGCAAAATCCGGCATTCGGCGTGCAGCCGCTGCCGTGGCTGACGCCAACGGTATGACGCAATTGGTATGCCCCCGGTCGCGCTGATCGGAACTACGTTGCAATCACCCCATCGGGGGGTCATGGGGGTCCGCAGTCTGGATCCGAAATCCATGCGTGCGGACCTCGGCAACCGCCGTGGTCTTCGCTTTCAGCTCGGCACCCAGGGTTCTAAAAGGACACGGTGCCGCGACGACGAAGGAGAACACGATGGAACGACGAATGCGACTACTCACCGGATCTGCGGCCTTGCTCGCAGGTGCCATGACAGTGCTCAGCCAGCAGGCTGGCGCTGCTCAGCCGGCACCCGACAAGCAGACCGCGATGTCCTCAGCCATGCAGTCCGACCTCAATCTCACCGCAGCGCAGGCGAAGGCCCGGCTCGCCGCCGAGGGCAAGGCGGCCAGCGCCGAGAAGCAGGCCCGCAGTGATCTCGGTGCGTCATTCGGTGGTGCCTGGTTCGATGCCAAGAGCGGCAAGCTCGTTGTCGCAACAACGAGCACAGCAAAAGCCGACTCGGTCACCGGCGCGGACGTACGACAGGTCGAGCGCAGCCAGGGTCAGCTCGACGAGTACCAGTCTCGGCTCAACGATGCCAAGGCAAGCGCGCCCAAGACGGTGCCTGGTTGGTACGTCGACGTCAAGACCAACAAGGTCGTCGTCCAGTCCCGTGGCGCTGCCGATGCGGCCAAGGCATTCGTGAAGAAGGCCGGTGTTCCCGCGAGCGCTGTCACGGTCAAGCAGTCGACCGAGGCGCCTCGCCCACTCGACGTGGTCGGCGGCAACGCGTACATCATCGAGGGCAGCTGGCGCTGCTCGGTCGGCTTCTCGGTCAACGGCGGGTTCGTCTCCGCAGGGCACTGTGGATCGCCCGGTGACACGACGACAGGACCCAGCGGCACGTTCGCCGGATCGAGCTTTCCCGGCAACGACTACTCCTACGTCCAGGTCTCCGGCGAGGCGCTGATCGGTGGGGTCAACGACTACGCCGGCGGCATCGTCGCCGTGAGCGGTTCGCAGGAGGCGTCGGTCGGTTCGTCGATCTGCCGTTCCGGCTCGACCACGGGTTGGCACTGCGGCACCATCGGTGCGCGTAATGCGACCGTCAACTACGCCGAGGGTTCGGTCTACGGCCTCATCCGCACCGACGTGTGCGCGGAGCCCGGCGACTCGGGAGGATCCGCGATCTCCGGCAACCAGGCGCAGGGCATGACGTCTGGCGGATCGGGCAACTGCAGCAGCGGAGGTACGACGTACTTCCAGCCCGTCAACGAGGCGCTGAACGCATACGGACTGTCGCTCATCACCAACTGACAGTCACCACGGTGGCGCAGGTCCGGGACTGACCCGGGCCTGCGCCACTGTCTTGTCCGCACCCCTCTTGACTGCACTGGGCCGTCTCGCGGCAGGAACTCTGTCTCGACCGCAATTCGCCTTGTCCGCTTTTCACCGTCTCGCGGCAGGAACTCTGCTGCTGCCGTTGTCGGCCAACCGGTAGACTGAGCGGGCGCAGCGTCGCGCAATCCGTACATCTTCACCCAAGGCAGGAACGGGCTCGTGGGCATTGTCGTCCAGAAGTACGGCGGCTCCTCGGTTGCCGACGCAACCAGCATCAAGAGGGTCGCCCAGCGCATCGTCGCGACCAAGAAGGCCGGTCACGACGTTGTCGTCGTGGTCTCAGCCATGGGCGACACCACCGATGAGCTGATTGATCTCGCCAACCAGGTCGCGCCACTTCCGCCCGGACGAGAGCTCGACATGCTCCTCACCGCAGGTGAACGCATCAGCATGGCCGTCCTCGCCATGGCCATTGGCAACCTCGGCCAGGAGGCCCGCTCGTTCACCGGTTCGCAGGCCGGCGTCATCACCGACGCCGAGCACGGACGGGCCAAGATCATCGACGTCACCCCGGGACGCATCGAGGCGGCACTCGTCGAGGGCGCAGTCGCCATCGTCGCCGGATTCCAGGGCGTCTCGCAGACCACCAAGGACATCACCACGCTGGGCCGTGGCGGCTCGGACACCACCGCGGTGGCGCTTGCTGCCGCGCTGAAGGCCGACGTGTGCGAGATCTACACCGACGTTGACGGCATCTTCACCGCCGATCCCCGCATCGTGCCCACCGCCCAGCAGATCCCGCGCATCTCGTACGAGGAGATGCTCGAGATGGCGGCCAGCGGCGCCAAGATCCTGCACCTGCGGTGCGTCGAGTACGCCCGCCGCAACGACATCCCGATCCACGTACGGTCCTCGTTCTCCGACAAGACCGGCACCTGGGTCGTCAAGACCGAGGACGCCATCAAAGAGGGCAGTACCGAAAAAGAGGGCAACATGGAACAAGCCATCATCTCCGGCGTTGCGCACGATCGCAGCGAGTCCAAGATCACCGTCGTCGGCGTGCCCGACAAGGTCGGTGAGGCTGCCGCGATCCTGCGCGCCCTCGCCGAGGCCCAGATCAACATCGACATGATCGTCCAGAACGTCTCCGCCGCGGCGACCAACCTGACCGACATCTCGTTCACCCTGCCCCGCGCCGATGGTCAGACCGCCATGACCGCGCTCGCGCGGCTCAAGGATGACGTCGGCTTCGAACGCCTGCAGTACGACGACAGCGTCGGCAAGGTGTCGATCGTCGGCGCCGGTATGCGCTCGTCACCGGGCATCACCGCCACGTTCTTCCAGGCGCTCGCCGATGCCGGGGTCAACATCGAGATGATCTCGACCTCCGAGATCCGCATCTCGGTCGTCGTCTCCGACAACCAGGTCGACGCGGCGGTCAACGCCGCCCACGAGGCATTCAACCTCGGGACTGACGAGGTCGAGGCCGTGGTCTACGGAGGCACGGGCCGATGACGAGCATCGGAATCGTCGGCGCGACCGGCCAGGTTGGCGTCGCCATGCGCAGCATTCTCGAGGAGCGCAACTTCCCCGCCGACGAGGTGCGCTTCTTCGCATCCTCGCGCTCGGCCGGCAAGACGCTGCCGTGGAAGGGCGGCGAGATCGTCATCGAAGATGCCGAGCTCGCTGATCCGTCGGGTCTCGATATCGCGTTGTTTTCTGCCGGTGCGACGCTGTCACGCGTCCAAGCTCCTCGCTTTGCTGCCGCCGGCGTGACCGTCATCGACAATTCGTCCGCGTTCCGCAAGGACCCCGAGATCCCGCTGGTCGTCAGCGAGGTCAACCCCGGTGACATCGCCCTGGCGACTCGCGAGGGTGGTCGCGGCATCATCGCCAACCCCAACTGCACGACCATGGCAGCGATGCCGGTCCTCAAGCCGTTGCACGACGAAGCCACCCTCGTACGGCTCATCGTCAGCAGCTATCAGGCTGTCTCAGGCTCGGGCATCGCCGGCGTGCAGGAGCTGCACGGCCAGGCTCTCGCCGTGGTCGACAAGGCCAACGAGCTCTCGTACGACGGCTCGGCCGTCCAATTCCCCGCGCCCAACAAGTACGTCGCGCCGATCGCGTTCAACGTGCTGCCGCTGGCCGGTTCGATCGTCGACGACGGATCGTTCGAGACCGACGAGGAGCAGAAGCTCCGCAACGAGAGCCGCAAGATCCTCGGCATCCCCGATCTCCGGGTTGCGGGCACCTGCGTACGCGTTCCCGTGTTCACGGGTCACTCGCTGTCGATCAACGCCGAGTTCGCCTCCGACCTCACCGTCGCCCGGGCCACCGAGGTGCTTGCGTCGGCGCCGGGCGTACAGCTCGTCGACGTGCCGACACCGCTGCAAGCTGCCGGCAACGACCCGAGCCTGGTCGGACGCATCCGTCAGGACCAGAGCATCGACGGCAACCGCGGTCTCGTGCTGTTCGTCAGCGGCGACAACCTGCGCAAGGGTGCCGCACTCAACACCGTGCAGATTGCCGAACTGTTGCTTCCCTGAGGGCGCAGCCCTCCAGCCAGCAACCAGTTCGGCACGCCAGCGAAGCGTGAGCGTCCCACGCCGAAGGCGTCAGCCTGCGAGGCGTCGTGAGTTGACTCCCCAACGCGGGAGCTAGAAGCCGAAGTTGTACGCGGCGACGGCGTTGAGCCCCTCGTCCTTGGTGGACGCGAGCAGGCAGATGATCGGCAGGCTTGCTCCCGTCGTCGGCACGTCGGAGAAGAATCGGAAACCCATGCCGATCTTGCTCGTCAAGGAGCCGCCCGACTGGTTGTAGGGGTCGACGCAGGCCTGGAGCATCTGGGAGAAGTCGGCCTCGCTGACGTCGCTGAGCTTGACGCCCTTGAGGAACTTCTCGCCGTACACCGCCTTCATGTCGATGACCCACATGAGCTCCTGGTCGTGGGTCGAGGTGCAGTCGATCGTCTTGTTGTCCTTGTTGTCCATGCACGCCCGGAGGTTGGCCGGGAACCGTTTCGTCAGGTACGACGACATCGCCGGGTTGGTGTTGTTGGACCTGATCGGCGTGACCGGTGATACGACGTCACCATCTGTCGGTGGCGCGAAACGGAACGAGCACACCACTTGCTCCGTGTCCTTGACCCAGAGCTCGGGCGAGCTGAGTGTGTACCACTGCGAGGCGGGGCCGAACGGCAGTCGCAGTCCCGCCTCCTTGGCGGTCTTGCCCGCGACCTTCAGCTGGCCAAGGCCGGTGGCCTCCCTGAACGGGTCGTCGCACAGGCTGAACACCTCGGCCTTCAGCTTCTTGCGGAGCTCGGAGTCCTGGTCGTCGATGTTCGCCAATGCCGTGCGCCGCACGAGCTTCTCGGCGTCGGTCGTTCCGGTCAGCATCTCGTCGGGTATCGCCACGACGGCGACGATCTCGTACGCGTGGGGCTCGCTGCACGGGACCACCGTCTGCGTGTCGGGCGCGAAGTCCTTGCCGTCGGCGACTTCCTTGGCGACGCACTGGCCGGCCTGGGGCTCGACGAGCTTGGCCGGCCCATCGGCTTTGTCGTGCGTGCCGTTGCCGCCATTGCCTCCGTCGCCGCCACTGCAGGCAGCAAGCAGCGCCAGAAGTGCGGCCACAACGATGAGCTTGACCCTGTGCATCTCGTCCCCTGACCGAAGTTGACTGACGATACCGCCGCAGCACGAATCCTGTACGTCGACTTCGGGGGAGCTAGGTCAGTCGGTCTCGACTGCGCTGGTCTCGGCCAGGTCGAGCAGCCATCTGGCCAGCATGTACGAGACCACCGCGACGGCGGGCACGATCACCAGTCCCCAAGCCGTGTCGGCGAGACCGAGGAAGAGTCCGAGCATCGCGACGATCGTCAGCACGACACCGAGGAAGCTCGTCAGTCGAGCCTGCGCCACGCCGAAGCCGGTCAGCAGCAGCTCGCCGAGGACGAACGCGACGAACGCCACGACGACGAACGTCAGCGAACCCCACCGACCGCCGCCGCTGGAGACGCCCCGGAGCTCGTTGAAGAGGATCTTGGAGAGCAGGCCGAATGCGACGGCGATGAGTCCGACCACCGCACCGGTGAAGATCGACGCTGCCATCGGGTCCCAGTGCGGCATCCGCCACGTACGGAGTGCGAAGTACCGGTCACTGACGGCTTCGCCAACCCGGGTCGTGCCCGACTTGACGGCGCTTGTGACGCCGGACGCGGCGCTCGAGCTCCTGGACGTGACGGCCTTGCGGGTGCTCTTCAACCTTGTGCCGACCGCGACCTTGGGACGTGGCGGCTTCTTGGCCGTCTTGGTCGCAGGCGCTGCGACCTTCGCCTTGGGAGCTGTCGTGGTCGTGACCTGACGTCCATAGCGAACCTGCGGTGCTGCCTCTTTCGAGACGGGCGTGGCGACGGGCTTCTTGATGACCCGCTTGACGACCTTCTTCGCAGGTCCTTTGTCGTCAGCCATGGTTCGAGTCTTTCACAGGGCCGGTCACCGGCGATCCGAGAAGAGTTGCGATCCGATTGCGATGCGGCCGCCCTACCATCGCAGGATGAAGTGGTTGGTCCGGATCGCGTCGGCCGTGCTGATCGCCGTACTCCTGCTGACCCTGTTCCGAGAGGGTGTCTACGCGAGAGCGAACATCGTCGCGATCGCGGTCGTCCTGACCTTCGCCTATTGGTTCGAGGGCTTCGACGTGAGCAAGTTCTGGGGCGACGACGATGACGACAGTCAGGGCCCTCTGAAGCCCACCTGACTGAGTCGGGGTGACAGGACTCCGTCGGCGCCCTTGCGTTGGGAAATTCGGCTCGCGCTTCGACTGCGCCTCCTCCTCAAATCCTGCGCGCCCTTCGTGACGCATGACAAGAGGGCGGCCGCGTACACAGAAAGGGGCGGCTCATCGAAATGAGCCGCCCTCTTGTCATGCGTCGGGGTGACAGGACTCCGTCGCCGCCGTTGCGTTGCCGATTCGGCTCACGTTGCGAGTGCGGCTCCTCCTCAAATCCTGACCTCCACAATCCAAGCCTCGTCTTGTGAGGGTGGCTCCGGACATGAGAAAGGGTGGCTCTCCGACAATGAGAGCCACCCTCACAAACGAGTCGGGGTGACAGGATTTGAACCTGCGGCCTCGTCGTCCCGAACGACGCGCGCTACCAAGCTGCGCCACACCCCGGCCAGTCCCTAACGGGACCCGGGTGAGTCTATCTCAGTCAGAGTGAGCAGAGTCGCCTCGGGGCGACAGGCAAAACGCACGGGCGTGAAAGGCGACGTGCCCAGCCCTGCTGACACGTGGAGCCACGACGGATCGTGCCCATCGACATGGTGCTGATGCAGCCCCTTGGCCCGCTTGCGGTCGAGATCGCAGTTGGTCACCAAAGCGCCATAGAACGGGATCGCCAGCTGGCCGCCGTGCGTGTGCCCGGCCATGATCAGCGGGTAGCCGAGCGCGTTCCACCGGTCGAGGACGCGAAGGTACGGCGCGTGGGCCACCCCGATCGCCAGGTCGGCCAAAGCATCGGCCGGTTCGTGGTCGAGCTTGTCGTAGCCGAGGTGCGGGTCGTCTACGCCGACGAACGAGAGCTTGTGACCGGCGATCTCGAGCGCAGCGTGGCGGTTGTTCAGATCGGTCCAGCCGCGAGCGGTGAACGCCGCGCGGAGCTCGTCGAACGGGAGGTCGGGCGTTGAGCGGAGCACCGTGCCGTCCGTGCCGGTCCCGCCAGTCAGGTAGCGGAATGGGTTCTTGGCGTGCGGCTCGAAGTAGTCGTTCGAACCGAACACGAACGCGCCCGGGATGTCGAGCAGGTCCCCGTACGCGTCGACCACCGAGGGGATGGCGTCCATGTGGGCGAGGTTGTCGCCGGTGTTGATGACGAGGTCGGGCTGCAGGTCGGCGAGACCGCGGAGCCACCGCTGCTTCTTGTGCTGGCCCGGCGTCATGTGGGTGTCGGACAGGTGGAGGACGCGCAGCGGCGAGGAGCCGGGCGGGAGCACCGGCACGGTGACCTCCCGCAGCGTGAAGGCCCGCGCCTCGTACAAGGAGTAGGTCAGCCCGGTCGCCGCGACGGCAAGCGGCAGGACGAGGGGGAGCATGGAGCCCAGCCTTTCACAGCGTGGTGGGAGACTTGTCCCATGTCAGCCCTCAAGGACCAGCTCCACACCGACCTCGTCACCGCGATGAAGGCTCGTGACTCCCTGCGCACGTCGACCCTGCGCATGGCGCTCGCCGCCATCACCAACGCAGAAGTGGCTGGCAAGGAGGCCAAGGAGCTGACCGACGAGGACGTCATCACGGTGCTCGGCTCCGAGGCCAAGAAGCGTCGCGAAGCAGCCGAGGCGTTCGCCGCCGGCGACCGGCAGGAGCTGGCCGACAAGGAGAAGGCCGAGGCCGAGATCCTCGCGGTCTACCTGCCCGAACAGCTCAGCGCGGACGAGATCAAGGCGATCGTCACGGCAGCCGTCGAGTCGTCCGGTTCGGCCGGCGAGGGCATGAAGGCCATGGGCAAGGTCATGGGCATCGTGTCACCGCAGGTCAAGGGCAAGGCCGACGGCGGTGCGGTCGCCGCCGAGGTCAAGTCGCAGCTAGGGGCCTGACGACTCAGGTGTCGTCGTCACCCTTTTTCTTCTTGTCCTTCTTGGGCGCCTTGGGCTGACCCTTGGGCGGCCGATCGAAGTTGGACGGCTCCAGGTAGTCCTGGACGACGCCCATCGCCTTCTTCCACATCGGACCGGCCAGTGAACTACCGCCGACGGCGTGGAAGTCCAGGAAGCGGCCGTTGACCGTCACACCAGCCAGCGACTTGGGCAATCCCTTGTTGGTGACACCAGCGATCATCGCGGCAGTGGCCAGCTCGGGGGTGTAGCCGTTGTACCAAACGGCCTTGTTGTCCTGCGTCGTACCGGTCTTGGCGGCAGACGGGATACGGAGCGCGGTGCCGTTGGCGAAGCCGAAGCCGCCCGGCTGCTGGACACCGCGCAGGATGTCGTTGATCTGGGCCGCCTCGTCCTTGGACATCACCCGTTCGCACTCGGGCTTGTAGGCCTTGACGACCTTGCCGTTGAGATCGACGATCGACGAGACCGGCATCGGCTTGCAGTACTTGCCGCCGGACGCCGGAGTGGCGTACGCGGCTGCCATGTCGAGGGGGCTCACATCGGTCACGCCGAGGGTGAAGGGTCCGACCTGGTTGGTGATGGGACGGCGACGACCCTTGGAGTCCTTGTGGTCAGGGTCGAACGGTACGACGATGCCCATCGACTCGGCGGCCTTGACCGTGTTGCAGAGACCGGCGTCGCGCTCGAGCTGGGCGAAGTAGGTGTTCACCGAGAGGCGGGTGCCGGTGTACATGTTCATGTTGCCGCTGGAGGTCGAGTTGCTGACCTTCCACTTGCTGGTGCCGCCGCCCTCGCAGTCGAAGTAGGTGCCGGATGGCATGACCATGTCGCGGGGGGACTTGTAGGTCTTGCCGACATCGATGCCCTGCTTGAGGGCGGCCGCGACCGTGAACATCTTGAACGTCGAGCCCGCCGGGAAGCCACCGGAGCCGCCGTAGTCCCGGGGGACCGTGTAGTTGATGTAGGACTGGCCCTTCTTCTTGTCGCGGCCCATGGGACGCGACTGGGCCACGGCGCGGACCTTGCCGGTGCCGGGCTCGACCATCGCCATGCCGGCGATCGCCTTGTCCTTGGCGTCGACCGTCGTCTTGACCGCGTCGTTGGCGGCCTTCTGCATCCGCAGGTCGATGTTGGTCTTGATCGTGAGTCCACCGCGTACGAGTCGCTGCTCTCGCTCCGCGACGGTCGCGCCGAGCGCCGGCTCCTCGCCGAGGTATCGACGGATGTAGTCGCACGAGAACGCCGCAACCGAGGTGACGCAGCCGTTGGGGTACTTCGTGATCTTGAGCCGCAGCGGCGTGGCCGACTGCTTCTCGACCTCGCTCGACGACAACACGCCGAGTCGCGCCATCACCGCGAGCACCGTGTTGCGCCGCTGGAGCGCACGTTCGGGATAGACGCGGGGGTCGAACTCGACCGGGTTCTTGACGAGGCCGGCGAGGGTTGCGGCCTGGGTCGACGTGAGCTTGTCGGGGCTCTGCGAGAAGTAGTGAAAGGCAGCGGCCTGAATGCCGTATGCGCCATCACCGAAGTAGGCGATGTTGAGGTAGCGCTCCAGGATCTCCTTCTTGGTGTGCTCCTTCTCGTACGCGATAGCCAGCTTGAGCTCGCGAGCCTTGCGCGCCAGCGAGGTCTCCGTCGCGGCGATGCGCTCCTTCTTGCTGGTGGCCTGCGACAGCAGGGTCAACTTGACCAGCTGCTGGGTGATCGTCGATCCACCCTGCGTCTGCCCGGCGGAGGCGTTGTTGACCAGCGCTCGGAGGGTGCCCTTGAGGTCGAGGGCGCCGTGGTCGAAGAAGCGCGCGTCCTCGATTGACAGGATCGCCTTCTGCATGACCGGAGCGATCTTCTCGAGCGGCACGTCCTGGCGGTTCTCCTGGTAGAAGTACGCCAGCAGCTCGCCGTTGGACGCCAGCAGCCGGGTCGTCTGCGGGTTGGGGCGATCCTCGAGCGTCAGTGGCAGGTTGACCAGGTCCTCGCTGACGTGGCTGCCGGTCACGGCGACGAAGGTCGTGGCCGGAATCAGGATCGCGGCGACCGCGATGCCGCCCAGCGCTGACAGCCGAGCCATCGACCCGACAACACCCGCGGTGGTCTGGGGGTTCTTCTTCGACTGCACGAGTCGGCGCAGTGACGCGCGAAAGTCCTCCCAAGCCATGGGGTCAGCGTACGTGATGCGCGTAAATCGGGCCTTTCCTGTACAAACGTCTAGCCCTTTAGGACTACACAAGATCATCCAGAACGGTCTGACGTCATCGCTGGCACCTTCTTAGCCTGATCTCAGGACTCACTTCGGCCACCTTGGCCGGTCTCGGGGAGGTTCACATCATGCAGTGGAATGACAACTGGGCGGCTCAGGCCGCATGTCGTGGAAAGTCTGATGCGCTGTACGTCAAGGGCGCCGAGCAGAACCGCGCGAAGCAGGTGTGCTCCACCTGCCACGTACGCGCCGAGTGCCTCGCTGAGGCGCTGGACAACCGCATCGAGTGGGGCGTCTGGGGCGGCATGACCGAGCGTGAGCGCCGCGCACTGCTGCGCCGCCGGCCGAACGTCACCGCCTGGCGCAGCATCCTCCAGGTAGCTGTCTAAGCCCGCACGCTCTTCTTGGCGAGCAGCTCGCCAATCTCACGCAAGCCGTCGAGATCGTGGACGTCCCCGGCTAGTGCCGCGACGGACACAGTCGGGACTCCTCCGTGAGCTGCGGCGAACCGCGACTTCAGCCTGGACTCTCTCGCCGAGACCTTGAGCCGGGCCGCGTGGATCGCCAGCAGGTCAGCCGTCAGCTGATCTGTCGTACTGCCCGAGCTGAGCCGACGACCGGCTGACACAGCGTCGGCGGCCGTGATGCCCTGGGCGCCGTCGTCGTGGACGCGGTTGATCACCAGCCCTGCAAGCGGCATTTTCTCGCCGGCCAGCCGTTCGACGAAGTACGACGCCTCCCGCATCGCGGCCGGCTCGGGTGAAGCGACGACCACGAATGCCGTCTCATCGGCCTGCAGGAGCGCGTACGTGCCCTCGGCGCGTTGCCGGAAGCCGCCGAACAGCGTGTCGAACGCCGCGACGAACGTCTGCATGTCGGTGAGCACCTGTGCGCCCAGCACCTTGTTGAGCGCCCCCGTGACGATGCCGAAGCCGGCGGTCAGCAACTTGGCCGGTCCCTTGGCCGGTGCCAGCAGAAGCTTGATGAAGCGTCCGTCGAGCATCGACGAGAGCCGTTCGGGTGCATCAAGGAAGTCCAGCGCCGACCGCGATGGCGGGGTGTCGACGATGATCAGGTCCCAGCGACGCTCCTCGTCGACAGCCTGGGCATGCAGCTGCCCCAATTTCTCCATCGCCATGTACTCCTGCGTGCCCGCGAACGAGCTCGACAGCGCCAGGTAGAACGGGTTGCTCAGGATCTGCGCTGCCTTCTCCGGCGACGCCTGCTGCTCGACGACCTCGTCGAACGTCCGCTTCATGTCGAGCATCATCGCGTCGAGGGTGCCGGGTCCGTCGCCGACGCCCTTGACGGGTCGCGGGGTGTTGTCGAGCTCGGTCAGACCCATCGACTGGGCCAGGCGGCGCGCCGGGTCGATCGTGAGCACGCAGACCTTGCGGCCCTGTTCGGCGGCCCGCAGGCCGAGAGCCGCGGCAGTCGTCGTCTTGCCCACACCACCTGAGCCGCAGCACACGATGATCTCGGTCGTACGGTCCTCCAGCAGCGCGTCGATGTCGAGCGTGCCCGAGCCGGCGCCGGACATGCCACGCGGCGTTGCCTTGACCTTGCGAGGCGGCGGGGCCTTGGCCGGAGTCATGCGACACCTGCGCTCTTGAGCTGTTCGGCGAGCTCGAACAGGGCGCCGAGGTCGATGCCGTCGGGCAACGATGGCAGCTCGATGAGCGGCTGGCCGCAGTCGACCAGGATGTCGCGCTGGCTCTCCTGGAGGTCCTGGCGCTTCATGCTCGCGACCCCTCCCGCCATGAGGTCGAAGGCAGCCTTGGGCTCAAGACCCACCGACGTCAGCGAGTCACCGACCGCGTCGACCGTGACGCTCCGGGAGAGAAGCGCCTCCCGGGTGTTGTCGCTGACCATCGGCGGCCGGACGAGGTTGAGGATCACGTGCCCGACTGGGAGCTCTTCGCCCTTGAGCTCGGTGATGCCGTCGATCGTCTCCTGGACCGGCATCTCCTCCAGCACCGTGACAAGGTGCACGCGGGTGTCGGTGGAGCGCATCATCTCCATGATCGAATCGGCCTGCCGACGGATCGGCCCGACCTTGGCGAGCCCGGCCACCTCGGAGTTGACGTTGAGGAACCGGGTGATGCGTCCGGTCGGCGGGGCATCCATGACGACGGCGTCGTACGTGAAGTCCCGGCCCTCACGGCGGCGGGCCGCCTCATAGACCTTGCCCGTCAGCAACACATCGCGTACGCCCGGCGCGATCGTGGTCGCGAAGTCGATGATGCCGAAGCGGTCGAGCGCCTTGCCGGCGCGGCCGAGGCGGTAGTACATCGCGAGGTACTCGAGCAGCGCCGACTCGGGATCGATGGCCAGCGCGTACACGGCTCCACCGCCGAGGCCGACGGCGATCTTGCGCTCCTCGTACGGCAGCGGGGCCACGTCGAACAGCTGGGCAATGCCCTGGCGTCCCTCGACCTCGCACAGCAGGACCTTCTTGCCCTCACCGGCCAGCGACATCGCCAGAGCCGCGGCGACGGTCGTCTTGCCGGTGCCGCCCTTGCCGGTGACGACATGGAGCTGAGTTGAAAGGGCCATCCGCCGAGCCTACCGACCATGGCGTGGGTCGTCCTGTTCAGTGATTTCCCTACTACCGGTGGATTGCCGGGTGCGTCAGCGTTGAGGCAAACCCTCCCGAGGAGCTCTCATGCGCAAATACCTGATCACCGGTGTCGTCCTGTTGGTGTGCGCGCTCGGCGCCTGCTCGTCGGGAAGCGGAGGCTCAGACGATTCGCCGTCCGGCGACAAGCCAGACTCCGGCAAGGACAGCGCGGCCTCGTTCGACCCGTGCAAGGACATCACCGTGGCTGAGGCCGAGGCAGCCCTCGGTTACCCCGTCGTGATGTCGGAGACTCCCGGCGGCGGATGCTCGTGGGGCAGCGAGGAAGACCCGCGCCTGGCGTCCCTGTCGGTCAGCGTCACCGGTGATGCCGACGTGAATGGTGGACTCGAGGGTGCCAAGACCGGGACCACGGCCGTGCTCGACGGGGAGGCGAACGACATCACCGATCTTGGCGATGGCGCCTTTGTGGTGCTCGGCCCGCTGAAGGGAGGCGGGGGCGAGTCGATCCAGGCCCAGGGAGCGATCCTGGTCGGCGACGAGATCATCACGGTCGGCATCACCCAGCTGGGTGGAGCCGCTGTCACTGAGGACGCGGTGGCGAAGCAGGCCGAAGCGGGCATGAAGCTCGTCGGTTCCAAGCTCTGAGTCCGTCCCGGGGAGACTCAGCGCGCGAACCACTAGAGTCGCGGCATGAGCAAATGGGAATACATGACCGCACCGGTGCTGGTACACGCGACCAAGCAGATCCTCGACAACTTCGGATCTGATGGGTGGGAGCTCGTGCAGATCGTTCCGGGCATGAACCCGGAGAACCTCGTCGCCTACTTCAAGCGTCCGGTCGAATGAGCGAGCGAAGCGAGGTCGAAGATCGCCTGAGCGCTCTGGATCTGGTCGTGCCGACCGTTCCGGCGCCCGTCGCGGTCTATGTCCCCGCGGTACGCAGTGGCTCGTACGTGTTCACCTCCGGCCAGCTGCCGCTGCGTGACGGCCAGCTGCTGCTGACCGGCAAGGTGGGTGGCGAGGTGTCCGCCGAGGAGGCGTACGACTGCGCCAGGCAGTGCGCGCTCAACGCGATCGCCGCCGTGAAGTCGCAGGTCGACGACCTCGACCAGGTCGTCCGCGTCGTCAAGGCCACGGTGTTTGTCGCGAGCACCCCCGACTTCACCGGGCAGCCCGGTGTGGCCAACGGCGCCAGCGAGCTGTTCGGAGCCGCGTTCGGCGACGCCGGCCAGCACGCCCGCAGCGCCGTCGGCGTGCCCGTGCTTCCCCTCGACGCCCCGGTCGAGGTCGAGCTCATCGTCGAGATCGGCTGACAATGCGCGTACCGGTGCCCGAGATGCTCAAGGAGCGGGCAGCGATCGCGGCTGACAATCCTGTCGCCCCGCGCGATGCGGCGACGGTGGTCGTCGTACGCGACGGTGCTGCCGGGATCGAGGCCTATCTCCTGCGTCGCCAGCCGACCATGGAGTTCGCGCCGGGGATGTACGTGTTCCCCGGCGGAGGCGTCGACGACGCCGACCGCAACGCTGACGTGCCCTGGGCGGGACCGCAGCCGGCGGAGTGGGCCAAGCGGTTCGGCTGCTCAGAGGACGTCGCACGTGGACTCGTCTGCGCCGCGGTACGAGAGACGTTCGAGGAGTCGGGTGTGCTGCTCGCCGGTCCCGATGCCGATTCGGTGGTAGCCGACACGAGCGGCCCGGAGTTCCAGGCGGCTCGACTGGCGCTCGAGGCGCGGGAGCTGACCTTCGGCGCCTACCTTGCCGACTCCGGTCTGGTGCTGCGCGCAGACCTGCTCGGTGCGTGGTCCCACTGGATCACCCCGATCTTCGAGCCCCGACGCTTCGACACCCGCTTCTTCGTTGCCGTGCTGCCCGAGGGTCAGGCTGTCGGCGAGCTCGCACGCGAGGCCGATCGTGCGCACTGGGCGCCGCTGAGCAAGGTCCTCGAGGCGGTCGAGGGCGGCGCGAACGGCATGCTGCCGCCGACCTATTTCACCTGCAAGGAGATCTCCGGCTTCGCCGCCTCGGAGGTCCTGGCAGCGTCGCAGAAGCGCACCGTACGTCCGATCGAGCCCAAGCTGGTCGAGGTCGACGGCGAGCTGTTCCTGGAGAGCGACACGGGAGGTCTGTCATGAGCGCCACGAAGATCACGGAGCGAGCATCCGTCCTGCGCTGTGACAACCCCGGGATGATGACACTCGAGGGCACCAACACGTGGATCCTCCGTGAGGGATCGGGCCGCGCCGTCGTGATCGACCCGGGACCCGACGACGAAGCGCACATCGCCGCCGTCGTGGAGGCTGCCGGCGAGATCGCCCTGGTGCTGTTCACGCACCGCCACTTCGATCACACCGACGCGCTCGCCCGCATCGTCGACCTGACCGGTGCGCCGACCAGGTCCACCGATCCGGAGTTCTGTCGCAATGCCGGAGCCGCTCGTCGACGGCGAGGTCATCGATGTCGACGGCCTGCTGATCGAGGTGCTGGCCACGCCCGGGCACACCAATGACTCGACCTGCTTCGTCCTCGGCGCCGAGGCGTCGCTGTTCACCGGAGACACGATCCTCGGACGAGGCACCACGATCGTGGCGCATCCCGACGGCGTGCTGGGCCCGTACCTCGACTCCCTCGCGCACATCCGCGAGCTCGTCGAAGAGGGTTTGGTGACGCGTATCCTCCCGGGCCACGGGCCGGTGGTCGACAACCCGGCGGAAGTGGTCGACTTCTATCTCGAGCACCGGGCCGAACGGCTCGAACAGGTACGCGCTGCGGTCGAGGCCGGGGCGGTGACACCGCGCGAGGTCGTCGAACGGGTCTATTCCGACGTCGACGAGATCCTGTGGCCCGCCGCCGACCTCTCAGTCGCGGCGCAGCTCACCTACCTGCAGCAGAACCAGGGCTAGCGGGCTCGGCGCTGCAGGCGCTCGAGGTCGAGGATCACGACGCTGCGGGGCTCGAGGCGCAGCCAGCCGCGTGATGCGAAGTCGGCGAGCGCCTTGTTGACGGTCTCGCGCGATGCGCCGACGAGCTGAGCCAGCTCTTCCTGCGTGAGGTCGTGGTTGACGTGTACGCCATCGTCGGCGCGGCGGCCGAAGCGTGAGGCGAGGTCGAGAAGCGCCTTGGCGACGCGACCGGGCACGTCGGAGAACACCAGGTCGCCGACGACCTCATTCGTACGACGCAGGCGTCCGGCGAGCTGGTTGAGCAGTGCATGGGCGACGTCGGGGTGGGCGCTGAGCACCGGGCTGAGCGCGGCATGCCCGAGGCTCTTGAGCTCGACGTCGGTCACGGCAGTCGCCGTTGCGGAGCGCGGTCCGGGATCGAAGAACGACAGCTCACCGAACATCTGGCCGGGGCCGAGGATGGCCAGCAAGTTTTCACGACCGTCCGGTGAGGTGCGACCGAGCTTCACCTTGCCGTCGATGACGACGTACAGCTGATCGCCGTCGTCGCCCTCGTTGAACAGGATCTCGCCGCGACGAAGGGTCGTCGGCGACATGGAAGTCTCGAGAGCTCCTGCCGCCTCGTCGTCGAGGCCGGAGAACAGCGGTGCCTGGCGGAGAACGTCGTCGGTCATGATTCCTTCTGTTCTGTTGCGCGGGTCACAGTGTGTGCACCCGCAGGAAGTTTCCCACATCGGGGCGGGTCGTGCGGCTGCACACGCTGTCCACGTACGCTGGAGCGCGTGCCGACCGACCCGATCAGACCGGAAACGGCCCTCGTACGCCGTGCTCGCCGGATCAATCGCGTGCTCGGCGAGACCTACCCCGACGCGCACTGCGAGCTCGACTTCACCAATCCGTTCGAGCTGCTCATCGCCACCGTCCTGTCGGCGCAGACGACTGACCGGCGGGTCAATGCGATCACGCCGACCCTGTTTCGCGCCTATCCCGATGCGTTCGCGCTGGCCGCCTCTGACCCGGACGCCGTCGAGACGATCCTCAAGCCCACGGGATTCTTCCGCGCCAAGACCAAGAGTGTGCGTGGACTGTCGGCGGCGCTGGTCGAGCGTCATGACGGCGCAGTGCCCGGCAACCTCGAGGAGCTCGTCAAGCTGCCGGGTGTGGGTCGCAAGACCGCCTTCGTGGTGCTGGGCAATGCATTCGGTGTGCCGGGCCTGACGGTCGACACCCACTTCGCCCGGCTGGTCCGCCGCCTTGACTGGGTGCCCGACGAGGTTGTCGGCGACCCAGTCAAGACCGAGCATGCCGTGGCCGCGATCTTCCCGCCCAAGGACTGGACGCTGCTGAGTCACCACTTGATCTGGCACGGTCGCCGGTGCTGTCACGCCAAGAAGCCAGCGTGCGGTGCGTGCTCGGTTGCGCAGTGGTGCCCCGCCTTCGGTGCAGGACCAACCGATCCCGTCGAGGCGGCGAAGCTCATCACGACGCAGGGTCCCGCATGAGCGAGCGTCAGCGAGCTCATCATGGGGCAGTGATCAGGCCGCAGCCTCCGTACCGTGCCCTTTCAACGGAGGCGAAGGCATGAGGCGTTGGGTCGTGGTGGTCCTGCTGGTCCTGGCCGGATGCACGAGTGCGCCGAGCAGCGAGAAACCGACGTTCGGAGGTGGCTCCGAGCCCGCGGTCGACCCCTCAGGCCTGGCAGCAGCCAAGGAGGCTGCCGGCATCGAGGACTGCCCGCCCAGTGGCGGCGCCGTCCCCAAGAACAAGGCCCTCCCCGACGTCACTCTCGACTGCCTCGGCGGCGGAACGAAGGTGAAGCTGTCGGGCTTGGCGGGTGTGCCAACGGTGATCAACCTCTGGGCGACCTGGTGCGGACCGTGCCGCGAGGAGCTTCCACTGTTCGCCAAGGCGGACAAGGAGTACGGCTCGTCGCTCCGGATCCTCGGCGTCGACTTCGACGATCCGGCCCCCGATGACGCGATCGAGCTGGCCAAGGCGTCGGGGGTGACCTACCCGCTGCTGACCGACCGCGACTCGAAGCTCAAGGGATCACTGGCAGTTGTCGGTCTGCCGCAGACGGTGTTCATCGACGCGCAGGGGAGAATGGTGGCGACGGAACGTACACCGTTCCGTTCGTATGCCGACCTGACGGCAGCGATCCAGCGACATCTCGGGGTGACGCAATGACGGGGGAGACGGTGGCCGCCGAAAGCCTGCCAGAGTGGCTCCGCCCACTGGCCGAGCTGGCTGACTCGGTCGAGGCCGAGCAGCTGGCCCCCACGTTCCCCCATCCCCCCGAGAACGCCCGCCCGGCGGCCGTGCTGATGTTGTTCGCCGACGGGGTGGACGGCCCGGAGCTGTTGCTGACCGCGCGGGCGACCACGCTGCGCAATCATGCGGGCCAGATCTCGTTTCCGGGTGGTGCCTCAGATCCCGGCGACGCCGACGCTGTGGCAACGGCTCTGCGAGAGGCAGAGGAAGAGGTGGGGCTCGACCCGTCGACCGTCGAGGTGTTCGGTCAGCTCCCGCCGTTGTGGGTGCCGCCGAGCAACTACGCCGTCACGCCGGTGCTTGCCTATTGGCGCGAGCCCGAGCAGCTGCATCCCGTCGACGTCGCTGAGGTCGGGGCGATCATCCACCACCCGATCCGTCAGCTGATGGATCCGTCCAACCGGTTCAGTGTCACCCACCCCTCGGGCTGGCGCGGTCCAGGATTCGACGTCGGAGGTGAGGTGCCGCTGTGGGGATTCACTGGCGGCATCATCTCGCGCCTGTTCGAACGCCTCGGCTGGGAGCAGCCCTGGGACGACACTGTCACCCGACCTCTCCCGGAGAGCATGTGAACAGTCTCGACCTCCTCATCGTCCTGGTGTTGGTGGCCTATGCGATCTCCGGCTACTTCCAGGGGTTCGTGGTCAACCTCATCGCCACGGTCGGTCTGCTGCTCGGCGGCCTGCTCGCGGTCGCGGTGGTGCCCAAGATCCTGTCGGGCCATACGCCGACGCTGACGACCTCGCTGATCGCCCTCGGAGCGGTGATCGGTGCCGCTGCCATCGGGCAGGCCGTCGGCACGTACGTCGGCACCGACCTGCGCGACGGATTGAAATGGCGATCACTTCGCTGGGTCGATGCCGTGGCCGGGAGCGCGCTGAGCATGGTCGCGGTACTGTGCGCGGCCTGGGCACTCGGCTACTCCGTGAGCGGCACCTCGATCCCCTATCTCTCGACCGCCTCGCGTGACTCGTCGATCCTCGACCGTGTCGACAGCGTCATGCCCACCCAGGCGAGCTCGGTGCTGCGGGCGTTCAACGAGGTGCTCGACGCCAACCTCTTCCCGCGCTACATCGACCCGTTCGAGAACGAGAAGATCAAGGCAGTCGCACCGCCTGACACCTCGACGCTGGCGAGCGAAGGCGTGCGTGAGGCCGCCGGAAGCGTCGTCAAGATCCTGGGCGAAGCGTCCTGCCAGCGCGGGATCGAGGGCTCCGGTTTCGCGTACGCCGACAATCGCATCATGACGAACGCCCACGTGGTTGCCGGTGTCACCGATCCGGTCGTCGTGGTCGGCGGGAGGCGCCTGGATGCCCAGGTTGTCGTGTTCGATCCCGACCTCGACGTCGCCGTGCTTCGCGTCGATGGGCTCAGCCTGAAGCCGCTCGACTTCGACAAGACGGGCGATGAGGGCGACCCGGCGGCGATTCTCGGCTTCCCGGAGAACGGGCCGTTCGACGCGCGCGCGGCTCGCATCCGCAGCGTGATGGACCTGCGAAGCCCGGACATCTACGACAGGGGCGAGCTGGTCCGCAAGACGTTCTCGATTCGCGGGCTCGTACGGTCCGGCAACTCCGGCGGGCCGCTCGTCTCGGAGTCTGGCGACGTGTACGGCGTGATCTTCGCGGCCTCGGTGACCGACTCATCGACCGGCTACGCGCTGACCGCAGGACAGGTCGCCGCAGATGCCAGCAAGGGTCGCACCGCGACTCGTCAGGTCTCAACTGGGAAGTGTGCATGAGGAGCTTCGTCTCGACGATCTGTGTGTTCATCGCGATGCTGGCGGCGATCGTGACGCTGCCCCTCGCCTGGGTGGCGTCCAACCTCGGCGACGAGGACGGGTACGTCTCGTTCACCTCGCCCATGGGCTCAGACCCTGAGCTGCAGAAGGCGTTCTCCGCCTACCTGAGCGACTACTTCGTGCGCGAGCAAGGCTTGCCCAGCTCGTTGCAGGGCACCGTCGCGTCGGTCCTCGCGGGCGCTGCTGCCACCACGGCCAACGCGCCGGGGTTCACCACGGCCTGGGAGGAGTCGCAGCGCCGCTCGCACCGGATGATGTTCGGCCCCAATGCCGACCAGGACCGGCTGGCGATCGACCTGGGTCCGTTGGCGAAGTTCACGGCGGCCAGCGTCACCAAGGGATTGCCCGTCGCGCTCCCGGTGCCGGGCTCGATCGTGCTGCAGGTCAACGACGCCTCGCAGCGTGAGGCGTTCGACCAGATCGAGGCGTCCAAGGACCGAAGCCAGATCGGCTGGCTCGTCGTCGGCGCGGCGGCCGCACTGTCGCTGCTGTTCGCCAGGCGCCGCTCCACCGGTCTCGTCTGGCTCGGCGTCGGAGCTCTGGGCGTTGCCGGGTTGCTGAGGGCTGCGACGGGCTACGCCGTACCCAACATCCTCGACAAGACGCCGGCACCGTCGGGATTCGCTCGTACGCTGCAGAAGTTGTTGGCCGATCGGGCGGCTGACTCGTTCGCCCACATGTTGCTGTGGGTTGCGCTCGTCGGCGCTGCCGCAATCGTGGTCGGCGTGATGCTCCGGGTGTCGACCAGCAAGAACGTCTAGCGCTTGCCGCGCAGTGCCGCGGGAATCGCCTTGGCCGACTCGATCGTCTTGGTCGGTGCCTTGATCTTCTTGATCTTGTAGACGCCGAAGGCCACCATGCCGACGGCGAGCAAGAGGTACGCGCCCGTCACGATCAGGAATGCCCACGCGGGGTGCAGCCCGGTCATCGTCAGGAAGTACGCGACCGTGATCGACAGCAGGATCAGGATCAGCAGCAGGATGAATCCTGCGCCGACGAACAGCCCGGCGGCGAGTCCACCAGCAACGGCGCTGCTCTTGAGCTCGGACTTGGCCAGCGCGATCTCCGACTGGACGAGCGCCGAGACATCGCGGCTCGCGTCCGCAACCAGGCGTCCGATCGTCGGGTCGTCATTCACTGTGGCCATACCGAGACCCTACAAGTGCCGCCACCGACGCGCAGGTCAGTCCTCGTCCTTGGCGTCCTTCATGCCAGACGAGATCAAGTCCATGACGGACGAGTCGGCCAGCGTCGTGGCGTCGCCGACGTCGCGGTTCTCGGCGACGTCGCGCAGGAGCCGCCGCATGATCTTGCCCGAGCGGGTCTTGGGCAGCTCGGCGACGACGAGGATCTTCTTGGGCTTGGCGATGGCGCCGATCTCCTTGGCGACGTGGTTGCGGAGCTCGGTGACGACGTCCTCGCCACCGTCACCGGCGGACTCGCGCAGGATCACGAAAGCCACGGGTGCCTGACCGGTCATGTCGTCGGTGGCACCGACGACTGCGGCTTCGGCGACCTTGGGGTGTGACACCAGCGCCGATTCGATCTCAGTCGTCGAGAGGCGGTGGCCGGAGACGTTCATGACGTCGTCGACGCGGCCCATCAGCCAGATGTCGCCGTCGTCGTCCTTCTTGGCTCCGTCACCGGCGAAGTACATGTTCTCGAAGCGGGACCAGTAGGTCTCCTTGAACCGCTCGTCATCGCCCCAGATCGTACGGAGCATCGACGGCCACGGCTCGGTGACCACCAGGTAGCCGCCCTCGCCGTTCCCCACGGGCTTGCCGGCGTCGTCGACAACGTCAGCGGCGATGCCGGGCAGGGCGGTCATCGCCGAGCCGGGCTTGCCGGAGGTGACGCCGGGGAGCGGGCTGATCATGATGGCGCCGGTCTCGGTCTGCCACCAGGTGTCGACGATCGGGGCTTGGTCGCCGCCGATGTGCTCGCGGTACCACATGTAGGCCTCGGGGTTGATCGACTCTCCTACCGATCCGAGAAGCCGCAGCGAGCTGAGATCGAAGTCGGCCGGGATCTGCTCGCCCCACTTCATGAACGTACGGATGGCTGTCGGCGCGGTGTAGAACTGGGTGACCTTGAGGTCGGCGATTATCTCCCACCAGCGACCCTTGTGCGGGGTGTCGGGAGTGCCTTCGTACATCACCTGGGTGACGCCGTTGGCCAGTGGTCCGTAGACGATGTAGGAGTGGCCGGTGACCCAGCCGACGTCGGCGGTGCACCAGTAGATGTCGGTCTCGGGCTTGGTGTCGAACACCGACCAGTACGTGTAGGCGCAGCCCACCATGTAGCCGCCGGTCGTGTGCAGGATGCCCTTGGGCTTGCCGGTCGTGCCGGACGTGTACATCACGTAGAGCGGGTGCTCCGAGTCGAACATCTCCGGTGTGTGATCCGCCGAGGCGGAGTCGACGACATCGTGCCACCAGACGTCACGGCCGTCGGTCCACGAGGTGTCCTGCTCGGTGCGCTTGACCACCAGCACGCTGGTGACTCCGGGACACTTCTGGAGCGCCTCGTCGACGGCCGGCTTGAGCGCTGCTGCGGCCCCGCGGCGGTAGCCGCCGTCGGACGTGATGACGATCTTGGCGTCGCAGTCGAGGATGCGCGACGAGAGGGCGTCGGCGGAGAATCCGCCGAACACCACCGTGTGCGGCGCGCCGAGCCGGGCGCAGGCCAGCATCGCCACGACAGCCTCGGGAATCATCGGCAGATAGATCGCGACGCGGTCGCCCTTCTCGAGACCCAGCTCGGTCAGCGCGTTGGCTGCACGAGAGACCTCGTCCTTGAGCTCGGCGTACGTGATGTCGCGCTTGTCGCCCTCGGGCTCACCGACCCAGTGCAGGGCGACCTTGTCACCCTTGCCGGCCTCGACGTGGCGATCGACGCAGTTGTACGACGCGTTGAGGGTGCCGCCGACGAACCACTTCGCGAAGGGCGGGTTGGTCCAGTCGAGCACCTCGTCGAACGGCTTGTCCCAGCTGATGCGCTCAGCCTGCTCAGCCCAGAACCCCAGCCGGTCCGACGCGGCACGCTCGTACGCTTCGGCCTTCAGGTTGGCATTGGCCGCCAGATCCGCGGGCGGATCGAAATGACGGTCTTCATGGGACAGGTTGCTCAGACCTTGCTCGCTCACCAGGTGCTCCTCTATCGACGTCCGTACTTGCATTGTGTCGCAGGCCACAAGAGCCGCGACACGAGGTTGTGCGGCCCGGAGAGGTGCGTTCCCCGGGCCGCGTCCCCCGAGCTACTTCTCGGCGCCGGCGCCGGTCATGGCGCGTACGTCGAGCTCGACGTACCTCTCCTCGGACTCGAGGTCCGCGGAGGAGGTGACCGTGCCCAGCCAGCCGAAGAAGAATCCGAGCGGGATCGAGATGATGCCCGGATTGGCCAGCGGGAACCAGCTGAAGTCGCTCCCGGTGATCATGGCCGTCTCAGATCCCGACACGACCGGCGAGAAGATCACCAGGCCGACGCACGAGATCAGGCCGCCGTAGATGCTCCACACCGCCCCGCGGGTGTTGAACCGCCGCCAGAACAGGTTGAAGAGCAGCGTCGGCAAGTTGGCCGAGGCTGCGACGGCGAAGGCCAGCGCCACCAAGAAGGCGATGTTGAGCTTCTGTGCCGGGATCGAGAGCGCGATCGCGACTCCGCCGATGACGAACGCCGCGATACGGGCGACCTTGACCTCCTGCTTCTCGGTGACCTTGCCGTCCTTCCACACGTTGGCGTAGAGGTCGTGGGCGACAGATGACGCCGAGGTCAGCGTGAGCCCGGCCACGACCGCGAGGATGGTCGCGAACGCCACCGCCGAGATCAGCGCGAGCAGCACTGCGCCTCCGGTCGAGCCCGGACCACCGCCGACGGCTTCTGCCAGCAACGGCGACGCCAGGTTTCCGCCGGAATCGGCGATGTCCTGCTTCGCATCGCCCTTGACCAGTGCCGCAGCACCGAAGCCGAGGACCAGCGTCATCAGGTAGAACGCACCGATCAGGCCGATGGCCCACAGCACCGACTTGCGCGCCTGCCGTGCCGTCGGAACCGTGTAGAAGCGGATCAGGATGTGCGGCAGGCCCGCCGTGCCGAGCACGAGTGCCAGTCCCAGGGAGATGAAGTCGATCTTGCTCTCGGTGGAGACGCCGTACTTCAGGCCCGGCTCGAGGAATGCCTTGCCGACGCCGCTCTGGTCGGCGGCCGTCCCGAGCAGGTCGGAGAGGTTGAAGTTGAACTTCGCCAGCACCAGCACGGTGATCAGGATCGTGCCACCCATCAGCAGGACGGCCTTGACGATCTGGACCCAGGTGGTCCCGCGCATGCCACCGACGACCACGTAGAAGATCATCAGGGCCCCCACACCGGCAATCGTCAGGTTCTTCGCCGTCTCAGAGCTCACGCCGAGCAGGAGCGCGACGAGTGCGCCGGCGCCGACCATCTGCGCCAGCAGGTAGAAGATCGACACCACGACGGTCGACGTTGCCGCGGCAGTTCTCACCGGGCGTTCACGCATGCGGAATGCCAGCTGGTCGGCCATCGTGAAGCGGCCCGAGTTGCGCAGCAGCTCGGCGACCAGCAACAACGCCACCAGCCAGGCCACCAGGAATCCGATCGAGTACAGGAAACCGTCATAGCCCGACAGCGCGATCGCACCCGAGATGCCGAGGAAGGATGCTGCCGACATGTAGTCGCCGGAGACGGCGAAACCGTTCTGGGCGCCGGTGAAGCTGCGCCCGCCGGCGTAGTAGTCGGCAGCGGTCTTGTTGTTGCGGCTCGCCCAGAAGGTGATGCCGACGGTGATCAGGACGATCACCACGAACAACGACCCGGTCAGGGCCTGGTTGTCGCCCTTGTCGGCGGCGACGAGGACAGAGTGCAAGGTGCTCATCGCTCGATCTCCTCTTCGTATTCGGCGCGGAGACTGTCAGCGATCGGGTCCATGCGGCGCGCGGCGAAGCGTGCGTACCAGATGGCGATGCCGAAGGTCGTGGCGAACTGGAGCAGCCCGAAGACGAGGGCCACGTTGATGTTGCCGAACAGGACGTGCGCCATGAAGTCGTGCGCGTAGTTCGACATCAGCACGTAGAGCAGGTACCAGACCATGAACGCGAGGGTCAGGGGTACGACGAAGCCGAGATAGACACGCTTGAGCTCGGCGAACTCGTCTGTGGCGTGTATCCGTTGGTAGGCCGCATGGGCCTCGGCTGACACTTTTTCGGCCACCGGGGGTCACCTCTTTCGTGAAGGCTCAGTGGCACGGAGCGCGCCACCACCCCTGAACGTAGGGAGCCCGCGAGGTGTGAGCCAGATCACGAGTACCCCGGTGCGTTCGGGCTAGTCAGACCTGCGGCATACGGTCGCGACGATGCGGCGAACGGTGGGCAACGAGCGGTGAACGGCACCCAGAGTGGCCTGCAAGCGCCGTCAGAATCGCCGGTCGACGTTCAGCCGCTCCGGCGTGTGCAACCGCACCATGGTGCGGGCGACATTGGTCGGTATGTCGGAGCGCGTGAGCAGCGAGACGCCGACCATCAGTGCGAAGCCGACCGGTACGGACCACGCGGCCGGCTGGCTCATCAGCAGTCCGAACCAGCCCTCCGGCTGTCGCGCAATCGTCAGGATCGGGGCGACGCCGGCGCACAGCCCGCCGCCAATCAGCCCGGCGATGGCTCCCGCGGCGGTGAGACCCCTCCACCAGATGCCCAGCACCAGCAGCGGACAGAACGTCGAGGCGGCCAAGGCGAAGGCGAACGTCACCGAGTTGGCCACGGGAAGTCGGTCGGCGGTCAGTGCGAGCACCAGCGGCACCACGACGCAGCCGACGGCGGCCAGCCGCAGGCCGGTGATGGTCGAGACGGCTCCCTTGCGCGCCAGGCCCTGCCCCACGACCCCGGCGATCGACATGGTCAGACCCGACGAGGTGGAGAGGAACGCTCCGAACGCGCCGGCCGTGAGCAGCGCGCCGAGCAGCTCACCGGCGGTGCCACCCAGCATCCGCGAGGGCAGCTCGAGCACGACGGCATCGGCGCGCCCGGCAGCGATGAGGTCGCTGGCGTAGATGCGTCCGAGCACTCCGTAGATCGTCGGCAGCAGGTAGAACCCGCCGAGGAGCGCCAGCACGATCAGCGTGGTCCGGCGCGCGGCGTGCCCGTCGGGGTTGGTGTAGAACCGGACCACGACGTGAGGCAGCCCCATCGTGCCGAGGAACGTCGCGATCAGGACGGAGTAGGTCGCGTACAGGCCCATCGCATCGGATTGACCGAACGGCGCGAACCATGCGCTGGGTGCGACCGGCGATGGCTTGCCGTCGGATGTCCACGCGTGCAGCAGGAAGAAGACCGGGACGAGCAGGGCGGTGAGCTTGAGCCAGTACTGGAAGGCCTGGACGAACGTGATGCTCCGCATGCCGCCCGACACCACGTTGACGACCACGATGGCGGCGACCAGCACGGTGCCGACCCAGCCAGGAGCGCCGGTGACCGTACGCATCGTGAGTCCCGCACCTTGGAACTGCGGCATCAGGTAGAGCCAACCGACCCCGACGACGAGCAGGGTGGCGATGCGTCGTACGGCGACGGACTCCAGGCGGACCTGGGCGAAGTCCGGGATCGTGTACGCGCCGGAGCGACGCAGCGGTGCGGCGACGAACACGAGGAGCAGGAGGTAGCCCGTGGTCCACCCGATCGGGTACCAGAGCATGTCGGCACCGTGCGCCAGCACGAGGCCGGCGACGCCGAGGAACGACGCCGCCGAGAGGTACTCGCCGCCGATCGCCGAGCTGTTGAGCACGGGGCTGACTGAGCGCGATGCGACGTAGAAGTCGCTCGTGGTGCGGCTGACCCGCAGGCCGAAGGCGCCGATGATCAGGGTCGCCAGGGCAACGAGGGTGATCGCGACCACCCCGTACGTGGTGTTCACGGCGACTCCTGCGGCTCGACCAGCTCGGTGAAGTCGTGCTCGGCGCGCTCGACCTGCCGCAGGTAGAGCCACCCGAGGAGCAGGAGCGCCGGATAGACGACGACGCCGAGCACGATCCAGGGGAGCGGGACACCGGCGATGCGGTATTCGGTGACCGAGTCGAACGTGAGGAAGACGATCGGCAGGGCGCCGATCGACAGGATCAACGTCGTGGTCACGGTCAGCGCCGCCATCAGCTGTGAGTGGATCAGCGATCGCATGTAGACCTCGCCGACGCCGGTCGACTCGTCGATCTCCTGCTGCACGCTGCGGCGGATGTGTGCGGGTGCCGAGGTCAGCGGGTTGGTGACCCTGACCCGCCCGGTGTACTCGGGTGGCTCGGTCACGGGGCGCGATCCTGGATGCGCTCGCGAACTGTTCGAACGTGGCGCCGGGCCACCTGCAGCTCGACGAGCTCGGAGCCGTACGGGACGACGATGCTGCAGCGACCGGACACCATGCGCACCTCCTGCACGTGCGAGAGGTTGATGACGGTGCTGCGGTGGACTCGTACGAAACCGGCCGCGTCCCAGTCCTCGGCGAGTGCACCGAGCGGTGTGCGGATCAGGTGGCTCGACCCGTCGAGCGTGTGCAGGCGTACGTAGTCACCCTGTGCCTCGGCGTAGGACACCGAGCCGCGCGAGACGAAGCGGGTGACGCCGCCCAGCTCGACCGCGATCGTGTCATCCGGCTTCGGCTGGCTCGGTGCGGTGTCCGCGGTGGCCCGCCGAACGCTCTCGCGCAGCCTCTCCTCGCGGATCGGCTTGAGGAGGTAGTCGACAGCATTGAGCTCGAAGGCGTCGACGGCATGGGCATCGTGAGCCGTGACGAACACGATGCGCGGCGGATGCTTGAAGCGCGCGAGCAGCTTGGCGATCTCGAGGCCGTTGAGCCCCGGCATCGCGACGTCGAGGAAGACCAGGTCGATGTCGCCGGCCTCCAGCATCCGCAGGGCCTCGGTCCCGGACTGGGCAGCGCGTACGGTCGCGATCCGCTCGTCGCGACCCAGCAGCCAGACGAGCTCGTCGAGCACGGGACGCTCGTCGTCGACGACGAGTGCGTGCAGCCCGGTGGTCACGCCTTGATCTTGGCTCACGAGGCCGCTCACTCGGCACCTGGCCAGAACTTCGGTATGCGCAGCTGGACCTTCGTACCGTGTCCCGGTGCGGTTTCGACCACGATGCCGTACTCGTTGCCGTAGACCGTGCGCAGTCGTTCATCGACGTTGGCCAGGCCCACCGACGCGCTCGTCGTACGACCGACCAGCGCGTCCCGCACGACATCGGGATCGACGCCGACGCCGTCGTCCTCGATCGAGATCAGGCACTCGGTGCCGGAGTCGAGCGCCACGACCGTGATCGTTCCGTCGCCGGCCTTGCCCTCGAGCCCGTGTCGGATGGCGTTCTCAACCAGCGGCTGCACCGAGAGGAACGGCAGTGTCACGCTGAGCACCTCTGGAGCGACGCGGGTGATGACTCGAAGCCGATCGCCGAACCGGGCCTTCTCGAGCACGAGGTAGCGCTCGATCGAGCGGAGCTCCTCGGCCAGCGTGGTGAACTCACCGTGCTCGCGGAACGAGTAGCGGGTGAAGTCGGCGAACTCGAGCAGCAGCTCGCGGGCCCGCTCGGGATCGGTGCGCACGAACGAGGCGATCGCACCCAGTGAGTTGTAGATGAAGTGCGGCGAGATCTGCGCCCGGAGCGCTCGGAGCTCGGCCTCCATCAGTGCGGTGCGCGACTCCGACAGCTCGGCAAGCTCGAGCTGGCTCGACATCCAGCGAGCGACCTCGGTGGTTGCCCGGGCCAGTCCTGCCGATGCCTCGTCGCTCATCACCACGATGCTCCCGACGACGCGGTTCTCGACGGACAGCGGCGCAACGATCGCCCGGTCGGACGCCTGGGTCGTGCCGGACTTGAGTGCCTGGGTCATCAGCTCGGCGATGTCGACGGCGTCACCTGGACCGTCCCACGCGAGAGGACCGTGGATGTCGGTGATGGCTGCGGTCGGGCTGCCCAGCAGCGCGCGTACGTGGGGGAGCGCCTGGTTCGCGCTCTCGGCGTCGAGCCCGCGGCGCAAGGACGGTGCGGCGAGCGATGCGGTGTGGAGTGTCGCGTACGTCGCGCGGTCCGCCGCCGTCCCGAGGGTCCGGCTGCGGGTCAGCAGCCTCCACCGTACGAACGCTGCGATGGCAACCAGCGCGACCGTCGCGGCAGCAGCAGTGGCGAAGTTGTCCATCCGCTGACGCTACCGTGACCAAGCAGAGCCGGCCGGAGCCCGAGGCACCGACCGGCCCTGCGTACTGGGGGTCAGCCGACGCTGACCGCACTCCACGCCGCAGCGACGGCCGAGGCCTGCGCGCTGCCTGCGCCGTAGAGGTCGTTGGCTGCGCTGAGGGTGGCGGTACGCGCACCGGCGTAGTTGGTGCTGGACGTCATGTAGACCGTCAACGCGCGGTACCAGATCGCCGCCGCATCGGTGCGTCCGATTCCGTTGACGCTGGAGCCGTTGCACGTCGTCGAGCTGTGCTGGGTGCCACCGATCGTCTTCGAGCCCGAGCCCTCGGCGAGCAGGTAGAAGAAGTGGTTGCCGATGCCTGACGAGTAGTGCACGTCGACGTTCTTGGCGTTGGTCGACCAGCAGCTCAGTGAGTCACCGTCGGACGCCGGGTTGTCCATGCGCCGCAAGCCCTGGTGGCCAGCGAGGTCGAACTCCTCGCCGATCAGGTAGTCGCCCGGATCGTTGGCGTTGGCGGCGAAGAACTCGACCATGGTGCCGAAGATGTCGCTGGTCGCCTCGTTGAGGCCGCCCGACTCACCGGAGTAGGTCAGACCCGCGGTGTTCTCGGTGACACCGTGCGACATCTCGTGGCCGGCGACGTCGAGCGAGGTCAGCGGGCCGTACGTCGTGCCGTTGCCGTCGCCGTACGTCATCTTGGTGCCGTCCCAGAACGCGTTGACGTAGTTCTTGCCGTAGTGGACGCGGTTGAATGAGCCGGCGCCAGTGCCGAAGATCCCGTTCCTGCCAAACGTCGTCTTGTAGTAGTCCCAGGTCGCGTCGGTGCCGTACTGTGCGTCGACGGCGGCCGACTCACGGCTCGTCGTGGAGCCGTTGCCGAAGTGGGTGTCGGTGCTGACGAACAGTGCCCCGGTCTTGCACCCGGAGCCGAACAGCTGACACAGGAACGAGTCGGTCGCGTTGTTCATGTCGGTTGTGTAGGTGTTGCCACGCGACGGGTCCTTGAGCTGGTAGGAGCTTCCCGACTGGGTCAGGTTGAGCGGGACGGTGCCGCCGTACAGCGACTGGCCATCGCCGTCGACGGTCTGGATTCGCTGCTCGGACCGGATCGTCTTGCCGGACGTCGCATCGACGTAGGTGTCCAGGCGGCTCGGCGTGCCGTCCTTCTGCGTGCCCGCCTTGGTCACGATCCAAGCGAGGCGGGGTGCCGCGCCCGTGGCGTCCACGACGAGCTCGGGCATGCCCGCCTTGGCAGTGGACGTATTGAGCAACGAGAGCGCCTGGGCCTTCGAAACCTTGGGAGCGGTCGAGAGCGTGAGGTCTCGCTTCAGGGTCTGCGAGCTGCTGGCGAAGTCGCCCTGGGCACTGCGATGCACCACGAGGTCGCCGCCCACGACGCGCAGCCCGTCATATGTTCGTCGCAGGCGTACGTGGGTCGCGCCGGTCGAGTCCTCGAGGGCGTCGGTCACCACGAGCTGCTGGTCGGCGCCGACCAGTGTCTTGGCGCGCTCAGCCTTGGCGTCTCGCACGGCGTCGGTCGCGTCGCCGCCCGACCTGGAGATGTGATGCGTCGAGATGACGCGATCCTTCGATGCTGCGGTCGCTGCGGGCATTCCCGCCGCCGCCGTGACGAGAGCCGCAAGCGCGGCCGTCGTCGCCAGTACATGGGTCGTTCGCATGGCATATCCCCCGATACACATACGTCACCGCGAGGACATCCCCCGAGGCATCCGCGTTGCCGGGAGCCTAGGGCAAACCGAGAAGTGTGTAAACGGTTGTTTCTAGTCGTCGCCGAGACCGCGGGCGTGGAGGGCGTCGCCGGTCTCGTACGCCCGCGCGACCGTGCGGATGGCCATCGGCACGAGCAGTGCACGGGGGTTGCGCTCGAGTCCGCGGGCCTTCGCTGCCGCACGCGTCTCGACCGCGATTTCGAGGATCCCGGGGATCGCGCGGACCACCAGTGAGAATGCGAGCGCAAATCGTTCCGGGTTGGCGCCAAGGCGGCGGAACGGCCCCAACCCTCGCACGATCGCGTCGAGTACGGCGTCGATCGACGTCGTTGCGGTGAAGACGAGCGCCATGACGACTGAGGCGAGCAGGCCTGCAACCACATGGATGGCGAGCGACCAGCCCTGTTGCCACACCTGGAACGCGGTGACGAGCACGATCACGAGGAGCAGTGGACGCAGGGCGCGGACCGTGTGCCGCAGAGGCATCCGCACCCATGCGGCGACCGCGAGCGACGTGACGAAGAAGCCGACCGCTGCCCAAGGGCCTGGTGAGGCAACCGTGGCGATGCTGAAGACGGCCAGGAGCCCAAGCTTTGGTCCGGCCGGGATCCGGTGGATGAGCGTCTTGCCGGGCCGGTAGTTGCCGACGAGGAACTGGCTCATGACCCGACGAGATTGCGATAGAAGTCGACGGCCTCCGCAGGGTCGCCGTCGAACGTCACACGGGCATCGTCGATGACGAGGGCGCGGTCGCATCGCAGGGCGAGGTCGAGGTCGTGCGTCACGAGAACGAGCTGCTGCTCGAGGGAGAAGAGCCTGTCGGCGACAAGCTGGGTGTTGCGCAGGTCCAGGAGGGTTGTCGGCTCGTCGGCGACGAGCACTTCCGGGTCGGTGGCGATGACGCCGGCAAGCGCCAGCAGCTGCTTCTGACCACCCGACAAGGCGTGCACGGTGGTGTCGGCCTTGTCACCCAGGCCGATGCCGTCGAGCACCTCGCGGGCTCGGGCAAGACGTTCCTTCTTGTCCTTGTACATCCGGCGCAGGGACAACGCGACGTCCTCGAGGCAGGTCGGCATGACGAGCTGAGCTTCGGGGTTGGTGAACACGAAGCCGACACGGCGGCGTACGGCGCGACCTTCCTCGACGGTGTCGAGTCCGTCGATCCTGACGTGGCCGTCGCTGGGCTCGACGAGGCCGTTGAGAAGCCGAGCGAATGTCGATTTTCCCGAGCCGTTGCTCCCGATCAGGACGATGCGGTTCTCGGTCAGCGTGACGGACGTTGGATGGAGAAGCGTGAGGTCGCCGTCCGGCGTGGTGACGCGGACGGCGACCTCATCGAGCTCGATCGCTAGTGGCACGCGATCAGGGCTTGGCGACGAGCTGCGGGAAGGCTCGGTGCACGGCGGCGGCTACGACGCCGGCCGCGATGCCCTTGAGGATGTCGAAGAAGAAGAACGGGGTGGCGTAGCCCCAGGCGACGTTGAAGTCGACCTTGAGCTTGATCGACATTCCGATGGCACCGATGACGCCCACGACACCCACGGTCACGATGGCGGCCACGATCGAGATGACCACCGCTGCGGCTGCCGGATTGCGACGTGCGACCGCACTGGCGGCGAGTCCCACCAAGAAGGCTGCGATCGGGAACGCGATGAGGTAGCCGGTCGACGCGCCGGTCCAGACCGACGGACCGCCGGTGTGGTCGGCGAAGATCGGGACGCCGGCCGTACCGACAGCGAGGTAGAGGAGCACAGCCAGCGCGCCGCGCTTGGCGCCGAGCACGGCGCCTGCGAGGAAGATGCCGAACATCTGCAGGGTGAAGTCGACGCCCGAGGCGTTGGTGCCGAGCGAGCCGATGAGCGCGCACACGGCGATGAGCGCTGCGAACGTCGCGACGAGCGCAAGGTCGGTCGTGCTCAACGAGCGTCGGGTCGAAGTCGGGGAGGTCTGGGTCATGAGGTCGTGGCCTGTCTCGATACGTACCTGAACAGTGATCAGGTGAACGGTGTTCAGGTTAGCGGATAGACTTCTCGCATGGCCAACAGCCTCGATGACGTGGTGACCGGTGCCCTGGGTGTTCTCGACACCCATGGCCTCGAGTTCTGCTCGATGCGCCGGGTGGCCTCAGCGCTCGGGGTCCAGCCGAGTGCGCTCTATCACCACGTCCCGAACAAGCAGACGCTTCTGGCGCTGATGGCAGACCGAATCGTCGCCGACGTACGCGCACCGGTTGACGGTCCGAGCGACAAGCGAGCCCTTGCGGTGTGTCATGGACTGCGCGATGCGATGCTCTCGATCCGCGACGGAGCCGACGTCGTGGCAACCGCATCCGCGTTCAAGCTGGGGGTGTCGCGCATCGAGACCGAGCTCGCAGAGGTGCTCGGTGATCGCGATGGCGCGCGCACGCTCCTGCTGTTCGTCTTCGGCCACACCCAGGCCACCCAGATGCACCGGCTGGCGAGTCAGGTCGGCGTCGTCGAGCCAGACTCCGACCTCGACGCATCCTTCGACCGTGGCCTGGCCATCGTCATGCGCGGGCTCGACGGCTGACCGCAGCTACGACCAGCTGGCGTGCAGTGGACGTCCCTCTTCGTAGCCCGCAGGGCTCTGCAGGCCGACGACGACGCGCGCGCTGAACTCGTCGAGCGTGCGGGCACCGGCGTACGTGAAGCTGGATCGCACCCCGGCGATGATCTGGTCGACCAGATCCTCGACGCCAGGACGTTCTGGGTCCAGGAACATCCGTGACGAGCTGATGCCCTCCTCGAACAGCGCCATCCGGGCACGCTCGAAGCCGGCGGCGTCGCGCGTACGGTTGGACACCGCACGTGCCGAGGCCATGCCGAACGACTCCTTGTACGGCCGCCCGTCCGCGCCGACCTTGAGGTCGCCGGGGCTCTCGAGCGTGCCGGCAAACCACGAGCCGATCATCACGCTCGCGGCACCAGCGGCCAGGGCGAGCGCGACATCGCGGGGGTAGCGGACTCCGCCATCGGCCCACACGTGCGCGCCGACCTCGCGGGCTGCTTCGGCACACTCGAGGACGGCCGAGAACTGCGGGCGACCCACGCCCGTCATCATCCGGGTGGTGCACATCGCGCCGGGCCCGACGCCGACCTTGACGATGTCAGCCCCGGCCGCGACGAGGTCGCGTACGCCGTCAGCCGACACCACGTTGCCGGCCGCGATCGGCACGCGTCTTCCCGTCGCTGCCTCGTGGGCATCGCGAGCGGCGACCACCACCGGGATCGCCTCGAGCATCTTGGCCTGGTGACCGTGTGCGGTGTCGACGACAAGGACGTCGATGCCGAGCTCGAGGAGCGAGGCGGCCTTGCCGGCGACATCGCCGTTGATGCCGACCGCAGCCCCGATGACGAGCCGTCCGTCCGAGTCGACAGCGGGCTCGTAGATCGTCGAGCGCAGCGCACCCTTGCGGGTCAGGACGCCGACCAGCTGACCGCCGTCGAGGACGGGAGCGACGTCCATGTGACGAGCGGACATCTCGTTGAAGCAGGTCCGCGGATCGGTGCCGGCGTCGAATGTGGTGACGTCACCGGTCATGACCTCGCTGACCTGCGCGAAGCGGTCGATGTCTGCGCCGTCCCGCTCCGTGACGATGCCGAGCACGGTGCCGTCGTCGACCACGACGACAGCACCGTGCGCGCGTTTGGGGAGGAGGCTCATCGCCTCGCCGACCGTCGTGGTCGGCGAGACCGTGACCGGGGTGTCATAGACCGTGTGGGCCGCCTTGACCCGCTGCACAGTTGAGGCAACGACATCGAGGGGGATGTCCTGCGGGATGATCGCGATGCCGCCGCGGCGGGCGATGGTCTCGGCCATGCGTCGTCCGGAGATCGCGGTCATGTTGGAGACCACGAGCGGCAGGGTCGTACGCGTGCCGTCGGCGGTCGTGAGGTCGACATCGAAGCGACTTGTCACATCGGATTGCCCCGGCACCATGAAGACGTCGTTGTACGTCAGGTCGTGCGTGGGCTGCAGGTCGTTGAGGAACTTCACCACGCAAGTCTAGGTGCGCGCACGCCACAGTCCTCCGAACGGCGTTCTTGGCCAAACGGCCATCGCGAGGGGCGCATGCTGGATACATTTCTCTCCGTGCCATGGCACCCATTGACGCCGAGGTCCTCGTTGGGGCCACCGTCGCCTGAAGAAGGTCGCTGGTCACGGACAGGTGCTCCAGCGGACGGTGTGACTGACCGTGCAAGACTGCGGGCTGCATGCGGCTCGGACCGCCCTATCGACGTCGGAAGGTAAGGGATGACCTCGACATCCAACGGAGGGACCCGAAGGCTGCGGTCCATCCAGGGCCTGCGTGGAGTCGCTGTTCTCCTCGTCGTCCTCTTCCACGTCGGCGCACCGATCGGTGCGGGGTACATCGGCGTCGACGTCTTCTTCGTGATCTCCGGCTTCGTCATCACCCGGCTCGTCCTCTCGAGGTCGGCGGGCACGATGCGACTCAGCCTGCGGGACTTCTGGGCGGGCCGCGTACGACGCCTCGCGCCGGCTCTGGGCCTGGCGATCCTCCTGACGCTGCTGCTCAGCATCCCCTTCGCGAGCCCCGTGGGCACACAGAACGACACCGGCATCACCGCTGTTGCCAGCGTCCTCTGGATCGCGAACACCGTGCTGGCGGTCCTGACCCTGGGCTACTTCGCCGACAGCGCCGTGCAGAATCCGCTCCTCCACATGTGGTCGCTCGCCGTCGAGGAGCAGTTCTACCTCGCGTTCCCGCTGATCGTGGTCGCCGTCCTGTGGTGGTTGCGCCGTCGCGGGAGCACCAACCGGATCCGCACGTTCACGATCGTCATCTCGTTGGTCACGGCCCTCTCGTTCGCGGCATCGGTCCTGCTCACGTACGCGAACCTCCCGTTCGGGGTCGGTCCGACGCTCGCGTTCTACGCACCCGTCACCCGCGCCTGGGAATTCGGCGCCGGCGCGCTGGTGGCCCTGCTGCCCGCCCTCGTCGCGGTTCGGCGAGCCCAGTGGTTCTCCGGCATCGGTGCGGCCCTCATCGTCGTCGGCCTGATCGTGATCGACGACCCGTCGATCTTCCCCGGCTACATCGCACTTCTGCCGGTCGTCGGCACAGCGCTCATCTGTTACGCGTCGAGCTCGGCCGGGGAGAAGGTCCTGTCGTCGGGACCCATGGTGTGGCTCGGCGACCGCTCGTACGGCTGGTACCTCTTCCACTGGCCGCTCATCGTGCTCACTGCCTCCTACTTGACCAGCCCGGTGGCCGCGCTGATCGGTCTCGGTCTGGCACACCTGAGCCTGCAGTACGTCGAGGACCCGATCCGCCACCGCCGACGGTTCGCCGGGCTGACAGCTCCCAGGCTGTGGCTCGTCACCAGCATCCCGGTGGTTGCCGCCAGCATCCTGTTGGTCTTCGCCACCTCCAACCACTGGTGGAACGACTCGGTCAAGGACTACGCCAACAGCGTCTCGCGCGGTGTGCACCCCGTACAGGAGAAGTGCCAGGCGGCGACCCCGCTCACCGAGCGGGACATGTCGGACTGCACGTTCGGCCCGACAGACGACGGTGAACCGATCATCCTCGTCGGCGACTCGAACGGCGGCATGTACGCCGACATGGCAGCGAGCGCCGCCAAGAAGCTCAACCGTCGGATCACCATCGCGACGATTCCCTCGTGCCAGGTCGCCGACCTGGCCATCGCTCGACCCCACGTACGACTGACGTTCGCCGTCGACTGCCTCGGCCGCTACAAGGACACGCTCACGTGGCTCAGCAAGCAGCCGAAGTCGGTCGTGATCATCGCATCGGGCTCGTCGATCCCTGACCTTGAGGATTTCATCCTGGTCGACGCAAAGAGTCACAAGTACGAGGACGGCAAGGACAAGCAGGATGCCTGGGCCGCCAGCCTGGAGCGGGCCTACAAGGCGATCGAGGAGCAGGGTCACAAGGTCGCCGCCGTCGAGCTGATCCCGCAATGGGCCGCGTCCGACGGGTCGGCGTGGACCCCCAAGGACTGCAGCCTGATCGACGTTCTCCGGGATCGTACGGACTGCGAGCGCCACCTGTCGCTGGCGGCCATGGATCGCCAGCAGCGCCACACGCTCGCTGCGACCCGTGAAGCAGCCACCGCCGCGGGCGTCGCCGTCATCGACGTACGCGACGTTCTCTGCGCCGACGACAAGTGCGGCACGTCGCGCGATGGTGTGGGTCTCTACAGCGACAGCGCGCACCTGACACCCGCGGGCGCCACCATGCTCCGGCCGAGGTTCATCGACTTCATGTCCCACCCACCCCGATGACGTGCTGGCATGATGTGTGAGTTCGAACCAGTGACGGAAGGTCGACTGTGACCAAGCGGGCTCTTATCACCGGGATCACCGGTCAGGACGGCTCCTACCTCGCCGAGCTCCTGCTCAGCAAGGGCTACGAGGTGCACGGGCTCGTACGACGCTCGTCGTCGTTCAACCGTGGCCGCATCGACCCCATCTGGCAGTCCGATCCCGAGGCCGCGAAGCGCCTGCACCTTCACTACGGCGACATGACGGACGGCGTCAGCCTGGTCAATCTCGTACGCACCATCGAGCCCGACGAGGTCTACAACCTCGCCGCGCAGAGCCACGTCAAGGTCTCGTTCGAGATGCCCGAGTACACCGCCTCGGCTGACGGCATCGGCACGATCCGGCTGCTCGAGGCGATCCGCTCGGCCAAGCTCGACTGCCGCTTCTACCAGGCGTCGACGTCGGAGATGTTCGGCGCCAGCCCGCCGCCGCAAGGTGAGACGACCGGCTTCTATCCTCGCTCGCCGTATGGTGCGGCCAAGCTCTATGCCCACTGGGTGACGGTCAACTACCGCGAGGCGTACGACATGTTTGCCGTCTCCGGCATCTTGTTCAACCACGAGTCCCCCCGTCGCGGTGAGACGTTCGTGACGCGCAAGATCACGATGGCCGTGGCGCGCATCGCCGCCGGCCTGCAGGACGAGCTGGTGCTCGGCAACCTCGACGCGGTGCGCGACTGGGGCTACGCCAAGGAGTACGTCGACGGCATGTGGCGGATGCTGCAGCAGGACGAGCCCGAGACGTTCGTGCTGGGCACCGGCGTCGGCACCTCCGTACGCGAGTTCTGCCAGACGTCCTTCGAGCACGCGGGCCTCGACTGGGAGAAGCACGTGACGTACGACGACCGCTACGAGCGACCCACCGAGGTCGACGCGCTGATCGCCGACCCGACGAAGTCTCGCGAGATCTTGGGCTGGGAGGCCACGACCCACGCGACCGACCTGGCGCGGCTGATGGTCGACGCCGACGTCGAGGCGCTCGCGGCCGAACGATGACCTCCACGGCCCTCATCACCGGAGTGGGCGGCCAGGACGGCGTTCACCTCGCCCGACGACTTCTCGCGCGGGGTCACCGGGTGATTGGCACGGTGCAGCCCGGCGGGCCCGTCCCGTTGCTCCCGTACCTCGAGGGTGTCGAGGTCGTGGCGCACGACCTCACCGACACCGACGGGTTCGTCGACCTGCTCGACCGTCACGGCCCGGCGACGATCTACAACCTCGCCGGGTTCACCTCCGTACGGGCCAGCTGGGATCACCGCGACGAGGTGTTCGCCGTCAACGTCGAGTCCGTCGAGCGGATGCTCGACGTACTGATCGATCGACCCCGCCGGTTCTTCCAGGCGTCGAGCTCGGAGATCTTCGGACCCGGCGCCGCCAATCCGCAGGACGAGTCGACCCAGCTCAACCCCGGCAACCCGTACGGCGAGTCCAAGGCCCGAGCCCACGAGGCCGTGGCCGCTGCCCGCACTGCGGGCCTGTTCGCCTCGACCGGCATCCTCTACAACCACGAGAGTCCTCTGCGCGGCGATCAGTTCGTCACCCGCAAGATCACCAAGGCAGCGGTCGAGATCGCCGCCGGTCAGCGTGACGTGCTCACCCTGGGCAACCTCGACGTGTCCCGCGACTGGGGAGCGGCGACGGACTTCGTCGAGGCGATGCACCTCATCGCCGACCACGACGAGCCCGGCGACTTCATTGTCGCGACCGGCGCCTCTCACTCACTCCGCTCGTTCGTCGAGACGGTGTTCGCGATGGCGGGCGTCGACGACCCGTGGTCGCACATCGAGCAGGACGAGGCATTGCTCCGCCCGGTCGACCAGCCCGGACTGGTGGGCGACCCGACCCGCGCCAGGGACACCCTTGGCTGGGAGGCTTCGACGTCGTTCGAGGCACTCGTCCAGCAGATGGTGTCGGCCGACCAGCGCCGGCTCGCCAGCGGCGTCGAGGAGTCGATCGACTACCTCGACGCCAGCTGACTACTTGGCGCGGGCTGCGAGCTGGTCGTAGATCCAGCTGTACGTCTTCTCGAGACCATCGCGGAGCGAGATCGACGGCTCCCAGCCATAGATCTCGTGGAACATCGTGTTGTCGGAGTTGCGGCCCCGCACACCCTGCGGCGCTGTGAGGTCGTGCTCCTTCTTGACGGTGATGCCGGCGATGTCCTCGAGGATGCTGATCATCTGGTTGATCGTGACGAGCTCGGAGGAGCCAAGGTTGACCGGCTCCACGTTGTCGCCGGCGAGGATCTCCTGCGAGCCGCGTACACAGTCGTCGATGTACATGAAGCTGCGGCTCTGCTCGCCGTCGCCCCACACGTCGATCGTGTGGTCTCCGCTGAGCTTGGCCTGGGCGATCTTGCGCGACAGGGCTGCGGGCGCCTTCTCGCGGCCGCCCTCGAACGTGCCATCGGGGCCATAGACGTTGTGGTAGCGGGCGACCCGGGTCTCGATGCCGAAGTCCTCGCGGAAGTGGCGAGCCATGCGCTCGCTGAAGAGCTTCTCCCAGCCGTAGCCGTCCTCGGGGTCCGCGGGGTAGGCATCCGACTCCTTGAGCGCCGTGACGTTGGGGTCGGTCTGCTTGTCGCCGGCGTAGACGCAGGCTGAGCTGCTGTAGAAGAAGCGTGGGGTTCCGGCCTCACGGGCGGCCTGCAGGACATTGGTGCTGGTCAGCACCGAGAGCATGCACTCGGCCTTGTTGTTCTCGATGAAGCCCATGCCACCCATGTCGGCAGCGAGGTTGTAGACCTCCTGGGTGCCGATCGTCATCTTGCGGGCGTCGCCCATGTCGGCGCAGTCGGCGACGACGTTCTCGGCATCTGCGTGAACTTGGTACCACTCTTCCTGGGGCTTGATGTCCACGCCGCGGACGGTCTTGCCCTGCTTCAGAAGGTCGGCCACCAGATGGCCGCCGATGAATCCACCGGCGCCGGTCACAAGTACGTCTGACATTTCTCCACTTTCGCCTGTTTGCTTTTGCGCGCCCAGTGTCACATCTGGCGACAACGTCTTCCAAACGGGGTTAACGTCTCAGGACGCTTCGAGTTACTCGACCACACCCTTCCGCGGGTCGGCAGCGACAATTGAGCGAGTTGGTACGCACGGGTCTGTCGTCCTGAAAGGAACTCAACGAGTAACATGGCGCCGATGTCTAGCCCTCAACCACTTCCCCTCCGGGTCCTCGTCAAGGGTCCGAGCACTGTTTTGTGGACCTCGATGATGAGTGGCCCCCGAACGGACATGGTGTTTTCGCGGGTGATGGAGCAGCAGCTCCTGGCCCACGGACAGCCCGCCGACGTTCGCAACGAGGGTTACATGGGGTGGCCGTCGCGTCACCTGTTCAAGACGTGGGAGGACGACATCGTCCGGTTCTCTCCGGATGTCGTGATCCTTGCTCCGCACTGGGAGTCGTTGCACACGATCCTTCCGGGCTGGCTCGAGCGCGGCGCCAACACCGTCAACCGTCGTCCGGGGTTCTGGCGCCATCTGTACTACCGACGGTTGTTGCGAGGTATCGCCAGAGGGGTGCTCATCCTCCAGAAGAGGATCGACCGTCCCGGTCGACAGCTCAACAAGCGGCGCATGCGGCGCAACAAGATCGACGTCGCGGCGTACATCAAGATGACCAGCCAGGTGGGCAACCCGCTGATCCTCGTGTTGGAGCTTCACCAGCCGGCAGGCGTCAAGCTGAAATGGTACGGCGGTTGGCCCGAACGAGTCGTCAAGCTCAACAAAGGTCTGCGTGAGGTCGTCGACGGCATTGGCAAGCCCGACGTGCGGTACGTCGAGATCAGCGATCTGATGGCGCTGTTCGACCCCGGCGAGCCCGATGACCTGTGGGCAGACGGCATCCACTTCTCCCCAGAGTTCCACCGTGCCATCGGTGAGAAGCTCGCGGGGATCGCCGAGGACTGGGCGAGCACGCAGTCGCACCTGGCTCGTCCGTGACACGTGGATCCACCGCTGCCTTGCGCATTGCGGTGGTACACAGCTTCTACTCCAGTCGGCAGCCCAGCGGTGAGAACGTCGTCGTGGACCTCCAGGTCGAGGCACTGAAGCGTGCCGGCCACGAAGTACTCCTCGTCGACCGGTCGACCGACGAGCTCGAGCAGCACGCGACGTACCCGATCAGGGCAGGTCTTCGGGCGGCAACCGGCCGCGGTGACTCCCCGTTGGCAGAGATCGAGGCCCACCGTCCGGACGTCGTCCACGTCCACAACCTGTTCCCCAATCTCGGCCGCCGCTGGGTCCAGGATCTCGACGCACCCCTCGTGACCACGCTGCACAACTACCGGCCCATCTGCCCGGCGGGCACGCTCCAGCGCGACGGTGTGACGTGCACGCTGTGCCCCGACAGTGGGAGCGCCCGGCACGCTGTCATCCACGCCTGTTTCAAGGACAGCCGCGCCCAGACCGTGCCGGTTGCCCTGGGTACGCGGTTCGCCGCCGATCCGCTGCTGCGCGGCGCCGACCGGATCATCACGCTGAACGACGACATGAGTACGACCTATGCCAACTACGGCGTGCCGGCTGAGCGTCTCGTCACGGTTCCCAACTTCGTCCTGCCCCAGCAAGGCTCCGCGAAGGAGCGTGGCGACGAGTGGCTGTTCGTCGGGCGGCTGAGCCACGAGAAGGGCATCATCGAGCTGCTCAAGCACTGGCCAGAAGGTCGCCAGCTGGTCGTGGTCGGCGCCGGTCCCCAGGAGGACGAGGCCAAGGCGCTCGCCGGACCAACCGTGTCGTTCCGCGGCCAGCTCCCTCACGCCGAGGTGGCCGCGCTGATGGCGTCATCACGGGCGCTCATCTTCCCGAGCCTGTGGCCCGAAGGGCTCCCCACGGTCTACCTCGAGGCGCTCGCGGCGGGCTTGCCGGTGCTCGCCTGGCCGCAGTCGATCGTCGGTACCTTGGTCGCCCGGGACGGCACCGGTCTGGTCACCGAGGGCAACCTCGGCGCGGAGCTCGATCGGGCTGATCGCGAGTTCCCGGCCCTGGCGGATCACTGCCGCGGCGTGTTCGACCGGCTCTACAGTGAGCAGGCCTGGGTCGCGGCGATCACGGACGTCTATCGCTCGGTCGTGAAGACGCCATGAGCACGTCTCCGCCAACCCGAGCCCGTACGACCTTCAGCTGGGGGGTGCTCGACCAGGTCGTGTCCAGCGGGTCGACGTTCATGTTCATCGTGATCGCGGCCACCAGCGTCACCGCCCGGGAGCTGGGCGCGATGGCTTTCGTGTTCGAGCTCTATCTCCTCAGTGTCTTCGTGGCGCGCGGAATGGCCGGCGACCCACTGACCTCGCGCTTCTCGGGGACCGACACGGCGAAGCTGAGGAGCGCGGTGCGATCCGCCACGACGACCACGTTGGCCGTCGGCGTCGGTATCGGACTTCTGCTCGCAGTGGCCGCGATCTTCGCCGATCCGCCACTTCGCGGAGTCCTGCTGGTCGGTGCCGTGGCATTACCGGGACTGACGTTGCAGGACTTCGTACGGTCGGCGCTGATCGTCCAGGGACGCGTACGCTCCACGTTTCTCAACGACACCTTGTGGGCCGTCGGTCAGGTGCCTGCAATGGTTGTCGCCATCGCCATCAATCCGACCGCGCCGACCGTGTTCGGTGCCTGGGCCGCGATGGGATGCCTTGCGGGCATCATCGGCTTGGTGCAGCTGAAGTGCGGGCTGGCTCATCCTCGTGCCATTCGCGCCTGGCTCCGCGAGACGCGGGACATCTGGCCTTACTACCTCGGCGACAACATGCTGTTCCAGCTGAGCTCGCTCCTGCTCGTGGTGGTCGTCTCGTCGACTGCCGGCCTGACAGCCACGGCAGGATTCCGCGTCGCAATGACCGTCTACGCACCGTTGTCGCTGATCGGGCGTGGAGTGATCACGGTGGCCGTCGCCATGCTCGCCCCGCGCCGCGACAATCCCGTCGAGGTTCGCAGCGCCGCGATGAAGATCTCGACTATCCTGACGCCCCTCGCGATCGGCTGGGGACTTCTGACCCTGCTGATCCCGACATCGGTGGGCAAGGCACTGTTCGGCGACTCATGGCTGGAAGCAGAACCGCTGGTGTTCTTGGCGTGCTTCGTCTGCGCCTCAGGGCTGTTCGCCACGGGTGTTGCCATCGGACTGCGCGCACTCAGCGCAGGCCGTCACACCTTGACCGGACGGGTGATCGTCTCGATCGGTGCTGGCATTGCGTCACTCATCGGCGGTGTGCTGGGTGCTGAGCACGGCCTGTTCCTGGCGCTCGCGATCTTCTTCCCCGTGTCGGTGGTGGTGTGGTGGGGACTGCTCAACCACGCAACCAGGCAGGCCGAGCGCAGGCTCGAGTCAGGCGCGAGCCTCGACGTACAGTGACCCGGGCCGGTACTCGTTGCCAGCCTCGTCCTGGTCCAGGAGATAGCCGGGCCAGTCGTCAATGCCACTGGTGTTGAACGAGACGACCTTCGGATCGGTGAAGCCGGCATCGACCAGCTTGGCCGGAAGGCTCACCCGGTCATACATCCACTGATGGGTCTCTCCACGCTTGCGGGCGTCACCAAGCAAGGCGTTCTCAGTCCGGCGACGGACGCCCGATTGGTGCGACGTCCCCCATGGCTCCTTGCGAACCATCTGCTCGATCAGCAGGTGGATGTTCTCCTCGTGCCCGCTCGCAGTGGTCTTGCCGGCGAGTGAGTCGTCCAGGCTGGCCACGTAGCGACGTACCTCGAACTCGAGATCGGGAACCACGATTCGGTGAATCGCGCCGGGCTTGAGCACCCGCTTGACCTCGGCCAGGAACAAGGGGGCGACGTCGTGGTCAAGGTGCTCAAGCAGGTGCGAGTGATAGACGCCGTCGACAGACTGGTCGGGGAACGGGATCCCGTTCTTCAGGTTGTGTCGAAGGACGTCCCCGGTCATCGCGTCGTACGCGACGCGGCGGTCGCCCGTGACGACGATCGGCGCCACCATGCGGCCGACGCGCGAGCCCTTGAGCCGAACCGGCAGCGACCAGTCGATGTTGGTGCAGCGTTCGCTCGTCTGATAGCCGCAACCAAGGTTCAGAACGGTCACTGCTTGCCCTCATTCGGCTTGACGACCAGGCGACCGGACGTGTCGATCCGGTGGAGAAAGACAGGGTGGGGGTAGGTCGCCAGGTAGTCGTCGACTGCCTTGCGTGCTCCTTCGAGGTAGCCGTAGTCGTCAACGATGAGGATTCCGGCAGGCGACAGGCGCGGGAACAGAGTCTCCATCTCGACCTTGGTCGAGCTGTAGAAGTCGGTGTCGAGCCGCAGGAACGCGACCTTCTCGGGTGCCGAGCTCGGGATCGTGTCCTCGACCATTCCCTGGATCGTGTGGACACGATCCATCGGATAGCCGGTGAGGGCGACGTTTGCGCGGACCTTGTCGACCGGTGCCTCCAGGTAGGGGGTGTCGCCGGCGGCGGCCTGCAGCTGGGCGTAGACCTCAGCGCCGGACTGGTCGGCTCCCGCGATCTTGTCGTGCTCGCCGGGCTCGGGCAGGCCCTCGAACGTGTCGAAGAGGTAGAGGTCGCGATCCGTGACGCCTCGCTCGACCAGGGTTCGTGCGGCGGCCATGATGCTGCCACCCATCCACACACCCGACTCGACGAATGCGCCAGGGATGTCGTTGTCGATGACGTAGTGCGTTGCCGCGACGACTGACTCGATGCGCTGCACCGTGGTCATCGTGTAGGGCCGGACGAACTTGATCGTCGCCACGGTCTCGGGAGTCAGATCGACGCCGTACTCGCGAGTCACGGAGATGCCGCGGGACTTGAGTGTGCGGGCAACTCGCTCAGCTACGCGTGTCTTGATTCCCATTGGCACTGACAACCCTTCGTAAATGTCTCGCGTAACCGTACACAAGGCGAGCTGCCGATGCCGAGCCTCCCCGCCGGTTGGGAGGTGGCCTGCCTATGATCATCGGGTGCCTCCTGGATCCCGTCGCGTGAGACCTCGCGACGAGCCTGATCCGCTGGAGCTCACCGACGACCAAAAGGTCGCCCTTCGGCGTGCACAGGTTGAGCTGCTGGTCGAGTTCGACCGCGCCTGCAAGGCGCACGACCTCGAGTACTTCGCGTTGTACGGCACGGCCCTCGGAGCGGCTCGCCACGGCGGCTTCATCCCGTGGGACGACGACCTGGATGTCGGGATGGTCCGGTCCGAGTTCGACCGCATGACGCAGGTGATCAACGGCGAGCTCGGCGGACGCTTCTTCTTCCAGACCGTGGACACCGATCCCCACTACGGATGCATGTTCGGCAAGCTTCGTACGATCGACACCCGCTGCGTCGATCGCATCAGCTTCGGCTCACCGCAGCACGGTGGCATCTTCATGGACGTGTTCCCGCTCGACGTCAAGGCGACGAAGCGGTGGGCTCGGTTCGAGCAGCGGATGATGCGCTACATCGGGTTCCGCTTCCTCTATCTCAAGGCGGGCTACCTGTTCATGAGGGGCACGTCGCTGCCTTCCCGCATCATCCAGTCCATCGCCCGCGTGACGATCCGTTTCATCCCGCGCCGCTTGATCATTGCGTTGATGGAGCGACACTCCCGCCTCGGCGGGAGTGAGCCGGGAGCGGAGTACGTCAGCCTGTACGGCGGCTACGTCTATGACCGAGACACGATCGACCCGGCCTGGATCCACCCCATCGCCTACGTGCCGTTCGAGGACGTCACGATCCCGGTGTTCGCGAACTCCGAGGCCTACCTCACGCAGATCTATGACGACTTCCGCAAGCTGCCGCCGATCGAGCAGCAGTCCGGGCATCACGAAATCGTGGAGCTCGAATTCGGGGTCACCGACCAATAGCCACCACTCGCCACGTCGGGCGAGCGTGCCCGTTACGATGTGCGTCGGTTGCAAGCGGACCGTGAAGACAATTGGCGTCCGGCCCTTTGGTACGGCGCACCGAGATCGTTGAGCAGACACAGGTCGGTGAATGAATGCCTGGTATTTCGCCGTTGGCGCGCAGAGTCGCCCAACGAATCTTCTTCGTGGGCGATCGTGCCGGAGTGCACGTGCTTCCGGTTCACTACTACACGCCCATCGCCAGCAGGAAGCATCTTCGTCGAACTGAGTCCGAATGGCGTCGCCCGCTGGATCCCATCCCGTTTGCCTGGGACATCGATGCGCAGGCGACGTGGATCAGCGACGCCGCTGGCGCGTACCCGGCTGAAGTGCCGCTCGAGAAGCTGTTCAACCGCGAGCGTGAGTTCCGCTTCGGCCCGATCGAGGCGCAGTTCCTGCACAGCTGGATTCGTACGTCCGCACCTGCCCGCATTGTCGAGATCGGCAGTGGCACCTCGACCGAGATCATGTCCGAAGCGGTCCAGCTCAACATTGCCGAGGGGCGTCAGGCCACGCAGATCACGGCGTGCGACCCGTACACCGCTGACTGGGTTGCCGATCTGCCCCACGTGACTGCCCGCAAGGTCGGCGGACTGGAGCTCAGCGACGAGGTGCTGAGCCTTGAGGCCGGCGATCTGCTGTTCATCGACTCGACCCACGTCGTACGCACGGGGTCCGAGCTCGCACACCTGTACCTGGAGCTGGTCACTCGCCTGAAGCCCGGCGTGATCGTGCACATCCACGACATCTACCTGCCGTACATCTTTGCGCCGGACATCTACGAATCGATGTTCGACTGGCAGGAGACGACGTTGGTTGCGGCGCTGCTTGCCGGCAACCCCAGCCTTCGAGTTCTGGCCTGCCAGTCCGCGCTGTTCTACGACCGGCCCGACGTGTTGGGCAAGGTCTTCCCGGAGTTCACCCCGAGTCCCATCACCAATGGAGTCCTCGAAGGTGACGGTGGGCACTTCCCGGCGTCGCTGTGGCTCGAAAAGGTCGGCCCCGCCTCAGCGTGAGGTAGCCCGCTCAGCCGAGCGGCTTGCGCGCGTAGAGGTCGAGGATGTTGCGGAAGAACAGGTTGCGGTCGACCGCAACATCCAGACCTCGGCCCGCCGCCTTGGCGGCCCGCTCAGGCACGCCGAGCGACCGCAGATAGGCCGGTGTCTTGAGGCTGTAGCGAGCAAGCGGCCGCGCCTCGATGACCTCGAAGCCGACGCGGGTGGCCTGTTCGGTGAGACCCCGTCGCGAATTCAGCACCATGTGTGAGCCGTGGACGCGTCGGTCGAGGACGCGAGTCATGCGCCCCTTGGACATGCGGGCGGCCGCGAGCCCGGCTGTGTCCATGGCCGACCAGCGTGGGGTCTGCAGGAACAGGACTCCACCGGGCTTGAGCACTCTCAGGATCTCCGACAGCAGGTCATCGGGATCACTCACGTGGGCGAGGACGCACCACATCGTCGCGGCGTCGTAGAGGTTCGATCCCTTGATGGTGGAAAGGTCACCGGCGTGGAGGTCGATGTGGGTGAGCTCCTTGGCCATCTCGATGGCGCCGGGCGCGATCTCGTTGCCGTGGGGCTCGAACCCGTGTTGCCGGGCCAGCTCGAGGAACTCGCCGGCGCCGGCACCCACATCGAACAGGGCCTTGCCGCCGGACTGGATCAGCTCTGAAAGTCGGTCGAGCGTCGCCGCGTAGGCAGCGTCCAGGGTGTCGTGACGCTTCGCGTTGACGTAGGACTCGTACGCTGCGCGATCGAAGTCGTAGAACTCGGTCACTTCGTCGGCCGGCTTGGGATTGGCGAGCCAGTGACAGCCACAGCGTGAGCAGGTGGCGACCACGAACCCGGACTTGCGGGACGGCGGCGCCTTGCGCACCTTCGTGCTCTCGCATGCCGGGCAGTCGAGTCGCAGGGTGGCGGGCACGGGGATTGACATGAAGTTCCTTTGTTCGTCAGGTCGCTGGGCTGGCGAGCTCAGACCCGGGGAGAAGCGCCACTAGTCTGAGGCATCTCGGAGACGGCGTCGGCACCGGCGTTCTCCAGAGCCGCTTTCCGCTCCCTGTTCAGCTGGTTGACGACCGCGGTCAGGGCGAGACCGAGTGACAACGCGAGGTAGTGGTCGCCCATGTTGGGCTGGAACGGGCCGGCGATGATTGCGGCATACGCCGGATAGGCGAGTGTGCGTTGCGGGTAGGGCGCCCGGCGCAGAGGTGCGACCAATGCCGTGAAGATCAGCAGCAGGCCGACGAGCGCGATGACGCCCTCGGCAGCCAGCACCTGCAGGTAGATGTTGTGGATCACGTAGGTGTGCTCGACGCTGTAGCCGTTGCCGAAGATCGGGTTGTCCCGAATCTGCTGGTAGCCGTCCTCGAGGGTCTGCAGGCGCACGGTGTCCGAATTGGTGGCGCCGCCACCACCGAACAAGCGCGACAGCGCGCCCGTCGCGGTCTTGCCCGTATCGACACCAACGACGCTCGGGAGCAACAGCACGAGGCCGGTGAGCACGGCAAGGCCGATCTTGACCGAACGCTCCAGGATCGGGATGAGCACCGCGAGTGCGCCGATCACGATCAGGCCCGTACGACTACCGCTGGTCCACGTGCCCACCATCGCGAGCGCGACGATCGGCGGCAGGAACAGCCAGCGACCGCGCCCCTTGGACGAGATGATGAACGGTACGAAGCTGAGGGTCAGCATGCAGGTGTAGGCGAGGGCGACCGGGTGATAGGTGAACCCGTAGTTGCGGTAGAAGAAGTGCTGCAGGCCGTAGACCGTGCTGAACGAGGTTCCGAGGCCGAACGCGATCACGCACGCGTACATGACCTTCGTGCTCGGGCTCATCCAGGCCACCATCGCCGGCATGATGATGAGGCCGACGATGGCTGTCATCAGGAAGATCAGGTGCTCGATGCTGCTGATGGCCAACGGCGTGGCGATGAACCCCATGACGGTGAGGAGCACCCCGCCGATCATGAACGTGCCCGGCAGGCGAAGCCGGACGTGGGCTATCCGCGGCAGTGCCAGCGCGAACGAGGCGAAGAACATGACGCTGGCCAGCACGAACGGCTTGGGACCGACGGCAAAGTTGGTCAACGGTGCAAATCCGAAGGCCATCACCAGCAGCACGGTGCTGGCGCCATCGAACCCGAGAGCTGCCACGAGGCCGAGCAGCAGGAGCAAGCTGAGGACGGCGACCGCGATCAGTGGTGAGCTGAGGGCCGGCCGCAGCAGCACGCCCAGTGTGAGGGCGACGACGCCGATGGGGAGGAGCGAATAGGCCGACCGGGCACCCACGCCTGCCGGGCGGGGGTGCTTGCTCGTTCGACGACTTCTCATCGCTCGTCCACTGCTCATGTCGGGTGCCACCTTACCGGCCGTCCCGCCAAAGGTTCGGGTCAAGTCCGGCGCTCGGAAATCGTCCTTGGTCGGTACGAAACGCCCTCGCGTGAATGCGTAGACTGAGCCGCCGAGTGGATCTTTCAAAGGAGCAGGATGTCGGAACAGAAGACGGTCTACGTCGGGATGAGCGCAGACCTGATCCACCCGGGTCACCTGAACATCCTTGAGCACGCCGCGAAGTACGGCCAGGTCACGGTTGGTCTGCTGACCGACAGCGCGATCGCCAGCTACAAGCGACTGCCGCACCTGACGTTCGAGCAGCGTCGACTCGTGGTCGCCAGCCTCAAGCCGGTGCACGAGGTCGTACCGCAGGAAACGCTCGACTACGTCGAGAACCTGCGTCGCTACAAGCCTGACTACGTCGTGCACGGCGACGACTGGACCACCGGTGTGCAGCGCAAGACCCGCCAGCGCGTCATCGACGCCCTGGCCGAGTGGGGTGGCGAGCTCATCGAGCCGGCCTACACCGAGGGCATTTCCTCCACGCAGCTTCACCTGGCGCTGAAGCAGGTCGGCACGACTCCCAATGTCCGACTCTCCCGGCTTCGTCGACTGCTCGACAGCAAGGACATCGTCCGCATCCTGCAGGCGCATGACGGACTGACCGGCCTGCTGGTCGAGAGCACCTCGGCAGAGCGCAACGGAGTGAACGCCGAGTTCGACGGCATGTGGTCGTCCTCGCTCACCGACTCGACCGCGCGCGGCAAGCCCGACATCGAGGCCGTCGATCTCTCGACCCGGCTCCAGACGGTCAACGAGATCTTCGAGGTCACGACCAAGCCGATGATCTACGACGCGGACACGGGCGGAAAGCCCGAGCACTTCGCGTTCACGGTTCGCTCGCTCGAGCGTACGGGTGTCTCGGCCGTGATCATCGAGGACAAGGAAGGCCTCAAGCGCAACTCGCTGTTTGGCACCGAGGTCGCCCAGACGCAGTCCTCGATCGAGGACTTCTCCCTTCGTCTGCGTGCAGGCAAGGAAGCGCAGATCACCGACGACTTCATGGTGATCGCCCGCATCGAGAGCCTGATCCTCGGCAAGGGTGTCAAGGACGCGCTCGAGCGGGCCGAGGCCTACCTCGCTGCTGGCGCGGACGGCATCATGATCCACTCGCGCGAGAAGACGCCCGACGAGGTCTTCGAGTTCGCCGCGGGCTATGCCAAGTTCGACACGACGGCGCCCCTGGTTGCCGTCCCGTCGAGCTATCACACCGTGACGGAGGAGGAGCTCGCCGCGCACGGGTTCAACATCGTCATCTACGCCAACCACTTGCTGCGCGCGGCGTACCCGCAGATGGCGCTGACGGCCAAGACGATCCTCGAGCACGGCCGTACGACCGAGGCCGAGCCGCTGCTCGCCTCGATCAGTGACGCCCTGTCGATCATCCCCGAGAACCGCGCGTGATCCGGCCGGAAGTATTCGTCGACAGCCTTGCAGGGGACACCCCCTTCTTCGCTGGCGTGCCAGACAGCCTGCTCAAGCAGCTCGGCACGCATCTCGAGGCGACGCTACCTCCGGCCCAGCACGTCATCGCGGCCAACGAGGGCGCTGCTGTGGCCCTCGCGATCGGCCATCACCTGCAGACCGGCAGTGTTCCGGTGGTCTACATGCAGAACTCAGGCATAGGCAACGCGGTCAACCCGCTGCTGTCGCTGGCCGACGCTGACGTCTACGGGATCCCGCTGGTGCTGCTCATCGGCTGGCGGGGTCAGCCCGGCGTCAAGGACGAGCCCCAGCACGTCAAGCAGGGTCGCGTGATGACTCAGCTGCTCGACGCGATGGAGATCCCCTTTTGGGTGCTGCCCAACGACGAGCCGGCAGCGCTGGCTGCAGCCGCCGAGGCGCGCGACGTTGCTGCGTCGTCATCTCGACCGGTCGCGATCCTGGTCGAGGCGGGTGCGTTCGCCAAGCCCGAAGCGTCCGTCACGCCGACGCTGCTCGCGGCCGACCTGCCGGCACGCGAGGAAGCGCTCGTCGCCTTCGCCGAGGCCGTCGGCGATCAGGCAGCCATCGTCTGCACGACCGGAATGCTCGGCCGGGAGCTGTTCGAGTATCGCGAGGCGCATCCCCGACCAACCCTGCGCGACTTCCTGTGCGTGGGCGGCATGGGTCATGCCTCGTCGATAGCCCAGGGCATTGCGCTGGCCGATCCTGATGCCGACGTCTGGGCCTTCGACGGTGACGGCGCGCTGCTGATGCACCAGGGCACGCTCGCTGTCATTGCCAAGGCAGCAAGCCCCAACTTCTTCCACGTCGTGTTCAACAATGGGGTCCACGACAGCGTCGGTGGGCAGCCGACGGCCATCGCCGGTGTCGACCTGCCGGTCGTGGCCGAAGCGTCCGGCTATCGCGGGAGCGCCCGCATCCGCAGCTGTGCCGATGTCGCCGCGGCGGTCGCCGATGCACGCGCCACGGGCGGTCCGTACCTCATCGAGATCCAGGTACGCCCCGGCAACCGCGCCGACATCGGCCGCCCCACGCGCACACCCGTGCAGAGCAAGGACGCGTTCATGGACGCCCTCCGCCAGCAGGCTGACCAGCCGTGACCCAGCTGCCCGGAGACGACGGACGGCCGGGGATCTTCGGACCGAAGTCCCTGGGCGAGCTTCCACGGGTCGTGCGTGAGCTCGGTCTGAGCCGCGTGCTGCTGGTCACCGGCAACAGCAGCTTCAGGACGTCAGGTGCTGCCGATGTCCTTCCCGAGCTCCGCGCGGTTGCGGCCGTTGAGACCTGGTCTGACTTCTCGCCCAATCCCGATGTGGACGAAGTCGTCGAAGGCGTCCGGTTCGCCCAGTCGTTCGAGCCGGATGCGATCGTCGCGATCGGTGGCGGCAGCGTCCTCGACATGGCCAAGCTCCTGGCTGCCTTCGCCGACAAGGCGCCCGACGAGATCCACGCTGCCGTACGGGCGAACGACGTCACCGGTCGCTCGACGGCGTTGATCCTTGCACCCACCACGTCGGGATCAGGAAGTGAAGCGACCCACTTCGCGGTGGTCTACATCGGCCAGGACAAGTACTCAGTGGCCCATCAGTCGATGCTCCCGGACTTCGTCATCCTCGACCCCACGCTCACCGAGTCAGCCAGCCCCTATCAAAAGGCGACCTCCGTCATCGACGCGATCGCGCAGGCCGTGGAGAGTCATTGGGCCCGTGGTGCGACAGAGGCCAGTCGATCATTCGCCCGGGCGTCGCTCGTCGAGCTGGTCCCGTCGGCAGCAGCCTTCGTCGAAGGCGACAGCTCGGCCGCCGTCCTGGCGGCTCGAGGCAGCTATCTCGCCGGGCGGGCGATCGACCTGTCCAAGACGACCGGCGCGCACGCCCTGGCGTACGGGCTCACCAAGGGCTTCGGTGTCAGCCACGGTCACGCAGTCGCCACGACGCTGGGCGGCTTTGCCCGGCTCCACGCGGGTGCGGCCGCATCCTCGCGCGCAGACGGCAGCCTGCAGGACAATCTCGAGAGCATCGCCGGGCTGATCGGCGCCGACGGCGCAGATCAGGTGGGCGACCGTCTCGACGAGATCGCCGCGCAGCTCGGCCTCGAGCTGAGACTTCAGGCCCTCGGGGTGCCGCGTGCCGACCTTGCCGCGATGGCAGCCGAAGTCAACCGCGAACGTCTGGCAAACAACCCCGTGGAGCTCACCGAATCGGAACTGGCGGAGCTCCTCGACGGCAGCTGGTGACCGGTGCGCGACTTCGGCCCCACGCCAAGCGAGAGCACCATGGTGCCGCTAGAATCGCGTACGTATGCTCGGCGACTGCTGGGTTGGGTGGCTGTCACCACATACACTCGGGCCGACCGCGGCTGCCCTGCCGCCTGAGAGCTCATTACCGCGGAGGCTAAGGCTAAATGGATCTGCAGCAGTTCATCGGTGTCTTGCGTGCACGCTGGAAGTTCATTGTCGTGACGCTTCTGCTCGGCACGCTGCTGACCGCGGCGTTCGCGATGAGCCGCCCGGCCACCTACGCCTCCACCGGCCGCGTCTTCATCGCTGTACCCGATGACTCGCCGGCGACCAGCGACTTCCTCTCGACCTACCTGGTCTCCCAGCGCACAGCGTCCTACTCGGAGCTGGCCACCGACCCGGTGCTGATCCAGAAGGTCATCGACCGCTCCGGCCTCCAGGTCTCTCGCTCTGAGGTTGCCAGTCGAATCTCGACCAGCGTGGTGGCGAGCACACAGATCGTCGAGGTCCGGGCCACCGGACCGACACCGGAAGAGGCCAGAGATCTCGCCGACGCCGAGATGGTGGAGCTCATCGCCCTGGTCAACGACTTCGAGAAGCCGACCAGTGACAAGCCTGCAGCCGTCGTCGCCCGGTCGACCGGTGCACCGCTGCTGGACACGGTCCCGGTGGGCATTCCGCTCTTCATCATGCTGGCGATCGGCATCATCCTCAGCTTCATCGCGGGCATCGTCGGCGCCCTGATCAGGGACATCCTCGACATCACGATCAAGTCCCGTCAGGACGTCGAGCAGACGATCGGCCTGCCGGTCATCTCGGCTCTCCCGCTCGACAGGGATGTCGCGAAGGACAGTCACAGCGCGGTCGCCCCGGGCAGTCCGCTCGCCGAGGCGTTCCGCGTCCTGCGCGCCAACCTGCGATTCGCCGACCTCGACGCCAGCGGTCAGATGTTCCTGGTGACGAGTGCGCTCCCCAACGAGGGCAAGACGCTCACCGCCGTCAACCTCGCCCAGTCGCTGGCAGCGACGGGTCAGTCCGTGCTGCTCATCGACTGCGACCTCCGCAGCCCCAGCGTCGCAGCCAACCTCGGCCTCGAGAACTCCGTCGGCATGCTGTCGGTCCTGCTCGGTCAGGTCTCGCTCAGCGAAGCGGTCCAGGCCCACTCCAGCGGCCTCGACGTGCTGCCGACCGGTCCCCGCCCGCCCAACCCGTCAGAGGTCCTCGAGACCAACGCCGTCGCGAACCTGCTCGGTGTCGTCCGCGAGGCGTACGACGTGATCGTCATGGACGCTCCGCCGCTCCTGCCGGTTGCCGACACGTCAACGCTGATCCGCCACGTCGATGGTGTCCTGCTCCTCGCTCGTCACGGTCGCACCCGCAAGGACGTCCTGCGTCTCGCCTCGGACCGCATCTCCGGTCTCGGTGGACGCCTCTACGGCGTCGTCCTCAACGGCATCCCGCGGCGTGGTGGCGGCGGCTATGGCTATGGCTACGGCTACGGCTACGGCCAGACGTTCGAGCGCCCCGAGATCGCCAACCAGCGGGCGGCGCAGCAGGGTGGTGGCCGACGCCGCGTCGGTGACGACCCCGCAACGCACGAGGCATACCGCTGACGTTCAGCGGAAGTCGAGCAACATCGTGTCGGGCGGTTCGGCGTCGGCGGTGAGGCTGCTCTTGTCGACGCGCGCGCGTACGCAGGAGGTCTCATGGCGGAGCCGGAGGAATCCGGTCTGTGCCCCGTAGCTCAGGAACAGGTCGCGCACCTGTGACAGGGCAGCCTCGCTGACCGAAGGGTGCTTGGTGGCCTCGGCGAACCGCATGAGGCCGGGCAGGTCGAGCTTTTCCCAGGTGCCGAACTCGTGGGTCTCGGGCTCGTGGAACAACCCGGACGCCGTGAACGTGTCGACCGGCGTCGGCGGCGCATCACGGTCGCCGGTGATCTCGCGCAGCTTGCGCATCCACGGGATCGAGTCGTCGTAGCGTTGCGTCACGGTTGAGAGCAGTCCGTCGGGGCGAAGCACGCGGGCGTACTCGGCGAGGGCCGTCGGCGCCTCTCGCAGCTCAGGTGCGATCACGACGTCGAAGGCGTTGGACAGGAACGGGAGGCGTTCGCCGCGGCTGCGGACGTACTGGATGTCGTCATGGCGACTGGCCGTGACGTCATCTCCTGCGATGACAACCTCGTGTCCCTGCTCGGCCAGCTGGTATGCCAGAGCGCCGTCGCCGAGGTGCAGCAGACAGGAAAGTCGGTCCCCGACCAGCCACTTCGCCGTGCGGTCTTGCGGGGAGTCGTTCACCCTTTCGAGGTTACCGGGCCGGCACACGGGCGGCCGGTACGCTTCGGGGCGTGTCCGACCCGTTCATCTCCGCTGCCCTGCTCGAGGGCATCCCCTCCGCGTACGCAGCCACTCGTGATGGCATCGACTCGCTGCTGCGCGACCGAGGGCTGCGACGAAGCACGCCCGACCACACGGCGAAGTCGCTGCTGTTGGGTGCCGCCGCGACCGCGTCCCTCGAGGGCAGCGCGTACGAACCGGACGAGCTGGCCGCCGGCGGCGGTGACGCCACGGCTCGCGGTGCCATACGGCTGTCGACGGAGCTCCTCGGACTGCTGCCGGTGTGGAAGCGCTCGCCGGTCCAGGCGATGGCGCGGATGCACGCGCTCGCCGCTGGTGGATCGGTCGACGACGCGGACCTGGGCCGCCCCGTCAATCCCGATGGTGTGGCGCGGCTGACCGAGCTCGCCTGGATGATCGGCCAGCCGACCGAGGCGCCCGGGCTCGTCGTCGCGGCACTCGTGCACGCCGAGATCATCGCCGCCGGAGCGTTCGGTACGCACAACGGCGTGGTCGGCCGCGCCGCCGAGCGGCTCGTGCTCGTCGCGAAGGGCGTCGACCCGGCGTCGGTGACCGTTCCGGAGCTCGGGCACGCGGCCGTACCGGAGGGCTATCGTTCGGCGCTGGCTGCCTATGCCAGCAAGAAGCCGACGGGTGTCCACCAATGGTTGATGTACTCGTCGGCAGCGTTCACCCGAGCGGCCGAAGTCTCGCCGCTCGCGAGCTGACCCCGCACGGTGAGCGGCGGCGCCAACTCCCGAAGGAGTGGACGCCGCCTGGCCAGCCGGCTCAGCTACCAGGCGTGCTGTGATCTGAGTCGTCGTGTCTCCGATGAATCCCTGAGTGGAACGGAGATCTGCGAGCGACTGTCCCATTTAGACGGGTGATCGCCGCGTGGGTACTGAGCTGCTGTGCCGCTTTGGGGTTGCTGTAGTTGTGTTCCCTTTTCTACGCCGGAGACAGCGCAGGCAACAGCCCTACTCGCACGTAACGTTGTGCACCATTTTTCACAAGCACCGTGGTTCACAAGCAGAGCGGTTCACAAGATTTCGCTCAGGCGACGAGGCGGTGCTTGCGACGTGTCACCAAGGCGACGGTGATGGCGCTGACAGCTCCGGCCACCACAGCGACGGCCGCGGCCTTGCCCACGCGGGTGTCGAGTCCGAGGCGTCTGCGCAGGGCGACGGGCCGGGCAAACGTCAGGATCGGCCAACCGTTCTCGTCCGCGATGCGGCGCAGCGTCTTGTCGGGGTTGACGGCGAAGGGGTGGCCGACCGCTGCGAGCATCGGCGCGTCGGTCTCGGAGTCGGAGTAGGCGTAGCTCTCGGCAAGGTCATACCCTCGTTCGGCGGCAAGCTCTTCCATTGCCTTGGCCTTGTTGGGGCCGTACGCGTAGAAGTCGACGTCGCCGGTGTAGCGGCCGTCCTTCTCGACGAGAGTCGTCGCGATGACGTGGTCGACGCCAAGCATCTCGCCGATCGGCTCGACGACCTCGGTGCCGGAAGCGGACACGATCACCACATCGCGACCGGCCGCCTGGTGCTGCTCGATGAGCTCGACGGCCTCGTCGAACACGATGGGGTCGATGATCGAGTGCAGGGTCTCGTTGACCGAGCTGCGGACGACCTCGACGTCCCAGCCGGCGACCATCTGGGTCAGGTAGGCGCGCATCTTCTCGAGCTGGTCGTGGTCGGCGCCGTTGATGGAGAACATGAACTGCGCGTACGCGCTGCGCAGCACCGCCCGTCGACTGAGCAGGCCGCCCTCGAAGAACGGCTTGCTGAAGGCGAGCGTGCTCGACTTGGCGATGATCGTCTTGTCCAGGTCGAAGAACGCCGCAGCTCGGGTGCTCACCCATTCAGGATAGGCGCGTCCACACCCGCAGCGTGGCAGTACGGCATTCCACAGCCGCTTCGTTCACGCCCTGTTTCCTCGTCGTTCGGGGCCACGGTGGCTGTATGTCTGACGCCGCGCTGCCCCTGATCGCCACCGCCGACGAGCAGCTGCTCGACGACGCACTGCGGTGGTGCGCTGCGGTCGGGGTGACCCCGGAGGTCGCCATGGATGTCACCGCGACACGACGTTCGTGGCGTCGGGCCTCGTTGGTGATCGTCGGTCATGACCTCGCTCGGGGGCTCTCCGACGCGGATGTGCCCCGCCGAGACCACGTGCTCCTCCTGGCTGGCGATCCTGCCGAGTGGTGGTCGACCGCGGTCCGGCTCGGTGCGCAGGGCGTGTTCGCCCCGGTCGAGGAGGATCGCATCCTCGAGGCATTGGCCTCGGCGCTCGACGGTCGCGGCGAAGCTTGCCTGGTCAGCGTCGTCGGTGGCTCTGGCGGCGTCGGTGCGTCCACGCTCTCGGCGGCGATGGCCCTCGGAGCGAGCCGGCGCGGACTGCGTTCGCTGCTGTTCGACGCCGATCCGCTGGGCGGCGGCCTCGACCTCGTCCTCGGAGCCGAGCACGCCGAAGGGCTGCGGTGGCGCGACCTCGACGCAACACGGGGTCGGCTGAGCGCCGGCTCGTTGTCCGACGTCCTCCCGATCCATTCCGGCATTGCAACGTTGTCGTGGGATCGCTCGCCCGGAGCGCTGCTGCCCGAGTCCGTGCCGTCGGTGCTCACAGCGGCCGTTCGAGGATTCGATCTCGTCGTCGCCGATGTGCCTCGCCACCTCGATGCGCACGGTGTCGACATCCTGGGCCGCTCGGTGCTCACGGTGCTCGTGGTCGCCGAAGAGATCTGCGCCGTCGGTGCGGCCCGCCACGTGCTGGCGCGCGTCGAGAGGTGTGCGTCGGCGATCGCCGTGGTCAGTGTGAGCCGGTCGGGTGGCATCGGCCCGGCGGCCGTGGCCGATGCGCTGGGTCAGCCGGTGCACACGCGGCACCGGTTCGACCGGCGCATCCGCGGTGCCGTCGATCGTGGCCACGGTCCGGGCTCCTCCCGCGCTGCTCGCCGTACGTCGGCCGCGCTGCTCGACATGCTGGGTCTCGAAGCGGCATGAGCGCAGAGCTGGTTGAGCGCATCCGGCAACGGCTGGCGTCCGATCCGGCCGAGCCGACGGCGCACAGCGTTGCCGCGGCTCTACGTGCCGAGCACCAGCTGGCCGGCAGCGCCACGGTCCTGGCCCTCGTCGACCAGCTGCGTCGGGAGACCCGGGGCGTCGGATCGCTCGAGCCGTTGCTCGCCCTCGCAGGAGTGACGGACGTACTGGTCAACGGCCCGGACGAGGTCTACTTCGATCGCGGTCGCGGCCTGGAAAAGTCGTCGATCTCGTTCGCCGACGAGGAGTCCGTGCGCCGGTTGGCGGGGCGGCTCGCCGGGCAGGCCGGGCGCCGGCTCGATGACGCCAGTCCCTGGGTCGACGCGCGGCTCAGCGATGGCACGAGGCTGCATGCCGTGCTGTCACCGTTGGCTCGTCCCGGCACGCTGATCTCACTGCGGGTGCCCGCTCGCCGCTCGTTCACCCTCGACGAGCTCGCCTCGGCGGGTTCGCTCAACGATGCGGCCGGGGAGACGGTCCGCAGCATCATCGATGCTCGTGCGGCGTTCGTCGTCAGCGGTGGCACGGGCTCGGGCAAGACCACGCTGCTCGCCGCGATGCTCAGCCTCGTCGACCCCCGCGAGCGCCTCGTCATCGTCGAGGACGCCACCGAGCTGCGCCCCGATCACCCACATGTCGTCGGGCTGGAGGCGCGCCCGGCGAACATCGAAGGCGCGGGACTGGTCACCGTACGAGACCTGGTGCGTCAAGCGTTGCGCATGCGGCCCGATCGCCTGGTCGTGGGAGAAGTACGCGGCGCCGAGGTAGTCGACCTCCTGGCCGCACTCAACACCGGGCACGAGGGTGGCTGCGGCACGATCCACGCAAACTCGCCGACTGACGTGCCAGCACGATTCGAGGCCCTCGGCGTTGCTGCTGGACTGCCTCGCGAAGCCGTGCACAGCCAGCTCCGGGCAAGCTTGGACCTGGTGGTGCATCTTGCTCGTGGCAGTGACGGGTTGCGCCGGGTGGAGCAGATCGCCGTGCTCGATGACGACGGCCGCGGCACGGTGACCTGCCAGCCGGCTCTGACGTTCGACGGAGCGGACACCACCCAGGGCCCAGGTCACGAGCGGTTGACGTCCGTGATCGCATGATCTGGGCGGCGGCAACGTTGAGCGCTCTCTCACTGCTGCTTGCGCGTCCCGCAGGCACGTTGCTCACGCAGCATCGCCTCAGCGCCTCGGTGCGGTTGCCGGTGAGACCGGCGTCGTTTGTGGCTCCCTTGGCGGGTGTCGTCGCAGTAGCAGTGCTGCTGGCCGGACTGCCTGCAGCCCGGCTGATCGTCGCCCTGACGATCGGCGGCGTCGGCTGGTTCGCCGTACGGCAGCTTCGAGCCGAGCGTGAGCGTCGCCGAGCCCAGGGTCGGCGCGACGCCGTGGCCGAAGTCGTTGGTCTGATGGCGGCGGAGCTACGTGCCGGCATTCTGCCGCAGCGTTTGCTGTCGGAGCTTGCCGCGGACTTCGCGTTCCTCAGGACCGCGTCCCGAGCAGCGGAGCTGGGTGGCGATGTCTCGTCGGCACTTCGGCGGGAGTCGATGATCCCGGGCCGCGAGCTGCTCTCCGACCTTTCAAGTGCCTGGATGGTCGCCGAACGCTCCGGAGCGCCGCTGGCCGGAGTCCTCGATCGACTCGAGGCATCGATGCGCGATGACCGTGAGATCGAGAGGGAGGTGCAGTCCGGGGTCGCGCCAGCCCGGGCAACGGGACGATTGATGGCAGTGCTCCCTGTTGTCGGTCTGGCCCTCGGTTCGGGCATGGGGTCCGACCCGATCGCCTTGCTCATCGGCACGGTGCCCGGCGGGCTGTGCCTCGCCGCCGGCTCGGCATGTGCTTGCGCGGGTGTCGCGTGGGTCAATCGCATTGCTGCAGCTGCCGAGCGGACCACATGATCGTCGCGCTCCTGGCATCGCTGGCAATCTGGTGCGCCATCCCGGCTTCGCCGGCCGTCAGGCAACGCGCCTTGTTCGGTGAGTCTCGACCGTCACACCGCCCCGCCCCTGCGGTGCTGGCGGCATTCGGTGCGCCGTTCGCTGCACTCGTGCTGCTGGGCTGGCCGTTCGGCGCTGTCGTGGGCGCTGCCCTCGCTCCCGCTGCGTACGGAGCGGTCGGCCGCCTCGAATCGGCGGCGAGCCGACAGCGTGGTGCCAGGATCGCGGCACAGCTGCCAGGTGCTCTGGACCTGGTGGTGGCAGTCCTCGAGGTCGGGCGACCTCCGGGTGTCGCTCTGGCGCTGGCCGCGGACGCGACGCCGGACCCGCTCGGTTCGGAGCTCGGTCAGCTCGCCAGCCGAGTGTCCGTTGCCAGCGATCCTCTCGGCGTCTGGAGCTCGTTGCTCCACGACCCGGCGCTGGCTCCGGTCGGCCGTGCCTTCCAGCGAGCGGAGCGATCAGGCATGCCGGTCGCACACGTGATCTCTGGCGTGGCCGATGAGCTGAGGCGCGAACGGCGGTCACGACGTCGCGACGACAGCCGCAAGGTCGCAGTTCGTACGGCGGCACCGCTGGGGATGTGTTTCCTCCCCGCGTTCTTCCTCGTCGGAATCGTGCCGACGATCATGGGCGCGTTTCGGTCCTTCACGTTCTGAGCGGGTTTCCACACAGCACGTGGGCCAAGTCCCGTTGTCCCCAGTCGCCCATGTGCGACCGCAGATGACGCAGTGCGGGACACATATTCCCGATGACAGATTCACCCATCGAAAGGACACCTCAATGAAGGCACTGCAGCGCATCACGGCCCGTCGCGTCGAGCGCGGGATGACCACCGCCGAATACACGGTCGGCACTCTCGGCGCCTGCACCATCGGCGGAGTGCTGGTCAAGATCGGTCAGTCCGAATGGTTCGGCGATCTGGTCAAGGACCTCATCAACAGGATCCCCGACATCCTGCCGTTCTGATCCCGGAAGGAGCGTCATGGCAGTCAGAGATGAACAAGGTATGGCCACCGCCGAATACACGGTGGGCACGCTCGGTGCCGTGTGCATAGGGCTGATCCTCTACAGGCTCGGCATGCTCGACGGCGACAATCCTTGGTTCCAGACATTCAAGGACATCATCGAGCGCGCGCTGGGCTGGCGAAGTCTCTTCGACTTCGTACCGGGCTATGGGCTGAGGCTCGGGTGACCGACCGGCGTCCCGAGCGGGGCATGGTCACCGCTGAGCTGGCGACCATCGCACCGTTCGGCGTTGCCTTCGCATTCCTGCTGCTGTGGGTCGTGTCACTCGGCCTCACCCAGGTTCGCCTGGCCGATGCGTCCCGCGAGGGCGCTCGGCTGGTCGCCCGGGGCGAGGCCGTCGACAGCGCCAAACGGACGGCGGAGAAGGTCGCGCCCGACGGCGCACGGGTCACGGTCACCAGCGACAACGGACTGGTGACCGTGACGGTCAGGGCGAAGTCGGCGATGCCGATCCCGTTCTTCTCGGGCATCGGCGCTCGCGAGATGGAGTCGTCGTCGGTCGCCGCCGAGGAGGCGCCATGACCCACGAACGCGGTGCCGTCACTGTCTATGCAGCGGCAGCGGCGGTTGTGCTCACCCTGCTGGCCTTGGTGATGGCCCAGGTGGCTGGGCTGGTGAGACTCAAGCACTCGGTCGCATCAGCCGCCGACCTCGCAGCCCTGGCGGCGAGCCGCGCCAGTGTTGCCGGTGAGGACGGCTGTGATGCCGCCGCGGACCTGATGAGGCGCAACCGAGCCAATCTGGTGTCGTGCCACATGGACTTCGACGTCGCGACGGTCGTCGCCGGTGGCACGAGCAAGGCGTGGTGGGGCCAGACCTGGTCGTTCGAGCAGAAGGCCCGAGCCGCGCCTGACTTCTACCTCCAGGACTAGCGGGAGTCGGCCAACAGGGCGTCAAGCAGTTTCACCGCGCCGGCCTTGTCGAGGGGCTCGTTCCCATTGCCGCACTTGGGCGAATAGACGCACGAGGGGCAACCGCTGCGGCACTCGCAGGACAAGATGGCGTCGCGGGTGATTGTCAGCCAGCGCTGCGCCACCTCATACCCACGCTCGGCGAAGCCCGCTCCGCCCGGATAGCCGTCATATACGAACACCGTGAGGGTGCCGGTGTCAGCGTGCAGTGCCGTGGAGACGCCCCCGATGTCCCACCGGTCGCACGTTGCCAGCAACGGGAGGAGGCCGATCGCAGCGTGTTCGGCCGCGTGGGCCGCACCCGGGATGTCGGCGACGGACAGTGCCTTGGCGACTGCCTTCTCGTCGAGCGTCCACCACACAGCCCTTGTCGGCAGAGTTCGTTCCGGTAGGTCGAGCAGCTCCTCGCCCAGCATTCCGCCGCCGGTCGTGCTGCGCTTCGTATAAGAGATGACCTGGGTCACCACATCGACGGCGCCGAACGACATCGCTGCCGCACCCCACTTCGTCGTGCGCTCGGTCTCGGTGATGGTGATCTCGGTGACCGACCTGGCCATCGTCGAGTACTCGGGGTCTTCACGATGCACGATCGCGACGCCGTCCTCGACGTCATACTCATTGACCACGTGCACGTCGCCCTGATGTACGTAGACCGCGCCTTCGTGGACGGCAGCATCGGCAGATCCGGCGTCCACGGTGCCGATCAGGCGGCCGGTGCCAGCGTCGACGATCTGCACCGGCGAGCCACCGCTGGAGCGGATGTCGGCCAGGTCGCTGGCGCGCTCCCGCTTGGTCCAGAACCAGCCAGCCTGCCGCTTGCGCAACAGGCCGGCGACCTCGAGAGCCTTGACCCCCTCGGCAGTGCGCGGACCGAACAGCTCGAAGTCGGCTTCGGTCAGCGGCAGCTCATGGGCAGCCGCAGCCAGGTGCGGGCCGAGCACATAGGGATTGTCGGGATCGAACACCGAGGACTCGACCTGCGCACCTAGCAGTGCCTCGGGATGGTGCACGAGGTAGGTGTCGAGGGGTTCGTCCCGGGCGATCAGGATGCCGATCGAGTCGCGCCCGGCCCGTCCGGCACGTCCGAACTGCTGCCGCAGGGCCGCGCGCGTACCGGGGAAGCCGACGCTGATGATCGCGTCGAGCCCGGCGATGTCGATCCCGAGCTCCAACGCATTGGTGCTCGCCAACCCGAGCAGATCGCCATCACGGAGTCGCCGCTCGAGCTCGCGGCGCTCCTCGGGCAGATAGCCGCCCCGGTAGGTCGCCACCCTCGCTGCCAGCTCCGGGTCGACCTCGGCCAAGCTGCGCTGGGCGGTCGCAGCGACGGTCTCGGCACCTCGACGTGATCGTACGAACGCAAGGGTGCGCACCTTGCCGATGACCAGATCGGTGAGCAGCTCGCCGGCTTCGGTGTTGGCTGCACGTCGTACCGGGGTCTGGGTCGCATCGTGACCCGGCAGCAACGGTGGCTCCCACAACGCGATCGTCTGGGCTGCGTGGGGTGATGCGTCGTCAGTGACGGCGACGACGTCGAGGCCGGTGAGCCGGGCGGCAAAGATGTCGGGGTCGGCGACGGTCGCCGACGACAGCACGAACACGGGATCGGCGCCGTAGTGCTGGCAGATGCGCCGCAGCCGGCGCAGCACGTGAGCCACATGCGCGCCGAAGACTCCGCGGTAGTGGTGGCACTCGTCGATCACGACATGCGTGACGCCGCCGAGCGCGCGGCTCCACCGGGCGTGCCCGGGAAGGATCGTGTGGTGCAGGGTGTCGGGATTGGTCAGCAGGTAGTTCGCGTGGTCTCGGGCCCAGGTTCGCTCCTCGCGGGAGTTGTCACCGTCGACCGTCGCCGGTCTGGCGAACGCGGTCGCCGCTGCCAGCCGCCGGAGCTGATCGGCCGCGAGCGCCTTGGTCGGCGCGAGATAGAGGACACTCGGCATCCGGTTGCCCTGCAGCCCGCTGCCCGACCGGCCCGCCGCTAGAGCGGTCAGCGCGGGCGCCTGGAACGCGAGGGACTTGCCCGAAGCCGTGCCGGTGGAAATGACGGTGTGATGACCTGCGCGTATGTGGCGAAGCGCCTCGGCCTGGTGGCCCCAGAGCTCGCCGATGCCCTCTGCCTCGTACATCGATCGCACGTCGGTGTCGACCCAGTCGGGCCACGGCTCGACGACGGCCTCGCGGGCTGGGACGTGCTCGACATGCGTCACCCGTTCGCTGTGGCGAAGGACGATGTCAGCGGGATCCACGAAGCGAGTCTTCCAGACTGTGAACGCCACTTTGCCGAGCGGCGACGGCCCACAGATCGTGGTTAGATGCTTGCCATGGAGCTTGCCCTGTCAACGCGCACTGTCGACGAATTCGAGATCATCGAGGTTGGCGGCGAGGTCGACGTATACACAGCTCCCAAGCTGCGCGAGGCGATCGTCACGGCGATCGAAGCCGGTCACCGGCGACTGATCATCGACGTGGAGAAGGTCGACTTCCTCGACTCGACGGGTCTCGGCGTCCTGGTCGGAGCCCTCAAGCGCGTACGAGCTGACGGCGGATCGCTCGACATCGTGTGCACCCACGAGCGCATCCTCAAGATCTTCGGCATCACCGGGCTCGACAAGGTATTCGGCCTGCACGCCACGATTGACGAGGCTCGCGCGGCGACACATCCTGAGACCCCTTGATGCTCAGCCGCTAGTCGGCATGTAACCTCCGTCACGTTGGTCCAGTCCTCTGGCCCGACAGTTCTTTTTGCTTACTCATGGAGGATTTTCATGGCGAACGCGACTTTTGTTGCGGCAGTAGGCGGAGACCTCGACTTTTCCGACAAGAACTCGTACTACCTGTACGCAGTCGTCGCAGTCGGGGCCCTCGCACTGGTAATGGCCCTTGTGTTCCGCTCCCAGGTGCTCAAGGCATCTGAGGGAACCGCAAAGATGCAGGAGATCGGCCAGGCAGTCCAGGAAGGCGCTGCGGCCTACCTGAGCCGCCAGTTCCGGACCCTCGCGGTCTTCGCATTCGTGGCACTCGGGATGCTCGTCGCGCTCGACGCGGCCGTCCTCGGGTGGGACAACGAATGGAAGATCAAGATCGGCCGCTACGTCGCGCTGCTTGCAGGCGCTGGCTTCTCGGCAGCGATCGGCTATCTCGGTATGTGGCTCGCGACCCGCGCCAACATCCGTGTTGCAGCCGCCGCCCAGAACGAGGGCCGCGAAGTTGCCATGCGCATCGCATTCCGTACCGGCGGCATGGTCGGCATGCTCACGGTCGGCCTCGGGCTGCTGGGTGCTGGCGCGATCGTCCTGATCTACACGGGCGACGCGCCTGTCGTCCTCGAGGGCTTCGGCTTCGGCGCTGCGCTGCTCGCCATGTTCATGCGAGTCGGCGGCGGCATCTTCACCAAGGCTGCTGACGTCGGAGCCGACCTCGTCGGCAAGGTCGAGCAGAACATCCCCGAAGACGACCCGCGCAACGCCGCGACGATCGCCGACAACGTCGGTGACAACGTCGGTGACTGCGCAGGTATGGCGGCCGACCTGTTTGAGTCGTACGCCGTGACCCTGGTGGCCGCGCTGATCCTCGGCTCGGTTGCCTTCGGCGAGGTTGGCCTCGTGTTCCCGCTCGTGATTCCCGCGATCGGTGCCCTGACCGCAATCCTCGGCGTCTACATCACCCGCCCGCGTGCGGGTGAGGGTGGACTCGTCACGATCAACCGGTCGTTCTACATCTCGGCCATCGTGTCGGCTGTGGCTTCGATTGGCGCAGCATTCGCGCTCCTGCCGACCAAGTTCAGCGACGCGAAGCTCCCGGGCATCGACACCAGCACGCTCATCGTGACGATCGGACAGGCTCAGGGCGGCGAACCTGCCGGCCTCGACTCCAACCCGCGACTGATCGCGATCATCGCGGTTCTCATCGGTATCGTCCTCGCGGCCGTGATTCTTGCGCTGACGGGATACTTCACCGGCACCGAGACCCGTCCGGTCAAGGATGTCGGCAAGACGTCGCTCACGGGTGCCGCAACGGTCATCCTGTCCGGACTCTCGGTCGGCTTCGAGTCGGCGGTCTACACGGCCATCGTCATCGGCGCCGCCGTCTTCGGTGCGTTCCTGCTCGGCAGCGGCTCGCTCGTCGTGGCGCTGTTCGCCGTCGCACTCGCAGGCTGTGGTCTGCTGACCACGGTCGGCGTCATCGTCGCGATGGACACGTTCGGTCCGGTCAGCGACAACGCCCAGGGCATCGCAGAGATGTCGGGCGACGTCGACGAGGAGGGCGCCAAGATCCTCACCGAGCTCGACGCGGTCGGCAACACGACCAAGGCGATCACCAAGGGCATCGCGATCGCCACGGCCGTCCTGGCCGCGACGGCGCTGTTCGGTTCGCTGAGCAGCTCGATCAGGGAATCCATCGGGGCTGCCGGCCTCACGCAGGAGAACGCGGGCGGTCTCAAGGTCATCGAGACGTACGTGTTCGAGGGCATCATCAACGTCGGCGACCCGAGCATCCTGGTCGGTCTGATCCTCGGTGCTGCTGTCGTGTTCCTGTTCTCCGGTCTGGCGATCAACGCCGTCGGCCGCGCTGCCGGCGCTGTGGTCTACGAAGTGCGTCGCCAGTTCCGCGAGATCCCGGGAATCATGGAAGGCACGGGTCGTCCCGAGTACGGCAAGGTCGTCGACATCTGCACGCGTGACTCGCTGCGTGAGCTGGCGACGCCGGGCATCCTGGCGATCTTCGCCCCGATCGCCGTCGGCTTCGGACTCGGTATCGGCCCGCTGGCGGGTTACCTCGCCGGTGCGATCGGTACGGGTCTGCTGATGGCAGTGTTCCTCGCCAACTCCGGTGGAGCGTGGGACAACGCCAAGAAGCTCGTCGAGGACGGCAACCACGGTGGCAAGGGGTCGCCCGCACACGAGGCGACGATCATCGGTGACACGGTCGGTGACCCGTTCAAGGACACCGCCGGTCCGGCGATCAACCCGCTGCTCAAGGTGATGAACCTCGTCGCGCTCCTGGCGACACCGTTGATCATCAAGTACTCGTACGGCACTGACGCCAGCGAACCCATCCGCTACTCCATCGCTGGAGCATCCGTGTTGATCATCGTCATCGCCGTGGGTATCGCCCGCTCGCGACCGATTGCTCTCGACGCGGGACCGTCGGAGATCGCCGCGGCACCGTCCCCGGCGAAGCCGTCCGGTACGACGGTGACCAAGACGGTCGCCAAGAAGGCTCCCGCCAAGAAGGCAGCGGCCAAAAAGTCCCCCACGCCCAAGTAGGGTCGGGCGCTGATGGGCCGGAAGCCTTGTTGCACTTCCTGTGCGTGGGAGGTACCCCCATTCCGGCCAAGAAGGCGTAGCTGACAAGCACCATCGCGAACGGCGTCACCCGCAAGGGTGGCGCCGTTCGTCATGTCATCTGAGAGGGTGGGTCGGTGATCGACGAGGCGTACGTGCCGAAGCTCCGCGCGGCGCTGACCCGCGCCAGCTTCACCGTCGACGAGGTGTACGCGTTGCTCGGCGACGAGGCGCACCGATCCCTGGGTCGCAACCAGGTCGTACCTGCGCTGCGGGCCACCACCGGGCCCGGCGATCTTGCGACCTTGGTGCGGCTGTTCGCCCTGCAGGTCCCGGTGGACCGTCGTCGCGCCGACTCGGCGCTGCCGGATCTCGTCGATCCGCTGGCCGCCGCCAACATGCTGTCGGTGTCGGGCAATGAGGTACGTGCCTTGGTCGACATCAGGCCATACGGCGACGAGTCGCACGACTGGTGGATCGTGTGCGACCCGACTCCGGGACTCAACGGTCCCCAGGGAGTCATGAATCCCGAACATGTGCTCGGCATCAGTGAGGCGTCGTCATCGCTGGCGCAGCTGACCGTCCGCGAGCCGGTCGGCCGGGCACTCGACCTCGGCACCGGGTGTGGCGTTCAAGCACTCCATCTCTCCCAGCACGCTGACACCGTCGTCGCGACCGACGTCAACCCGCGTGCCCTGGCCATGGCGCGACTCACGGCCTCGCTCAACGAGCTCGACATCGACGTACGGGACGGTAGCCTGTTCGATCCGGTCGCCGGCGAGACGTTCGACCTGATCGCCACCAACCCGCCGTTCGTGATCTCGCCACCGGGTGCAGAGGTGCTCGTCTACCGCGACTCGGGAATGCCCGGCGACAGTGTCGTGCGCCATCTGGTCGAGAACGCCGCGGCGCACCTCAACGAGGGTGGTTGGTGCCAGATCCTGGCCAACTGGGCGCACCACGACAGTCGTGACTGGCGTGCCGACCTCGAGGAGTGGTTTGCCGGCAGCGCACTCGACGCGTGGGTGCTGCAGCGCGAGCTGATCGACCCTGCGGAGTACGTCGAGATGTGGCTCGCCGACGCGGGCTTGGCCGGCACCCCTGACTACGCCACGCGCTATGACGCCTGGCTCCAGTGGTTCGCCGACGAGCGCATCGATGCCGTCGGATTCGGCTGGCTCAGCATGCGACGCACGGAGGGCACGCCGAGCAGACGGTACGAGGAGTGGACGGGCGAGATCGCACCGCCGATCGGCCCGAACGTGTCGGCGTGGGGTCACCGCGTCGACGTGCTGCGCAACGTGGACGACGCCGCCCTGCTCGACCGTGCCTGGAAGCAAGCGCCAGACCTGGTCGAGGAGACCCGTGGACGGGTCGGCGCAGAGCACCCCGAGTCGATCGTTCTCAAGCTGCAGCAGGGCGTACGCCGGTCGCGCCAGGTCGACACCGTGGAGGCGGGGCTCGTCAGTGCCAGCGACGGTGACCTCACGGCGGGCCAGATCCTCGATGCGCTGGCGCAGCTCCTCGAGCGCGATGCCGGTGAGCTGCGCTCGACCTATGCGGCATCCGTACGAGAGCTGGTCGACGACGGACTGTTGCTGCCCCACCAGCCCGCCAAGATGCGCAGCTAGCCCGCGGGAGTTTCCTCGATCGCGTGCGAGTCAGGCTTGAACGCCGGGATCAGCTGACCGAACAGAGCTAGCAGGGCAATGGCCGTTGCGATGAGTCCTCCGACGACGAAGCCACCCCATGCGCCAACCTGGTCGATGGCCACGCCGATGACCGGCGAGCTGGCAGCACCGCCGATCATGAACGACGTGCCCTGCCATCCCATCGCTTCACCGCGTCGCTCCTCGGGCGTGAGCTTGGCGATCCACTCCGTTGCCGCCGTCATGGTTGGTGCGCAGAGGAACCCGGTCGGGATGACCCAGAGCGACAACGACCACACCTCGGTGCCGAGGCCGACCGGGATCGTCGTGAGGCCGAGCACCAGCAACAGATAGGTGGGGCGGATCGAGCGGTTGAGCGATCCGTAGATCAGTCCGCCGAGCAGTGACGACAATCCCCACAGCCCATACGTGAACCCGATCGAACCCACGTGGTCGATCTCGCGCAGCTGCGCGACGATGCCGAGGTCGGCACCGATCAGCGCGGCCAGCGTGCCGCCGGAGATGAGGAAGAGGAACGCAAGCGGCACTGACATCCACGGGCCCTTGACGGGCTCAACGACCGGCTCGTCCGGATCGACCTGCGAGCGGGTGGGCGGGTTGAGCCGCAGGAACATCAGCCCCGCGACCACCTCGGTCATGCCGATCACGAACAGCGCCCAACCGGCACTCGCCTGCGTGACGAGGACGACGCCGACGGCCGGACCGATGATGAAGCTGGCCTCGGCGACGACGCTGTCGGCCGAGAAGGCCGTACGGCGCAGCCGCTCGTCGACCATCACGCTGAGCGACAGACGCACGATCGAGAAGATCGGTATGAGGAACAGACCCATCAGGAACGACAGCGGGACGAGCAACGTATAAGAAGAGGAGAAGGCGGCGATCGGATAGAGCACCGCGACCGCGACGATCGACGGGATGATCGCGCGCCGCATGCCGAGCTTGTCGATCAGGCGCCCGCGCCACGGCGATCCGACCCCGGCCCCGATCGTGGACGCGGCGGCGACGATGCCGGCCTGGGCGTACGTGCCGTCGAGCGGACCCACGACGAAAAGGGTGAAGACCAGCGGGGCCGCCATGGCCGGTATGCGGGCGAAGAACGCGGCGATGAAGAGGGTGCGGACGCGCCGATCGGCCCACAGCTCGGCATATCCGGAGAAACCCACCGAGCCATGTTCTCACCACGCGGAGACAGGACCGTCGCGCAGATCATTGACAGCACGCGCTACGGTGTGCCACGACTGATCACTGCAACCGCAACCGGAGAAGATTCTTGACCACCCTCGTCATTGTCGAGTCACCCAACAAGGTCGCCAGCATCGCTGGCTACCTCGGCGACGGCTATGTCGTGGACTCCTCGGTCGGTCACATCCGCGACCTTCCCAAGGGTGCCGATCAGGTTCCGGCGAAGTTCAAGGGCGAGTCGTGGGCGCGCCTCGGGGTCAACGTCGACGACGGCTTCGAGCCGATCTACGTCGTGTCGCCGGAGAAGAAGCAGCAGATGGCCAAGCTCAAGAAGCTCCTCAAGGAAGCCGACGAGCTCGTACTCGCAACCGATGAGGACCGCGAGGGCGAGGCCATCGCGTGGCACCTCCTCGATGAGCTCAAGCCGACCGTTCCGGTCAAGCGCATCGTCTTCAACGAGATCACCCGTGACGCGATCCAGTACGCCATCGCCCACCCGCGCGACGTCGACATGGACCTGGTCGATGCCCAGGAGACCCGCCGCATCCTCGACCGCCTCTATGGCTACGAGGTCAGCCCGGTGCTGTGGAAGAAGGTCATGAGCGGTCTGTCCGCCGGCCGCGTGCAGTCTGTGGCCACCCGCCTCGTGGTCGAGCGTGAGCGCGAGCGCATGGCATTCACCGCAGCGTCCTATTGGGACCTCGAGGCGACGTTCGATGCCGGCGAAGGCTTCGACCCGCGGCAGTTCCCCGCCAAGCTCAGCAGCGTGGACGGCCTCCGCGTCGCCGCCGGCTCGCACTTCGACAACACCGGCACCCTGACGTCCGACAAGGTCGTGCACCTCGACGAAGCCAAGGCCGGTGCACTCGCCGATGGTCTGCGCGACCAGCCGTTCACGATCCGCTCGGTCGAGTCCAAGCCCTACACGCGCAAGCCCTACGCACCGTTCCGCACCACCACGATGCAGCAGGAAGCGTCGCGCAAGTTCGGCTTCGGCGCCGCTCGTACGATGCAGGTCGCCCAGCGCCTGTACGAGGGCGGACACATCACCTATATGCGTACGGACTCGACGACGCTCTCGCAGACCGCGCTCACCGCAGCACGTGCCCAGGTCACCGAGCTGTACGGTGCCGCCTACCTGCCCGACGAGCCCCGTGTCTACGCCAGCAAGGTCAAGAACGCGCAAGAGGCGCACGAGGCGATCCGCCCCGCCGGTGAACGTTTCAAGACACCCGACCAGGCCGGACTGCGCGGTGACGAGCTCCGTCTGTACGAGCTGATCTGGAAGCGCACCATCGCGAGCCAGATGATGGACGCCAAAGGCAACTCGGTGTCGATCCGCATCGGCGCCACCGCGGCCACCGGCGAGGACGCGGTGTTCTCCGCGAGCGGTCGCACGATCACGTTCTACGGATTTCTCAAGGCGTACGTCGAGTCCAGCGACGACACCGAGGCCGAGGGCGACGACCAGCAGACCAAGCTGCCCAACGTCACCGAGGGCCAGACCGTCACGGCTGCCGAGCTCGGCAAGGCTGGCCATGAGACCAAGCCGCCGTCGCGATTCACCGAAGCCAGCCTGATCAGCGAGCTCGAGACCCGCGAGATCGGTCGCCCCTCGACGTACGCGTCGATCGTCGGCACGATCCAGAACCGCGGCTACGTCTACAAGAAGGGCACGGCCCTGGTGCCAGCCTGGATCGCCTTCTCGGTGATCCGTCTGATGGAGCAGCACTTCGGCCGACTCATCCAGTACGACTTCACCGCCGAGCTCGAAGGTGTGCTCGACGAGGTCGCGGGTGGCCGCGAGGATCGTGTCGCCGTGCTCACCGGTTTCTGGACCGGCGAGGGTGAGGGCAACACCGGCCTCAAGCGCCTCGTCGAGAACCTCCCCGACATCGACGCCCGCGGTCTCGCGACGTTCCCGCTCGGCGAGGAGATCGATCTGCGCGTCGGCCGCTACGGCCCGTACGTCGAAGGTCCTCCGTTCAGCGAGGACGACGAGGGCAAGCGCGTACCCACCCGTGCCAACGTCCCCGAGGACCTGCCGCCCGACGAGCTCACGCTCGACAAGGCCAAGGAGCTCCTGGCGACCCCGGCCGGTCTCGAGAAGGAGCTCGGTGTCCACCCCGACACCGGTCTCGCGATCACCGCCAAGAACGGCCGCTTCGGCGCGTACGTCACCGAGGCGCTGCCCGAGGATGCGAAGAAGGCCGACAAGCCGCGCACTGCGAGCCTGTTCGCCACGATGAACCTCGACACCATCACCCTCGACGAGGCCGTGCAGCTGCTCAGGTTGCCGCGCGTCGTCTACACCGAGGAGGACGGCACCGAGGTCACGGCGCAGAACGGCCGCTACGGTCCCTACCTCAAGAAGGGCACCGACTCGCGGTCGCTGGAGCGCGAGGAGCAGCTCCTCACGATCACCGAGGAGGAGGTGCGCGCGATCTACGCGCAGCCCAAGACGTACGGTCGACGCGCGGCAGCCGCACCACTCAAGGAGCTCGGCACCGATCCCGTCAGCGAGCGCCCTGTGGTGGCCAAGGACGGCCGCTTCGGCATGTACGTCACCGACGGCGAGTACAACGCGACGCTTCGCAAGGACGACTCGCTCGAGGACCTGACTCCCGAGCGCGCCTACGAGCTGCTCGCCGAACGGCGCGCGAAGGGCCCGGCCAAGAAGGCAGCCAAGCGTCCCGCCAAGAAGGCCGCCAAGAAGACGGCGAAGAAGGCGACCGCCAAAAAGACGGCTGCAAAGAAGGCCTGATGCCGCGGTCAGCTCGCGTGTTGGTGGTGCTCGGCACCTTGCTGATGACGCTGGGACTTTTGGCCGGAGTCGGAAACCGCGAGATCCTCGACGGGTCACGATTTGCGACGCACGTCGATCACATCCGCATGGATCCCGACGTGTCCCGGCAGGCCGGCATCATCATGTCGAACAAGCTGACGCGCGAGGTTCCTGACCTTGTGGCGGCGCGCCCACTCGTCGAGTCGACGGCAGGCACGCTGGTGTCGAGTGCGGCCTTCGGTCCAGTGGTCCGTGCCATGGTGACGCCGGTCCATTCGGCGTTCACGACCGACGGCAGCGACCATGTGGTGCTGCGGCTGGCCGACGTCGGGGCGGTACTGGTTGCGGCGCTTGCTGCCGTGGCGCCTGACCTCGCCAACACGTTGCCACCCGACCTCGACATCACCCTCACACGCCTGGGAGACCAGTCGTTTGCCTCAACCACGATCAGCTACGCGCACTGGCTCAAGGTGCTTGCCTGGCTGCTCCCGCTGCTGGCGGTGCTCTGCTTCGTCGGCGGGATCGTGTTGAGCGGTGATCGTGAGCGCGGCGTGCGCTCCGTGGGATTCGGCTTGGCGGCATCGGGTCTCGGCTTGGGGGCGATTGTCTTCGTCGGGACGATCGCGGCGTCGCTTGTCCGCCCCGACTCACTGGTGCCCGCCCTGGGCGTTGCGTCCTGGGCCGAGCTGCGCGGACCGTTGTGGGTCGCTGCTGGCCTAGCAGTCGCAGCGGGTTACCTGGTCGTTCTTGCCACGGCGATCCGTGTCGGCGGCAGTCCCCGCTCGATGATGCTGAACGCGTATGGGTGGCTGATCGATCCTCCCGACACTTCTCGTGCGCGGGCTGGGCATGCCGCGGTCCTGCTTGCCGCGGGACTCGCAGCAGTGCTGCGACCGCTCACCGTGGCGAAGGTGGTCATCGTGGCAGCGGCATTCGTGATGGTGATCCTTGGCGCGATGGAGCTCTTCGCCGTGTTGCGACGCAACCGCAGGGAGGTCAAGCAGGTGCCAAAGGTCCTGCTCAGGCCCGAGGTTCGGATGGCGATCCTGGTGGGGTTCGCCTTCGCGCTGGTCGCAGGATTCGTTGCCTGGAATGCCCGGGCGCCACAAACCGCCGTGGCCGCGATCGGCGAGGTGAACGGCAAGATCTGCAACGGGTACGCGCAGCTGTGCGACCGACGGTTCAACCAGGTCGCCTACCCGTCGACACACAATTCGATGTCCGCCGCCGACGAGGACGGCTGGTTCCTGGCCGAGCAGCCGACCGGAATCATCGGTCAGCTCGACGACGGGATCCGGGGGCTGCTGATCGACACCTGGCCGGGCCAACGTACGCAGCGCGCCGGCGTGATCGCCAATGCCGGCGGCACGCACGGTGCCGCCGTTGACGAGGCGGTCGCGGAGTACGGCAAGGACGTTCTCCCGGCGGCCCTTCGCCTCCGAAAGGCGACCAACCTGACGCCAGAAGGTCCGGTCGAGCCGTACCTCTGTCACGCCATCTGCGAGCTCGGCGCGACCAAGCTGGAGCCGACGCTCGCGGCGATCCGGGGCTGGCTCGAGACGCATCCGCGTGAGGTCATCACGCTGTTCATCCAGGACGAGGTGTCACCGAAGGACACGGCGGCGGTGTTCCAGAGCTCGGGCCTGTTGTCGCTCGTCTACACGCCGACTCCCGGCAAGCCCTGGCCGACGCTGAGGAAGATGATCAACGACAACAAGCGTGTCGTCGTGCTGTCGGAGAATCGTGGCGGAGGCTCGAAATACCCCTGGAACCTGCAGGGCTTCGACTGGATCCAGGACACGCCGTACGACGCCATGAAGGCGGCGGACTTCTCGTGCGACCTCTTGCGCGGGAAGGCCGACGGCTCGCTCTTCCTGGTGAACCACTGGCTCAATCGGCCACAGCACCGGGTCTCCGACTCAGCGAAGGTCAACGATGCGGGTGTTCTCGGTCCGCGAATCGAGCAGTGCCTCGAGCAGAGACGTCACATCCCGAACTTCGTGGCGGTCGACTACTACGACCACGGCGCACTCTTCGACGAGGTGAACCGGCTCAACGGAGTGAGGTGACTGCCGTGACACGTGCGCGATCTGGTCACGAGGCGGCGGTCATGACCTAGGCTCATCCCAGCAGTCACACGCGTTACGGCGAGGAGCCCCGGATGAGCGACGTCCCCACGCCCCCCAGGCGACGGATTCCCGCGGGGTTTGGCAGCATTCAGTCCAAGCTTCTGGTGATGCTGCTGGTCTCGAGCATCCTCTCGGCAGCAGTCGTCGGCTTCTTCGCCTACCGCACGGGCACGAGTGCCCTTCGCGAGGAGGCGTACGAGAGGCTGACCGAGCTCCGGCTTGAGCGTACGACGGCCATCCAGAACTACATCGGTCGCCAGAAGGGGTCGGCGATCATCAACAGCCGGGGCTTGGCCATCGACGCCCTGAAGGCGTTCGGCCCGGCGTACGAAAAGCTGCGCGGCGAGTCGATCACCACACCGCAGAAGACGAAGGTGACGAAGTACTACAACGACGTCTTCATACCCCACCTGCAGAAGAACTCCGAGGGCACAGTTCAGGCCGACTCGTTCATCCCCACCTCACCCGCCAGGACCTTTCTCCAGGCCGAGTACACCTCGTCGAGTGACGACTTTGACGAGAAGCTCAAGCTCGACGATGCCGGTGACGGCAGCGACTGGACGGCGGCGAACAAGAAGTTCAACCCGTTCTTCCGTGAGGTCGTCAAGGGCACCGGTGTCGACGACATCATGATCCTCAACCTCGAGGGTGACGTGGTTTACACGGCTTACAAGGGAGTCGACCTTGGCAGCAACATCAAGCGTGGAGAATTCCGCGGAGGGGGCCTCGAGAAGGTCTTCGACGAGGCGATCCACTCCAACTCCCTGGACTTCGTCGCGCTGAGCGATCTTGAGCTCTATCAGCCGTCCTACAACCTGCCGGCTGGATTTGTTGCTTCGCCCATCGCTGACGGCAGCGACATCATCGGTGTGTACGTGGCGCAGCTGCCGATTGCCGGCATCAACACGATCATGACCGGCGCCGCAGCAGAAGACGTGGTGGCGGGACTGGGTGAGACCGGCGAGACCTATCTCGCTGGCCAGGACGACCTGATGCGCTCCAACTCGCGCGAGATCATCGACGATCCCAAGGAGTACGCCGGTGAGGCCATAGCCCGCGGCACTTCGCGCGACGTTGTCGACCGTGCCCTCGATGCCAAGAGCACAGTGATGCTCCAACCGATCAAGTCGAAGGCGCACGAGCTGGCCAAGGACGGCAAGTCGGGAACGCTCATCACGACCGACTACCTGGGCCACGAGGTGCTCGATTCTTACGGACCCGCCGACATCGACGGGCTCAACTGGACCGTCATCGCAAAGATGAACACGAGCGAGGCCTTGGCGCCGGTGCGCGATTTTGCCCGCACCATCCTGCTCGCCACCGCCGTGATTGCGCTGTTGGTGAGCGCCGCTTCGATCGTGATGGCTCGCGTGTTCACGGCTCCGCTTCAGCGACTGCTGACTGGCGTACGAGCCGTCGCCGGCGGCGAGCTGGGCACTCGTGTCGATGCTGGCACGACTGATGAGTTCGGTGACCTCGGCACGGCGTTCAACGACATGAGCGCGGGACTCGCCGCGCGGCAGGAGGCACTCGACGCCCAGAAGACGGAGAACGATCGAATCCTGCGTTCGCTCATGCCGGAGCCTGTCGTCCAGCGCTATCAGGGTGGCGAGACTGACATCTCCGAGGAACACCACAACGTGTCCGTCGCATTCACTGACATCGAGGGGTTCGACGCCCTTGCCGACCGACTTCCGTCGGGCGAGGCGCTGACCTTGCTCAACTCGCTGTCACGCGGTTTCGATGAGGCCGCGGCGAAGGTCGGCATCGAGAAGGTTCGCAGCTCCGGCACCAGCTTCGTCGCCAGCAGCGGTCTGGTGGTGCAACGCGTCGATCACGTACGCCGCGTCGTCGACTTCGCCGTCGAGGTCGCCGCGATGGTCGACCGGTTCAATTCCCAGAACGATGCCTCTCTCACGTTGAGAGCCGGCGCTGACACCGGAGAGGTCCGCAGCGGCCTGGTGGGGGGCGGTGACGTCGTCTACAACCTCTGGGGCGACGCCGTGAGTCTGGCGCACCGCATTCGTACCGAGTCGGGGGACGCGGGCATCTATGTCACCGACGACGTCAAGGAACGACTCGCCGGCACGTACGCCTTTGAACAAGTCGGAACCGTTGTCGTCGACGGTTCAGAAAAGGCCGTATGGAGGCTGCAACCCGGGGGTACGAGCTGATGGATGACCTGACCAGTCAGTCGTGGTTCGGGTGGTCGCTGGCGCTCATCATCGGCCTGCCGGTGCTGGTCATCGCGCTGTCCGAAGTCCACCTGCGACTGCAACGCAGCGGAAGCGCTCTTGCGAAGCCGGTCAACCGGCTCCGCATCTGGTTGTTGCCCCTGACGGCACTGCTGATCCTGCTCTCCAAGGCTGCCGATGTGTCGAGCAAGAACGATGGCTTGCAGGTCGTCGCCACGATGGTCGGCGTCATCGCCGTGTCTGTCGCACTCGCTGGGCTCAACGCTGTGTTGTTCGGCAACGCCGCCGAGGGCACCTGGCGCGACCGGCTGCCCAGCATCTTCATCGACCTCGCCCGCCTCATCCTCGTCGTCACCGGCGCCGCGATCGTCGGTGCGTACGTGTGGGACCTCAACGTCAGCGGCTGGTTCGCCGCCCTGGGTGTCGGCTCGATCGTCATCGGCCTCGCGCTGCAGACCGCGATCGGCAGCGTGGTGTCAGGGCTGCTGCTGCTGTTCGAGCAGCCGTTCAAGATCGGTGACACCCTCGATGTCGCGGGTGTGAAGGGCAAGGTCGTGGAGATGAACTGGCGATCGACCCACGTCGACGTCGGGACCGGGCTGCAGATCATTCCCAATGCCACGATCGCGGGCGCATCGTTTGCCAACCTGAGTCGCCCGACACCGGCGCACAACCTCGTCGTCACGACAGCGTTCTCGCCGACTGATCCGCCACACGTGGTGACGGCGACATTGATGCGGGTTGCCAGCAGCCTGCCCCTGCTCCGAGCGGGCTCCACTCCCTCGGTCAAGGTGGTCGGCAGCGGCTCGTACGCCACCACGATCCCGCTGGTCACCGCCAGCGACAGCGGTGCGACACAGTCCCAGTTCCTGAGCTGGCTCTGGTACGCCTCCCGCCGCGACGAGGTGGCGCTTGACGGCCAGGAGTTCACGCCTGGACCTCGCGAGGCGGTTGTTGAGGCGCTGCAGCATTTCGCGACGACCCTGGAGATCAACGCCGACGACATCGACGGGATCGTCGACGAGTGCGAGATCGAGACTTATGGTCAGGGCGAGATATTGGTGTCGTCCGGTGTCGTACCGGCGCGCTTCTCCCTGATCGTGTCCGGGCTCGTACGCGTCACGGCCTTCGCCACGGACGGCGCCACCGTCCAGGTCAGCGAGCAGGATCGCGGGGAGATCGTCGGTACGTCGGCCCTTCTTCGTGAGCCGTCGCCGACACAGAGCGAGGCCGCAACGATCGTCGAGGTGCTTCAGGTGCCGATGGCGGTCGTTGATCGGCTGGTCGCGGCGAAGCCTTCCCTCGCCCGGACGTTGAACGACCTGATCGAGACCCGTCGCGCACAGGTGCGTCAGGCCTTCGATGCGATCAACGCGGGCACGGAGATGCTCACGCCCATCACCCCGGAGCTAACTGACCGATGACCATGCGCCTCATCAGGCCTCTGGGCCCGCGCGATCCGCACGAGGAGCACCGGACTGCTTCGCCCCTCGAGCTTTTCTCGGACCTCTGCTACGTCGTCGCAATCGCCCAGGCAGCGCTGACTCTGGAGCATGAGATCGCCGCAGGTCATCCGTTGCATGGGTTGATCTGGTTCTCGGTCTCCTTCTTCGCCGTCTTCTGGGCCTGGCTGAACTTCGCCTGGTTCAACTCCGCGTACGACGCCGACGACACGATCAACCGGTTGCTGACACTGCTGCAGATATTCGGCTCGCTGGTGCTGGCTGCAGGCGTACCGCAGATCTTCGACCAGGACTTCACCCTCGGGATCATCGGCTACGTCATCATGCGTGTCGGCCTGATCCTCATGTGGTTGCGGGTGGTCGTTGGCCACCCCGAACGACGACAGACGGCGCTGCGGTACGCATACGGGCTGATCGCGGTGCAGACGGCCTGGGTCGCGGCACTGCTGGTGACCGGCGGGCACCTGCCGCTCTGGGCCTTCCTGATCGGGATCACCCTGGACTTCGGCATTCCAGTTGTCGCCGAGCGGGCCGGTGCGACGCCATGGCACGCGCACCACATCGCCGAGCGCTACGGCTTGTTTTTCATCATCGTGCTGGGCGAGACGATCCTGTCTGTGACGTTGGCGCTGCACACCGCGTACGACGCGGAGCACCCTCCGACCGAGCTGTGGCTGGTCGTCGCCGGTGGCGTGCTGATCACGTTCTGTTCGTGGTGGCTCTACTTCTCGCGCGACGAGACTGAGATCCTGACGGGCAACGACATCGGCTTCAAATGGGGATTCGGCCACTACGTCATCTTTGCCTCGTCGGCTGCGATTGGCGCCGGGTTGGCTGCCCGCATCGCGTTCTACGACGATCATGCCAAGGTCAGCGATGTGGTGAGCGCCGCGTTCGTGACGGTCCCGGTGGCGACGTTCTTGGCGGCACTCTGGCTGGTGTCGATCCGCCTGCACGACTCGTCGCGGCGCACGGCCTCTCTGTTCGCGGTCGCCGTGGCTGCGGTCGTCGGCGTCACGTTCGTGCCGTACTCCGAGCTGTGGGCGGGGATCATCGTCGCAGCACTTCTTGCCGCCCTCATCAGGATTGGCGCAGATCACGAGAACGCTGTCGGCGTCGAGTCCTAGGTTGTTCGTATGGTCGACGTGGCACCCGAGATCCTCGATCGCGTACGCGCGATCTGCATGGCGCTGCCCGATGCCTACGAAGAGCCGGCCTGGATCGGGGTGCGGTGGCGCATACGCAAGCGCACGTTCGCCCATGTCGTGACCGTCGACGAGGAGTCGACATCGGTGTTCAAGGAGGCGCTCGACCTCGAGGGTGAGGCGACAGCGGTGACGTTCCGTGCGTTCGGTGACGAGCTGCTCGCGCTGCGTGAGCACGGGCATCCGTTCTACTACGCGGGCTGGGGCCGCGACGTCGTGGGCATGCACCTCGACGACTCCACCGACTGGGACGAGCTGGAGGAGCTGCTGACCGACAGCTACTGCGTCCTCGCACCCAAGAAGCTGGCAGAGCGCACCCGCTCGGGTCTCGCCGACTAGTCTCATCCCCATGGATCCGCTCTTCACCGAAACCGGGGTGTTCGTCGCCCTCGAGGGTGGTGAGGGTTCTGGCAAGTCGACGCAGGCCGCGTTGCTCGTCACCTGGCTCGAGTCGCTCGGACACAACGTCCTCCTGACCCGCGAGCCCGGTGGCACCGATGTCGGCAAGATCCTGCGGCACATCGTGCTCGACAACGAGACCGGCGAGCTGTCCCCGCGTACCGAGGCATTGCTCTATGCCGCCGACAAGGCTGAGCACGTCGACGAGATCGTCCTGCCAGCACTCGCGGAGGGCGCGGTCGTGCTGACTGATCGCTACGTCGACTCGACCCTCGCCTACCAGGGTGCCGGCCGACACCTGGACATCGCCGAGGTCGAGCACATCGCGCGCTGGGCCACCTCGTCGTTGCGCCCCCACCTGACCGTGGTGCTCGACATCGACCCGGCGATCGGGCACACCCGGTTCGAGGGTGCCGATCGCATCGAGTCCGAGCCGATGGAGTTCCACCAGCGCGTACGCGCGCACTTCCTCGAGCTCGCCGCTGCCGACCCGGAGCACTACCTCGTCGTCGGCGGTGGTGGCACCCCCGACGAGATTCACGCCGACATCAGGATCGCGGTCGAGCCATGGCTCGGTCAGGCCCAGCCATGACCGATCGTGTGGGCCGACCTGGTCGGCCAGGAGCCCGTCGTCGAGGTCCTCAAGGATGCCGTCGCGTCAGCGGGCGGCGAGGGCCGATCCATGACGCACGCCTGGCTGTTCACCGGACCGCCCGGTTCGGGCCGATCCAACGCGGCTGGCGCCTTCGCCGCCGCGCTGCAGTGCGAGCAGGGCGGGTGCGGCGAGTGCCATTCGTGCACGACCGCGCACGCCGGCAGCCACCCCGACATCACCATCATCCGCACCGACGGATTGTCAATCGGTACAGATGTCGCACGCGAATACGTACGCAAGTCGGCGCTCCGCCCGGCACTCGGCCGCTGGCAGGTGCTGATCGTCGAGGACGCCGACCGACTCACCGATCAGGCCGCCAACGCGCTGCTCAAGGCGATCGAGGAGCCGTCCAAGCACACCGATCTGGATGCTCTGCGCGCCCGCGGTCGAAGACGTCATCATCACGATCCGGTCGCGGTGCCGCCCGGTGCTGCTGCGTACGCCCTCGGCGACGGCGATCGCCGGACTGCTGGTCGAGCGCGACGGCATCGAGCCCGCGCTCGCCGCTGCCGCAGCCGCGGCATCGCAGGGACACATCGGCCGGGCCCGTGGGCTCGCCAAGGATCCCGCCGCCCGCGAGCGGCGCGCGCGATCCTCGCGCTGCCGGTGTCGCTGCGCGACCTCGGTGACTGCCTCGCCGCCGCCCAGACCATCAACGATGCCGCCGCCGCGCGGGCCGCGGAGGTCGGCGACGCCGCCGATGAGCGCGAGCTGGCGACCTGCGCCAGGGCTGGGGCGTCGAGGAGCGCGGCCGCCGTCCGGCTGGCTACTCCGGCGCGCTGTCGACGCTCGAGAAGGACCAGAAGCGCCGACGTACGCGACTGGCCCGCGACTCGATCGACGGCGTGCTCCTCGACCTGTTGTCGTTCTGCCGCGACGTGCTCGCAGTCCAGTGCGCGACCGGCACGGAACTGATCAACGCCGACGTCGTCGACGACATCAACGCGGTCGCGCAGATGTGGACGCCCGAATCGACGATCGGCATGATCGATGCGATCGTCGAGTGCCGGGAGTCGCTGACCGCCAACGCCGCTCCGCTGCTCGCCCTCGAACGCATGATGATGGGACTTCGTCAGACATGACCAGCAGTCAACACCAAGCGTGCCTGGTCCTCGGCAATCGCGCTCGTCGCTCGCTCGCCGTCATCGCGGGCGCCCGGCGGTACGTGATCGCCAACACCGTGACGACGCGATTCGGACAAGTGCGCCAAGCCCGAGCCGTCGTCGACGGGCGCCCCAGCGACCTGTCGAAGTTCTACACGCAGGACGTCTCCTGGAGCAGCTGTGACGACGCGAAGTGCGCCAAGGTCAAGGTACCGATCGACTACGACGATCCCACGGGCGAGACGACCAAGCTCTCGGTCAAGGTCATCCCGGCACCCGGCGGCGCGGCCAAGCGCAGCATCTTCGTCAACCCGGGTGGTCCCGGCGGCGACGCGACCGACTACGCCGACACGATGGCAGGCCAGTTCGGCAACGAGGTCCGCGAGACCTACGACATCGTCGGCGTCGATCCGCGCGGTGTCGGCGACAGCACGCCGCTCGAGTGCATGTCCGACGACGAGTTCCCGACTTCACCAACGCCGATCCCGATCCCGACACCCCCGAGGAGGTCGCCGCGCTCCGCAAGAGCGTCACCGATCTCGGCACGGCGTGCGAGCGCAAGGGCGGCGAGCTCGCGGCCCACGTCTCGACCGAGGAGGCCGCCCGCGACATGGACGTCGTACGCGGGCTGCTCGGCCGCAAGAAGATGGACTGGTTCGGCGCCTCCTACGGCACCCAGCTCGGTGCGACCTACGCGACGCTGTTCCCCAAGACGGTCGGACGCATGGTGCTCGACGGTGCCGTCGACCCGGCGCTCGGCGTCATCGACTCAGCCTCGGCCAGACCACCGGGTTCCAACGCGCGCTCGAGGCGTTCGCCAAGGACTGCGTCAAGAGGTCCGACTGCCCGCTCGGCAGGGACGCGATGCAGGGCTCGCCAAGATCGCCGACCTGATGCAGAGCTCGACGAGACGCCGATGGAGACCCGCGACCCGGCCCGCGAGCTGACCGAGGGCCTGGCGTTCTACGGCATCGCCGTCACGCTCTACGACAAGGGCACGTGGCGCTACCTCGGCAGGGCTTGAAGCAGGCGTTCAACGGTGACGGCACGACGCTGCTCGTGCTGTCCGACGCCTACTTCAACCGCGAGCCCGACGGCACGTACGGCGACAACATCGGCGAGGTCATCTATGCCGTCAACTGCCTCGACGTCTCCGAGCCGCCGACCCAGGCTGAGGTGGAGGCCGCGCTGCCGCGATTCGAGAAGGTCTCGCCGGTGTTCGGGCGGGCTCTCGGCTGGGGCGCTCTCGGCTGCGCGACTGGCCGATCAAGGCGACGCACCCGCAGGTCAAGATCTCCGGCGAGGGTGCACCGCCGATCGTCGTGATCGGTACGACCCGCGACCCGGCCACGCCGTACGAATGGGCGCAGTCGCTGGCCAAGCAGCTGGCGTCGGGCGTGCTGATCTCCCGCGACGGCGACGGTCACACGGCCTACTGGTCGGGCAACCAGTGCATCAGCAAGGCGGTCGACGACTACCTCGTCGACGGCACGGTGCCCAAGGACGGGCTGTTCTGCAAGTAGCAGCGGCAGTACTTGCGCCATTGCCGAGCAGTCCGCCGAGGATCGAGCCGAGGTCCGGAGCGTCGGACTTGGCCGCCGAGTTGGCCTTCTCGACCTCGTTCTTGACCACCGCGGGGTCGGCATTGCCGCCCTTGGCGACCCTGCTGGCGAGGAATGCCATCACGATCGGCGCAGCGATCTTCAGGATCTTCTCGACGTCGACGCCGGAGACGCCGGACTTGCCGCCGATGGCTTCGGACACGTCGGGGTCTTGCCGCCGAGCACCTTCTCGAGGATGCCGCTGCCGGCGCCGCCACTGATCAGCGCGCCGAGGTCGCCGAGCGGGTTGGCTTCGGCGTGATCGCCGAGGGCGTTGGCCAGCGATGCTGCACCGTCGCCGCTCTGGACGTTCTTGTCGAGGCCGCCGAGCAGGGCGGGGAGGCTGTCCTTGAGGACTTCCTGCACCTTGCCGGGCTCGATGCCGAGCTGCTGGGCGATGTTGTCGAGGGTGCCGGAGTCGATGCCGGACAGGATGTCGTCTGCGAGAGCCATGCTGGCAGCGTAGACGTGCGCAGCAGGTCAGCTGCGGATGGCCTCGTGGTGCCGGATGACTTCTTCGATGATGAAGTTGATGAACTTCTCGGCGAAGGCCGGGTCGAGGTCGGCCTCGGCGGCCAGCGCGCGCAGCCGGGTGATCTGGCGGGACTCGCGGTCGGGGTCGGCAGGCGGCATGCCGTGCTCGGCCTTGAGCTTGCCGACGCGCTTGGTGTACTTGAATCGCTCGGCCAGCACATGGATCAGCGCAGCATCGATGTTGTCGATGCTCGCCCGGATCTCCTCGAGCTCTGCCTGCGTCGCGTCGGTCACGGATGCGATTCTACGGTGCTGAGGCCAGTTCGTTCCCCGTCCGCCCAACCGGTAGACTCTTGCTTCGGTTCGGCGGGCGATCCTCGCTGGGCCTCGGCCGCTTTAGCTCAGTCGGTAGAGCGTTTCACTCGTAATGAAAAGGTCATCGGTTCGATTCCGATAAGCGGCTCCCAACTTCGTACCGTGCATTTCTTCGCTGTGTCTGGGTAGAGGTCGACCGGGACGGCTGCTCGATGCCCAAACTGCATGAAGATCGCAATCCTGACCTCGAACACCGGTGTGGAGAAGGCTGAGCTGGAGTCGCCGTACGACGCCGTCAAGCAGCAGGGCTGGTCTGTCGACCATTTGGCTCTGGAGGCGGGCGACGTGCAGACCATGACCGGGGATGTCGACAAGGACACGGTCCACCAGGCTGACGCTCCGATTGGCGACGCATCAGCTGACGACTATGACGCCCTGATCATCCCGGCGGGACCGTGAATGCCGACACGCTGCGTCAGGACGAGGATGCCTTGTCGTTTCTCCGTGCGATGGTCGGTGCCGGCAAGCCCATAGCCGCGATCTGCCACGCGCCTTGGACGCTGGTCGAAGCCGGCCTTCTGCCTGGCAAGACGCTCACGTCCTACCCCTCGCTGCGCACGGACATCGTCAACGCCGGCGGATCATGGGTGGACAAGGGAGTCATGCACTGCACGGAGAAGGGCTGGGACTTTTTTTTTTTTTTTTTTTTTTTTTTTTTTTTTTTTTTTTTTTTTTTTTTTTTTTTTTTTTTTTTTTTTTTTTTTTTTTTTTTTTTTTTTTTTTTTTTTTTTTTTTTTTTTTTTTTTTTTTTTTTTTTTTTTTTTTTTTTTTTTTTTTTTTTTTTTTTTTTTTTTTTTTTTTTTTTTTTTTTTTTTTTTTTTTTTTTTTTTTTTTTTTTTTTTTTTTTTTTTTTTTTTTTTTTTTTTTTTTTTTTTTTTTTTTTTTTTTTTTTTTTTTTTTTTTTTTTTTTTTTTTTTTTTTTTTTTTTTTTTTTTTTTTTTTTTTTTTTTTTTTTTTTTTTTTTTTTTTTTTTTTTTTTTTTTTTTTTTTTTTTTTTTTTTTTTTTTTTTTTTTTTTTTTTTTTTTTTTTTTTTTTTTTTTTTTTTTTTTTTTTTTTTTTTTTTTTTTTTTAAAAAAAAAAAATAGCAGATCGGGCATGCCGGGCCGCCCGAGAAGACCATCGAGAACGTGAAGAAGGACATTGCCGAAGTGAAGGAGCACCGGACATGAGCGACACCAAGGACCTTGAGGCAGAGATCGAGCAGACACGTCAGCAGCTGGGCGAGACCGTCGAGGCGCTGAGCGAGAAGCTTGACGTCAAGGCACACGTCAAAAGCTCGGCATCCGATGCGAGGGACCAAGCGGTCGAGACGGTGTCGTCCAACTGGTACGCGAAAGATCGCTGTGGTGGCGAACCTGGGCTGCGCTCGTCACCATCGTCTGGAGGAAGTTCTGATGAAAACCAAGCAGGCAAGCACCTCGGCAAAGATCCTCTATCGCCCCGTCGGGCTCGTCACTTCGGTCGTGGCGGGACTCATCGCCGGCTCGGGCGTTTCGTGCCGTGTGGCACAGGACTGCTGCCGACGACAAGAGCGATCCGCCGAAGCCGCTGGAGAGCGAGTACCAGATGCGCGAGATCCTGACCGCCGCATTGCTTCAAGGTGCGATCTACGCAGTGGTCAGCGGCTGCGACCGAGCGCGGTGGTGCTCGTGCCTTCCAGCGCGTCACCGGCGAGTGGCCGGGCAACTAACTGTCCGTGCCACGCGTGACACTCGTGGCATGAAGTACGTCGTGCTGTTCCGCGGCATCAACGTCGGCGGGCGCAACAAGATCCCGATGGCTGAGCTGCGGGAGCACCTGTCTGCGGACTTCGACAACGTCCGCACCTACATCCAGTCCGGCAACGTGCTGCTCGAGAGCGACTTGTCGGCGACCAAGGTGGCCGAGCACATCGACGCCAACCTGCGATCGGGATTCACGATCGACTCCGATCTCGTACGAGTGCTCGTGCTCGATCCCAAGAGCTATGGCGAGGTCATCGCAGGTGCGCCCAAGGGATTCGGCAGCGATCCCGACACCTACCGCTACGACGTGTTCTTCTACATGGGCGTGACGGCGGCTGAGGTCGAGGCTCACATCGTGGCCCACCCCGAGGTCGATGAGGTGGTCGTCGGCAAGCGGGCCACCTATCACCGCCGGATCGCGGCCAGGGCATCGAGCAGCAGGGTCAACAAGATCATCAGCTCGCCCGTCTATCCGGGCATCACGATCCGCAACTGGAACACCACGACCAAGCTGGCCGCGCTCCTCGACGAGGACTGATCAGTTTTCGAGAAGCAGCCACGGGGTTGCGCGCATAGCGTCGATGGCATGACAAACATCAACCACATCACCCTCGAAGTTACTGACACCACGGCCGCCAAGGCCTTCTACGCCGCCGCGTTCGACGTCGACAAGCAGATCGAGCTTCGCGACGCATCGGACGAGCCCAGCGACGGGTTCCGCGGCTACACGCTGTCGCTGGTCGTCGCCCAGCCCTCGACGGTCGACAGCCTCTTCAAGACTGCCCTCGAGGCGGGCGCCACCGAGATCAAGCCGGTGACCAAGAGCTTCTGGGGCTACGGCGGATCGCTGCGGGCTCCGGACGGCGCGATCTGGAAGATCGCCTCGTCGTCCAAGAAGGAGACCGGCCCGGCCACCCGCCAGATCGACGACATCGTGCTGCTGATCGGTGTCGACGACGTAAAGGCAACCAAGCAGTTCTACGTCGACCAAGGCCTCAAGGTCGGCAAGAGCTTCGGCAGCAAGTACGTCGAGTTCGAGACCGCGACGATCAAGCTCGCGCTCTATGGCCGCAAGGCACTGGCGAAGGACGCCGGCGTACCGGTCGACGGCAGCGGCTCGCACCGCATCGCGATCAGCAGCGACGCCGGCACGTTCACCGACCTCGACGGCTTCAGCTGGGAAGCGTGAGTCAGAGGTAGGACTTGCGACGCAGCCAGTTCAGACAGAAGAGGCCCCACAGAGGCGGCAGGTACTGAGTGCCGAGCCGCTGGGTGAGGGCGATCGGGAAGGCAGTGGCTGCGGGTACGCCCAGGGCGATCAGCGAGCCGGTGAGCGCCGCCTCCGCGCTCCCGATGCCGCCAGGGGAGGGGACGACACTGGCGAGCATCGAGCCTGCCGTGTTGATCGCGATGAGCTCGATCGGGGACAGCCCGATGTCGTACGCCTGGGCGAAGCAGCCGAGGGCCAAGGCGTACACGAGCTCTGTGGCGATCGCTCCACCGAGGATGCCGATCTGACGCTTCTGCTGACCGGCGAGGATGACCAGGCTGGCCCAGATCCGCGCGGCGATGTTGGTGACGACCTTGCGGGCACGCGGCACCGTTGCCACGACTCCGGCGGCGACGACGACGACCGCGAGCACCAGCAGTACGTTGCGCAGCGACGGAGCGCTGACGCCGTCGAGCTCGATGTCGACGAAGGGGAGGACGAGCAGCAGCAGGACGATCCGGGAGATGCCACGAGCGGCCTCCTCGATCGATGCCGTGAGGATCGCCTCGGGCGGCTTGACCTTGAAGTTCTCGAGGAACTGCACATCGGTGGCCACCCGACTGGCCGAGCCGGGGAGGGTGAGGCCGAAGACCTTGAGGGCAGCCTGCAGGGCGATTGCCGGTCTCCACGGGATGTGGACCGCCGACGCGCCGCGCAGCACGACAGCCTGGGTGAGGAACATCAGCTGCGCCGAGAGCAGCCCGAGGATCAGCCACAACGGGTCAGCGGAGCGGAGCTGCTTCCAGATGGTGCCGAAGCCGACGTCGCCAAGGAGTCGTACGAGGATGAACAGGCCGACGAGGACAAGGACCACCATCACGATGTCAGTCCACCGCCACCGCGGCTTGGCGCCCGGCGCCGCGATCGGGTCGCTCACGGTCGACAGACTAGCCAATCCGGGTCAGCAGAATCCTCTGTTCGGCGATGCGCTCGCTGATCCTCACCTGCAGCGATGGCCGGAGCCAGAGCTCGAAAAGCTCCTGGGTCGTCCGGTCACGGAAGACGTACGTGTCGTCGCTTGCCTCGAAGATCCCTCGCCGGGCGAGGACATCCATGCAGGCCTCGATCTCGATGCGGCGGTGCTCGGTCCTGCGGTGGCCGCTCAGGAGGTCCATCACGTCTGCCGCCGACGAGGCCCGGTCCAGAACGGCCATCAGCTGGCAGATCTCGAGCTCCATCGGCTCGAGCTGCGCGACGAGCACCCGGAACGTCACTGACGCGGCTGGGATCACGGTCGAAGTTGCCGATTCGCTGACCAGGGCAAGTTCACCGGGCGACGAGGTCCCGGAGGTCAACAGCTGGCGCACCGACTCGGTGGTCGGGGACGGATCGACTCCGAGCGCGGTGTTGAGGTTGCGGCGGCATCGCTCGTAGGTGCGGGTGGCAGCGTCGATTTCACCGTTTCCTGCGTACGCACGCATCAGCGCGCGGTGGGCGGGCTCGAAGCATGGGTCGAGGCCGACGGCGAGTGTCGACAGCTCGATCGCGTCGCGCATCATGCCGAGCTCGATCGCGCTCTCGGCAGCGTCGACCAGCATGAGCTTGCGCTGTGCGCGCAGCTCGTCGCGGATGTCGCGGGCCCAGTCGCTGTCGTCGTCGCTGGCGTGGAAGTCGTCGACGTACAGGGCTTCGGCCTGCCTCGCCGCTGCGACGACGCGAGCGAAGTCGCGGGCACCCAGGGCGTCGCTGATCTCCAGCGCGAGGTCGTCGCGTGCCGTGACATCGACCCAGATCCCGTGAAGCTGCAGTCCGGTCAGGTGTCGCATGATGCTGTTCTTGCCGAGCACCTTGCGGATCTGCATCGTGGCTGCGTGCAGGCTGGATGCCGCCGCTGCAGGGGTGGCGTCTGGCCACAGCTTCTCGATCAGGCTGGCGGAGCGGACGACCTTGCCGGACCGAAGTGCGAGCAGGCGCAGCAGGTCGGTGGTCTTGTCGCTGGTCCATTGCGGTGGCGGGACGACCTGGCCGTTGGCAAGACGGACCCACAGTCGCCCGAGCAGGCGGATCTCAATCTGATCGTTCACAAGTCCTCCCAAACGTGTGAGCGTTGCTCCCTGCTACACACGGTACGGGTGACCGGGGTCACAGTGCGGCCTCTTGGGCTAGCCCTTGTGGGAGGAAGGGCCGAAGTCGCCGTACGGCTCGGCGTCGCGCTCGCGCACCGCATCGCGGAAACCCGCCTCGGCGGCTCTCTGCTGGAATGCGTAGCCCTCGCGGGTGTGACGGGAGATGCCGTCGAAGACGGTGCTGATCATCTGACTGTTCTGTACGCCCTGAGCCAGCAGCGCAGAGTTGAGCGCGAGCTTGACCATCATCAGCTGGTTGAGCGGCATCGCAGCGATGCGCTGGACCAGGATCTCGGTGCGCTCGTCGAGCTGGTCGGGCTCGGGCGCCTCGATTGCCAGACCCCACTCCGCGGCCTCCCGACCGTTGAGGCAGTCGCCGGTGAGCAGGAGTCGCTTGGCGCGCTGGTCGCCGAGGCGGTGCGCCCACATACCGGCTGACGGCACACCCCATACACGTGTCGGCGGATAGCCGATCTTGGCGTCCGCCGCGATGACGATCTGATCGCAGTGCAGCGCGATGTCGGTGCCGCCGGCAACGCAGAAGCCGTGGATCTTGGCCACGGTCGGCTTGTTGGCGTGCAGCAGGCTCGCGAATCCTCTGGTGAAGCGGCTCATCATGGCGAAGTCGATCATCGGATCCCAGGTGCCAGCAGGATCGTGGTTGGTCATCTGGACGACCGGGTCGAGGACTGTTCCCTCTGACCCACTCGAGATCACGCCGCCGTCCATGAGGTTCTCGGCTGAGGCTGCGAGGTCGTAGCCACCGCAGAAGCCCTTGCCGCGACCGCTCAGCACGATGACGTGGACGCGCGGGTCGAGGTCTGCTCGTTCGACGGCGTGGGCGAGCTCGATCGGGGTGTCGGGGGTGATCGAGTTGCCTTGGTCCGGACGGTCGAACGTCAGCCGCGCCACGCGTCCGTCGACCTCGTATGTCAGCGTCTTGTAGGTCGGGCCGTCGTCGCTGGGGGCGTTGGCGTGCGCGAACGGGGAGCCTTCACCCTCGGTGGCGCTGCGCCGCCAGGGCGCTGCATCGTCAGTCATCGAGGTCAGGCTGCGTCGCGCTCAAAGATCATTCCGTAGAGCATGACGGCGACGAGCATCGACTGGACCATCAGCAGGACCACCATGATCAAGTTGATCATCGCTTCACCGTTCTCTCGCTCGTGTGATGGTTCAACGAGAAGAGTCGAATGTTGGTTACGGCTGGCCGACGATCGTGCCGACGACCTCGCCGAGCTGCAGGGCATCTCCTGTGGCGAGGTTCGCGACCGCAGAGATCGTGACGGTGTCGCCGTCCTCGAGGAAGGTACGCGTCGAGCCGTCAGCGAGGGTGATCGGCTCGGTGCCGTTCCAGGACAGCTCCAGCAGCGATCCGCGCTGGCCGGGCTCTGCGCCGCTGACCGTGCCGGAGGCGAAGAGATCACCGGTACGCAGCGAGGCGCCGTTGACCGTCATGTGCGCCAGCATCTGTGCCCCGGTCCAGTACATCGAGGCGAACGGTGGCCGCGAGACCTCGGTGCCGTTGATCGAGACGACGAAGTCGAGGTCGAGCCCCCAGGGCTCATCGCCCTTCAGGTACGCGAGCGGCTCCGGCGACTGCGCTGGCGGATCGATGCGTGCGCCCTCGAGAGCAGCCAAGGGGATGATCCAGGGCGAGACCGAGGTGGCGAACGACTTGCCGAGGAACGGTCCGAGCGGAACGTACTCCCACGCCTGGATGTCGCGCGACGACCAGTCGTTGACCAGGCAGACACCGAACACGTGCTTGTCGAACTCGTCGATCGGCACGGGGCTCGCGAGTGCTGACGGCACGCCGACGACGAAGCCGAGCTCTGCCTCGATGTCGAGCTTGGAGCTGGGGCCGAGGGTGATCTCACCGTTGGGCAGACGTCGCTGGCCCGTGGGTCGGACGATCGCCGTCTCGGAGACGACGACCGTCCCGGCGCGACCGTGATAGCCGATGGGCAGGTGCTTCCAGTTGGGGGTGAGCGCGTCGCCGTCGGGCCGGAAGATCGCGCCGACGTTGGTCGCGTGGTGCTCCGACGCATAGAAGTCGACGTAGTCGGCGACCGTGAACGGCAGCACCAGCTCGCCGCCTTCGTGGAGGTGGTCGGTGGGCTCGTGGGCGAGCAGGGCTTCGCGTACGGACTGCCAGACGTCCGGGCCCGCGGCGAGGAACGCGTCGAGCGACCCGTCTGCGAACAGGTCTGCGTGCTCGGGGTCGATCGTTGACGCCGCGACCGTGAGGTCGAGGATCTGGGTGCCGATGCCGACACCGACATGGCGTTCTGAGTCGACGATGAACGAGCAGAACGGCAGGGTCGTGCGTCCGAAATCCGTCACGCGATGAGCTCGAGCCCTCGGAGGTCGTCGACGGGCTCGTCGATGCTGCACGTACCGATCGAGCGGAACAGCCGGCGTACGGCTTGCGGGTCCGAGACCTTGAGCGCGGCGGGGTCGCTCTCGAGCAGTGCTGGCACGGGATCGCTGCCATCGATCGCCACGTTGACCGCGGCCAAGACGTTGAGGAAGCCCAGGTCGCGCTCGGTGCGTACGGCGTGGTGCAGGCCGGCGGTCAGCTTGAACGGCAGATCCTGCTCGACGCAGTGCTGGATCGCACCGCCGAGCTGGCACGCCGACGGTGTGTCGCGGGTGTCGGGTCCGCCGCAGCGGAGCTTGAGCATCGCGCCCTCGGGCACGTCCAACGACTCGTGCCAGGTGCGCTCGACGAAGACCCGAAGACCGTTCGGGGTCTCGGGCAGCTGGTCCACCGGTCCCTTGAGCTCGACCGCGACGAGTGTGAGGTTTTGCTGCGCGGCGAGGTCACGCGAGGCCTTGTTGAATTCGTCGACCGTGGCGACCAGTGCGAGCTCGAGGTGGCCATGGCCGAGAGTCTCGCGGAGCTCGCCGAGCCGCGCAGCACTGCAGATGAATGGGCCGACGTACTCGCCGTCGGGCGTCCCCCGCCGGGCGAGGTGCGCGCGTACGGCATCGGTCATCGGGAGGTTGCCGGGCGGGAAGATCGCCGCATCGTCGAAGAAGTGGCCAAAGAGATTCAGTGCGGTCATCATTTGATCCACGAAAGCGCATATTTGCCGTCGTCGCTCGCGGAGCCGCCCTCGCCGAGCTCGAGCGGGCGGAACGTGTCGACCATGACAGCGAGCTCGTCGAAGTACTCCGTGCCGAGGCTCGCCTCGATCGCCGACGGCTGCGGTCCGTGCGAGTGACCACCGGGATGCAGCGAGATCGAGCCCCGGCCGATGCCCGAGCCCTTGCGCGCCTCGTAGTCGCCGGCGACATAGAACATGACCTCGTCGGAGTCGACGTTGGAGTGGTAGTAGGGCACCGGGATCGCCAGCGGGTGGTAGTCGACCTTGCGCGGCACGAAGTTGCAGATCACGAAGTTGTTGCCCTCGAACACCTGGTGCACCGGTGGTGGCTGGTGCACGCGGCCGGTGATGGGTTCGAAGTCGGCGACGTTGAACGCGTACGGATAGAGGCAACCGTCCCAGCCGACGACATCGAATGGGTGCAGCGGCACGGTGTGGATGCTGCCGCTGAGGCCGCCGGGGCCCGAGCCGCGGTGCTTGATGAACACCTCGACGTTGGTCTCGTCGCGCACCTCGGGCTCGCCGGGCCCGCGGAGGTCTCGCTCGCAGTAGGGCGCGTGCTCGAGGAGCTGTCCGAACTTCGAGAGGTAGCGACGGGCGGGGCCGATGTGGCTGTTGGCCTCGATCGCGTATGCCAGCACCTCGCCGTTGGGCAGCCAGCGATGCGTGGTGGCTCTCGGGATGATCAGGTAGTCGCCGTCGCTGAACGGGATGTGCCCGAAGACCGTCTCGAGCACGCCGCTGCCCGACTCGATGAACACGCACTCGTCACCGGTGGCGTTCCTGTAGAGAGGAGACGTCTCTTCGGCGACAACGTACGAGATGCGCACGTCGCCGTTGCCGAGCACGAGCCGCCGGCTCGTCACGATGTCGTTACCGGCCCCGCTGTCGAACAGGTCGTGCAGCTTGAGGTGCCTGGCGAGGAGCGGCTCGTTGGGCTTGGTCGACTGATCGGGAAGCTCCCACGTACGGGCTTCCGTGATCGCAGACGGCACGCCCACGTGATAGAGCAGCGACGAGTCGGACGAGAAGCCCTCCTCGCCCATCAGTTCCTCGCGATAGAGGTTGCCTTGGGGGTCGCGGTGCTGGGTGTGACGCTTGGGCGGGATGTTGCCCGCGCTTCGGTAGTGGGCCACGGACCCTCCTAGAAGTTTCCTCGCTTGGCCTGCTCGCGCTCAATCGCCTCGAAGAGCGCCTGGAAGTTGCCTTTGCCGAAGCCTAGTGACCCATGGCGCTCGATGAGCTCGAAGAACACCGTCGGGCGGTCGCCGATCGGCTTGGTGAAGATCTGCAACAGGTAGCCGTCCTCGTCGCGGTCGACCAGGATGCCGCGCTTCTGCAGCTCGTCGATCGGCACCCGGACCTCGCCGATCCGGGCCCGCAGCGCCGGGTCGGTGTAGTAGGAGTCGGGGGTGTCGAGGAACTCGATGCCGGCCGCACGCAGGCGGTCGACGGTGTCGAGGATGTTGTTGGTCGCAAGAGCGAGGTGCTGGGCGCCGGGTCCGCGATAGAACTCGAGGTACTCGTCGATCTGCGACTTGCGCTTGCCGACGGCGGGCTCGTTGAGCGGGAACTTCACCCGGTGGTTGCCGCTGGCGACGACCTTGCTCATCAGCGCGCTGTACTCGGTCGCGATGTCGTCACCAACGAACTCGGCCATGTTGGTGAAGCCCATGATGCGGTTGTAGAAGTCGACCCACTCGTCCATGTGACCGATCTCGACGTTGCCGACGACGTGGTCGAGGGCCTGGAAGATGCGCTTGGGAGCATCTGCGGCCCGCTCCAGCGTGGAGCGGCGATCGACGTAGCCGGGCAGGTAGGGGCCGGTGTACTTGCTGCGGTCGACGAGCGTATGACGGGTGTCGCCGTACGCCGCGATCGCCGCGATGCGTACGGTGCCGTGCTCGTCGCTCAGGTCGTGCGGCTCCTCGAGGATCGTCGCTCCCTCGGCGCGGGCGTGCTCGATGCAGACGTCGACGTCGGGCACCTCGAGAGCGATGTCGGTGATGCCGTCGCCGTGGATGCGGTGGTGGTCCAGCACGAAGCTGTCGGGGTCGACGCCACCCTTGAGGACGAAGCGCACGGCGCCGCTCTCGAGCACGTACGCGTGGTGGTCGCGGTTGCCGGTCTCGGGACCGGAGTAGGCGACGAGGTCCATGCCGAAGGCCGACATGTAGAAATGCGCCGACTGCGTCGCATTGCCGACGGCCCACACGACGGCGTCCCAACCGGTGACGGGGAACGGGTCGGCCAAGGTGTCGTACTCCACCAGTCCGACGAGCTGCTTGAGCTGGTCGAGGTCGAGGTCGGCGAGGCGTTCGGAGTCAGTCAGGTCGATGGTCATGTCCCTACGTCACCGCATCGCGTTCCGATGGGCAAGCGGGACAGTCCATGGTGGTCAGTCGTAACACCTCAGCGGAGTACGATGGGGTCCGGCTAGACAATCTGACTAGGAATGGACGACATGGATCAGCTGGATGTAGCGCTCGTCGAAGCGATGCGCGAGAACCCCCGCGTCGGCGACCTCGAGCTGTCGCGTCTGGCCAAGGTCGCTCGTGCCACGGTCCAGTCCCGGCTCGCCAAGATGGAGGCGGCCGGAATCATCACCGGCTACGGACCCGACATCGATCTTGTCGCGGCCGGCCATCCGGTGCTCGCGTTCGTCACGCTTGAGATCGCACAGGGATCGCTGGATGCGGTGACCGAGGAGCTCGAGTCGTTGCCCAACGTTCTCGATGCGTACGTCACCAGCGGCGCGGCCGACGTCGTCTGCAAGATCGCGGCGACCTCGCACGAAGACCTGCAGTCGGTGCTGCTGCACATCAGCCAGTCGGGTTCGATCATCCGATCGACGAGCGTCATCGTCCTGTCGGAGCTCGTACGACCGCGGGTGCTGCCGATGCTCCGCAAGGGAACCGTCGCATCAACCTCAAGGGCCCCGGCCTACCGCGGCTAGCGGATGGGCCCGCCAGCTCACAATGAACGAGTCGAAATCAATGGTTGGTTCGTTGCCGTAGGCAGGCCCAAGAGATTCTGGAGGCTCGGCATCGACGGGAGCCGGGCAAGGGTGTCCCTCGTCACGACTTCTCCGCGACGATCCGCCAGTTCAGGTCCGCGATCTTGGCACGTTCGGCCTGGTTCCACGCCTCCCCGCCAGTCTGCAGCAGCTCAAGCGACTCCTCCACCCACGGCGGACTGACCCGCACCCTTTCCAACCCGCGCACGACCTTGCGGCCCCGGCGTATGAGCTTGGACTTTTGATCGCACAAAGGCCACGCCTCGCTCTTCGATGGCGCTGAGAGAACAATCGTGAAGCCTGCCCGCTCCAGTGCCGCGCACACGTCGGCCTCATACATCGACTGTGTCGCCGCCAGCGTCGGAAGGTACTTCTTGTGAAGTGCGACATGTTCCTCGTTGGCCCAGTCGAAATAGGGCGTCAGTAGGTATTCAGAGCACGCATAGCGGGCACCCGGTTTCAGCACCCTGTGCATCTCTCTCGCATGCTCGTCGAGCTCCTCCTTCTTGAAGAACGGCCAGACTGCTTGGAAGGAAAAGCACCCGTCGAACGTTTCGGAGGGATAGTCGAGCGGGTCGTGGTGGTTGCCGACCTTGAAGTGCAGGCGATCATCCATGTCGCAGCGGGCGGCCCAGTCGATGGCGTTCTCGATCTGGTCAGGGTCGATGTTGTAGCCCGATACCTGGCCCCCGGTGAGTGTTGCGATGTGATGGGCGATTCTCCCCCGCCCGCATCCCATGTCCAGCAGGTGCGCGGAGGCGGGACTTTTCAGTGCAAGGTCTCCGACAAGGGCGCGTTCCGTGAGGATCTGGTTGTCGTAGAGACCTTTGGTTTGGTCGAGCATCGGCGGGATGTACAACTTCTCCAGATCGAAGACCGAAAGCATGTTGTTGAGGACCTTGTAATAGTCAGCAACTGCACGCGTCTCATCGGCCGTCTCAGTCGGCTCACCGTCTTGCATGTGTTGGAAGAACTTGAAGGCGTCGATACACGCTTGCTTGTCCTCTTCGGGCAGTGTGGCGAGGCGCTTGATGCCGACGGCCGCGGTCTTGATCCGGTACCAATCCATTGCTTCAACCTTGCGAGTCGGGGAGATGCGGAAGAATCAGCCGCTCGGAACACAGTAAGGCATTCGCCTTAGTTTGCAAATCGAAATCACATGTCAACAGCAGATTGCGGCGGGATATGATCAGGCGTATGACTCAGGACTCGACCTCTACCCGGGCGGCGGTCCTGCGTGCGGCCGAGCAGCTTCTCGCCGTGGGCGGGCTCGAGGGACCTTCCGACAGGGAAATCATTGCGTTGGCCGGAGTCGGCAACAAGTCGGCGATCAGTTATCACTTCGACTCGCGCAGAGGACTCGTGGACGCAATCCTTGCGGAGCACGGCGAGGTGCTGCGTGTGCGAAGGGCCCTCGCCTATGAGCAGTTGGTGGTCGGCCCCGGACCGCAAGATCTGCTCGGCTTGTGCCGGGTCATCGTGGAACCGTATGCGACCTTCCTGGCGGAAGGGCCAAGCCAGTGGGCCTTCCTCGCAATTGCCCAGTTCGTCCTTGAAGATCCCCGCGAGGACCCGATGACGTTGCCTGAGCGATTCCATGACCCGCTCCTGACCGTTCTCGCCTTGCAGGCCCTCGAACAGCTCGCGTTGCCCGAACTGCTCGGGGCTGAGCGCGCACGAGTCGGTGTCAGTCACGTGATCGCCAGTCTCGGGGCTCGCGCACGTCAACAGATCGCAGGGATGGGCGGTTGGACTCGGGCCCCCGTCGAGCTGTTCACACCCAACCTCGTCGACATGCTCCACGGATCACTCGTTGCACCGCCATCAGAGGCAGCTCTCGAGGCCATTCCAACGGCCACGAAGCGCCTGCCGCCTGGTTGAGACCAAGCGAGTGTGCCCAGACGCGACTACTACTGTCAGGCACTCGACCGAAGTGAATCCGCCAGGCAGCAACGGCCTGCACAAGGACCACGGCCGGTTCCCTCAGCAGATTCGGCCCGAGCTCGGCCGCCTGTGACGAAGGTTCCGCTGGGAGCGTGATGAGCCTGCCGCTCCAGGACTGCGAAGCCCGCAAACTCCCAATGCACCTAGTGGGCGGTGGGTTAGCGGCCACCGCGGTGCATCTCTTGGACGCTTGGTCACCGCTCCCAACGGCTCGCCGTGACTAAGCCCGCAAACTCCCAGTACACCTAGTGAGCGGTGACCTAGTCGCCCTTCCGACTGGCTGATGGACGAGCAGCACACCGCTGCCTGACGAGTTGGGCGAGCAAGTCACCGCCAAGCCCGCAAACTTCCAGTACACCTAGTGTCCGGTGAGTTCTCAACCGTAAGACGACCTATTGAGTTGAATCGCCACCGCTCCCAGCGGGCTAGGCCTGCCAAGCCCGTCTGTGTTCACCTGGCACGGCTACCCGGCGAGCTCTCGGTTGACGACCCGGTGAGCGAAGCAGAGGTCTATCCGGCTCGGCTGCGGCCGCATGCTCAGGTCGAAGACATCAGTCGTGAGGTGGGTCTTGATGCGGTGTGCCTGCGGCACAGCGGGCGAAGGAATCTGGCCGAAACTCGTGGCTGTGGATGCGTCGAAATGAAGCTAGCGGGTGGAGATCGATTCGAGTGCTGCGATCGCGAACGCCGAGGCGAGCGACCTGGCACGGGACATGCTCGTGCCAGCCGCTCGGGCGTGCTGCGCAGCGGTGATCGAGCTGCCGACCAGCATCGCGGCGAGCTGCTGCTCCGACCAGGTGGGCGCACGGCCGACCGACTCGGTCCGGAAATCCATTAAACGCTGAGCCAGGTGCGACGACACGTCGTCGAGGAGTGTGCCGCGGACGGCCGCCGCGCTACCGGCGTTACGTGGGCCGAAGAGCAGCTCGAACCCCTCAGGCCACTGGTCGACAAAGGTGAACAGCGCGTCGACATCGGCGCGCGTCTGGTCTCGCAGCCCGAAGCCGGCGGCCTCCTCGTACGCGTCGAAGAGGTGCGTACGGCATCGATCAGCTTCGCGGCGGAGCAGCCGGGCATAGAGCTCGCCCTTGCCACCGAAGTGCGCATAGAGCGTCGGCTTGGTGGAGTTGGCCTGCTCCGCGATCTCTGACATCGACCCGGCATGGAATCCCCGCGCCGCGAAGACGTCGAGGGCAGCGTTGAGCAAGTGGTCATCGGTGGGTCGGGCCCCCGTCGTTCGGGCCACCTGCGTCTGCGTCATGAAAATGAGCGTACGGCACAACCTTTACCTGTGGGTAAAGATCGGTTACGTTGTGTCTCGGGTGGGAGCCCGTACGAGGAGTTGAGTCGATGCGCGTTGCAGCGCTCTCGTTGGCAGCCGTCCTGGCCGTGTCACTCGCGGTCACGGCAGCGCCCGCCGAAGCCGCACCGGCCCAGAAGACCTGCGCCCTGCCCGCTGTTGGAGGCAAGCTGCAGACTGCAAAGCCCGAAGACGTCGCGCTCGATTCCACGTCGGTCAAGGCGGCCCTCCTCTACGCCGAGACGCACCTGCGTTCGTCGGTCAAGATCTTCCGCAACAACTGCAAGGTCGGCGAGGGACTGCTCGATCCCATCACCGAGAACGTCCCGATGGAGCTGTTCAGCTCGACCAAGTCGGTCATCTCGCTCCTCACCGGCATCGCGTACGACCACGGCAAGCTCAAGCTCGACGATCCCATCGGCACGTACCTGCCCAAGGGTCTCGGCGACGCGGCGCACCGCCGCATCACGATCCGCAACCTGCTGACTGAGACCTCAGGCCTTGACGAGGCGATCCTGGCCGAGTTCGCGACGGTCCTGCTCGACCCCGACATCACGCAGCAGGCCATGGCGTTGCCGCTGACCCACCAGCCCGGCACACATTTCGAGTACAGCCAGCGCACGCCGGACCTGCTCGCGTACGTCGTGCAGCGCGCCGTCGGTCAGGACCTGCAGACGTACGCCCAGAAGATGCTGTTCGATCCGCTCGGCATCCCGCGCAGCAGCTACATCTGGCTGCGCGACCGGAGCAAGCACACGTACGGCTATGCCAACTTGTTCATGCCGACCAAGCACTTCGCCAAGCTCGGCCTGATGGCTCAGAACGACGGCACCTGGCGCAAGAAGCGGGTGGTCTCGTCGCGCTACCTCGAGATGGCCAGCACACCGACGAAGACCAACGGGTGCTACGGATTCCTGTTCTGGGTCAATGGCGGATCCTTCTGCACCTCGGCCAACATCCCGCACGCCCAGACGGTCAAGGGTCAGGCGATCGCGAGTGCGCCGAAGGACTTGTACGCGATGGTCGGGGCGCTGCAGCAGAACAACTTCATCATCCCCAGCCTGAACATGACGGTGACGTGGACCGGTGTCTTGGGCGACACCTCGCTCAACCTCGCCGGCATACTCAGCGCGTCGGCCTCAGGCTCGGATCTGTACTACAACTTCTTTCGCATCCTGATGCGTGGAGTGAAGGACGTGAAGGTGCCGGACCCGGGCCCGTTCAAGACGCCGCCTCTGGATCTCGACATCAACCCGGCGAACTACCTCAGCTTGTCCGTGCTGCTCAAGGGGCTCGTGCCCAACTCCACCTGCAACCTGATCTACTGCAAGCTCCCCTAGCACCCAGCCAAGCCCGTAGGTATCCGCCCGGTCGGGCTAGGCCGCAAACTCTTGATTGACGACCCAGTGGGCGAAGTCGTGCTCGACGCGGCTCAGCTTGGCTTCCATGCTGAGGGCGACAACGTCAGTGCTGAGGTGGGTCTTGATGCGGTGGTGCCTTCGGCACAACGGGCGGAGGTTGTCGCCGGATGTGGGTCCACGCGGATGGGGTTGCTCGTGGTCGAGGTCGCACTCCAGGGCAGGCCGTGAACAAGTCGCGACCTGGCAGGTGCCATCGCGGGCACTCACGGCGATGCGGAGCTTGCGTGACGGGAATCGCCCGATCTCGGTCACGTCGAGGATCCTGCCGAGTGGGTCGGTGAGGATGCGGTGGAAGAGGGTGCCCGGCTCGCGGGCGAGCTCTCGTGCGAGCTCTGCCGGCAGAGTGAACTGACCATCGAACGACTCGCCGGGCGCATCGGACACACCTGCGAGCGTCGTCACCGGGACAGTGATCGCGATGACCGGGCCGGCGCTTGCAGTGCCGCTCGCGTTGCGCTGCATGAGGAGATCGGCGAACCGGTCGACGCGCTTCTGATCGAGGGTGCGATTGTCGGTCCACTCGGACTCTGCTCGGCGGCGGTCCTCGAAGGCGAGCATCTTGGCGGCAATCCTCGCCTCGATGCGTGCTCGCTCGACCTCAAGCGCGGCGATGTCGTCGCGCTAATCGTGATGGCGATCGAGGACTGTTTCCATACGTCGAATCTATGCCTCGCCACCGACAGAGTGCTCGGATGAATCCAAAGCTGTGGAAGGGGTGAATCCGTCGTTCGCATGGGCAAGATTGTTATTGGAATTGCAGCGATTTTGAGCGATCTTGTCGAGGATCGCCTCGGCGCGTTCGGCGATGGTTTCCATGCCTCAAATCTAGGCGCCGGGTGTGACATTTCAGGGGTCGATCTCGTGGCCGTTCGATGGCCGTTCCGTTACAGGGCGGACAGCCGTTTCAGCGCCTCCTCGATGACCTCCGGACGCTTGCAGAACGCCCACCGTACGAGGGGTGCTCCGGCCTCGACATCGTCGTAGAACACCTGGTGGGGGATCGCGACGACGCCGGCGACCTCAGGCAACGCGCGGCAGAACTCCAAGCCGTCGGCGAAGCCCAGCGGACGAATGTCGGTGGTCGCGAAGTAGGTGCCCTCCGGTACGAACACCTCGAACCCCAGCGATGCGAGACCGTCGCAGAGCAGGTCACGTTGCGTCTGCATCTGCGTGACGAACGACGAGAAGTAGGCGTCATCGAACGCCAGTGCCTCTGCGATGGCGGGCTGCAACGGCGAGCCGGAGGTGTAGGTCAGGAACTGCTTCACGCCGACCATCGCCGCCACGAGCGGCGCCGGACCGGTGGCCCAGCCGACCTTCCAGCCAGTGAACGAAAAGCTCTTGCCGCCGCTCGAGATGGTCAATGTGCGCTCGCGCATCCCGGGCAGCGTCGCAATGGGGACGTGCGGGACACCGAACGTTAGGTGCTCGTAGACCTCGTCGCTGATCACCACGAGGTCATGCTCCTGCGCCACCGCGGCGACGGCCTCGAGCTCTGCGCGCGTCAACACGGCACCGGTGGGGTTGTGCGGGGTGTTGAGCAGGATCGCTGTCGTACGCGGCGTGACCGCTGCCTTCAGCTCATCGACTGGCAATCGGAAGTCGGGCGCACGCAGCGTCACGGGTCGACGTACGCCACCGGCCATCTGGATCACCGCGACATACGAGTCGTAGTAGGGCTCGAGCACGATGACCTCGTCGCCGGGATCGATCAGCCCGAGCACAGCCGAGGCGATGGCCTCCGTCGCTCCGGTGCTCACGGCCACCTCGGTGTCCGGATCGATCGTCAAGCCGTAGAAGCGCTGCTGGTGCGCCGCGATCGCGGCACGCAGCTCCGGAACGCCGATGCCGGGCGCGTACTGGTTGCGGCCCGTCCGCATCGCACCCGCGGCAGCCTCGATGACCGACGCGGGTCCGTCGGTGTCGGGAAATCCTTGGCCGAGGTTGATCGACCCCGTACGCAGGGCAAGCGCGCTCATCTCGGCGAAGATCGTGGTGCCGAGACCAGCGATTCGGGCGCTGGAAGTCTTCACCATTCGACCCTAGCGCCGACCCCGTGTGCACCTACGATGACGCCGTGACCCCGACGCTGACCCGTACGCGCATTGCCGTCGCCGCAGGCTTCTTCCTGCAGGGGCTGGTGTTCGCCGCGATCGTGACCCAGACGCCACGGATCAAGGACAAGTTCGACATCGACGACGGCGCGTTGACCGGGATCCTCGTCCTGGTCGCCGTGGTGTCGGGTGTCGGGTCGGTGCTCGCTGGAATGATCGCCGAGCGCCGTACGAGCGCGGTCGCCTACAAGCTGGCGCTCGCGACGATCGGCCTCGGCGCACTCCTGGTCGGTCTGGCCCCGAACCTCGGACTGCTGCTCGCGGCCTTCGTCGTCTACGGTCTCGGCGTCGGCGGAGTCGATGCTGGCATGAACATGCAGGGTGTGCGCGTGCAGAAGGCATACGGCCGAAGCATCATGGCCAACTTCCACGGCATGTGGTCGGTCGGAGGCATCACGGGAGCCCTGTACGCGTCGGGCGCGGCCGAGATCGACCTGCCGCTCGCGATCTCCCTGGTGGTCGTGGCCGTCGCAGTCTGGGCCGTCGTCCTGTGGGCGTCGCCAGCGTTCATCGAGGCACAGGAGCACGAGGCCGGGCTGTCGGCGAAGGGTCTTGACCTGCCATGGCGCCCGATCCTCGTCTTCGGGCTCGTGGTGCTCCTCTTCTATGCAGCCGACACCGGCATCCTCACGTGGAGCAGCGTCTATCTCGAGGACGCACTCGATGCGACAAAGACAGTCGCGCCGCTCGCGTACGGCGCCTACCAGGCCGGCGCGCTGATCTCTCGATTCGGCGGCGACTTCCTCGTACGTCGCATCGGCGCACCCTCCGTGGTGGCGCTCGGTACGTCGGTCGGCATCGGCGGCCTGGTCATCGTGGTGTCCGCCGCTGCGCCGTTCATGGCGATCGCTGGATTCTTCATCGCTGGGCTCGGATTGGCGATCCTCGCGCCGTTGGCGTTCGCCGCTCTCGCAGGAGCCGTCCCAGCTGCGGCGCTCGACGTGGCGATCGCGCGCATGAACATCGCCAACTACGTTGGCGCGATCCTGGGTGGGGGCCTCATCGGTGCGGCCGCGACCGCTGATCACCTGCGCTGGGCGTTCGTCATTCCGCTCGCCCTCATCCCCATCGTCCTGCTGACGGCGAGGAGTTTCCGAACTGCCGACCCCAAAACTGTCGACGCGGTCTAAACCTGTCTGGCCAGCGTTGATCCATTGGCTCACGAGGTCTCGTTAGTCCTGGCGGCTTCGCCGCGTTCCACTCAACCCGCCCGGCGCTCGTCCGCGGACGGCCTCGTCCAGGGCATAAAGTCGCCCCACCGTTCTCGGGGGGTGAAACGGTGGGGCGACAACAGGCGCCAACTGCCAGAGGCGAATTGACCCTGCCGTACAAATGCTACGCGACCGGGACAAAGCTGCGGCAGGTTTTGGGGAAATAAACGGGCAGATGATCGGGATGCGAGAATTGCTGACATGACCACGACCACCACCCGACGGCAGAAGCCCAAGAAGTCTGCCGCGCGAAGGGCCATGACCGGGTTCGGCGTGCTGATGATCCTGGGCGGCCTGGCGATGCTCGCGTACATCGCGTGGCAGTACTTCGGCACCAACATCGTCTCCAAGCACAAGCAGGAAGCGATCAAGGAGACCCTCGTCGAGGACTGGGGCAAGGGCCTCGACAGCGATGCCATCGGCCTGCTTCGCGTCGCCCGCTTCGGCGACGACTACGAGGTCCCGATCGTCAAGGGATTCGGCGACGACGACCTGGCCCGCGGTGTCGGCTGGGACCCCAAGAGCGCCAAGCCCGGACAGATCGGCAACTTCGCCATCGCCGCTCACCGGGTGACACACGGCGAGCCGTTCTCGAAGTTCCCCAAGCTCAAGAAGGGTGACCTCGTCGTGGTCGAGACACGTACCGACATCTTCACCTACAAGCTGCGCAACAGCGGCACGAGCATCACGGTGGATTTCACGGTGGGCTGGCCTCTGCAGCGCGTACCTGCGCCGGGCGCTGCCGGGGAGCGGCCGACCAAGGCCGTGATCACGATGCTCACCTGCTCGGAGCTGTTCCACACCCGCAACCGCAACGTCGTCATCGGCGACCTGGTCAAGACAGTCCACAAGGAAAACCCCGCACCCGCGCCGGCGACCGACTGACGGATGCACGACTACCAGCGCGAGTTCATCGAGTACGCCCTCGACCAGGAGGTGCTCCAGTTCGGCGAGTTCACCCTCAAGTCGGGTCGCACCTCGCCGTACTTCTTCAACGCGGGTCGCTTCAACACCGGCCAGCGGCTGGCTGAGCTCGGCCGCTTCTACGCGGCGGCGATCGTCGACAGCGCACCGGAGTTCGATGTGCTGCTCGGACCTGCGTACAAGGGCATCCCCATCGCCTCGGCGACGGCAGTCCAGCTCGCGGTGCAGCATGGCCGCGACGTGCCGTGGTGCTTCAACCGCAAAGAGGCCAAGGACCACGGCGAGGGCGGCCTCGTCGTCGGATCGCCGCTCGAGGGTCGCGTGCTCGTGGTCGACGACGTCATCACGGCCGGCACGGCGATCCGCGAGGTGATGGAGCTCGTCGCGGGAGCAGACGCACAGGTCGCGGGCATCGTCGTGGCCGTCGACCGGCAAGAACGCGGCAAGGGCGACCTGTCGGCGATCCAGGAGGTAGAGCGTGACTTCGGGATCACGGTCTCCGCGATCGTCACGTTCAGCCAGATCATCGAGTACGTCGAGGAGACCGGACGGCACGGCGAGCACCTCGACGCCATCCGCGGCTACCGCGACGAGTACGGCGTCGCGTGACAGAGCCCGACCTGCCTGGCGTCGGACCGTGGGACGGTGAGTGGCCGGTCGGCGATCACTACGATCCGGAGCTGTTGCGCGAGGGTGATCGCCGCAACGTCATCGACCGCTACCGCTACTGGACGCTGGAGTCGATCGTCGCCGACCTCGACCTGCGTCGTCACGCGTTCCACGTCGCGATCGAGAACTGGCAGCACGACTTCAACATCGGCTCGATCGTCCGTACGGCCAACGCGTTCGCGGCCGCCGAGGTGCACATCATCGGCAAGAAGAGATGGAACCGCCGGGGAGCGATGGTCACCGACCGCTACCAGCACGTACGCCATCACGAGACCGTTGCCGAGTTCAGTGCCTGGGCCGGCGATGCCGGACTTGTTGTGATCGGCATCGACAATGTCGACGACTCCGAGCCGATCGAGACTGCGAAGCTGCCGCGCGAGTGTGTGCTCGTGTTCGGGCAGGAAGGGCCGGGGCTCAGCGCCGAGGCGCGGGCCGCGTGCGAACGCACGCTGTCGATCGCACAGTTCGGGTCGACCCGATCCATCAATGCGGGTGCTGCCGCGGCGATCGCCATGCACGCCTGGATTCGCACCCACGCCCACATGTCCTAGCTCACCGGCAACTGGAATACTGGTGTCTCAACCGCCACCCCAGGAGCACGAATGCCCGTCGCAACTCCCGAGATCTACGCCGAGATGCTCGACAAGGCCAAGCGCGAGTCATTCGCGTACCCCGCGATCAACGTCTCGTCCTCGCAGACGTTGCACGCCGCGCTCCAGGGATTTGCCGAGGCCGGAAGCGACGGCATCGTCCAGGTCTCGACGGGTGGCGCCGAGTACATCTCCGGCCCGACGATCAAGAACATGGTCACCGGCTCGATCGCCTTTGCGAAGTTCGCCGAGGAGGTCGCAGCCAGCTATCCGATCAACGTCGCACTCCACACGGACCACTGCCCCAAGGACAAGCTTGACGGATTCGTACGCCCGCTGATCGAGCTCTCCACCGAACGGGTCGCGTCCGGCGGCCTCCCGTACTTCCAGTCGCACATGTGGGACGGCTCGGCGATCGAGATGGATGAGAACCTCGAGATCGCCAAGGAGCTGCTCGCCAAGGCAGCAGCGGCCAACATCATCCTCGAGGTGGAGATCGGTGTGGTCGGTGGCGAAGAGGATGGTGTCGTCGGCGCGATCGACGACAAGCTCTACACCTCGCCCGAGGATGCGCTGGCCACCGCTGAGGCGCTCGGACTCGGCGAGAACGGCCGCTACATGACGGCCCTCACGTTCGGCAACGTCCACGGCGTCTACAAGCCGGGCGGCGTCAGTCTGCGCCCCGAGATCCTCCAGCAGGCCCAGGAGGTCGTCGGCAAGAAGTACGGCGTCGACAAGCCGTTCGACCTCGTCTTCCACGGCGGCTCGGGGTCCTCGGCCGAGGAGATCGCGGCAGCCGTCGACTACGGCGTCATCAAGATGAACGTCGACACCGACACGCAGTACGCGTTCACCCGCCCCGTGGCTGCGCACATGTTCGCCAACTACGACGGCGTGCTCAAGGTCGATGGCGAGGTCGGCAACAAGAAGCTCTACGACCCGCGTGCCTGGGGCAAGGCTGCCGAAGCCGGTATGGCGGCGCGCGTTGCCGAGGCCTGCGAGAACCTCCGCTCGGCCGGCACCAAACTCTGACGGTTTACCAGCAGAAGTGGGCAAGTGCGCGCATCACCGGGTGAATTCGCCGGTATGGGCGACAGTTTGCCCACTTAGGTGACGATTCCCACCGTTCCGGGCACCCGATGATCGTCCACAGTGTCGCCGCGGGTGCCTCCGGCGACCTCCCGCATTGGTCGACGCTGCGTCGATGGAAGAAACCATTCATGCGCTCGCAGCTCATCGCGGTGGCTACATGTTCCGCGCAGACCTCATCGACCACGGATTCCGTGATCCCGACATTCGCGCGGCGATGCGCGCAGGGGTGCTCACTCGGCTGCGGCACGGTACGTACGCGTCGACGACCAGTCTGCGCAGCCTGTCTGCCGAGGAACGTCACGTACTCATCGCCTACTCGGTGATCGACCGTCTCGGTACCGGTCTCGCCTTGAGCCACCACTCGGCTGCCCTTGCGCACGACCGGCGGTCATACGGTCTGGACCTCGGCGTCATTCATCTCACCAGGCTCGACGGCCGTCACGGGAGGCAGGAGGCCGGTGTCGCCTTTCACGTCGGCGAGGCTGACGAAGACCAACTCGTCAGGGTCGATGGACGGCTGTGCGTACCTCCTGCCCGGGCGGCGTTCGAATCAGCCTGCCTGTCGCCGACGGAGTCCGCGATGGTGACGCTGAGCGCGATGCTGAACTCCGGCCTCTGTTCTCGTGCAGAACTCGACGAAATGGGTCGCCGGATGGAGCGGTGGCCCGGCAGTCGCCGCGCGAGGCTTGCATTGCGCCTGGCCGATGCCGGCTGTGAGTCGGTGGGCGAGTCGCGCTCCCTTTACATGTTCTGGCGCGAGGGCGTACCCCGCCCGGACACACAAGTGGTCGTACGAACGGCGTCTGGGGTGGAGGTCGCCCGTACGGATTTTGGCTGGCTCGAGAGCTGTCACGTCGGCGAGTTCGACGGGATGGTCAAGTACGGGCGGCTCAACCCGTATGCCGAGGACCCCGGTCGGATCATCATCGACGAGAAGCGGCGCGAGGACCGAGTGCGCGCCGAACGCCTCGGCATGTCCCGGTGGACGTGGAGCGACCTCGCGCCGAGCGTGCGTGCACGGACGGCCGCGGGCATCGTGCGTTCGATCCAGCAATCTCGAGCGCTCTTCGGGCACGGCCGGACCCACATCCCGCTGTACGTACGAGGTCCGCTTCACCGGGCAACGAACCGCTTCACCGGGTGAATTCACCCGGAGAGGTGATGCGTTGCCAACGTAACCTGGTAAACCGCGGGGTGCGAGGATGGCGGCATGACGAACTTGTTCGGCGAACCGCCCGAGACCTTGCTCCCCGAAGACCCCGGAGCCGCTTCGCTGGCTGCCGGCGACGATCCCAAGAACGTCGCCTCGCTGCACCCGGAGTCGGCGGACGCGTGGATCACGCTGGCGGAGCTGGCGCTCGCAGACGGCCTCGACCTCGAGGGCTATGCGTTCGCGCGCACGGGCTATCACCGTTCGCTCGACCTGCTGCGGCGCAACGGGTGGAAGGGTCATGGCCCGCTGCCGTGGGCTCACGAGCCCAACCGCCCGTTCCTCCGCTCGCTGGCTGCCCTCGCGGATGCGTCCGAGCGCTTCGGCGACGCTGGTGAAGCGCAGCGCTGCCGCGAGTTCCTGCACGAGTCGAGCAAAGAGGCGTACGCCGAGCTCGTCGCCCCCAAGGGCTAACGCCACATCTGGAAGGCCGCTGGTTCGAGCCTCCAGGAGTGCTCGGCGGTGGGCTCGGTGAGCTCGCCGTCGCTGGTGCAGGGGAGAGGGTCCCCGACGACCTGGACCTCGGTGCCATGGCGATAGACGACGTCGGAGTGCTCGTGCTGGACGCCCTTGCTGAGTTTCCATGCGTAGACGATGCGTTGGAGCCGCGGGCCCGCGTACGTGACCATCAGATCGAGTCGCCCGTCCGACGGCTCGGCCTCGGGGAGCAGCGCGGCACCGCCGCCGACGAACCGTCCGTTGCCGACCGCGAGCTGGATGACCGATCGTTGCGGGAGCATGACCTCTCCGTCGATCGTGATCGCCAGCTTGGCTCCCGGCGTAGCGATCCCTTTGAAGCTGGCGATCAGGGCACCCGCGACATAGCCGACCGGTCCGAGGAACTTCTTGAGCGGTCGGGCCGCGATGGCCGCCTCGGCGCCGATGCCGATGTGGGCAACATTGACGACGACCTGATCGGAGCCGTCGATGATCAGGTCGATCGGCCCGGGATCGCTGTGGACGATCACGCCAGCGGCGAGAGCCGGGTCGTCGGGGAGGTCGAGTGCCGCTGCGAAGTCATTGCCGGTGCCCAGGGGTATGAGCCCGACGATCAATGAATTGAGACGATCAGCCTTGCGGATGGCAGCGACGACCGCGTGCAGGCTGCCGTCGCCGCCGAGCACGACGACACCGTGCGCGTCCGGATGCGCTGCGAGTGCCTGGTCCAGGTCTTCGGGGCTTGACGTCTCGACCAGCTCGACGTCGTACGCCTTGCGCAGCGTTGCCATGGCCAGCTCCACCGACGAGTCGTCGGAGCTGCCGGCTTCGGCATTGGCGATCGCGAGGAGGGTCTCCATGAGACCGCCACTCTAGACAGTCGGCGGTTGCGCCTTGGGTTCGCCGAGCTTCACGAGCACGACGCCGGCGAGGATCAGCGCTCCACCCAGCAGCTGGATCGCCCGGGGCGCCTCGTCGAGGAGCAGCCAGGCGAAGATGACGCTGGACACGGCTTCGCCCAGTCCGACGAACGCGGCGAGGCGCGAACCGAGCCGGCGAGTCGCCGCGATGCCGAGGACGTACGCGGCGGCGGCGGTGATGACTCCGAGGCCGATGACGGGCAGCCACCAGGGCAGGTCGGTGTCAGCCAGGCGTACGTCGGCGCGGCTGGTGGCGAGTGGGACGATCCCGATCATCCCGGCGAACAGCAGCACCACTCCTCCGACCAGCAACCCTCCGGCCGCGAGCACGAGACCTGGCAGGCCGTTGTCCTCGTCCGCGGAGATGATCCAGTAGAACGCCGCGCCAGCCATCGCCAGCAGCGCCCACGTCACACCGAGCGCGTCGACGTCTGCGCCCGACAGCAGGTCGAGGACGAGCACGAGTCCGGCGAGCGCGGTCATCGCACCCAGCACGGTCAGTCGAGACGGCCGCTGGCCACGGCTGAGCCACAGCCAACCGATGACGGCCACCGGTGATGTGAACTCGATCAGGATCGCGACGCCGACCTCCATCCGGTCGACGGCATTGAAGTAGGCCAGCTGACACCCTGCGACGGCGATGACGCCGTACGCGACCAGCAGACCGGCGTTGCGACGAACCAGGTCCCAGCGACCGCGCAGCGAGAGGACAGCGGGGACGACCAGGACGGCAGCGGCGATCAGCACGCGGGCGGTGACGGCGGAGCCAGCGGTCCATCCCGACTCGATGAGTGCCTTGGCGAACGGGCCCGACAGGGCGAACGACATCGCGGACAGGACGGCGAGCGTCAGCCCGGCGCGCAGGCGTGACGCCGGAACCGAGGCGATGTCATGGGTCAACGACGTCATGGCACATGACACTACGATCAAGAGATGTAAGGTGTCAACATGGTTTTCACCAATGACACCGAATGTGCCTTGGTGTCCGCCGTCGAGCTGGCCAACTCCGCCGAGCCGCCCGAGTCGATGTTCACCACCGACGATCTTGCGGCGTTCTTCGTCAAGCACGGCTACACCGGCACGCTCGTCGGCGACCAGGCCGAGCTCGACGCCGTCAGGGCGCTGCGGCCCCAGCTGCGGACACTCCTCACCAGCTCACGCGACGGTGCCGTACCGATCGTCAATCGCATCCTCGCCGATGCCGAAGCAGTGCCGCGCCTCGTACGGCACGGCGAGTACGACTGGCACCTCCATGCCACCGCGGATGACCAGCCGCTGCACCTGCGTATCGCGGTCGAGACAGCCATGGCGATGATCGACGCAATCCGATCGGACGAGCTGTCCAGATTGAGCACCTGCGCCGCGGACGACTGTGACGATGTCCTCCTCGATCTGTCGCGCAACCGGTCCCGGCGCTTCTGCAGCACGACCTGCGGCAACCGCGAGGCGGTCGCCGCCTACCGCGCTCGCCAGTCGCAGTGACGGCGCTCAACGGCTAGACTGCACCAGTAAGAGCCCCGTGAGACCGGGGCTTGTCGCATGTCGAGGGTGGTGCAATTCCATGCCTGCAGTTGTGATCGTCGGAGCCCAGTGGGGCGACGAAGGCAAAGGCAAGGCCACCGATCTGCTCGGTAGCCGTGTCGACTACGTCGTGAAGTTCAACGGTGGCAACAACGCCGGGCACACGGTCGTCATCGGCGACCAGAAGTACGCTCTCCACCTACTGCCCAGCGGCATCCTCAGTCCCGGGTGCGTCCCGGTCATCGGCAACGGTGTCGTGGTTGACCTCGAGGTCCTGTTCCACGAGATCGACGGACTCGAAGAGCGCGGCATCGACACGTCGCGCCTGGTCATCAGCGCCAACGCGCACGTGATCGCCGACTACAACCGCACGCTCGACAAGGTCGGCGAGCGGTTCCTCGGCAGCCGCAAGATTGGCACGACGGGTCGCGGCATCGGTCCCACGTACGCCGACAAGATGAACCGCCTCGGCATCCGCATCCAGGACTTGTTCGACGAGAAGATCCTGCGCGAGAAGGTCGAAGCCGCCCTCGAGGTCAAGAACCAGCTCCTCACCAAGGTCTACAACCGCCGCGCGGTCGAGGTCGACGAGATCGTCGAGGAGCTGCTGTCGTACGTCGACCGGCTCCGCCCGATGGTCTGCGACACTCCGCTGCTCCTCCATGAGGCGCTCGCAGCCGGCAAGACCGTGCTGCTCGAGGCCGGCCAGGCGACCCTGCTCGACGTCGACCACGGCACCTATCCGTTCGTGACGTCGTCGTCAGCGACGACCGGCGGGGCCTGCACCGGTTCGGGCATCGCGCCGACCGAGATCACCCGCGTCATCGGCATCGTCAAGGCCTACGCGACGCGCGTCGGCGAGGGGCCGTTCCCGACCGAGCTGTTCGACGACGACGGTGAGCAGCTGCGCAAGAACGGTGCAGAGTTCGGCACCACGACGGGTCGCCCGCGCCGCTGCGGCTGGTACGACGCGCCGATCGCCCGCTACGCCGCGCGCATCAACGGCGTCACCGACTTCGTGCTGACCAAGCTCGACGTGCTCACCGGCTGGGACCAGATCCCGGTCTGCGTCGCGTACGAGGTGGATGGCGAGCGGGTCGACGAGATGCCGATGACGCAAACCGGCTTCCACCACGCCAAGCCGATCTACGAGTTCTTCCCGGGGTGGAGCGAGGACATCTCCGGCGCGCGTACGGTCGCCGACCTTCCGCAGGCAGCGCAGGACTACGTCGCTGCTCTCGAGAAGATGTCGGGTGCCCGGATCTCGACGATCGGTGTCGGCCCGGACCGTGAGCAGACGATCGTCGTCCATGATCTGCTCTGAGCCCTTCGAGACGCTCGTACCTCGCTCCTCAGGGACCAAACTGGTTCGGGCGTCCGCAACTCAACCCTGAAGTTCGCGCCGATAGGCTTGGTGCGTGAAGACACTGGTCATTGGCTCCGGCGGCCGCGAGCACGCCCTGGCGCTCGCGCTCTCGCGCGATCCACAGGTCACCGAGGTGCACGCGGCTCCGGGCAACCCAGGCATCGCTGCCATCGCGACGCTGCACGACGTCGATCAGCTCGACGGTGACGCGGTGGCGTCCCTCGCGGTGTCGCTCGGTGTCGACCTGGTCGTCGTCGGACCGGAAGCGCCCCTCGTCGCGGGTGTCGCCGATGCCGTACGGGCTGCGGGTGTTGCGTGCTTCGGACCGAGTGCCGAGGCGGCTCAGCTCGAGGGATCGAAGGCGTTCGCCAAGCAGGTCATGGCCGCCGCCGAGGTCCCGACGGCGATGGCTCACGTCTGCGACACCGCCGAGCAGGCCGCGGCTGCGCTCGACGCGTTCGGTCCGCCGTACGTCGTCAAGGACGATGCACTCGCCGCGGGCAAGGGCGTCGTCGTGACCACCGATCGCCAGGCAGCTCTCGACCACGCGGCAGCGTGTGGGCGTGTCGTGATCGAGGAGTACCTCGACGGGCCCGAGGTCTCGCTGTTCGCCATCACCGACGGCGAGACGGTCCTCCCGTTGCAGCCGGCCCAGGACTTCAAGCGCGCGCTCGACGGTGACGCCGGGCCCAACACCGGTGGCATGGGCGCCTACACACCGCTCGACTGGGCACCGGACGAGCTCGTCGCCGAGGTCTCCCGCCGAGTCCTCGTGCCGACCGTGCAGGAGATGGCTCGACGGGGCACACCGTTCCAGGGCTTGCTCTATGCCGGTCTCGCGCTCACCAGCCGCGGCACCCGCGTCATCGAGTTCAACGCCCGCTTCGGCGACCCTGAGACGCAGGCGCTGCTGGCCGTGCTCAGGACGCCGCTGTCAGCACTGCTCAACGGCGCCGCCACGAGCACGCTCGGCGAGGTGGGCATGCCGCAGTGGCGTACGGACTCGGCCGTGACGATCGTGATGTCGGCCGCCGGATATCCCGAGTCGCCGCGCAACGGCGACGTGATCACGGGTGTCGAAGCCGCAGATGCTCTCGACGGCATCGACGTCATCCACGCTGGCACGGCCCTCGTCGACGGCGAGCTGGTGACCGCCGGCGGGCGGGTGCTCTCGGTGACGGCGACGGGCAGCAGCCTCGCGGAGGCCCGCGATCGCGCGTACGCCGGGGTGGCTGAGATCAGCTTCGACGGCGCACATTTCCGTACGGACATCGCTCTCGCTGCGGCCAATGGGACAATAGAGGCGTGACCACGCCCAACGTCCTGGCCAGCCGATACGCCTCGAAGGAGCTCGCGCACATCTGGTCGCCCGAGCACAAGATCGTGCTCGAACGCCAGCTGTGGATCGCGGTGCTCACGGCCCAGAAGGATCTCGGGGTCGAGACTCCCGACGGAGTCATCGAGGCGTACGAGGCCGTCGTCGACCAGGTCGACCTCGCCTCGATCGCCGAGCGCGAAAAGGTCACTCGCCACGACGTGAAGGCCCGCATCGAGGAGTTTGCCGCGCTGGCTGGCAGCGAGCACATCCACAAGGGCATGACCTCGCGCGACCTCACCGAGAACGTCGAGCAGCTGCAGATCCGTGCGTCGCTCGACCTGCTCCGCGATCGCGGAGTCGCCACCCTCGCCCGCCTCGGTCGGCTCGCCACCGAGCACGCCGAGCTCGTCATGGCCGGCCGCAGCCACAACGTCGCCGCCCAGGCCACCACCCTCGGCAAGCGTTTCGCCACCGTCGCGGACGAGCTGTTCGTCGCGATGGACCGGCTCGACGATCTCATCGCTCGCTATCCGCTGCGTGGCATCAAGGGTCCGGTCGGAACTGCCCAGGACCAGCTCGACCTGCTCGGCGGTGACGAGGCCAAGCTGGCCGATCTCGAGCAGCGCGTCGCCAGGCACCTCGGCTTCGACAATGTGCTGACGAGTGTCGGGCAGGTCTATCCCCGCTCACTCGACTACGACGTCGTCACCGCGCTGGTGCAGCTCTCGGCCGCGCCGTCCAACCTCGCGACGACGATCCGGCTGATGGCCGGCAACGAGATCGTCACCGAAGGCTTCAAGCCCGGCCAGGTCGGCTCGAGCGCGATGCCGCACAAGATGAACACCCGCTCCTGTGAGCGGGTCAACGGCCTCGCCGTGATCCTTCGCGGCTACGCCTCGATGGTCGGCGAGCTGGCCGGAGACCAGTGGAACGAGGGCGACGTCTCGTGCTCGGTCGTCCGCCGGGTCGCGCTGCCTGACGCGTTCTATGCCGCCGACGGACTGTTCGAGACCTTCCTGACCGTGCTCGACGAGTTCGGTACGTTCCCGGCGGTCATCCAGCGAGAGCTCGATCGCTACCTGCCGTTCCTCGCGTCGACCAAGGTGCTCATGGCAGCGGTACGCAACGGTCGGGGCCGCGAGACGGCGTACGACGCGGTCAAGCAGCATGCGGTCGCCGTTGCGCTGGAGATGCGGGAAAAGGGTGCCGCCGAGAACGACCTCTTCGTACGGTTCGCCGGCGACGAGCGGCTCGGCCTGTCCGAGTCCGATCTCGCCTCACTCGTCGCATCGCCGATCGACTTCACGGGTGCCGCTGTCAGCCAGGTTGCGGCTGTCACGAGGCGCATTGAAGAGCTGGTCGCAGCCAACCCCGAGGCGGCTTCGTACACGCCTGGCTCCATCCTTTGAGCGAGCCAGATCCCCGGCACCGCTACATCGGGCTGGTGGTCGCGGTGTTCGTCGTGGTCGCCTCGGTGCTCTATCACGTGGACTTCTGGAACGACTTCACGAACTGACGAATGGGCACAGATACGCTGTGCCCGTGATTGCTGACATTCCCGGAGCCCGCCACATCCACTCGGGCAAGGTGCGCGATCTCTACGACACGGGCGACGGCAATCTGCTGATGGTGGCCTCCGACCGGATCTCTGCCTTCGACTTCGTCCTCGAGCCCGGCATCCCCGACAAGGGCGAGCTGCTCACGCGGATGTCCCTGTGGTGGTTCGACCAGCTCGAGGACCTCGTGCCCAATCACATGGTGTCGACCGACGTCCCGGACGCCGTACGTCGCCGCGGCGTGATCTGCGAGAAGCTCGAGATGTTCCCGGTCGAGTGCGTGGCCCGTGGCTACCTCACCGGCTCCGGCCTGATCGACTACAACGCGACCGGCGAGGTGTGCGGTGTTGCGCTGCCGTCCGGGTTGGTCGACGGATCGCGGCTGCCCGAGCCGATCTTCACCCCGGCGACCAAGGCCGACCTGGGTGAGCACGATGAGAACGTCTCGTTCGACCACACGGTCGAGACCATCGGACTCGAGTCAGCCGAGGCGCTCCGCGACCTGACACTGCAGATCTACGCCCGTGCCGAAGGCATCGCCCGCGAGCGGGGCATCATCCTTGCCGACACCAAGCTCGAGTTCGGCGCCCGGCCAGACGGCACGATCGTGCTCGCCGACGAAGTCCTGACGCCCGACTCGTCTCGCTTCTGGCCCGCCGACGAGTGGCAGCCCGGCCAGACCCAGCCGTCATACGACAAGCAGTTCGTACGCAACTGGCTGCTGTCGCCCGGGAGCGGCTGGGACCGGGCCAGCAACTCCCAGCCCCCCAAGCTGCCGGACGAGATCGTCGCCAAGACCCGCGAACGCTACGTCCAGGCCTACGAACAGCTCACCGGGTTGACCTTCTAGCGCGTCAGGTACCAGGAGGCGGCAGCTGAGGCGCCGAAGACCAGGACCGCGAGCGTGATCAGCAGCGACGGTGCGACCTCGCGGCGAACCCGCTTCACACCCTTCGCCTTGGTCCCCGCGCCGACGTGCTCAAGCGCGTCGGCGAAAGCTGCGGCCGATGCCGGTCGATCGGCAGGCCGGGTGGCCAATGCCGACGCCAGCAGGCGGTCGAGCGCCCGGGTCGTGTCCTTGGGACCCTCGAGGCGAGGCGGTCGGCTGTCGACCGTGCGGCTGAGCAGCGAGCCCGGGTCGCTGACGTCGAACGGCTGCTTTCCAGAGACCAATTCATACGTCACAGCGCCCAGCGAGTAGACGTCGGAGCGGGCGTCGACTGGCTCACCGCGGGCCTGCTCGGGCGCCATGTACGCGGGCGTACCGGTCGTGACGGTCACTCCGCTCGCCTCGGCGAGCCGCTTGGCGCTGCCAAGGTCGGCCACCAGCACCCGCTCGTCGTCGCCGACCAACAGGTTGGTCGGCTTGATGTCGCGGTGCAGGACACCGGCGTCGTGGAGCACCTGCACGGCGCGCGCCGACTCGATGGCCAGCTTGAGCGCCTGCTCGGGAGGCACGGGAGGCTTCACCCGGTCTGCGACGGTGCCGCCTTCGATGAAGTCCATGACGAAGTAGGGCCGGTCCTCATGCGTGCCGATGTCATAGACCCGGATGACCCGGTTGCTGTCGATCTTGCGCAGCAGGCGGGCCTCGGCGAGGAACCGCTCGCGTACGTCGGCGTGATGGGCCCAGTTCTCGGCGAGGATCTTGACCGCGACCGGAATCTCGAGCTCCGGATCGAACCCGTGCCAGACCATGGCAAAGGCGCCAAACCCTTGCACCCCGTCAAGTCGATAGCGCCCTATCTGCTTCATAGGGCTTCAGTATGGTCGATGCATGGATGCGCAGGGGGAGCTGATCGAGCGGGCGCGGGCAGGTGACGCCTGGGCGATGGAGGAACTGCTCTCCCAGATACGTCCCCAGGTGCTTCGGCGGTGTGCCCGACTGCTGCCCCACACGCTTGACGCGGAGGAGGCCGCGCAGGACGCGCTGCTCTCGATCGCGACCCACCTCAAGGACTATTCAGGGTCCGGTTCGTTCATGGGCTGGGTGACGGTGATCGCGTCCAACCAGGCCCGGCAGACCTATCGCACGCTCAAGCGCCGCTTCGCCGAGCGTGCCGTCGGTGAGCTTCCAGCCGAGCCCGATCCGCGTACGACCAGCGTGATCGCCGGCAGTCGCATCGACCTGCTCGACGCGATCGAGGCCCTTGAGCTGGCGCACCCCGAGGCGGCGGAGGCGTTCGTGCTCCGGGACATCGGCTCGCTGCCGTACGACGAGATCGCCGAGCTGACCCAGACGCCACTCGGCACGGTCAAGGCGCGCATCCACACGGCGCGCGGGTTCGTCCGTGGAAAGTTGGGTGTCGATGTCGACAACTTTTGAGGATCGTCGCGCATCTCTCCACCTGACGGCGGCTCCACGGGGAGCACCGAGAACCAGGAGATTGTCATGAAGCAGCAGATAGCCGCCGGAATCTTGGCAGTCGCCATGGCCGGCGGCGTGGGCACAGGCGTCGTCGCCAACCAGTTGCGCGGCGGCGACGACGACAAGCCGGAGACCTCAACCACGGCCACGCCCAAGGCGACCGAGAAGGCGACAGACACGGCGACGACTCCGGCGCCCGGCAAGGTGGACACGCCGCCGGCAGCGCCGGTGTTGCAGCCGGCCAGCTCGTTGAAGATCCTCCCCGGTCAGGTCGGCCCGGTGAAGGTCGGCATGAGCAAGGCAGACGCGTTTGCGACCGGCTACCTCGACAAGGACGTGAAGAGCAAGACCTGCGACAACTACGTCAATCGCCTCCTGTGGAAGCCCGCCTACAAGGACTACTTCGACGTCTTCACGCTCGACGACGGTGAGGTCTCGGCGATCGGCATCTTCAAGCCCGGGCCGACCACGCGTTCGGGGCTGCAGATCGGCAGCACCTACAAGGCAGTCAAGGACGTGCTCGGCGAGGAGTCCACACCCATCGAGGCGGGCTACAGCCAGACCGGCCTGATGGTCAACCAGGGCGACAGCTGGATCGGATTCCTGTTCAACGGCCAGCCGGACACGATCTCGGACTCTGCGAAGGTCGTGTTCATGGAGGTCACTCGCGGCCGGCTGCCCGACTTGATGCGCGACGGCTGCTGAGCTCCACGACAAGACCCCCAACCCTCCGCCGGGTTGGGGGTCTTTCAGTATCCGTACGACGTGCTCAGCGCAAGCAAGACGCTCAGCACGACGAGCGCCACATAGGCGCACACGGCGACAGCGGTCTGTGCCTTGTCCTTCTGTCGTGCAGCCATGCGCTCTCCTGTTGTCGATGCAGGCCTGGTCCGGCGTGGTGCCGGACCGGGCCTCCCCCCGATGTGACTGTCACCAAGGAGATGCACGTTTGATGGAGAAAGTTGTCCCGCACGCCCAGCATCCGGCGGATAGGGTGAAGGCCCCGTCACACCTGAGGAGCGCATCGTGGGCAACCTAGCCACCCTGTTGGAGAAGTCCGCCGCCGAATATCCCGAGCGCACGGCCATCGTGTTCGGCGACACCCGGCTCACGTACGCGCAGGTCAACGGGGCGGCCAACCAGGTCGCCAACCTGTTGGTGTCTCGCGGGATCAAGCCCGGCGACAAGGTGGCACTCTCGTGCGCCAACCTCCCGTACTTCAGCACGATCTACTACGGGATCCTCAAGGCCGGTGCGACGGTCGTTCCTCTCAACATCCTGCTCAAGGGTCGCGAGGTCGCCTACCACCTCAACGACTCCAACGCGAAGGCCTACTTCGCATTCGAGGGCACGCCTGACCTGCCGATCGGTGATGCGGCCTGGGAGGGCTTCCAGGCCACCGAGTCGTGCACCGAGTTCTTCCTGATCAAGCTCGACTCCGCGCAGCCTGCGCCGCTGAGCCCGCCGGAGTTCTTCTCGCCGCTGGTCGCTGAGCAGCCACCGACGTTCGACACGGTCGAGACCGATGACGATGACACCGCCGTCATCCTCTACACCTCTGGCACGACGGGTCAGCCCAAGGGCGCCGAGCTGCGCCACCGCAACATGCGTGACAACGCACTGGCCGGCAAGGACCTCTTTGGCGCCGACGAGTCGAACCCGGACACGTACCTCTGTGTGCTCCCGCTGTTCCACTCGTTCGGCCAGACCGTGATCCAGAACGGCGGGTTCGCGTACGGCGGCACCGTCGTGATGCTGCCGCGCTTCGATGCCAACGCCGCCCTCGGACTGATGCTCAAGGAGAAGGTGACGTTCTTCGCGGGCGTGCCCACGATGTATTGGGGACTGCTGGGCGCGCTCGACGACAGCGGTGTCGATGTCGAGGAGATCGCTTCCAACCTGCGTGTCGCTGCAGCCGGTGGCTCGGCGCTTCCGGTCGACATCCACAAGCAGTTCAAGGAACGCTTCGGTGTGACGATCCTCGAGGGCTACGGCCTGTCGGAGACCTCGCCGGTCGCCTCGTTCTCGCGCTTCGGCGAGGAGCCGCGCGTCGGCTCGATCGGTGTGCCGATTCCCGGCGTCGAGATGAAGCTGATCAACGATGACTGGAGCGATGTCGAGGACGGTCCTGACGCGGTCGGTGAGATCGCGATCAAGGGCCACAACATCATGAAGGGCTACTACGCCCGGCCCGACGCGACGGCTGAGTCGATCAAGGACGGCTGGTTCCGTTCGGGTGACCTCGCCAAGAAGGACGACGAGGGTTTCTACTACATCGTCGACCGGTCCAAGGACATGATCATCCGCGGTGGCTTCAACGTCTATCCGCGTGAGCTCGAAGAGATCCTGATGGAGCACCCGGCGGTCTCGCTGGTCGCCGTCATCGGTGTGCCGCACGAGTCGCACGGCGAGGAGATCAAGGCGTACATCGTCAAGAACAAGGACCACGACGATGTCGCAGAAGCTGATCTGGTCGCCTGGGGCAAGGAGCAGTTCGCGGCCTACAAGTACCCGCGCGAGGTCGTGTTCATCGACGAGCTGCCGATGACGTCGACCGGCAAGATCCTCAAGCGCGAGCTCAGCTGATCAGTGCCTGACAGCGGCTCCGGCGTCTTCCACATCAATCCAGCCACGGGCCGTCCCAACCAATGTCCGGACCCGCTGAACTGCACATTCGGAGGCGACGACTTCCACTACGCCTCGAAGCACGATGCCGAGGTGGCGTGGAAGGCGCGCCAGCTCGAGCGCGGCATCATCGCCTATCGCAATGTGATGCGGGCACAGGAGAAGAAGGAAGAGGAGCTGACGCTGGCGGCGCTGCGCAAGAGGGCGCAGGGCGGGGCCAAGAAGGTGTCATGGGGTGTGGTGCGATCTCTGATGGTGAAGAACCTGTCCAAGTACCTCGTGAACTTCGCCGGGCTCGTCGTGTCCTACCTCGTGCTTTCGGGGCAATGGCTCTCCAAGGACTGGGGTCCGCGACTCCTTCCCGTCCTGGCGACCGTGGCGCTCGTCGGGTTCTCGATCTGGTTCGGCACCAGGATCTACAAGGGCAGCCGCAAGACGGTGCGCGTCGTGAAGAAGAAGCGCCGGGCGCGCCAAGCCTCCCGCTGACCACCAGCCGGTCTACATCAGGGTGACGCTGGCCGACGAAGTGCTGAACGCGACGCGGTAGGTCTTGGTGCCGACGCGGACGTACACAGTGCGCCTGCCACCTGAGGTCGACGTACGGATGATGCGGATGTCAGAGGCGCTCATGTTGCTGGGCCGGGGCACGATGATGGCCGTCAGGTGCACCGTCTTGCCCTTCTTGGAGGCCTCGGCGGTTGGTGTCTTGATGAACTTGTTGACGGTCTCGCTGCGCCAGCCGAGCATCGGGCTCTTGCGCCCCTTCACGACACCGAGCTTGGGCTTCGAGCCGACCCACAGTGTCACCGAGTTGGACCCGGGCCCAGAAGTCACGATGCGGCCGTTGCTGCTCTTGACCGTACGGTCGGCACCGAAGTGCCAGCGCTGCACGACGGTGCGTGACTTCTTCTGCGTCACGATGTCGTCGACGATCAGGAAGTTCGCCTGCTTCGCGTGGATCATGGTGCGCTTCCAGACCGCTCCCTTGAGGGCCGACGTCTTGAGGCTGATCAGGTCGGCGGCGCCCTCGGCTCGGGGTCTCCGGGTAGCTGCGGGTGACCGTCTTGTAGACGCGCGCGCTGGGGTTGTAGCTCACCGCAGGGATGTCGATCGAGTTGTGCGACTCGTTGCTCACGACGTACTTGCGCGGCTTGCCGCCGGCGCCGCCCCACACCCCGGGCTGCCAGAGGATCTGTCTGCCGAGCGCGAAGTAGCTGACGCTGCCGGCATCCTGCTGACCGTGCACGCTGTAGCGCATTCCCGGCCCGAACCGGATCGCCGCCAGCGACTGGGCGTTCGCGCCCGGCTGGGTGTCGAACCATCCGGTCCGGGAGTACGCGTAGCCGCGGTCGAACACCCTGAAGAGCGACACGGAGGGTTTGGGTCCGGACGCTCCCTTGGTCACCGCGTACTCCACGCCGGTGCCAGAGACCGACTGCATGAAGCTCTTGGCGGAGGTGTCGCCGAAGGCAACGACGGTGCCGTCGGGCTGGGTCGCCTCAGCCATCATGTCCGGCATCTTGTCGATGTTGCTGTAGTAGGCGTCGGGTTCGAGTCCGCACGCTTCCAGGCGAGTCCTGAGCTCGACGTACCAGCGATAGTTGAGCTGTTGGTAGAGCAACGAGCCTTCATCGGTGACACCTTGGGTGTCGACGGAGCGCTTGAGCAGGGCCAGGCTGCGCGACTGCGCAAGGGTCTTCCAGGCTTCGTTCTCGGTGTGGCAGCCCAGTGCCAGCAGACCCATGTTCTGGTGCAGGCCGTGGTTGCCGGACGTCCGGTACTGCTTCGGGTCGATCAGTGCCTTCGCGTGGGCCGTCATCGATGCTGCTACGCGGACGCCGACAGAGGACGTCTCGTCGATCACGGTCGTCGCACAGACCAGGCCGATCGACCGTACGCCCACCGACATGTCGTACCAGGCGAACTTCGACCTCGGGCTGCTCCGTGGGTTGTTGCGAATCCAGTCGTCGAGCAGACCGGTGTAGAGCGCGCGCATCGCCGCACGTTCCTCGTCGCTCACCTCGTCTCCGCTGGCAGACCCGACTCGGCGCAACGGCTCGGCCCAGCGCAGCGTGTGGAGATTGAAGGCCCAGTTGTCGTTGTTGAACGGGTCCTCGCGCCAGGTCAGCTTGACCAGATCGACCTTGCCGGACTTCATCGGCATGCGCCAGGTCCTGAACGTGGCGATGTTGATGTAGCCGTTGAGCAGGTTTCGGGCCGCGGCGACGTCGCCAGCTCCCTCGTTGAACTTCGATCCCATGCACTGGGGGTCATCGACGCCTTCGCTCGTGAACGCCGTCATGGGCGCGGTGGCGTCGGCAGCGTCCAACGGTTCAGCTGGCGGCTCGCTCGCGGCCGGCGGGGACACCGGCTCATCAGCAGTGGCGGACGCGGCGCCGGTGGCGAGCACTGATACCAAGAGCAGGACGCTCACGACGAGTCGACGCATCAGATGGTTCCTCAGGTAGCGGCGGAAACGCCATGCTGCGTCGACGGGTTGACGAGCATCCTCATGGTAGATCCAAGGGCAGACCAGATTTCGCGAAACTGGGGAAGCCGTCTGCAGTCGACGGGTGGCGACCTCGGTAGACTGGGGCCATGCCCCGCGTCATCGTTGATGTCATGCCCAAGCCCGAGATCCTCGACCCGCAGGGCAAGGCGGTGCACGGAGCTCTTCCGAGGCTCGGCTTCGCCGCGGTGACCGACGTACGTCAGGGCAAGCGCTTCGAGCTCGAGGTCGCTGCCGCTGACGAAGCAACCCTCGCCGAGGTGCACAAGATCGCCGAGACACTGCTCTCCAACCCGGTCATCGAGGACTTCGCCGTACGGGTGGCAGAGTGAAGATCGGCGTCGTCACCTTCCCGGGATCGCTGGATGACACCGATGCGCAGCGCGCCGTCACGATTGCTGGTGGCGAGGCCGTCGCCCTCTGGCACGGAGACCACGACCTCAAAGGCGTCGACGCCGTCATCCTGCCGGGCGGCTTCTCGTACGGCGACTACCTGCGTTGCGGTGCGATCGCCCGCTTCGCGCCAGTGATGACAGAGGTCATCGCAGCAGCCCAGGGCGGCATGCCGGTGCTCGGCATCTGCAACGGCTTCCAGATCCTGTGCGAGTCACACCTGCTTCCCGGCGCGCTGATCCGCAACGATCACCGCCACTTCATCTGCCGTGACCAGACGCTCAAGGTCGAGAACACCGACACGTCATGGACGTCCGACCTCAGCGTGGGCCAGGAGATCGTCATCCCGCTCAAGAACGGCGAGGGTGGCTTCGTCGCCGATGCAGAGACTGTCGCTCGCCTTGAGGGTGACGGCCGCGTCGTCTTCCGCTATGTCGACATCAACCCCAACGGCTCAGTCAACGACATCGCCGGCATCACCAACGAACGCGGCAATGTCGTCGGTCTCATGCCCCATCCCGAGCACGCGGTCGAGGACCTCACCGGTCCCGGTACCGACGGACTCGCCCTCTTCGCGTCAGCCCTGAAGTCCCTGACGAACGCCTAGGCGCGTCACCTCTCGGGCGAGGATCCTGGCCCGGCCATCGGGCGTGCGCGCCTTGAGCAGCTGCAGGATGATCGCGTAGCGCTCCGACCGGCCCAGCGCCTCGTACGCAGCCTTGGCGTCAGCGTTGTCGTCGAGCGCCGCAACCAGATCGGGCGGTGTCTCGGCTGTTCTCTGCGGTTCGTACGCCGCATCCCAGCGGCCGTCGGCCTTGGCCTTCTCGATCTCGGCGAACCCGCCGGGCCGCATACGTCCTGCGGCGATCAGCGCCTCGGCCTTTGCCACGTTGACCTGTGACCACGAGCTCGTCGATCGGCGTGGGCAGTAGCGCTGCAGGAAGGAGACCTCGTCGTTGCCCTTGCGCTGACCGTCGATCCAGCCGTGGCACAGTGCGACGTCCAGCGCATCGGTGATGCCGATTGTCTCGAGCCCCTTGCCCTTCTTGGCAATCCGAAGCCACGCCTCGGCGTGGTCGTCCTGGTTCTCCTCGAGCCAGGACGACCACGCGTCAGCATCGGGGAAGTCGAGGACGTTCATCCCCAAACCCTAGTCAGTCGGCAGCCTGTGACGGATGGATGTTCCTCAGCATCCGCGGCGTCGGGGCCCATGCCGCCACGGCCGCGATGACCAGGCAGATTGCCCCGATCAGTCCGAGACTGCCCCACGGCTCGACCTCGAACGGGTGCCTCGACCGCTGGACGATCTGCTCTCCTACGCCTGAGAGAATGGAGTCATGGATCTCCCCCTCGCCTGGTCGTTGCTGCTGCTCGTCTCCGCGGTCTGGAGCTTCGTCATCTGGCCGCCGTTCCTGCGACGCGTCCTCAAGGACGAACGCTCGCGCGATGCCGTCGGCAAGGCCACGACGTTCCTGCATGTGCACGTGATTCTGATCAGCATCTCACTGGCTCTCGCGGTGGCGGTCGGTGTCCTTGGAATCCTCGCGCTCGTCTGAGCGTTGGACCTGACATGAGCAACGAAGTCACCCTCAATCCGGACACGCGCCGCTACGAGATCCGCGTCGATGACGTCCTCGCCGGCTTCATCAAGGGCCGCGAGGACGACGAGGCCGTCAACCTCATTCACACCGAGGTGTTCGACGAGTTCGAGGGCCAGGGCCTGGCCGCCGAGCTCGTGACGGGCGCCCTCGACGACATCCGAGAACGAGGCAAGAAGGTCATCGCGACCTGCCCGTACGTCGCTCAGTTCATCGAGAAGCACCCCGACTACGCCGATCTCCTCGCCTGAGAGACGCATCACGTACGAGGTTCAGGATTCGTTGGCTGAGGCGCCCGACTGCTAGTATGTGAATACGTGAACGCGCTGGTCTCAGCGCTGTTCTGCCCGGCGAAGTAGCGCGATCCCGCGCGAAATGGACTTTCGGGCAATTCATCCGAAACGTCTGTGAGTACTTCTCTGTGAACAACGCTGCAAGCAGCCCTGCGCTGCCCACCTTCTCCACCCTCAACCTCCCCGCCTCGCTGGTGTCCACACTGGCTCGGCAGGACATCGTCAACCCCAGTCCTGTCCAGTCCGCCGTGATCCCCGACGCGCTCGCGGGTCGCAACGTGCTGGGCAGGGCCCGCACGGGTTCCGGCAAGACCCTGGCCTTCGGCCTTCCGGTCCTGATTCGCCTCGCCGGTCGCACCAGCCGCCCCAAGGCTCCCCGCGCCCTGATCCTGCTGCCCACGCGTGAGCTCGCAACGCAGGTCCGTACGGCCATGGAGCCGCTCGCCCAGAAGATGGGGCTGCGCCTGACCACGGTCTACGGCGGTGTCCCGATCAACAAGCAGATCACGACCCTGCGCAACGGTGTCGACGTCGTCATCGCCACCCCGGGTCGTCTGACCGACCTGCTCGACCGTCGCTGCATCTCGCTCGACGACATCGAGGTCACGGTCCTCGACGAGGCCGACCACCTGTGCGACCTCGGCTTCTACAAGCCGATCGACGCGATCCTCGCCAAGACGCCGCCCAACAGCCAGCGCCTGCTGCTGTCGGCGACGCTCGACGGTGACGTCAACAAGCTCGTCAAGCGCCACCTGCCGCAGCACGTCCTCCACGAGGTCGACTCGGCCGACAGCCACGTCGACACGATGGAGCACCACGTGCTCGTCAGTGCCGCGACCGAGAAGTCCAAGACGGCATTCGACCTGCTCCGCGCCAACCCGCGCAGCATCGTCTTCACCCGTACGCGTCGCGGTGCGATGCGCCTCGCGAAGCAGCTCACGATGAACGGCATCGAAGCCGTCGACATGCACGGTGACCTCTCGCAGCGTCACCGCGAGCGCAACCTCGCCGCCTTCAGCAGTGGCAAGGCCAGCGTCATCGTCGCCACCGACGTCGCCGCCCGCGGCATCCACGTCGATGGCATCGGCCTGGTCGTCCACTACGACGCGCCGGCCGAGCACAAGGCATACCAGCACCGTTCGGGCCGTACGGCTCGTGCGGGTGAGTCCGGAGCTGTCGTCACGATGACGACTCCCGAGGCTCTTCGCGACGTCATGGCACTGCAGAACAAGGCGGGCGTCACGGCTCGGCACCACGAAGCCCGTACGGCTCCGTCGCCGATGACCGTCGCCAACCTTTCGGGAGCCGGTACGGATGCGCCGCACATGTCGTCGGTGCGTGCCGGTGCACGTACGCCCACCAACAACGGCGGCAACCGTGGCAACGGCGGGGGTCGCCCCCAGGGTGGCTACCGCGGCAACGGTGGTGGTCGTCCCAATGGCAATGGCAATGGCCAGCGCCGTCGCGGTGGTTCGTCCGGCGGACGTAGCCGCAGCTACGCCTCCTGAGCGCTGAAAGCGCCACCCTTCGGGGTGGTGCTTTTGCCTGTCTTGACATGTGACTAAATGGTCACCTATTGTGGACGCATGGCGACAACTACCTCTGCTGACGGCACCACCGTCGCGTACGACGACCTGGGATCTGGATCACCCGTCATTGTGCTCCCCGGGGCTTCGTGCACACGGGGTGTGACTCAGCCACTCGCGAAAGCACTCTCCGACCATTGCCGCGTGCTCAACGTCGATCGTCGTGGCCGCGGCGGCAGTGATGACGCGAGCGAGCGTCCGCCATACATCGTCGAGCGTGAGATCGAGGACATCGCTGCATTGATCGAGGTCGCAGGAGGACGTGCTTCGCTCTACGGGCACTCGTCCGGTGCCGCGCTCGCGATGCGAGCAGCTGCGAGCGGACTAGCTGTCGATCGGCTCGTGATGCATGACGCTCCCTACAACCTTGACGGCGACGAGCAGCACGGCCTCGACTGGCACGCTCGCCTGCACGCGCTTCTCGCCGAGAACCGTCCGGGTGACGCGATGGTGGCATTCATGCGCATGGTCGGTGTGCCCGACCACGTCGTCGAGGGCATGCAGCAGGGACCGGCGTGGCCCGCGATGAGAGCAGTCGCGCCCACGCTTGCGTACGACTCTGCCGCGATGGGCGACGAGCATGGCGGCACGATCCCGATCGATCTCCTCAGCAAGGTCACGTCGCCGACGCTGGTGCTGGTTGGGGGCGCCGATCACGAGTTCATGATCGATGTCGCTCGGCGACTCGTTGAGGGGCTGCCGAACGGCCAGCTTGATCACATGATCGGTGCCGCTCACGACGTCGCCGGCGATGTGGTCGCCGAGCGCATCGCGCCGTTCCTGAGCTCATGACGGAGGACGACGACCTGGTGTTCAAGGCACTGGGCGATCCGACGCGAAGATTCCTGCTCGACCTCCTGGATGCCCGCAATGGTCAGACGCTCACCGAGCTGGAGTCGGGTCTGGAGATGACTCGGTTCGGGGTCATGAAACATCTACGGCTGCTCGAGGAGGCAGGACTGGTCGTCACCAAGAAGTCGGGCCGCGAGAAGCATCACTACCTCAACCCCGTACCGATCCGCCTGATCCACGATCGATGGATCAACAAGTACACCGAGCAGACCGTCAAGTCGCTCATCGACATGAAGAACGACCTGGAAGAGGAGTCCTCATGACCACGTCGACGGACACGGCAGTGTTCCGCATCTACATCAAGGCGCCGATCGACAAGGTCTGGGCCTACATCGTCGACCCGGCCTTCAACGGTACGTACGCCTACGGCGCGCCGTCGAGCTATGACCTGGTGCCGGGCGGCAGGTTCGAGACACCGTCCGCGCCGCAGCTGCTGGAGCTCGGCGCGCCACCGGTGATGTGCGACGGCGAGGTCGTCGAGGTCGATGCGCCCAACCGACTCGTTCAGACATGGACCGCGTATTTCACGCCTGAGTCGGTCTTGGAAGGTTCGCGAACCGTGACCTGGGAGCTCGCCGAGGAAGAGGGCGTCACCAAGGTCACCGTCACCCATGACGTCACCGGCGCTCCGGTGATGAAGCTCTTCGTCACCGGCTCGGGTGACGGTGGCGCAGGTGGCGATGGCGGTGGTTGGCCCTACATCCTCAGCGACCTCAAGTCCGTGCTGGAGACGGGCGCTAGCTTCGCCGCCTAGGTTTGGGCCATGGACGTCCTCATCCAACCGGCCGATCTCCTGGCCGACCCGAGCCGGTACGTCGTGCTCGACGTGCGCTGGAAGCTGGGCGGACCTCCCGGTCACGGCGAATACCTCACTGGTCACATTCCTGGAGCGGTGTACGTGCCTTTGGAGCCCGAGCTTGCCGCCCATGGTGAGCCGCGCGACGGTCGGCACCCGCTGCCCGATCCGGCGGACCTGCAGGCCGCGGCACGCCGATGGGGAATCAACGACGGCGACACCGTGGTCGCCCATGACGACAACGGTGGTCTTGCGGCCGCCCGCGCATGGTGGCTGCTGCGGTGGGCCGGGTTCGACAACGTGCGGCTGCTCGACGGTGGTCTCGGCGCCTGGGTCGCAGCCGGCGGAGCGCTGGACACCGACGACGTACGACCCGAGCCCGGCGATGTCATGCTCACTCACGGCGAGGTGGCGACGATCGACATCGATGGTGCGGCGTCGTTCAACGGCGTCCTGCTCGACGCCCGTGCGGTTGAGCGCTACCGCGGCGAGACAGAGCCGATCGATCCCAGGGCCGGGCACATCCCGGGCGCCATCAGCGCACCGACGACCGACAACGTCGGCACGGATGGGCGATTCCGGTCGCCCGACGAGCTGCGTCGACAGTTCGAGGCGCTGGGCGTGGGCGACGGAGTCGCGATCGCCGCCTACTGCGGGTCAGGGGTCACGGCAGCGCACGAGGTGGCGGCGCTGGCGATCGCCGGCTTCGATGCCGCGCTCTATCCCGGCTCGTGGTCGCAGTGGAGCAATCATCCGGACCGACCCGTCGCCACCTGAGGAGCCGCCGGGTGCGGTCAGGGCTCGGTGTCCCAGAGGATGTCGTCGCGTCTCGTGCGGTCTCGGGCCTCCCAGCGATCCTCGTCGACCACGGGCGATCGGGCGACGCCGAAGGCGGTGATTGTCAGGATCTTCCAGTGCTCCGGGACCGCGAACTCACGCGTGAGCGCGTCGAGGTCGAAGGCGCGGAACTGCCGGGCGGCCATGTCCATTGCCTGGGCCTGGATCGTCATGTGGGCCACAGCCTGGCCGAGGTCGTACTCGGCGAACTCGGAGAAGTCCCAGTCGGTGCCCTCGATGAAGCGATGGCAGATGTTGACGACCAGCACGCTCGCGTCCGGCGCCCACGCTCTGGAGCTCCCGGCCAGGTGCGCGACGATCCGCTGGTGGTCGGTGTCGCCGCGTGTGCCGACGATGAACGACCATGGCTGGGAGTTGCCGGCCGAAGGCGCCCATCGAGCCGCCTCCAGCAACGAGGCGATCTCGGACTCGGTCACGGCATGCGTCGAGTCCCAGGTTTGCGGGCTCCAGCGATTCCTGAGAAGGGAGTGGAGCTCTGCTCCGTCGGACCTCGAGTTCATGACTGCTTCACGGTACCCGGCGACAAGTCGTCGCCGGGCGTCGCCGGAGCACCCGCGTAGGGCCCGGCCGTGCTCGCGCCGATGCCGGGCCAACTAGGCTCGGTGACCATGGTTGCCAAGGCTCCGGTGGTGCGACGCGTCACCTTGTTGGGCCCAGCGTTCATTGCCGCCGTCGCGTACGTCGATCCCGGAAATGTCGCGACCAATGTGACGGCGGGTTCGCGGTTCGGCTACACGCTCGTATGGGTTGTCGTGATGGCCAACATCATGGCGGTGCTGGTCCAGTACCTCTCGGCGAAGCTCGGCATGGTCACGGGCAAGTCGCTCGCGACTCACGTCGGCGAACACCTGCCGAGGACGCCGCGGCTGGCGTTCTGGCTCCAGGCCGAGGCCATTGCGATCGCCACCGATCTGGCCGAGGTCGTCGGCGGCGCCATCGCCCTCAACCTGCTGTTCGACCTCCCGCTCGTGGTCGGTGCGATCATCACCGCCGCAGTCGCCATGGCGATCCTTCGCATCGGCGACCTGCGCGGCCAGAGTGCGCTCGAGCGTGTGATCGTTGGCTTCCTTGCCCTGATCGCGGTCGGCTTCCTTGCCGGACTGTTTGTCAATGCGCCGGAGCCGGGCCCGCTCGCCAAAGGTCTGATTCCCACCTTCGAGGGCGCTGACAGCGTGCTGCTGGCATCGGGCATCATCGGCGCGACCGTGATGCCGCACGTGATCTACCTGCACTCGAGCCTGACCATCACACGCCTCGGCCGCCGCGGCGAGGGACTCACGGTGCGTCAGCTGCTGTCGGCGACCCGTACCGATGTCGTTCTCGCGCTGATCCTCGCCGGCATCCTCAACTTGTCGCTGCTCGTGGTGGCCGCGGCCAGCCTCGACGGTTTGCCCGGTACGGACACTCTCGCCGGGGTGCATGAGGTGGTCACTTCCGAGCTCGGCGCCGGCGTCGCGTTGCTGTTCGCGGTGGCGCTGCTCGGCTCAGGTCTGGCGTCGACGTCGGTCGGCAGCGCGGCAGGTGCCGAGGTGATGAACGGACTGCTCGGGATCAAGCTGCCGATCCTCGTACGTCGCGTGGTCACGCTCATCCCGGCGCTCGTCGTCCTGGCCATTGGCGCCGAGCCCAGCCGTGCCTTGGTCATCTCCCAGGTGGTGCTGTCGATCGGCATCCCGTTCGCCCTCATCCCGCTGGTGATGCTGACCGCTCGTACGTCGATCATGGGCGAGCACGTCAACCGCCGACTGACGACCGGCGCCGCGTGTCTCGTCGCGGCGATCGTGATCACGCTCAACATCGCGCTTCTCTGGCTGACATTCACCGGCTGAATTGGGTGAAAACCCTCTCATGGAGAGGTGCTCGCCGCAGATAGCGTTCGGCCCATGATCCGTACACTCCCGGCGATGCTCCTGTTGGTCGCCCTTGCCGCCTGTGACAGCGACGGCGAGCCCAAGGCGGACGAGACCGCGACAGCCGCCGCAACGACCTCGGCGACACCCGCGCCGACTCCCACGCCAACGGTGGCCGCCACGACCACACCGACCCTGAAGCCGGCGCCCAAGCCGACGAAGACGATCAAGCCGGCACCGGTTGTCACCGGATGCGCCTTCATCTGGAAGCCGGGCAAGATCCTTCCTGCGAGCTACTCGGGCTGTCCTGTACAGGACGGCGAAGAGGCCTACGCGCCCGAGCCGTGCAACACCGGCGGCAGCTGGGCGAGGTACTCCAGCCCGAGCGGGCGATTCGTCGCGATTCTCGGTGGCCCGATCTACAAGCGTGACCCCAACGTCGACGGCAACTACGAGAGCACGTACGAGGGCTGCACCGGCGAAGGCTGAACCTGGTCGCCTTTCAGAACGGGCGGCAAAGCACGATGATGGAGCCATGCCTGAGCTGCCCGAGGTCAACGGACTGATCGAGTTCTTGCGCGCCGAGGCGGTCGGATCGGTCGTCGTCGGGGTGGAGCTCGCGTCGTTCTCGGTGCTCAAGACCTTCGATCCGCCGGTGACCGCACTGCCTGGACTGACGATCACCGACGTCACCCGTCACGGCAAGTTCATCGACATCGACGTCGACGGCATCCACATCGTGGTGCACCTCGCCAAGGCGGGCTGGCTGCGCTGGTCTGACAAGCTTCCCGAGACCAGGCTCAAGCTCGGCGCCAGCAACATCGCCGCCCGCGTACGCCTCGATCGCGGCGACGGCCCCACAGTTGGCTTCGATGTCACCGAGGCCGGCACCCGCAAGGGTCTGGCGATGTACGTCGTCCGCTCTCCCGAAGACGTGCCGGGCATTGCGGCACTCGGACCTGATCCGCTGGAGCCGGGCTTCGAGCTGCGACCTCTGCTCAACCGCAAGATGCAGGCCAAGCGGCTGCTGCGCGATCAAAAGATCATCGCCGGCGTGGGCAACGCCTACAGCGACGAGATCCTGCACGCCGCCAAGCTGTCACCCTTCGCGATCGCCGACAGCCTGAGCGAGGACGAGATCGGACGACTCGAGGCGGCGCTGCACGATGTGCTCGCAGAGGCTGTCGAAGAAGCCCGGGGCAAGCCCGCCGCCGACCTCAAGGACGACAAGCGCAACCGCATGCGGGTGCACGGCCGTACCGGCGAAGCCTGCCCGGTCTGCGGTGACACGGTGCGTGAGGTCTCGTACGCGACATCGTCGCTGCAGTACTGCGCCACGTGTCAGACCGGCGGCAAGCCCCTCAAGGACCGCAGCACCAGCAAGTTCTTGAAATAGGTCAGCCGGCGGCGACGAACGCCACTGCAACGACAGCAAAGACCAGGCCGACGCCTTGCCAGCCATGGATCTTCTCGCGCAGGAGCACGGCGGCCAGCAGGACGGTGCTCGCCGGATAGAGCGAAGAGATCACCGAGACCACAGACAACAGGCCGTGGTGCGTCGCGTAGATGAAGGAGCCCTGGGCCGTGGCGCCCAGCGGGCCCATCGTGACGGCCTTCCAGGATGCGCGGTTGCGTGGGACCCAGGCCTGCCTGAGCACCGTCGCCATCACGATGATCGCGAGCACCGACGTCACCTGTGACGCAGCCAGCGGGTAGAGGCCCGCATCGTCGTTGACCTGACCGAGGAACACGAAGAGGGCTCCGAAGCCGACGCCGGCGAGGATGCCGTCGACGACTCCGCCGCGGTGAGCAGGGTTGTCGTCAGCGACGCGGGAGATCAGGGCGATCGCCGGGAACGCGCACACGATGCCGAGCACGGCGAGCTTCGACGGGCGGTCTCCGGTGCCGAGGCCGACCGCGACCGGCAGCAGCGCCGTGCCTATCGCCGACAGCGGAGCGACGACACCCATACGAGCCGTGGCGAGCCCGCGGTAGAGGAAGACAACTCCGAAGCCGCCGCCGAGCCCGGCAAGAGCACCGAAAGCGATGTCGCGGCTGGTGGGCGATCCGGAGACGAACAGGGCGGCGATCAGGCTGAAGAATCCCGACGAGGTCTGGCCCACGACCGCGACCTGCCAGGGCGAGGCCTTCTTGGCAATGAGGCCGCCGAGGAAGTCGGAGATGCCGTAGGCCAGCGCCGAGATGAGCGAGAAGACGATGGCCACGTACGAAGCCTATTCGCGAGGTGTGGCTAGGCCTTGTGCGCGGTCCTTGCGCGAACGGCGACAAAGATCAGCAGTGCGATCGCTGCGATGATCAGCACCCACTTGACCAGGCCGACCGATGTCATGGCGCCGACGTCGCCGTCGGTGAGCGCATCGGACCTGATGTTGACGAGCACCAGCACGTTCTCGATCTCATCTGCCAGTGCAGCACCGATCGCCAGCAAGGAACCGACCAGGGCGACCCTTCCGGTGGCGAGCCTGTTGAACGCAATGACGCCCAGCACGCCATATGAGAGCGCGAAGACCAGGTCGCTGATGTTGGCGGCAAGAGCTCGGCCCTCGTCGTCGCCCAGGGTGCTGGTGAAGTCCTTGGCGTCCTTTGACATCTGCAGCGTGTTGTAGTCGGGATAGAAGGCAAAGATCGCCACCCCGGCCACGGCTGTCACCAGCAGGACCAGCCTCCATTGCGTCTTCAGAAGTTCCATGGCCGTCACCTTAGTGGTGAAAACGTAGGCTTGGGCGTATGAAGCTTCGACAGGTCAAGTCACTCGGTGGAAGGGCCAACACCGCAGTGGGCGACCTCGCGGCCAAGGTCGACGACCAGACCGGCGAGGTTGCCAAGAAGGCAACCGGGGTCATCGTCATGGCGGTGAAGCTCGCCCGCATCCCCACGGCACTCGTCATGGTCCTGCCGATCCCGTTCATCATCGCCACCGTCGCGCTGGGCCTCCTCGCCGACGGAGGCATCGGATGGGTGATCCTCGGCGCAGGAGTGGCGATGCTGCTCGTGTCAGCCGCGTTCTGGGGACGCCGACGCAAGATCCTGCAGGCCGTCGAAGAGCCCGACAAGCTGGCCACCGAGCTCGGCATCATGATCAGCATGACCGACAAGGTCGAAGAGACTCGTGGAGCCATCTCGACGGTCGCCGGTGCTGGTGGGTGGCGCGTCTTCAGTCGGCTCAAAGGCATCTGGTCCGGCATGGCCATGACAGGGCGCTGGATCGAGGGCATTGGCGACCTGCCGCGAGCGCGGTACTTCGGCCCACCCAAGATCGGTACGACCGTCACCATTGCCGTCGCGGCCCTGTGGCTGGTCCCGATCTCGCTCGTCGTCGCGATCCTGTCGCTGATCGGCTCGATCGCCGGCTCCATCTAGCCGATCAGCTGCTGCATCCCCGGGGCATACAGGCGTACGACGTCATCGATCGACGCAGCAGCCAATGGCTCCAACCGCACGACATATCGCATCGTCGCCATGCCGATCAGCTGGCTGGCGATCAGGTTGGCGCGAAGCTCGCGGTCGTCGCCCTCGAGCACGCTCAACAGCGAGGTGATGAGCACGTTGCGCGCCAGCTGGAGCATTGGCGCCTGACCGTCGCCCGATCCGAGAGTCGTGCGTACGAGCGTGCTGAACACGTCGCGGTGCGGATCCCATGCCCCGAGGAACGTCCGCAGGAGTCGTTCGGCCATGCCTTCAGGGCCGCCCTCGACGACCGACGCAATCTTCTCGATCGGGTTGATCGGCAGCTGCATCGTCGCGACCAGCAGCTGGGACTTGTCTCCGAAGTAGTGGCTGATCAGGCTCGCGTCCACGCCGGCCTCGGCTGCGATCGCGCGCATCGACGCACCGGTGAACCCCTTTGCGGCGAACTGGGTGCGGGCAGCGTCGAGTATCGCCTGGCGGGTGTCGACCGTCGAGCTGGCACTCGGCCGTCCGCGCCGGCGTGGCGCGGTCACGGTGTACGGCGCCGCAACGTCAGAGACGCAAGAGCGATGGCCACAGCACAGCAGCCTACGAGGATGCCGAGGTTGCGGCTGAGCGTGTCCGTGAACGCGTCGCTGTTGGCGAGCTCGGTGAACGAGTCCGTCGCGTAGCTCAGCGGCAGGGCGTTCGAGACCCAGTGCAGGACGTCCGGCATCGAGCCGCGCGGAGCCAGCAGTCCGCACAGCAGGATCTGCGGCACCACGATGAGCGGCATGAACTGGACGGCCTGGAACTCCGTACGGGCGAAGGCCGACATCAGCAGACCGAGCGCCGTGCCCAGCACCGCATCGACGACCGCGAAGAGCACGATCGCCCACGGCGTCTCGACGTTGAGGTCGAGCAGCCAGATCGCGACACCGGCGCTGACCAGTGCCTGGACGAGTGCGGCGACGCCGAACGCGATGGCATACCCGCCGATCAGCTCACCTCGCCGCAGCGGCGTGGTGAGCAGGCGCTCGAGGGTGCCGGACGTACGCTCGCGCACCATCGTCACCGAGGTCACCAGGAACATCACGATGAACGGGAAGAGGCCGAGCATCTGCGGGCCCACTCGATCAAAGATCGCTGGCTGTCCGTTGTAGATGTACTTGAACAGTGCGAGCAGCACCGACGGCAGCAGCACGATCAAGGCGATGCTGCGGCGGTCGTGGCTCAGCTGCTGGAGCACGCGGCGGGTTGTCGCCAGGGTTCGATTCATGCGGCATCCCTCTCTGCGAGTACGAGGAACGCCTCTTCGAGGTCGTCCGTCCCGGCCTGCTTGCGCAGCTCGTCGGGCGTTGCGTCGGCGATCAGCTGGCCGTCACGCATGAGCAGCACACGGTCGCAGCGCCCCGCCTCATCCATCACGTGGCTGGAGACCAGCAGGGTCTTGCCGTCCTCGGCGAGGCCGGTGAACATCTTCCACAGGTCGCGCCGGAGCACCGGGTCGAGACCGACGGTCGGCTCGTCGAGCAGGTAGAGCTCGGGATCGGCCAGCAGGGCCGCCGCGAGAGATACGCGAATGCGCTCGCCGCCGGACAGGTTGCCGGTGAGCGCGTCGGCCCGAGAGGTGAGGCCGACATCGGCGATCGTCGAGGTGATCGCGCCGCCGTCCTTCCCGGCGAGGGCGCTGAAGTAGGCGAGGTTCTGGCGGATCGTCAGGTCGGGGTAGACCGAGCTGGCCTGGGTGACGTAGCCGACCCGGGCGCGGTTGCGCGCCGTACCGGCGGGCTCGCCGAGCACTGTCACGCTGCCGGCGGCGACGATCTGGATACCGGCAATGCACCGGATCAAGGTGGTCTTGCCGCTGCCGCTCGGACCGAGCAGGCCGGTGACAGATCCCGTTGGAACAGTCAGGTCGAGGCCGGGGAGAACGGTCTTCTCGCCCCGAATGACCTTGAGGCTCGTGACCTCGATGGCATTATTAATCATCTGTTGAATATAGGTGTGATTCCGTTCTGGGACAACTCGGTATCGTGACATCGGCGATGTCATGGTCCTACGCTGTCGGCCATGGACCTTCGCGGATTCGTCTTGCTTCCCGTACGAGTGGCGGTCGCCGGTACGCAGGCGACTCTGGCCCTCGGCCAGCTGGCCTCACCGAGCGGCCCGATCCTGCGCGAGGGCGGTTATGCCAACCGGCTCGGGGCGCTCCTGGGAGAGAACGGTCTGCTCGACCAGCTCAGCAAGCTGCTTGCCGACGAACGCGGTCCCGTCGGTCTCGCCAACACGCTGGCCGACCTGACATCGGTCGACCGCCCGATCGGCAAGGCCCTGGCCCGGGACGGTCTGCTGGACCGCATGGCCGACGAGAACGGACCCTTCGTACGGCTCCTCGAGACCGGCGGTCCGTTGGACCGTGCCTTGGCCGAAGACGGTCCGCTCTACCGACTCCTCGCTCCCGGCGGCCCGCTCGACCGGTTCCTCGCCGAGGAGGGCGCCATCGATCGCATCCTCGCCGAAGGCGGTCTCCTCGAACAGCTCCTCGCCGAGGACGGCATCATCGAAAAGCTCCTCGCCCCCGGCGGCACCCTCGACCAGCTGATCGATCTGGGTACGACGTTCGACGCGATCGTCCCGAGGCTCGAGGCACTGGGCAACGCGATCCCCAACCTCAACTCCGCGGTCAACATCCTCAGCGGCGCCGTCGAACCACTCAGCTCATTGGCCAACCGGCTGCCCGGTGGTCGCCGCCGCACGCCGGCACTTGAGGGCTCCGAATGAAGCCCGAGCGCTTCAAGCACCTCCCCAAGCCGGTCAAGCTCGAGGACACTGTCGCGTCTCAGGACATGGAGCCCGTACCCGATCCCGAAGGTGGCCAGGACACCGACCGCGCCTTCCTGATCCGCTACGGCGCCCTCTGAGCAATCAGCCACCGGCGAACACGGTTGGGAGGAGCGTGTCCCTTCTCTTTGAGCCCATGACTCCCCGCGGCGTCACCGCTCGCAACCGCATCTGACTCGCTCCGATGTGCCAGTACTCGTGCTTCGACCAGGACGGCATGCCGAATGACTGGCATCTCGTGAACCTCACCGAGGCGACCGCCGTCGGACGCGCATTGTCCACCCAGCACACCCGAGGAAGCTGGGACTGACTACTTGTTGACGCTGAAGGTCTTGGTTGCGACGGGGCTTTTGCCTGCCCGGTTGTATGCCGTGACGTAGACCTTGTTGGACCCGTCCTTGAGCTTGCTGCGCGAGACCGTGAACGAGCGCCCGGTGGTGGTCTTGGTGGCGAGGACCTTCGAGCCCTTCTTGACCACGACGACGTACTTCGTGATGGGTGCACCACCGGTGTCGGCCGGCGTCGTCCAGCTGATTTTGCGGCTCTTGCTCTTCGACGAACCTGACACCTTGATCGACCGGGCGCCCGTGGGGACCTTGAACGGCATCTGAATCGGGAACTGGACCAGGACCTTGCCGGCCCCGGAGTTGACGAGGTTCACCACGTAGATGCGGCGCTCAGCATCGAGGGCAATTCCCGCAGGGGAGCTCAACCCTGTGCTGGCGCCAACGATCCTCTTGACCGGAGCCGCGTTGCCGTTTGCACCTGTCGCGAAAACCACCACTGAGTTCGAGTCCCCGCTGGTGACATAGATGTTGCCGGACGTGTCCACAGCAATCTTCCGAGGTCCTTCCAGGTGGGTGTCAGGTCCCTTGATCGTCCTGATCGGGCTGGTGGCACTTGTGGCGTTGGCGGGATAGACGGTGACCGAGTTGTCGCTGCTGTTGGTCACGTAGATCTGCCCGACGCTGTCCTGCGCCAGGCCGAACGGATCGCTGACGTCGGTCTCGATCGTGCGCGTCGGCTTGATGTTGCCGCCAGTGTTCGCCGGGAAGACGGACACCATGTCGGTGTCCTTGTCGGCGACCACGATCTCGCTGCTCTTGGTCAGCAACACATCGGCTGGACCGACCAGCTCGGTGTAGTCACCCGCGATCGAGAGCCGCGGCGCGAGATTCGTCAAGGCCGTGATGCCCGGACCGAAACCAGCAGCGTACGAGTTGATGCTTGGCAGCCCATGAGGCCCGGTAGCGTCAGCCATCCAGAGACGGTTGGAGGAGTCGAATGACAAGCCCACCGCGGAGCCGAAGCCGTGGTCGTTGCCGAGCACGGTGTTCTCGATGGTGAACTGGCTCGCGTTGGGGCCGGGATTGAACGAGACGACCTTCCGACCGACATCCGGAACCGTGCCGACGAGGACCCGTGAACCATCCGGCAGTACCGCGACGCTGAACGGGACTGCACCGTTGTCGAACGCCGGATCGCCGTTCGTGGATCGCGATGGCGTGAGGTTGACATCGTCGGCATGAGCGGCCGCCGGGAGGCCAGCAGCGACCAGTGCCGAGCCTGCGAGAGTGAGGACGAGACGTGCGGGAGTCTTCATGCCAGGAAATCTATGAACGCCGGCGGCGGAAGTCGTCCGTGCTAGCACTGACTGATTTCCTGCCCGCCCCAGCACGCGCGCGAGTCGTCACTCCACTCCACCGATAGGATCGGGGTGTGACCGAAGCCCCCCGCCTGGACACCGTCGACGTAGCAACAGCCACCCCCGACAAGCCGCAGCCGTGGGCCGAGCTCGGACTCAGGACTGACGAGTACGACAGCATCCGCGAGATCCTCGGTCGTCGACCGACCGGCGCCGAGCTCGCGATGTACTCCGTGATGTGGAGCGAGCACTGCTCTTACAAATCGTCCAAGGTGCACCTCAAGAAGTTCGGTGACCTGCCGCAGGAGACCCCGCTCGGCAAGACCCTCGCCGGCATCGGCGAGAACGCCGGGGTGATCGATGTCGGTCAGGGTTATGCCGTCACCTTCAAGGTCGAGTCGCACAACCACCCGTCGTACGTCGAGCCCTACCAGGGCGCCGCCACCGGTGTCGGCGGCATCGTCCGCGACATCCTCGCGATGGGCGCTCGTCCGATCGCCGTGATGGACCCGCTGCGCTTCGGCCCGCTCGACGCTGATGACACCCGCCGCGTCATGCCCGGAATCGTCGCCGGCGTCGGCGGCTACGGCAACTGCCTCGGCCTGCCCAACGTCGGCGGCGAGGTCGTGTTCGACGAGTCCTACCTCGGCAACCCGCTCGTCAACGCGCTCTGCGTCGGCGTACTCCGCCACGAGGACCTGCACCTCGCATTCGCCAGCGGTGTCGGCAACAAGGTCGTCCTGTACGGCGCGCGTACCGGCGGCGACGGCATCGGCGGTGTCTCCGTGCTCGCCTCCGAGACGTTCGACGCCGACGGTCCGGCCAAGCGGCCCAGCGTCCAGGTCGGCGACCCGTTCATGGAGAAGCTCCTGATCGAGTGCACCCTCGAGCTGTTCAAGGCCGAGGTCGTCAACGGCATCCAGGACCTCGGCGGCGCCGGGCTCTCCTGCGCGACCAGCGAGCTCGCCTCGGCCGGCAGCGGTGGCATGCACGTCGAGCTCGACACGGTGCCCCTTCGCGACTCGACCCTCTCGCCCGAAGAGATCCTGATGAGCGAGTCGCAGGAGCGGATGATGGCGGTGGTCGAGCCCAAGCACCTCGACGAGTTCATGGCGATCTGTGAGAAGTGGGATGTCGAGGCCGTCGTCGTCGGCGAGGTCACCGACGGCGATCACCTGGTCATCGACTGGCACGGCGAGACCGTGGTCGACGTGCCGCCGCGTTCGGTGGCGCACGACGGTCCGACCTACAACCGCCCGTACGCCCGGCCCTCCTGGCAGGACGCGCTGCAGGCCGATGGCGCAGAGAGCCTCCCACGCCCGGCCAACGGTGACGAGCTCCGCGACCAGATCATCGCCGTGGTGACATCGCCCAACATGGCAGACAAGTCGTGGATCACCGATCAGTACGACCGCTACGTGCAGGGCAACACGGTGCTCGCCCAGCCCGAGGACGCCGGAGTCGTGCGCATCGACGAGGAGACCCACCTCGGCGTCGCGGTATCGACCGACTGCAACGGGCGCTTCGCCAAGCTCGACCCGTACGTCGGAGCGCAGCTGGCGCTCGTCGAGTCCTACCGCAATGTCGCGGTGACCGGTGCGCTGCCGCTCGCCGTGACCGACTGCCTCAACTTCGGCTCGCCCGAGGATCCCGACGTCATGTGGCAGTTCGAGCAGGCGACGCACGGTCTCAAGGATGCGTGCGAGGTGCTCGGCATCCCCGTTACCGGCGGCAACGTCTCGTTCTACAACCAGACCGGCGACAACCCGATCCTTCCGACGCCCGTCGTCGGCGTGCTCGGCGTGATCAACGACGTACGTCAGCGCATCAAGCAGGGGTTCACCGGCGACGGTTCACACGTGCTGGTGCTCGGCGAGACCCGCGAAGAGCTGTCAGGATCGGCATGGTCCGGAGTCGTGCACGACCACCTCGGTGGCAAGCCACCGGTCGTCGACTTTGCCGCCGAGCAGGCACTCGCGGCGCTGATGGTCGAGGCCGCCGGCACGGGCATCATCGAGTCGGCCCATGACCTCTCCGACGGTGGCCTTGCGGTGGCTCTCGCCGAGGCAACGTTCCGCAACGGCGTGGGCGTGCGTGTTGAGCTCGACGACCCGTTCGTCGAGCTGTTCAGCGAGTCCTCGGCGCGAGCGATGGTCGTCGTGACCGAGGAGCAGCACGAGCAGCTCGTCAGCCTCGCCGAGAAACACGGCGTCGAGCTGGCATCGGTTGGTCGCACCGGTGGCACCGACCTCGAGGTCGTCGGCCAGCTCAGCATCCCCGTCGCCGAGCTGCGTACGGCGTGGCAGTCAACCATCCCCGCCGCCCTGGCCTGATGGCTCGCCACCCCGTACCCCTCACCGACGAGGAGTTCGCGGCTGTCTGCGCTCGCCTCGACGCGGGCAGCACCGATCGCGCGGATCTCAAGGCCGCGACGATGCACCTGATCGCCGTGCTGGTGGAGAGGGCGCCAGGCCACAGCGTCGAGGTTCGCGTGCCGCCGTTCGCCGCCGTGCAGTGCATCGAGGGTGCACGACACACCCGCGGCACCCCTCCCGCCGTCGTCGAGATGGACGCCGAGACGTGGATCGACCTGGGCCGTGGTCGGATCAGCTGGGCCGATGCCAAGAAGCGTGCTTCTGGCGAAAGATCCAACCTCTCTGCCCTGTTCCCGCTGGCCGCCGGATGACTTAGGGTTGGCTGTGCGACAAGCAGCACTCGGGGGACGGGTGGGCCGATCGCACTGTTCGTTTCGGTTCAATGGGGGACACAACCAACGTCATGACGCATCACACTGACGATCCAGCGCAAAGCTGGTCCGCCTTGCTCAGCGGCCTCATCGGTCGCCGCCGCGACGCCGTCATCCGGGCACTGCGCAACTCGGTCGAGAGCGGGTTCCCCGCCAGCGAGGATGCCGTGCGCTCTCTCGTTGCCTATGCGCAGGGCCAGATCAGCGCCCGCCAGTACGTCGCTCAGATCCTCGAGTCGCTCGGCTTCCGTCCCGCCGCGTACGTGCCCCCGCCACCCCGTGCGCCCGAGCCGTGGCACAACGCCCGTTACGCCGATCCTTGGCGTGCGCCGGCCCGCACCGAGGACCCGTGGCACGACGTCTTGTCGGCGTCATACTCGCCGCCTGCTGCTCGCGCGGAGCGCCACGAGGGCAACACGATGACGCAGCCCGGCCAGACCAGCCGTCAGCAGGCCGTGCGGGACTACGTCAACGGCCTGATCCCGGTCGAGGAGTTCCTCCGCCTCACTCACGGCGGCTAGGTTTCAGCAGATTGTGAACGTCCGGTCGGTTCGTCCCATTCTCCACATGCATCCCGCGATCGCTGTTTGTCCTCGAATCTCATAGATTTCAGTAGGAACAGGGATGGCAGGCAGTCCGGTGCGTCACGCAGACCCCGCGATCGAACGAACGGCCCGCTCGATGCCGGTGCTGGCTCCGACTTCCTCTTCGGCAGCTAGACCCGGGCTTCGAAGGCGCGCTGCGGATAGTTGGTCGTCACGATCCAGGTGTCCGGGTCGTTCATCCAGCGCTTGAGCTCTTCGGGACTGTCGACCGTCCAAACGACCAGTGGCAACGATCGACGTCGCGCGTACGCCTTGAGGGAGACGCGGGCGACGGCCTTGTGCGCAACGACCAGGTTGGCGCCGCTGGACCACACGCGGAGGCGAGGGAAGAATGCCGCGATCCTCGATCGCCAGCGTGCGATGAATCGTGCATCGTGAGACCACGTGCCGGACGACAGGCCGACGAGCAGCCTGGGTGCTTCGAGACGTGCCCACCGCCGGATCGCGCGCACCGAGCTGTCCTGCTCGGTCGTGATGATCACGTTGTCGACCCCCAGTACGCCGACGATGTGACTCACCAGCGCAACCTCGTCGCCGCGCACCTTGAGGTCGACGTGCGCCCGGACCTTCCCGGCAAGGAGGTCGAGGATCGCGTCCAGGTCAAGGAGGGTGCCCGGAGCGAACTCGTCGTACGCGTGCTCCGCAATCGACCGCTCCTCGCCTCCACTCAACACGTCACCGTGCGAGAGGACCGGGCGCCGATCAGCGGTCAGGCGTACGTCGAACTCGACGTAGTCGACACCGGCGTCAATCGCGGCCTTGAACGCCGTCAACGTGTTCTCGAGCGAGGGATCATCACCGGCGCCGCCACGATGCGCCGACACCAACGCCACGAGTCAGCCGGTCTTGCCGCGTTGCAGCAGGCCCCAGACGGTTGACTCGGTGGTCGCGTACTGGCTGAGCTTGTTGGCCTTGCGGAACGCCTTGACCGCGGTCACGGTCTTGGCGTCATAGAGGCCGTTGACGGTGACCTTGAGGCCCGCAGCGGCGAGCGACCTCTGCAGGCGCCAAACCGATTCGCCGACGGATCCCTGTTTGAGCACGCGGGGCTTCGTGCCGGCAGACAGCAGAGCGGTCCAGGTGGGCCGCGTCGTCTCGCTCCGCTTGGACCAGCCTCGGCTCTTGCGGAACGCCTCGACAGCTCGGCGGGTGTTGGTGTTGAACGTGCCCGAGACCGTGGCCTTGAAGCCGCGCTTGGTCAGCAGGCACTGGAGTGCCGAGACCGCTGCGCCCTTCGAGCCGGTCTTCAGATGAGGATAGGAGGAGAACGTGACGTTGACGCCGCTGCACTGAGTGGCCTTCTTGGTCGCGACGGACCCCTTGCCGACATCGAGGTAGTTGCGGTCGATGTTGAGCTTGTAGCCGCCGTACGTGACGTCGACGCCGTTCTCGTACTGGTGGATGCGCTGGTGGTCGGCCCATCCGGCGTCACCGAGGTACGAGCCGCCGTCGGTGTTCGCGATCTTGTTGGTCCACGCGATCCACATGTGGTCGGGGAGCGTGAATCCGGGGCGACCGGCGGCCCGTGCCTCGTCGATCGCCTTGATCGCCGCCGATCCGCTGGAGTACAGGCCGGACTTGTAGCCCTCGGCATGCAGACGCTCGGTCCAGGCATCAGCGAACTCGATGACGATGTTGTCGCAGGCAGTGGTACGTGAGTACCACTCGATGTCGAGGTAGGAGACGGTCCCGGCAGGGAACCCGTACTTCTTCATCGCGGCGATGGTTTCCTTGGCGTCCGCGCTTCCCTGGCTCCTGGCCGTGGAGACGGTCTTGGACATCGTCTTCTTCTGCACCCGGCTCTTGGAGCTGTTCTTGAAGCACGGCGACTGATAGCCGACGTGGATCGGGATGAACCGCCAGCCGTTTGACGAGTTCTTGGCCACCCACGCCTTGCTCAGGTTGGGCTGGTACTTGTCGGAGCAGTAGCGCGAGTTGCCGGAGATGTAGACGCCGATCGCGGTGAACGGCGACCGCAGGTTCCAGGCATCCATGACCTTCTGGCTCGGCGCGACGCAGGCGTCAAAGCCGTAACCCGTGAAGTTTCCGGGCGCAGGTGGCGGTGCCGCCACAGCGGTCGTGGGGGTCACGAGGATCGCGGCGAGACTGAACGTGAGGACGGTCAGCAGCTTCCGCGCGGTTGGGGAAGTAACCAGGCGCATCCAAAAAGGGTATCCCGAATCTTCGCCAGCGACCCGTCATCGAGACAGGTTGGGCCCTTGGCGCCCAGTTGCGAGCGTGGGCGAGACCTCCCTGACGCGTCCACGTGAGGTCGGGCGGACAGGCGCCGGGCCTGCCTGTCGGGCCGGCTTGCTCAGACTTGTCGGTCGCTGTCGGACCAGTAGGGCTTGCGCAGGTCGCGCTTGAGGATCTTGCCCGACGGGTTGCGCGGCAGCGCCTCGACGACGTCGATGGATGAGGGCGCCTTGTAGCTCGCGAGCCGTTCCCTCGCGAAGGCGATGAGTTCCTCAGGCGAGACCGCCAGGTCGGGTTTGAACGCGACCACGGCCTTGACCGTCTCGCCCCACTTGTCGTCAGGGACACCGATGATCGCGACCTCGGCGACGCTGGGGTGCTCGGCGAGGACGCGCTCGACCTCGGGTGAGTAGACGTTCTCGCCGCCCGTGATGATCATGTCCTTGAGCCGGTCCTCGATGAACAGGAACCCGTCGTCGTCGACCCGGCCCAGGTCGCCCGTACGCACCCAGCCATCTGCGGTGATGAGGTCGGCCGTCGCCTCGGGCTTGCCGAGGTATCCCGCGGTCGCCTGAGGCGTACGGAACCACACCTCTCCCGAGCCGCCAGTCGGGACGTCCTCGAGAGTCACGGGATTGACGATCCGCATCTCGGCATTGGCGACGGGAACACCGGCGGAGACGAGCCGCTCGGGGTGCGCCTCGTCGCGGTGCGCCTCATCGTTGAGCACTGTGATGACGCCGCCGAACTCGGTCATCCCATAGACCTGCTGGAACTCGGTGTTGGGCCAGTCGGCCATCGCCTGGCGCAGCACCGGGAGTGGCATCGGCGCGGCGCCGTAACCGAATCCCTTGAGCTTGCTGAACAGCGCCATCGCTTCAGGTCCGGCCGCGATCAGAGCCGCGACGACCGCAGGGACGAGGAACACGTGGGTGCAGCCGGCCATGATGCCGCCGGCCAGCTGCATCGCATCGACCTCGCTGATGATGTAACCGGGGATGCCGATGACGGGGCCGGTCAGCGCGTACGAGGTGCCGCCGACGTGGAACATCGGCATCGCCACGAGTGCCATGTCGCCCTCTTCGTACGTCGCATCGCCGATGCCGTTGACGCTGTGCTGCACCATGGCGTCCTGGCTGAGCTGTACGCCCTTGGGCCGACCGGTGGTGCCTGAGCTGTACATGACGACGCAGATGTCGTGCGGGTCGACGTCAGGTTGGCGATCGGTTGGCGTACCGGCCGCGAGCCACGCCTCGTACTCGTCGTTCTCACCGCCGACCACGATGACCTTGGTGACGTGCTCCAGCCGCTCGCGGACCAGGTTGAACTGGTCAAGGAGCTGGTGGCCGACCAGCACCACCTGGGCGCCGCAGTCGTTGATGACGTAGTCGAGCTCGTCGCCTGCGAGCCGCCAGTTGACGACGGTCGTCGCGGCACCGATCTGACAGCCGCCCAGCAACACCTGCAGGATCGCCGGATTGTTCTTGTCGAGGATCGCGACCCGGTCTCCGCGTTGGACGCCGTCGGCTTGCAGCGCACCGGCGGCCCGGCGTACCGACTGCCATGCCTCGGACCACGACCAGGTGCGATCACCGAAGATCCAGCACGGCTTGTCCGGTGCGTCGGTCGCCCGGAACGCCAGAAAGTCGGGGAGATGGGTGGCTGGCGGGATCGTGAACGTCATCGTCGCTCCTCGGCTGTGTGACCTGGATCACGACAGCCTAGGGGACGGTCAGGCCTCGAGCGCCGCCGCGATGCGTTCGAGGGTCTTGCGCATGCCCACCTTGGCCGCTGGTGCCAGGCGGCTGCGCTTGAGGAAGAACTTCTGCTTGTCCTGCGACACGTCCCACGTCTCCTTGACGAGGGTGCCGCTGTCAGTCGGAGCGAGCTCGTAGCGCCAGATGCGGCCACCGATCAAGCCCTTGGCGCCGGTGGTCTTCCACGCGATCCGGCGATCCTGCTCGAACTCGACGACCTCGTTCGACGTCTTGTAGGCCGCGCCCATGTGCATCGACATCCCGAACTTCGTGCCGAGCTTCAGGGGACGCGTCGACTGCTTCGTCCCCCTGACGGTGCCGGATCCGTCGATCTCGGCGTGCTTGGCGGCGTCTGACAGCAGCGCGAAGATGCGGTCGGCGGGCGCGTTGATCGTACGTTCGACGGTGATCTGGTCTGAGCTCATACGGCCATTCAACCGGAACGCCCGCGGGTCAGCAGTGTCAACCTCCACATCCGAAGTCGCTCCGGCGGCCCGGCGCTACAGTGTCGGGATGTCTCTGGAGCCGGTCGATGTCGAGGCCTATCAGCGCGATGGCGTGATCTGCGTACGCGGACTTCTCGACTCCGATGAGGTCGAACGTGCACGCGAGGCGATCGACGTGGTGCTGGCCGATCCGGGCCCGATGGCGCAGGTCGCGAGCGGCGAGGACGATCCCGGGGCGTTCATCGAGGACTTCCGGCGATGGGGCGATGTGCCCGCCATCGAGGAGCTGGCGAAGCACTCCCGTGCCGCCGAGGTCGCTGCGATGCTGATGGCGACGCCGAGCGTCCGGTTCTATCACGACCACGTCCTGGTCAAGGAAGGTCAGACCAAGCAACGAACGCCCTGGCACCAGGACCAGCCCTACTACAACGTCGACGGTCGCGGCATCAGCGCGTGGATCCCGGTCGACCCCGTTCCCGAGGGCGGTTGTCTCGAGATGATCGCCGGCACCCATCGGGGCCCGTGGCTCATGCCGCGAACGTTTCTCGATGGCGAGGCCAAGTGGTTCCCGGAGGGATCGCTGGGCGAGCTGCCCGACATCGAGGCAGATCGCGACGCGTACGACATTCGCCGCTTCGAGATGCAGCCGGGCGATGCGATCTTCTTCGACTTCCTGACGGTCCACGGCGCACCGGGATTCCCGTTCGCCGGGCGTCGGCGCGTGCTCTCGTTGCGCTACCTGTCGGAGGAAGCACGCCATGCTCCCCGCCGCTGGCGTACGTCACCTGAGTTCCTGGGGCTCGACGGAGAGCTTGATGACGGAGCGCCCATGGACCACGCGCTGTTCCCCGTCGCCTGGCCGGCCTGAGGCTGGATCAGCCTCCGAGCACGAACGCGACGAAGAACCCCAGCGCTGTCGTGAGGCCGACCCACCAGCCGCCATCCTTGTACGCCTCCGGCATCAACGTGTCAGCGAGCACGGCGATCGTGGCACCACCGGCGAACGCCTGAACCGTGGCGATGTGACCTGGGCCGATCGAGTCGCCGGCACCGTTGGCGGCCATGGTCACCAGCACCAGGATCACCGCCGTACCTCCCCACAACGCCATGACCCGCTGCCAGCTGCCGCCGCTGGCCTCGCGCATCTTGGCCGCGCTGCCGATCGCCTCGGGGGTGTTGCCAACCGCGATCGCGACGAGCAGCACGACTCCGCCTGCTTCGCTGATCGAGACGCCGAGGGCGGTGTTCTCCGGTATGCCGTCGAGCAGGGAGCCGAGCATCAGACCCCAGCCGACCGCCGCCGTGCCGAGCTTCTTGTCGATCAGGTGGTCGGCGATGACGTACGTACCTGCACCAGCCATCAGAGCCAGCCCGGCGTGCCACGCCGCGACTGCGTGGAACGCCGGCTCGAACAGCTCGGCCGAGGCGGCGGCGATCATGGTTCCGGCACCGAACGCCATGAGCGCCGCAAGAGCCGGACGCGGGATCTTCCAGCGCAACCCGATGGCAGCGCCGATCACCAATGGCAACGCCGTCGCCAGGCCGTACAACAACGCCTTGGTCACACCGCCACGCTAGACGCCCGACGCCTGAGTCTCGGGGATGCGCGGCAACTGGGTCGAAGGGCGTCTCAGCCCGTACACTTGGCACGTGCCCCGCGGAGATGGACGCCTGACCCACGACATCGATCCCCAGGACGCCGGACCCCAGGATGCCTGTGGCGTCTTCGGCGTCTGGGCTCCCGGTGAAGAGGTCGCCAAGCTGACCTATTTTGGCCTGTACGCGCTGCAGCACCGCGGCCAGGAATCTGCCGGCATCGCAGTCAGCAACGGCAAGCAGATCCTGGTCTACAAGGACATGGGCCTCGTCTCGCAGGTGTTCGACGAGTCGACCCTCGACTCCCTCAAGGGTGAGATCGCGATCGGTCACGCGCGCTACTCCACCACCGGCTCCAGCGTCTGGCACAACGCCCAGCCGACGTTCCGCCCGACGGCTTCCGGCTCGGTCGCCCTGGGCCACAACGGCAACCTCACCAACACCGCTGAGCTGATCGAGATCGTACGTGAGCGCGAAGACCTCGCGGGCAGTGCCAGCAAGGGCGAGACGGCCACCAGCGACACCTCGGTGATGGCCACCCTGCTCTCCTCCTATCCCGATCGCACCGTCGAGGAGGCAGCGCTCGACGTGCTGCCCAAGCTGCGCGGCGCGTTCTCGCTCGTGTTCATGGACGAGAACACGCTCTATGCCGCCCGTGACGCCCAGGGCATCCGCCCGCTGGTGCTCGGCCGCCTCGAGCGAGGCTGGGTCGTCGCCAGCGAGACCGCAGCCCTCGACATCGTCGGCGCGTCCTACATCCGCGAGATCGAGCCCGGCGAGTTCATCGCGATCGACGAGAACGGTCTGCGTACCGAGCGCTTCGCCAAGGCCGAGCCCAAGGGCTGCCTCTTCGAGTTCGTCTATCTCGCCCGCCCCGACACCACGATCTCCGATCAGCGCGTCTTCTCGGTGCGTGCCGAGATCGGCCGCCGGTTGGCTCGCGAGTTCCCCGTCGACGCCGACCTGGTCATTCCGGTCCCGGAGTCCGGCACGCCGGCCGCGATCGGTTATGCCGAGGAGAGCGGCATCCCGTTCGGCCACGGTCTGGTCAAGAACTCGTACGTCGGCCGCACGTTCATCCAGCCCTCGCAGACCCTGCGTCAGCTCGGTATCCGGCTCAAGCTCAACCCGCTCCGCGACGTCATCGCCGGCAAGCGACTCGTCGTGGTCGACGACTCGATCGTCCGCGGCAACACGCAGCGCGCGCTCGTACGCATGCTGCGCGAGTTCGGTGCTGCCGAGGTGCACGTACGCATCTCGTCACCACCGGTCAAGTGGCCCTGCTTCTATGGCATCGACTTCGCCTCGCGCGCTGAGCTGATCGCCAACGGCATCTCGGTCGACGAGATCCGCAAGTCGATCGGCTCGGACTCGCTGGCGTACATCTCGCTCGACGAGCTCGTCGAGGCGACCAACGTCAAGAAGGACAACCTCTGCCGGGCTTGCTTCGACGGCATCTACCCCGTCGCGCTGCCCGAGGACGACCTGATCGGCAAGCACCTGCTCGAGGTGCAGGACACGCTGCCTCTCGAGGTCATCTGACATGACCTCCTACGCTGCGGCTGGAGTCTCGATCGCCGAAGGTGACCGCGCCGTCGAGCTGATGAAGCAATGGGTCGAGAAGGCCCGCCGCCCCGAGGTCGTCGGAGGCATCGGTGGATTCGCCGGCCTCTTCGACGCCTCGGCGCTCAAGTCGTACGACAGGCCGCTGCTCGCCACCTCCGCCGACGGTGTCGGTACGAAGGTGCAGATCGCGCAGCGCATGGACAAGCACGACACGATCGGCTTCGACCTCGTCGGCATGCTGGTCGATGACCTCGTCGTCTGCGGCGCCGAGCCGCTGTTCATGACCGACTACATCGCCTGCGGCAAGGTCGTCCCCGAGCGCATCGCCGACATCGTCAAGGGCATCGCCCAGGCCTGCGCCGAGAGCGGCACCGCACTGCTGGGCGGCGAGACCGCCGAGCACCCCGGACTGCTGTCGCCCGACGAGTACGACATCGCCGGCTCCACCACGGGCGTCGTCGAGGCCGACAAGCTGCTCGGCGCAGAGCTCGTACAGCCCGGCGACGTCGTCATCGGCATGGCATCGAGCGGACTGCACTCCAACGGCTACTCCCTCGTCCGCCACGTGTTCTTCGACAAAGCTGGTTGGGAGCTCGACCGCGAGGTGCCCGAGCTCGGCGGCACGCTCGGTGACGAGCTGCTGACGCCGACCAAGCTCTACACGCTGCCCTGCCTGGCGCTCGCCGCCGAGGTCGAGGTGCACGCGATGTCGCACATCACCGGTGGTGGACTGGCCGCCAACCTCGCCCGCGTGCTTCCCGAGACCGTCTCCGTCAGGCTTGACCGTTCGTCGTGGACGCCACAGCCGATCTTCGAGCTCGTCGGCTCGGTCGGCGCAGTGTCGCAGGCCGACCTCGATCTTGCGCTCAACATGGGCGTCGGCATGGTGGCGATTGTTGCTCCTGACGCGGTGGACGCGGGCCTGCGACTGCTCGCCGAACGCGGTGTTGACGCCTGGATTGCAGGCGATGTCTCCGATGCGGGCACCCACGGCGAGGGCGGCTCCGTAAACCTCGTTTAGCTGCGTGCCACGCAGGTGGGGGTCGATGCCACGTTTGTTGGCGGTCTTCGGTAGGCTTGTCGGTACGACAAACTGACTATTTTTCTGCGAGGGGGTCGGACCCATGGGGCGCGGCCGAGCTAAAGCCAAACAGACCAAAGTTGCGCGCGACCTGAAGTATCGGACGCCCGACACCGACTTCAACACCTTGCAGCGCGAGCTCCACGGCGAATCGGGCGAACCGATCCCGGAGCAGTACCGCGATCTCGAAGACCCAGCGGCCTCCTAAGCCTCTGGCCTCCAAGGCCTGGATTGACCTGCACCAAGACTCGATGAGTCGTGGTGCAGGATCCTCCTCATCAGCTGTTGGGCAGCCAGACGGACCGGAGCCGGCCGACCTCGCGCATGCGCTGCTCGGCGACCCGGTCGGCGGCCACGGCTGACGTGACGCCTTCGCTCTGGGCGTGCTCGAGCACGCCCAGCGTCGTGTCGTAGATCTTGGCCGCACGGACCTTTGCGCGGTCGAAGTTGAAGCCCTCAAGCTCGTCGGCGACCTGCACCAGTCCGCCCGCGTTGACGCAGTAGTCGGGGGCGTACGTGATGCCGTGCTCCTCGAGCAGCTTGTCGATGCCCTCGTGGGCGAGCTGGTTGTTGGCAGCACCGCAGACGATCTTGGCTGACAGCACTCCGACGACCTCGTCGTCGAGCGCGCCACCGAGAGCACACGGGGCGTAGATGTCGAGCGGCTCACGTACGAGCGCGGCGGTGTCGGCGACGACACGGATCGACGGGTAGGTCTCCCTGAGCGCCTCGACTGCGGGGGCGTAGACATCGGTGACCACGACATTGGCGTTCTCCTCGAGCAGCAGACCGACGAGGTGGCGGCCGACCTTGCCGACGCCTGCCACGCCCACGGTCTTGCCGGCGAGCGACGTGTCGCCCCAGACGTGGAACGCGCTGGCGCGCATGCCCTGGTAGACGCCGAACGCCGTGAGGACCGACGAGTCACCGGCTCCGCCGTGCTCGACCGTGCGGCCGGTCACGTAGTCGCACTCGCGGGCGATGATGTCCATGTCGGGGCTGAACGTGCCGACATCGCACGCCGTGTAGTAGCGGCCGTTGATCGACTGCACGAAGCGTCCGTACGCGCGCAGGAGTGCTTCGGACTTGAGGGTGTTGGGGTCACCGATGATGACGGCCTTGCCGCCACCCAGGTCGAGACCGGCGAGGGCCGCCTTGTAGGCCATGCCCTGCGAAAGATTGAGGACGTCGGCGAGAGCTTCCTGCTCTGAGCCGTACGGGTAGAAGCGCGTTCCGCCGAGCGCTGGGCCGAGGGCGGTGGAGTAGATCGCGATGATCGCCTTGAGGCCGGAAGCCTCGTCGTGGCAGAACACGACTTGCTCGTGCTCGGTGCCGAATGCTGATGGTGGATTGCTGGAGTCGGTCACGGTAGTGCTCTCTTGTTGGAGTGGCAGATGCGCGTTGGTGGGCACATCCATCGATCGAGCCACGGGGTGGTGTGGCGCGAAACACAGTCTACGCGTTGCTGGGCCCCTGGATTGACCGCATGACCGAGCGCTGGTCCGCGAGGCACTAGTCCTTGACGCGCCTGGCCAGCGACTTGTCCATGCGACGGAACAGCGGCTGGGACGCCTTGGTCACGACGCCCGGGAGGGCGGCCATCCCGAGCTCGCCCAGCGTGCCGGCGAAGCTGGTCACTCGTGTCGGTTTGTCGACAATTGCCTTGACCAGCCAGTTGGCGGCCTTGTTGGCGCTCAGCATGGGCATGGCCTGGTAGATGTGCGTCGCCGTCGACATCTCGGTGCGGACCATCGGGAAGTACACGACGGTCGACGTGATGCCATGGTGACCGAGCTCGGCGGTCAGCGAACGGGTGAATGACTCGAGTGCCGCCTTGCTCGCGAGGTAGGCGGAGAACAGTGGTATCGGCACCTGGGTCGACATGCTCGACGAGATGACGACGTGCCCGTGACCCTGCTCGATGAATCGGTGCACGAGGGCGAGAGTCAGCCGGACCGCACCGAAATAGTTGATCGCCATGGTGCGCTCGTAGTCGTGGGCTCGGTCGACCGAGTCGAGGATGGGGCGCCTGATCGAGCGGCCGGCGTTGTTGACGAGCGCATCGATCCTCGGGTGCTCCTCCAGCAGCTGCGCGGCTACCGCGTCAGTGGCCAGCGGATCGCTCAGGTCGACGGCGTACGTGTGGGCGACTCCACCCTCGGCCTCGATGCTTGTCTTGACCTCGGCGAGCTGGTCCTCGCGTCGGGCGAGCAGGCACACCGTCGCGCCGAGCCGAGCGAGCTTGCGGGCCGCCTCGGCTCCGATGCCGCTGGACGAGCCGGTGAGCACGACGGTCTGTCCCGACAGCTTCATGTGTGATCTCCGAACAGGGCTTCGAGCAACCGCATGCAGCGTTGGATCATCTGCTCGGCGGTCTCGCCGGGATGGTCCAGCCACCAACCCATCAGCGAATCGACGATGCCGAGCCAGACGGTGGTCATCGCCGAGATGTCGAGCTCGTCAGAGTTGCCGGCGAGTGCCATCAGCTCGGCAACGCCTTCCTCCGCAAGCTTGCCGATGCGGTCGGCGTACAGGGTGACCGAGTCAGCGATGGGACCGGTGCTCGGCGCGCTCGGGTCGAAGAACAGCCGCCAGAGATAGGGCTGCGGCTCGAGCAGCGTGAACATGCCGCCGAGCGTCTGCATGCCGCGTTCGATGCCGACAGCGTCACCGCGGGCGATGCGTTCGATCTCCTCGGCCACGATCGCGCCTCCGCGATCGAGACACGCTTCGTACAGGCCCTCCTTGGAGCCGAAGTAGTTGTAGATGAGGGGCTTCGAGATGCCAGCCTTGTCGGCGATCGCGGCCACGGAGGTGGCGGCAAAGCCGAGGGTGCCGAACTGCGCGGAGGCGATCTCGAGGATCTGGCTCTCGCGGTCGAGGCGGGGTACGCCCTTGGTTCCGGCATTGGGTCTGGCCACGCGATGAGTCTAGCGGCCTCGTATGAACTTGTGGTAACTTACCCAAGAGTCATATCAACCTCGAGAGAGCGAAACGATGAACGACCTGCTGGACCCACTCAAGAACCCGATCCTCGTCGCGGCGCCGTTCTTCGTCGTGACTCTGCTGATCGAGCTGGCGGCGTTCAAGTTCCTCGAGACCGACGAGGAGTACCGCGGGTACGAGGGCAAGGACGCCCGCACCAGCATCATGATGGGCATCGGCTCGCTGGGGTCCAGCGCCGTGCTCAAGCTGACGACGCTCGTGGCGTTCGTGGCCATCAGCGTGCACCTGGCACCGTGGCACCTGCCGACCGACACCTGGTGGTCATGGGCACTGCTGATCGTCGGCCTGGATCTCGCGTTCTATCTCAACCATCGATTCGTCCACCGCGTGCGTATCGGCTGGGCAGCGCACCAGGCACACCACTCGAGCGAGTACTTCAACTTCTCGACCGCGCTGCGCCAGAAATGGAACCCGTGGTTCGAGGCATTGTTCTGGTTGCCGTTCCCGTTCCTCGGCTTCGAGCCGTGGACTCTCTACGTCGCGTTCTCGATCAACCTGGTTTTCCAGTTCTTCCAGCACACCGAGCGGATCGACAAGATGTGGCGCCCGATCGAGCTCATCTTCAACACGCCGTCGCACCACCGCGTGCACCACGGCAGCGACCCGGAGTACCTCGACAAGAACTACGCCGGCATCCTCATCATCTGGGACCGCATGTTCGGCACGTTCCAAAAGGAGCTTCAGCGTCCGACGTACGGGCTCACCGTGCCGGTCGACTCCTACAACTTGCTGCGCCTCCAGTACGGCGCGTTCGCCGAGTTGTTCCGCGACGTGCACGAGGCGACGCGCTGGCGCGACAAGCTCGGCTTCGTCTTCATGCCGCCGGGCTGGCACCCGGGCGAGAAGCGAGCTGAAGCGGAGCAGCCGCGCGAGATGTCCAACGCGTGAGTCGGTACGCGTTCGTCGCCGTGATCTCGGCGATCTTCCTGACGCTGTGTGACCAGCTGTTCCACGTCCGCACCGAGACGCTCGTCTATCACTGGCATCCGCAGGTCGCCGGGCAGGCGATCCTGGTGCCGCTGACGTTCCTGCTGGCGACCATGTCGATGCTCGACACGAGTCGGCGAGTTCACGCGGTGCAGCCGCGATCGACGAGCACTCGCCGGGTGGTCGGCAGTCTTTGCATCGTCACTGCTGCGTACCTGATCTCGGGGTTCGTCGTTCAGGGCTTCGCGCCTTCGTACGCGCTGATCCTGCTGGCTGCCTGGGTCGTCAGGGTCGTACGTCGAGGTGAAGGCGCGACGGTTGTCGTGTCAGCCGTGGTGATCGCGATCGGTGGCGTGCTCGGCGAGGCCGGGTTGTCTGCGGTCGGCGAGTTCAGCTATCTGCAGCCCGATCAGCTCGGTGTGCCGTGGTGGCTGTTCCCGCTCTATCTGCACGGAGCCCTGGCGGCTCGCGACATCGCCTCGGCTGTTGCCGTACGTGACTCGTCGAACGAGGGCATGGAGCGGGCCTCCACCGTCTAACTCGGATCCAGCTCCTGGAATGCGGTGATCTGCAGACCGCCGGGAGCTTCCAGGCGGGCGTTGAGGGAGCGCCACGGGGTCTGGGTCGGCGGTGCGATGACCGTGGCCCCGCCGGCCTCGAGGGCCGTGGTCGTGGCCGCAGCATCGGCCACCTCGAAGGCGACGCGGATGCTGAGCGGATAGGGCGTGCTGACGCCCTCGCGACCGACTTCGGACCTGTCGATCAGGCGCACCTGGGACGGATTGGACAGCTCGAGGGTGGCTGACGGGACCGAAAGGATCGAGACTTTCGCGCCGCCGTCGCCTTCGTACGATTCCTGCTCCGGAAGTCCGAGGACGTCGCGATAGAAGGCGAGGGCGGCCTCGAAGTCCTCCGTCTCGACGACGAGTCGCAGCTGGGTCACGGGATTGTCAGTCATGGGACCCAGCCTAGGTTCTAGAGCCCGCGGATGAGTCCGCCGTCGACCGGGAGCATCGTGCCGGTGATGAAGCTCGACGCCGGCGACAGCAGGAAGGCCGCGGCATTGCCGAACTCCTCCGGGCGACCGTATCGGCGCAGCGGGATCGCGGCTTCGTTGGCGGCGCGCGCGGCGGCGGGGTCGGCGGCAGTGGCATCGAGCTCGCGCACTCGGTCGGTGTCGACCCTGCCGGGCAGCAGGCCGTTCACCCGTATGCCTTGCGGTCCGAGCTCATCGGCGAGGGTCTTGGCCGCCATCGCGAGGCCCGGTCGCAGTCCGTTGGAGATGGCGAGATTGGCGACGGGCATCTTGGCCGACGATGAAAGCACGAAGGCGATCGATCCGCCCTCGCTCAGCTCGGCGGCGACTGCCTTGGCGAGTCTGATCGAGCCGAGGAACACCGACTCGAACGCTGCCCGCCAGTCGTCCTCAGAACGCTCCATCAGCGGTCCTGCCTTGGGTCCGCCGACACTGATCAAGGCGCCGTCAAGGCGGCCGAAGGTGTCGCGCGCGGCGGCGATCAGCCGGGCCGGGGTCGCGGGATCTGAATTGTCGGCGGCGATCCCGGTCGCGTTGGATCCGAGCTCGGCAACCGTGCGGTCGACCGACTCGTGAGATCGCGACGAGATGACGACGTTGGCGCCGTCAGCCACCAGCACCTTGGCTGAGGCAAGTCCGAGTCCGCCTGTTGCGCCGGTCAAGATGTACGTACGGTCAGTCAGTCCGAGGTCCATGCGGTCAGCCTAGAACTCGAGGTCGGCCTTCAGCATGCTCAGGGCGTCGTCGGAGACGCGGTACCAGGCCCAGGTGCCACGACGCTGACGCGTCAGCAGGCCGGCGGCGACGAGGATCCGCAGGTGGTGGCTGACGGTGGGCTGTGAGAGCGCGACAGTGTCGGTCAGGTCGCAAACGCACGCCTCGTCCCGGCCGGCTCCGGCCACGAGGTGCATCAGCTGAACGCGAGTCGGATCGGCGAGTGCCTTGAACCGCGCCGCCTTCGCCTCTGCCGCTTCGGTGGAGAGGCTGGCGGGGAGGTCGGAGCAGCAGCTCACGTTCTCGAGCACCGGCAGCAAATCGGTCGCCATGTCGCCTCCTGTATTGACAAACGTCAATATAGCAAAGCATCCTTGCATCGAACACTGTCGATGAATAAAGGCAGCGACGAAAGGATTGCACCATGGACGGATGCGACTGCGGCACCGGATGCTGCTGAACTCAAGGAGGGCGGTCCTCGCTGAGTTCGTGGGGACCGCCACCCTCCTCATGGCGGTCGTCGGATCTGGCATCGCTGCCCAACGACTCACCGATGACGTCGGTCTCCAGCTCCTGATCAATGCGATCGCCACAGTCCTCACGCTTGGCGTGCTGATCGTGGTGCTGCTGCCGATCAGCGGCGCACACCTCAACCCGGTCGTGACCGCAGTCCTGGTGGTAGGCCGCGACCTCCCGGCTCGTCGTGCGCTGGCCTACGTCCTGGCGCAGGTTGCCGGAGGGGCGCTCGGCACGCTGTTGTCACACGCGATGTACGACCGTTCGCTGGTCTCGTCGTTCGACGGCGATCGGTCCGAACCAGGGATGTGGCTCGGCGAGGTCATTGCCACTGCTGGCCTCGTGCTCGTCGTGCTGCTTGCCTCGCGCGAGTCGATAGCGATCGCTGTGCCGGCTTGGATCGGTGCCGCGTACTTCTTCACCTCTTCGACCTCGTTCGCCAACCCCGCTGTGACGTTCGCTCGAGCGCTGACAGATTCCTTCTCGGGCATCCAGTGGGGTGACGTCCCCTGGTTCGTTGTGGCGCAGCTGTTGGGTGGCGGCCTCGCACTCGTGCTCGCCAGATCACTCAAGGAGACCTCGTGAAGCCGACCGTTCTGTTCGTGTGTGTGCACAATGCCGGCCGATCCCAGATGGCGGCGGGATTCCTCCAGCACCTGGGCGAAGGGCGCATCGAGGTGCTGTCGGCAGGCTCGCAGCCAGCTGATTCGGTCAATCTCGCGGCCGTCGAGGCGATGGCCGAGGTCGGGATCGACATTGCCGCAAACCAGCCCAAGGTGCTGACCGACTCCGCCGTGCAGACCGCTGATGTCGTCATCACGATGGGTTGCGGCGACGAGTGCCCGTTCTATCCGGGCAAGCGCTACGAGGACTGGGTGCTCGACGACCCGGCTGGACAAGGTGTGGATGCGGTTCGGCCCATCCGCGATGAGATCAAGTCGCGGGTCGAAGCGCTCATCGCCTCGCTCTAGCCCTTCTTGCGGGGAGGGTCTGGCTGGATGCGGAGAGTGTTGAGGGCCGTGGCGAGCATCTCGTAGTGTCCCGTCAACAACAGGAACTCCACCGATCGACGCTCGTCCAGGTGGCCGCGAAGCGCTGCCCAGCTGGCGTCGGTGAGGTCCTTGGTGTGGTGGAGCTCGTCAACCGCGGTGAGAAGTGCGATCTCGCGGTCGTTCCAGTGCGGGTCGGTCGGCCCGGCCGTCACGGCGGCCAGATCGTCGGCAGTGACGCCGGCACGCTTGCCGATCTTCTCGTGGTGGGCGCGCTCGTACGCGCTGCCCGCCAGCGTCGCGACCCGCAGGATGATCAGCTCGGTCTCGCGGCGAGGCAGCTTGCCGCCCGGCATCAGCCCTCCGGCGAACATCAGCCAGCCCCAGAACAGCCGCTTGGTGCGGCCGAGCACGAGGAACACCTGGGGTGGCTGGGTGCCCATCGACCGTCCGGCGAGCGAGCCGAAGGCGCGGATCACCGGGCCGGTCTGGCGCCAGCTCCCTGACGTGATGCGCGGCTGCGTCATCGGATTGCCCTGGCCTGCTCGGCCTCGGGCAGCACCTTGTTTGCGCCGGCGTTGAACAGGCGCATCGCCAGGGAGTAGCCCGGCGGGAAGGCACGCTGCAGCGTGAAGATCAGGAAGATGTCGGGGGAGGTGTAGACCATGTAGCGGTTGCGCTTCACACCTCGCAGGATGGCTCGGGCGGCGTGGTTGGAGGTCACGGCACGCTTCTTGAAACGCGCGTGCGCCTTCTGGAACCGCTTGCCGGCCTTGTCGACGCCGGCGACCTCGATGGTCTCGGTCAGCCCTGTGTCGACGCCGCCGGGGCATACGAGGCTGACCTTGATCTTGTGTCGGCGCAGGTCGAACCTCAGCACCTCGGACACGCCTCTGAGGCCGAACTTGCTCGCCGAGTATGCGGCGTGCCACGGCATGCCGATGAGCCCGGCGGCCGACGAGACGTTGACCAGATGCCCACCTCGTCCGGCATCGACCATCGCAGGCAGGAATGCCTCGATGATGTGGATGGGGCCCATCAGGTTGACCTCGACCATGCTGCGCCAGTGACGGTGCTCCAGCGCAGAGACCGTTCCCCACGCGGAGATGCCGGCGACGTTCATCACGACATCGACTGAGCCGAGCGCATCGTGGATCTCGGCGGCGAATGCCATGACGGCGTCGACGTCGGTGATGTCGAGAGACTTCGCGTACGCGACCTCGCCGCCCGCGGCGCTGATCGTCGCGACGGTCTCGTCGAGCGGATTGATGTCGGTCAGCACCACGCGCGCTCCGCGCTCGGCAGCCACCTCGGCCGTGGCGCGGCCGATGCCACTGGCGGCACCGGTGATGAGCACGAGTTTGCCGTTGATGTCAGTCATCCCATGATCCTAGGCGAGAACGGTCGACAAGTCGTACGTATGTCTCAGTTATCTCCGCCACGTTGATCACGCCTTGCCGCAGCGCTGGGAGGTACCCCCAGGCACGCCATTTCTCGCGCCGGTCATGGCCACAAAAGAGCGGGCCACGACGTTGTGTCGTAGCCCGCGCTTGTTGGCCGGTGGTGGCCCGTTCTTTGTGGCCAGGGCCGGGGTCGAACCGGCGACCCTCCGCTTTTCAGGCGGATGCTCGTACCAACTGAGCTACCTGGCCGTGCCCGAGACGGGCGACGATCACCTTATCGCACCGCGATGGTGCTCCAGAAATCGGATTGGCCCATGAAAAACCCCGCATCTGGATCAGATGCGGGGCAGTTCAAGGTGGCGACCCCGACCGGACTCGAACCGGCGACCTCCGCCGTGACAGGGCGGCGCGCTAACCAACTGCGCCACGGGGCCTCGTGGCAGATTGCTCTAACGAGCAGACGCAACTGTAACGCACCGCAGGTCGGCGAAACAAAACGGGTCGACGGCCAAAGGAGACGGGAATCAGACGGGTCGATACATGGTTTTTGTCGTAGCCGAGAGCAATCATCGAGTGCACTGACGCCCGGAAGGGTCCCCCGCTAGGAGTGCAACCCATGGCACGTCACAGTCTCGTCATGAGATGAATGCGCGTTCGCATTGCCGTCAGCGCAGACTCCGGCAAGACTGTCCCGAGTCTGTTTCAGCTCGATGCCTACCAACGCCCTTGCCCACACTGTGCGCCACGCGGAGGACCGCATGATCGAATATCGCTCCATCAGCAAGACGTTCGCTGACGGAACTGAGGCGGTCGCAGACTTCAGTCTCGTCCTCCCGTCCCAGACCACGACGGTGTTTGTCGGCTCTTCGGGCTGCGGCAAGACGACATTGCTTCGGATGGTCAACCGCATGGTGGATCCGACCGCCGGCCAGGTCCTGATCGACGACGTCGACCTCGCGACCCGCAATCGCGTCCAGCTGCGCCGCAGCATCGGCTACGTCATGCAGCACGCCGGACTCCTGCCTCACCGCAACGTGATCGACAACGTCAGCACCGTCCTGCGTCTCAACGGCGTGGACAAGAAGGAAGCGCGGGATCGCTCGTACGCGGTCCTGGAGACCGTCGGACTCGACACGTCGGTGGCAACCAAGTACCCCGCCCAGCTCTCCGGAGGACAGCAGCAGCGCGTCGGTGTGGCGCGCGGGCTCGTCACCGATCCCAACATCCTGCTGATGGATGAGCCGTTCGGTGCCGTCGACCCGATCGTCCGCGATGAGCTCCAACAGGAGCTGCTCCGCCTGCAGCGCGAGCTCGACAAGACGATCGTCTTCGTCACCCACGACATCGAGGAGGCGTTCCTCCTCGGCGACCAGGTGGTCATCCTCAAGAAGGGTGGGCTCGTCGCCCAGGTCGGCTCGCCGGCGGAGATCATCGCGCAACCGGCAGACGACTTCGTCCGCAGCTTCGTGGGGCTCGACAAGGGTCGACGTGCCCTGCACGTCGAGGAGCGAGACGGCGTCAAGGTGGTCGTGGACGGCACCGGCAAGGCCACCGGGGTCCTGGAATGACGTGGTTCCTCGACAACTTCGACCAGGTCCGGGAGCTGTTCCTGCGCCACGCGTGGATCAGCGCATTGTCGACGGCCATCGGTTTTGTCGTCTCTCTGCCGATCGGCTGGTACGCCAACGAGCACCCTCGGATTCGCGGTGCATCGGTGGCACTCGTGGGAATCCTCTACACGATCCCGTCCATCGCGGCATTCGTGCTTCTACCGGGACTGCTCGGCACGGGATTCCTCAGCGTGATCAACGTCGTGGTCGCTCTGTCGACCTATGCAGCAGCGGTCATGGTGCGTACGACGTCCGACGCGTTCGGCTCCGTGTCACCGGCAGTCCTCGACGCCGCGTCAGCGGCAGGATTCTCCCGCGCACAGCGGGTGTTCCGCGTTGAGCTGCCCTTGGCCGGACCGGTGCTGCTGGCGGGTCTCCGAGTCGTCTCCGTCAGCACCGTCAGCATGCTCAGCGTGGCCACACTGGTCGGCGTGAGCAACCTCGGGTCCCTCTTCACCGACGGCTACCGACGTGACTTCATGACTGAGATCACGGTCGGCATCCTCGCCATCGTCGTGCTCGCGGTCCTTTTCGACCTCCTTCTCGTGCTTGCAGGACGCCTGCTGATGCCGTGGACTCGTCGTGAGAAGACGATTGCGCCGAGGGTCCGGCCACTTGAGAGCGCTGTCGCAGGCCCCGGCGACCTTGGAGGCGACGTATGAGCGTTGTCTCCGACACGATCGACTGGCTGAGCGACTCCACGCACTGGAGTGGCGACGATGGTGTGCCCCACCGCCTGATCGAGCATCTCGGCTACACGGCCGAGACCATCGCCATCGCCGGCGTGATCGCCATACCGATCGGACTGTGGATCGGCCACACCGGACGGTTCCGATCCCTGGCCGTCGGGCTGACCGGCGCGATGCGAGCCCTACCGACCCTGGGTCTGTTGACGGCGATCGCGCTCTATCTCGGCATCGGGCTGACAGCGCCACTGGTGGCCCTCGTTGTCCTGGCTGTCCCGCCACTGCTGGCCGGCGCATACGCGGGCCTGGAGTCCGTTGACCGTCAGACCATCGACGCCGCGCGTGCCATGGGGATGACGGAGTGGCAGATCCTCAGCAAGGTCGAGATCCCGTTGGCGCTGCCCATCATCGTCGGTGGCATCCGGTCGGCCGTGCTGCAGGTGGTCGCCACGGCGACTGTCGCCGCGTACGTCGGGCTCGGCGGGCTCGGTCGCTACCTGATCGACGGCCAGGCCGTCAGCGACTACGCCCAGATGGCCGGGGGCTCGGTGCTGGTGATCGCTCTCGCTCTGGCCCTCGACGCTGTGTTCGCCGGGCTGCAAGGTGTCGCACTCGGCCGCCGTCCCAAGACTCATCCCTCCCACGCATGACCCACCCCTTAGGAAGAAGAGAGAGAAAATGACCATCAAGAAGATCAGCGCGGCCTTGGCTGCCACGGCGCTCGGCTTGTCGCTGACCGCCTGCGGCAGTGACGACCCGACTGACGGAAAGGCGTCGGCCTCCGACACCATCACCGTCGGATCCGCCGCATTCCCCGAGAACGAGATCCTGGCCGAGATCTATGCCCAGGCACTGGAGGCCGACGGCATCAAGGTTGAGAAGAAGCTCAACATCGGTGCCCGCGAGGTCTACATCAAGGCGCTGCAGAACGGTGAGATCGACCTCGTACCGGAGTACTCCGGCAACCTGCTGACCTACTTCGACCCCAAGGCCACCGCAACGTCGGCCGACGAGATCGACGGTGCCCTCGACGACGCCCTGCCTGACTCGCTCGAGGTGCTTGACGCATCGAAGGCCGAGGACAAGGACTCCCTCAACGTCACCAAGGAGCTCGCCGACTCGGAGGGCCTGAAGACGATCGCGGACCTGAAGAAGATCGACGGTCTCAAGCTCGGCGCCAACCCTGAGTTCAAGACCCGCGCCTACGGCATCCCGGGTCTCGAAAAGGTCTACGGCATCACTGGCGTCAAGTTCACCGCGATCAGCGACGGTGGCGGACCGGCGACGCTCAAGGCGCTGCTCGACGGCAAGGTCGATGTCGCCGACATCTACTCGACGACACCGTCGATCCTCGCCAACAAGCTGGTGACGCTTGAGGATCCCGAGAACATGATCGCGGCGCAGAACGTACTGCCGTTGATCAACGACAAGAAGGCAAGCGACAAGGTCAAGGACGTGCTCGACAAGATATCAGCCGCTCTGACGACAGATGACCTGCTTGACCTCAACAGCAAGAACCAGGGCGCCGACAAGACCGCCCCGGCCGTGCTGGCCAAGGAATGGCTCAAGGCAAAGGGCCTGATCTAAGGTTCAGCGCACCACGAACGGCCCGACCCGCAAGGGTCGGGCCGTTCGCTTGTTGCGGCTAGACCAGAGCGGGCTTGCGCTCCGGCTGCACCTTCAACGCGGGCTCGACGGCCAGCTTGGTCAGCGGCTTCTTGAGCAGAAGCAGCAGCGCCGGCAGCAGCACCAGTCGTACGAGGGTTGCATCGAGCAGGATCGCGACCGACAGGCCGACACCCATCTGCTTCATCTCGAGCATGCTCAGCGTTGCAAACACGGCGAACACCGACACCATGACGGCCGCCGCACTCGTGACGACACTTGCCGTGTCGCGGATGCCGAACTCGACAGCGCGCTCGTAGTCGAGGCCCTTGCGCAGGCCCTCGCGGACCCGGCTGAGGACGAACACGTGATAGTCCATCGACAGGCCGATCAGGACCACGAAGCAGAACAGCGGGATCCAGTCGACGACGAATCCGGAGGACTCGTAGTTGAGCAGGCCGTTGAACCAGTCGTGCTGGAACACCAGGGTCAGCACACCGAACGCCGCGCCGACCGACAGCAGGTTGAGCGCGGTCGTGAGCAGTGCGATCGTCATGCTCCGGAACGTCCAGCCCATCATGATCAGCGTCAGTGCGAGCACGAACCCGATCACCAGTGGCAGCTTCGACGGACGGTTCTCGTAGTCGTACGATTCGGCAACCCCGCCGCCGACGGCGGTGATGACGCCGTTCAGGGACCCGGCAGCGCGCGGCACGATCGTGTCGCGAAGCTGCTCGATCGACGCATCATTGCGTGGGTCGCTCTCGTGGTGAGGAGCCGACAGCGTGAGCACGGCCGTGCGCCCGTCCTTCGAGAGCTCGATCGCATCGTCGGTCGCCGATCCGAGGTCGGCGCTGACGGCATCGGCCTTGATCTGCTCGAGAGCAGTACGCAGGTCGGCACCACCGTCGCGAGTCGACTTCAGCACGACGTCGATGCTCGGACGCTCCGTCGGGAAGCTCTCCTGCATGCGCTGATAGGCAGCGATCGCGGGAATGTCCTGCGGGAGTGTGTCGACCGTGCCTTGCTGCATCTTCATGCCCAGCGCCGGAACCGCGAGTCCGAGGAGAATGCCGCCGGCAATGACTGCCGAGACGACGGGCCTGCGCACCACCGGACGTACGAGCCGACCGCTGATGCCGCCCGGGCCGATGCGACGGTTGAGACGCCAGAGCAGCGGGATGCGCGGACGATCAACAGCACGTCCGAGCTTGGCGAGCATCGCCGGCAGCACCGTGAGCGAACCGAGGACGGCAACCGCGACCACGGCGATCGAGCCGACGGCCAGTGCGTTGAACACCTGCTCACCCGACAGGAAGAGCCCAGCCATCGAGACCATGACCGCAAATCCGGAGACCACGACAGCGCGGCCCGAGGTGGCAGCCGCGATCTCGATCGCGTCGATCGTCCCGCGCCCGTTCCTGCGTTCCTCGCGCTCGCGCTTGAGGTAGAACAACGAGTAGTCGACGCCCACCGCCATACCGATCAGCAGCACGACGTTGGCGACGGTGCCCTCGTCGGGGGCGAGGTAGGACAGCGGCGCGTACAGACCCAGTGCCGTGACGACCGAGGTGATCGCGAGCAGCACCGGAATGCCGGCCGCGATGAATGCACCGAACGCGATCAGCAGGATCAGGAACGTGATGGGGAGGCTCAGCGACTCAGCAGAGCCGAGGTCCTCTCCGACCTTGTCGTTGATCCCTGAGTCGATCGACGCTGTTCCGGCCTGGGCGACGTCGAGACCGGGGTTGGCCTTCTGCACCTTGGCGGTCACGTCGAGGAGGGCGCCGACATGATCGGCTGCATCGTCAGCGTTGCCGGCCATCTCGATCGGTACGAGAAGTGCGTCGCGTGACTTCGACCAGATGGGCGGCCCGACGTCGGAGATGCCCTTGACGTCTACGGCGGCCTTGGAGACCTGCGTCGCCACAGTCTCTGCCTGATCCGGATCGAGTGTCCCCTTGGCAGAGGTGATGAGCACCGATTCGGTGGGGCTGGCGCTGAGGCCGGCCTTGTCGAGCAGCTCAGCAGCCTGGCCGGATTGACCGATGCGGCTGTCCTCCTCGCTGGGTGCCTGCGTCGGCACGCTGATCATCAGCGCGACGGCGGCGGTGACGAGGGCGATCCAGAGTCCGATCGCCCGCCACGGGTGAGTCGCGCTCCAGCGTGCTACCCGGACTGTGGGGGAGTTGGATGACATGGTGGTGTCCTTCCTGAAGTGATGTTGACTCCACCCTTCTGCTCCGCAAGCGATGGCAACATGGTGCTGGCACCCGGTTCACAAGTGGGTCTGGGCCCACTGTCTGACCGCGCTCGTTGAGCCACGATGGACGAAGAACAACCACTTCACGAATCGGAGCACCCACTCATGAGCACCACCGTCGAAGCCGCCTCGCCGTTCGCGGGGGAGTCGTTCGCGGAGGGCGTTTCACGCCGCCTCAAGCTGAGCGCCCTGGCCATCGCGTACGTCTTTCTGGCTGTCCCGGCGCTCGTCCTGCTCTGCGTGCTCACCACGGCCCTCGGCGTCGCAATCGTCGGCGTCGGCATGGTGCTCCTCCTCCTGTTCGTCCCGCTCAACCGGCAGCTCGCGAACGTTCATCGCAAGCTGTCCGGCCGCATCCTCGGCGTCACGATCGAGGAGCCCTACATGCCCACCGAGGCGGTGTCGGGATTCGGTCTGCTCAAGCGGTGGATGAACGACCCGGCTCGCTGGCGCGACTGGGCCTGGACCTGGATGTCGGTCACGGTCGGCTGGGCGCTCTCATGGATCGCGTTCGGCCTCGGCCTCGGCGTGGTCTGGTTCGCGATCTACCCGTTCATCTTCGCGATCACGCCTGATGGCGTCTTCGACGTCAACTACGGGCTCTTCAAGGTCGACACCCAGGCCGAGTCGTTCTTCGAGTGGACCTGGATGTTCCTGATGTTCGGGCTCTGGTGGAAGATTCTCCCGATCCTGATGCGGTGGCGTGCCGAGCTCGACCGCTCGCTGCTTGCGCCGTCCAGGGAGACGCTGGAGCGCCGCGTCGCCGAAGTGTCGGCATCCCGTACGGAGACGATCGACCACTCGGCCGCCGAGCTTCGCCGGATCGAGCGCGATCTGCACGACGGCGCCCAGGCCAGGCTCGTCGCACTCGGCATGAACCTTGGCCTCGCCGAGGAGATGCTCGCCACCGACCCCGAGGGCGCGGCACTGCTGCTCGCCGAGGCACGCGGTGTGACCACCTCCGCACTGGGTGACCTCCGCTCGGTCGTACGCGGCATCCATCCACCCGTGCTAGCCGATCGCGGCTTGGCCGGCGCGGTCCAGGCACTTGCCCTCGACATGCCGTTCCCGGTGTCGGTCCTGATCACCCTGCCCGGTCGCCCGGCTGCTCCGGTCGAGTCGGCGGTCTACTTCGCGGTCAGCGAGCTGCTGGCCAACATCGGCAAGCACGCGGCGGCGACCCGCGCCCTGGTCGAGGTCACGCACGACGCGGGCGTTCTCAAGGTACGAGTCGAGGACGACGGTCGCGGCGGAGCTGACGTCGCAGCCGGATCGGGACTCGCAGGTGTGGCGCGACGGCTGTCGGCATTCGACGGCACGATGGAGGTCACGAGTCCCGCGAAGGGCCCGACGGTCATCACGCTCGAGGTCCCGTGCGAGCTGTCGGCCGCTAGGACTGCCTGAAGACCCAGGGCTCGAGCGGAACTGCCGCGGGATCGAAGGTGGCGAGAAGCTCGGCCGGCGTCGAACCCACCAATCCGAGCGAGTCGGCTATCAGGTCGAACACGTCGACGCCGGCGGCTCGGAGCTCGGCCAGGGTGACGGCGCCATCACGCTTGGCGAGTCGGCGGCCGTCCCCGTCGAGTGTCAGGGGGATGTGCACGTACGTCGGTGGAACCTTGCCGAGCAGCGTTGCGAGGTAGGCCTGGCGCGGTGCCGATGCCAGCAGGTCGTCGCCTCGCACCACTTGGTCGACACCCTGGGCATCGTCATCAACCACGACGGCGAAGTTGTACGCCGGCAGTCCGTCTCCCCGGCGGAGGACGAAGTCGTCGACAGCGCCTTCGTACGGTCCGTGGATCTCGTCGTGGATCTTGTAGGTGGAGACATCGGCGCGCAGCCGCAGCGCGGGGGGCCGCTCAGCACGCTTGCGCTCACGTTCGGCGTCGGTGAGGTCGCGACACGTACCGGGGTAGGACCCCGGAGGATGGTGTGGAGCGATCGGAGCCTCGAGGACCTCGCGTCGGGTGCAGAAGCATTCGTACGTGCGACCGTCCGCGACAAGCGTGTCGATGAGCTCGGCGTACACGGGAAGGCGCTCGGACTGGCGCAACGGCTTCGCGATCCCAGTCCAGTCCGATCGCCGCGAGGTCGGACAGCTGGCGTTGCTCGGCCCCCACTCGTACGCGATCGAGGTCCTCGACCCTGATCAGGAAGTCGCGGCCGGTGCGCCGTGCCCACAGCCACGCGAGCAGCGCCGTGCGGAGATGGCCCACGTGCAGGTCACCTGACGGCGACGGCGCGAATCGTCCGGCACTCACGTGGTCAAGTATGTCGACTCGGGGGGTGAGGCCAAGAGTGTGGGCGGATGACGGCACGATGGATGTGTCCAGTCCAACCGTTCAGCGCCCCGGAGGTCCCGTGCGGGTAGTCATCGCAGAAGACCTTGCCCTCCTCCGCGATGGGCTGACCCGGCTGCTCGAGGCGTACGAGTTCGAGGTCGTCGCAGCGGTCGACGACGCAGTCAAGCTCGCCGAGGCGCTGCGTACGCACGAGCCCGACATCGCCGTCGTGGACGTACGCATGCCGCCGACCTTCACCGACGAGGGTCTGCGCGCGGCGATCGCAGCCCGTGCCGAACGACCGGGGCTGCCGGTGCTGGTGCTGTCGCAGTACGTCGAGCAGCTCTATGCCCGCGAGCTCCTCAGCAGCGGCACGGGAGCGGTCGGCTACCTCCTCAAGGATCGCGTCGCCGACGTCGCGACGTTCGTGGAAGCCGTTCGTACCGTGGCGGGCGGCGGTACGGTGCTCGACCCCGAAGTCGTCGCCACGCTGATGGCGCGAGCGCAGCCCGACAGCCCGATCGCCCGGCTCACCGATCGTGAGCGTGAGGTGCTCGAGCTGATGGCTCAGGGCCGGTCCAACGTGGCGATCGCCGCAGCCCTGTTCGTCACCGAGAAGGCGATCAGCAAGCACACCAGCAACATCTTCATGAAGCTCGACCTGCCGCCCGACGACGATGACAACCGCAGGGTTCTCGCCGTAGTCGCCTACCTGCAGGGCTGAAACGACCGAGTCAGCTGAGTGAGCTGTTGTAGCGGCTCAGTGTGGCGGCGAACTCGGCGAGATCCGCGTCGGTCCAGTCGCTGAGCCGATCGTTGAGCACCTTGCGGCGCTGCTCTCGCACCGACTGGAGCAGCTCGGAGGCCTTGGCGCTGGCGGACACCACAGTGGCCCTGCCGTCCTCCGGGTCGGCCGACCGGTCGGCAAGACCGAGGTCGACGAGGTGCTGGAGCTGACGGCTGATGGCGCCCTTGTCGATGCCGAACGTCTCGGCCATCTGCGCCGGCCGCACGGATCCTTGTTCGGCCAGCCAGGACAGCATCAGGTACGACGCGCCCTGCAGCTCTGGATGAACGAGTGCTGCCCGCTCTGCCAGCACCGGCTTGACCCGGCGGATGAGGATGCCGACCTCGTCCTCGAGCTGGCGGAGGCTGTCGTGCCGCTTCGTCATCGCTTCTCCAGCTCCATCGTGGCTTCCGGCGCGACCTCTTCGGCGAGGTCGAGCGTCGTGCGCAGCGGCACTTCCTTGATGAACAGGACGCAGATCAGCGCGGCCAGGGCGAACGGCATGGCGACCAGGAAGATCTCGCCGATCGACTGCCCGAAGGCCTGCTCGAACACCGCACGTACGGGCGCCGGCAAGGTGGCCAGGTCCGGGATCTCGTGGCTCTCGTGCCCGTCGGTGGGGACGCCAAGGGCGGCGAGACCGGAGCTGACCTTCGACGCCACCTGGCTGCTCAGGAGTGCGCCGAGCGCGGAGATGCCGATCGATCCACCCATTGAGCGGAAGAAGGCGACAACCGAGCTGGCCGCGCCGAGATCACTCTCGGAGACGTTGTTCTGGACCGACAGGACGAGGTTCTGCATCGTGGCGCCGAGGCCGATGCCGAGCACGGCCATGAATGCGCCGACCAGCACCAGGTTGGTGTTCTCGTCGATCGAGCCGAGAAGCCCGATGCCGATGGTGACCAGCAACGTTCCGCCGACGAGGTAGCGCTTCCACACGCCGGTCCTCGTGATGATGCGTCCGGTGGCGATGCTGCTGATCAGCAGGCCGCCGACCATGGCGATCGACATCAGCCCGGCTTCGGTGGGCGACATGCCGCGCGCAAGCTGGAAGTACTGGCTGAGATAGACCGTGGAGCCGAACATGGCGACGCCGATCATCACCGAGGCAGCGGTGGCGAGGCTCGTCGTGCGGTCCTTGAAGAGCCGCAGCGGGATGATCGGCTCGATCGCGACCTTGGCCTCGACATAGATCGCCGCAAGGATGACGGCGACGCCGGCGATCACGAGGAGTGCGCTGGTGCCTGACTTCCAGGCGAACTGGTTGCCGGCGAGCGACACCCAGATGAGCAGGGTCGATACGCCGCCCATCAGAAGCGTGGCGCCGAGGTAGTCGATCTTCACCTCGCGCTTGGTGACGGGCAGGTGCAGCGTCTTCTGCAGCAGGATGAAGGCGCCGATCGCGAACGGCAGGCCGACGTAGAAGCAGCCGCGCCAACCGAACGGGCTGTCGACGATGACGCCACCGATCAGCGGGCCGCTGACGGTGGCAACCGCGAACACGGCTCCGATGTAGCCGGAGTAGCGGCCGCGCTCACGCGGCGGGATCATCGAGGCGATGACGACCTGCACGAGGGCGGTCAGTCCGCCGACGCCGAGACCCTGCACGACGCGCGCGCCGATCAGCACTTCCATGTTGGGTGCCATGGCCGCGATGAGCGATCCGGCCGAGTAGATGACGAGCGCCGATTGCACCAGCATCTTCTTGCTGAAGAGATCGGCGAGCTTGCCCCAGATCGGGGTGGTGGCAGTCATGGCGAGCATCGTGGCGACGACGACCCAGGTGTAGCCGGTCTGGCTGCCGTTGAGGTCGGTGATGATGCGGGGGAGGGCATTGGTGACGACGGTGCTGGAGAGCATCGCCACGAACATGGCGAGCAGCAGTCCGGACATCGCTTCAAGCACCTGGCGGTGCGTCATCTGGGGAGCCGGGGAAAGGTCGGTGCTGGACACAACTTCTCGATTCAAGGATTCAGAGCAGCCGCAAGTGGTTGCCTAGGTCAACTGTATCGAGATTGGTTGACCTAGGCAACCAATGTTGCCGGCATCACACCTTGACGGGCTCGCGCTCGAGGTCGTCGGGCTCGCCCTCGGTGAGGCCGATCCGATCGTGCAGCTTGCGCAGCGGCTTGGGAGCCCACCAGTTGCGCTTGCCCAGCAGGGCCATCAGCGACGGTACGAGCATGGCCCGGACGATTGTCGCGTCGATCAGGACCGCAACAGCCGTACCGACGCCGAGCTCCTTGATGAAGATGATGTCGGACGTCGCGAACGAGCCAAGGGCGATGGCGAACAGCAGAGCCGCCGCAGTGACGATGCGGCCCGTACGTTGCAGGCCGAGCGCGATCGATTCGCGTTCGCCGGCTCCTGCATCTCGGGCTTCCTTGATCCTGGTGAGCAGGAACACCGCATAGTCGGTCGAGAGGCCGAACACGACGGCAAACAGGAAAACCGGTTGCGACGACTCGAGAGCGCCCTGGCTCGAGTAGTCGAGCAGTCCCTCGAAGCGACCGTCCTGAAAGATCAGGACGAGGATGCCGAACGTCGCGCTGATCGTGAGGACGTTCATGACGAGTGCCTTGATCGGCAGCACCACCGAACCGGTCATGAGGAACAGCGTGATGAACGTGACGATCACCAGGATCACCATCGCGAGCGGGATGCCGTCTGTGATCGCCTTGACCTGATCGACCTGCTCGGCCGCCTGACCGCCGACGAGCACGCTGTTCGGCGTCTTGACCTCGCGGATCTCGGTGACGAGGTCGAGCGACCGCTCGTCCAGCGTGGAGTACTTCGAGCTGACGTCGACCTGCCAGGTGTCGCCACCGCGGAACCGCGGCTCCGACACCGACTTCGTCGCGTCGAGCTCGCCCAGCTGGCCGGCGAACGCCTTGACCTCTTCTGCGTCGGACTCGGGTGCCTCCACGGCGACGATGATCGGGCCGGACTCGGCGCCGACGAACTCCGTGCGCAGTGTCTTGTCGACCTGGTACGCGGACGCTCGCTCCGGCAGCACCGTCGCGTCGACGCCGGTGAACTTCACGCCGAGGAACGGCGCGCCGAGTGCCAGCAGGATGGCGGTGCCGGTGAGCGCGATCGCGATCGGGAAGCGCATGACGAACTGCGACAGCCGGTACCAGAAGCCGTGTGCCTCGGCGGCGATCTCCGCTGCCTGAGCCCGCTGCCATCGCTTCGGCGAGCCAGCGTTGACCCGGTGCTGCAGAACCGCGAACAGGGCGGGCAGGACGATCACCGAGACGGCGGCTGCCATGAGCGCAACGATGGAGACGCCGATGCCCATCGAGTAGAGGAATCGCAGCGGGAACACCAGCAGCGCGAGACCGGCTCCGGCGACCGTGACCGCCGAGAAGACCACAGTGCGTCCAGCGGTCGCGATCGTACGGCGGATCGCCTCTGGGCCAGGACCTGAGCGAGCCAGCTCTTCTCGATAACGCGAGACGAGGAACAACGAGTAGTCGATCGCGAGACCAAGTCCGAGTCCGGTGATCAGGTTGAGCGCGAAGATCGAGATGTCGACGAACTCGTTGATGCCACGTACGACCAGGAGCGAACCGACAATCGTGATGCCTCCGACAAGCAAGGGCAGCAGCGCGGCGACTGCGGACCGGAAGACCCACAGGGACACGAGGAACAACAGGGGGAACGCGATCAGCTCGGCCTTGACCAGATCGCTCTCGACCTGCTCGTTGACCTGTTGGTACGCCGGCCCGAACCCGCCGACCTTGACGCCGTCGACCTCGCCGAGCTTCTCGCGCAGGTGCTCCGTCGTCCCGTCGGGATCGCCGTGCGACGAGTAGACGGCCATGACGTACGTCTTGGACTTGTCCTTGGAGACGAAGGCCGGGCCTGACTCGGGGCCGCCGATGACCGCTGCGACGTTCTTCTCGGACTTGAGGATCGTGAGCGTCTCATCGAGCTTTGCAGCGTCGTTGTTCGGGAGCACGGCGATGATGTCGGGCGTCGCCTTCTCACCGGACGCCTTCTCGATGCGGGTGAGGGCGGCGGCACTCTCGGCGCCGGTGTCTGAGAACGAGTCGTTGTCGGTGTTGAGGAGTGATGCGACCGGGCCACCGAGTGCGCCGGCGACGGCGAAGAACAGCACGGTGACGGCCAGGATCCGTCGGGGATGGGTGTTGGCGAGGCGAGCGAGTGTGGCAAACATCAGTACTCCTTAGCGACGGCGAGCGGGTCGCCGAACAGTTCGGTCAGGTCGAGGGAGGCGAGGACCGTCAGCAACATCCCGTGCCCCATGAAGTCGCGAACCTCGTCGGCGGTCGCGCCGCTCAGCTCGGCGATGTCCTCCCAGATCTCGCGGTAGGTCCGCTGGGCGACGTCCTTGATGGCGGGGTCGGAGGCTGCGGCCCAGGTGTGCAGCTGGCAGCGCAAGGAGTTGACGTCGTCGCTCATGAAGCCGATGTACGCGAGCGCCATCGCTTCCAGCGGCGAGGATCCTGCCTCTCGCTGCTCGACGGCTTCACGGAATGCCTGGCGAAGGCAGGCGGTGTGATGCACGATCACCGCTGCGATCAGGTCGTTCTTGGTCCCGAACATCTTGAAGACGTAGGGCTGGGACACCCCTGCGCGATCGGCGATGACTTCCACCGAGGTGGCATGCATGCCGGCGCGGCCGTACTCCTCGAGGGCTGCCTCGAGGATCAGGACGCGACGGTCCTCGGCCTTCATACGTTTTCCGGTCACCATGCCGAATAAGTTAGTGATGACTCACCAACTTGTCAACCAGTCGAATGAGAATCGGCCTTTTGTCGCGCCCCTGACCGGGTGCGCCTACGATTCAGGCACTCCCTCAACACTCCCTAGGACCGTCAATGCGTACTGCACGCCGATCGCTCGTTGTTCTGCTTGCACTGGTGATCTCAGTCCTCGCTGCTCCGGCATACGCAGGCGACGACTCGCCCGGTCTGCTCGACAGCCTCGGCAAGACGGTCGACACGTTGACCGCGCCGATCCTGCCCAAGCCCAAGGCGGCACCTGCACCGGCAGCACCGACTGTCGAGCAGTCGGCACCCAAGCCGGCCGCGGCTCCGCCGTCGGTGGTCAAGGTCTTGAGCGACACGGTTACCGGGGTGACGGGCTCCGTCGCAGGCGCGCTCCGGTCGACGCCGCTTGCACCCGTGCTTGAGCCGGTCCTCGGACTGGTGTCACCGAAGGCGGCGACACCGGAGGTGGTGACACCTGAGGTCGACGTGCCCGATGTCGTACCCGAGCAGGATCTCGGCGAGCTGATCGACTCGCTCGACCTGCTGGGAGCAGGGCGTGCGTCGTCAGGTGAGTCTTCGCGGCTTGCGGCCGGTGCCAATCCCCTGGCACTGTCGAGCTCGCTGGCGACGGAGTCAGGCGATGACGTGGTTGAGGCTGTCGCGGAGACCTCGCACACCCCCGGGACCTCGACATTGCCCGACGGCGGAACATCCCTGACCACCACGTGGCTGATGCTGTGGGCCGGTGTGGTCGCTGCCGGCGCGCTGATCGTACGAAGGTCACGCGCCGCGCGTTAGTCAAGAAAGAGCTTCGCTCGAGGTGACATCGAGGTGGGCCTTCGGCCGGGGGCGACGCCACCTCGACCGAGAAGTAGAAGTACCCCCAACGGGACTCCGTCGCTCGTCCCGCCCCCTATTCGCTGGCGCTCATGGGGGGACCCCCAGCTCCTCCTCGAATCACTCTGCGCATTTTTCTCGCTCGAGGTGACATCGAGGTGGGCCTTCGGCCGGGGGCGATGCCACCTCGACCGAGAAGTACCCCCAACGGGATTCGAACCCGTGCTACCGCCGTGAAAGGGCGGCGTCCTAGGCCGCTAGACGATGGGGGCCAGAAAACCAGTTCAGCATAGTGGGTGAGCAAGGTGGCTCCCAAACCGCGTCGGGCAGGATGGAGTCATGGTCGAGATCAGCGAGGAGCGGTTCGCGGAACTGGTCGAGGCCGCGTTCGAAGCCGTACCGGCCGAGCTCGCTGCCCTGCTCGACAACGTGGTGCTGTTCATCGAGGACGACGCTCCGGCGGACGACCCGCATCTGCTCGGCCTGTACGACGGGATCCCGCTGACGGAACGCGACACCAGCTACGGCGGCGCCATGCCCGACCGCATCTTTGTCTATCGCAATCCGACCTTGGCGATCTGCGACACCGAGGCCGACGTGATCGAAGAGGTCGGCATCACCGTCGTGCACGAGATCGCCCACCACTTCGGCATCGAGGACGACCGGCTGCATGAGCTCGGCTATGCGTGAGATCCGCCGCGCCGATCAGCGCTTCCGGACTGCCGCCGACGGCATCGTCACGTGGCACAGCTTCTCGTACGGCGCTCACTACGACGCCGGCAACATCGGGTTCGGACCACTGATCGCGATCAACACCGAGAGCCTCGACTCGGGCAAGGGATACGACGAGCACCACCATGCTGACGTCGAGATCGTGACCTGGGTGCTCGAAGGTGCGCTCCAGCACGCCGACTCGACCGGCCATCGAGGCATCATCCGACCCGGCACGGCTCAGCGTCTCAGCGCAGGCACCGGAGTGCAGCACACCGAGCAGAACGCCTCGCAGGACGAGCCGCTCGTCTTCGTGCAGATGATGCTGCGCTCGACCCACGACGGCGAGCCGGAATACGCCGACACCGAGGTGAGGCCCAACGGCCTCACGCCGGTGATCGACGTTCACGCCCCGGCAGACTTGTTCGCCGTACGACTCGCGCCCGGCGACAGGGTCACAGTCCCGAAGGCGCCCCGCAGCCTCGTGCACGTGGTGAGCGGTGCGATCACTCTCGATGACACCGCGCTGACCAGCGGCGATGAGGCACGACTGACGGACGAACCCGCGTACGATCTGAGTGCTGCCGAACACGGTGGCGAAGCACTGATCTGGCAGCTGGGGAGCTCATGAACGTCCTCGTCCTCAACGGACCCAACCTGGGTCGCCTCGGCGTGCGCGAGCCCGATGTCTACGGCACCGCGACGTACGACGACCTGGTCGCGCGCTGCGGCGAGGTCGCCAAGGAGACCGGGCTCGAGGTCGAGGTGCGCCAGACCGACACCGAGTCGGAGATGATCGGCTGGCTCCACGACGCGGCCGACTCCGGCGCCTCGGTGATCCTCAATGCCGGCGCCTGGACCCATACGTCGGTGGCCGTACGCGACGCCGCGAGCCAGCTCAGCGGTCCGTTGGTCGAGGTGCACCTCAGCAACGTCTATGCACGCGAGACGTTCCGCCACAAGTCCTATCTCAGCGACATCGCGGTCGCCGTGGTCGTCGGCATGGGCCTGGAGGGCTATGCCGCTGCTTTGCGATTTCTCAAACAGTCGTAATCTTCTGGTGTGAGGGGTTGGCAAGCGCATCACACCGCTGTTGACCGGCTCGGGGAATCATTCGGACGCATCCCGGCCGGCGATCGCGTGCGCCTTGCCAAGAAGACCTCCAACCTGTTCCGTCCCCGCGATGCGGCGACCGTCACCGGCCTCGATGTCAGCGGACTCGACGGGGTCATCGAGATCGACATCGACGCGCTGACTGCTGATGTGCAGGGCATGTGCACGTACGAGGACCTCGTCGCCGAGACCTTGCCGCGCGGACTGATGCCGTACGTCGTACCGCAGCTGAAGACGATCACCCTCGGTGGCGCCGTGACGGGCCTCGGCATCGAGTCGACATCGTTCCGCAGCGGGCTGCCCCACGAGTCGGTGCTCGAGATGGACGTCCTCACCGGATCCGGTGAGATCGTCACGGCGGCGCCGGACAACGAGCACAGCGATCTGTTCGACGCGTTCCCCAACTCGTACGGCAGCCTCGGCTACGCGACCCGGCTCAAGATCAAGCTTGAGAAGGTTCCGGCCAGGGCCGCACTGCACCACGTACGGATGGCCGACGCAGCGTCCGCCGTCAAGGCGATCGAGGTCATCGCTGACACCGGCGAGTGGGAAGGCGTCAAGGTCGATGGGCTCGACGGCACGGCCTTCAGCCCGGACGAGATCTACCTGACCCTCGCAAGCTTCACCAACGACGCTCCCGGCAAGCCGAGCGACTACACCGGCCAGCAGATCTTCTACAAGTCGATCCAGACTCGTGAGACCGATTCGGTGACGATGGAGCAATACATCTGGCGCTGGGACACCGACTGGTTCTGGTGCTCGGGCGCGTTCGGCGCCCAGAACAAGTGGCTGCGACGCATCTGGCCACGCCGCTGGCGCCGCAGCGATGTCTATCACCGCCTCGTCGGGCTCGACGAGAAGGTCGGTCTCAGCAAGCTGCTCGACCGCATCAAGAAGGTGCCGGGCCGAGAGCGGGTCATCCAGGACGTCGAGGTGCCGGTTGACCGGTTGCCGGAGTTCCTCGAGTGGTTCGACGCCGAGGTCGGCATGCGGCCTGTGTGGCTGTGCCCCTTGCGCACCACCCGGGCGTGGCCCGTCTATCCCTTGACGCCCGGCGCGACGTACGTCAATGCTGGCTTTTGGGGGACTGTCGAGGTTCCGGCCGATGCCGAGCCGGGCTCGGTCAACCGGCGCATCGAGCAAGCCGTCCTGAACCTTGGCGGCCACAAGTCTCTCTACTCCGAGGCGTTCTACGACCAGGACACCTTCGAGCAGATGTATGGCGGCGAAACCCTTGCCGCAGCCCGTCGGCGCTACGACCCCGACGGACGACTGAGCACGCTCTACGAGAAAGCGGTGAGGAATTCATGACCACAGATGTGGGCGTACGGCTCTCGATTGCCGATGCACTGAGCCGACTGATGAAGGACGGGCTGCCGTTCCGGTTCGAAGCCTTCGACGGCAGCGTCGGCGGACCCGAGGACTCGCCGATCACCCTGCGCCTTGTGAACGAACGCGGGCTCGCGTACCTCATGACCTCGCCCGGAGACCTCGGCTTTGCTCGCGCGTACGTGTCCGGCGACCTCGAGCTGGAAGGCGTCCATCCGGGCAACCCCTACGACGCCATGGTGCTCGTGATGAGCCAGCTCCGCTTCAAGCTGCCCTCCGCGCCCGAGATGCTGCAGATCGTCCGCAGCCTCGGCTTCGGCAACCTCAAGCCACCGCCGCCGCCGGAGGAGGAGCACGTGCCCAAGTGGCGGCGCGCGCTCGAGGGCCTGCGCCACAACAAGAAGCGTGACGCCGAGGCGATCCACCACCACTACGACGTCTCCAACCGGTTCTACGAGCTCGTGCTCGGACCGTCGATGACCTATACCTGCGCCGTCTACCCCACGTTGGAGTCGACGTTGGAGGAGGCGCAGTTCGAGAAGTACGACCTCATCGCCCGCAAGCTCAACCTGCAGCCCGGCCAGCGGCTCCTCGACATCGGTTGCGGCTGGGGTGGCATGGTCCGCCACGCTGCCAAGCACTACGGCGTCAAGGTGATCGGCGTGACGCTGTCGCAGGAGCAGGCGTCGTGGGCACAGGACGAGATCAAGCGCCAAGGGCTCGACGATCTCGCCGAGGTGCGGTTCATGGACTACCGCGACGTCACTGAGACCGGCTTCGACGCGATCAGCTCGATCGGCTTGACCGAGCACATCGGGGTCAAGAACTACCCGGCCTACTTCTCGTTCATGCGCGACCACGTCAAGGTGGGCGGCCGCATTCTCAACCACTGCATCACCCGCCCGCACAACAAGACGTTGTCCACCGGCGCGTTCATCGACCGGTACGTGTTCCCCGACGGCGAGCTCACCGGCGTCGGCAAGATCACGACGGCAGCCCAGGACGTCGGGCTCGAGGTGCGACACGTCGAGAACCTGCGCGAGCACTACGCCATGACGCTGCACGGCTGGTGCGACAACCTCGTCGAGCACTGGGACGAGGCGATACAGGAGGTCAGCGTCGGACGCGCCAAGGTGTGGGGCATCTACATGGCCGGCTCGCGGTTGGCGTTCGAGCGCAATGAGGTCGAGCTGCACCACGTGCTCGCGGTCAGGGCCGACGAGATGGGCAACGCCGACTGGCCGCTGCGGCCCGACTGGCTCAGCTGACCCAGACTGTCAGAGGCGGGTGACGGCCGTGTTGTCGGTCGCTCCCTTGGTGTCGAACAGCTTCCTGGCGGTCGATGCGATGGAGTCGAGGTCGTACTCCTTGTGATTCTGGAGCAGCACCGAGATGTCGGCCGAGGCGAGCGCCGCGTCGAGATCGTCGGCACGAGTGACCTGGGCGCCGTTGGGTGTCCAGACGTCGACATGGGGGTCGTGGAACACCAGGTTGGCGCCCTTGTCGATGAGCAGCTCGGCCAGCGGAGTGGCCGGCGACTCGCGCTGGTCGGCGATGTTGGGCTTGTAGGTCACGCCGAGCAACAGGATCGTCGATCCACGAAGCGCCTTGCCCTCGTCGTTGAGCAGGTCGGTGATGCGCTCGACGACGTACGCCGGCATCTGCAGGTTGATCGACTGGGCGAGCTCGACGAACTGGAACGGCCTGCCCAGCGTCGCGCGCACCTTGTAGGAGAGGTAGTTGGGGTCGATCGGGATGCAGTGACCGCCGACGCCCGGCCCGGGGAAGAAGGCCTGGAAACCGAACGGCTTGGTGGCCGCGTTGCGGATGACCTCCCACAGGTCGATGTCCATCTCGTGGCAGAACTGCGCCATCTCGTTGACCAGGGCGATGTTGATGTGCCGGTAGGTGTTCTCCAGCAGCTTGGTCATCTCGGCCTCGCGCGTCCCCTTCGACGGGACGACGGTCTCGATGAATCGGCCGTAGAACGCGGTGGCGACCTCGGTGCACGGAGGCGTGTGGCCACCGACGACCTTGGGCGTGTTGGCGATGCCGTACGTCGGGTTGCCCGGATCGACCCGCTCGGGGCTGAACGCGAGGTGGAAGTCCTTGCCGGCGATCAGGCCGCCCTTTTCGAGGATCGGGCGGACGACCTCGTCGGTCGTGCCGGGGTAGGTCGTCGACTCCAGGACCACGAGGTGGCCGGCGCGCAGCTGGCGCGAGATCGTCGTGGTCGCGGCGATCACGGCACCGAGGTCAGGCTCGCCGTCGACCGACAGCGGGGTCGGCACGCAGATGACGATCGCGTCGGCCTCGGCGAGGGTGTTCTCGTCGGTGGAAGCGGTGAACCCGAGCTTGATCATCTCGGCGATGTCGTCATCGGTGAGGTCGTCGATGTGGCTCGTGCCGCTGTTGAGCGAGTCGACCATTGCGCTGTTGACGTCGAAGCCAGCGACGCGAAGGCCCGAGCGTGAGGCCTGTTGCGCCAGGGGAAGGCCTACGTAACCGAGACCGATGATTGCCATGTCGATGGACAACGGAAATTCCTTCAGGTGGGGTGCGTTCTGCCTGCCGAAGATTACCGTAACGACCGAGCAACTCGCGAAATCCCGCGTCGGCGTGCGATCTGCACCACGCTTCGGCGCGGCCTGCCCCGACCGCCTCGGGTAGCCTTACCGTGGCCCTTTTGGTGCCGACAGGCTGTCGACGCACGGCTCCGGTTCCCGTGCCAGGCCTTCGACGTTCTCCGAGATTGGACCTTTCCGCATGCCGACTGCCGTGCACCGTGCCGACACGAGTGACGGCGGCGCGTCAGGGCTCACGAAGGCAGATCACGGTCGCACGCTGCGCCTGGACATCGAGGGAATGCGGACCATCGCCGTCGGCTCGGTGCTCGCCGCGCATGCCGGCATCCCCCTCCTGGCGGGCGGGTTCGTCGGTGTCGACGTGTTCTTCGTGCTCTCGGGTTTCCTGATCACCGGGTTGCTGACGCGCGAGGTGTCGCGTACCGGCCGGGTCTCGCTCGGCAACTTCTGGGCCCGGCGCATCAAGCGCTTGCTGCCGGCCAGCGCCACGGTGCTGCTGTTCTCGTCGGTCATCACGTATCTGTATCTCCCGATCACCCAGCGACAGGCATTCAGCGGCGACATCACCTCGGCCGCGCTGTACGTCGTCAACTGGCGGCTCGCCGACCGAGGTGTCGACTACCTGGCCGAGGACATCGGCCAGTCACCGGTGCAGCACTACTGGTCGCTGGCGGTCGAGGAACAGTTCTACCTCGTCTGGCCGATCCTGATGCTGTTGATCGGGTTGGTCGCTGCCCGGCGATGGAAGCGTGTCGCGTTCGTCGTGCTGGGCGTCCTCACCATCAGCTCGCTGGCGTACTCGATCGCCCAGACGAGCAGCAGTCCGCAGACCGCGTACTTCGTGTCGACCACCCGCATCTGGGAGCTGGGGATCGGCGCCCTGCTCGCCCTCTCGGCGACTGCTGTCGTCCGGCTGCCCAGCATCGTGCGTGCGGCCGGCGGTTGGTTGGGCATCGCCCTGATCGCATACGCCGTGCTGTTCTTCGACACCTCCACGTCGTGGCCGGGATCGAACGCCCTCGTCCCGACGGTCGGTGCAGCGCTCATGATCGCCAGCGGTCTGGCCGTGACTCCGCGATCCCCGCAACGTTTGTTGAGCCTGGCACCGATGGTCTGGATCGGCGGGCTGTCCTACTCCATCTATCTGTGGCACTGGCCGATCCTGATCGCCGCCGAGGCGAAGTACCCCGACCTGCAGCTGCGCTGGACTGTCCTGCTGATGATCCTGTCGATCGTGCCGGCGTGGTTGAGCCATCGCTACATCGAGAACCCGATCCGGTTCGGTGCCACCTTCAAGCCGACCGGCCGCGCACTGGCGATGGGCGCAGCGCTGACGGCGGCCGGCGTAGCCGTAGCGCTCGTCCTGGGCGCTTCGGCAAAGCTGAACGGCGACGTCGAGGAAGCCACCAGGTCACAGGCTCTCGGAGCGGCCGCGTTGACCGATCCGGACAACAAGGACATCGTGTGGAATGCCATCAAGTCGGTCGACGTGATGCGGCCGCTGCCGGTCGACGCCCCGGGCGACCGTCCGTCGTTCTATGACGACGGCTCCGGGTGCCAGACTGGCGTCGGCGTGGCAGAGCCCAAGGTGTGCATGTCGGGAGACATCAAGGCCTCGCGCACCCTGCTGATCGTCGGAGACTCCAAGATCGGGCAGTGGCAGACCGTCCTCGACCGACTGGGTCGCGCCGAGGGATGGCGGGTGGCTCAGGTCACGAAATCCGCTTGTGCCTTCACGGACGTCCTGTTCACCAGGGAGAGCGTCCCGGTGACGGACTGCCGCGAGTGGGGCAGGGCCGCGATGGCCGAGATCATGAAGCTCCGTCCGGACCTCGTCCTGACCTCCCAGGGTTCGCAGCCCGACCTGCGTCACGCCACCGGCGCCGCCGCCACCAAGATCCGCACGGAGATGGTGGACGGACTCGCGTCCTACTGGCGCACGTTGGAACGCGCTGGCATACCGGTCGTGGCCCTACTCGACAACCCGGAACCTCCTGATCCCGCCGGCATCCAGGTCTACGAATGTGTTGCGCAGCATCCCAAAGCCCTGAACGAGTGCGCATTCGACGAGGCTGCCGGCGCCCGGCGATCGGCTGAGACCTTGCAGCGCGCGGCCGCCGCGAAGGTGCCCGGCGTCGGCGTCATCGACATGGCCGACACGATCTGCCCGGATGACGGGCGGTGTGCAGCGGTGATCGGTGATGTGCTCGTCTATCGGCAAGGTTCGCACCTCACTCGTACGTTCATCAACAGCATGGCGCCGCAGCTCGCCCGCGAGCTGTTCCGCGTCAGCGACGGACGCTTCGGCAAGAACGGCTAACCTTGCCGGGCACCCATCGAAGGAGACTGTCGTGACCGATACGACCGCACCCCACGTCGTCCACGTCACTGGCGCACGCCCCAACTTCCCGAAGGCCGCACCGGTCATTCGCGCACTCGATGACCGCGGCGTCCGACAGGTGCTGGTGCACACGGGTCAGCACTATGACCCGGTCATGTCAGAGGTGTTCTTCCAGCAGCTCGGCCTGCCAGAGCCGGACGTCAACCTCGGCGTCGGTTCGGGCACCCACGCGCACCAGACCGCGAAGGTCATGACGGCGCTCGAGGACATGTTCATCGAGTCACGACCCGCGCTGGTCATCGTCTACGGTGACGTCAACTCGACCGTCGCGGCATCGTTGGTCTGCGCCAAGCTCGGCATCAAGGTCGCTCACGTCGAGGCAGGACTGCGCAGCTTCGACCGGACGATGCCCGAGGAGGTCAATCGGGTCGTGACCGACTCGTTGGCCGACCTCCACTTCACGACCAGCGCAGACGCCAACGTGCACCTCGGCGCCGAGGGCATCGACGAGCACCGGATCCATTTCGTCGGCAACCCGATGATCGACACCTTGCTCGCCAACCTCTCGCTGTTCGACGCCGATGCGGCGAGGGCCTCGCTCGGCCTCGAGGGACCGTACGTCGTCGCCACCCTCCACCGGCCGGGCAACGTCGACGACCCGGAGCAGGCGGCGGCGATCGTCAAGGCACTGCACGCCGCCGCCGAGCGCGTACGCGTGGTCATCCCACTGCATCCGCGTGGTCGCGCAGCATTCGAGACCGCTGGCCTCTTCACCCACGACCGGGTCACCGTGATCGAGCCACTGGGCTACGTCGAGTTCATCGGTCTCGTACGCGGAAGCGCGGCGGTCATCACCGACTCGGGCGGGGTGCAGGAGGAGACCACGATGCTCGGCGTGCCCTGCCTGACATTGCGGCCCAACACCGAGCGACCCGTGACGATCAGTCACGGCACCAACAAGCTGGTCGATCACACCACGCTGGTCGCAGCCCTGGGGGAAGCCCTGGATGCCAAGACCGAAGCGCACGGTGTGACCCCGCCGCTGTGGGACGGCAAGGCGGGCGAGCGGATCGCCCACGTCATTGCAGGTGTCCTCGCGGCTGAGTGACCTGCGTCAGCTCGCAGCAGACTGGGCCGCGACCGACTTCGCGAGCGACGTGAGCACCTCGACCGCGCCCGGCACGTCGCCCAGGCGGGACTGATATTCGGTGTCGAGGTGACTCATCGTGCTGCCGTCCTCGACGATGGCCCAGATGGGTCGCCCTGACCCGCGGTAGTCGCTGATCTTCGACGGCAGGTACGGGTTGACCGCGTGGTGGTCGAGTGTCAACGCATCGTTGACGACGAGGGCGTCGAAGAACGTCGTCAGGTGCAAGAAGTCGAGGTAGGGCACGTACTCGTTGGCAACGACGACATCGCCCAGCCCGGCCTTCTTGAGGTCGCGACGCAGCTTGGCCGGGTCCTTGGTGAACACGTGCAGCTGGACCTTGCGGCGTACGTCCCTGGGCAGCGCGTGCAGTGCGTCGGTCACCTCGGTGAGGCCGCGGGTGGCGTAGAACGCGCCGAAGTAGGCGAGGTGAGCGCGTTGGGGGTCGAGCTGATAGGTCACGTCGCTGCGTTGGTAGAACTCGGCGGGCAGTGTGGGATGCGGCGAGACAACGGCGTGATCGCGTACGCGCTTTCGCAGCCCGTCGTCCTCGACGTGCTCGAGCATCGTGCTCAGCTGGTGCTCGTTGGTGAACACGATCTCGTCGGCCAGCGCGTATGCGAGGTGCTCGATCCAGGGCATCAGCAGCTCGCCGCCCGGCGGGTGACCCGCGGCCGTCATGGCGGCGTCGAGCTCTTCCGACAGGTTGTCGATGCCACGCGTGCCCTTGCGGGGGCGACCCTTGATGTCGATCGACAGCGGGTCGGAGAACTCGGCTATCCACTTCACGTCGGGATTGCGAACCTTGTGCAGTGCTGCGAGCACGTGCGATGCCGGCCACATCACCCGGCTGTAGATCGAGCGGTAGGGGCCCCGGGTGTCCTCCCAGGTCTCGATACGTTCGAGTCCTTCGTTGCAGAACTGGACGATGCCCTTCCACTGGGCGAATCGCGGAGGGCCCTTCATGATCAGGTGGTTGCCGATGTAGGGCGCGGCGATCTCCTCCGCGGCATAGTCCTTGCCGAACGTGCCGGTCATCGAGTGACTGATGACGTCGACGCACACCCCGCGGTCACGAATGCGGCGTGCCGCCACCAGGGCGCTGGTGTTGTTGCTCGGCACGAAGCAGTAGCACGTGACGAGGTCGCGTGCCCGGCGCCGGTTGAGGATGCGAACGGTGAAGTCGGGCAGCTGTCGCTGTGCGACGGACGCCAGCACCTGCTCGTGCTCGTCGGGCCGTTCGTTCAGGTAGCGCCCGATGGCGCGCGTCTGCGAGACGAAGGAGTGGCGCGCGACAGACGCGACATAGTTCTTGGGGTCCATGACGAGCGGGGTGAGTGCCTCCATCGTGTCGAGGCGAGCCTCCACCCCGAGCTGGTAGCCGAGCTCGGACGGCCGCGAGTGCGAGTCGGACCGGAACGAGCGGTAGTAGACGGCGTGGGCGGCGGTCGGGAGCACGCGGATCGGGAGGTGGAACGTGTTGACGAGGTCGTGCCAGTAGAGGACGTCGGTGCCGAAGCGGAGGTTCTCGCGGGCCCGCACCGCCCGCGCGTAGGGGGTCCAGACCGACTTGGCGACGTTGAACATCAGTGACGCGTTGGCGGACGAGGGGTGCGTCGTGCGGCCGATGGCCTGGCCGAGTGAGCGGTTGACATACGTGTCGTAGTCGGCCACGCCGGTGCCGTCCGGCCCGACATTGGCGAGGTAGCCGTGGGCGATGACATCGGGCTCTGAGTGCGAAAGCAGCTGCTCGAGGAACTCCTCGGACACCTGGTCGTCGTCATCGACGACGGTGAAGTACTCGCGACGTGCAGCGGCGATGCCGACGTTCATGCTCGCCCCGATGCCGGCCACCGGAGCCCGTACGATCCGCAGGTCGAGGTCAGGGTGCTTGAGGCTGAACGCGCGAAGCAGCTCGAGGGTGCCGTCGTCAGGACCGTTGGGTACGACGAGGACCTCGTACAGCGAGCGGTCAAGAGACTGCGCGGCGAGTGACCGAAGTGCCAGCTCGACGCGATCCACACCGCCATGCGTACGCACCAGTGCGGTGATGCCCGGCTGCAGGTCAGCGGGCAGTGGATCAGTCACAAGAGCTCCCAGGTTTGCAGGCATGCCGGTGTCAGAGTCTAGATGAAGAGCACAGGTATCCTGAGCGAGCCCGTTGACCGTCGACCGAACAGGATCTCGACCCATGCCCGACCTGCCCGAAGCGTCGAGCGGCACGTCAGCAGATCGCTGTCTCGTCATCGCGGAGTCCACCGAAGCGGCTTATCGCTACGCCGCCTCGGACGCGCGGGAGACCGACATAGTGCTGGCATCAGCCGACGGGACGTTCGCCGGCGCGGAGGGCACCTATGCCCGGGTCGTGGTGGCCGGTTTCGCGAGCACCCCCGACGTACTGGGCCAGCTGGTCGACGGTGCATTCGCGCACTCGACGATCGTCTCGGTCGGCGCTTCTGGAGAGTCGGTCGAAGGTACGTCCGAAGCCTGGCGCGCGGCGTTCAAAGCATTCCGCGTCGTTGACGTCACCGCAGCACCTTTTCCCGCCGTCAACCTCGTACGCGAAGCGGGTGCCGACACGGGTGACTTCGTCCGCGGTGCGCTGTCCGTCCTCTCGCACTGGGAGCCCCGCCCCGACCTGCGTCCTGTCGGGGCGACGCCGATCACAGCGTCCTCCGCACCGAAGAGCAACCCTCCTGCGCCGGCGTCACCCGTCGTACGAGTGCGTCGGATGGCCAAGTCATTTGTGAAGTCACATCGCCGATTGGTCATCCTCGCCGGCGTCGGCGTGCTTGTGGCAGTGGGCGTGACGATGGGCTTGGTGGCCTTGATCAACGAGTACGCGTTGGGCTTGCTGGGTGTGGCGCTGCTGTTTCTGGTTGGTCTGTCTCTCCTGCTCCAGGAGTGGCACGGTCGACGGCTGCGGCTTGCCGTCGCCCGCATCGAGTCGCGGAGCGAGACGCTGACCAACCTGGCTCCGCCGGCGAAGCCTGCAACGTTGGCCGAGCGGCTGGAGAACAATGCCGACGATCTCAACACCTTGCAGAGGTCGCTGGCAGTGGTGGAGCTGGCAAGTGTCGAGTCAGCCAAGTCGCTCGAACGTCTCGAAGCAGCGCTTGACGCCGACCGCGGCGGGCGTGCCTGACGCGTTGTTTCGAGTCAGCCTGCGCCAAGCTCCTGGTAGAGCTTCGTGACGCTGGCAGCGAGAACCCGCCAGTCGCGTTCGGCGACGACCCAATCGCGCCCACCCTCGCCGAGTCGCGCCCGCAGGGCATCGTCGCCGAGCATCTGATCGAGAACGCTCTCGAGCGATTCGGCGTCGTCCTTGGTGTAGAGCAACCCGTTCTCGCCGTTGAAGACTTCCTTCATGACGGCGACATCGGACGAGAGCACCGCTTTGCCCATTGCCATCGCCTCGAACGGTTTGAGCGGAGACGTCGTCTCGGTGACAGGTGATGAGCTCCGGGTGATCGGCGCGATGTCGATCAACGAGTAGTGCGCCTCGACCTGGTCGAACGGAATCCGCCCCGTCATCGTGATGACGTCCTCGAGTCCCAGCTTGGAGCGCAGCGCGAGCAGCTGGTCGTACTCCTCGCCGCCGCCCACGATCAGCACTCGCATGTCGGGGTGGCGGGGGCTGAGGCGCCGGACCGCCTCGAACAGCAGGTCATGCCCCTCGTACCAGTTGAGGGAGCCGACGTAGCCGATGGTGAGCTTGCCGTCGAGGCCGTACTGCTTCGAGAGCGCTGCGTCCCGCTCGAGGGGTACGAATCGCTCGGTGTCGACACCGTTGGGGACGACGAGGATCTTGTCCTGGTCAACCCCTCGTTCGATCAGTGTTGTCCGCAAGGCCTCGGTGATGGCGATGACACGATCGGCTTCGTTGGCTGCAAGTGTCTCGAGCCATCGGGCGAACTCGTACTGGCGTGTGTGCGTGTAGCGCTCATGACGTGAGCGCCGTGCCTCCTCGTTGAGCCCGCGTACCTCGTAGATGCTGGGGATGCCGATCTGCCGGGCAGCCACGGCACCGGCGAGCCCGTTGTAGCCGTTGCTCGCCGAGTGGATCAACGCAGCGTTGTCGCGTCGAGCCTGTTCGACGATGCCGGTCGTGTACGCGTCGAGGAAGGCGCCGAGCCGTACCCGAGGGATGACCACTCCGCCGTTGAGCAGGTTGTGATAGCGAACGGCGCCGATCTCGTGATCGGCCTTGATCGTGTCGAACTTCTCGGCCGGTACGTCTTCGTACGGGAATCCGGGCGGGTTGATCGCAGACGTGCTGTAGCCGCAGGACGCCAGACCGGACAGCAGGCCCTGCGTACGGTTGGCCGATCCCGTCGTCCGGTAGGGCAGCGAGTTGTGCAGCACGTGAAGGATGGAACGCGGCGTCGGCGTGTAGAGCGGAGTCTCGCGCAAGGCAGGGGGAGTCCATCCGCGCTCCATGAAGTCGAACGACTCGAACTCGTCGATGAACATCTGCGCCCGGGCGCCGAGGCGACCATCGGGTCCGACCGACCGCGCATAGCGGACCGCGAGCTCCTCGCTGCCGTTGCGCCACAGGACCGCGGCCGCTCGCGCACGTTGGCGCCGGGTCAGGTCATCGAACTCGATCGTCGGCGTGAGCTGTTCGATCATCGGCGAGTCGAGCAGGGTGTTGGCCACCAGGAACGCGAACAGGTTCTCCTCGGGGGTCTGGGCCCAGGCCTGGATGTCGGCAACACGGGTGGGTGACTCCGAGCTGAAGAGCCCGAGGAGCTGTATGGCACTCGCCGGCGGAGGGCTGACCGGAACCGCGCTGTCATCGGTGTGGTCGCGCAGGTAGTCCAGCACGATCGGCAGATAGTCCGACCTGATCGGAGCGAACGCGCCTTCGTAGAGCACGTTGAGGTCGGCGTCCGTCAGGTCGTCGCACTCCATCGCGCCGAACACGGCCGGTCGCACCCGATGGTTGATCTTGATGTCCATCAGGTACGGGTAGGCGAGGTCTGGTTGCGCGGCCTTGAGCTTGGTGCTGAGCTGGGCGATCGCGGAGCTGCCGTCGATCGTCATGAGGATGGCCGAGGCGCGCTGGAACGTCTGCAGGGTGATGCGCTTGCCGGCGTATGCCTCGATCTCTCGGATCAGCGCCCTGCGGTGCCCGTCGGAGCGGGCTGCCCATCCGTCGAGCTTTGCGATGTCTGAAGCCTGGCCGTCGAACGCGGAGGCGATGTCACGCCGCAGCCGCACGAGAGCAAGTCGGGAGCGAAGGGTCACAATTCGTACCAATCCGTGGGTCTTGCAGAGTCAAGAGTCAGGGCGCTCCGCGCTGGGCCGTCTCCGATGCTACACGCGCACAACCGCCGAGAAGTCGGCCTGCTCAGCGCCGTCAGGACACGTCGATGACGACGGGAGCGTGGTCGCTCGGACCCTTGCCCTTGCGTTCTTCGCGGTCGATGAACGCCGCCTCTACGCGTGCGGCGAGTGCCGGCGACGCCATGATGAAGTCGATGCGCAGTCCACGCTTCTTGGGGAATGCGAGCTGTTGGTAGTCCCAATAGGTGTAGACACCCGGGCCCGGCGTGTGAGGCCGAACCACGTCGGCATAGCCAGCGTCGATGATCGCCTGGAACGCCTCGCGCTCCGGCACCGAGACATGGGTGTGGCCCTCGAAGACCGCCATGTCCCAGACGTCCTCGTCGGTCGGAGCCACGTTCCAGTCACCCACCAGGGCGATCTGCGCCTGCGGGTCGTCGGCCAGCCACTGGCTCGACGCGGCGTGCAGGCGTTCGAGCCAGGCGAGCTTGTACGTGTAGTGCGGGTCGTCGAGGGTGCGGCCGTTGGGTACGTACAGGCTCCAGACGCGTACGCCGCCACAGGTCGCCCCGATCGAGCGCGCCTCGAGCACTGCCGGGTCGCCGAAGTGCGGCTGGTCGTCGGCGAAGGACGTCGCGACATCCTCCAGGCCGACCCGGGAGATCAACGCGACCCCGTTCCACTGGTTGAGCCCGAAGTGCACGTACTCGTAACCGAGCGCCGACAGCTCCAGGCCGGGGAACTGGTCCTCGCGACACTTGGTCTCCTGGATGGCCAGGACATCGACGTCATTGGCCTCGAGCCAGGCAACGACGCGGTCGATGCGGCTGCGGATGGAGTTGACGTTCCAGGTGGCGATGCGCATGGGACGAACCTATCCGAGCGGAATCGCGCGCTCACGCTGCGGCCAATCGTGTGAATCACGTGACAGGTGGGACTGATGGGACGCATCATGGAGGTTCGTTGTCTCGGAGGGGGATCCATCATGCGCCGGCTGCTCAGCGTCGCCGTGGTCGCTGTGCTGTGCCTGGGCGGGATCGTCTCCGCCGATGCCGCAGCCACCAAACCGGTGCCGTTCCCGACCACGCCCAAGGGCCTGAAGGCGCCGGTCACGCTCCCCGCCGCGCTCGACGCGACACCCGCGTACGTACCGCAGATCGCCTGTCAGCCCGCGACGCTGCCCGGAGTCGCCAAGCTCCGTGCCCTGGTGCTCGAGACCTATGGAGTGGGTGGAGCGGGCAACACCAGCCGCAAGTGCAACGAAGGCACGTCCGAGCACGCGGATGGTCGCGCCTGGGACTGGATGGTCAACGTCAAGAACGCCGAGGAGAAGAAGGCTGCCGGCGACTTCCTGGCCTGGCTCACGGCGAACCGCGGAGAGAACGCCAAGCGCCTCGGCATCATGTACGTGATCCACAACAAGTTGATCTGGGCCGTCTATCGGGAGAAGGACGGCTGGCGGCCGAGCTCGGGTCATACCGACCACATCCACATCTCGTTCAGCTGGAACGGCGCGCGTGGCAACACGTCGTTCTGGACCGGGGCAGTCCAGCCGACCGACTACGGACCGTGCGCCGTGTTTGTTGGCCAACCGGGCGTCACGCGAACCACTGCACGATCAACGGCCTGCCCCAAGGCGGCAGCGCTGGTCCGCAAGCACCCCAACGCGATTGCCGAGCTCGGCTCGAGCGCCAAGACTGTCGTGACTGCCCAGGCCGTGCTCAAGGTCAAGCAGACCAAGACATTTGACACGGCGACCAGGTCCGCGGTGGCCGCCTACCAGCTGGCCCACGACTTGCCGGTCACGGAGACGCTCGACGTGCCGACCTGGGCATCGCTGATCCCGGCCAAGGCAACCGGCGACGTGACGTCGGGCTACAACGCCGAGGCCGCGGCAGCGTACGCGATGGACCACTACTACGGCACGACACTGCGCAAGGGGAGCGTCGGCAAGTCGACGAAGTTCTTGCAGCTTGCCCTCAGGATGAAGACCGTCGATCGCAATGGTTACTTCGGCGCGGTGACGGTTGCCGCGGTCAAGAAGCTGCAGGCCGATGCCGGCCTGGATCAGACCGGCACCGTCGGCAAGCCCGAATGGAAAGCGATCTCGGCGACGTTTGGATGATCGCGGTCTGGGCCTCGACTACTGCGTGGTTCGACCAAGTCCGGTCGAGCAGAACGTATGACCGTGGTAGAACTCGAACGCCTGATAGGCGGCATCTGTCGCCCGGCCGAACGGGCGTGTCGGCTTCATGTTGAGGCGCTCCAGCTCGCCCTGGATGAGCTGGCACCTGCGCGCGTCGGCAGTTGGTCCGTCGTTTCCCATCGTGACCTCCAGCTGAAGTCCGTCGCTGTAGCGCGTTGTCTCCACCTCGCGGTTGACCTGCGCGCTCATCACGTTCCGCGGGAAGTACATCGCGATCGACACCGCGACGACCACGGTGAGGGCCGCGAACCCGGCCCATGCGGAGGGCTTCGGTCGCGCGCGCAGGAGGAGAAGTACGACCACGACCAGGGCGAGTGCCAGGGCGGACCACGTCACGACACCGTTTCGGTAGGGGATCACAGGAGTCTGGATCTCGTCGACGGCGCGGGCGTTGATGGCGGTGATGACTGACGAGCCGACGGCGACGCAGAGGGCGAGGATGAGGACGCTGACCAGTCCGCGGTGGTCGTCCGACGTCGTGTCCGGGTCCTGGCCGGGCTGATCTCGGGCTTCGCGATGGCGGGCCGTCCATGCCGCCCAGGCGGCCCACATGAGCGCGACGGCCAGCACTGCGAGCGTGATGCTGGTGAGACTCAGCCCGGGGAAGGGCAGGTTGTTTGCCTTGGCCTGCTCGGTCACGAACTCCCCGTTGTTGCCGGGCATTGCCCCGATGAAGTTGTTCCACAGCGTGCTGGGCCGGACTTCCAGGACTGTGCCCTCGTAGCAGGAGCCCAGATCGACGCAGTCGCGTTGGCTCAGGAGGTAGCGGATGTAGATGAAGAGTGCCGTGTAGCTGATGGTCAGCGGCGCGAACACCACAAGCTTGGGGCGCCAGCGCTGCCACGGCGTCCGGTCGAGCGGCGACGGTTGCAGCAGCAGGACCAGGAGGCTGATCGGGAGCACCAGGGCGAGCATCTCGTACGCCAGGTTGAGCGCCAGCCCGCTGCCGATCATGAGGAGCACGACCGGGATGGCCCACGCCCGGCTGTTGCGCTGCAAGAGGTTCGACAGCTTGAGCACCAACGCAGCGAACAGGAAGTAGCCCGTGAACGTGCCCCACGTCAGGGTCGGATAGTGGTTCCATCCGTTGAAGGGACCGAGGTTCTGCGACTTGACCCCGATCGCGATCGTGACGGGGAGGGCGATCGTGATGAACGCGATGCTGCCCGGTGCCAGGCCGCGTATGGTCCCGTCGGCACCACGAAACGTGAGCTGGCGCAGGAACGTCCTGACCGCGAGGATGCTGGCCGCGAACAGGGTCAGCTTCACCATGGCCCACACGATCAAGGGAGGGATCGAGAAGACGACAGAGATCTTCATGGCCACGAGTGCGAGAACCTGGCGATCGGCGACTGCCAGGGCCGTGCCGCGGGGGTTGGTCCCGAACTCGAAGGCCTGCGTCAGCGGCGTCCAGAACGCGTGCCAGATCGACCCGTCGTTCAGCGGGCCCTTCTCGAGGATCCAGTACTGGTCGTCTGCGCTCACCGAGGCGAGGAGGACGGGCGCCAGCAGCACCAGGACGACCGCGCCGTACGCAGCCAGCAGCAGGATCCACGCCGTCGGCGAGGACGCCACCCGGTCGCGGGCTCGTCCGATGGATGCATGCCTCACGATGCCGTGCCTCTCGTCGACGGGGCTGGGGCTCCAAGGCCCATCGCATCCTATGTCGACAACGCTGGCCTGTCAGATGTCGAAGACAGGCGGGTGGTGCGGCGTAGTGCCATGATGTGGCCATGAACCAGGACGAGCCTGCGAATCCCGAGCGCAGCCAGGACGAGCCCACCAAGGACGCTCACGTCATCGAGCCGCACCGCGACGAAGCCGCAACCAACTGGGTGCTGCGGATCGTCCTCGTCCTGGTCGCCCTGGCCGCGGCGTACGTCGCGTTCCGCGTCTCAGCCGCGTTCTTCCCGCGCTGGTGGGCTCAGCGTGTCGCCGACCAGGTGCAGGGAGATTTCAGCTCCGGCACCTGGTGGGGCCTCTTCTACGGTTTCGTCTTCACGTTCGTACCGCTGGTCCTGCTGTTCCAGATCCGCCGCCGGTTCTTCAGCTGGACGTGGCGCCTGATCGTCTTCGTCGTGGCGGTCCTGCTCGCTGCCCCCAACTGGCTGACGCTCTCGGTCGTTCTCGGCACGAGCAAGGCCGCGCACGCGGGCGAGCGGATCATGGATGTCGATGCGCCCAACTTCCGCGTGGCCACGCTGATCGGCGCCATCATCGCCGCGGTTCTCGCTGTGGTCCTGACGGGTGCGAGCCTGCGCATGAAGCACCGCAAGAAGCAGGTCGAACGGCTCAGGGGCGAACGCGATGAGCTCCGTCGGGCCGTCTCCGACAAGTCTGATGAATCAGACTGAATCGGCGTGAGACGCGACTGATTCCGTCGCGTGTCCGCCACGTAACTTGTGCATCAAAGGTCTAGATGCATACCGGCATGCCGCGCTAGCATGCACCAACTTCACTGAAAGTTGGGTGCACTAAATGGCGGATCAACTCAACGAGGACGAAAAGCTACTCGCGACACTCGGCTACAAGCAGGAGCTCAACCGAAACTGGTCGAGCTTCTCGAACTTCGCGATCTCCTTCTCGATCATCTCGATCCTGGCTGGTTGTTTCACGACCTTCGGCCAGGCATGGAACAACGGCGGACCCATTGCAATTTCATGGGGCTGGCCGATCATCTCGATGTTCATCCTCATCATCGGCTTCACGATGTCGGAGCTGGTGTCGGCCTATCCGACGTCCGGCGGCATCTATTGGTGGGCCTCAAAGATGGGTGGACCAGCAGCGGGCTTCTTCACCGGATGGCTCAACCTCATCGGTCTCCTCGCCGTCACGGCATCGGTCGCATACGGCTGTGCGACCTTCTTCGACCTGACGCTGAGCACCATGAGCAGCAGCTGGGCCGAGGATTACAGCCTGCAGAGGGTCTTCGTCATCTTCGTCATCTTGTTGGCTGTCGCTGCCCTGCTGAACATCTTCAGTGGCCACCTCATGGCTGTCCTCAACAACATTTCGGTGTGGTGGCACGTGGCAGGAGTGGCGTTTGTCATCGGCATCCTGGTGTTCGTCCCTGACACGCACCAAGCGATCGATTTCGTGTTCGGCGACAAGGTCAACAACTCCGGCTATGCCAACGCTGCAACCTCAGGCAACCACTTCTGGTTCTTGGTGCTGCCGCTCGGCTTCCTGCTGACGCAGTACACGATCACCGGGTTCGATGCCTCCGCTCACCTCTCCGAGGAGACGCAGGCAGCATCGGAAGGTGCGGCCAAGGGCATCTGGCGCTCGATCTTCTACTCGGCAGTCGGCGGCTGGATCCTGCTCCTCGCTTTCCTGTTCGCTGTCCAGGACAAGGACGGAGTGACAGCTGCTGGCGGTGGCGTCGACGCGATCTTCAGTCAAGCGTTGCCGCAAGGCTGGCACGTGACGATTCTCGCGATCTCGACCGCCGGACAGTTCTTCTGCACGATCGCCTGCTTGACCAGCGCATCGCGGATGACGTTCGCATTCAGCCGTGACGGTGCGATCCCCGGATCGTCAATCTGGTCGAAGGTGACGTCCGCAAAGGTTCCGGCCAACGCTGTCGTGTTCGTGGCAGTCATCGGTGCACTCATCACGTTGCCCGCCCTGGTCGAGGTGAACCTCGGAACGGCGGATGCTCCGCTCATCGTGCCCGTCGCTTTCTACGCGGTGGTCTCGGTCGCGGTGATCGGCTTGTACCTCGCGTTCCTGATCCCGATCTACCTTCGCTGGAAGATGGGTGACGCATTCGTGCCGGGCAGCTGGACCAACGGCAAGAAGTACAAGTGGATGAACCTGGTTGCAATCGTCGAGATCGCGATCATCTGCGTCTACTTCATCTTGCCGTTCACGCCAGCTGCAGCGCCGTGGAACGACGACTTCTCCTGGAAGTTCGTCAACTACGCACCGATTCTGACCGGTGGAACGCTGATCATCTTGACGGTCTGGTGGCACGTGTCCGCGAAGAAGTGGTTCACCGGTCCGAAGCACACGATCGATGAAGCCGTTGTCCAGGCGTTCAACGACTAGCGGGAGGTAGGACGAGGAACGGGCGTGTGAGGGTTCTCGCTGTCGACGACTTGGCGCTGGGTGGCAAACCAGACCTCGCCGTTGCAGCCGATGATCCTTCACACGCCCGCATCTCCGCGTGGCTGCTCTCACGCGTCGCGGCCGGGCACCTTCGGCCCGGCGACAAGCTGCCGCCTGAGGAAGGTCTCGCGGCGTCACTCGGGGTGAGCCGCATGACGTTGCGGCAGGCGCTTGGATCTCTCGAGCAGCAGGGCTGGCTCGAACGCATCCGCGGTCGGTCTGGCGGGAACTTCATCCGGGAGCCGAGCATCGATGTGGACCTCACAGGGCTACCCGGCTTCACCGAGCAGATGAGGCGCGCCAACGTACGCGCTGGTGCACGAGTGATCCGTGCCGGTCTGATGGACGCAACGCCAGATGTTGCTGACGGGCTCGAGCTCGCCCGCGGCCAGCAGGTCATCGAGATCGTCCGCGTACGGTCGGCACGCCGACAGCCACTCGCACTGGAGGAGACCTATCTGCCGGCGCACCTGTTCCCTGACCTGTTGGACCATCGGCTGACCGGATCGCTGTACGGACTCATGGGAACCGCGTATGACCTGGCACCCGTTCGTGCGGTCGAGTGGCTGGAACCGGAGATCTCCTCGATCGAGCACGCGACCCTGCTCGACGTCGGTCCTGGCACGGCGCTCATGCTCGTGACCCGCAAGGCATCGACCGCCTCGGGAGTCGTGGTCGAGTACGCCCGCGACCGCTACCGCTCGGACCGTACGCGGATCAGCCTGCAGACCGGTGCAGGCAAGCACGAGGCAACCGAGCTCCGGGTCGACCTCACATGACAGACGTGGATGCACTGCTGGACCAGGTCCCTGCGTTGGTGGGCAGGCCTCGTACGGTCGAGGACCTCTCCGGAGGACTGACCAACCGCAACCTCAAGATCACGACCCCCGACGGATCGTTCGTCGCGCGGCTCAACCTCAGCGATCCCAAGCTGCTCGACATCGACCGGGAGGCCGAGGCGTTCAACACCCGTGCAGCGGAGCGTGCTGGCGTCGGCGCACCGTACGTCGATTTCCGCCCAGACCTAGGGATGTTGGTGATCGGCTTCATCGAGGGGCGAACGTTCACCGACGACGACCTGCGCACCCCTGGAGCACTCGGCCGGCTTGCGATCGCCGCCCGTGCACTGCATGCGGGTCCGCGCTTCCAGGGCGACTTCGACATGTTCGTGCGCCAGCCGACGTACCTCCGCACGTGCACGGAGAACGGGTTCAAGCTCCCGGATGGCTACGCCGACTTCGCGGGGCAGTTCGCCCGCATCCAAGGTGCGCTCGCGGTCAATCCGGTCCAGACCGTGCCATGCAACAACGACCTGCTCGCCGGCAACATCGTCGATGACGGCAGCAAGCTCTGGCTGATCGACTACGAATACTCCGGCAACAACGATCCGTTCTTCGAGCTCGGCAACTGCTGGACCGAGTGCGGGCTGGACGATGAGCACCTCGCCGAGCTGGTGACCGCGTACGTCGGCCACGAGTCGCCGACACTGCTCGCGCGGGCTCGCCTGCGGGCCGTGACGAGTCGCTACGGCTGGTCGCTGTGGGGCTTCATCCAGGCCGCGACCCGAGATGACGACTTCGACTTCTATGCCTGGGGACTCGAGCGCTTCGACAAGGCGGTCGCCGACTTCCGCTCACCCGAGTTCGAGACCTGGCTCGAGGTGGTTTCTGCATGAGCGAGCGCCAGCGAGCGAACAATCAGGGCATGACCGTCCCCGCACGCGCCCGGATCGTCGTCATCGGCGGCGGCATCGTCGGCACCAGCGTCGCCTATCACCTGACGCTGAACGGCGAGACCGATGTCGTGCTGCTCGAACAGGGCGAGCTGTCGTCGGGCACGACGTGGCACGCGGCGGGACTGGTCGGTCAGCTCCGGGCGACACAGTCGGGCACGACGTTGGTGCAGTACTCGGCCTCGCTCTACGAGCAGCTCGAGGCCGAGACCGGACTGAGCGCCGGCTTCAAACGATGCGGCGGTGTCACGGTGGCGCGTACCGAGGACCGCATGGAGCAGCTGCGGCGTACGGCAGCGACGGCCACGGCGTACGACCTGGAGTGCGAGCTGCTGACGCCCGAGCAGGCCGGTGAACGCTGGCCGCTCATTGCCACCGACGACCTGGTCGGCGGACTGTGGCTGCCGGGCGACGGCACGGCCAACCCGACCGACGTGACGCAGGCGCTCGCCCGCGGGGCCCGTACGCGTGGCGCCACGGTGATCGAGCACGTGCGAGTGCTCGAGGTGCTGGTGGCCGACGGCGCGGTGACGGGAGTCCGTACGGACCAGGGCGACATCGAGGCAGAGATCGTCGTCAACTGTGCCGGCCAGTGGGCGCACCATCTGGCGGCGCGCATAGGCGTGAGCGTGCCTCTGCACTCCGCCGAGCACTTCTACGTCGTCACCGACCAGATCGAAGGCGTGCGTCCCGACCTGCCGATCCTGCGCGACCCGGACGGCTACACGTACTTCAAGGAAGAGGTCGGGCGGGCTGGTCGTCGGCGGATTTCGAGCCGGTGGCGAAGCCGTGGGTCGCGCCCGACGAGATCCCGTACCCGTTCGAGTTCCAGCTGCTCGGCGAGGACTGGGAGCACTTCCAGATCCTGATGGACAGCGCGCTCGAGCGGATCCCGGTGCTGCACGAGACCGGCATCCGCAAGTTCTACAACGGGCCGGAGAGCTTCACGCCCGACAACCAGTTCATCCTCGGGGAGGCCCCGTCCGTACGCGGGTTCTTCGTCGGTGCCGGGTTCAACTCCGTCGGCATCGCATCGGCCGGAGGAGCTGGTCGGGCACTGGCGGAGTGGATCATCGACGGCGAGCCCAGCGTCGACCTGCTGGCGGTCGACATCCGACGGTTCGCACCGTTCCAGAACGACAAGGAGTACCTCCGCGCTCGGGTAGCAGAGGTCCTCGGGTTGCACTACGCCGTGCCGTGGCCGAACCGCGAGTTCGACACGGCACGGCCGCTGCGTACGTCTCCGCTGTACGAGCGGCTGGGCGAGGCCAATGCTGGCTTCGGCAGCAAGATGGGATGGGAGCGCGCCAACTACTTCGCGCCGCCAGCTGTGTCGCCGACGACCGAGTACGCGTGGGGCAAGCAGAACTGGCTCCCGTGGTCGGCAGCCGAGCAACGGGCGTGCCGCGAAGCCGTCGCCGTCTTCGACCAGACGTCGTTCTCCAAGTACGTCGTGCACGGTGCCGATGCCGAGGCGGCGCTGCAGTGGATCTGCAGCAACGACGTCGCCGTGGCCGATGACGCGACGGTCTACACCGCGCTGCTCAACTCGCGAGGCGGCTACGAGTCCGACCTCACGGTCACCCGGGTCGCCGCCGACGAGTACTTCCTGGTCAGCAGCTCGGCCACGACCGAGCGCGACCAGGACTGGATCCGGCGCAACATTCCGGCCGGGCTCGATGCGCAGATCACTGATGTCACGGACCGGCTCTCCGTGCTGGGTGTCATGGGGCCACTTGCGCGCGAGCTGCTGAGCCGACTCACCGATGTCGATCTCAGCGAGGACGGTTTCGCGTTCGGCATGAGCCGTGAGATCGAGCTCGCCGGAGCGACGGTACGTGCCACCCGCATCACGTACGTCGGCGAGCTCGGCTGGGAGCTGTACATGAAGAACGGCGACGCGCTGCAGGTGTATGACGCGATCAAGGCTGAAGGTGAAGACTGCGGACTCGTCGATGCCGGCTACTACGCGATCGAGGCGATGCGGCTCGAGAAGGGCTACCGCGCGTTCGGCCGCGAGCTGACCCCCGAGGTCAATCCGGTCGAGGCGGGGCTGACGTTCACCTGCAAGCTGGGCACCGACATCGACTTCATCGGGCGGGCCGCCGTTGAGGTGGCCAGGGCAGCAGGGCCCGGTCGGCGCCTCGTGTCGTTCTCCTGCGACGACCCGGACGTGATGATCTGGGGCGGGGAGCTCCTCGTACGCGATGGGGTCGCCACGGGTCAGGCCATGTCGGGCTCATGGGGTGCGTCGATCGGCGCTGGAGTGGGGCTGGCCTGGGTCAGCGCAGCGGCAGGAGAGATCGTCGACGCGGCGTACGTACGCGGTGGCAGCTATCAGCTCGACGTCGGCGGCCGGCGCGTACCGGTGACGGTCAGCCTCAAGCCACCTTTCGACCCGGCCGGTGACAAGATTCGGCCCGTTTGACCCGATGGACAGCAAGACCGGTCGACCGATAAGGTTCGAAACCGGACCTTAAAGACGAGGAGGCGGCGTTGACGGAGATCATCGAGCACGACCACCTCGCCGACGCGGTCCTTCGGCCGGTTCGTGGCCACCATGCCTTCGAGGCCTGTGTCGAAAAGCTCGCGACGTCGATCCGGCTCGGCATCTATGCCGACGGCAGCACGCTGCCACCTGAGCGCGAGCTCGCCGAACGCATCGGCGTCTCTCGCGCCACGCTGCGTGAGGCGATCGCCGCCCTCCGCGAAGCGGGGCTCGTCACGACCCGACGCGGCAGAGGCGGCGGCACGGTCGTCGACTTCCGACCGGGCGAGCCCGGCTCACGACTCACCGCCCGTCCCCGCGAAGAGCTTCTCGACGCGCTCGACTTCCGCCGCATCGTCGAGCCCGGTGCGGCCCAGGCCGCCGCAGCAAAGCAGCTCACCGAGCAGCAGTCCGCGATGCTGCGGGGCGCGCTCGACAAGGTCAACAACGCATCGACCAAGGCGCTGCACCGGCAGGCCGACTCGCTCTTCCACCTCGCCATCGCCTCGCTGTCGGACTCGCCCCTGCTCATCGACGCGGTCACGAACGTACAGATGTGCCTGCACGACATGCTCGACGCGATCCCGGTGCTCGACCGCAACATCGATCACTCGCGCCAACAGCACGGTGCCATCGTGCGGGCGATCCTCGCCGGCGACGGATCACGTGCCAGGCGTTCCATGGAAAGCCACTGCGACGACACGGCCGCTCTGCTCCGAGGCCTGATGTGAAGGGGACTGACATGACCAAACGCCACCCGAAACTGCTGAGCCTCGAACAGCTCCGCGTGAAGATCAGAGAGGGCGACGTCGACACCGTCATCGTTGCGTTCACCGACATGCAGGGCCGACTGCAGGGCAAACGTCTGCACGGCCAGTACTTCGTCGACCACGTGATCGACGACGGCACCGAGGGCTGCAACTACCTGCTCAGCGTCGACGTCGACATGAACACCGTCGAGGGCTACGAGATGTCGTCGTGGGAGAAGGGATACGGCGACATGGAGTTCGCCCTCGACTTCGACACCATCCGGCTGCTCACGCACCTCCCGGCGACCGCGATGATCCAGTGCGACCTGGTGTGGCTCGACCACGAGCCGGTGGTCCAGTCGCCGCGCACCATCCTCAAGGACCAGGTCGATCGTGCGGCCGAGGCTGGCTTCACCGCACTTGCCGGCACCGAGCTCGAGTTCATCCTCTTCAACACGACGTACGAGGAGGCCTGGAGCGCCAACTACCAGGACCTGCCTGCCGCCAACCAGTACAACGTCGACTACTCGATCGTCGGAACGACCCGGGTCGAGCCGCTGCTGCGCGACATCCGCAACTCGATGTACGCCGCAGGCATGAACGTCGAGGGCGCCAAGGGCGAGTGCAACTTCGGCCAGCACGAGATCGGCTTCCTGTACGACGACGTCGTCACGACAGCTGACAACCATGCGGTCTACAAGACCGCCGCCAAGGAGATCGCCGCCCATCACGGCCAGGCGCTGACGTTCATGGCCAAGTACAACGAGCGCGAGGGCAACTCCTGCCACATCCACCTGTCGCTGCGGGGCAAGGGCGACAAGCTCGTGTTCTGGGAAAAGGACAACAGGAGCGCCACGTACGACCAGTTCATCGCGGGCATTCTCGCCACGATGCGCGACTTCACGCTGCTCTATGCGCCCAACATCAACTCGTACAAGCGGTTCGCCGGTGGCTCGTTCGCACCGACCGCCGTTGCCTGGGGTCTCGACAACCGCACCTGCGCCGTACGTCTGGTTGGCCACGGACCCAGCGCTCGCCTCGAGAACCGGGTGCCGGGCGGTGACTGCAATCCCTACCTCGCCCTCGCCGCGATGCTCGCCGGTGGGCTGTACGGCATCGACAACAAGCTGGAGCTCGAGCCGGAGCAGACCGGCAACGCGTACGAGTCGGACAAGCCCAAGGTGCCCGCGACGCTGCGCGAAGCCCGCGAGGCATTCACCACCTCGAAGATCGCGCGGTCGCTGCTGGGCGACGACGTCGTCGATCACTACACCAACATGGCCGACGTCGAGCTCGCCGCTTATGACGCCGCCGTCACCGACTGGGAGCTGCGCCGCGGCTTCGAACGACTCTAAGGAACCGAATTGAGCACCACGTACACCGTCGTCAACCCGGCGACGGAAGAACAGGTCACCGACGTCCACCTCGCGACGCTCGAGGAGACAGACGCCGTCATCGAGCGGGCCGCCGCGGCCTATCCGGCCTGGCGTGACGTCGCGCCGGGCGAGAAGGCCCGGCTGCTGCGCCGATTCGCCACCCTCGTCGACGAGCATGTCGAGGAGCTGGCCGAGCTGGAGGTACGCAACTCCGGCCACACGTGGGGCAACGCCACGTGGGAAGCCGGCAACGTACGCGACGTCCTCAACTACTACTCGGCCGCGCCCGAACGGCTGACCGGCCACCAGATCCCGGTCGCCGGCGGGATCGACGTGACGTTCCACGAGCCGCTCGGCGTCGTCGGCATCATCGTGCCGTGGAACTTCCCGATGCCGATCGCAGGGTGGGGCTTCGCACCGGCGCTCGCGGCCGGCAACACCGTCGTGCTCAAACCGGCCGAGCTGACTCCGCTGACGGCGATCCGCCTCGGTGAGCTGGGCCTCGAGGCGGGGCTGCCTGAGGGTGTCTTCACGGTCATTCCGGGCAAGGGCTCGATCGTCGGCGAACGCTTCGTCACCCATCCCGCTGTCCGCAAGGTGTGCTTCACGGGCTCGACCGAGGTCGGCAAGAAGATCATGGCCGGCGCCGCCGACCAGGTGAAGCGGGTGACGCTGGAGCTCGGTGGCAAGAGCGCCAACATCGTGTTCGCCGACTCCGACCTCGCCAAGGCGGCAGCCTCGGCGCCGTCGGCAGTCTTCGACAACGCTGGGCAGGACTGCTGCGCCCGATCGCGCATCCTGGTCGAGCGGTCCGCGTACGACGAGTTCGTCTCGTTGCTGGAGCCCGCCGTCAAGGCGGTCAAGGTGCTCGACCCGTCAGACCGTACGAGCGAGATGGGGCCACTCATCTCGGCGGGGCAGCGCAGCACGGTCAAGGGCTTCGTCGACGCAACCGAGGTGGCGTTCGCCGGCTCCGCACCGGACGGACCGGGTTTCTGGTTCCCGCCGACCGTGGTGCTGGCCGACGACCCGCAACAGCAGATCTGGCGCGAAGAAGTCTTCGGGCCCGTCGTCGCCGTCATGGCATTCGACGACGAGGCACATGCCGTCGAGCTGGCGAACGACACCGAGTTCGGCCTGTCGGGGTCGATCTTCACCCGCGATGTCGGGCGGGCGCTGCGCGTCTCACGCGCTGTCGAGTCGGGTGCCCTGAGCGTCAACTCGCACTCGTCGGTCCGCTACTGGACCCCGTTCGGTGGCTTCAAGCAGTCCGGCATCGGCCGCGAGCTCGGACCGGACGCCCCGCACTCGTTCACCGACGTCAAGAACATCTTCATCTCAAACGACTAGTCATCTCCAACGAATAGACCTCTCAACCAAGAAGAACAGGACGAACACGAACATGGCAGGACGCATCGAAGGCAAGACCGCCGTCGTCACGGGAGGCTGCTCGGGCATTGGCCTGGCAACCGCCAGGCGCTTCGCCGAGGAGGGCGCCAACGTCGTGATCGGCGACCTCGACGACGCCAAGGGACCCGGCATCGCCGAGGAGCTTGGCGGAACGTACGTACACGTCGACGTCACCGACAAGGAGCAGGTTGACGCGCTCTTCAAGACGGCCAAGGACACGTACGGCTCGGTCGACATCGCCTTCAACAACGCCGGCATCAGCCCGCCCGAGGACGACTCGATCCTCGACACCGATCTCGAGGCGTGGAAGCGCGTGCAGGACGTCAACCTGACCAGCGTCTATCTCTGCTGCAAGGCCGCGCTGCCCTACATGCTCGAGCAGAAGAAGGGCTCGATCATCAACACGGCGTCCTTCGTCGCGGTGATGGGTGCGGCGACGTCGCAGATCTCCTACTCGGCGTCCAAGGGTGGCGTGCTGTCGATGTCGCGTGAGCTCGGCGTCCAGTTCGCCCGTGAAGGCGTACGCGTCAACGCCCTGTGCCCCGGCCCGGTCAACACCCCGCTGCTTCAGGAGCTGTTTGCCAGCGATCCGGAGCGCGCTGCCCGCCGACTGGTGCACGTACCGGTCGGCCGTTTCGCCGAGCCTGAGGAGATGGCCAACGCGGTGCTGTTCCTCGCCTCGGACGAGTCGTCGTTCATCACCGCCTCGACGTTCCTGGTGGACGGCGGCATCTCCGGGGCGTACGTGACGCCGCTGTGACCAAGCCGCTCATCGGAGTCACCACCTACCGGGAGCAGTCCCGGTGGGGGGTGTGGGATGAGCCCGCCGACGTCCTGCACGCGGTCTACTCGCGATCGATCGAGGCCGCCGGCGGGGTGGCCGTGCTGCTGCCGCCGTCGGACGCCACGGGTGCGCTGTCGGTCGTGACTCGCATCGATGGCCTGGTCATCGCCGGCGGTGCAGATGTCGACCCGTGGCAGTACGGCGCCGAGCCGCACGAGCGTACGGCGGGATGGCGTCTCGATCGTGACACCTGGGAGCTCGCGCTGCTCGACGCGGCGTGGGACGCCCGGCTGCCAGTGCTCGGCATCTGCCGCGGCATGCAGATGATGGCCGTGCACGGTGGCGGCTCGCTCGAGCAGCACGTACCGGATGTGGTCGGCGACGACCGTCACTCCCCGGGTGGCGCGGAATTCGGCGACATCGACGTCACCGTCGTGACCGGTACGCACCTGGCCAGAGCGATCGGCGACCGTGGCGATGTCGCTTGTCACCACCACCAGTCCGTACGCGAGCACCCCGGCTTCATCGCATCCGCCCACGCAGCCGACGGGACGCTCGAGGCGATGGAGCGTGAGGACCGGCCCTTCTGGATGGCCGTGCAGTGGCACCCGGAGACACGTGAGGACGCCGGACTTTTCCGCAGCCTCGTCGATGCTGCCTCAGCCTGACTGTCGGGTCGGCTCGCTACCGTGAACGGGTGCGCATCAACAAGTTCGCTGCGGTCGGCGTCGCTGTCGGCATCGCAGCCGCGGTCACCATCAAGCGACTGCTGGCTGACGACAAGCCCAAGCCGCCTCCTCGCGGTGACCACGATGGCTGGCACCGCACCCCGCTCGCCTCGCTCGACTTCGAGACGACCGGCATCGACCCGCTCAACGACCGGGTCCTGAGCTACGCACTGATCTCCGACATCGGTCCCGACATCAGCGGCCTGATCAACCCCGGCATCCCGATCCCCGCCTCGTCGGCCGAAGTTCATGGCATCACCGACGCGCTGCTCGCCGACGCTCCCGCGCCAGCGGTCGGCATCGCGATCGTGGCCCAATGGGTGCAGTCGTTGATCGATCGTGGCGTCGGGCTCGTGGTGTTCAACGCCGCGTACGACCTGTCGATGCTTCACGCCGAGGCGACCCGCTGGGGAATCAAGCAGCCAGACTGGGATCGTCTGCTCGTCGTCGATCCCTACGTCATCGACTGGGGCATCCACCGCGGCATGCTCGGGTCACGCAAGCTCACCGACGTTGCCTCCTTCTACTCGGTGTCGCTCGACAACGCCCACGACGCTGCGGCCGATGCGCGGGCCGCCCGAGGCGTTGCGTACGAGGTCGGGGCGCGTCATCCGCACGTCGCGGCAAGCACTCTCGTCGAGCTGATGGCTCGTCAGCGGTCCTGGTTCGCCGATCGGGCCGAAGACTGGAATGCGTACGCGCGCACGGTCGATCGACCGCTCAACGATCCCGATGGCTGGCCGTTGGCGTCAGCGCTGACCCGGACCTGAGCTCCCCGCGAGTGGTGCAGTGTGGTTGGTTTTGGACGTCCGAACCCAACCACACCGCGCCACTCGCGGGTCTATGAGCCGCCGACCCGCGCAATGATCGCGGCGGCGAGCGCCTCGGGTGCCTGCTCGGGGATCCAGTGCGTGATGCCGTTGAGCTCCACGAACTCATAGTCCGCGTCGACGAAGTCACCGCACTGCTCGGCGGGCACCCTGCCGATCGCCATGTCGTCGTCGCTCCAGACGTACGTGGTCGGCACCGTCACCGCGGGCAGCGCAGAAAGGTCGGCACGCATGGCGCGATACCAATTGAGCGCCGCCGTCAGCGCCCCCGGCTCGGACAGGTGCGCGACATAACCCGCGGCTTGGTCGGTGGGCACTGCGTCGCCGTACATCGCGAGCAGCCGTTCGGCGTTGTTCTCGAGCAGCAGGTGTTCGGCCTTGCCCTCCTTGCGGAAGACCCCGATGTATGAGGCGCGCTGCTGCTGGTCGGGATCGCCTGCAACGGCCGCACCGTACGGAGCGAGGTGCGGCACCGACACCGCCGTGAGGCTCAGCAGCCGGTCGGCGTGACGAGCGGCCGCAACCCAGGCCACGGCGGCGCCCCAGTCGTGACCGACGAGGTGGAATGAGCCAATGCCGAGGGCGTCGGCGATGGCCACTGCGTCGCCGGCGAGGACGTCGGTGGCGTAGTCGGCAACCTCAGTCGGACGGGCGCCGGGCGAGTAGCCGCGCTGGTTCGGCGCGATGACCCTCAGCCCGGCGTCGGCGAGCAGCGGTGCGACACTCGACCACGAGAGCGACGTTTCTGGAAACCCGTGCAGCAGCATCACGGGCGTCCCGTCCTCTGGCCCTGCCAACCGCACGTCAAATGTCAGCTCGCCAACCGTCACGGGTGTCAGCTCATCGAAGGTCACTACTCAAACGTATCGCCTATGCGGGCGACGGCTTCGCGGTCCAGCACGGCTGCGGTCACCGGATCCGGTGCCGTGCCACCACGGTCGTGCGGTACCCACCAACGATCGGCGTCGTTGCGAGGTTGCTCGGGGTAGCTGTCGATGGTCTCGTCGAGCAACGCCTCCATCGCCGTGTGCAGACGCGCCGAGAGCTCGTCGATCGTCTCGCCGTCACTGGGTACGAGGGCTTCGCCGAGGCTGACGGTGATCGGCATCCGGCGGCGCAGCGAGCGGTGCCCGTCGACGGTGTAGATGCGGTGACCTCCCCACACGACGGCGGGCACCAGCGGCACCCGGCGGCTGATGGCGAATCCCGCCGCGCCTCGCTTGAACGGCTTGAGCAGCCACGACCGGCTGATCGTCGCCTCGGGGAAGACGCCGACGAGCTCACCCTCGTCGAGCCGCTGAAGTCCTTGCCGGTAGGCCCGCCACCCCGCGCGACGGTCGACCGGGATGTGTCGCATCTTGCGCATGAGCCACCCGACCACCGGGAGGTCGAACACGGACTGCTTGGCCATGAAGCGGACTCGCCGACCTCGTCGCCGAGCGGCGTACCCGATGAACGTGAAGTCGAGGAAGCCGATGTGGTTGCCGGCGATCACGCCGGCGCCGTTTGCCGGGATGTGCTCGGCACCCCGTACGTCGAACCGATAGCCCATGGCGAAGAACAGGGCAGCGAAGATGCGGTTGACGACGCGGTAGGTCATCGGGATGCGTCGGGGAAGACCGGCCAGCAGTCCGTACGGATGGTCGGGTCAAAACCGGGACCCGCCGCGATGGTGACCTTCTCGCGGTTGAGGATGCCGGAGGTGAGGAAGAAGATCGATGCGATGTAGAACCCCATGATGATCAGGCCCGTCGAGGTCGCGTCCTTGTCCATGCGGTCTGCCTCGCCGAGCAGGATGACGCCGTCGGAGATCAGGAAGAGGAGGCCGCCGATGCCCGCACGGATGTCGGTGGCGAGCGAGGTTGCTCCGGTGCCGACCAGCAGTGCCGCGTAGATCGGCACGACAGGCTTGAGCCCGTCCTCGAGGCCGCTCCATCCGTACGCGATCATCGCGATACCGGCCGCGATGTAGACCGCGAGGATCCAGGGCTTGCGCTTGAGCTGGCCGACAGCGCCGCGCGAGACGAAGAAGCGGATGAAGCAGATGTGGGCCAGCGCGAACGCGGCCATTCCGACGATGAACAGGTCGTCGAGCTCGAGGAACAGGTCGCCGAAGAAGCAGAACACCAGCGCGGCGACCAGCAGTCGCGGGCCCTTCTGCTCGATGACCCAGGCGATGAGCAGGGGAGCGAGCAGGCATTTGGAGATGCTGTCCCACGGACCCGCATCGGCGCCGTTGAGCACGAGGTGGACCACGGCCACCCCGCCGAAGGCGATGATCCAGGGACTCTTGAAGGCGGCCATGGGGATCACGCTACCGCCGCTCGGGATCCTTGAGCGTCCCGAACGGCTGTGCAACGTTGGAGGCATGACATCGCGCATCTCCCACACGACAGTTGACTCGCGGAACGCATACGCCCAGTCGGTGTGGTGGGCGCAGGTTCTCGACATGCAGGAGGATCCCTCCGACCCCAACCTGCCGGGTCACGAGGAGTGCATGCTCTTCTCGCCCGACGGACGCCAACGGGTGCTCTTCATCGAGGTGCCGGAGGGCAAGGAGATCAAGAACCGGATCCACTTCGACCTCCGTCCGCTCGACCTCAGCCGCGAGGACGAGATCGAACGCGTCCTGGCCCTGGGCGCCAAGGAGTTCGCCGATCACCGACGCCCGGACGGCGGAGGTTGGATGACGCTGACCGATCCCGAGGGCAATGAGTTCTGCATCTTGCGCGGTGATGTCGAAGGACCTGACCACTACGCGCACCTGGTCACCTAGCGCAAGAGTGACCCAAGAATCGTCCATCAACAGGCTGCTCTGACCGGAATTTGCTTCGGCCCGGGCCACCAGCCAGGCCTGGCCGTGGTTATAGCGATTGCGTGGGCATTGCGAGAGTGATCCAGTCGTGCATGCCGCCTCGGTAGTAGACGAGCTGGTCCAGCGGAAAGTCGTCCTCGGCCAAAGTGCGCAGGGCGTCCGGTGTTTGCGGGCACTGCGGGCCGTTGCAGAACAAGATGTGGACTCGTCCGGCGTCGAGTTCGTCTTTCCGAGCGAGCACCTGGTCGTGCGGGATGTTGACGGCTCCTGGGAGGGTCACGCCGCCCCGTGAGTCAGGTACCCGCGTGTCCACCAGTTGAGCGCCATCGCTCACCAGCCCCGCCACTTCAAGCTCCCCGACGGTGCGGACGCCGTCTATTGGCTGCATGGGCTGGACCTTGCCCCAAGCCGTCTCCACCGTGACGATCTCGGGGACATCAGTTGGACGCGGCAAATTGTGCGGTTCGCCGGATCGAGTCCGGCGCGCGCGGCATAGTTCAGTCATAGGTACATGGTGCCCGTTGGCCGAGCAAAGGACCTCCGCAAAGTTGGTGGTGAGCTCCCTTCGCTGTTTGGCTGCGGGTCGAACAACGCCACTGCAGTGCCGACGAGGAAGTCAGCCCCGACATATGTCCGACTCAGGCGTCACGATCCGCGCGTACGAAACTGGCGACGAAGCGGCCACCATTGAGTGCTTCATGATGGCTGTTCGCCGAACGGCCGCAGCCGACTACAGTCCCAACCAGCTGAAGGCGTGGGCACCCGATGGGTGGGATCAACTCCATTGGGGGAAACACAGGATTGCCGCGCGCACCCTGGTCGCGGAGCTTGACGGTCGTGTTGTCGGATTCGCCGACATGTCAGAGACCGGATACATCGACATGCTCTACGTTCACCCGACCGTGGAACGACAAGGAGTGGCCACAACTCTGCTCGGCACGCTGATCGATCAATCATCTCGCGAAGGGCTGCCACGACTGACGGCCCAAGTGAGTAAGACTGCTCGCCGAGTGTTCGAGCGCGCGGGATTCAAGGTCGACGCTGAGCAGGAGGTCATGACCAATGGAGTCGTGCTGGTGAACTACACAATGGCTCGAATTGCCTCGCGTTGACCTACCGGTTGGTCGCCCAGGCCACGGGGTTTCACAGGGTGTATGGGAGCTTGCGGCTTGGCAGGACCTAGACCGTGTAGCCGCCGTCGATGTCGAGCTTTTGGCCCGTGATGAACCCGGCTCGGCTCGACGCAAGGAAGCAGACCGCTTCCGCGATGTCGGTCGCGTTGCCGAAGCGGCGCAGCGGGATGTTGCCGCGGGTGATCTCCAGCGCCTGCTCGTCGAGCTCGCCGGACTCGATCAACCGCGCGGCCATGCCGTCGGTGAGCATGCCCGGTCCCACGGCGTTGACGCGTACGCCGAAGCGACCTTCTTCTGCGGCGAGGCCTCGTACGGTCTGCTCCACGGCACCCTTGGGCGCCGACGACAGGCCGTCGCGCACGGGAAAGCGCGCCGTCGCCGCCGTGGTGACGGCAACGATCGAGCCCTTGGTCTCCCGCAGCAGCGGCAGCGCGGGATGCGCGACGTTGAAGAAGCCGGCGGCATCCTGGGTGAGCTGCTCGGCGAAGTCGGCGGGGGACACCCGCGACAGGTGAACCATTGGGACGTGCGGGCCGGAGGCGTGGACGAGGGTGTGCACGCCGCCGTACGTCGTGGCCACCTCGGTGAGGACGGTCGCGCAGTTGTCGGCCGAGGTCACGTCGAGCGCGTGGGCCGATGAACGTACGCCGAGCGCGGCGACCTCGGCGGCCACGGCGTTGCCGGCTTCGGAGTTGCTGCGGTAGGTGACGGCGACATCACTGCCGCGGGCGGCGAGCATACGGGCGATCTCGGCCCCGAGACCCCCACTGCCGCCGACCACGAGAGCGGCACCTGCTACACCGGCAAAGTCTGTCGAAAGGTCTGTCGTCATGAGGTCCCGAACTCTACCGAGTGGTTGTCGATTGCACGGGGAACTGGTAGAACGTGTTCTAGAAATCACCTTGGAGGTGTCATGGGCGACGGTGCCGCGGAGGTGGTCTCCGGACAAGCTTGGTCCGATTTTTGCCGAGCGCTCGAGCGGGCCGGCGAGGTCATCCTGCGCGACAAGGCACCATCCACGCCGCTGGATCGCGCCGAGGGTTATCGCTACCTGACGCGGCTGCTGCGACAGATGCTCTACACGACGATCGAGAACGCCGACCCCGACTTCCCGCGCCTGCACGAGCTCGACCGGGTCAAGCTCGGCGCCGACAATCCGGACAACGTCTACCTGTCGGCCAACATCCGCGGCGACCGTACGTACAAGATCACCGGCACCCGCGGCAGCATCTTCTACTTCAGCATCGGGTCAAAAGCCAACCGGTACGCGATCGACGGCACCATGGCATCGACCGGCGAGCTGACGGACAAGGACCTCGTCGTCGAGCCCGACGGCACGGTGGAAATCATCGTCAGTGCCACCCCGCACGAGAAGAACTGGTTGCCCCTTGCGCCGGACTCGACGGGTCTTGTGGTTCGTCAGACCTACATGGACCGCACGACAGAGGTCGCAGGTCAGTGGCAGATCGAGCGCGTTGGCGAACCGATCCAGCGCAAGGAGCTCAACCCCGAGCACTTCGCCAAGGGACTCGCCACGGCCGCCTTCTCGCTGCACGGCACGGCCGCGATGTTCGCTGACTGGACCGAGATGTTCATGGAGCGGCCGAACGAGATGCCCGACTTCGGCCAGGAGTTCTTCCAGAAGGCCGGCGGCGATCCGGAGATCTTCTACGCCCACGGCTACTGGACGCTCAAGCCCGGCCAGGCCTGGGTCATCGAGACTGAAGTTCCCGAGTGCCCCTACTGGAACTTCCAGCTCGACAACTGGTGGATGGAATCGCTCGACTGGGAGCGCAAGATCACGATCAACAAGCACACCGCCAAGCTCAATGACGACGGCACGCTGACGATCGTCGTGGCCGAGCGCGATCCTCGCCAAGAATTGGGAATTGGCGGGAACTGGATCGACACCTGCGGCCACGAGACCGGCACGGCGCTGCTGCGCTGGCTCGGCGCTGACAACCACCCCCTACCGACCTGCACTGTGCTTGATCTTGGGCAAATCGACCTGGAGGCCCCATGACCACCACCGCCGAGACGCAGGCAGCCCTGGACGTCCAGGGACTGCTCGACGCCGCGCGCGACAAGACCGGCCTGAGCGACTACGGCGACGAATGGTTCGTCGAGCCGCTGACCGTGCTGACGAAGTCGATCGCCGACGAGGCCAAGCTGTCCGAGATGGGTCTGGCTCTGACGAAGGGTCGCTTCATCGCATCGCTGGCCGATCGCCTGCGCCTCAAGCAGCTGCAGGTCGACAACCCGGAGATCCTCGAAGAAGAGGTCAAGGTAGCCGCCGAGATCTGCGGACTGCCTCGTACGGGATCGACCCTGCTCCACCGCCTCCTCGCATCGTCGCCCGAGGTCACCTCGACACTGTCGTGGGAGACGTCGTACCCGCTGCCGTTCCCGGGCGAGAGCCCGGCTGCGGAGACACGTACGAAGAAGGCCCGCGACCGCTACGAGATGTTCCTCGAGATGGCGCCCGACTTCGGCGACATCCACACGATCGAGTGGGACGGTCCCGAAGAGGACGTCATCTTGATGGACCGCACGTTCACCTCGATGAGCTTCGACTCGTTCTACTGGATCCCGACGTACGGGCTGTGGTTGCGCGAGTTCGACCAGGCTCCGGCCTACCAGGACCTCAAGCAGTGGCTGCAGGTCCTCCAGTGGCAGAGCCCCGACCGTCACGGTCAGCCGTGGATGCTCAAGTCGCCGCACCACCTGACGGCGGTCGACACGGTGCTCAACACGTTCCCCGACTGCAAGATCATCATGACGCACCGCTCGCCGACCAAGGCTGTGCCGTCATACGCGTCGATGGTCTGCGCGATCTCGGCGCAGTACAGCAACGATGTCGATCCGTTGGACGTCGGACCCTACTGGCGCGACCGGTTCGTCTCGGCGCTCACGCAGTTCTCCGACGTGCGCGCCAAGCGTCCCGAACGGTTCATCGACGTCGACTTCCTCGACGTCGTGAAGAACCCTGTCGACACCGCGACCCGGGTCATGGGCGAGCTCGGTCTGCCGGCCGACCGTGAGGCGCTCGAGGCCTACATGGCCCGCAACGAGGAGCAGCGTCACGGCTCCCACTCATACACGGCCGAGGACTTCGGACTCACCGAAGCCGGGCTGGAGCAAGATTTCGCGTTCTATCAGAAGGAGATTGCGCCGTGATCCTCAAAGACGAGGTCGTCATCGTTTCAGGTGTTGGAGCCGGACTCGGTGCCAAGCTGTCCATCCGTGCCGCCAAGGAAGGCGCGAAGGTCGTCATGTCGGCACGCTCGGCCGACGTCATGGACGCCACGCTCAAGGAGATCACCGCTGCGGGCGGCGAGGCCATCGCCGTGCAGTGCGACGTGCGCAAGGATGACCAGGTCGAGGCGGTGATGACCGCTGCGGTCGAGAAGTTCGGCAAGATCACTGGCCTGGTCAACAGCGCGTACGGTCACCCCGGCTTCACCGATCTCCTCGAAACCGAGGAGAAGGCGCTGCGCCGCTCGATGGACATCACGCTGTACGGAGCGCTCAACATGAGCCGTGCCGCCGCCAAGCACATGTTGGACGGCGGATCGATCGTCAACGTCGGCACGATGTCGACGCGTGTCCCGCTGCAGGGTGAGGGCGGCTACGCCATCGCCAAGGCAGCCATGGGTGCCGCCACCCAGTACATGGCGCTCGAGCTCGGCTCGAAGGGCATCCGCGTCAACCAGGCGATCCTCGGCTGGCTCGACGGTCCCGGCGTCCGGTTCTACCTGACGATGACTGCTGAGGAGAAGGGCATCACCGAGCAGGAGGTGTATGACGACATCGCGTCGCGCAACCCGCTCGGTCGCATCCCCACCGACGAGGCCTGCGCCGGTGGCATCCTCTATCTGCTGTCGAGCTACGCGTCCGAGGTCACCGGCGCAACCCTTGACGTCAACGGTGGGGAGCACATGCCGGCATGACAACCACACATCTGGTGACGTCTGTGACGGTGCAGATCGCGGCACCGGCGTCATTCGTGTGGGACGTCCTGGTCGACTATCCGAGCTATCCAGAGTGGAATCCGTACACGATCGCGGCGGAGACCACTCTGGAGCTTGATGACCGGATCGACCTCACGCTGCCCCAGGTCGATGGCTCGGGCGACACGTTCGTCAACCGCGAATACATCCGCATCGTCGACCCGCCGCACCACCTGCGCTACGACACGGCTGAGGAGATGCAGGGGATCCACGCACAGCGCGATCAATACATCGCCGAGACCGGGCCCGACACGTGCGAGTACTACACGACCGACACCTTCGTCGGGGAGCTCGCCGACCTGGTCATGGAGACGACGGGCGACTGGGTCAAGGCCGGCTTCGACTCTGTTGCCACCAGCCTCAAGGCCCGCGCCGAGTCGCTGTACGCCGCGCGCTGATGCTGCGTACTACCGTCATCACATGAACAAGTCCGTCGAACCGGTTTTTGCGGCGGTCGGCGCGGAGCTGATGCGGATGGCTCGCCGCAGCACGCGTGTCTATCCCGGTTCGGTGGTGGACCTGTCGGCGTTCAAGATCCTGTGGCTGCTGCAAGACGCCGGATCCATGTCGATGAAGGATCTCGCGTCCGAGCTCATGCTGGATCAGTCGACGGTCAGCCGCCAGGTCAAGGCCTCGATCGAACGCGGCCTCATCGAGCGGCATGACGATGGCTCGACGACGCGGATGATCCGCGCGACCGACAAGGGGCTCAAGGTCTACGAGCAGGAGGCATCACTGCGCGCTGCTGTGATCCGGGAAGCCCTGGAGACGATGGGTGTGGATCGCGCCGCAGAGTTCGTCGGTGAGCTCACAGTGTTCAACGACGCGCTCGATGACGCGTACGCGCGCGCCAGGGCCGCCGCCGACTAGCCGCGTACGGACACGCGCTCCAGAGGCTCGACCTCGACCTGCTTGACCCTGCGCGGAACCAGCCCGGCGATGGCGACACCGACGAAGGCGGCGATCGCGCCGATGATGAAGCAGGCCTGGAAGGCGCCCTTGGTCGGGATGTCGACCGAGCCGAGAGCAGTGGTGTTGCTGGTCAGGACGACCGCCATCGCCGCGGCGGCGAGCGTCGTGCCCATCGACCGCATCAATGAGTTGAGGCCGACCGCTGCAGCCGCCTCACGAGGGTCGACGTTGTCGAGGATCAGGGTCGGCATGGCCGCGTACCCGATGCCGACGCCGGCGGTGGCGATGCAGGAGGCGATGAGAAGCTGCCAGGGTGCGCCCATCATGGCCACGGCCACGAGGTAGCCGACGCCGAGCACGCCCGCGCCGATCATCAGCGTCACGCGTGCGCCGAGACCCTTGATGAGACCGTTCGAGACGGGGGCGAACAGCAGCATCATGATGCCGCCGGGCGCCATCCAGAGACCTGCCGCAAGGAGCGACTGACCGAGTCCGTAGCCAGTTGCCTCGGGGAGCTGCAGGAGCTGCGGCACGACGATCGACTGCGCCATCATGCCGAAACCGATCGCGAGCGCGGCAACGTTCGTCATCAGCACGGGAAGCTTCGCCGTGGTTCGGAGGTCGACGAGCGGCTCGTCCTGGCGCAGCTCGTACGAGCCCCACACCGCGAGGACCGCCAGACCGCCGAGGATGAAGCCGAGCGTCGTGGGATCGGTCCAGCCCCACTCGTTGCCCTTCGACACGCCGACGAGGAAGGACACCAGGCCCACCGCCAGCCCGAGGGCGCCGATGACGTCGAGCGACCCGGACGTGCCGTCATGGATGTGCGGAACGACGGCGATGATGAGCACCAGGATGACGAGGGCGACGACCGCCGACACCCAGAAGAGCACGTGCCAGTCGCCCACGTCGGCGATCCAGGCGGCGAGGGGAAGTCCGATCGCACCGCCCACGCCGAGGGTCGCGCTCATCGCGGCGATCGACGTACCCGCGAGCTCCGGGGGAGTGATCTCGCGGATCAGGGAGATGCCGACGGGGATGAAACCCATGGCCAGACCTTGCAGCGCGCGGCCGGCGAGCATTGGGCCCAGGGTGTCCGACATCGCGCAGATGACCGAGCCGACGACGAGTGTCGCGGCGTTCACCGTGAGGACGCGCTGCTTGCCGAACAGGTCGGCCAGTCGACCAGCGACCGGCATCGCGACGGCCGCGGACAGCAGCGTGATCGTGATGACCCAGGCGGCGTTCGAGGCCGACGTGCCGAGCAGGGCGGGGAGCTCGGACTGGATCGGGATGACCATCGTCTGGGTGAGCGCGGCAGCCAGTCCGCCGAGGCAGAGCGCGACGACGGCGAGCCGGGGACGATCGGCGATCTGGACAGGCGTTGCGGACACGGCGGTGTCTCCTGTGGTTCGGTACGAGGAGCTAACGCATGCAGCCTACATATAGATGACCTGTGCAACTAATTATCTCAACGTGACCTGCACTACACGAGCGAGCCGGATTCTGGCCATTCGAAGTGCCCGCGCCGGTGCTCGCCGCTCGGACTGGCAGACTTGGCACCGCAGGGCCTTTAGCTCAATTGGCAGAGCAGCGGACTTTTAATCCGCGGGTTGTGGGTTCGAGTCCCACAGGGCCCACTCGACTCCCAATATTTGGTGCATTGGTACAGGTCGTCACCACATGTGTGAATCCGCTTCAAGGGTGCCCCGCAGAGAGATAGTCTTGTGTGGAACGACGAAACCCACCTCCGGAGTCCCCTGATGCCAGAGCCCTTGGACAGTCGCCTGCGCGACGACCAGGCACTCGATGAGATCGAGTTGACCAGCCGATTGATGATCGCTGCGTCCGCCAGGGAGAAGCACCTGACCCAGCGCGAGGTCGACGAGCTCCTCGGCATTGCTCACGTTGGCTGAGCAAGTTGCCACCCGCGATTGACACTCCAGTTCGTTGTGCATCTAGCATGGGCGTGCCCTATCCAGCATTGACGGGAGTTTGTCGTGCGTTTTCGCATTCGACCAACTGAGACATCGTTTTACGATCTGTTCTCCGAGATGGCATCCCATCTCGTGACCGGAGCAAACCTCCTGGCACAGATGCTTGATGAGGACACCGACAAGGAGTCGCTCGGCGAGCAGATGCGCGAGGCCGAGCACCAGGCCGACGAGACGACGCACCGCATCATCAAGCGGGCCAACAGCTCTTTCATCACACCGTTCGACCGCGAAGACATCTACCGTCTCGCCAGCGACCTCGACGACGTCATGGACTTCATGGAGGAGACCGTTGACCTCCTCGGTCTGTACGAGCTCGGTGCGCTGCCCTCAGACTTCGCACCTCAGGTCGAGGTGCTGCAGCGTGCCACGCAGCTCACCGCAGAAGCCATGCCCCGCCTGCGGACCATGAAAGACCTCGACGAGTACTGGATCGAGATCAACCGGCTCGAGAACCAGGGCGACCGTTCCTACCGTCGCGCAGTCGCCAAGCTCTTCAGCGGCAGCTACAAGTCGCTCGAAGTGCTCAAGCTCAAGGACGTCGTCGACTCCCTTGAACACGCCATCGACGCTCTCGAGTCCGTCGCAAACACGGTGGAGCAGATCGCCGTCAAGGAGTCCTGAGTCGTGGACCTCACCTTGGCGTTGGTGATCACGACTGTCGCGATTGCGCTCTTCTTCGACTACACGAACGGCTTCCACGACGCCGCCAACGCCATCGCGACCTCGGTCTCGACGCGCGCGCTGACTCCGCGCATCGCGTTGACGATGGCCGCGATCCTCAACTTCGTCGGAGCACTCCTCGGCGTCGGGGTGGCCAAGACGATCAAGGACATCCTCACCGGATTCGACGGTCTGACGGCAAACCATGCCCTCACTGTCGTGCTGAGCGCGCTCGTCGGTGCGATCGTCTGGAACCTCATCACGTGGTACTTCGGCATCCCGTCGTCGTCCTCGCACGCACTGATCGGCGGCCTGATCGGCGTCGGCATTGCTGCCGGGGTCTCGGTCGACTGGGACAAGGTCATAGACAAGGTCGCGATCCCGATGCTGATGAGTCCCGCGATGGGATTCTGCGGAGCGTTCCTCGTCATGCTCGCGATCATGTGGATCTTCCGGAAGGCCAACCCGCACACGGTCAACCGTGGCTTCCGTCTGTCGCAGACGGTTTCGGCCGCGGCGCTCTCCCTCGGCCACGGCCTGCAGGATGCTCAGAAGACGATGGGCGTCATCGTCCTCGCACTGATCGCCGGCGGCGAGCACACCGGCGACGACATCCCGCTGTGGGTCATCCTTGCCGCGGCCGGCGCCATCTCACTCGGTACGATGTCGGGCGGCATGCGCATCATGCGCACGATGGGACGTCGCATCATCGCCCTCGACCCGCCGCGCGGCTTCGCAGCCGAGACCACTGCAGCTGTCGTCCTGTACGGCATGGCGATCGGCCTGCACGCGCCCGTCTCCACCACCCACACCATGACCTCGGCGGTCATGGGAGCGGGCGCGACCAAGCGCTTCAGCGCGGTCCGCTGGGGAGTGGCTCGAAGCATCATCACGGCCTGGGTCATCACGATCCCGGCTGCGGCGGCCGTGGGTGCGCTGACCTACCTGGTCCTGCACCTGATCATTCCCGGCAACTGAGCTCGCCTGAGGCCGTGTGCGGCCGACGTCGAGCTTCGCTGGCCTGGCTTCGCGCCGCTCGCAGGGCTCGCTTGGCTCAGCCAAACCGTCCCTGGATGTAGGCCTCGGTGGCCGGGTCCTGCGGGTTGGAGAAGATCGCCTCGGTACGGCCGGTCTCGATCAGACGGCCTGGCTTGCCGACACCGGAGAGGTTGAAGAACGCCGTCTCGTCGGACACGCGTGCAGCCTGCTGCATGTTGTGCGTGACGATGACGATCGTGTACTTCTCCTTGAGCTCATGGATGAGGTCCTCGATGACACTCGTCGAGATGGGGTCGAGGGCTGAGCACGGCTCGTCCATGAGCAGGATCTCCGGCTCGACCGAGATCGCGCGGGCGATGCAGAGCCGCTGCTGCTGACCACCCGAGAGGCCGGAGCCGGGACGGTCGAGACGGTCCTTGACCTCGGTCCACAGGCCGGCGCTGCGAAGCGACCGCTCGACGACGTCGTCTGACTCCGACTTCTTCATGCGCTTGCTGTTGAGCTTCTGCCCGGCCAGGACGTTGTCGTAGATCGACATCGTCGGGAACGGGTTGGGCCGCTGGAAGACCATGCCGATCATCCGGCGAACGTTCACCGGATCCATGTCGGGCGCGTACAGGTCCTGACCGTCGATCAGCACCTTGCCCTCTACGCGGGCGCCGCGGATGACCTCGTGCATGCGGTTGAGCGAGCGGAGGAAGGTCGACTTGCCGCAACCCGAGGGGCCGATGAACGCGGTCACCGAGCGTGCCCCGATGGGGATGGTGACACCCTCGACGGCGAGGAAGTCGCCGTAGTAGATGTCGAGGTCCGAGACGTCAATGCTCTTGGCCATGATTCAGGTCCTTTCGGGACTCAGCGCTCGCCCTTGGGCGAGAAGAAGTAGGAGACGAGGCGGGCAATGAGGTTGAGCAGCATCACGATGAGGAGCAGGGTCAGGGCCGCGCCCCAGGCGCGGTCGAGGCTGAACTCCGGCGGTACGCCGGGGCTGCGCACCGACGCGTAGGCAAACACCGGCAGGGTCGCCATGCGCCCGTCGAACAGGTTGAAGTTCACCGAGTCGGTTGTCCCGGCGATGATCAGCAGGGGTGCCGTCTCACCGATGACCCGGGCGATCGAGAGGGTGATGCCCGTGACGATGCCGGCGAGAGCCGTCGGCAGCACCACCTTGGCAACGGTGCGCCACTTGGGCACGCCCAGTGCCAGGGATGCCTCCCGGAGCTCGTTGGGTACGAGCTTGAGCATCTCCTCGGTCGAACGCACGAGCACGGGGATCATCAGCACCGACAAGGCGACCGAGCCACCGATGCCCATCCGGACGCCTTCACCGAAGATCAGCACGAACAGCGCGTACGCGAACAGTCCCGCGACGATCGACGGGATACCGGTCATGACGTCGACGAGGAACCGGATCGAGCGTGAGAGCCGGTTGCCATCTGCGTACTCGACGAGGTAGATCGCAGCGAAGAGTCCGATCGGGATCGAGATGACTGCGGCGGCTCCGGTGATGAGCAGCGTGCCGACCAGGGCCTGATAGATGCCGCCACCCTCGCCGACGACGTTGCGCATCGAGTACGTGAAGAACTCGGTCGACAGGACTCTGGTGCCCTTGCTGACGACGGTGAACAGGATGCTCAGCAGAGGGAACATCGTCAGCGCGAATGCGGACGTGACGAGGACGGTGACCAAGCGGTCGGTCGCCTTGCGGCGCCCCTCGACAACGACTGACCAGACTGGCAGGCCCAAGGAGATCACCCAGGCGGCCAGCACACCGAAGAATGGATTGGGTCCTGCCACATAGATCCCGCCGCCGACGACGAGCGCAAGCGCGAGAACGGCCTTGGGCGCCCAGGTAGGCAGCTGAGCCGCGTAGAGCTCCTTCTGGACGTCTACGGGAGGCGGCGTGAGAGTGGTCGTCATCAGTTGGCTCCGGAAAATTCTTTGCGGCGGTCCACGACGGCCCGCGCGGCGAAGTTGACGAGGAAGGTGATCACGAACAGGACCAGGCCACTGGCTATCAGCGCATTGACGCTGAGTCCGGTCGACTCGTTGAACTTGAGCGCGATGTTGGCCGCGATGGTGCTCGGGTTGTCACTGCTGATCAGGTTGGCGGTGACGGTGCCAGCCGTGACGGACAGGACCATTGCGACGGCGAGCGTTTCACCGAGTGCCCGACCGAGGCCGAGCATTGCAGCCGACACGATGCCGGAGCGGGCGTACGGGAAGACGGCCATCCTGGCCATCTCCCAGCGGGTCGCGCCGAGTGCGAGGGCGGCCTCCTCGTGGAGACGAGGCGTCTGCAGGAAGATCTCGCGGCAGATCGCGGTCATGATCGGGAGGATCATCACCGCGAGAACGATGCATGCCGTCATGATCGTGCGACCGGTGGCGGAGGCGGGGCCGGCGAAGAAGGGGATGAAGCCGAGGTTCTCGTCGAGCCAGGCATAGACGGGGACCATGTGTGGCGCGAGGAACTGGATGCCCCAGAGGCCGTAGACAACGCTGGGCACGGCGGCAAGTAGGTCGACCAGGTAGCCGAGGGTCTGGCCCAGCTTGCGGGGCGCGTAGTGCGAGATGAAAAGAGCTACGCCGATGGCGACGGGCGTTGCCAGGATGAGGGCGACCGCCGCAGCGATCAGGGTGCCGTAGATCAACGGCCAGACGTAGGGGAGGAAGCTCTGTCCACTCTTGACCTCGTCGGCACTGGCGAAGATGCCGGGGATGCCCTCGACTGTCAGGAACAACGCCACACCGGCGAGCACCAGCAGGATCAGGATGCCCGCACTTGTCGACAGGCCAGAGAAGACTCGGTCACCGAGACGGCGGACGACCGTGGACTTCCTGGATGTCAGGGTGCTGGTCACAGGTGGTGCCTTTCAAGACTGTGCATTGTTCAAGGGGAGGTGGTGCGGGCCGCCCGGTCCGATCGGGACCGGGCGGCCGCGGGATCAGGCTGCGGCGATCGTGTCGATCGCGGCCTGGACCTTGGTGCTGAAGTCGCTGCTCAGGGGCGCCGAACCGGCACTCGCGGCAGCGGCCTTCTGGCCGTCTCCGCTGGCGACGTAGGTCAGCCACGCCTTGACGAGGTCAGCCTGAGCTGCGTCGTCGTACTTCTGGCAGGCGATCTGGTACGACGCGAGGACGATCGGGTAGACGCCGTCAGTGGACGTCTTGCGGTCGATGTCGATCGCGAGGTCCGTGTCGCCACGACCGTCGACCGGAGCTGCCGTGTCGAGGACCTTGGCTGCGGCCTCCGGCGTCGGATCGGTGAACGACTCGCCCACCTTGACGCTGGCCTTGCCGAGGTCGCCGGCCTGGCTCTCATCGGCATAACCGATCGTGCCCTGACCGCCGGTGACGGCTGCGACGACGCCCGAGGTGCCTTCGGCAGCCTCGCCGCCCTTGACGGGCCACGTCTCCACGACTCCACCGCTCCAGCCACCGTCGGAGGCCTTGTCGAGGTAGTCAGTGAAGTTCTTGGTCGTACCCGAGTCGTCCGAGCGGTGGACAGCCGTGATGGCGCTGTCCGGCAGATCCGCGTCCGGGTTGTCAGCCGTGATGGCCGGGTCGTTCCACTTCGTGATCTTGCCCTCGAAGATGGAGCCGATCGTCTTGGCCGACAGGTTGAGCTTGTCGACGCCGTCGAGGTTGTAGATGACGGCGATGGGGCTCACGTAGACGGGGACCTCGATGACGTCGCTCTTGCAGGTCGCCTTCGCCTTGGTGACCTCCTCATCGTCGAGGTAGGCGTCCGAGCCGGCGAGCGCGAGGCCACCGGCGAGGAACTGCTCGCGGCCACCGCCCGAGCCGACCGGGTCGTAGTTGACCGTGACGTCGGGGTTGGAAGTCTGGAACTCCTTCTTCCAGGCGGCAACTGCGGCCTCTTGGGCGCTGGATCCACCAGCGTTCAGCGTGCCGGTGACCTTGGAGTCACTGCCGCCCTCGGAAGGATCTTCGTTTGCGGCGCCACAGGCCGTGAGGCTCAGGGCGATGGTGATGGCGGCTGCCGCTGTCGCGGAGCTGCGGAGGAATGTGCGGTTCACGGGGGATTTCCCTCTCTTTGCCCAAAATCAGGGTTCTGGTCTTGCTTGACCCTCCGGACGTTAGAAGTCGCAGGTGTATCGACGTCGGAACCGAGGTGAACGCACGGTGAACGGTGCCGTAACGCTCGTCGCAGAGACTTTCAGGCGAGCTTTTCCGTGGCGAAGATCGTGCCCTTGCGGTGGTGCACGACGATGCCTTCGCCCGGCGCCAGATCGTACGAATCTGTGCCGACCGCGTCGAACACCCAGGGCAAGGTCGGTCGATGTGTGCACAGCACGACCGGGCGCTTGCGATCGAGCACTGACATCACTGAACGCTGCACGTTGCTGGCGCTGGTGTCCTCCGACAACCGCTCGTCGATCTCGATGAACGTGCTGATCGAGTGCGCGAACGGCTCCACGGTCTGGGCACATCGCAGGGCCGGGCTGCTCACGACGCGACCGACGCCGTACGCGGCGAGCACCGGGGTCAGGGCCTTGGCCTGCTCGGCGCCAACTGACGTCAGGGGCCGTTCGAGGTCGTCGATGCCTTCCTCGCGAGCGGCGGCCTTGCCGTGGCGCAGCACGACGAGGGTGCGGGCGCGATGCGCCTTGCGGTCGAGGAGCTCGACGAACGACTCGAGGAGCTCGCGATCATGGTCGTACGTCAGCAGCGAACGTGCCTCGCGTACGCCGACCCAACGGATCTCGTCGACCTCCTTGTTGGGCTCGAAGGGTGCCGAGTCGGGGATGGCGCGTGCGGCCCAGTAGGTGACTGACTTGAGGCCGGCCGTCACCGGATAGGTGAGCTCTCCCAGCGGGTGCCCCAGACGTACGCGCACGCCAGTCTCCTCGGCGATCTCGCGGATCGCGGTGGCCTGCAACGTCTCTCCCGGATCGGTCTTGCCCTTGGGGAAGCTCCAGTCGTCGTACGACGGCCGGTGAATGAGCAACAGATCGACCCGCGGCTCTGCGCGTCCCGACGGAGTCCGCGTGCGCCACACGACTCCTCCAGCGGCCTTCACCACCTGTTCACTCGCCATGGTGCGTATTGTCCCCTGAGGAAGTGACGAATGGTTGAAGAAGGAGTGACCCGTATGAGTCCGCGGTTCGTACTCTCGTGGGTCCTCGCGCCTTTGTTGGTGATCGGTGCCGCGTTGGCAGGTGGCTACTGGGTCTCGACGCGCGCCGGCGACCCCCGTTCCTCGCTGACAGCGGCGCTCGACACGTTGCCCAGCGACGTGCTCGTCGCCGGGTTCACCGACTGGTCCAACATCCGTCGTCAGCTCGACCTGGGCGATGCCTCGACAGCGTCAGCGCGGGCTGCTCTCAATGACGATGCGTCGCTGCGTGATCTCTCTACCCGGTCGATCGTGAGCCGGTCGGTCGAGGAGATGCACCAGACCTTCGGTTGGTCGGCTGCCGACCTCGACTGGGACGTCTACGGACAGGCCGGCGACGGCGCAGCGATGGTGGCGCACTTCGATGACTCGGTGTCGCTCGACGCCGTACGAAGCACGCTTCGCAAGCTCAAGTACACCGAGGACGACGGCGTATGGAGCTTGACCTCATCGACCCCGATCACCGGTGAGCTCGCGACGACCCTCGCTGCGATCGCGATCATCCCTGGCGAGCGGCTTGTCGTTGCCGCCGATCGGTCGACCTACGCCTTGACCGTCAAGCAGGTGATCGACCGCAAGCAGCCGTCGATGCTGTCCGTACGGGCGGCATCACAGGTGGCGGATGCGCTCGTCGGATCGGACTCGGCGCTGGTCGAGAAAGGTTCTCTCGCGTGCAAGGACACGAGCCTCTCGAAGCTGTCTGCCGACGTCCAGGCCCAGGCGGGGGCGGCGGTCGCCCGGGCCGGTGACCTGGCAGCGATCAGGTTCGCCGGGCGCGGGCTGGTCGACGTGTCGAAGAACAAGCAACGGGTGTCGTTCGTGATGGGGTTCGACTCGCCGTCAGAGGCCGCTGCCCAGCTGACAACCCGCACGTCGCTGGCCAGGGGCCCGTTCATCGGCGGCAGCGGGCGCATCGAGGACTCGCTCCAGCTCACGAGCTCGCGGGTCGACGGCGCCACGATGGCACTGCGCTTCGCTCACGACCCCGTCACCGCGTCGTACATGGGCGGCGTCGGCCCACTGCTGTTTGCCAGCTGCCCCTAGCTGCGCGAGCGTCGGGACCTGGCCTGGTCGGTGAGGGTGGTCTGCAGGTCCACGCCCTCGTGAAGGATCCAGGTGCCGTCGGCACCGAGGTGCCACGACTTCGTGTCGTCGGACGCACTGGTCTCCAGAAGGTCACCCAGCTGGTCGACGTGCTCGTCGGACGGTATGCGTACGAGCACCTCGACGCGCCGATCGAGGTTGCGGTGCATCAGGTCGGCCGAGCCGATCCATGCCTCACTGGCGCCGCCGTTGCTGAACCAGTAGACCCGGCTGTGCTCGAGGAAGCGACCCAGGATGCTGCGTACGCGGATGTTCTCGCTCAGACCGGGAACGCCGGGTCGCAGCGTGCAGATGCCACGGACGATGAGGTCGACGTTGACGCCGGCTCGCGACGCCTCGTAGAGCTTGTCGATGATCGTCTCGTCGACGATCGAGTTGGACTTGATCCGGATGCCCGACGGCCGGCCGGCCCGGTGGTTGGCGATCTCGCGGTCGATCCGCTCGATCAGGCCGTCGCGCAGGCCCTGTGGGGCAACCATCAGCTTGCGGTAGGAGAAGCGCTTGGCGAATCCCGACAAGTTGTTGAACAGGTCGCTGAGGTCGTGCGCGATGTCGGGGTCGGCGGTCAGGAGTCCGAAGTCTTCGTAGAGTCGGGCCGTCTTGGGGTTGTAGTTGCCGGTGCCGAGGTGCGCATAGCGTCGGAGACCGTCGGGCTCATCGCGTACGACGAGTGACAGCTTGCAGTGGGTCTTGAGTCCGACGAGACCGTAGACCACGTGGCAGCCGGCACGCTCGAGCTTGCGGGCCCAGCGGATGTTGGCCTGCTCGTCGAAGCGTGCCTTGATCTCGACGATCACCAGCACCTGCTTGCCGGCTCGCGCCGCGTCGACCAGCGCATCGATGATCGGCGAGTCACCCGAGGTGCGATAGAGCGTCTGCTTGATCGCCAGGACGCGCGGGTCGGCGGCGGCCTGCTCGATGAACCGCTGCACGCTGGTGGCAAACGAGTCGTACGGGTGGTGCACGAGCACGTCACGCTTGCGCAGGGCGCTGAACATGTCGGCAGGGCTGGACGTCTCCACCTCGGCCAGGTGGGTGTGGGTGCCGGGCACGAACGGGTCGAACTGCAGCTTGGGGCGGTCGAGGTCGGCGATCTCGTTCAGGCTGCGCAGGTCGAGCGGGCCCCGGAGCCGGACGATCTCGGCCTCCTTGATGCCGAGCTCGGACACCAGCAGCTCGAGCACGCCGGGGTCGATCGACTCGTCGACCTCGAGCCGTACGGGCGGTCCGAACTTGCGTCGAAGGAGCTCCTGCTCGAGTGCCTTGAGGAGGTTCTCGGCGTCGTCCTCCTCGACCTCGAGATCCTCGTTGCGGGTCACCCGGAACGTGTGCTGCGCGATGACCTCCATGCCCGGGAACAGCAGGTCGAGGTGAGCCGCGATGACCTCTTCGATCGGGACGAACCGACCGGAGTCGGCCTCCATCCACCGGTTGATGATCGGCGGAACCTTGACCCTGGCGAAGTGGTCCTTGCCGGTGTCGGGGTTGCGCATCAGCAGCGCGAGGTTGAGCGAGAGCCCGGAGATGTAGGGGAACGGGTGGGCCGGGTCGACAGCGAGCGGAGTGAGCACCGGGAAGATCCGGTCGCGGTACTGCTCGCTGATCTTGTCCTGCTCCGAGGCGCTCAGCGAGCTCCAGTGGAGGAGGTGGATGCCCTCGTCAGCGAGCGCAGGCAGGATCTTGTGGTGAAAGGTCTCGGCGTGCTGCTCCATGAGCGCCTGGCTCGTCGCGAGACCACTGGCGAGCACGTCGCGTGGGCTGAAGCCGCTGGCTGACGGCACGGCAACGCCCGCGGCGATACGGCGCTTGAGGCCGGCGATGCGCACCATGAAGAACTCGTCGAGGTTGCTGGCGAAGATCGCGAGGAAGCGTACGCGTTCCAGCAGCGGGATCTCCTCGTCGCGTGCGAGCTCGAGCACCCGCGCGTTGAACGCGATCCATGAAAGCTCGCGATCGAGGAATCGATCGTCAGGCAGCTCGGGGTCGGTCGTCTCATACGGAGGGTCGACGTCGAACTCGTCAGGGGACGCGGGCGCCTCTACGTCGGCGATCGCAATGTCATGTGATTCCACAACTCATCGTTACAGACCAAGGTGAACGCAGATTGAACACAACCGTTCACCGGTACTACGTCGGCCGGACCTCCAGGTGCAGTAACTTGTGCGCCATGTCCCTCGCACATCAGGTGGTCGACGGCGCGAAGGGCACGACTGCCCGCGCGCTGATGAAGCTTCCTCGCCCGGTCATCAAGCGCCTTGCCGGTACGCCGCTGGTCATCAACGGGCGGACCCTTGACCCCGAGATACAGCTGCTGCTCAAGCTGCAGCGGATCGAGGGCCCGCCGGCAGAGACTCAGCCGATCACCAAGGGACGCCGCCAGATCCTCTCGACCTCCAGGCTGGTGGGTGGCAATCAGCCGATTGGCGCGATCACCGACCGCACGATCGACGGTCCCGGTGGCCCGCTCCCGCTGCGTTTCTACACGCCGCGTGGACTCAAGGGCTCGGCCCCGGCGTTGGTGTTCTTCCACGGTGGCGGCTGGATCTACGGCAACCTCGACAGCCACGACGCGTTCTGCCGGTTCCTCGCCGAGGAGGCGCAGGTCCGCGTGATCGCAGTCGACTACCGCCTCGCCCCCGAGGCGCCCTTCCCGGCGGCGGTCGACGACACCTGGGCGGCATGGAAATGGATCTCCGAGCACGCGCAGGGCCTCGGGATCGATCCCACTCGCATCGCGGTCGGCGGGGACAGCGCCGGCGGCAACCTCGCTGCGGTCGTCGCCCAGCGCGCGGTCACCGATGAAGGCGTCAAACCCGCATTCCAGCTGTTGATATTCCCGGTCACGGACTTCGTGTCGGTCACTGAAAGCCGAAAGACGTACGCCGAAGGCTTCTTTCTGTCGAAGGCGTTCATGGACCTTGCCGAGGAGAACTATCTGGTCGGCAACGAGGACAGGGCGGACAAGCGCCTCTCGCCCGTGCAGCACGATCCCACGGGCACCGCGCCCGCGTATGTCGTGACTGCGGGGTTTGATCCCCTGCTGGACGAGGGCAAGGCCTATGCCGAGAAGTTGAAGGCCGCAGGAGTGCCGGTTGAGTACGTCTGCGAGGACGGGATGATCCACAGCTTCATCAACATGGTCGCGATCGGCACTGCTGCACCGAAGGCGACCCGACGCATCGCGAGTGCCCTCCAGCGAGGTCTCAGCTAACCCGGCTCCGCCCCCTAGGCCGAGGTACGAGGCGAAAGGCTCGGGCGACCACTCACTCGTGCGAATGAGGACCCTGCTGTTGCGGAGCCCCGTACAGGACGTCCTTGGCGTGTGGCCTGAATCCGAGGCCTTCGTAGACGGTCAGGGCTGGGGCATTGTCGCCCTCGACGTAGAGGTCGACGGTACGCAGCCCTGACTCGTACAGGTGCCGGAGGCCTCGCGCCGTGAGCGCCTTGCCGAGTCCGCCGCCCTGGGCGTCGGGATCGATGCCGACGACATAGACCTCGCCGATGGTGCCCTCGACCTTGGTCCAGTGGAACCCGACGATCCGCCCGTCGCGCTCGGCGACGAACAGGCCGGCAGGATCGAACCAGTCGCTGGACGTACGCCGATCGAAGTCAGCGCGATCCATCGCACCCTGCTCGGCGTGGCTGGCGAAGGCGCGGGCGTTGACCGCGATGATCGCGTCGGCATCGCTGTCGACGTACGAGCGCAGCGTGATCCCAGCCGGCACGGTCTCCGCCGGCGCGACGACCAGCTCGAGCCGGAGCACCAGCAGTGTGCGCTCGGCGGTGAGGCCTGCGGCGGCAGCGAGCGCCTGGGCACCGGGCAGGTCACCATGCGCCCAGAACTGTGACTCGCCGTCGGCCAGCAGCTCGTCGACGACGCTGCGGCCGATGCCTGCACGCCGGTGTTCCGGATCGACGACGACCTCGATCGGCGCATCGCTCGAGGCGTACGCGGCGCCGATCAGCTCGCCGTCGGCGGTCGTGCGCAGCACCAGGACCCGTGCCGGTTCGCGATCGCGGATGGCCAGCAACGAAGCCTCATTGAACGGCGCGACGCCGTCGACCGACGCAGCCCGTTCGGCGAGATCGGTGAGGCTCATCGCAGCCGAAGATCGCGGAGCTGGGCGGCGCACTCGGCGGCGATCGCCTTCGCAAATGATTCGGGAGTGTCACCGGGAGGTTCGGGGACGATGTGATGCACGGTCCCGTTCTCGAGCAGGTCGATCGCGCCGATGCGCTGCAGCTCGGCCATCTCAGCCGCGTGGTCGAGATCGCCGTGCACGATGGCGCTGGCACCCTCGGGCGGCAGCGGCGACAGCCACGCGTTCTCGGCGGCGATGACGACATCGGCCGGCAGCAACGCGAGGGCGCCACCCCCGCAGCCCTGGCCCAGGAGCACCGAGACCGTCGGGACCCGCATCGTCGACATCCAGCTGACGCAGCGCGCGATCTCGCCGGCGATCGCGCCTTGCTCGGCCTCGGGCGAGAGCTCGGCACCGGGGGTGTCGATGAACGACACGAGGGGCAGCTTGAGCTCGTTGGCAAGGCGCATCCCGCGTCGGGCCTCCCGGAGCGCCGCGGGTCCCATCGGCTTGAAGCGTGACTGCGTCGTACGGTCCTGCCCGATGACGACACACGGCTGCCCGTCGAGCCGCGCGAACGCGACGATCATCGCGCTGTCACGCTCGCCCTTCTCAGTGCCCTGCAGGCGTACGGTCGCGTCGCTGCCGTAGCGCAACACCTCGCGCACGCCGGCGCGGCCGGGAGCCCGGGTGATCTGGATGGAGTCCCAGGCACTGCGGATGCGATGGACTTCCCCGGTACGTCGCTTGCGCGTCTGCGGCATGGGGTCGTCGACGAGCAGGCCGAGCGTCCGGTCGATCAGCAGCGGCAGCTCATCGGGCAGCACGACCGCGTCGATGATGCCGCGGTCGGCGAGGTTCTCGGCGGTCTGGATGTTGGGCGGGAACGGCTTGCCCTCGAGCAGCTCATAGACCTTGGGGCCCAGGAAGCCGATCAACGCACCAGGCTCGGCGATCGTGATGTGCGCCAGCGAGCCCCACGAGGCGAACACGCCGCCGGTCGTCGGGTGACGCAGGTAGATCAGGTAAGGCAGCCCCGCAGCGCGGTGATCCATGATCGCCCGTGAGATGTCGACCATGTGGACGAACGCCGGAGTGCCCTCCTGCATCCGGGTGCCGCCGGACGCCGTCGTCGCCAGGACGGGGATGCCCTCGGCGGTCGCCCGGCGCACGGCCGACACGATCCGTTGCGCGGCGTCCCTGCCGATCGATCCGGCGAGGAAGCGGAACTCGTTGACCAGCACGGCGACAGGCCGACCCCGCATGAGCCCGCGACCGGTGAGTACTGACTCGTCGGTGCCGGCGCGTTCGGCCGCGGCCACGAGCTCCTGGCGATACGTCGGGTCGACGCCGCTGTGGTCGATCGGTGAGTCCCACGACTCGAAGGAGCCCTCGTCGAGGACGAGCTCGAGCAGGCCGTGCGCGGTCAGGTGGGCCATCGGTCGAACTCTACTAGGCGGCGTTGGCGCGGTAGCGGTTGTTGCGCAGAGGTCTGCGTTGTGGGTCGATCGACGGCGGCGGGATGTATTCGGGGATGCCGTCGGTGAATCTGATTTCCCATCCTTTGGCGTGGACGACCCGGTGGTGGTGTGGGCAGATGAGCACTCCGTCGTCGAGGTCTGTGCCGGATCCGTCGCCCCAGGTCTTGCGGGCGTGGTGGCCGACGCACCAGGAGGGTGGTCTGTCGCATCCTGGGAACGTGCATCCGCCATCTCGGCGTTCCATCGCCCGGCGTTGGGGCTTTTGAAAGAGCCGCTTCATGCGTCCGTGATCCAGCGGAAGCGACTCTCCGTCGAACACCTGCGGAAGAATCCTCAGTTCGCATGCCATCCGGCGAGCCTGCCCGGAGCTGATCCGACACCCGTCGGACAGAGTCGCTGCCTTGACCTCACCGAGCAACGTCTCGTAGTCGAGGTTGACGGTCATGATCGCGCCGACGCCGGCCGTGTCGGGCAGTCGATCGGCGGGGATGGCCTCGATCAGTGTGGCGAAGGCCGAAGCCAGCTGCTGTCCGTACGTGGGTGGCTCATCAAGCGTGGCCTGCTCGTCGGGCTTCTTGACCTGTGGCGCGTTGATGGCGTTGAGCGCATTCTTGAGCATCGCGCCCTGCGCCTCGGGGATGACGAACTCACCCTTGTAGGTGCCGTCGCGCCGATCGGCGATCCAGAAGTAGGAGCTGGCCCAGGCGTCGGCTTCCCGACGTTCGAGGATCGTGTCTTCGTGGGCGTCGACCTGATCTGGGGCGAAGACCTCAGTGATGCGATCGGCCCGTCGAGTGAGGTCCTTGAGCGTCATCTGGGGTGCGTCGCAGAGCAGCTGTGTCTCGCAGGCCTCGCGCTGCTCAGGCGACGGGTCGCCCGGCAGCTCCTTCACCGTCCGGGCGATCAGCTCGGCCTGCTGCAGGGTGACTTCACCGCGGCCGAGCGCCTCCTGGGTCTGTGACGCGGCCTCGATGCGGGCGGCTTGGGCCAGGGTGCGTTTGGCCGCCGACGGGTCACCGCCGAACGTGTTGGCCAGCAGAGTGCCGGTCGAGGTGGCACCGAGGGTGTCAGCAGCCTTGGAGGTCTGCAGCGCCCGTGCGGCGGCCAGCTGGTGGGCCTTGACCTGTGACTCGAGACGGCCAAGCGCTTCGCACTCGGCGACGATCTCGGCCGGTGTGAGGCCGGCGTACGAGTCGAGCGGTACGGCAGCGAGCGCCTCGGCGGCTGCAGCGGACCGTGATTCGAACATATGTTCACCCTAGCGGGAATGCCCGATCAGAATCAAGAGTCAGATCGAAATAATTCACTGCAATATCAGCAAGAAGTGGCGACGCGGGTCTGGCACTTCCAGACTACAGATCACCGCCGACAGCCCGATCAGCCAACGGATCAGCCTGTGGAAAGTCGGGACTAGACCTTCGCTGAGTCGGCGTCAGCGGTGTCGCGCGCGGGCTCGGGCTTGGTCGCCACGAACCGGTAGCCGACGTTTCGAACGGTGCCGATCAGCGTCTCGTGCTCGACGCCGAGCTTGGCTCGCAGGCGACGTACGTGGACGTCGACCGTACGGGTGCCGCCGAAGTAGTCATAGCCCCAGACCTCCTGCAGCAGCTGCTGGCGGGTGAAGACGCGACCGGGATGCTGGGCGAGGAACTTGAGCAGCTCGAACTCCTTGAACGTGAGGTCAAGGCTGCGGTTCTCGAGCTTGGCGGTGTAGCTGGCGTCGTCGACGACCAGTCCGCTCGAGGAGATGACGTGGTTCTCGTTGTCGCCCTCGCGTCCGGCGGAGACGCGGCCGATGCCGAGGCGCAGGCGGGCTTCGAGCTCCGCGGGGCCGGCAGTCGTGAGGATGACGTCGTCCATGCCCCAGTCGGCCGCCGCGACGGCGAGTCCACCCTCGGTCAGGATCAGGATCAGCGGGCACTCGATGCCGGTCGTCCGGATGACCCGGGTCAGGCTGCGCACCTGGGCGAGGTCGTTGCGACCGTCGACGATCACGGCATCGCACGGTGGCGCGTCGATCAGGGCGCTGGCCTCGGCGGGCAGGATCTTGACGTGGTGGGGGAGCAACGCGAGCGCGGGCAGCACCTCGACCGAGGACTGCTTGCTGCGTGTCAGCAGGAGCAGGTGCGCCATTTCGCTACCTCCAGTGCTTGCTGGATCTACTTTGCGCGGTGCTGGTGCTAAAAAACGGGGCCCGGTGAAACACCATGACCTCGTTGCATGGTCAACAATACTTCATGTGTCGTATCAATTTCCACGGGATGAGAACGACGTCACAGTTCGTTACTGGGGTTCGGCGCGCTCGGCAGCGGGTGTCGCAGAGGAGCGCGTACCGTCTGGAACCCTCGCCGACGTCCTCGCCGAGATCAGTCGGAGGCATCGCGGAAGTGACCGGTTCGACGACGTGATCGCGGTGTGCTCGGTCCTGATCGGCGAGACTCCGGTCGGCGGTCGGGATCACGCAGGCGTACGTCTGGCACCGGGAGACACGGTCGAGTTCCTCCCGCCGATTGCTGGAGGTTGACCGGCGGAATGGTCTGCACACCTGCGATCATTCGGGGGTGTCGAACGTCCCCTCTGCGCTGTTGTCCCTCGTCCTTGCAGGCCTGCTGACTCTCGCGGCCTACACCGACCCGTGGCTCGTGGCCGCCGTCGTCGTGGTGGTTCAGCTGCTCATCGCGCTGGCCCCTGCACCCGTCAGTGACGACCGGGTCGAGGTCCCGATGGTCGCCTCCATCGCCGGTGCCGGCCTGGTCGCGACCGCCCTGTCGATGTGGCCGGGCGCGCTCGAGGGCGCCGACGGCACGTCGGACAAGGTGTTCGGCCACGCCGACAACGGGATGCTCGCAGCGATCATGCCGGCGATCGTCGTTGGCGTCTTCATCACCTTGGCAACGCAGATGCTTCGCATGGATGGACGCGCCAAGCTCGTGTCGACGGCGTCGTACGCGGTGGCTCTTGGCGTGTTCGCCGCCTTGTCGGTCGGCTGGATCGGAGCGGTCAAGTCCTTCGGTGACACCGAGGTCGTCGCCGTTGGCGCTGCCGGTGTTGCGGTCGGCGTCGTGGTCTGGCTGGTGCCCATCGACCGATGGCTGTGCGGCTCGCTCGCGATGGTGCTCGGCGGTGCGGCTGGCGCTGCGGTCGTCATGAACGTCGACACCGTCATGACCTGGGTGCTCGGTGTTGCGCTCGGCTCGACGGCTGCACTGTTCGCCGTGTTCGGGCAGATCCTGGGCCAATTGTGGGCCGAGGGTCATTCCCATCCGGCCGCCAGGTGGGGCCTGCCCGGGGCGTTGGCGGTCGCGTTCGCTTCTCCTGCCGTCTACATCGCGGGTCAGCTCATCGGGGCGCCCGGGTTCTGAGACCGGTGCATACGTGTTGCGCGCCGAAGTATCGTTGAAACGTGAACGGAATCGTCGTCCTCGCAATCGCCGTCGTGCTGACGGTGGCGCTGGCCTTGGCATTCTCGATCAAGAACGGCCGGTTCAGCTCCAAGGAGAACGCGGAGCGCCTCGGTCCGGACGAGCTCGGTTCGAGTCTGGGCGAGCGGGCCACGTTGGTGCAGTTCTCCAGCGCGTTCTGTGCTCCTTGCCGTGCGACCCGGGTGCTCCTGGCTGACATTGCCGCAAAGACTCCGGGTGTCGTGACGATCGAGATCGATGCCGAGGAGCAGCTGGAGCTGACGCGCAAGCTCAACATCCTGCGTACGCCGACCGTGCTGGTGCTGGACTCAAAGGGACGGGTGACGCGCCGCGCTTCGGGTCTCCCGCGACGCGATCAGGTGCTCGCGGCGCTCGACACCGCTGTGGCCTGAGCCACACCCCACGAGGGGCGATCCCGAGATATGAGACGGGTGTCCACATTTCAAGACAAACCGTGGAATGACGCCATTGGTTCCCTACTGTTGTCCACATGTTCCAGACGACACATCTGACTCGGCGCAGGGCAGTGGACAACTGCTGCATGTGCTCGTCACTGTGTCGAATGCGCTGACCCTCCTCATCCCGTCAGCCCTGCCACCTCCCCGGATCTCCGGTCGTGGCGCCTCAATGCCAGGAGCACACATGTCCGTGAAGGACGAAGTTGTCACACCACAGGTCGGATCGACGTCAGTCGACCCACGTGGCCTGCGCGTCGCCGCCGGCATCACAGCCGTCGTCGTGGCGCTCGTACTCGTGCTGCCCTCACCGGCACGCGAGATCCTGCTTGGTCTCCAGGTCCTGGTGTTCGCCACAGCGGCATTCGTCGGGCTCGGTTACTCGCCCTACTCGACCTTCTACAAGTTGGTCATTCGTCCCCGGATCGGCGCACCCGCCGAGCTCGAGGACTCCCGCCCTCCGCGTTTTGCGCAGCTCGTGGGCTTCTCGTTCACCGCAGTCGCCCTGGTCGCCTTCCTGGCCGGCGCGACGACGGTCGGACTGGTCGCCACGGCGTTCGCACTGATCGCGGCCCTGCTCAACGCATCCATCGGCCTGTGCCTCGGATGCGAGCTCTACCTGGTGCTGCGCCGGTTCACCCCGGTCAACGCCTAACCGTCCGCACCACCCACGCACCACACACCAATGGAGGAACCGTATGAGCCGCGAATCCGCGCTCGTCAGCGCTGACTGGGTCGAAGAGCACCTCTCCGACCCCAACGTCGTACTCATCGAGGTCGATGAAGACGCTGACGCCTACGACAAGGGCCACATCGCCGGCGCCGTCAAGATCGACTGGCGCAAGGACCTGCAGGATGGCGTCCGCCACGACTTCATCGACAAGACCCGCCTCGAGGCGCTCCTGTCGGAAAAGGGCATCGGCAACGACGACACCGTCGTCTTCTACGGCGGCAACAACAACTGGTTCGCGGCCTACGCGTACTGGTACCTCAAGTACTACGGCCACGACAACCTCCGTCTCCTCGACGGCGGCCGCAAGAAGTGGGAGCTGGACAGCCGTGAGCTGACCACCGATGTCGTTGAGCGGCCCGCGACGACGTACGTCGCCAAGGATGCCGACACCTCGATCCGGGCTTTCCGCGACGAGGTGGTCGACTCGATCGGCGTCAAGAACTTCATCGACGTCCGCAGCCCCGACGAGTACGCCGGGCGCCTGCTGGCTCCGGCGCACCTGCCGCAGGAGCAGGCCCAGATCGGTGGTCACATCCCCACTGCTGGCAACGTGCCGTGGAGCAAGGCCGCCAACGACGACGGCACGTTCCGCAGCGACGAGGAGCTCAAGGCGCTGTATGCCGAGGCCGGCCTCGACGACGGCAAGGACACCATCGCCTACTGCCGCATCGGTGAGCGCAGCTCGCACACGTGGTTCGTGCTCAAGGAGATCCTGGGTCACGACAACGTCAAGAACTACGACGGATCGTGGACCGAGTACGGCGCTCTGCGCGCTGTGCCGGTCGCCCTCGGCGACGAGCCGGGTGCCGCCTGATGTGCGGCGCGATCAAGGGTGGCCCCAGCCTCGAGGGCGTGGACGTCGCCAACGAAGCCGTCATCCAGGGTGTCGTCACGCGTGACGGTCAGCCCGTCGGCAACGCGTACGTACGTCTGCTCGACCGTACGGGCGAGTTCACCGCCGAGGTCCCGACCTCGGCCACGGGCCAGTTCCGGTTCTTCGCCGGCCCGGGTGACTGGACGCTTCGTACGCTCGCTCCCAAGTCGGTGTCGGTCGACAACACCGTGACCGCCGCCAAGGGCTCGGTCGCAGAGGTGCTCGTCGCCGTCT
>CAWKHC010000005.1:0-312311 GCA_963849475.1 uncultured Actinomycetota bacterium
TAAGAACTCAATGATACGGAGCCGACGCACGACGAGCGCCCGGATTCGATCCAGGCGCTCGTTCGTGGATGTCTTGGCTCAGTAGCGGTAGAGGTCCGACTTGTAGGGCCCGGCGACGTCGACGCCGAGGTAGGCAGCCTGCTCCTTGGTCAGCTCCGTCAGCTCGACACCGAGGGCGTCGAGGTGCAGGCGAGCAACTTCCTCGTCGAGGTGCTTGGGGAGGACGTGGACGCCGAGCTCGTACTGACCGGCCTTGGTGAAGAGCTCGATCTGCGCGAGGACCTGGTTGGTGAACGAGTTGGACATCACGAACGACGGGTGACCCGTGGCGTTGCCGAGGTTGAGCAGGCGACCTTCGGACAGCACGATGATCTTCTTGCCGTCGGGGAAGATCCATTGGTGAACCTGGGGCTTGATCTCGTCCTTGACGATCCCGGGGATCTTGGCGAGGCCGGCCATGTTGATCTCGTTGTCGAAGTGGCCGATGTTGCCGACGATGGCCTGGTGCTTCATCTTCTCGAAGTGCTCGACCGTGATGATGTCGAAGTTGCCGGTCGTGGTGATGAAGATGTCAGCTGTCTCGACGACCGACTCGAGGCGCTTGACCTCGTAGCCGTCCATGGCTGCCTGCAAGGCGCAGATCGGGTCGATCTCGGTGATGATGACGCGCGCGCCCTGGCCACGCAGCGACTCCGCGGAACCCTTGCCGACGTCGCCATAGCCACAGACGACGGCGACCTTGCCGCCGATCATGACGTCGGTGGCGCGGTTGAGGCCGTCGATCAGCGAGTGGCGGCAGCCGTACTTGTTGTCGAACTTGCTCTTGGTGACCGAGTCGTTGACGTTGATGGCCGGGAAGAGCAGCGTGCCCTCGCGGAAACGGTCATACAGGCGGAGGACGCCGGTGGTGGTCTCCTCGGAGACGCCCTTGATGTCCTTGGAGATCTTGGTCCAGTGGTCGGGCTTCGCGGCGACCGAACGGGCCAGCACACGCAGCACCTCCTTGAACTCCTCGTTGTCGGTGCTGTCCTGCGACGGGACGACGCCGGTCTTTTCATACTCGACGCCGAGGTGCAGAAGCATCGTGATGTCTCCACCGTCATCGAGCAAGACGTTGGGTCCACCCTCGGCGAAGTCGAAGACCTTCTCGGCCTCGTCCCAGTACTCGGCGAGCGACTCGCCCTTCCAGGCGAAGACCGGGGTGCCCTGGGGGTCGTCGACCGTTCCGTTGCCGACGACGACGGCCGCGGCAGCGTGGTCCTGCGTCGAGAAGATGTTGCAGGTGGCCCAGCGAACGTCAGCGCCGAGGTCGACGAGTGTCTCGATGAGCACGGCAGTCTGGATCGTCATGTGCAGCGAGCCGGCAATGCGAGCGCCGGCGAGCGGCTTGTCCTTGCCATAACGCTCACGCATGGCCATCAGGCCCGGCATCTCGTGCTCCGCGAGCACGATCTCCTTGCGGCCGTACTCGGCGAGGGACAGGTCTGCAACGTTGAAATCCATGCCCATATCGTACCGGCGCCCCCTCGAAGTCACCGAATCGGCCAGACCTTGGCTGACCGAGGGCTCAGGCGATTTCGACAAAACTGGCATGTCCCTGGACTCGGCGTAATGTCAGCAACGGCTGCGAACTGTTTCAGGGGGAAACAATGACAGACCGAACAAGCATGGACCCACCCGGAAAAGGGCCGCTGGTTCTCGCCGGCGTTGCGCTGACAGTGGCGATCGTCCTTCCGCTGCTGGTGTGGACGTACGCCAAGACCGATCCGAAGCTCTGGGGCATCCCGTTCTTCTTCTGGTACCAGTTCGCGTTGGTGCTGGTCTCGGTCGTGCTGACGTCGTTCGCCTATTGGCTGGTGATCGGCCACGAGCGGCAGCGTCGCGCAGCCGCGGGCCTCAACCCTCGGCCAGGTGAGCGCCGATGAACGACATCGATCCGGTCGCACTGACCGTCTTCCTGTTCCTGTTCGGCCTGGTCACGGTGCTGGGCTTCCTCGCATCACGCTGGCGCAGCGTCGGCACGCTCGACAACCTCGATGAGTGGGGCCTCGGCGGCCGCAGCTTCGGCACGTTCGTGGCGTGGTTCCTGATCGGCGGCGACATCTACACGGCGTACACGTTCATCGCCGTGCCGGCACTGCTGTATGCGGGCAACGCGACGGGCTTCTTTGCCGTTCCCTACACGATCATCCTGTACCCGATCATCTTCATCTTCCTGCCGCGACTGTGGTCGGTCTCGCACCGTCGCCGGTACGTCACGCCGGCCGACTTCGTGCAGGGCCGCTTCGACTCGAAGTCGTTGTCGCTTGCCGTCGCGTTCACCGGCATCCTGGCGACTCTCCCCTACATCGCGCTCCAGCTGGTCGGCATCCAGGCCGTGCTCGACGTCATCGGGCTCGGCGGTGGCGATGATGCCGGCTGGTTCCGCAAGGACCTCCCGCTGTTCATCGCGTTCGCGCTGCTCGCTGCGTACACATACTCGTCGGGCCTCCGCGCTCCGGCGCTGATCGCGTTCGTCAAGGACACGCTGATCTACCTCGTCATCATCGTCGCGGTGATCTACCTGCCGACACAGCTCGGCGGTTGGGGCAACATCTTCGACGAGGCCGGCAAGGCGTTCACCTCGTTCAACGGTGACAACGCCGATGCCATTGCGTCGGGTGAGGCGGCCGGCAAGGGACTGATCCCCGGCATGAGCACCTCTCAGTGGGCGTACGCGTCGCTGTCGCTCGGCTCGGCGCTGGCGCTGTTCATGTATCCCCACTCCGTGACGGCGGTGCTGTCGACCAAGAATCGCAACATCATCCGGCGCAATGCCGCGCTGCTCCCGGCGTACTCCTTCCTGCTCGGACTGCTGGCCCTGCTCGGACTCGTCGCGATCGCCGCGGGCGTCAAGGTGACCAATCCGCAGCTGGCGATCCCGCAGCTGTTCGAGCAGGAGTTCTCACCGTTCTTCGCCGGCGTCGCCCTGGCTGCCATCGCCATCGGCGCATTCGTACCGGCGGCGATCATGTCGATCGCCGCTGCCAACCTGTGGACCCGCAACATCTACAAACCGTTCATCAAGCCGGACGCCACCGATGCGGACGAGACGAAGCAGAGCAAGATCGCCAGCCTCCTGGTGAAGTTCGGCGCCCTGCTGTTCGTGCTGGCGCTGCCCAAGGAGTTCGCGATCAACCTGCAGCTGCTCGGCGGCATCTGGATCCTGCAGACGCTCCCGGCCATCGTGATCGGCCTCTACACCCGCTGGCTGCACCGCCATGCGCTGTTGGCCGGCTGGGCTATCGGCATGATCTGGGGAACGATCGCGGCTTACAACAAACCGGTGGTCGGCAAGCCGGACTCACACTTCGGTGGATCAGTCGGACCGCTCGAGGTGTTCGGCTGGCAGGTCAGCGACAACCTGATCTACTTCGGCATCACGGCCCTGGTGCTCAACCTGCTCGTCGCCATCATCGGGACATTCGTTCTACAGACGACCAGCATCTCGGCGGGCACCGACGAGACCCAGCCGTCGGACTACCTGGCAGATGCCGGCGACCCTGACGTCGAGGAAGTACTTGACCCCATCGCGACACCCAAGCCGACTTAGTGGCTCGGGGCGCTCGGTACTTCGGGACGCTCGTCGCGAACGTAGTCGGGCTTGAAGATGTCTGGCTCGATGAAGATCTGCGTGGCCATCGGCTCCGCCGCTCGGAGGTTGCGCTCGGCGGCGTTGATCGCCTCGGCGATCTGCCTGCCGGTCGATGCATCAGAGACCCCGACCTTGGCCGCCACAAGCAGCTCCTCGGGAGCGATGTGCAGTGTCTTCAGGTGGATCAACCGCTCGACACCCGACGTCGACTCGATGGCGCCACGGATCTTGGCAATCGACTCCTTGGTCGCTGACTCCCCGACCAGGAGGCTCTTGACCTCGATCGCCAGGGTGATCGCGACGACGACGAGCAGCACGCCGATGGTGGCCGTACCGGCGACGTCGAAGTAGGCGTTCTGCGTGATCAGGGTCAGGGAGACGGCGGCGAACGCCACGACGAGACCCAGCAGTGCGGCGAAGTCCTCGAGCAGGATGACAGGGAGCTCGGGGGCCTTGGCCTTGCGGATGAACGACCACCAGCTCTGCTTGCCGCGCACCTTGTTGCTCTCGACGATCGCCGTACGGAACGACAGGCCCTCCAGAACGATGGCGATGCCCAGGACGATCAGCGGGACGAACCGCCACTTGCTGTCGAACACGTCGTCAGCGTGACCGCCGTGGATCTCGTGCCACTTGTGATAGGCCTCGTAGATCGCATAGAGACCACCGATGCTGAACAGCACGATCGCGACCACGAACGCGTAGATGTAGCGTTCGCGGCCATATCCGAACGGGTGCTCTTCGGTGGCCTCTCGCTTGGAGCGCTTGCCGCCGAGCAGCAGCAGGCCCTGGTTGCTCGCGTCGGCCAGCGAATGGATCGACTCGGCGAGCATCGAGGAGAAGCCCGTCAGCAGGAAAGCGATGAACTTGGTGATCGCGATGCCGGCGTTGGCCAGCAGGGCAGCGACAACCGCCTTGGTTCCGCCTTCGGTGGCCATGCTTAGAGAGCCCGGGCCTCGTCGACCAGCATCACCGGGATGTCACGACGCACGGGATACGCGAGCGAGCAGGCGTTGCACACCAGCTCACTGGCTTCCTCGTCGACGAACAGTGTCGCGCGGCACTGCGGGCAGACCAGGATTTCGAGGAGCGCCGGATCAAGGTTCATGCTGCTCATCCTAAGGGTGTACGTATGGCCGCGAGCACCTCGTCGCGTACGCGCGCCATCTCCGCTTCGGTGTCAGCCTCGACGTTGAGTCGCAGCAGCGGCTCGGTGTTGGAGGCGCGAACGTTGAACCACCAGGTGTCGGCCGTGACGGTCAGGCCGTCGAGGCGGTCCTGGTCGAGCTCGGCGTAGGTCTGCGACAGCGACTCCATCACGGCGGCGCCATCATCGACCGTGCTGTTGATCTCACCCGACGAGGAGTAGCGCTCGTACTGCGCCATCAGCTCCGACACCGTGCCCTCGGTCTCGGCGAGTGCCGCCATCACGTGCAGCGCGGCAATCATGCCTGAATCGGCGAGGAAGAAGTCCTTGAAGTAGAAGTGCCCCGAGTGCTCGCCGCCAAACACGGCGCCGGTACGTGCCATCTCGGCCTTGATCAGTGAGTGACCGACCGGCGTACGGACGGCGGTTCCACCGTTCTCGGCGATGATCTCCGGGACCGCCTTGGACGTGATGACGTTGTGCAGGATCGTGGCGCCCGGAGTCGTGATCAGCGCCCGTGAGGCGATCAGCGCCGTGATGGCCGACGGCGAGACGACGTCCCCGCGCTCGTCGACGACGAAGCAACGGTCGGCATCGCCGTCAAAGGCCAGTCCGACGTCGGCGGCGGTCTCGCGGACCTTGGCCTGGAGGTCGACGAGCGTGCTGTGGTCGAGCGGATTGGCATCGTGGTTGGGGAACGTCCCGTCGAGCTCGAAGTACATCGCCGTCAGCTCGACGTCGAGCGGGGCAAACACCGACGGAACCGTGTGACCGGCCATGCCGTTGCCAGCGTCGGCAACCACCTTGAGTCGCCGCCCCGGTGGGATCGGCACAAGCGCATGCAGGTAGTCGGCGTAGCGACTCAGCGCATCGAGCTCCTCGTACGTGCCGGTCGGATCTGCCGCCGGTGGCGACGCCAGGAACTCGGTCGCCTTCTCCGCGATCGCCGACAGACCCGTGTCGTAGCCAATCGGTTTGGCACCGGCGCGGCACAGCTTGATGCCGTTGTACTCGGCCGGGTTGTGGCTGGCCGTGATCATGGCGCCTGGCAGGTCGAGGTCGCCCGAGGCGAAGTAGAGGAGGTCGGTCGATGCCAGGCCGATGACGATGACGTTGCCGCCCTGGGTACGCACACCGTCGCTGAACGACTGCGCAAGGATCGGCGAGGTGTCCCGCATGTCGTGGCCGATCACGACGGTGCCGCCGTCCTGCACGCCGGTCTCGAGCGCGAACGCCAATCCGAGGGCGAACGTCATGTCGGCATCGAGCTGTTGTGGCGACAAGCCGCGTACGTCATAGGCCTTGACCACGGCCCGGAGTCGGGGATCGATCACGTCACTCATTCTTGGAGAGGTCTGACAAGACGCAGCGCCGGGGGCCCCTCGGCCACGGGTTCGGCAGGACGTCCCGCCTCGCGTACGGCATCCGCCAGCGCGAGCAGGTCGTCGCGCGACGGCGCAGCCTCGCCGGGATCGGGCTCGAGCCGCAAGACGTTCCAGCCCTGCGGCGCCGACATCCGTTGCGAGTGCTCGACGCACAGGTCGTAGGTGTGTGGCTCGGCAGACGTGGAGAGCGGGCCGAGCACCGCAGTCTGGTCGGCGTAGACATACGTCAACGTCGCCACGGCCTGCTGCGAGCAAGCCGAACGAGTGCATCTTCTGACCATGTGGTCAGGCTAACGGGCAGTGTGTCGGCCTCGCGCTAGGCTCACCGCATGGATCACCTCGGCGGCATCGTCAGTGGTCCCCGCCCTGGCCGGATGCGTGATCGCCGCGGGTCCGGACTGCGTGGTCCGATGGCGATGCCGGGCCCGTTGTCACCGCGCAGCGTGCCTGCACACCGTTCGTCCCGGGAGGCCTTCGACCTGCTGGTCGGCGACATCCTGGCAGCTCTTGACCATCACTTCACGGCCGAGCCCGATCACGTCGACATCGTGGTCGAGGAGGCGCCGATGCTTCCGCCGGAGTGGACCGACGAGGTGCCCCTCAGCATCCTGGTCGCGCGCTCCGGCGCAGCGCGGGTCGTCATGTTCCGGTTGCCGATCACACATCGTTCGCGCACCAGGGCCGACCTGGAGGACCTGGTGTGGTCGGTCGTCCTCGAGCGTCTCGCCGAGGTCTGGCACCTGCCGCCCGACGACCTCGATCCCCGCTAGTCGATCGGGCGGACCTGCGGAGCCAGCACCCTGATCGGGGCCGACTGCAGGGCCAACGAGGCGATGCGTGGGCCGTCCCGATATGTCGCTGCCCCGAAGACCTCGCCCTTGTACTGGACGACGAGGTAGGCGATGCCCTTCTGCTTGAACTCCTTGGCCGAGTCGAGGTGCGTGGTCGTGTTGCCCTCGATGGTCTTGGTCGCCTCACCGAGCTGCTTCATGTCCTCGTCGTAGGCGAAGACCTGGAGGCTGGCGGTCTTGGCGAGCGCCGTCACGACCAGGTCGGGCAGGTCTACGCCCTTGCCGAGGTCGACCGGAACGATCGCCGGGCCGCTGAGGGCCGGGACGGCTTCGGCGTAGGCGTAGTCGTCCCCGTTGGGCGCCATCCGGACGGTTGCCGCGACCGGCACGTCGGAAGTGATCTGCAGGGCCTGTCGGTCGCCCCCCGCTGAGCTCGGCACCTCGACCAGCCGGAGGGAGCCGGCATTGACCTTGACGGCATCGAGGCCCGACGGTTTGAAAGCGCTCTTGGAGTCGATGACCTCGACCTCCACCCGGGCCGTGGTCGTTCCCGGGTTGAGCAGCGCGAGCGTACGTCCACCGGTTCCGGACACCAGTCCGCTGACCAGCTGACTGCGTCGGGGAGTAGCTGTCGCGGTCACAGCCTCACTGCCGCCGAACACCGCCGTCGATCGGTCGTCGACGCTGGCCGACACCGCTCCTCGACGGCGGAGCACCCGCAGCGCGAGCTCGGGCTCGCCGGCTGCCAGGTCGTCCAGCTGCACCCGGCGCGTCCTGAACGGCTTGATCACGACGCTCTTGGCGTCGACGGCGTCGATCTTGCCGTCGGGGCTCCAGAGCTCGAGGTCCACGGCGGCCGGAGCAGCGGTGCCGTTCGTCAGGACGACCGTCGAGAAGTGCTTGCCGCCGGATCCGAGTCCGAGGAACCACGCGGCGTCGACCCCAGCCGGGCAGGACCCGACGATGAGTCCGCCACCGTCCTTCTTGGATGCCTTCGACCCGAAGAACCCAGCGGGACCCGACCCACGGCCCTGTTGCTCGATGACGACACCGCGTCCGTCGACCTTCGAGGTGCGCCAGGTGTCGGCTCCGGACAGGTCCTCGTCCTCATCCTTGTCGGGCAGCACGGTTGCCGTGCCCTGGGTGCCCGGGGACAGCTGCCCGGCCGCGACCGTGATGCCCTTGCCAGTCGGACAGGCGTACGTCGTCTGGGTCACCTCGACGCCACTCGGCGGTCGAGGAGCATCTGATGACTCCGGCGCGTAATAGGCCCCGGCAACCATGGCGGCCGCGAGCAGCGGGATGACGAATGTACGTCGGCGAATCACGTCGGGACCTCGCCATCTTCGATGACCGGCTCGAGCTCACGGCGACGTACCGGAGCCGTGAGGACGATCGCCACGAGCCAGGCCAAGAGCTGGAGCCCGCTGACGATCGGGTGCCACAGCGGCGCCGTCGCGCGATCCGAAGCGGGTTCGGCAGACAAGGTCCACACCCGTGATCCCGGGGAGTCGCTGCCGGCAGGCGACAGGAGCGGGGCACCGTCGATGCGGCGTGCGACCTCGGGGTCGGCGTTCGGCGCGTAGATCGCGTCGATGCCGTTGGCACTGAGCACCCGGATGTCAGCAGAGGTGCCGTGCGCCAACATGCGTCGTACGGCGGCGGTGAGCTCCTTGGTGCCCGGCGACGATCCGGCAATGGCCTCCTCACCGAGGAACGGCCCATCGCCGTCGACCACGTTGAAGTCGACGCCACGGGCGACCGTCCCGGTCAGGACCAGCGTGTTGCCCGGACGGTCGGCCAGGAACACCGGAACGATCGCGGAACGACCCGTGTCGAGCGGATCGGCCGAGCCGCGTCCGACCCACCAGGTCGCGGTTCCGACCGGCAGGACCAGCGCCACGATGACAGCCGTGACCACGACGGGCCGGGAGAAACGCACGATCTCCGGAGCTGCGATCAGTACAGCTGACAACAGCCCGCCGATCCAGACAACGACCGGTACGGCAACCCACGGCTCGATGTCGGCCGGGCCGGCCTGGGTCGAGTAGGACACCAGGGTGCCCACCAGCGCCACACCGAGTCCCAGCAGGGCGACGAGCCACGAGTGCTCGACACCCAGTCGCGTACGCCGTGGCCACAGGGCCATCACGGCCAGGACCAGCAGCCCGACGGTGAGCCAGCTCGGGGCCGCCACACCGCCCGCACGACCGAGGACGACATCGACGGCAGTGGCAGAACCCGGCACCGGGAAGCCGGCTTCCCACCACATCCGCCACGGCCGCAGTGCTCGTTGCCACAGCCACGGACCCAACAAGAAGAGCGGAACGCCGGCCGATGCCAGCAGATGGCGGCTGACCCACCGACCCTCGGCGTACAGGAGGATCAGCAGACCGCCCAGTCCGAGCGGCAGGACGATCGGCGCAAAGGCAGCGCCGACGGCGATCCAGATGCCAAGCCGCAGCCCGAGCTGCCAGCCCGGCGTCTCGGCCAGCTGGCATGCCGTGTTGACGATGATCGGCAGCACGATCAGGGCGACGACGGTTCCGAATCGGCCCTGGTTGACGGCGCCGGTGGCCACGACGGAGAGCGCATACGTGACCGCGCAGGCGATGCGGATGCCGCGATGCGGCGAGAGCAGGCGCCCGAGCCGGTGAGCCGACAGCGCGGCCAACGGGACGGCCAGCAGCATGATGATCCAGACGACGAGTCCCGGGTGGAACCACACCGGGGTCGATATCACTGCCAACGGAATGGCGAATGCGGGAGCCAGGACGCCCGCCGAATGCAGCTCGCGGCCGCGGTCGAAGAGCAGGGACCACCAGCCGTACGCCGACTCCGGCGACGCAGGCAGCGCACCGCCGTGCAGCCCGGCGCCGAAGAGTCCTCGTCCGGCGATCATCGACAGGATCACCAGGACGAGCACAACGGCAAACCATGGACGGCGTGTGAGCAGGGACGGACCGTCCTCGAGGTCGATCGCCTCGTCCGGCGCATCGTCGGTGCGAGTCGATCGCCGGCCGACGGTTGCAACGGCTTCGGGCTTGACCAGTGCCGTGATCGTGTCGCGGGCCATGTCATAGCCGTGCTGGTAGGGCAGCCAGAACGGCGGGAGCAAGCCCTTGATCTCGCGATGAGGCCGCTTGGCCGTCCTGGCCCGATTGCGTCGACCCTTGAGCAGCCTCAGCGGATGCAGGTAGGCCGAGCGGAGAGCCAGCAGCTCGTCGCTCGCCGCCTCGGGATCCTTGCCGATCAGCAGGCCGAGCACTCGCAACAGCGAGCCGAAGAACAACCGCACGTACTGGAACAGGAAACGTGGCATGGGAGTGTTGACGAGCAATGTGTAGAGCGCGGCGCGTCGGGGCTCCCAGTGGGGGACATCGCTGCGCGACCGCCGACGGGTGCCGCGCTTCGACGACTCGGCATGGAACAGCACTGCGGTGGGCGCGGTGCGCGTACGGTATCCGGCGCGGGCGACCCGGAAGCCGAAGTCGATGTCGTCACCGTGGAGCTTCAGCCGGGGGTCGAACCCACCCAGCTCGTCCCAGACGTCGCGGCGAACCAGCATGCCAGCTGTGTTGACCGCGAGCACGTCGCGTTCGCGGTCGTGCTGGCCCGCGTCCGGTTCGCCGGTCTCGAGTCCCGTCTCGCGCGAGCCTGTCGCGGTGATCGTCAGTCCGACCTCGAGCAGGCGTCGCAGTGAAGGCCACTCGCGAATCTTAGGACCGACGACGGCGATGTCAGGTGACGCGGTGGCCGTGTCGAGCAGTCCCGACAGCGTGCCGGGCAGCGGGGCCGAGTCGTCATGCAGCAACCAGATCCAGTCGGTACGCGGCAGCGATTCGAGTGCGAGCTTGACGGCATTGCCGAACCCTGTGCCCGACGGCGCGTATGAGACGCGCCCCTCGCCGAACGAGTCGCGAAGCATGTCTGCACTGCCGTCCGTGGAGGCCACGTCGACGACGTGCCAGGCGGTGGGCGCATAGAACATGTCACCGAGCGAGGCGATGACCTTGGGGAGCCATGTTGCGCCGTTGTGTGACACCAGGACGGCCGCCACTGTGGGCGGTGCGTCGAGCCAGTGGCTCGTCGCCGCCGTCTCGCCCACTTCTTTGTCCGACACAAAGGTCGAGACTAGTGGACGTCTCTCAAGCGCGGTCAGGCTCGCTTCTTGAGCTTGCGCCTCTCGCGCTCAGACAGGCCGCCCCAGATGCCGAACCGCTCATCGTGGCCGAGGGCGTACTCGAGGCATTCACCACGGACGTCACAGGTCAAGCAGACCCGCTTCGCCTCGCGCGTTGATCCGCCCTTTTCGGGGAAGAACGCCTCGGGGTCCGTCTGCGCGCAAAGGGCACGCTCTTGCCACATGAGTTCTTCATCAAGCTCCGGCGGCAGACCCAAATCGAATGACATACCTGAAATTACAATCCTGTGACTCTCACAAGTCAAGCGGAATGGCAAGATTCATCAAATTCACGGCGTGTCGCCAGCCAAAAGTCACCGTGCGGTCAAGCGTCCGTGAGTCGCACGAGACACTGTCCCCATGCACATCACGATCGTCGTCGGCGCCGACGGCACCTCCTTTGTCCAGGACTTCGCGGCCACGCTCGGTGCTGATGACGAGCTGACCGTTGTCGCGCCGACGGTCCGCGGCCATTTCAGCGCCAGGCTGGAGGCGAGCCCCGACATCGATGAGCTCCTCACGACCGGAGCGAGCCCCACGTACGCGGTCCACGAGGCTCTCGAGGCGGTCGGCTACACACCTCGTTGGCAACGAGCCAGCGACCAGGCCGTGGCGGTCCGCCTGGTCCGAACCGACCTCGCCGCGACCGGGGTGGCCCTGACCGAGGCGACGATCGCCGCCACCATCCGAGCCTCGCTCCCCTATCGCCTGCTGCCGATGTGTGACGACCGTGCTGAGTTCCGCGTCGTCATCGGCTCGGACGAAGACGCTCGAGCCATTCACGTCGACGAATATCTCGCCGACCCGTCCTCCTACGACGCGACCCAGCTGCTGCTGATCGCCGACCAGATCTCGATCTCGCCAGCCCTCTCACAAGCCCTGGTCGAGACCGATGTCCTGGTGCTCGGACCGTCGAGTCGAACGCTCGTCATCGATCCCGTCCTGCGGACACCCCGGTTCCTCGAGCTGGTGGGCGATGACCTCCCGGTGCTGGTGGTCGAGCACGTCGAGACCGCGCCGGACGACCTCGTACGCGTTGCCGGCCTCCAGCAGCCCGACCCGGGTCGTGCGGAGTCCGTGTCCGCAGATCCGGCTGCCGTCATCGATCGCATCAGGCAGCTCGCATGAGATCCCTCGACCAGCTACTCGGCGGAGTCCCCGATGCGTCGGTGCCGCTGTTGACCTACTACGACATCGCCACCGGCGAACGGGTCGAGCTCAGCGGCACGACGACCGCCAACTGGGTTGCCAAGACGAGCAATTTCCTGGTCGATGACCTCGACGCGGCCTCGTCGACGCGCGTACGTGTCGGCATACCCACGCACTGGCTCCGATTCGTATGGATCCTCTCGGCATGGAACGTCGGTGCGGCCGTCGTCGACTCGAAGGCAGACATCGGGCTCAGCGGCCCCGAGCTGGAGGCCGACGAGCGCCACCGGGTTGCCGCTTCACTGCGTCCCCTCGGCGGCAGGTTCACCTCCGAGCCCGAAGGATTCCTCGATCTCGGCGCCGAGGTGCCCGGACATGGCGACCACTTCTTCGCTGCTGATCCGCCGACCGGCGACACGTTGGCCGTCGAGCTCGGCGGCACCCGACGTACGCACGCACAGGTCCTGGCTTCACCGCCCGAGGACCGGCGAATCCTGATCGAGCCGGGCACGGTCGAGCGCGATGCCCAGCTCATCGCGTCAGCTTGTCTCGGCGGTGGGTCCGTGGTCATCGTGACGTCCGCCACTCCGACCGATGTCGCCCGCGTGGCCGAGCAGGAGTCCGCCCAGATCACGTAGTGCGATCCACTACACTCGGGATGCCGCGGTCGGGTCTGATCGTTCGGCGAGCACTCACAGTAGGGACCCTTTGCAGATGCACCTCGCCGATGACGTGGCGCCGGGCGGTCTCAATCGAGTCGGTGCCCGACCCCCGCTAGGTGCCTATCTCCGCGAGGTCTGGGCCCGACGACAGTTCATCCAGTCGCTGGCGCAGTTCCGCATCGAGGCCGAGAACCAGCGCAACCGCCTCGGCTTGTTGTGGGTCGTCCTCAAGCCGCTGCTCGAGGCCGCGGTCTACGGCGTCCTGTTCGGCCTGCTGCTCGGCAAGAACGGCCGGCCGCCCAGCTTCGTCGAGTTCCTCATCATCGGCATCTTCATGTTCCAGTTCTTCTCCTCGACGTTCACCGCCGGCGCGAAGTCGATCACCTCCAACTCCGCGCTGGTGCAGAGCCTGAGCTTCCCGCGCATGACGCTTCCGCTGTCGCTCGTGGTCCAGCGCTTCCTGTCGTTCCTGCCCACCATCGCGATCATGGTGGTCCTCGTCATGGCCACTGGGACGCTGCCTCAGGTCCAGTGGCTCCTGATGCTCCCGCTGATCGCGCTCTTCTTCTGCTTCAACGCGGGTCTGACGCTGATCACGGCTCGCCTCACCGTTCACTTCCGCGACCTCAGTCAGCTGCTGCCGTTCATCGCCCGCCTGCTGTTCTACACCAGCGGCCTGTTCTTCAGCATCGACCAGCGGCTGTCCGATCACCCGACACTGCTGCGGATCGCCGACTTCCAGCCGCTCCATGAGTTCCTGACCTTGGCGCGCAGCATCCTGCTCAACGGCCCGACGTACGAAATCAAGCTCGAATACTGGCTGTACGCGTCGGTCTGGTCGTTCGGGATCCTGGCCATCGGGGCGGTCTTCTTCTGGCGGGCGGAGGAGCGCTATGGCCGCACAGACTGACCGCAAGCCGGTCGTCATCGTCGATGACGTCCACGTCGAGTACAAGGTGCTGGCCACGGGCAAGCGCGCAACCGCAGCCGACACGACCCGCAAGCTGATGGAGCGCTCGCGTCGCACCCGATCGGTGCACGCACTCAAGGGCGTCACCTTCACCGCTTACGAGAACGACAGCATCGGCGTCATCGGGTCCAACGGCTCGGGCAAGTCGACACTCATGCGTGCCATCTGCGGTTCGACGCCCACGTCCAAGGGCTCGATCTACGCAGCATCGAGGCCCAGCATGCTGGGCGTCGGTGCCGCTCTGATCAAGGACCTCTCGGGCGAGCGCAACATCATCCTCGGCGGTCTCGCGCTGGGATTCAGCCGCAGGGAGATCGAGGACCGCCTCGACGACATCGTCGCGTTCGCCGGGCTCCAGGAGTTCATCGAGCTGCCGATGCGCACGTACTCGTCCGGCATGGTCGCGCGTCTCAAGTTCGCCATCGCCACGGTCCAGGACCACGAGATCCTGATCGTCGACGAAGCACTCGCCGTCGGCGACAAGAACTTCCGCAAGCGCAGTGAGGCTCGCATCCGCGAGATCCGTGACAACGCGGGCACGATCTTCCTCGTCAGCCACTCGATGCAGTCGATCCGCGACACGTGCAACCGCGTCATCTGGATCAACAAGGGCACCTTGATGATGGACGGCGATCCCGCAGAAGTGATCGAGGCGTACGAAGCCTCCAACTGAGGCTGGCTAGCAGGTCGCTGCGAGGTCGTCCGTCGTGTTGGCTGCCCGCTGGCTGGGGTCTTTCTCCTTCTTGTCCTTGTCGGTCGTCGCTGCGGCCTTCTCGGATTTGTCGATCGCGGCCTGGATCATGGTCTGGATCGCCGGGAAGTTGGGGTTGACGGTCGACACGGCGGGTGGCACCAGCGACACGACGGCGATCTTCTCGCCACGCGCCTTCAGGGCCAGATCAGCGAACTGACCCAGCTCGACTGCTGGGATGTTGGTGCTGAGCAGCTCCTTGCCGGACTCTGCGATCTTGGTCGCGTTCGTCAGCACCTTCTGCGGGCTGAGCTGGTCGAGCATCGCCGCCATCAGGCACTTCTGGCGGCCCATGCGGGTGAAGTCGTCCGAGGCGACGCGGCTGCGGGCGTACCAGAGGGCCTGCTGCCCGTTGAGCTTCTGCTTGCCCGGCTCGATGTAGGTGTTCTTGTAGGAGTCGTCGTGACCGAACATGGCGATGCGGGTCTTGACGTCCATGTCGACGCCACCCACCGCGTTGACGAGTCCCTTGAAACCGTTGAGGTTGACCATCACGAAGTAGTTGATCTTGAGGTTGGTCGCCCCCTCGACGGCGTCGATCGTCGCGTCGAGTCCCGGGTCCTTGCTGTCGGGATAGAGATCCGTACGGTTCTGCGCTGCCGTGTGCACGGCGTTCAGCAGGCACGTCGGCCCGCAGTTGTAGCCGTATGGGTAGACCTGGCGCATCGGCGAGTCCTCGGCGAACGGGACGTTCTGCAGGTTGCGCGGCAAGGAGACCAGAACCGTGCGACCGGTCTCGGCATCGATGCTGGCGATCGTCAGCGAGTCGGGGCGGACGCCGGTGCGGTCCTTGCGAGCATCTGACCCCACCATCAGGATGTTGTAACGACCCTTGAGCGGCGGCGTCGTCTCGGTCTCCTTGAACACCGTCTTGACGGTGTCGCGAGAGACCTTGATGAGCTGTGAGGCGTAGGCGGTCGACCCGGCGACGCCCGCGATGATCGCAATGTTGATGAACGTCACGACAGCGGCCCGCATGAACGGGAGCCGGCCCTGTGATCCGAGGCGCCACGCATCGATGAACAGTCCCAGCCAGCCGATGCCGACAGCGACCAGCGCGATGCGGGCCACCGCGAGCTTGTCGCTGTTGGTGAAGTAGCCGAGGAACGTCGCCCGGTCGTTGAAGTAGGTGTAGGCGAGGAAACCGCCCAGGCAGAGCAGCGCGAACCAGATGAACAGCGCGACTCGGCCGACCCACCGGTTGCCGACCGCTCGTTGCGCCGAGCCCGGCAGGATGATCGTCATCACTCCGAGCGTCAGGGCGCGTCTGAACTGAACACGCGGCGAGTCCAGGTGGCGGTCCTGATAGCCGCGGCCCAGGAGACTCGCGCGATGCGACATGGTCCCTCACGAATTGGTGGCCGACGAAGCATCCATTATCACTGATGCAGGTGCCAGGTCTCACATGAACCCATGCGATCTCAGCAGCACCTCAGGTTCGGCGCTTCCATACGAGAGTCAGCAGGCGCTGCCGAGGTCGGCCGACTGGTTGGCCCGGCGAGGGTCGTTGCTGGCGTCGTCGGTCTTGGGGACCGAGAGCTTTGCCTGTGTCAGTCCGACCTTGGTGGTCGACTTGCCCTCGGACTTCGCGATGGCCTGGTCGACCAGACGGCGAACCTTGTCGAAGTCGGGGCTGCCGGTGTAGATCACCGGCGGCACCAATGACACGGTTGAGACCTTCTGGCTCTTGGCCTTGAGCGCGAGGTTCATGAAGACGTCCAGGTCCTGCTGCGGGATGTTGGTGGTGAGCAGCGCCTTGCCCGAGTTGGCGATCTTCTCGACGTTGAGCAGGACCTTCTGCGGGCTGAGCTGTTGCAGCATCGCGTTCATCACGCACTTCTGCCGACCCATGCGTGACCAGTCGTCGTTCTGTACGCGGCTGCGTGCGTACCAAAGCGTCTTGTCGCCGTTGAGCTTCTGCGTGCCGGCGGGGATGTAGCCACGGATCGGTGAGCCGATGCCGCCGATCGCGGTGCGCTCCTTGACGTCGATCGTCACACCACCGACGGCGTCGACCAGCTTGGAGAAGCCGTGCATGTTGACCAGCGCGTAGTAGTTGAGCTTGAGCCCGGTCGCCTCCTCGATGGCACCCATCGTGGCCCCGAGACCTGGATCCTTGGTCTTGAACATGTCGGCGTGGTCGTTGGCCCAGGTGTTGATCGCATTGAGGTACTGGCCCTCGCCGTTGAAGCCGTTCGGGAACTCCTTGGCCATGACAGATCCCTTGGGGAACGGCATGTTCTGCAGGTTGCGCGGCAGGCCGATCAGCACGGTCCGGCCGGTGTCCTTGTCGATGCTTGCCACCGTGAGCGAGTCCGGACGGAGTCCGCTGCGGTCAGGGCCGGAGTCGCCGCCGAGCAGCAGGACGTTGTAGCGGCCGTGCTCCGGCTCGGAGACGGTGTCGGACGCGAACACGGTGCCGATGAACGAGCTCTGCACCGCGACCAGGTGGGCGGCGAAGAACATGGTGCCGGCCGTGACGAAGCAAAGGACACCGTTCAGACCCGTCATCCAGAGTCGGTGGTTGCGGGCCATCTTCAGCGGCTGGCCGAGGCGCCACGCGTCGATGATCAGCGCGACCCAGGCGATCGCGCCCGCCATGAGCACGTACCGCCCGAACGTCAGCAGCTTCGGGTTGGTCAGCACCGAGAACAGGCCGGTGCGCGACGTCATCGACAGCAGCAGCAGGAACGCGCCGACCGCCAGGAACGAGAGCCAGATGCGGATGCTGATGCGGCCGATCTTGCGGTTGCCCATCACGAGCTGGGCCGAGCCCGGCATGACGAGCGTCATCGCCGTGAGTGTCAGCGCACGGCGAAACTGGATGCGGGCGGAGGTGTCGGCAGGGCGGGCATAGGTGCCACCCATCACACTCGAGCGAACGTCAGACATGGTGTCCTCACGTGGGGAAGAAGCTGAGGCGGTCTCAGTATTACGCCCAACCTTCAAGTTGTGGTTGAGGGCGCGCCGTGCAAGTCTCAGCAATTTTTGTGGCTGGTTCGCGCCGACGTGGGGCTCGTACGCTGACCGGTCCGGTACGTTCATTCGCATGCCAGGTGAGTGGTCCGAGGGTGAGTACGGGTGGCTCTACGGCGACGGCAAGACGTCTCCCGGCAAGCCTGATCCGACACCCGAGCCCAGGGCCGGTCGCGAGTCGTCGGAGCTACCGCCGCCCAACCTCCCGCCGCCCGGTTCGACCCGACGCAGTCCGGCCGAACGGCCTCCCGCAGGGCCCAGGAAGAAACGCAGCGGGCGCAAGATCTTCGGTTTCGTCGTGCTCGCCTGGATTGTTTTCCTGGTGGCCGTTCCGATCTGGGCGTGGGGCAAGATCGCGAAAGTCGATGCCGAGCCCAGTGGCGCCCGACCCCCCGAGCAGCCCGGCAAGACGTACCTGCTGGTCGGCTCAGACAGCCGCCGAGGCCTCACCAAGGAAGAGCAGAAGGAGCTGTCCACCGGCGGCGACTCCGGCGGACGAGGTCGCACCGACACCATCATGCTGTTGCACACCGGCAGCGGCCCGACGTTGCTGATGTCGCTCCCCCGCGACTCGATCGTCGACATCTCGGGCTACGGCCGCACCAAGATCAATGCCGCGTACGCGTTCGGTGGCGCGCCGCTGCTCGTCCAGACGATCGAGCAGAACACCGGCATCCGCGTCGACGACTATGTCGAGGTCGGCTTCGGTGGACTGGTCAAGGTCGTCGACTCGCTCGGTGGGGTCGAGATCTGCCCCAAGCAGGACCTCAAGGACAAGGATTCGGGGCTCAACGTCAAGAAGGGCTGCCAGACCGCGGACGGCAAGACGGCGCTGGCCTATTCACGCAACCGCCACTCGTACGCGACGCAGGACATCCAGCGCGTGCAGAGCCAGCGAGAGGTGCTCGGCTCGATCGCCTCGACCGCCAAGTCCCCGTGGACCGTGCTCAACCCGTTCCGCTACATGAGCGTCGCCAAGGGCGCTTCGGGCTCGCTGCAGATCGGGGAGAACGTCGGGCCGATCTCGCTGGCCAAGTTCGCACTGGCGCTCTCGGCGGCCATGTCGGGCAAGGGCCTCAACTGCACCGTGCCCCTGCAGGACTTCGCCGTGACGTGGGACCCGGTTCGCGCGCCCAAGATGTTCGACTACGTCAAGACCGATCGCACGGCCGACATCGGCAAGCTGTGCACCAAGGACGGCCTACCCAAACGTTAGGTGCGGGGCGCCCCGATAGATTGGGGGCCATGACTTCCACGGGTTCCAGCGCACATGCGTACGGCGTTGCCACTCTGACGCCGGACGGCACGGTGCTCGACGTCTGGTACCCGGAGCCACAGCTGGGTGCGGCGCCCGAGAGCTCCATCGAGCCGCCAGAGCTGACGGCACTCGCCGGCAAGGATCCGGTCCGCGATGTCGTCAAGGCTGTCGTGCTGACCGAGATCGCCGACCTGCAGGCGGCGCCGTCCGACGCATATGAGGTGTGGCTGCGGCTTCACCTGCTGTCACACCGCTTCGTGAAACCGCACGGACAGAGCCTCGACGGTCAATTCGGCCTCCTGACCAACGTCGTCTGGACGTCGCTTGGACCGTGCACTGTCGAAGGGTTCGAGGCGACCCGCATGCGTGCACGTGCTGCCGGCCTCCACGTGCAGGTCACCAGCATCGACAAGTTCCCGCGGATGACCGACTACGTCGTCCCGTCGGGCGTGCGGATCGCCGACGCCGACCGCGTACGTCTGGGCGCTCACCTCGCTGAGGGCACCACGGTCATGCATGAGGGATTCGTCAACTTCAACGCCGGCACGCTCGGCACGGCCATGGTCGAGGGCCGCATCTCCGCCGGCGTCACCGTCGGCAACGGTTCGGACGTCGGTGGCGGTGCCTCGATCATGGGCACCCTGTCCGGCGGCGGCAAGCAGGTCATCAGTGTCGGCGAGAACTCGTTGATCGGCGCCAACGCCGGCATCGGCATCTCGCTCGGCAACGACTGCGTCGTCGCAGCGGGCACGTACGTCACTGCAGGTGCCAAGGTCACGATGCCTGACGGGACGACCGTCAAGGCCGCCGAGCTGTCCGGCCAGGACGGCATCCTGTTCCTCACCAACAGCGAGACTGGCGCCCTCGAGGCACGGCCGCGCGGCGATCGTACGGGCATCGAGCTCAACTCCGCCCTGCACGCCAACTGAGTCGTCCGCATGCGTCTGCGTTGGTTTGTCGTGGTCGGGCTCCTGGTGGCGGGCGTGCTCGTCGCCACCGGCCTGCGCGATCGTGACCCACTGCGCAGCGAGTACTGCGAGGCGGCGGTCGGCGACGTACGCGCGCAGGTCGATCTCGAGCAGGCTCGCTGGGCCAGCCTGATGGCGGCGATCGCCCAGAAGCGCGGGCTGTCTCCTCGCGCGACGACAATTGCGATCGCGACGGCGTTCCAGGAGTCCAAGATCCACAACATCGACTACGGCGACCGTGACTCGCTCGGCCTCTTCCAGCAGCGACCGTCGCAGGGCTGGGGGACGGTCGAGCAGATCATGGACCCGCACTACTCGATCAAGAAGTTCTACAGCGCCCTCGTCAAGATCAAGGGCTACGACTCGATGGTCATCACCGAGGCGGCTCAGAAGGTCCAGCGCTCGGGCTTCCCGGAGGCATACGCGCAGCACGAGGCCGAGGCGCGTGCCCTCGCGTCGTCGTTGCGCGGTTACAGCCCGGCAGCGTTCACCTGCCAGATCAACCCCAAGGGCGCTGCCAGCACCGAAGTGGTCGTCGAGGACGTACGTGAAGCCTTCGGCGACATCGAGTCGGGCCAAGAAGGTGACAACGCACGCTTCCCACTGACGGGCAAGCCGGCAGACGTGAAGGCGCGCGGTTGGGCCATCGCCCACTACCTCGTCGGCAACGCGTCACACCTCGGCATCACGACGGTGATGTTCGAGACCAGGCAGTGGAATGCCGACCGGTCCGACAAGGGTTGGACCACGACCGACCTTGCCGACGTCGACATCGTTCGGGTCTCGACCAACTAGCTGCGTGTGGGCAGCCAAGCCCGCAAACTCCGAATACACCTAGTGGGCGGTGGGCTAGCGTCCACCGCGGTGCATCTCTTGGACGCTTGGTCACCGCTCCGACCAGACACGCAGCCATGCCCGCTTGTGTTCACCCTGCGGTGTTGTCACGCATTTCGTGTCGACTCCGTCGGCGGCTTCCAGCTGAGCACGAGCAACCTGGCGTGCAGCGATCCTGTCGAGGATCACCTGTCCGGTGTCGATTGCCGTGCTCATACCTCAAATCTAGTGCCCAGCCACCGACAGACAATTTTGCCGATAATCCCTCTGTGGACAGTGAAAATCGGTCGCCAGGTTGTGGAGTTCCGAAGGGTGAGAATCCACTTGAAATCAAGCCACTCGGTTCCTCTTTGCGCTCTTCGATGCCCGCCTGAGCTGCTCGGTCTCGAGGCATTGATACATCGGCTGCAGACAAGCCATCCGCGAGCACAAGATCGCGCGCGGCCGTAGGCTCAACACATGGTCCAGGCCAAGCAGCGCGAGATCTTGTTGCGGCTGACGATCGTCGAATCCTGTTGCAGGCGTCGATCTCTCGTTGCAGGACAAGAAGAACCAGCCTGTCGCAGCGCTGACTCCCGGCAGCAGTGCAGTCGAGTTCGAGGTCTCCGTACGAGTCGCTCCGAAGGATGACGGCTGGCGGTTCTACGGCAAGCACGTGCGTAGCGAAGGTCCGAAGCGGCAGTTCTTCTACGTCGCCATCGGCGAGCCCGCAGGTCAACAGGGGTCCACGTTCAGCCGCCGTATGAAGATCGACATCCACGACATCGCATCCGAACTCATCCAGGCGGCGGTGGATGGCGCGACACTCGAGGCGTCAGTCGACGGCACCGGACCAGATGGCACTCCTGCGTGCGCCAGCGTCACCCTGCTCACGCCGTGGCGCGTGGCCTAGCCCGCGAGGCGTTTGACGGCAGCGGCGATGCGTTCGTCCTTGGCCATGAAGGACAGGCGAACGTAGTCGGCGCCGGCAGCACCGTAGAAGTCACCCGGCGCGGCGATGATGCCGCGATCGGCGAGCCAGTCGATCGTCTTGCGGCCGTTCTCGCCGCGGGTGACCCAGAGGAACAGAGATCCCTCGGAGTGCTCGACCGTGAAGCCAGCAGCCTCGACGGCGGTACGCAGCTCGTGGCGCCGTGAGGCGTACATCGTGCGCTGCGCCTTGACGTGCTCGTCGTCGCCGAGCGCCGCCGCCATCGCAGCCTGCACCGGCGTGGGCACCATCGAGCCGAGGTGCTTGCGCACCTCGAGCAGCTCGGTGACGATCGCCTGGTCGCCGGCGACGAACGCGTCCCGATAGCCGGCGAGGTTGGAGCGCTTCGACAGCGAGTGGACGGCGAGGATCCCGTCGAACGAGCCGCCGCAGACGTCAGGATGCAGCACAGAGTAGGGCATGTCCTCCCAGGCGAACTCGAGGTAGCACTCGTCGGACACGACCAGCGTGCCGCGCTCGCGGGCCCACTGGACGACCTTGCGGAGATGATCCTTGCCGAGGATCTTGCCGGTCGGGTTGCCGGGCGAGTTGATGAAGATGATCGCCGGCGTCTGGGGCCCGACCGCGACGGTGGAGTCGGTGGCGAGGACGTCGCAGCCGGCGTACCGGGCACCGACCTCGTACGTCGGGTAGGCCAGCTCGGGTACGACGATGAGGTCACCTGCACCGAGTCCGAGCTGGGTGGGGAGGTTGGCGATGAGCTCCTTGGAACCCATCGTCGGAAGCACCTGCGAGGGGCTGAGGCCGGTGATCTCGAAGCACCGTTCGAGCCAGTCGACGGCTGCCTGTCGCAACGACTCCGGGCCGAAGACGGTGGGATAGCCCGGCGAGTTGGCAGCGGCCTTCAGCGCGTCCTGCGCGACGGCCGGGGTGTCGTCGACCGGGGTGCCGATCGAGAGGTCGACCAGACCGTCAGGGTGCGCCGCGGCGCGCGCTTTCGCGTCGGCGATCGTGTCCCAAGGGAAGTCCGGGAAACGTGCGGAGACTCCCCCTCGCTGCGTCACTCGTCGTGTTCCTGCGGGGGCAGCGCGGAGATGATCGGGTGATCCTTGTCGATCTTGCCGAGCTTGGCGGCGCCGCCGGGCGAACCGAGATCGTTGAAGAAGTCGACGTTGGCGGTGTAGTAGTCCTTCCACTCCGCCGGGGTGTCGTCCTCGTAGAAGATGGCTTCGACGGGACACACCGGCTCACACGCACCGCAGTCGACGCACTCGTCGGGGTGGATGTAGAGCATGCGGTTGCCCTCATAGATGCAGTCCACCGGACATTCGTCCACGCATGCGAGGTCCTTGAGGTCCACACACGGCTGGGCGATCACGTAGGTCACGAGGTGTTCTCCTTCGAAGGTTCGCTTCCATTATCCCGGTCCCGGCAAGACATCCGCGCAGCAGGTCCATTGGCTGACATGAAACGCTGTCACCGTGACCTCAGACGCTCCGACAGTCGGCGTTCGCGTCGTCGTCCGACACCTCACTGGAGGCGTCGGACCTTCGGGCGGACCCGCGCTGAACGACGTCGTCGGACGGGTCCTGGCGACCGACGAAGCGTCGGTGACCGTGCAACGCCGCGACGGCCGTACGGCTGTCATCGCCCGGTCCGACATCGTCACGTGGAAGCCTGTGCCCGACCGACCGCTGAGACGCCGCAAGGCCGCCGACATCGACGTCGAGGAGCTCACCCGCATCACCTCGCGGGGTTGGCCGGCCATCGAGTCGGTACCGCTCGGCGAGTGGGAGCTGCGAGCCGCGGGCCGGTTCACCGGTCGCGCCAACTCTGCCGCGGTGCACGGGTCGCCCGGCGTCCCCTTCGACGATGCCGTCGCCGAGGTCGAGGCGTTCTACGGCAAGCGCGACCTGCCAGCGCTCGCCCAGGTGGTGACAGGGTCGATCCACGAGCACTCGTTCACGGCCGCCGGTTGGGAGCCGACGGAGGGCTACTTCGGCGGCGCCGTCGTCCAGGTGGCGGACCTCGATCCCACGTACACGGCCGATCCCGAAGCCCGGATCGCCGACGCCGTCGACGACGAGTGGCTCAGCCACTACGGCCGCGTCAACGACCCGGCCTCCGCTCGTGCCGTGCTCGAGGGGCCCGCACAGGTCGCGTTCATCTCGATCGGCGAGCCGAACGTCGCGATCGGCAGAGCCGCTGTCACCGGCGAATGGGCCGGCATCTCCTGCGTCGAGGTCGATCCCGAGGCACGTCGACAGGGGCTCGCCACCCGCATCGTCGACACGGCGTTGGCGTGGGCGGTCGATCACGGGGCCGACAAGGCCTACCTGCAGACCATGCACACGAACGAGGCAGCGATCGCGCTCTACGAGCCGTACGGTTTCGTCGATCATCACGACTATCGCTATCTGCAACCCGGCTGAGGTTCAGTCCTTGGGCTTCTTGCCACAGATGACATGATCGGCGGCCTGGTAGTGGGCGGTGTCCGTCTCGGACTTCACCTTCTTGCCCCCGGCGTAGAACGTCCGATAGATGTCGATGTCGAAGCCCTGGATCGGGCCCTGCGGCACGCATCGGTCGGAGTCGTCGTACTGCTTGCCGGGAGCGCGGAAGTTGCGCCGCGCCGACTGTCCGGCCTTGACGTCGTACACCTTGGTGCTCCACAGCTCCACGTGCATCTCCCCCGATGAGCCCGGCGTGCTCTTGTTGACCCAGGCACGGATCAGCACGCCGTACTTGGTCGAGTTCTTCCAGCGCAGGTCGAGACTCCCGTAGTAGACGGTCGCTTCGCGTCCGACCGGGTAGCGGTCGATGTAGAACGCGTGCGGGTGGTGCTCGACATCGTCCATGCCGCCGAAGAACGCCGCGTTGTACGTCGTCGTGACCACTTGCGAGACGCCACCTCCGAGCTCTTCGCGGAACACGCCGCCGTTGATCACGGTTCCGGACACGAACCCATTGGCGACCGTGCGCTCCCCCACGGTCTTGTTGAAGCTGAACGTCTCGCCCGGTTTCACGATGGTCCCGTTGATCAGTGCGGCGGCCCGGCTCTGGTTGATGTTGCGGTACTCGGCGTACGGGAAGCGGGTCGTGAACTTCCCGATGCGCTCCTTGATCTTGAGGGCCTTGGCGTCCGCGGTCGTGAAGACCGGGTCGACAACCTTGGCGGTGATCGCGATCCTGCGCTCGTCGCCGGTTTTGTCGATGACAGGCAGGAGCTTCTTGGCCATCTCCTCGGGCTGCAGGCCGACACCCTCTTTGCCTGGTACGACAACCGGCTTGCCGTTCTCGATCCGCACCGTCGCGTCGACGGCCTTCTTGCCAAGACCGGTCACCGAGTCGGTGAGGGGTCCGGCCAGCTTCTTGGGATCGATGTATGGCAACAGCTCGTTGTCCTCGACATGTACGACGAGGGCCGGAGTGTAGGCCGTCACCGGGAGTGAGACCTCTTTGTCGCCGACCGCCAGCGTGACGGGTCCTGCGACAGCCGGCTTGGCGATGTTCTCCATCGCGTCAGCGAGGCCGTCAGCATCGACGGCCGGGTCGACGACCACCGTCGGAACCTGCACCTTCTTGTCGGTGACGAGATAGGCGCCCTTGATCGTGTCAGCGGCGTCATCGCGCGCAACCACGCGACCTGCCGTGGGTTCGCGCGGTGTCGGCTTGCCCTTGGGGAAGGTGATCTGCGCTTCGACGACCTCGACGTTCACCGACTCGCCGATCGTGCCGATCACGCTCTGCAGCTTGGAGTCGTCGACATCGAGGGCTGGGGCAGTCTCGTGCTTGCCGAAGAACAGTCCGGCCATGTCCGACGGATTCCAGCTTCGGTTGCCGCCGGCCTCCTCGATCGATCGGTCGAGGTTGAAGGTGAGCCCGGCATCGGCGGGCTTGATGCGGAACTCGGTCTTGTCATGGTTGAGCACGATCTCGTTGGCGATGCGCGGGGTCAGCGCCTCGTCGACCGCGCTGCGTGCGGCTGACGGTGACTTGCCGCTGACGTCGACACCGCCGATGGTCGCGTTCGCGGGCATGCGGGTGCCGGTCAGGAAGTAGCCGGCGACGTACAGCGCAGCAACCAGCCCGAGCACGCCGAGCAGGATTCGACGGCCGGTGTGCGATCCGCCTTCGTCGGCGTCAGCCGTGACTGCCGCTTGTATGGAGGTGCCGAGCCCCGACTCGAGCTCGGCGTCGGGATCGAAAGCCGCGACGGGTACGGCATCGTGCTCGGGCTCGATGTCGACAGCCTGCTCGTCAACTTCGTCCTCGTCGACCGGCTCTTGAACGTCGTCCTCGACGGCCGGCTCTTCAACGTCGTCCTCGACGTCCGGCTCTTCTGCTTCAGCCTCGGGCTCGTCTACAGCGGGTTCGAGGTCGTGCTCGACCGTCGGCTCCACGACGCCCTCGGTCTCGGAGTCGAGAGCGGCATCGATGTCGGCATCGCCGGCGACGGTCTCGGGGTCGACGTCGGGCAGATCGGCGTCCGGTTTCTCGTCCGTGGGCTCGTCCGGGCGCTCCGTCATCCGTCCCCCTTCAGAACCGTGGTCATCGCGCAACTCTAGGTGTGCGAAGCGCGCCCCAGACTATGAGGGCCAACGAGCCACCGGCAAATGCCAGGCCCATCCAGTCCGTTGCCACCAGGTAGCTGCCGCCCGGCGAAAGCTGCAAGGCAGTCAGCATCGCCGCCCAGCCCAGGCCGAGCCAGGCACCGCCAACTCGCATCAGCTCACTCGCGGCCAGCACGACGGCCAGCGAGGCAGCCAGCGCCAGGATCAGTCCCCACGGCACCCGGACACCGGCGACCTCGTCGGTGTGCCGGTGCACGAGGCCTGCGATGACGCAGAGGTATGCCCCGGCGACGACCAGCACGATCCTTTTAGTCACAGATCAGAGTCCGGCAAAGAGGTCTTCCTCGAAGCCACTGGGGCCGATCGGTCCGAGCTTGCCCCTGGCGAGGCGATAGAACTCGTTGCCCCAGACCTGGTTGCCCAGATTGTTGGAGAGTGCGAAGAACGGTCCGTCCAGCGCGATCTGGGTCGGGTGCGCCTTCATGGCCTCCATCTTGGCCTCGACGAACTCATTGGCGTCGATGACGGTGTCGAGCTCGTCGTCCGTCGCGCCGAACGGCAGGTTGTCGGGATCCCAGTCCTCGAACGTCGTGGTGTCGCCGGACTCGCGTACGGCACGAATGCCCTCGCTCATCTGCGACCTCGACATCGCCACCCAATAGGCCTTGGCCACGTCCCAGGCCTCGCCGAGCTCAGCCTTGTACGAACGCACAGCCGCCAGCTCCATCGCGTAGGTCGCGACGCGGTGGGCCTGGACGTGATCGGGGTGGCCGTACCCGCCGAACTGGTCGTACGTCACCAGCACCTGCGGCTTGAGCTCGCGGATGATCTCGACGAGCAGGTCGGCTGCCTCAAGGAGGTCGGCGTGCCAGAACGCCCCATCAGGCGTCTCCTCGGCCGCGGTCGCCGAGCCGTCCTCGGCCCAGGACATGCCCGAGTCGTGGAAGTGCCCGAACCCGCCAAGGAACCGGTGATCCGTGACGCCGACTGCCTTCATCGCATCCGCGAGCTCGCCCTTGCGGTGCTCGCCGAGGCCGCCGTCCTTCTCGAATGCCAAGTGCTCGAGGTCGGGCACCAGCACCTCGCCCATCTCGCCGGCGGTGCAGGTGACCAGGCTGACCTGCACGCCTTCGGAGACGTACTTCGCCATCGTGGCTCCGTTGTTGATGACTTCGTCATCGGGGTGCGCGTGCACGAACAGGATCCGGCGGTCAGCAAGGGGCATGCCCCAAGGCTACTGACCAGCCCCGTGATTGGATCGAGGGATGACGACCTCATACCCCCGCATGGCTGCGCGCACCCAGCGCTTCACCCTCGGAATTCCCCGCAACCTCACCATCTCGCCCGATGGCGCAACGGTTCGCTTCATCCGGACGCCGGACGGGATCACCGCCCAGGGACAGCTGTGGGAGTACGACGTCGCGAGCGCCACCGAGTCCCTGCTGGCTGACCCGGCGGCATTGCTCGGCGAAGACGGCGAGCAGCTCTCACCTGAGGAGCGTTCACGGCGTGAGCGCAGCCGCGAGGGCTCCGGCGGACTGGTCGGTTACGACGTCGACAAGACCGGCCGTTGGGCATGCTTCACGCTGTCGGGCCAGCTCTGGGCCGTGCACCTCGGTGCCAAGGCGGTGCACTCGCTCGCCAGCGTCGGAGCGGTCATCGACCCGAGACTCGACCCGACCGGCCGACTGATCGCTTACGCGTCCGGCGGCTCCTTGCGCGTCATCGGCGTCAACGGCCAGGACGAGCGGGCGCTGGTCTCGCCCGAGTCCGACACCCAGGTCTGGGGGCAGGCCGAGTTCATCGCCGCCGAGGAGATGGATCGCCACCGCGGGTTCTGGTGGGCACCCGACGGCCAGTCCTTGCTCGTCGAGCGGTTCGACGACGCCAACGTGCAGACGTGGCACATCTCCGACCCCGAGCATCCAGAGCGCACACCCGTCACCCGCCGCTATCCCGCTGCAGGTACGCCGAACTCCGACGTCACCTTGTGGCTCGTCGACCTCGACGGCAACCGCACCGAGATCGTGTGGGATCGCACCGCGTACGAGTACCTCGGGCGGGTGACCTGGACGCCGGACGGCGATCCGGTCATCCAGGTCCTCAGCCGCGACCAGAAGTCATCGAAGATCCTCATCGTCGACATCTCATCGGGTCGTACGACAACCCTCCGCGAGCTGACCGACACCGCCTGGGTCGAGCTCTCCGCGGCGCCTCGGTTTGCGCCCGGCGGAGCGCTCGTGAGCGTTGAGGATGTCGACGGATGGCGCCGGGTCGTGGTCGACGGCTCCCCCATCACCCCTGACGGCTGGCAGGTGCGCGGCATCGTCGACGTGTTCGAGGACTGTGTCGTCGCCACGGCATCGGACGAGCCCCTCGAGGTGCAGGTAGTACGGTTCGGCTTCGACGGCACCGTCACGCCGATCACCGAGGGTGTGGCCCTGCACGGTGCACTGATCAGCGGACCGACGACAGTCGTCACCCGGTCCGCCCTGGAGGCCGCCGGCACCACCGTGATGGTGCATCGCGAAGGCGCCGAGCCGACTCCGATCCTCGTCGTCAGCGAGACGCCGCCCCACCATCCTCACGTTCGCCTCCTTCTGGCCGGCAAGCACGAGCTGCGAACGGCGGTGCTGTTCCCGAGCGACCATCAGCCGGGATCGAAGCGGCTGCCCGTGCTGATGGACCCGTACGGGGGCCCGCACGCCCAGCGAGTCGTCGCATCGTCGCGCGCGTTTCTGGAGGCTCAGTGGCTCGCCGACCAGGGGTTCTGCGTCATCGTCTGCGACGGACGCGGCACACCCGGCCGCGGTCATGACTTCGAGCGCTCGGTGCAGGGCGACTTCGCCGGGGTGACCCTCGATGACCAGGTCGACGCGTTGGCGGCCGTCGCCGAGGCCTATCCCGACGATGTCGACACCTCGCGCGTCGGCATCACGGGCTGGTCGTACGGCGGCTATCTCGCGGCCCTCGCCGTGCTCCGCCGCCCGGACGTGTTCCACGCTGCGGTCGCGGGTGCGCCGGTGACGGAGTGGCGCCTCTACGACACGTGCTACACCGAGCGCTATCTCGGCGATCCGAACACCCAGCCCGACGTCTATGACCGCAACTCGTTGATTCCGTTGGCGCCAGCGCTCGAGCGGCCGCTGATGATCATCCACGGTCTCGCCGACGACAATGTTGTCGCAGCCCACACGCTCCAGCTGTCCTCGGCGCTGCTCGCCGCCGGTCGACCGCACACTGTCCTGCCGTTGTCGGGCGTCACCCACATGACGCCGCAAGAGGTCGTCGCCGAGAACCTCAAGCTCCTCCAGGTCGACTTCCTCAAAAACGCCCTCGGCGTCTAGTCCCCGCGGCGCTTGGGCTCGTCGGGCAGCTTCGCCGGCTCTGCGGGCAGCTGCTCATCGCCCGGCATCCAACCGCCGTAGACATCGACCATCTCGATGACCCGGTCGTCGAACGGCTCGACCTGCAGCAACCAGGCGCGGTCGTCCCAGTCCTCTTCGCCGGCGAACGCCTCACGGGTCAGCGCAGTCGTGTAGCCCTCGGCCTCCAACGCCATGATCAGCTCAACGGCGTCGTCATCGGAGTCGAAGTGGATCGGAGGCACGACAAGATCGTATGATGGACGGCGTACGCACCCCCGACAACGAGGTCATCAGTCCGTTGAAGCTCTGAGGTCAGTCCCGCGCAGCAGCCCACTGTGGCCTGCGCATTCCACGACCTCATGGAGCGCTCATGCGTGCATCACTGTCTGTTCACGACCTCACATTCACCTGGCCCGACGGCTCGACCGTGCTCGACGCGTTGGACCTCGCGGGCGGCCCCGGACGCCATGGCCTCGTCGGCCTCAACGGCTCCGGCAAGTCGACCTTGCTCAAGCTCCTCGCGGGTGACCTGGCACCCGCGGCGGGCACGATCACGATCGACGGCACCGTCGCGTACCTTCCGCAGGACCCGGCAGCTGATCCCGAGCGCTCAGTCGCGGAGGTGCTCGGCATCGCGGCGAAGCTCGCCGCCCTCGACCGTATGGACGCTGGCGACGTAAGTCCTGCCGACTTCGACGTCATCGGCGACGACTGGGACATCGCCGAGCGCACCACCGCCGAGCTGAGCCGGCTCGGACTCGGCCATCTCGACCTGACCCGCACCGTCGGTTCACTCTCGGGCGGCGAGCTGGTGCTCCTGTCGCTGGTCGCATTGCTGCTGCGGCGACCCGCCGTCCTGCTGCTCGACGAGCCGACCAACAACCTCGATCACGAGGCGCGCGGGCGCCTGATCGAGGTCATCGCCGGCTGGAAGGGCACCTTGCTGGTGGTGAGCCACGATCGCCAGCTGCTCAACGCCATGGACGACATCGCCGAGCTGCGAGGTGGTGAGGTGCGCTGGTATGGCGGTGGCTACGACGACTATGAGCTCGCCGTTGCAGCGGAGCAGGAGGCTGCCGAGCGGGCCGTTCGCGCCGCGGAGTCCGACGTGCGTGCGCAACGTCGTGACCTGGTGGAGTCGCAATCGGTGATCGCGAGCCGGCGCAAGATGGGTCAGAAGGCGTGGGACGAGAAGCGCATGCCCAGGATCGCCATGGGCAACTACAAGCGGAAGGCAGAGGTCTCGGCGGGCAAGCTGCGCGGCATGCATGAGGAACGCCTGGCCGATGCGACCTCGCGGCTCGATGATGCCGAGGCGTTGGTGCGCGACGATCGGCAGATCCAGGTCGACCTGCCCGCCACCGCGGTGCCAGCACGTCGTGAGGTGTTGAAGCTCGACGGCGTACGCCCCGTGCACGGCGACCTCGAGGTCGACCTCGACCTGCGTGGCCCGGAGCGGATCGCCATCACCGGCCGCAACGGCTCGGGCAAGACCTCACTGCTCCGCACCATCACCGGTGAGCTCGCTGCGGCCTCAGGCTCGGTCGACCTCAAGGTGCCGTGGCGCTACCTGCCGCAGAACATGGACGTGCTCGAACAATCGCTGACGGTGGCCGAGAACATCGCCCGCATCGCGCCACAGGCGTCGGAGACCGAGCGCCGGTCGAGGCTTGCGCGGTTCCTGTTCCGCGGGCGCGACGCCGATCAGCTCGCCTCGACGCTGTCCGGCGGAGAGCGTCTGCGGGCGACACTCGCATCGTTGCTCCTGGCCGAGCCGGCGCCGCAGCTGCTTTTGCTGGACGAGCCGACCAACAACCTCGACCTGCCCAGCGTTCAGCACCTGGTCGAGGCGCTGCAGTCGTACGAAGGCGCGTTCATCGTCGTCAGCCACGACGAACGGTTCCTCGACGACCTCGAGCTGACAAGGCGTATAGAGGTGTAGAGCACACTGGGCACGTGACCATGAACTGGGCGGGCAACCTGACGTACGGCGCCCTCATGGAGCTCACTCCGCGCTCGGTCGAGGAGCTCCAGAAAATCGTCGCCGCCAGCGCGCGGATCAGGGCGCTCGGCAGTCGACACTCGTTCAACCGGATCGCCGACACCGACGCCGCCCAGGTCTCGGTGGCGGGTCTGCCGGACACGTTCCGGGTCAACGACGACTCGACCGTCACGGTCAGCGCCGGTGTCCGGTATGGCGAGCTCGTCGACCGTCTCGACGAAGCGAGGTTGGCGCTGCACAACCTGGCGTCGCTCCCCCACATCTCGGTCGCCGGAGCAGTCGCCACGGGTACGCACGGGTCGGGTGACCGCAACGGCAGCCTGTCGACCGCGGTCGCGGGTCTTCAGCTCGTCACCGCCGCCGGCGAGCTGATCGAGGTCAAGCGTGGTGAACCCGACTTCGACGGGATGGTCGTCGCGCTCGGTCTCCTTGGCATCGTCACCCAGGTGACGCTCGACGTCGAACCCACGTACGAGGTCCGCCAGCACGTCTTCGAGAACCTGTCATGGGCGGCGATGTACGAGAACTTCGACGAGATCACCTCAAGCGCCTACAGCGTCAGCATGTTCACTGACTGGGGCGATGGCGCCAGCACGACCTGGCTCAAGTCCCGAGACGCCGCCCGTACGGAGCTGTTCGACGCGACTCCCGCGACGGCCGGCGTCCACCCGCTGCCGGGCCTGTCAGGCGAGTTCACCACCCAGCAGCTCGGCCAGCCCGGACCGTGGTGGGATCGGCTGCCGCACTTCCGGCTCGAGTTCACGCCAAGCAACGGCGAGGAGCTGCAGACCGAGTACCTCGTACCCCGCGTTCACGCGCTGGAGGCGATCGACGCCGTACGCGCTCTTGCTGCCCAGGTGCAGCCGCTCCTCCTTGTCTCAGAGATCCGTACGATCGCCGCCGACTCGCTGTGGCTCAGCCCGAGCCACGGTGTGGACTGTGTGGCACTGCACTTCACCTGGCGCCAGGACATCCCCGGCGTGACGGGGTTCCTGCCGACCCTCGACGACGCGCTCGCTCCGTTCGCTGCCCGCCCGCACTGGGGCAAGCTCTTCGAGACGACACCCGAACGGCTCAGAGCCGCGTACCCGCAGCTTGGCCAGTTCCGCAAGCTCGTGGAACGTTCGGATCCGACCGGGAAGTTCGCGAACGAGCTGACCGCGCAGTGGCTCGACCAGCGCTGATCTTGCGGCTCAGCCGAGGAGCTCTTGGATCTCCGGAAGCCGCTCGCGAAATGCGGCCACCCGGTCGCGGGTGCGCTGCGGCTCGCCGACCTGCGCGAGGTTGACGAAGCCCTGGTCGCCGCGTTCCTGCCCGGCCTCGATGCGGTCACTCGCGGCGAGCATCCGTCGTACGACGGCGTCGAGCACCGTCATCGGACCCCACTCGCCGTACGCGTCCACGAGCAGGTCGACCCGGCGTACGACATCGTCGATCGGGACCTCGCGGTAGAGCGGGATCGCGGTCCAGGCGAGGAAGGCCAGGTCGTCGATCGGCTGTCCCGGTCCGGCCATGTCCCAGTCGATCATCGCCACGAAGTGGCCGCTCTGGATGATCCAGTTGTAGGCACCCGGGTCGTTGTGACAGATGATCTCGCCGGCACCGAGCTCGACCTCGCCGGCCGCCCGCCAGTGGCGTGATCCGTCGGGACGGAAGCCATCGGCCAGGTCGTGAAAGTCGCGGAGCCAGGTCACCGCCTCGACGAGCACGTTGTCGAGCACGATCTCGTCGTCGATCGGCACGCCGCGACCCTCGACGTACTCGAGCACCTCGCGCCCCTCGTGGTCCGAGCCGTGCAGGGCAGGGACGCCCCGCAGTCCGTTGTCGTTCAGGAAAGTCAGCAGCTCGTGCACTGCGGGCGTCCACGGACCCGTGGGCCGTCGCACGGTACGGCCGATCCGAGTCGCGCCGCCGACCGCACCTGGCAGGTGCTCGGGGTTCTCGTCTGGCGCTGTGGCATCTCGTGGCACGCTTTCATCGTGGCACATTCGCACTCGCACTCCTCAGCCCCCGATTACGGATCCCCCAGACGAGGATTGGCCGCGGTGCTCACCGTGGTCGTCCTCGCCATTGCGGCCGGCGCCATCGCCGCGATGGTGGTGCTGTGGCCCGATGCGACAGAGGTCCCCAAGGGCGCCAACCCCCTCAGCGGCGAGGGCGTGAGCACCGTCAGCGCCACGGTGACGAGCGTGGAACCGTTCAACTGCAACAGCGGCGGCGAAGGGCCCGACGGGCTGACCGAGGTCAAAGGCTCGTGCGCGCACATCGGCGCCAAGGTCAAGGACGGACAGGCAACGTTCGTCCTCGACGCGACCCGTTACAAGGCCGGCATCGAGAAGGGCGACAAGCTCAAGCTCATCCGTTATGCGGACGAGGGTCAGGAGGTCACGTACGAGTTCCTCGACTTCCAGCGTGGGTTCCCACTGACCGCGCTGGCGGCAATCTTCGCAGTGCTTGTGGTGGCGGTAGCCCGTTGGCGCGGATTGTTCGCGATCGTCGGCATCGGCGTCACCCTGCTGGCGCTGACGAAGTTCATGCTCCCCGCATTTCTCGCCGGCGAGAATCCCCTGGTCGTCGTGGTCGTCGGTTCGACGGCGATCATGATCGCGGTGCTCTACCTCGCCCACGGGATCTCCATACGTACGACGTCGGCGCTGTTCGGGACCCTCTTCGGGATCGTCATGACGGCAGGCATGGGCGTGCTGGCGACCAACTGGGTGCACCTCACAGGCGTCGGATCAGAGGATGATCAGACGCTGATCGCGACCGTCCCGGATCTGCATCTGTCGGGCATCGTCGCCGCGGCGATGGTGATCGCAGGTCTCGGCGTGCTCAACGACGTGACGGTCACCCAGGCCAGTGCGGTCTGGGAGCTGCGAGCGCTGCAACCCATGGCACGAGGTGCCTCGATCTTCACCTCGGCCATGCGGATCGGTCGCGACCACATCGCGTCGAGCGTCTACACGTTGGTGTTCGCGTACGCCGGGTCCGCCATGACAGTGCTGCTGCTGATCACGGCGTACCAACGAGGGCTTGCAGAGATGGCGACGACCGAGCAGATCGGGCAGGAGATCGTCCGGACGCTCGTCGGCGCGATCGGCCTGGTCCTCGCCGTACCCGTCACGACGGCGATCGCCGTGTGGCTCGCGCCGAGGCCAGAGGTTGAGGCAGAGCACGTTGGGGTATGACGCCGGGGAAGAAGGGAGATCGACATGACGATCGATCCACTCACCAACCCACCCGGCCCCGTCGTCGGCGATCCGCCGGACGAGTCAGACATCCCCGAGCCGGCTGAGCCCGACCTTCCGGATCCTGATGTCGACCCGGACATCATCGAGCACTAGACGCCAGAGGTGACCGTCGTCGTCGCGATGCGCGGCGGCAACGTGATGGTCTGCAGCACGACGCAGTAGCGCTCGGTCAGCCGCTGCAGTGTTGCGAGCTCGTCGGCCGACGCATCGGTGTCGAGGTCGAACGTCATCCGGATGTCGGTGAAGCCGACGTTGACCTCCTTGTCGACCGCGAGAGTGCCTCGAAAGTCGAGGTCACCCTCGGCCGTGACGGTGCCACCACGTACGTCGATGTTCAGTGACGTTGCCACTGCTCGCAGCGTCACACCCGCGCACGCGACGAGCGCCTCGAGCAACATGTCGCCGGAGCACAGCTGGGTGCCGTCTCCCCCGGTCGCCGGGTGCAGACCGGCTTCGGCCATCGCGCGCCCGGTGCTGAGTGAGCAGGACACCCCTTCGCCGAGCTGACCGCTGGCAGCGAGCGTGACCTTGGCGGCCTCGGGCTCCTCGCGGTAGTGCGCCTTGAGTGGGGCTTGGATCTCGCTGAGTGTGGCCATGGCTCAGGCTAGACCCGCTCGTCACCCAGCGTTGGCCGATCTGGCATCCAATGTTCACACCCGACGTGATGCACGCAACTGTGCAGGTCAGAGGCACAATCTAGGATTTGTGGTGTCCCACAACATATCGGCCCCATCCCTGGAGGGTCACCATGTCCACGTCCAAGCCCACGCGTTCGTCGATCTATCGCGTCACCAACGAAGCACGCCAGCAGCGCATCCTGCGCGCGATCGATCGCGTGAACGATCCCGCCATCACCGCGCACGGCCAGTCAGCAGATGACGAGTTCCTGATCGTGACCGACTGCCGTACGGCGACCGCCGACATGCACGTCCGCAGGATCGTGGTCTCGCTCGATCTCAGCGCAACTCGCGTCACCACGAGCGAGAAGCTGTACGACGAACGTCCGCCCTCCGACACCTATCTGCTCGGACTCGGGCTCCCCCAGTCGGTGCTCGAGAGCCTGCGCAAGATCCCATCGAGGCGCTGGGCCTAGAAGATCTTGCCCGGGTTGAGGATGTTGTCGGGGTCCAGCGCAGCCTTGATGTCGCGGTGCAGTCGGAGGCTGAGATCGCCGATCTCGGTGTGCAGCAGATCGCGCTTGAGCAGTCCGACGCCGTGCTCGCCGGTGATCGTGCCACCCAGCTCGAGCCCGAGATGCATGACCTCGTCGAACGCTCGGTGGGCGCGTTTGCACTCGTCCTCGTCCGATCCGTTGAAGACGACGGTCGGGTGGAAGTTGCCGTCGCCCGCGTGTCCGACGACGCCGATGATCACCGCATTGGCAGCCGCAATCTGCTCGATGCCCGCCACGAGATCCGCGAGCCGATTGCGCGGCACACAGACGTCGTCGATCATCGTCGTGCCCATGCTTTCCCACGCCGTCAGCACCTCGCGGCGGGCGGCGAGCAGGGCGTCGGCTTCCTGCTCGTTCGCTGCCACCACCACGTCGACAGCGCCGGACCTGCTGAGGATCGCGCCGATCTGCTCGATCTCGGCATCGCCGGCCGCACCGCCGGCGTCGGACTGAGCCAGGATCACCGCCTCGACATCGTCGTCAAAGCCGAGCTTGAACAACTCGTTGACGGCACGCACGCTGACCCGGTCCATGAACTCAAGAAGGCTCGGCACGATCGTCGAGGTCACGACCTCCGTCACCGCCCGGGCGGCATCGCCGGCGCTGGCAAACGTCGCGGCAAGAGTCTTGGGGCGATCAGCGCGTGAACGCAGGCGCAGCGTCGCCTCGGTGATGATGCCGAGCGTCCCTTCGGAGCCGACGAACAGCCGGGCCAGGTCATAACCCGCAACACCCTTGACGGTGGTTCGCCCCGTACGGAGCACCTCGCCGGAGGCGAGCACGACTTCAAGGCCGAGGACGTAATCGGTGGTGACGCCGTACTTCACGCAGCACAGTCCACCGGAGTTGGTGGCGAGATTGCCGCCGATCGTGCAGAACTCCTTGCTGCTCGGATCGGGCGGATAGAACAGTCCCTGCTCGGCAACAGCGCGAGCCAGCACGGCATTGAACACACCCGGCTGCGTGACGACGTAACGGTTGGCGGTGTCGATCCGTACGACCTCGTCCATCGCCTCGAGGCTGATCACGATGCATCCGTCGATGGCATTGGCGGCGCCCGACAATCCGCTGCGAGCACCCTGCGGTACGACAGGCACGCCGTGCTTGGTGGCGATCTCCAACGCGTGTGAGACCTCGTCGGTCGAGCGGGCGCGTACGACGGCCAGCGGAACACCTGCCTCGCAGAACATCGCGCGATCCGTGCGATAGCTCTCCATCAGCGCCGGATCGGTGACCAGGCTGCTCTCCGGCAGGAGATCACGCAGATCGGCGAGTGCAGAGCTCATGCGTTCTTGATGGCGTCCTCGAGGGCACCGAGGATCAACGTGATCGAGGCCGGGTTGGCGTTGGGGCCCATCAGACCGATGCGCCAGACGGTTGCCGCGTACTGGCCGACGCCACCGCCGATCTCGATCCCGTAGTGGTCGAGCAGGTACTTGCGGACCCTGGCCGAGTCAGCGCCGTCCGGCACCTTGACCGTCGTCAGCTGGGGCAGGCGATGACCCTCGGCGGCGAACAGCTCGAGGCCCAGTCCCTGCAGGCCGGATTGCAGCGACTCGCCCGCTGCCCGGTGACGCGCCCAGGTGTTCTCGAGCCCTTCGGCGAGTACGCGGTCGAGTGCGGCCTCGAGGCTGGCGATCATCGCGACAGGTGCCGTGTGGTGATAGGTACGTCCGCCGCTCGCCTCGCCGACGTAGCCGCCGAGCAGGCCGAGGTCGACGTACCAGGACTGCGGGTTGGGGTTCCGGCGCTCGAACGCCCGATCGGAGATCGTGAACGGTGCCAGTCCCGGGGCTACACCAAGACACTTCTGGGTGCCGGCGTAACCGACGTCGATGCCCCAGTCGTCGGCGCGGAGCTCGCTACCGGCGATCGAGGTCACGGCATCGGTGATCAGGAGCGCGTCACCCTTGATGGCGCCGAGCGCCCTGATGTCGGAGAGCACGCCGGTCGAGGTCTCGGCGTGCACGGCGGCGATGATCTTGGGGTTCGGGTGCGCGTCGGCCACTCGATCGGCGTCGACGGGAGTGCCGTACTCATGGTCGACCCGTACGACCTCCGCACCGCACCTGGCGGCCACCTCGCACATACGCTCGCCGAAGAGCCCGTTCACCGCGATCACCGCGACATCGCCGGCAGAGACGGTGTTGACGAACGCTGCCTCCATGCCGAGCGAGCCCGTACCGCTGAGCGGCAGCGTGCGCGCGTTCTCCGTACCCCACACCTGGCGGAGTCCCTCGCACGTCCGGTCGAGCCGAGATATGAACTCGGGATCGAGATGGCCGAGCAGCGGGTAGCCCAGAGCCGCCGTTGCCTCCGCGTACGGGTTGGTCGGTCCAGGACCGAAGAGGCGTCGAGTCGGCAAGATGCTGTTCTTCGCAGGCAGAGTGTTCATCGGCTCGATCTTAGGCCGAAGCGTTGATCGTGGTGCTCGAGCCGCGCTAGGACGACATCGCTTCGAGCATGCCCTTGGTCGCCAGCTGGTCGGCGAGCTCGTTGTCCGGGACGCCAACGTGGCCCTTGACCCAGAACCATTCGACCTCGTGACGCTTGCACGCCTCCACCAGACGCTGCCAGAGGTCGACATTCTTGACCGGCTGCTTGGCTGACGTCTTCCAGCCGTTGTTCTGCCAGGACAACACCCACTTGGTGATGCCATTTCGTACGTAGGTGCTGTCGGTGTGCAGGTGCACCGTCACCGGCCTCGTGAGCACCTCGAGCGCCATGATCGTCGCCATCAGCTCCATGCGGTTGTTCGTGGTTTCGCCCGACTCACCACCGAACAGCTCACGCGCATGCTCGCCCTGTCGCAGCACGGCGCCCCAGCCACCCGGACCGGGGTTGGGAGTGCATCCACCGTCGGTGTGGATGATCACCAGGTCGTCGCTCACCCAAGCATCATGCCCTGCCGCGTTGCCGGGGATCAGCCCCGCCGCGCCGTACGATCATGATGTGCCCGCACGCAGCCGCTCCGCGACCTATGCACGCCGCCGCAAGAGCCGGATGGCCAAGGTCGACCACGACCTCACGGATGCCCAATGGGCTGGCCTCCAGCTCGCCTGGGGCGGGTGCGCCTACTGCGGCAAGGCCGACGCTGCGCTCCAAAAGGACTGCATGCTCCCGATCTCGCGCGGCGGCCGCTACACGGCGAGCAATGTCGTACCCGCCTGCGGGTCGTGCAACGCCAGCAAGTGCAACATCGAGGTCACCACCTGGATGCGGCGCAAGAAGCTGGACGAACGGACGTTCCTGGTGCGCCAGCTGGAGATGCTCGGCCTCGTCCTCGAGACGTCCTGACTAGACCGGTCCGCCGCGCACACCGAAGCGTTCCATCACGGTGTCGAGGGTCTTGCGGTGGTGTTCGCGGTCTCGACGATGCGTGCGCAGCATCCCGACGGTTTGGACCATGCGCCGTGGGAGCGGGTACCAGCGGTCGAAGTCAAGGCCGCAACCCAACAGCACCTTGTTGGGGAGGGCGTCAGTGATGAGGCTGAGATTGTGCATGGAGAGGCTCATCGACGCATACACGGCAAGCGGCCTGGCCTTTGAAAACAGTTCTTCGACGTCCAAGGTGTAGAGCCCGAGACCGCGCAGCTTGTCGGCGAACATGAGGTGTGCGACGAAGTAGCCGGAGAAAGAGGAGAAGATGCCGGTGGTGCTGGCACGCATTTGCAGTGACAGCACCCGCCCCGACGCCGAGATGAGCTCTTCATAAGGGTGCGGTTCCCGCAGAAGTGCCCCCGAGCAGTTCACCAGCCATGTGCCCGGCGGCACCACTCGTACGTCCCCACTTCGCAGAACCAGCTCAACAGCTCCGTTGCGATCGACGGCGTCGGCGAGGTACTCGTTCTGATGAGTCGAGAGCCCATCCTTGATCGTTTTGCACTCGGCGTCGGACAAATACGCGCCGAAATAGTCTCGTGGACGGTCTGAAGGACTGATTCCGTACCTGCCCCAAAACCAGTCGCGCACGTCGTCCTCATTGGTTCCGTCGAAGCGACGCGAGGTCTCACGTACCACCGCGTTGATCGACTCGCCTGCGAACCACCGTCTCGCGCCGACGGGAAAGAACATCTCACGGCGGGTGAAGATGGTTCCCGGGCCCGCCAGCATGTTGATCTCTCGGTCCGGATAGGTGGTGATCAGGTGATGTGCAGCATCCATGGCCGTCTTGCCGCCGCCGACGATCCAGATCGGCGCTTCATCACCGCGTAGTTCAGCGTCCAGGCCGCCCAGGAGCTCAGGGGTGGTCGAACGCACCTGCGAGCTCGTGACGCCCATCGGACCGTTCGGAGTCACCTGATGACCAAACGCCTTGATCAGCCGCTTCGTCCGGACGGTGATCAGCTGGCCGTCCGATCTTCTCAACGTCACCTCAACGAGATCTTCGAACTCCGCATGCGATTCGTATGAGCATCCAAGCTCCGTGTCGATGTCCAGCTGGTCGGCCGCGACTCCAAGACAGCGCCGGAAATGGTCGAGGATCTCTGGTTTGGAGGCGAGGTGACTGGGCGCGACCTTGAGATCCCACTTGATGTTGCCCGCTGTGAAGATGGGGTGGGGTTGGTGCAGGCGCACGTGATCGTACGTGTCGACCCACATGCCCCCGACCTGCGGCCGTGCGTCGACGAGCAGCACTTTGGCCACCTTCGGCAAGTAGCTCGTCGCGACCACCAGGGCATTCATGCCCGTGATGCCGGCGCCTACGATGCACACCTCATAGGTTTCTGAACTGGCAGGCTTCATGATCAGGCTCCTCCGCAAGAGCGGGCAACCCGAGCATGTCCGTAGTTGACGGTAGCAGTGTCTTCAGTAGCTGCGGCCTGTAATCACAGGCAGATCCTTCAGCGTCACGATGCCCGGATCGGCGGCGACGACGTACGGGATGGCATTGGTCGCGGGCATCGCGGTGTAGATCATGCCGGGCCCCATGTATCCCGCTTCGTCCCAGTCGGCTGGCGGGAGGCAGTTGATGACCGTACGGAAGTTGGGCCGCCCGAACACCTGGATCACGTGACCGTGCGCGATCTTCTTGGGCGGAGTGACGGTGCCCATGATCCAGTTGAACCCGACCGAGACGACGTTCTTGTCACCGACCCACGCACGGTGGAAGCCGTACACGCCGGCGATCGTGCCCTTCGGGATCTTCATGAAGCCCAGGTCAGCATCTTCGTCAGCCGGCGTGAACACGACGTCGAACGAGAGCCGGTCCACGGTGAGTCCCATGGCCTCGGTCATCATCGCGGCGGACTCGGCGAACACCTCGCTCTCCTCGCGTACGAAGTCCTCGAGACCCGGTGTCATCAGGTCCCGGCCGAAGCCCATGTGGCTCATGGTGTCGCCGGACTCGTACGTCGAGCAGTCCACCGATTCAGTGATCCGGATCTCGTCGACCCGCTCGCAGGCGCCTGACAGGACCATGCCGATCATGTTGGTGATGCCAGGGTGCGCGCCTGATCCGAAGATCGTGGAGCCGCCCGCCTCGCAGGCCTTGGCGATGCGCGACTGGTCGGCATCGGAGAGCTTGCCGCCGGTGATCCACGCCGCGGTCGCGACGACGTTGATGCCGGCCGCGAGCAGGCGCTCGAGCTCATCGACGTCCTGCCACAGCGGGTTGTAGCAACACGCGTCGGGCGCGAGTGCGATCAGCTCGTCGATGTCGTTGGTGGCCGTGATGCCGGTCGGTTCGGGCCAGTTGCACAGGTCGGCTGCGTCCTTGCCGACCTTGTCGTCGCCGTGGGCGTACACACCCACCAGCTCGAGGTCAGGCCGCGCGAGGATCGCGTGCAGCGAGCGGCTGCCGATGTTGCCGGTGGTCCACTGGATGACGCGCAAAGGCCGGTCGAACGAGGGAGTCATGCGCCCTAGTAGACCATCGAGTCGCCTGCCGCTGACAGGATGTTGGGGTGCGTCGCGCCAAAGCCCCACTCCTCGCCCTAACAGTGGCGATGGTGCTCGCGGACTCGGCCGTCGTGACGCTTGCCCTTCCCTCGATACTCCAGCACCTCGATGCGTCCGTCGGCCAGGTCGCCTGGGTGCTGATCGCGTACAACCTCGTGCTGGGGCTCGGCGCCGTTCCGGCCGCCATCGTCTTCACCAAGGCGCAGCCCCGTACGTTCACCGCCGTCGGCATCGCCACGTTCGCCGCAGCCTCGGCCTGGTGCGCCGTTGCCGACTCGATCGAGGTGCTGATCATCGCTCGCTGCGTCCAGGCGATCGGCGGCGCGCTGGCTTTGGTGGGTTGCCTGGAGCTGTTGGTCGCAGAGCGCGGCGAGCGCCGCGGCGTCGCGTCGTGGGTCACCGCTGGGGTGATCGGCACGGCAGTCGGACCGGTCGCCGGCGGCTTGCTCACGCAGGCGATCTCGTGGCAGGCCATCTTCGTGGTGCAGGTGCCGTTCGCGGCGTTGGCGGTGCCGGCGGCGCTCGCCGTGCGTACCGAGCCGACCTCCAACGTCGATCACCACCGCCCGGCCGTACGCGCCAACATCACGTTGGCGCTCCTGTCTGCTGCGCTCACCGCGGCGCTGTTCCTCCTCGTGCTGCTGCTGGTCGACGGCTGGGGTCACTCCCCCGCAACCGCGGCACTGACCGTGTCGGTCGTGGCACTTGCCGCTCTCGCGGCCATCCCGCTCGTCCGACTCTTCAACCCTCCGCACGAGGTCGAGATCGCCGTCGGCTGCTTCCTCGTCGCTGGCGGGCTCGTCGGCCTTGCGATGCTGCCGTCCGCCCACCTCGCCTGGACGATCGCACCCCAGGCCCTGGTCGGCCTCGGACTCGGACTGACGGTCGACCGCCTCACCTCCCGGGCGATGGAGCTGCGACTGCCTCGGGAGCTGCATGCGGGATGGACCATCGGGGCTCGGCACGTGGGCGTTGTCCTGGGACTCGCCATCCTCACGCCGGTGTTCACCGCCGACCTGCAGGACGCCCAGGTCCCCGCCCAGGAGGCCATCACCTCGCTGGTGCTCGACGCGCCACTGGAACCGCAGAGCAAGATCGCCGTCGCCGAGGCCCTCGGCGATGCCCTGACGGATCAACAGGGACAGGTGCCCGACCTGCACGCCGCTTTCGCGGCACTCGACCTTGACGCCAGCGAGCGTCCCGCCGCCGAGCGGCTGGAGCGCGATCTCGACGAACAGCTGGAGCGCGCCGCCACGCGGGCCTTTCGCGACTCGTTCCTCATCGGCGCCGGTCTCGCGATCGTCGCGATGCTCAGCATGATTCCGCTTCGCAGGCGGAGGGCCTCATGAGTCGGCCGCGTTGGATCGCTCTTCCGGTGGCCGCGGTGATCCTCGTCAGCGGCGTGCTCGGCATTCAGCTCGCCAACGGCGGCGGCACGTACGAGCCGCTCCGCCCGGCCGACCCTTGCTCCGAACGAGTCGTGACCTCCGAGGCCGGCGGCTTGGACGGTCTCACCGAGCGACTCGTGCTGCTCGGCATCGACGGAGCCGCCTGCCAGCTGCACCTCACCCGCGAAGCACTCACGCTCGAGCTCGCTCAGTCAGCCACCCCCACCGACGCCCAGATCGTCGCACTGCGGGTGGGCTTGCTCGCTGCGGTTGACCGGATGAAGAAGGATGGGACGCTCCCAAAGGCGTCAGCCCTCGTTGACGAGGCCCTTGAGACCGCGGACCTGAACGGGCTGCTCAAGACGGCGATCCGTGCCCTTCCCGCCGCCCTGATCGACAGCGCCCTGAAGACTGACGACGTCCTGGTCCGGACGATCGATGAGCTGGACCTGCGCGACCTTCTCGCTGACATCAACGACCAGGATGATCTCGAGAACCAGGTCGAGGTCGCGGTGACTAAGGCCGTCAAAGACTCCCTCAATGCCCGTCTCCGCAACCTCCTGTGACCTGGCGGCGGAGCAGGGTCTGCGGCGAGCAAGTCCGATCAGACGCCAGGTAGATCACCAGCCGTCAGCGGCGACGAGTGACGGCGCCAGATCTGCCAGCCGGACTCCCCGCGTCGCCAGACGTCGCTGATGACGAACAATCCACTTCGGTCCTCGCCAAGCACGGTCGCGCGCATGTCCACCTTGCTGAGAACGGCTGCCACATCACTGTGCTCGTCGACACGCTGCTCCTCGATGGCATACGAGTCGACCACGTAGTCATCGAGGACGGCCAACCATCGCGCTCTCGGCATGACGGCCGGTCTCGGATGAACCAAGACCAGCGCATAGTCCTCGTGCAGGACGCGCTCTGCCAACGCATGGTCGCGTTGCTGTACCGCCTGATCGAACGAGTTCATCGCCGCGGCAAGGTCCTGGAACGCCATAGGCGCATCTTGCTCTCTTCTGAGCGCCAGTGAGCCGTTTGTGAACTATTGGTCCGCTGCCGAGCTCGTTTGGCCCAGAACCAAGCGACACTCAATCCTTGCGGACGGGGTAGCGCAGGTGGGTCACGCCGGCACCTTGCACCACTGATGGGTTGCCGAGGACAGCAGGCGTCCTGTCCAGGTGGTCGAACAGCCGTACACCCGAGCCGAGAAGCACGGCCGAGACGTCGATGGCGAGCTCGTCGATGAGGCCCGCGTTCAGCAGCTGCTGGATCGTATCGGCTCCGTGGACGCCCACTGCCTTGTCACCCGCGGCCGCCTTCGCCCGGCTGGCAGCGCTCTCGACCCCGTCGGTCACAAACGTCAGGCTCGAGCCCTCCCACGGCCAGCCGCTAGGGACCTCGTGGGTCACGATGAAGCCCGGACCCCAGGCATGATTGCCACCCCAGCCCTTCGCGGCATCAAAGGTGGTCCGTCCGGTCAGCACGGCACCGAGCCCGCCAAAGAGAGTGCGTACGTGCACTGCGTCCGGCTCCGACAGCATGAACGTCATCGGATCGGAGCCACCGGTCTCGAAGGGGACTTCGCCTGCGAAGTACCAGCTGAAAACCTCCTCAACCCCGCCATCGGGGTCGGCGACGAATCCGTCGAGGGACATGGACATGAGTGCGATCAGCTTCGACATCGCGTGTTCCTTCCATCGTGGATGCAGCGTGTTGCTGCTTTTATCTACCCCACGAACGGAGCGCTACCAATACGACAGACCCAGACGTCACCACCGGGCGAGCAGCCACAATGGTTCTCGTGACCAATTTGCGGACCCCTGACTCATGCTTCGCCAACTTGCAGGGCTATCCGTTCAAGCCGAACTACCGCGATGTCGAAGCCGACGGTATGGACCCGGTGCGTATGCACTACATCGACGAGGGACCCGCCGACGGCCCGGTCGCGTTGCTGCTCCACGGCCAGCCCACGTGGTCGTACCTCTACCGCAAGGTCGTACCGGTGCTGGCTGCCCGCGGCATACGCGTGATCGCTCCCGACAACATCGGCTTCGGGCGCTCCGACAAGCCCGCGCGCAACACCGACTACACCTTCGCGCGGCACATCGAGTGGACCCAGAGCCTGGTGACGGGCCTCGACCTGCGCGAGATCACTCTGGTCGCCCAGGACTGGGGTGGTCCGATCGGATTCAGCGTCCTCGCCGCCGAGACCGACCGGTTCGCGCGAGTCGTGGCAGCCAACACGATCCTGCATACTGCCGATCCGGCTTTGGCCGGCAGGCTCGACTTCGCGGTGAACGGAGTCGGAGAATCGCGGGTGCTGCTCGAGGAGGCGTTGGTCGACTACCTGCTTTACACCCAGCGGGCCGAGGAGCTCCGAGCCAGCGACTTCATCGCCGCGACGGCTTCCACGCCGCCCGCCCCTGAGGTCCTCGCCGCGTACGACGCGCCGTTCCCGGACCCGTCGTACACCGCTGGCCTCAGGCAGATGACGGCCCTGCTCCCGCTGACCCGCAACGACGTCGGAGCCCGCTTCGGTCGCCGGACGATGCGAGCGCTCGAGCAGTTCGATCGACCCTTCCTGACGGCGTACGCCGACGGCGACCCCGCCACCCGAGGCTGGGAGACGATCTTCCAGGAGCGCGTCCCGGGCGCCGCAGGCCAGCCGCACGTACAGATCGCCGGGGCGGGTCACTTCCTGCAGGAGGATGCCGGGGAACAGCTTGGCAAGGTCATTGCGGATTTCATCTCCCGTACCTAGCAACCGATCCCTCGACGAGGTCGAGGTCGCGTACACAGAGCCGTCTATGGAAACTTCAGGGTTTCGGCAAACTCTGCAGGAACGCGACTTGATAGTCGAGATTGATCGGCAGCGCAGGATCGAAATAGGGATCGAAATGGTTTGCGTCGAGCTTCTCGATCTGGATGTTCGCGTTGTTCAGCGCGCGGATCTTCTTCTCCACGAATGGGGCGACGGTGTCCCGCGTGGCTCCAACGACAAGGATCGGGATCTTCACATCCCGGAGGCTCTTGAACGGCCGGTACACACCCATGGTCAGGAGTGAGCGAGCTGCGACGCGATTGTCGTAGGTCGCCGCCTCTGGGCCTTCGGCCTCGAGGAGATCCTTCAGTCCGTTCTGCATGGCTTCTGCTGCGCCGTCGCGGTCCATGCTTGCCCATTCACCCGGTGGCGCGACCACCGGAACGTAGTACGGGTTTCTCTTCCCGCGAAGCAGGTCGGCCAAGGCTGAGAAGCCGAATCGGAGCATGCGAAGGGGCGGGACGGCTTTGACTGCTGCCCTGCCGTCAAGCATCGGGACTTGCGTGATCGCGCCGATCAGCTCGGGGTGCTTGGCGGCAACTCTCACGACGTGACCGCCGCCGAACGAAGTCCCCCACAGCACAATGCGATCCGGGTCGATCGCCGACTGAGCACGCAGGTGCTCCAAAGCTCCCTCTACCTCACGCTCACGCTGCCAAGGGTTGATGACGTTGCGCGGGGTGCCTTCGCTCTTGCCCCAGCCCGCATAGTCGAACGTCATGACCGCGAACCCTGCTTGCTCGAACGGCTCGTAGAACGGGAGCGTCAGCGCGTCCTGGACGCCACCCCATCCGTGGACCATGAGGATGGCCGGGAAAGGTCCTTCACCTTCCGGCACGCGAAGCGTGGCCGCGCACTCCTTCTCGCCAACGCGGAAAGTGGATGTCGACCTCTGCGTGCTCATGGGCGCCTCCTCAGACTCGGGGAACTCTGTCACAGATCGTGCGCCCCGTTGCCGGGTTCGACTGTGATCTAGGTGTCAGACGTTGAAGCGGAACTCGACCACGTCGCCGTCAGCCATGACGTAGTCCTTGCCCTCCATGCGGACCTTGCCGACGCTCTTCGCGGCGGTCATCGAACCCGCCTCGACGAGATCTTCGAACGACACGATCTCGGCCTTGATGAAGCCGCGTTCGAAGTCCGTGTGGATGACGCCGGCCGCCTGGGGAGCCGTCGCACCCTTGGGGATTGTCCACGCGCGCGACTCCTTGGGGCCGGCGGTGAGGTAGGTCTGCAGACCGAGAGTGTCGAAGCCGACGCGGGCGAGCGCATCGAGACCCGGCTCGGTGACGCCCATGTCGGCGAGCATCTCGGCGCGCATGGCGTCAGCTTCGTCGTCGTCGCCCAGCTCCACGAGCTCGGCCTCGGACTTGGCGTCGAGGAAGATCGCCTCGGCGGGAGCGCAGATCGCCCGCATACGGGCCTTGAGGTCTTCGTCCTGGAGCTCATCGGTGTCGCAGTTGAACACGTAGATGAACCGTTTGGCCGTCATCAGGTGCAGGTCTCGCAGCAGCGCGAGATCGAGGCCTGCCTTGAGCACGCCGTCACCTGCTTCGAGAGCGGCCTTTGCCTTCGTGGCTTCTTCGAAAGCCGGTACGAGCGACTTGTCCTTGCGGGACTCCTTGTCGAGTCGCGGCAGGGCGTTGTCGATGGTCTGCAGGTCGGCCAGGGCGAGCTCGATCGAGATCGTCTCGATGTCGTTGGCCGGGTTGACGTCGCCATCGACGTGGGTGACGTCCTCGTCGCGGAACACGCGTGTGACCTGGCAGATCGCGTCCGACTCACGAATGTGGGACAGGAACTTGTTGCCCATCCCCTCACCCTCCGATGCGCCACGCACGATGCCGGCGATGTCGACGAACTGCACCGTCGCGGGGAGCTGCTTCTCCGAGCTGAAGATCTCGGCGAGCTTGCCGAGGCGCGAGTCGGGCACGCCGACGACACCGACATTGGGCTCGATCGTCGCGAACGGATAGTTGGCCGCAAGGACGTTGTTCTTGGTGAGGGCATTGAAAAGGGTCGACTTGCCCGCGTTGGGGAGTCCGACGATGCCTATTGAGAGAGCCACAAGGGACTAGTTTACGGGCTCGCCGGGACCCTTCAGACAGAAGGCACGGAGCTCTGCGTCATACCAATCGGTGTGTACGCCGATGTCGTCCATGCCAAGCCTGCGACAGACTGCTTGCGACGCCGTGTTCTCGAGATCGGTGACGGCGTAGAGCTCGGGTATGCCAGCCTCGAACGCGCGCTCGACCAGGGCCGCAGCGCCCTCGGTCGCATAGCCGTTGCCCCAGGCATCGGGGTGGAAGTGCCAGCCGATCTCGATGTCAGAGCGGTCGACGCCCTCGCTCGGCGGCAGTGGCACGAGCATGCACATGCCTGCCATGACGCCGCTCTCCTTGAGCTCAGCGGCAAAGATGCCGGTTGCGGGATGCGTGCCACGACGTACGGGATGGCGGTCGATGCGCTCATGCGCCTCGTCGATCGACGTCATGGGCTTGCCATTGCCGCTCCACCGGGCGACCTCCGGTCGGCGGAACATGTCGTACAACCGTTCTGCGTCGTCATGGTTGAAGAAACGCAGGATCAGTCGTTCGGTCTCGATCATCGGTTGACCCACTCCTCGGCGGTTGCGCTGAACAGGTGCGACTCCCCTGAGTACCAGGGGTCAGGCACGATCCCGCGGTCGATCAGCCGCAGGCGCTTGGCGACGGCGGCGGACGCGTGATTGTCGGCATACATTCCGCACCAGATCTCGTCGAGCCCTGCTGCGAACGCCGCGTCGATCATCGGGACAGCCGCCTCGGTGGCATAGCCGTGGCCGACCGAGTCGGGGTGGAGGTGCCACCCGACCTGGCGTTCGTCGTACTCCGAGTTCTGCACGTCGGTGATCATGATCGTGCCGGCGACGATGCCGGTGTGGCGCACCTCGATCGCCAGTCCACGACTGGTCGGGCCGACATCACCGGTGTTCCACTTGTCGATCCAGGCGACGGCCTCGTCGAGGTCGGCCATCGGTATGAACGGCGGATCGCTCAGCCAGCGGATCACCTCGAGCCGGCTGTGGATGTCGAGCACCCGTGGTGCGTCGGTGTGGACGTACGGCCGCAGGATCAGCCGCTCGGTCTCGATGGTCCCCACGACTTCAGCGTACAAAACTGTCCGAAGGCCGCGTCATTCTCGTCTTATGGAGACCTTCCGCTCGCTCGCGCCTACGGTGCCAGCAGCTCGAAATCGACTAGCGTCTGAGTCATGTCACAGACGGTGACGCGCTCCGACGGGGCATGGACGCGGCACGATCCGAATGCCCGCCAGGCGATCACCATCGCCAGCATCGCGATGGCCATCCTGGTCGCTCTCGACCTGATCGACAACGGACGCCTGGGATTCATCTTCTCGCTGGGCTTCGTCCTGATCGTGGTGACCGTCGCGCTCAGCGTCGACCTCGAGTCGCTGTTCCAAGCCGGCGTGTTCCCGCCGATGTTGCTGATCGGCACGCTCGGAATAGTCGCGATGTTCTGGTCAGATGCGATCCAGGTCAACGGGATGGCCAAGGACGCCGGCTATGTCGCCAGGCTCATCGCCACCACGATCGATCACGGCAAGACCCTCGTCCTGGGTCACGGACTCGCGCTGGGACTCATCGTCCTGCGCATCGTGACGGCGCCTGACAGTCAGCCGAGCACCTCGTCGATGTAGCACCAGCGCCACGCCTCGCCCGGCTCGAAGCTCCGGATCACCGGGTGTCCTGTCGAGTGGAAGTGCTTGGTGGCATGGGTGCCGACCGACGAGTCACAGCAACCGACGTGGCCGCAGGTCATGCACAACCGCAGGTGCACCCATTCGGCGCCTTCCTGGAGGCACTCGTCGCAGCCGTGGGGTGTCACGGGCAACGGCACGGTGCACGCGTCGGCGAGATGCTCGCAGGGTCCGCCCTCTTCGTACGTGGGGCGCAGCTCGGTCGTCCGGTCGGCTGTCGTCTCGTCCTCGTACATGCGATCCAGTATCGACTCTTCTACGTCCAAGGCGTTCATGACTCTCGCGAGCACCGACTGGTCGACGGTGCCGAGAGCGCGAATCTTGAGCAGCTCGTCGCGTTCGTGCGCAAGCATGGCGGCCCGTAGTCGCGAGTACTGCGAGCTGGGTGTGTCGGTGCCGCCGAGGCGCTCCCACACGGCATTCGTACGGTCGGTGCCACGCTCACGAAGCCGGTGCATGACCGACTCCGGGACGTGCCCTTCAACCTCCTCATCGAGGTACTTCATGCCCGCATCGGTGACTGCCTGATAGACCGTCGCTTCCTGCAGGTGATCCTCGTGCCGGTCAGGTCCGGGGACGTTGAGGAGGCGCACCAGCAGCGGGATGGTCAGGCCCTGGATCATCAACGTGCCGACCGTGACGACGAAGGCCATCAGCACGAGCACCTCGCGGTTGGGTGTGTCCGCCGGCAACAGGAACACTGCAGCCAGCGTGAGAACACCACGCATGCCGGTCCACGCCACCAGGAATACGGCCCGCGGATCCGGCTTGGGCTCGGCCGCTCTGACCTTGGGGAACAACCGCGCGCCGTACGTAGCCGGGAACACCCAGACGAATCGCAGCACGATCACGGCCACAAGCACTGCCGCACATGAGACCGCGATGCGCGTGCCGGAGACGCTGCTCTCGCCGAGCTCGTTGACGATCGATCGCACCTGCAACCCGATGAGCAGGAACACGGCGTTCTCGAGGACGTACGAGATGGTCGACCAGTTCGTACGCTCGAACAGGCGCGACGAAGCCGACTGGATGACAGGTGACTTGTGACCGAGGATGATCCCGGCGACCACGACCGCGAGCACCCCGGAAGGGTGCCCGTCGATGCGCGGGAGGTGGATCTCCTCTGCCGGGAGGTAGGCGATCCACGGTGTCAGCAGGGAGACGGCCACGTCGGTGACGTCGTCCTGGATGAGCCTGCGGATCTTGCCGACAACGACCGCGACGATCACGCCGACCAGGGCTCCGCCGATCGCCGACAGGAGGAAGCTGCCGCCGACCTGCCAAGCGCTGACACTGCCACCGATCGCAGCGATGGACGCACGAAGGGTGACGATCGCGGTGGCGTCGTTGACCAGGCTCTCGCCCTCCAGAATCGTCACTACCCGGCGGGGCAGCCCGATCCGGCGGGCGATCGTCGTCGCGGCGACGGCATCCGGCGGCGCGACGACGGCACCCAGTGCAAAGCCAACCGCCAGCGGCACGTCGAGCAACCACCAGACAAGGAGCCCGACACCGGCCGTCGTGAACAACACCAGCCCGATGCTGAGGAGCGCGATTGGTCGTCGGTTGGCACGGAAGTCGACCAGTGAGGTCCGGATCGCCGCGGCATACAGCAGCGGCGGCAACAAACCGATCAACACCAGGTCCGGTGTGAGCGTGAGCTTGTCGTCGGGGACGAACGGGAGATACGAGGCGACGATCCCGACCACGATCAGCATCAACGGCGCCGGCAGGCCGAGCCGACCCGCGGCAGCACTGACCGCGACAGCCACGGCCAGCAGGGCGACAAGGGTCAGCGCAACATCCACGGGAAGAGTCTGACACCTCGAGCCACGCGCCTCGGCAGACCCGGGGAACTACTTGTAGGGGACTCCGGCTGAGCTTCGCAGCTGACGGCTTCGCCGTGCGACGCTCACGCTTCGCTAGCTTTGCTGAGGCGCTCGGCCGCGGGCGGCCTCGGCCTCTGCAACCTTCATGTCTTTGCGGAGCTCCGGGGGAAGCGCGAAAATCAGGCTCTCGTCTGCCGTGCGGACGGCATCGGCGTCAGGGTGGCCGTGCTCGCTGAGATAGGCGAGCACCTCCTGTACGAGGTCGTCAGGCACCGACGCACCGGATGTGACGCCGACGTGCTCGACACCGTCGAGCCACGACTCGTCGATCTCGGAGATGTCGTCGATCCGGTAGGACGCCTTGGCACCGGCCTCCAGCGCAACCTCTACGAGGCGTACGGAGTTGGAGGAGTTGGCAGAGCCGACCACGATGACGAGATCAGCGTTCTTGGCGATCTCCTTGACCGCGACCTGGCGGTTCTGGGTCGCGTAGCAAATGTCGTCGCTCGGCGGGTCCTCGAGCTGCGGGAACTTCTCGCGCAACCGGCGTACGGTCTCCATCGTCTCGTCGACACTCAGCGTCGTCTGCGACAGCCACGACAGGCGCGTGCCTTCGGGGAACTCGAGGGCGTCGACGTCGTCCGGGGTCTGCACCAGCGTGATGTGGTCGGGCGCCTCACCGGCAGTGCCCTCGACCTCTTCGTGACCCTCGTGCCCGATCAGCAGGATGCTGTAGCCCTCGCTGGCGAAGCGACGAGCCTCGTGATGCACCTTGGTGACCAGCGGACAGGTGGCATCGATCGTTTTCAGGCTGCGCTCAGCGGCTTCCTCATGCACCATCGGCGAGACACCGTGGGCCGAGAAGACGACCGTTGCGCCCTCAGGCACCTCATCGAGCTCCTCGACGAAGATCGCTCCGCGGTCGCGCAAGTTGTTGACGACGTGCTTGTTGTGCACGATCTCCTTGCGTACGTAGACCGGCGCGCCATAGAGGTCGAGTGCCTTCTCCACCGTGATCACGGCACGGTCGACGCCGGCGCAGTAGCCACGTGGGTCGGCAAGCAGAACACTGCCGCCGACGGAGGGCATACCGAGCGAGACTTCAGTCATGACTCCATCCTAGGGCGTATCTGGGAGATCCCCACGGCGCCCGAACGACGCCGCATCCCGTCCGACTGCGTTCTCGGTCCTCGCGAGACAACACTGGTATCGCTTCGGACCTCTGCCTTGTCAGGCGGGCACGGTCGACCGCCCGGATCACCGCACGGACCTCCCAGGCGCGCCCTGGGCGACCGCCCCGTAGGCAAATTTGTGCGACACACGTCACGCTCGATATTGGCTCCTCAATGCCAGAAATTCACTGTCAGGCCGGTAAAGTTTTTGCACGTTGACCCCCACCGGGGTCGACCTGCGGCCACGCTGAGGCCCATCAGGACCGCAGGACTCACACCCCCTAGTGATGGGCTCGGAAGACCCGGCAATGCGGCTCCTCGGAGTCTTGGGGTTAATCGAGAATCTTCGACAGGCATCCTCGCGCCTGAACCCGACAGGTCATCTTTCGCAGGCGTGCTCGAGGAAAAAATTCATGCGCCAAACAACACGCATTCTTGCCTGCGCTCTGCTGGCATCGTCCATCGTGTTCGTGGGTCTCGCTGGACCGGTATCGGCCGACGAGTCCTCCCCGAACTTCCTGGCGGGACTTCTGGGTCAGTCGGCGAAGCCGGCCCCGGCACCCGCACCGACGCCCACCGCGACGGCAGACCCGGCAGCGCAGCCGGCGATCAAGCCGAAGCCCAAGCCGAAGCCGAAGCCGACTCGTGCCGAGAAGGTCATCAAGTGGGCTGCCAAGCAGAAGGGCGATCCGTACAAGTACGGCGCCAACGGCCCCAACTCGTTCGACTGCGCCGGCCTGGTCCAGTACGTCTACAAGAAGTCCGGCAAGAAGATCGGCCGGACGTCCGGAGCACAGCTCAAGGGCAAGCACATCGCCAAGGGCAAGAAGAAGAAGGGCGACATCCTCATCTTCGTGAGCAACGGCCGCGCCTATCACTCCGCGATCTACGCCGGCGACGGCAAGATGTGGGAGGCCCAGCGTTCGGGCACCAAGGTCGGCAAGCACAAGATCTGGAGCAGCGGGTACGTCGTCCGCCGCCCCAAATAACGACGAACATCCGGCGCGACCCTCCACTGACGGTGGAGGGTCGCGCTGTCGTTGCAGCCCCCTAGTGTGTGCGTATGGCACTCGAGACGACGGCGGAGAAGCCGGCACCGCTGCGGCAGATCTCGCAGCTGATCGAGGGCTACATAGGGCGACTGGGCGCAGTGTGGGTCGAGGCCGAGATCGCCCAGCTCACCCGCCGCCAGGGCGTCTGCTTCCTGACGCTGCGTGACCTCACCGCCAAGCTGTCGATCGACGCCACGTGCAGCTCGATGATCCTCGACGCGTCGCCGACGCCGATCACCGAAGGCGCCCGCGTCATCGTCAACGCCAAGCCGACCTTCTACTCGCCGCGCGGCTCCCTCTCGCTCGAGCTGCGGGAGATCCGACCTCAGGGCGAGGGCGAGCTGCTGGCCCAGCTCGAGCGGCGCAAGCAGCTGCTCGCCGCCGAGGGCTTGTTCGATCCGCGCCTCAAGAAGCCTCTCCCCCTGCTCCCCCGCGGCATCGGACTGATCACCGGCAAGGCTTCGGCCGCCGAGCGAGACGTCCTCGAGAACGCACGATTGCGCTGGCCCGACGTACGGTTCGTGGTTCGTCACGCGCTCATGCAGGGCGCCAGCTCTGCAGCCGATGTCATGGGTGCCCTGCAGCGCCTGGCACAGGACGACTCGATTGACGTCATCGTGATCGCCCGCGGTGGGGGTTCCATCGAGGACTTGCTGCCGTTCTCCGACGAGGGATTGATCCGCGCCGTCCATGCCGTCTCCACTCCAGTGGTCAGCGCCATCGGCCACGAGCCTGACGTCCCGCTCCTCGACCTGGTCGCCGATCTCCGGGCGTCCACCCCGACGGACGCAGCCAAGCGCATCGTCCCCGACGTACGCGAGGAGCTCGCCGGCGTCGCGTCGATGCGCGAACGCGCCACCTTGGCGATCCGGTCGATGCTCGAGCGCGAGGCTCGCGGCCTGGCAGCGATCCGCTCACGCCCCGTCATGGCCAATCCGCTCACCGTGGTCGACCTGCAGCAGAGCGTCATCCACGACTTCCGCGACCGAGCCAGGCGATCGATGACCCACCGGATCGACCGCTCGAGTGACGAGATCGGTCACCATCTGGCGCGCGTACGAGCCCTGTCTCCGCTTGCCACCCTGGAGCGCGGCTATGCCGTTGCGCAGCTGCCCGACGGCACCGTCGTCAGGTCCATCGACCAGGTCCCACCCGACACAGAGTTCACGGTCCGACTCGCTGACGGCAATGTCGGCGTACGAACCTCCGAGACCACACGCAAGGATGACGACCATGGCTGAGACTCCCGAGATCCCCTACGAGCAGGCACGCGACGAGCTCATCTCCGTGGTGCAGCAGCTCGAGGTCGGCGGCACCAGCCTCGATGAGTCGCTCGCACTGTGGGAGCGAGGCGAGCTCCTCGCCAAGGTGTGCCAGCAATGGCTCGACGGCGCCCGATCACGACTCGCCGCCGCGGCTGGACTGCCCGATCAGGACGCAGACAACGACGCGACGTAGGCCTCGACCTCGGCGCGCGGCGCATCTCCGGTCACCAGCGTCGTCAGTCCCGACTCGGTGCGCACAAACGTGGTGTCACCGTCTGGTCCCTTGCGCACGTTCCACGTGTCGTCCCCGATGGTGACCGTGCCGGCGGCTTCGCTGTCCTCGGCGTACTTGTCGACCAGCTGCTTGGCGGTGACCTTCTGCTGCTCGAGCCCGACATACTTCTCCTCGTCGGTCACGACGCCCAGGTGCCAGGTGGTTGGCGTGAAGCGCGCGTTGGTGGCGATCCAGCCCTGGGGAAGCTTCGACGGTGCCAGCAGCTCGAACTCCGCGGCCGGGCGCGCACTGGTCACCGTCTTCGCATAGTCGATCGCCTTGGGGGCGGTGTCCGGAGTGTTGGTGAACAGCTGGCCAAACCCCCACAACGCGAGGACCAGTACGCCGAGGACGGCGACGGATCGCACGACATCACCCATCGACGGGTTGCCACGCGACGATCCGGTCGAGCTCATGACGTACTCCTTGCGTCTCTGACAGCGCTGTCACCCTACGTTCTGGCGTCGCAGCCTCGGCAGGCATACCGGTAGGATGCGGCCGTGGACCGCCTCCAGCCAGACGCCCAAGCGCCAGATCGCAACCTCGCCCTCGACCTCGTGCGAGTCACCGAGGCCGGTGCCATGGCTGCCGGCCGCTGGGTCGGGCGCGGCGACAAGAACGGCGCCGACGGCGTTGCGGTCAACGCGATGCGCAAGCTCATCAACACCGTGCCCATGAACGGCATCGTCGTGATCGGCGAGGGCGAGAAGGACGAAGCCCCCATGCTGTTCAACGGCGAGCAGGTCGGCGACGGCACCGGCGCCGAGACCGATGTGGCCGTCGACCCGATCGACGGCACGACTCTCACCGCCAAGAGCCTGCCCAATGCCGTGTCGGTCATGGCCGTTGCACCGCGCGGCTCGATGTACGACCCGTCGGCCGTGTTCTACATGGAGAAGCTCATCGCCGGTCCCGAGGCCGCCGACGTCGTCGACATCCGGCTGCCGGTCGCCGAGAACATCTCGCTGGTGGCCAAGGCCAAAGGCATCTCGGTCAGCGATGTCACGGTCTGCGTGCTCGACCGCCCGCGCCACCAGGGCATCGTGGACGAGATCCGCGCAGCCGGCGCCCGCATCAAGTTCATCATCGACGGCGATGTCGCCGGCGGCATCACCGCTGCACGGCCCGACACCGGCGTCGACCTGCTGATCGGCATCGGCGGCACCCCCGAGGGCATCATCACGGCGTGCGCCATCAAGGCGATCGGCGGCACGATCCAGGGCAAGCTCTGGCCGATCGACGACGACGAGCGTCAGCGCGCCATCGACGCCGGTCACGACCTCGACCGCGTGCTCGAGACCAACGACCTCGTCAACGCCGACGACTGCTTCTTCGTGGCGACCGGCATCACCGACGGCGAGCTGATGCACGGTGTCCGCTACGGCGCCGGCAAGGCCTACACCGAGTCCATCGTGATGCGCTCGCGCAGCGGCACGATCCGCAAGATCACCAGCGAGCACAGCCTGGAGAAGCTCAAGGCCTACTCCACGATCGACTACGAACACTGAGCCAGCACGAGGGACGTATGACTTCATCGGGAGAACTCTTCGCGTCGCTGCCCTCGGGCATCGACATCTGCTACGAGACCTTCGGCAAGGCCGGAGATCCGCCGATCCTGCTGATCATGGGCATGGGCGGCCCGATGAACTGGTGGTCCGTCGAGTTCTGCTCGCAGCTCGCCGAGCGGGGCTTCTTCGTGATCCGCTACGACAACCGCGACACCGGCCGCTCCACCAAGCTGGACAACCACCGCGTCACGAAGTCGTCGGTGTTCAAGGCGTACGCCGGCCGCACCAAGCCGCCGTACGGACTCACCGACTTCGCCGATGACGCACTCGGGCTCCTCGACCACCTCGGCCTCGACCGCGTTCACCTGGTTGGCGTCTCGATGGGCGGCATGATCGGGCAGACGATCTGCATCGCCCATCCCGAGCGCGCCCTCACGCTGACGTCGATCATGTCGACGACCGGCAGGCGCACCGTCGGCTGGCAGAACCCTCGCGTCATCCCGACCCTGCTGGCATCGGCGGGCAGCACTCGCGACTCCTACATCGCGCGGTCGCTCAAGGCGTCGGCCGTGATCGGATCGCCCGACTACCCCGCCGACGAGAGCGCTTCACGTGCTCGTGCCGGCGAGACGTACGACCGCGGCTGGTCGGCGAGCGGCACCGTTCGCCACATGCTGGCCGTGCTGAGCCAGCCCGACCGCACGAAGGACCTCGCTGACCTCGACCTGCCCGTCACCGTCATCCACGGCATCAAGGACCCGCTGGTGCACCGGTCCGGTGGCAAGGCGACCGCGACAGCCATTCCCGGGGCCGAGCACCTCGAGATCGCCGGGATGGGCCACGACCTGCCGCCCGCGCTCTACGAGACGTTCATCGACGCGATCGAGCGCAACACCAAGCGTTCGGTGTCGGCGGACTCGTGAGGCACAGCGACTTCCACGCGACGACCGACGTCGAGGTCGTCCGTCAGATCATCGCCGACAATCCGTGGGCGATGGTCGTCAGCAACAACGGCGGTGAGCTGGTCGCCTCGCACTACCCGTTCCTCCTCGACGACACGACTGACGAGCTCGTCCTGGTCACCCACGTCGGCCGCCCCGATGACAAGGTGCACGACTTCGGCGACCGCGAGGTGCTGGTGGTCTTCCAAGGACAGCACGGTTACGTCTCGCCCAGCTGGTACGCGCCGGGGTCGAGCCAGGCCCCGACGTGGAACTTCAGCGCAGTGCACTGTCACGGGACCCCGGAGGTCCTCGACGCCGAGGCCAACCTGGCCGTGCTGACCACGCTGGTCGCGCACTTCGAGCAGCACGTCGACGATCCGATGTGGCTCGACCAGGAATGGGCGCCACCGATCGCTCGCGGCACCGTCGGTCTGCGCATCCCCATCGACCGGTTCACCTGCAAGGTCAAGATGAGCCAGGACAAGGACCCGGTCACGGTGCAGAACGTGATCGATCGCCTGCGCGAGCCCGGGCCGTACAACCAGCCACATCTCGCCGACGACATGGAGCGCGCCCGCACTGCGGGCATTGGCTATCCACCCAGCTGAGGCGCAGATACTGCTCTAGAGTGGCTTTCATGCCGCAGATACGGATATCCGACGCCGCGAAGTTCCTCGGGGTCAGCGACGACACCGTGCGCCGTTGGGTCAGCACTGAAGCGTTGAAGGCGACTGAAGACGCCTCTGGGCGCAAGGCGATCGATGGCCGTGAGCTTGCGGAGTTTGCGCGCGATCAGGCCAAGGCGCTTCCGGACTCCGGATCGTCGACGTCCGCGCGCAACCGCTTCGTCGGGCTCGTCACCGCCGTCAAGAAGGACACCGTGATGGCCCAGGTCGAGCTGCAGTGCGGACCATTCCGGGTCGTCTCGCTGATGAGCAGCGAGGCCGTCGAGGAGCTCGGTCTCGAACCGGGGTCCGTCGCCGTCGCCATCGTCAAGTCAACCAACGTGATCGTGGAGAGCCTCGAATGAAGTCGGTCGTCGCCGCCGTCGCCTCACTGCTGCTTCTGCTCGCCGCCTGCGGCTCCGAGGACGGTGACCGAGTCGGACCGACCAAGCAGCAGACCCTGACGGTGTTCGCAGCAGCGTCGCTCAAGGGAGCGTTCACCGAGATCGGCAACCAGTTCGAGGCTGAGTTCGAGGGCGTCACCGTGAAGTTCAACTTCGCCGGCTCCTCCGACCTGGTCGCGCAGATCCAGCAGGGCGCACCGGCAGACGTGTTCGCCTCGGCCGACACCAAGAACATGGACATCGCCTACTCCGCCAACGTGCTCGATGGCCGCCCGCTCGATTTCGCGACGAACACCCTCGAGATCGTCACTCCCCCGGGCAACCCAGCCGGAGTCGACTCTCTCGACGACCTCGCCGCTCCTGGCATCAAGGTCGTGCTGTGCGCGGAGCAGGTCCCCTGCGGATCGGCAGCCCAGAAGGTCGAGGAAGCGTCCGGCCTCGACATCAAGCCGGTCAGCGAGGAGCAGTCAGTCACCGACGTCCTCGGCAAGGTCATCTCTGGCGAGGCCGATGCGGGCTTGGTCTACGTGACCGACGTGAAGGCCGCCGGAGACAAGGTCAACGGCGTGACGTTCCCAGAGTCCGCGGACGCCGTGAACACCTATCCGATCGCCGCCCTCAAGGGCGCAGCCGGCGATGGACTCGCCGGAGCGTTCATCAGCTTCGTCACCGGCCGAGATGGCCAGGCCGTGCTGGCTGCCGCCGGGTTCGGGAAGCCCTGAGGTGCCGCGCAACTGTCCGGTGTGCCGCGCTGGGTACTCGTCCCGGCCGCGCTGGGAGCGGCGTTCATCGTTCTCCCACTCGTGGCAATGGCCACCCGGGTCGAATGGGGCAGCTTCTTCTCCCTGATCAGCTCTGACTCGTCGCGTGCAGCACTCTGGCTCAGCCTGCGTACGTCGGCCGTCAGCACCCTGCTCTGCATCGTGCTCGGTGTGCCGATGGCTCTGGTGCTGGCGCGTACGACATTCCGCGGCCAGGGCTTGGTGCGTTCGCTCGTGCTCCTGCCGCTGGTGCTGCCACCGGTGGTGGGCGGCATCGCGCTGCTCTACACGTTCGGGCGTAACGGGCTGCTGGGCGAGACGATCGACGTCCTCGGCCTGCAGATCGCCTTCTCGACGACCGCCGTGGTCATTGCGCAGACGTTCGTCGCGCTCCCCTTCATGGTCGTCAGTCTGGAGGGCACGCTGCGTACGACAGGCGAGCAGTATGAGGTCGTCGCCGCGACCCTCGGCGCCAGACCGACCACGATCCTGCGGAGGGTCACCCTTCCCCTCGTGCTCCCGGGACTCGCGGCAGGCGCAGTCCTCTCGTTCGCGCGAGCGTTGGGCGAGTTCGGAGCAACGATCACTTTCGCCGGCAGCCTCGAGGGCGTGACGCGGACCCTGCCTCTGGAGATCTACCTGCAGCGCGAGGTCGATCCCGATGCTGCGGTTGCACTGTCACTGGTGCTCGTCGTGGTCGCCGTGCTGGTCATCGGCCTCGTACGCGGTTCGAGGAGCACTGCGCTGTGAGCCTTCAATTCGAAGCGACGCTCAACGATCGCGACGTCGAGGTTGCCTTCGACGTCGCCGACGGAGAGACCCTCGCCATCCTCGGGCCCAACGGTGCTGGCAAGTCGTCTGTGCTCGCGATGATCGCCGGGATCCTTCGACCTGACACCGGCCAGGCGATGCTTGACGACGAGGTGCTGTTCGACGACGACACCTGGAAGCCCGCCCACGTACGAGGGACGGCCCTGCTGGCTCAGGACGCGCTGCTCTTCCCGCACCTGAGCGTGCTGGACAACGTCGGCTTCGGGCCACGCAGCGCTGGCCGAACGCGTTCGGAGTCACGTACGGCTGCCCGGCGCTGGCTCGCCGAGGTCGACGCCTCCGAGCTTGCCGATCGCAAGCCGTCCGAGCTGTCGGGCGGGCAGGCGCAACGCATCGGCGTCGCCCGAGCACTCGCCGCCGAGCCGCGACTGCTTCTGCTGGACGAGCCGATGGCCGCCCTCGACATCACCGTCGTGCCAGCCATGCGGCAGGTGCTCAAGCGGGTGCTCGCCGATCGCACGGCGATCATCGTGACCCATGACGTGCTCGACGCTGCACTGCTCGCCGACCGTGTGATCGTGATGGATCACGGTCGGATCGTCGAGCAGGGAGTGACCCAGGAGCTGCTGGCGAGGCCGCGCAGCCAGTTCGGTGCAAGCATCGCCGGGCTCAACCTGCTCACCGGCGTTGCCGAGCACGACAACGTACGTACGGCCACCGGTTCGGTCGTCGAGGGGCTCTCCGCCGAGCCGATCACCAGCGGTCAGTCGGCGGTTGCAGTGTTCAGTCCGAGCGCTGTCGGCGTCTACCTCGACCAGCCGTCGGGCAGTCCCCGGAACGTGTTCGCGGCGACCGTCACCGAGCTGGAGCCGATCGGCGCGCAGATCCGCGTACGCACCGCCGAGCTCAGCGCCGACATCACCGCTGCGGCCGTCGCCGAGCTGGGGCTCATGCCCGGCACCGCTGTCTACCTGTCGGTCAAGGCCAGCGAGGTCGCCTTGTACGCCTCGTAGTATCTGAGAATGGACCCGATTGATCGCAGCGCGTTCGTCAACGCCTGCCACACCGCGTTCTCACTGGCGAGCAGTCCTGAGGTCGCCAAAGCGTGGAACAACGAGAGCGCCTGCGCGGGCATGACTGTCGGCGGCCTCGCCCACCACCTCCTGGCACAGGCAGGTCACGTCGTGAACGGCCTCGACACCCCACCGTTGTCCGAACCGCCCATCCCGTTGCTCGACCACTACTCGCGGGCCGACTGGGTCAAAGCCGGCCCCGACGACGAGGCCAACCTCTCGATCAGGCAGAAGTCCGACGAGAGCGCCACCGACGGGCACGCCACCGTGCTGGCCCAGGCCGCCAGGGCGCTCGCACACCTGCCCGAGGTGCTGGGCGCCCCGCGGTCCCCTGACTACATCCACATCCCCTGGCAGGGCTGGTCGCTCACGACCGACGACTTCCTTGCCACCCGGTCTATGGAGCTCGTCGTGCACTCCGACGACCTGGCCGCAAGTGTCGGTCAGCCGATGCCGGACTTCCCCGACAGCATCGTCGAGCACGTCGTCCACCTGCTCACCGGCGTGGCTCTGCGACGCCACGGCCAGGAGGCAGTCGTACGCGGGCTCAGCCGCCCCCAACGCGCACCCGATTCGATCTCCGCGTTCTAGGCCGTGTCCGGTGGCCCGAGGCCGCAGCGATATCGTCGGTCCCATGACCGAATACCGCATCGAGCACGACACCATGGGCGAGGTCAAGGTGCCCGTTGACGCCTTGTGGAGCGCCCAGACCCAGCGCGCCGTCGAGAACTTCCCGATCTCCGGCACCCCGATCGAGTCCGCGCAGATCCGTGCGCTCGCCCAGATCAAGGCAGCCTGCGCCAAGGCCAACGCCGAGCTCGGCATCCTCGACCAGGACATGGCCGATGCCATCGTCGCCGCGGCTGAAGAAGTCGCCACCGGCAAGCACGACGCACAGTTCCCGATCGACGTCTTCCAGACCGGTTCGGGCACCTCGAGCAACATGAACACCAACGAGGTGCTCGCCAACCTCGCCACCGCCAAGCTCGGCAAGGACGTGCACCCCAACGACCACGTCAATGCCTCACAGTCGTCCAACGACGTCTTCCCGACTTCGATCCACGTGGCCGCGACGGCATCGGCGACCAACGAGCTGATCCCGGCTCTCGACCACCTCGCGAAGTCACTTGAGGCCAAGGCCAAGGAGTTCGCACAGGTCGTGAAGTCCGGCCGCACCCACCTCATGGATGCCACACCTGTGACGCTCGGCCAGGAGTTCGCCGGCTACGCCATGCAGGTTCGCCGCGGTATCGAGCGCATCGAGTCATCGCTGCCCCGTACGGCTGAGGTGCCCCTCGGAGGCACCGCCGTCGGCACCGGCATCAACACCCCGATCGGCTTCCCGCAGCGGGTCATCGAGCTGCTCGCCGAGGGCAGCGGCCTCCCCGTCACCGAGGCGGTCGACCACTTCGAGGCGCAAGGCGCGCGCGACGGACTCGTCGAGATGTCGGGCCAGCTTCGTACGATCGCCGTCAGCCTGACCAAGATCTGCAACGACCTGCGCTGGATGGGCTCAGGGCCTCGTACGGGACTCGGCGAGATCAACCTCCCCGACCTCCAGCCCGGATCGAGCATCATGCCCGGCAAGGTCAACCCGGTCCTGCCGGAGGCCACGCTGATGGTGTGCGCCCAGGTCATCGGCAACGACGCCACGATCGCCACCGCCGGAGCATCGGGCGCGTTCGAGCTCAACGTCATGCTGCCGGTCATCGGCCGCAACCTGCTGGAGTCGATGCGCCTGCTCGGCAACTCGTCGAAGCGTGCTGGCTGACCGCTGCATCGACGGCATCACCGCCAACGAGGAGCGTTGCCTCGAGCTTGCCGAGTCGTCGCCGTCAGTCGTCACTCCGCTCAACCGCTTCATCGGCTACGAGAACGCCGCCAAGGTCGCCAAGCAGTCGGTCAAGGAGAAGAAGACGATCCGCCAGGTCGTCATCGAGATGGGCTTCGTGGAGCGCGGTGACATCAGCGAGGCTGACCTGGACAAGGCGCTCGACGTCATGTCCATGACTCACCCCTGAGACCAGCACGCCTTGCATCTGTGCTCTAGAGTCGGTGCGCGAAACGAGAACACGTTCTAGTGTCGAGCCATGCGCTTCTCCATCTCGACCGCCTTCCAGCCACTCGGCGAGCTCCTGGCCCTTGCCCGCGTCGCTGACGAGTGCGGCTACGACGCCATGACGATCCCCGATCACGTGGTCAACCTGGAGACGCTCGCGACGCCCTACCCGTACACCCCGGACGGCGAGCGACGCTGGGATCACTCGGCTGACTGGCCCGAGCCGTGGGTGCTGGCGGGCGCGATGGCCGCGGTCACCACCAACATCCACTTCTACACCTCGGTCTACGTCGCAGCGCTTCGCAGCCCGTACCAGGTTGCGAAGGCCGTCGGCACCGCCGCGGCGCTGTCGGGCAACCGGGTCGCCCTCGGAGTGGGCGTCGGCTGGTGCCGTGAGGAGTTCGAGCTGATGGGCCAGGACTTCGGCACCCGCGGCAAGCGCACGGACGAGGCGTTGGATCTGTTCGCCGAGCTGTGGTCGCCGGGCTGGAACTCGTTCGATGGCGCCTTCTACCCGACGCCCCGGTTGGTGATGGAGCCGACACCGACGGCGCGGATCCCGATCTACGTCGGCGGCCTTTCCGAGGTCGGGATGCGTCGTGCCGCCCGCCACGACGGCTGGATCGGGGACCTGTACACGATCGAGGAGGCAGGCACGCACGCCCGCCGACTGGCGGAGATCCGTGACGAGCTCGGCCGCGACGGTGACTTCCGGTTCATCACGGCACTCACCGATGCCTTCCTCCCCGAGCACTTCGCCGCGGCCGAGGAGGTCGGCGTGACCGACGTGTGGACGATGCCGTGGGCCTACTACCACGGCCTCGACTGCAGCCTCGAGCAGAAGGAGGACGGCATCCGGCGCTTCGCCGACGACGTCCTCAAGCCGCTGGAGACCGCGAGGCTCTAGAGCCGGTGCGCGAGGCGGTAGCCACCCTCGTTGTAGATCAGCTCGTACGTGCCGCCGAACTTCTCCTCCGCGTAGGTGACAGCGTCGACGGGTGAGCCGATACCGGACTCGATGTCCAGCAGCACGTAGTCGGGCGCAGGGTTGCCGACGCTGCCCAACCAATAGACCGTGCGATCCGTCGTCAGATGGGTCATCAGGCCGATGTCAGTCTCGACCGTCGCACCCTTGGGCACCAGCGCCAGCACCGCACGAGCATCGTGAGCACGCGGCGACTCGGCGTACGTGTCCGGCTCGAACAGGGCCACGAGCGGCGAGCTCACCAACATGAATCCGGTGACAACCAGCGCTGGCAGCGTCGCCCAGCGCAGCTGGGGCCAGCGCTTCATGCCGTCGATCATGGCGACGAACACGATCGGCATAAGCACGAGCGAGTAGTGCCACTCGGTGCCCCAGTAGAACGCGTTGTCGCCGACGAACCGCCAGGCGAACGTCGGCAGCGCCAGCAGGATCCAGGGAGAGACGAGTGCTGCCAGGCCGGTGATGGCAACCGTCAGCGCGACGGTGGCCGCCTTGCGGTCAACCTGGTCGAACAGCGTCGGGATGATCCCGCGCTCACCGCCAAGGGATCCGGCATGCGTGTAGGAGCCGTCGGGGGACAGCGACGGCATCAGGATGAAGATGACGAACACAGCCGTGCCGAGCCCGATGAGACCGAGCATCACGCCGCGACGATGCTCGCCGGCCAACCACAGCACGCCACCCATCACGACGACCGTGAGACCGAACTCCTCCTTGACCAGCAGCAGCGGCAGCGCCCAGAGGACCACGGCATCGAAACGCCGCTCGACGTATGCGGCACCGGCAAGGGCTAGCAACGGCGCCGCGAACGCCACCTCGTGGAAGTCGACCTCGACCGCCGAGAGCACGCCGAACGAAGCACCGTACGCAATGCCGATCGCGATGCCGGTGAGCGTCCCGAGGTGTCGGATGGCGAGCGCGGCGATGATCGCGACCGACAGCCCGAGCAGCACCGCCTGGGCGACCAGGATCGTCTGCGCCGACGGGAACATCCGGTAGAACGGCGCGATCAGGACCAGGATCGGCGAGAAGTGGTCACCCAGCTGGTTGAAGCCAGCACCACGTACGTCGATCGTCGGCGCCCCGAAGTGTGCGTAGCCGCGCACCGCCTGCTCGAAGATCGCGTTGTCCCACGACGACAGTGTGAACCGGTCGAACCTCGCCAAGGAGATGACGACGTAGGCAGCACCGAACACCACGCCAAGGAGCCCTGCCGGAGCCCCCGACCGCAAAGAACGGAGCCGGCGCATGGTGTCAGCTCGCGGGGAGCGAGAGGTTCTCACCCGTCTCCGGATCGAAGACGCTGATCTTTGATCGCGGGATGACCACGCGGATCGACATCCCGGACCGCAGCGTGCTCTCGGCCGCGAGCTCGGCGACCACGAAGCTCTGGAACAGGTCGAAGTCCAGCAGGTCCTCGACCTCGCTCAGGCGAGCCTCGACCTCGGGCTCGATGTCGTAGCCGAGGTAGGCGAGCTGCGTGCTGCCCTGCCACTCGACATCGTCGATGCGGGTCGTGAACTCGACCTTGTCTGTGACCGTCGCGGCGACCGGGCTCGACGACTCCTGGCAGTCCTCCGGGCGAATGCCCACGACGACCAGGTCGCGATCACCGATGCGCTTGCTGAGCTCGTCGTCCATGTACATCGTCGCCAACGGCATGACGAGCTGACTGCCGGTGGGTCGAGCCGGCACCAGGTTCATCGGCGGAGAGCCGAGGAATCCGGCGACGAACATGTCCTTGGGCGCCTCGTAGAGCTCGCGTGGCGTGCCGACCTGGTGCACGAATCCCTGGTGCAGCACAGCGACTCGGTCGGCGAGGGTCAGCGCCTCGGCGATGTCGGACGTCGTGAAGATCGACGTACGTCCTTCTTCGCGCTGCCACTGGGCCGTCACGGAGCGGACGTGAGGGCGTACGCGTGCTGCCTGCTCGGAGAACGGGTCATCGAACAGGTACGCCGCGGCGTCACGTACGAGCGCACGTCCGAGCGCCACGCGTTGGCGCTGTGCGTCGTCGAGGTCGGCAGGCTTGACCTCGAGCAGGTCAGTCAGGGCCAAGAACTCACTGACGGAGTTGACGCGTTCGGTGATCGCGGCCTTGTCGAGCGTGCCACGGCGAAATCTCGTCGTCGTCTTCTTGCGCCTCAGGGTCGATGAGAACGCAAGGTTGTCGAACGCGTCGAGCTGGGGGTGCAGCGCAAAGTCCTGGAACACCATCGAGAGGTCACGTGCGCGCGGGTTGGCCCTCGACGTGTCGAGGTCGTCGAGCAGGATCTGGCCCGAGGTCTGCTCATCCAGGCCGACGATGACGCGCAGCAGCAGGCTCTTGCCTGCGCCGGAGGGACCGATGATCGCCAGCGTCTCGCCCGACGGAACCGTCAGGCTGATGTTGTCGAGCAGCGGACGATCACCGGGGCCGGCGACAGTCAGGTTGCGGAGCTCGATCGACGTCATCGGTATGACCTTCCCAGAAGTTGGTGGATCGTGCGCGGTGCCACGAGGAGCAGGGCGGCGGGCAAAGCGGCCCACAGCAGTCCGACAGCCGCGATCGTCGCCGACGACTCGGTGTCGAGATCACCGCGCACCATCAGCAGCGATGCCGGCAACGGCGCATCGGTGGTCGACAGGGCCGAGCCGATGACGAAGTCCTGGCAGCCGACGACGAACACCAGCAGGGTGACTATCGCGATGCCCGGGCCGAGCGCCGGTACGACGAACCGCGTGAACCACTGGCGACGGGTGGCACCGTCAGCGCGTACGGCATCGCCCAACGACCACGGTGCGCGCTTGAAGAGGGTGACGAACAGCCAGATCGCCAGCGGCAAGGTGATGATCAGCGCCGGAGGGATGAGGGCCACTCGCGATCCGAAGCGATCCAACGAGATCGCCTGGTCGGTGATCGGACCGGCGAGAGCCACGAGCGGCACCAGCAGGGCCGCGATGACGAACGCGTAGACGAACCGACCGCCGCTGACCCTGACACGTACGAGCGAATAGGCCGCGGCGATGGCGAGCGGCACGGACACGGCTGTCGCGACTCCTGCGACGAGGAACGACGTACCGGCCGCCCGACGCATGCTGCCCGAGCCGAGGACATCGCTGAAGTTCTGCCACGTGACCTCGTTCGGCCACAGTGATGTCGCGGTCAGGCCCGTCGGTGTCGTGGCAACCGTGAACGTCCACAGCAGCGGCAGCAGGGTGAACATCAAGAACACCTCCACGCCCATCACCGCCCAGAACGACACCGAGCGATTGGTGTCGGCGAACAAGATGCCAGCGGCTCCGGTGAGCATCAGCACTGCGGCGGCCGCAAGCCACAGCCACTGATCTGGCCGGGTGACCATCAAGATGCCGTAGTTGGCGAGGGCGAAGCCGAGCGCGAACGAGATGCCGGACGCCCACAGCCGTGATCGCACCGACGGGGTGAGAGCGACGGAGCTCATGCCGGAACCTCCGAAGGAAAGGCAGGGTATGGATGCCCCGGCGTGACGACGGCCTTGAGTGTTCGTTCGCTTCGCTCACTCATACGACCCTCCTCACGCGGAACAGCTGTACGAGGAGCACACCGAGCAGCCCGGCGATGACGAGCAGCACGATCGACATGGCGGCGCCCAGTCCGAGCTCGAACGACGAGAACGTCGTGTCCCAGACCAGCAGCGGTGCCGTACGGATGTTGGCGCTGGAATCACCGACGAGCAGCGGGCCCTCGAGGGTGCGGAAGGCATCGAGCGATCGGTAGGCCACGGCCACGGCGAATGCCGGACCCATCACGGGAAGGACCACTCGGCGCAGACGCTGCCAGCTCGTGGCGCCATCGGCGATCGCAGCGAGGTTGAGCCGGCTCGACACCTGCGTCAGTCCGGCGAGCAGGATCACCGTGACGACGCCTGTGCCGCGCCACACCTCACCGAGGCTCACGGCTGCGAGTGAGTCGAGCTGACCCACGTCGTCAAGCCTGAACCAATCGGCCAGGAATCCCGTCGTCGCGGCATCGCGCCACACCACGGCCGAGACGACCGCCAGCAGAGCGAACGGCAGCAGCACGACGATGCGGGTGACCGGCCACAGGACCGTCATCCGCCGCAGCGCCAGCGCGAACATGAAGCCCAGGATGAGCTGCAAAGTGACGACCACGAGCACGATGACGAGACTGGTCGCGACGGCGAGCCACCAGGTCCGATTGGTGAGGATCTCCGTGTAGTTGTCGAGGCCGACGAAGTCACGATCGTCCGGGCTGGTGAGCGAGTACGACGACAACGACAGCCACACCGCGCGGGCGATCGGCCAGATCGTGATCGCGAGCAGCAGGACGATCGCCGGCGCGAGCCAGTTCCAGCCCGCCAGCTTGTGACCGCCTGGCTTCCTCCTGAAGTCGGGCACCTTCGAACGCAGTCGCCCGCGTAGACCGGCGAGGCCGGCACCGCCCGCTCGACCTCTCGCGATCACCATGTCCTTGGCAGACACTCCGCCCTTTGAAAGCCTCACGGCAGCTCACCCCGCAGACGCGTGGTGACGATGTGCTGCGAGTGCTCGGGGGTCTCGTCGACCGTGACCTCGGCGAGTGGTTGCCAGGACCGATCGATCGCGCTGCGTATGAGGTTCCAGTAGGGCGTCTTGGGCACGGACACGCCGGTCGCTATCGCGGCTTTGGCGACGGCCGCCATCGGGAAGGACGTACCCAGAGCCGGGTCGTCGTACGTCGTCAATCGGCTCGAGCTGTGACCCGCGCCGGTCATGAGTGTGAGCATGACAGAGGGCGACGTCAGGCACGTGATGGCCTCGTACGAACGGTCCGAGTCCTTCGCAAAGAGCGGTACGGCGAGGCCGATGCCCGACAGCGGTGCCACGCTCGTCGTTCCAACCGTCGGATAGGCAGACCAGCCGAGGTCGGCGGCGATGGGCGCAACGGCGGGGTCGGAGATGACCGAGCTGGGTCCGAGAAGGAATCCACCGTTCGGGCTGGCGAAGGTCTCGAGGGCGTCGCGCGAGGGCGCGGTGCCGACCTTCGCCTCGTTGAAGAACTCGACGACGCCCGCAGCCGAGCGTCCGGCATCGGTGTCGAGGCCGACCTTGGCCTTGCGACTCTTGCCGTCGACGAGCTCTCCACCACTGCCTGCGACCAGTGCGTTGACCCACTCTGCGAGGCCAGAGCCGTCCGGATCCTCGATCTGGATCGTCAGGCCAAGACGCTGGGCACCGGCGATCAGGTCGTCGAAGCTCACCGCCTTGGTGATGTCGAGGCCGGCGCGTTCGGCGACGTTGCCGCGGTACCAGAGCAGCTGCGGATCGAACCACCATGGAGCCGCAATGAGCGCACCTTCGTACGTCGCTGCGCTGAGCGCGGTCGGCACGATGTCCTTGCTGTAGGCCGCGACGAGGTCGTCCGGCACCGGTGCAAGGAACTGCGCTTCGGCGAACTCGGCGGTGAACGCCGAGTCGAGGCTCAGCAGGTCGATCGACGAGTCCTTGGCGGCCAGTCGCCGTACGAGGGTCGAGTGGCGTTCTTCGACGTCGGTCGGCAGCTCCTTGACGGCGATCCGGTAGTCGTCCGTGCTGCACGACCGAGCCAACGCATCTGCGTCGATCCGGTCCGGTCCGACGTACCAGTTGAGGGTGTTCGTGGACGCCGGCTTCGGGTCGCTGCCGCACGACGCGAGCAGGGTGAACGCAAGGCCGATGGCCGCGATCCGTCTCCCTCGAAGGCTCACGCGGCAACTCTGCCACAGGAGTGGTGCTCGTTCAGGCGCTTGCAGCGTTAAAGGACTCCAGGTCAGAGACTGACGTCTTCAAGCATTTCCGTCACGAGTGCGGCGACCGGTGAACGCTCGGAGCGTGTCAGCGTGACGTGAGCGAAGAGCGGGTGGCCCTTGAGCTTCTCGACCACGGCCACGACACCGTCATGTCGACCGACCCGCAGGTTGTCGCGCTGGGCGACATCGTGGGTGAGCACGACCTTGGAGTTGGCGCCGATGCGCGAGAGCACGGTCAGCAGGACGTTGCGCTCGAGTGACTGCGCCTCGTCGACGATGACGAACGAGTCGTGCAGCGAACGGCCGCGGATGTGGGTCAGCGGCAGCACCTCGAGCATGCCGCGGTCGAGGATCTCCTCGATGACGGCCGGCGAGGCGACGGCGCCCAAGGTGTCGAAGACCGCCTGGCCCCAGGGGCCCATCTTCTCGGACTCGCTACCCGGGAGGTAGCCGAGCTCCTGACCGCCGACGGCGTACAGCGGGCGGAAGATGACGACCTTCTTGTGCTGCCCGCGTTCCATCGTGGCCTCGAGCCCGGCGCACAGGGCCATGGCTGACTTGCCGGTTCCGGCGCGGCCGCCCAGCGACACGATGCCGATCTCGGGATCGAGGAGCAGGTCGAGGGCGACACGCTGCTCGGCAGATCGACCGTGGATGCCGAACGCATCGCGGTCGCCGCGTACGAGCTGGATCTGCTTGTCCGCCGTCATGCGGCCCAGGCCGCTGCCCTTGTCGGAGACCAGCACCAGCCCGGTGTGGCAGGGCAGGTCACGTGCTTGGTCCAGGTCGAGGAGGCCGGTCTCGTAGAGCGTGTCGAGGTCGACGCTCTCGACCTCGAGCTCACGCATACCGGTCCAGCCGGACTCGAGTGCGAGCTCGGCGCGGTACTCCTCGGCGACCAGGCCCACGGCTGATGCCTTGACGCGCATCGGGAGGTCCTTGGAGACGATCGTGACCTTGTTGCCCTCGTTGGCGAGGTTGCGCGCCACCGAGAGGATGCGGGTGTCGTTGTCGCCAAGACGGAATCCCGACGGCAGCGATGAAGGATCGGTGTGGTTGAGCTCGACCCGGATCGTGCCGCCCTCCTCGCCGATCGGCAGCGGCTTGTCGAGGGTGCCGTGCTGGACTCGCAGGTCGTCGAGGAACCGAAGTGCGCTGCGCGCGAAGTAGCCGAGCTCTGGATCGTGTCGTTTGCCCTCGAGCTCGGTGATCACCACGACGGGTATGACCACTTCATGCTCATGGAAACGATTGACCGCGTTGGGATCTGCCAGCAAGACGCTGGTGTCCAGTACGTATGTGCGGCGGTCCGGGCTCGTGCTCTTCTTAGCAGCCACAGCAGTGTCTCCCTCAACGAGCCCGCGCGCGCCCTGCGCCGGCTCTTACTCGGCGGAAAGGGCCAGATCTCGTTGCTCAGGGGCGAGCGTCAACACCCTCTGAACGTAAACCTGTCGATCGCTCATTTATTGGACGACACGCCCGACCTCGCGTTAACAGCACGTGAAGCGTCAACGTGACGTCTCGACCCGACCACGTGCCGAGCGAAGCGAGGCCAAGGTGCCCGGCGGAGCCCGGCAGCCGCGAGGGACGAGCGGCTGATGCGGCGAGGAACGAGCCGCGCGCCGCACGCCCGACCGCGTGTGTCTCTCGCGTTAACTCTTTCCGCTTCCCCGATCCCTAGGCGCGAAGCGCCGGGAGGGAGCTCTGCGACCGAAGGGACGTACGTCGAGATGCTCGCTCAAGCACCTCGGCTCAGCGAGAGTTGAGTGGAAAGAGCGCAAATACAAGGGCGCGGGCTGGTGCTGTGGACAGTTGCGATGGCGGCTTGCCTTGTGGAGAAGAATCTTCAATTTTCGCTGAATTCACAGGGTTTTCCACTGGCCTTCGAACGTCTGTTCTAGTAGATTCGGGGTATGGAAACGGGGGCAACACTTCACGCTTTGCAGAACGCGGCCGACGCGCTGCACTCCGCCGATGACCGTGAAGCCCTCCGCGTGTTCCAAGCAGCCCAAGACGCTCTCGACACCGCGATGGCAGGCCGCCTGTCGTCGATGGAGCTGTCACGTTCCTACGAGCTCGACGGCGCATCGTCGCTGAACGTGTGGGTCCGCAACGAGCTGCGTCTCAGCGCCAAGGAGGCCACCACCTTGGTTCGGATGCCACGAACTCTGGCGCAACTGCCTGGAGTCGGCGAAGCCGCCGAGTCCGGCGAGATCCGGGCCGAGCATGTTGCGGCATTCACCTACGGCATCAAGCACATCGGCGCCGACGTCGTCGCCCAACACGAGCAAGAGCTCGTCGAGGTCGCCAAGAACCATGAACCCAACCAGCTGTTCAAGGTTGTCCGCCACCTGCGTGAAGTCGTATGTCCTGACGAGCTGGACAGAGCTTGGGCCGAAGGCATGGACCGCGAGGATTTCCAGGTCAACGCCGTGCTCGACGGTTTCCACGTCAACGGATTCCTCGGAGCTGTGCTCGGCGCCAAGTTCAAGACCCTCATCGACGCGGGAGCCGCGCCCACCGGACCCGACGATCTGAGGAGCGGCGCCCAACGCAGAATCGACGGCCTTGACGCCTTCGTCACCGCAGCCCTCGAGTCAGGTCTGCCCTCCGACAATGGCGTCCGCCCACAGCTGTCGGTCATCCTCGACACCACCAACGACAGCCCAGCCCAGCTGACCGGGTACGGGTCGATTGGACCGCGCCTACTGGACTACCTCACCTGCAACGCCGATTTCACCGCGATCCTCACGCGCAACGCGGAGATCCTCGACGTCGGACGAACTCAACGCCTCGCAACGCCGCGTCAGCGCAAGGCTGTTCTCGCTCGCCAACGCAACGAGTGCTCCGCACCCGGCTGCCACATCACCCACGTCGAGATTCATCATGTGATCTGGTGGTCAAAAGGCGGCAAGACCGATCTCTCCAACCTCATCGGCCTCTGTTCGCGATGCCACCATCTGCTCCACCGCGGGTTGCTCAACATCACCGGCAACGCCGTCGACGGATTCGAGTTCACCAATCGCGTCCACCACCCCATACGGAGACGACGAAGAAGCCACCTCCGCCAAGCCGCCTGACAAGACGTCCGGCGGCCCACCGGCACGCCAGCAGCCGAACTGGGTGCACACATGCGGGCTTGGCGCTCTAAGCCCCGAAGCGGCGTTCGCGGAGTGCGTACGAGCGCATGGCGCGGAGGAAGTCGACGTGACGGAAGGCCGGCCACAGTGCATCGCTGAAGTAGAACTCCGAGTGCACGCTCTGCCACAGCAGGAAACCAGAGAGCCGCTGCTCGCCGGACGTACGGATCACGAGATCGGGATCGGGCTGACCCTTCGTGTAGAGGTGCTCGGCGATGTCGTCAACCTCAAGGGTGGAGGCGACCTCCTCGAGCGAGCGACCGGCAGCAGCCTGCTCGAGCAGCAGCGAACGCATCGCATCGGTGAGCTCCTGGCGTCCGCCGTACCCGACACAGATGTTGACCCGCATGCCCTGCACGTCAGATGTCGAGTCAGCGAGCTTCTTCATCCGGCCGGCCGACTCCGAGGGCAGCAGGTCGAGGTTGCCGATCACCGAGAGCGACCAACGGCCTTCATCAGCGAGGCGCTCCATGAGGCTCTCGACAGCCGCGAGGATGCTCGCGACTTCCTCTTCTGGGCGATTGAGGTTGTCGGTCGACAGGAGCCACAGCGTGACGATCTCGACGCCCAGGTCATCGCACCAGGTGGCGAACTCGGAGATCTTGTCGGCGCCGGCTTGGTAGCCGGCTTCGAACTTTGCACCGCCGCGCCTGGCCCATCGACGGTTGCCGTCGACGATCGCCCCGACGTGGTGCGGGAGACGTGCGGGGTCGAGCCGCTTGGCGAGGCGTCTCTCGTACGCCCCGTAGACCAAGTCGCTCAGTGCCATGCCGATAGGGTAATCGCATGGGTGAGCGCAGCGAACACATCATGATGCAGGGTTCATGCGATTGCCTTCGTATCGTTGGTTTCTCATGAAGGCGATCGCATGAGCGAGCGTGAACCTGAAGGCATGGTCCAGGAGGTTGGCGATCGCCTCCGAGAGACCGCCAAGGAGATCAAGCCCAAGCTGCGTGGGTGGCTGCACGCCGCCACCTGGCCGCTGGCGTTCTTCGGCTTCCTCGTCATGCTCGTCGTCGCCGACAGCGTCAAGGTTCGCGCTGGCGTCGCAGTGTTCATGGTCAGCGCCCTGCTGCTGTTCGGTGTCAGCGCGGTCTATCACGCCGGGCGCTGGTCAGACGCGGCCAAGGCACGCTGGAAGCGGTTCGACCACGCCAACATCTTCGTGCTCATCGCTGGCTCCTACACGCCGTTCGCGCTCCTGCTGCTCGACACCAAGGATGCCTGGATCCTGCTGTCGCTCGTATGGGGTGGCGCGATCCTCGGCCTGCTGTTCCGGGTGTTCTGGGTGGGCGCCCCACGTTGGCTCTACGTCCCGATCTACATCGCGCTCGGCTGGGCGGCAGTGTTCTGGCTGCCGGAGTTCAAGGAGAACGGTTCAACGGCCGTCATCGTGCTCTTGGCCGTCGGCGGTGGGCTCTACACGCTCGGCGCGGTCGTCTACGGCTTCAAGAAGCCTGACCCATGGCCCAACTGGTACGGCTTCCACGAGATCTTTCACACTCTGACGATTGCGGCGTTCATCGTCCACTACGTCGGGGTCTCACTGCTCGCCTACCAGCAGTACTAACGGGCTTGCAGCTCCTCGACCGTCGTGACGGGGCGCTCGCAGACAAAGCCACGGCACACGTACGCGGCAGTCTGACCGTCGACCAGCCCGCGCTGCTCGAACAGGGCAATCGGCATACCGACCTCTCCGGCGACCACGACGGCGCCCGGTGACGTCAGGCTGAGCGCCGCTCGATGCAGCTCCGTACGTTCGGCGCCAACGACCGCGATCTCGAGTGGCCCGGCAATCACGGCTTCGGCCGCAGCCAGCGTCCACCCGGCGAACCGTGGCACCTGTGCGGCGACGGACGCGGCCGAGGCGATGCCCGACTCGGCTGCCACGCGATAGCGGTGGTCACCGGTGATGGCCGCGAGCGACAGCAGCGCAGTGACGGCGGCCGAGGTGCCCGAAGGGTAGGCGTTGTCGGAGACGTCCTTGGGCCGTACGACGAGCGCCTCCGCGTCGTCGGCGGTGTCGAAGAACCCTCCGGCCGGATCCGCGAAGTGGTCGACGACGCGATCGAGCAACAACCGAGCACGGTCGAGCCACACTGCTTCGCCGGTGATGCCGAGGACAGCGATGAACGCCTCAGCGACGGCGCCGTGATCCTCGAGCACGCCGGCGTGGGTCGATGCGACGCCGTCGCGTGACGTCCGTACGAGCACGGGGTCCATATGCGCTGTGCCGAGATGTACGTCGCTGAGCAACTCGGCTGCCCGTACGGCTGCCGCCGTGAAATCAGGCTCGTCGAGCAGCACGCCCGCCTCTGCGAGAGCTGTGATCGCGAGGCCGTTCCACGACGCGACCACCTTGTCGTCGCGGTCGGGCCGCGTACGAGTCGATCGTGCTTCGAGAAGCTTGGCGCGAACGTCAGCCCAGCGCTCTGCGTCGTCCGGGTCCTTGAGCAGCTGCAGCGTCGAGAAGCCGCGCTCGAACGTACCGCCGCCCGTCACGCCGAGCAGCTCTGTGGCCCACGCGCCATCGGCCGGCCCAAGCGTGCGCATCAGCTGGTTGGGGTTCCAGACGTAGAACGTGCCTTCGTGGCCCTCGCTGTCGGCATCCAGAGCCGAGGCGAATCCGCCCTCGGGGGTGCCCAGCTCGTCGATGATGAACCGGCCCGTCTCCCGGGCGATCCGCTCGGCCAGCGGCGACCCGGTCTGCCGCCACCAGTGCAGATAGACCCGCAGCAGCAGCGCGTTGTCGTAGAGCATCTTCTCGAAGTGCGGCACGCGCCAGAACCGGTCGACGCTGTAGCGGGCAAAGCCGCCGGACAGCTGGTCGTACATGCCGCCCCGGGCCATCGCCTCGCACGTACCGGCGACCAGGTTGAGCGCCTGTTGTGAACCCGTACGCGCGGCGTTGCGGAGCAGGAACTCGAGCACCATCGACGGCGGGAACTTCGGGCTGTTGCCGAACCCGCCAGCCTCGACGTCGTACGACTTTGCCAGCGACACGACAGCTGCGTCGAGCTGCTCGACGCCCAGTGCACCGCCGATCGGGTCGACACCGGACCGCAGGTGCTCGAGCACGTCCTTGCTGACCGTCAGCACCTCGTCGCGGCGCTCGTTCCAGGCATCGCTCAGCGCCTGCAGCACCTGCGTGAACGCCGGGCTCCCCTGGCGCGGCTCCGGCGGGAAGTACGTACCGGCGAAGAACGGCTCACCCTGGGGCGTCAGCACACAGGTCATCGGCCAGCCGCCGTGGCCCGTCATCGCCTGGGTCGCGCTCATGTAGACCGCGTCGACGTCCGGGCGTTCCTCACGGTCGACCTTGATGTTGACGAAGTGCTCGTTCATGTACGTCGCCGTCACGGTGTCCTCGAATGACTCGTGAGCCATCACGTGACACCAGTGGCACGCGGCATAGCCGACGCTGAGCAGGATCGGACGATCGAGCTTCTTCGCCTCGGCGAATGCCTCGTCGCTCCACTCCCACCAGTCCACTGGGTTGTCGGCGTGCTGCTGGAGGTAGGGACTCGTGGCCTGAGCCAGACGATTCGACATGCAATCACCCTAGGCGTGTCACGATGACTCACATGGCGCCGAGTCGAGACGAGGGCCGCGGGGTCGGTGCGATCGCGATCATTGCGGGGATCAACCTCGTGATCGGATTCATCGGCTACTTCATCGCGTTCGTGTTCGCCTACGGGTTCAGGGACGAGATCGGGACGACGGAGCACATGTTGTTTCTGATCCTGATCGCCATCCTGACCGCGATCTGTGCCTCGGTGTCGACGCTTGTCATCAAGGCGGCCTTGAACCTCACATTCCGAGGCGCGGCGGCTCTCGCGTTCAGCGCCAGCGCGGCAGCCAACCTGGGTGCTGTCGGTCTTGGCTCGATCGTCAGCGCCACTCACAAGGACGAAGGGTCGGTATCTGCAGACTTTTCGACGACAACCGACATGCTCGTCGCGGCCGGCCTCTTCGCAGCGGCGCTGGTCGCCGCCTGGGTTGCCTGGCGTTCACTGCCCCGTCGATCCGTCTCATGAATTCGCGGACCTGCACAGCCGTTTTGGGTGGGAACACGACGACTGGGTACGACGTATTGCGCACATGGTCAGCCAGCTCGAAGCCGGTGAGAAGACCCGCCAAAGAATGACCAAAGATCACATTCGCTGGCATTTCAGGGCTAACGTCAACAGATGACCGTCGGCAGCGTGACCGGACTTTGGCGCTATCCAGTGAAGTCGATGGGTGGCGAGGAGCTCACGAGCTCGACGCTCGACCTTCGCGCCTTCCACGGCGACCGGATGTGGGCCATCCGTGACCTCGAGCTGAGCGCCATCACCACCGCCCGCCGACTGCCAGCCCTGCTCGGGTGCACCGCACGATTCGTGGTTGAGCCACCACTCGGGGTCGGTCCCGGCGACGTCGCTGATGTCACGGTGACCTTCCCGGACGGCACCGAGATCGCCAGCGACGACCGCGAACGGCTGGACGCGAGACTCAGCGAGCTGGTGGGCAAGCGCGTGGCGCTCGTGCCCTTGCCCGCGTTGAATGACAAGGCGGGCTATCGGGGCGTTCTGTGGTCCAAGCGCGACATCCGCTCTCAATGGGCACTCGACGATGACGAGCCGCTGCCGGACTTCTCGATGTTCCCGATCAAGAAGCTTCTCCAGCTGTCGATCTACGCCACACCGATCGGCAACTTCGCCGATGCCTACGCGGTGCACGTCCTGACCACGTCGAGCCTGCGAACCATGGCGGCCATCGGTGGAGACTTTGACGTCCGCCGGTTCCGACCCAACATCGTGGTCGACACGGCTGGCGAAGGCTTGGTCGAGCAGGAGTGGATCGGCAGCACGCTCAGGGCCGGCGACATGGCACTGAGCGTCGAGATCCCAGCCGTCCGGTGCTCGGTGCCGATGCGTGAGCAGCCCGGACTGCCTGCCGACCCAGAGGTCTCACGCACAGTTTCGCGACATGGTGACCGCTGCTTCGGCGTCTACACCGACATCATTCAGGCGGGCACTGTTCGCATCGGAGACGCTGTGACGCTCGAAGAGCCAGCTGAAGCTGGCGCCGCTGGCGCAGCGATGGGCAGGCTCGCCGACCGTCTACGTCGCAACACCATTCGGGCCGGCAGCCGACTGGTACCCCCAGGTCGAGGCGGCCACTGAGACGAGACTCAGTCGGTCGGTTCTTCGCCCTCCCAGGGCTGCTGCGCCTTGCGAGAGTGCTTGAGGAACGATCGCGCGAGGAACGCCGTCGCCACGATCAGCGCCAGCACGGTCACCATGGCGATCCACCCCGGCCGGACGTTCTCGGGGGTGAGCGGCTTTTCGGCGGCGACAAGGGCGGCGAACACGTACGAGTTCATGCCCTGAGCCTAACGAAGACCCGCGAACAGGTCCGTCTCGGGAACGTTCGTCTCCACATGTGAGGTGACGAGCTGGAAGTCCTCGGTCGGCCACGCCTCGGTCTGCACCTCGTGGGGGACGGCGAAGAACCAGCCGTCCGGGTCAATTTGTGTCGCGTGCGCGAGCAGGGCTGCGTCACGTACGGGGAAGTACTCGGCGCACTCCACGCGAGTCGTCAGCCGCGCGTCGTCCTCGGGCTTGCGTTCCCAGTCCTTGAACCGTTCGGCATAGGGGTTCTCGAGCCCGTGCCGCTCCATGGCTTCAGCGATCGCCTCCATGCGAGGCCAGCTCCAGCCGAGCTGGTAGTAGAGCTTGGAGACCTGCCACGCCTCGCCAGCGTCGGGATAGCGGGTGGGATCGGCTGCTGCCTCGAAGGCGTAGACGCTGATCTCGTGGCACTTGATGTGATCGGGGTGCGGGTAGCCGCCGTTCTCGTCGTACGTCGTCAGCACCTGCGGCCTGAACGAGCGGATCAGCCGTACGAGTGGCTCGGCGGCCTCCTCGATCGGCACCAGGGCGAAGCAGCCCACGGGCAGCGGCGGTTTGGGATCGCCCTCGGGCCAGCCGGAGTCGACGAAGCCGAGCCAGTCCTGCGTCACCCCGAGGATCTCGCGGGCGCGGTCCATCTCCTCGCGGCGGATCTCGGTGATGAGCTCGGGATTGTCCTCGATGCCGGGGTGCTTGAACTGCGGGTTGAGGATCGACCCGCGCTCACCGCCCGTGCAGGTGACGACGTGCACGTCGACTCCCTCGGCGACGTACTTGGCAGTGGACGCGGCACCCTTGCTCGACTCGTCGTCGGGGTGCGCGTGCACGTGCATCAGGCGCAACTTGTCGGCCACAGCTCTCCTTCGAAGACTCTCTGGAAATCCTCGCACTCTGACAACAACCATTTCCGGGCGGGCCACCCATTGAGCAGAGTCCTCGGCGAGGATGGAGCCATGACTCCCCGTGAAGCAGTGCTCGTCACCGGCGCATCGACCGGCATTGGCAAGGCGATGGTCGAGAACCTCGCGGCTAACAACGTCCGTGTGTTCGCCGCCGTCCGTGACCTCACATCTGTTGATGAGCACCCGCTCGTCACGCCCGTACGCCTCGACGTCACCTCTGCCGAAGAGGCGATGGCGGCCGCAGAGACCGTGCGCGCCGCACTCGGCGAGACGACGCTGCGTGGGTTGATCAACAACGCCGGAGTCGCCGTCGGCGGCCCGTTGGAGTTCCTCGACCTCGATGAGTTCCGCATGCAGCTCGAGGTCAACGTGATCGGTCAGCTCGCCGTGACACAGGCGTTCCTCCCGCTGCTTCGCGAGCACACCGCGGCGTCGAGCACCGGGGCCCGCATCGTGTTCACCAGCTCGATCGGCGGTCGGATCGCCGCACCTTTCATCGGCCCGTACGCCGCGTCGAAGCATGCGCTCAACGGCATGGCCGAGTCACTGCGACGTGAGCTCAAACCGTGGGGCATGGGTGTCTCGGTACTCGCTCCCGCGACCGTCGCGACACCGATCTGGGACAAGGCCGGCGTCCAGATCGACGATGTCGTGGGGAGCCTGCCGCCCCAGGCGATGGAGCTGTACGGCGACATCATCACGTCGATGCGCGGCATGGCGGACAACGCGACGACGGGCGGCATACCGGCCTCCAAGGTCGCCGAAGCTGCACACCATGCGCTGTTCTCGAGGCGACCCAAGGCCGAGTACATCATCGGCAGCGAGGCCAAGTTGATGGCCACCGCGTCCAACCTGCTGCCCTATCGCACGTTCGACAAGGCCGTCCTGCGGGAAATAGGCAAGGCCTGAGACAATTGGCCCCGTGACAGACCTCGGAGCTCGATACGGCACCAGCAGCAAGCCTCGCTGGTTCTGGCCGCTCATCGCTGCGATCGGCGTCACGATCGGCATCGTCTTTGCCGCGTGGGTCGGCTTCCAGGACAAGCCGATCACGGCTCGGGTGTGGGGCTACGACATCGTCGACGACCACAAGACCATCGTGAAGCTGGACGTCGTACGACCCGACCCGCTCGCCGTCCAGTGCACCGTCTACGCCCAGGCAGCAGACCACTCGATCGTCGGCGAGAAGACGGTCGACCTGGCGGCGACGGACGAGGAAGAGATCCGCATTTCGGTCGACGTCGAGACCGAGCGCAGGGCCGTCACCGGAGTCCTCAGGACGTGTGAAGCCAAAGATTGAGTGGTAATCTGGAACATTCACCCCAGGCATCGGCCTGGGGTGCAGTACGTACCACCACTGCAATCAGAAGGACGGAGCTCCGTCATGACTCAGCCAACTGAGACAGAGACCATCTGGGTGACCCAAGAGGCGTACGACCGCCTCAAGCAGGAGCTCGAGCACCTGTCCGGCGACATCCGTGCCGACATCACCGCCAAGATCGCTGCCGCCCGCGACGAGGGCGACCTCAAGGAGAACGGCGGCTACCACGCTGCGCGCGAGGAGCAGGGCAAGACCGAGGCCCGCATCCGCCAGCTCGAAGACATGCTGCGGCGCGCCGAGGTCGGCGACAAGCCAGCAGACGACGGAATCGTCGAGAACGGCATGATCGTGACGATCCGCTTCGAGGGCGACACAGACACCGAGCAGTTCCTGCTGGGCTCGCGTGAGCTGCTGAGCATGGACTCCAGCGTCGAGATCGACGTCTACTCGCCGAGCTCACCGCTCGGTGCGGCCGTGGTCGGCAAGAAGAAGGGCGACTCTGTCTCGTACGAGGCGCCCAACGGCAAGGCCATAACAGTAGAAATCGTCGATACCAAGCCGTTCTGACCTCTCGGATGTGGGCTCAGACGAGCTCGTAGCCGAGCTCGGCCAGGCGCTTTCTGACCTCGGCCCGGTGCTGCGGTCCCCGCGTCGCCACCTGCATGTCGACGTCAACCTGTCGTACGCCGAGCGATTCTGACGCGCGATCGTGGTTGACGTTGAGCACGTTGACCTGCATCTCGGCGAGATCGGTCAGCAGACCCATGAGGGCGCCAGGTCGGTCGGAGATGCGCGCGCGGAACAGCAGGAAGCGGCCCGCCGCGGCGAGGCCGTGACGGATGACGTCCAGCAGCACGAGTGCGTCGATGTTGCCGCCGGAAAGCACCGAGACGACCGGGCCCTCGAACGCGTCGGGCTTCTCGAGGATCGCTGCGACACCGGCGGTGCCCGCAGGCTCGACGAGCATCTTGGCGCGCTCCAGCAATGAGATGAGCGCCCGGCTCATCGACTCCTCGCTGACCGTCATGACGTCGTCGAGCAGGTCGGCGATGACCTCGAACGGAATGCCTCCCGGCTCGGCGACCGCGATGCCGTCGGCCATCGTCGCGCCCATGACGGTCGAGAGCGGGTGCCCTGCCTTGAGCGAGGCCGGGTAAGCCGCCGCGTCCTCCGCCTGAACGCCGATGATCCGGAGGTCGGGGCGTTCCGTACGCAGCAGTGCGATGCCGGCGGCCAGACCTCCACCGCCGACCGGTACGAGGATCGTCTTGACCTCGGGGCACTGCTCGAGGATCTCCAGTCCCACCGTTCCCTGGCCGACGAGGATGTCCTCGTGGTCGAACGGGTGGATCAGCGTCGCGCCGGTCTTCTCGGCGAACTCGCGGGCGGGTACGAGCGCCTCGGTGACGCCTGATCCGTGGAACTTGATGTCGGCGCCGTAGCCCTCAGTGGCGGCGACCTTGGGCAGCGCCGCACCTTCGGGCATGAAGATCGTGGCCTTTGCGCCGAGCATCGCTGCGGCGAGAGCGACGCCCTGCGCGTGGTTGCCGGCGCTGGCCGCGACGACGCCTCTGGCGCGCTGCTCCTCGCTCAGCCGTGCGATGCGTACGTAGGCTCCGCGGATCTTGAACGAGCCTGTGCGCTGGAGGTTCTCGGTCTTGAGGAACACCGGCGTCGAGGCGATGTTGCTCAACCAGCGTGAGTGCGCCATCGGCGTCTGCTCGATGACGCCGTCGAGCAGCGTGCGGGCTTCCCTCACATCATTCAGATCCACCAGATCAGACTAACGGCCCGCGAGCCGAGTCTAGGGACGGTTGCGGGCGGGGAGCTTGTCGACGATCAGGTCATACGAGTCCTCGATCAGCTCTTCCAGCAACCCCTCTGGCAGCGAGCCGTCGAGCTGCACGGTGACCCAGTGCTTCTTGTTCATGTGATAGCCGCGTTCGACGGCGTCGTACGTCTCGACGAGCCCCGTCACCTCGGCAGGCTCGGCCTTGAGGTTGATGCTGGTCGGCGCGTCAGAGGTGAGGGCGAAGATCTTGCCGCCGACCTTGTAGACCGCAGTCTCCTCACCGAACGGGTACGTGCGCACGGCTCCGGGGAACGCGGCACAGACCGCGTGGACGTCGATCACGCCGGGTCAGGCTCCGGCTCGTCCTGATAGGGCTGCGCCTCGTTGACCAAGTGTTTGACGACGCCGTTGAGGCAGGCCGCGAGCGGCACCGCGATCAGCGCGCCGACGATGCCGGCGACGGCGATACCGGCTGCGATGGCGAGGATGATCGCCAGCGGGTGAACTGCCACGAGCTTGCCCATCAGGAACGGCTGGAGGACGTGCGACTCGATCTGCTGGACGAGGATCACGACCGCCAACATGATCAGGGCGACCACGGGGCCCTGGGCGACGAGCGCGACCAGCACTGCCACCATGCCAGACAGCAGCGCACCGACAATCGGTATGAACGCGCCGAGAAACACCAGAACGCCGATCGCGAACGTCAACGGAACGCCGAGCACCCAGGCACCGAACGCGATGCCGATCGCATCGGTCAGGGCCACGATGATCGTGGCGCGTACAAATGCCGTCAGCGACGCCCAGGCCGTCTGGCCCGAGGAGTGCACCTTGTCCCGGGCAGCCTTGGGGAACAGTGCGACGACCCAGCTCCAGATGCGGTCACCCTCGTACAGGAAGAAGAACGACGCGAACAGGGCGATGAAGAACCCCGCGAGCAGGTGGGTCAGCGTCGTGCCGACATTGGTGACAGTCGTCAGCACCGAGGTGTCGCTGTTGGTGATGGAGGACTTTGCCTGGTCGATCCAGTCCTGGATCTGTGAGTCGGTGAGGTTGAGCGGGCCGGTCTTGGCCCAGTTCTGGATCTGGTCGATCCCCTCGACGACATTGGACTTGAGCTCTGACACCTGCGACGCGAGCTGTGTGCCGACCAGTGCGAGTGCGCCGAAGAACCCCACCAGCATGCCGATGACCACGAGCGCGGTCGCCGCAATGCGAGGGAGGCCCTTGGAGTCGAGCCAGTCGACGGTACCGGCCATCAGCGCGGTACCCAGCACGGCGATCGCGATGGGCACGGTGATTTCCGAGAAGTAGCGCAGCAGCCAGATGCCGACGAAACCCGCAGCGGCGATGACGAGCAGGCGCCACGACCACTGCGTCGCGATCTCGACACCGACGGGTATCTCGTTGCTCTTGTTGGTTTGCCTCTTGGCCACACAGGGAGCCTAGCGTCCTTCGAAGGAACATCCGGAGTCGTTCGGCGGTTGTACTGGGCCCCGCATGTGAGCGAATCCGTAAACTTGCCGTGAGAGGTGGCACCCAATGATCTTCAACCTGAACAAGTCCGAGATCCCAACCGCTGACAAGGCCCTGACTGGTCGTTCCGGTCGGCCGTACCAAGTCGGCGGCACTCATCTGACGCTTGGCAATCCGGTCGAGACCCAGGCACCCGATGGCTTCGGCGTCGCCGTGTTCGGCCTTGGCTGCTTCTGGGGCGAGGAGAAGACGTTCTGGGAGGTGCCGGGTGTCTGGTCCACGTCGGTTGGTTACGCCGGCGGCTCCACGCCCAACCCCACGTACGAGGAGGTCTGCACCGGGCGCACCGGGCACGCCGAGGTCGTACGCGTCATCTTCGATCCGTCGAAGGTGACCTACCAGCAGCTGCTCGAAGTCTTCTGGGAGAACCACGACCCGACGCAGGGCATGCGCCAAGGCAACGACCGCGGCACGCAGTACCGCTCGGTCATCCTCACGACGACGCCCGAGCAGCAGGAGCAGGCTGAAGCGTCTCGCGCTGCGTACCAGGCCAAGATGACGACTGCCGGCTACGGCGAGATCACCACGTCGATCTTGCCGCTGGACACCTACTACTACGCCGAGGACCACCACCAGCAGTACCTCGTCAAAAACCCCTACGGCTACTGCCCGCTTCACGCGACTGGCGTCACGTACGCCTGAGGTGGGAGTCACGCGGGCAGAGCTCGAGGCGTACGAAGGGCGGACGATTCCGGACCTCGTGCCCGACGATCTGTGTCTGCTCTTCGTCGGCATCAATCCGGGGTTGATGAGCGCTGCGACCGGCTTGCACTTCGCGTTCGCGGGCAACCGCTTCTATCCAGCCCTCCGGCTGGCGCGCATCCTGCCCGAGGACGTCATCTCGGCTGAGCAAGCCCGTCCCGTCCTGCTCAGCCGCGGCATCGGCATCACCAACATCGTTGCGCGGGCGTCAGCGCGAGCCGATCAGCTCTCGAAGGCGGAACTGCTCGAGGGACGGGACCGACTCGAGGCGTTCGTCGACGAGCACCGGCCGAAGGTCGTGGCGATCGCGGGCATCGGTTCGTACCGCACCGCATTCGGCCGCAAGGCTGCACGAGCTGGTCGGCAGGAAGAGTCGATCGGAGCCTCGACACTCTGGGTCGTGCCCAACCCGAGCGGCCTCAACGCACACGCAACCGTCGATTCCCTGGCCGCCGACTACCGAGAGGCAGCAGTTGCCGCAGGCGTCGTCTGAGCTCAGTTCAGCGCTTGGCGCGCTGACCTTCGACCATGGTCTCGAAGATCTTGTGTCCTCCGAGCCGTTTCTGGACTTTGCTGCCGACGCCGGGGAACACTGACGCGACTGCCGTGCCGGCGCGCAGCTCGATCGGAGCGACGACGACCTCGCCCTTGTTGCGCTTGATGGCCTTGACGACCTTCTTGGCGACCTGCTGGGGCGAGACCGTACGTACTCCCGGAGGAAGCTTGCCGTCGGCTTCGATGAACATGCCCGCATCGCGTACGAATCCGGGCTCGACGATCGAGACGCCGACGTTGGCGGAGGCCAGGTCCTCACGGAGCGCCAACGCGAATCCGCGCAGGCCGAACTTGGTGGCGTTGTACATCGACGCACCGGCTGAGGCCGCTTTGCCGGCGACCGACCCGATCAAGATGATGTGCCCGTGCCCGCGCTCGACCATGCCGGCGGCGCTGTCCTGAGCCATGAGGATCGGGACGGACAGGTTGACCGAGACGTTGCGGAGGATCTGCTCCTGGGTGTACTCGAGCAGCAAGCCCGAGGCCGGCAGCGCCGCGTTGGCCACGAGGATGTCGATCGAACCGGTCTCGGCCATCAGCCGTGCCACGTCGTCGAGGTCAGCGAGATCTGCGATCACGACCTTCGCACCCAGCTCCTCGGCCAACGGCTCGAGGATCTCCTTGCGCCGACCGCTCAGCACCAGCTCGGCGCCTTCGGCGTGCAGGGCGCGGGCGATCTCCTGTCCGATGCCCCCGGTCGCTCCGGTCACCAGCGCGCGGGCGCCCTTGATGGTCTGTCGTGTCATGGATCGGTCCTAGCGGGAGTGGGGTGAGAGGTGATCAGACTATGGGGCCGAGTTCATACGACGCTCGGCTCGGCCAAAACCGCGGGCACGCGCGGGGTCAGTGTCAGCTCGAAGCCCTTGGGCATCAGCGTGAGCCGTTCGGCGATCTCGAGGTCGTAGTCCGGGTCGGCCTTGATGTCGTAGCGGTGCAGCATGCGTGCCAGCACCAAGATCGCCTCGTGCAGGGCAAACTGCCGACCGATGCAGGAGCGCTCCCCCGTGCCGAATGGCTTGTACGAGTGCGGCTGGCGGCCTCGGGCGTTCTCCGGCGCAAAGCGGTCGGGGTCGAACTGGTCGGCGTCGTCGCCCCACACGGCCTTGTCGCGGTGCATCATCGGCAGCACGACGATCGCCCAGTCCTCGGGCCGCATCGTGTGGCCCGTACTGAGCATGATCGTCTCGCGCGGGCTGCGGGCGAACGCCGGAGCCGTCGGCCACAGCCTCAACCCCTCGTCGAGCACTCGTCGCAGGTAGCGGAACTTGGCGACCTGCTCGAACGTCGGCTCGACGTCGCGATCAGGACCGAGGATCAGGTCGATCTCCTCCTGCGCCTTGGCGAGGATCCCGGGGTTCTGCGCGATGTAGTAGAGCGCGAACGACAGCGCTCCCGACGTCGTCTCGTGGCCGGCCACGAGGAACGTCAGGATCTGGTGACGGATGTTGACGTCGTCCAGGCGCTCTCCGGTCTCCGGGTGCGGGGTGTGCAGCATGATCCCCAGCAGGTCGCTGTCGTCGATCTCGCCGGCGCGGCGCTCGGCGATGATGCCGTCGAGGAGCTCGTCGACGTACGCGAGGTGGTGCGCGTTCTTCTTGTCGATCCGCTTCGACAGCATCGCCGCACCGGGCATCGCGTTGAGCGAACCCTTGCGCTGGCCCGCCTTGAGCGCAGCGATCATCGCCGGGATGAACGGGTGAGGCTCGCTGCGGCTGAACGATCCGAAGTCGGTGCTGAACGCCGTACGGCTGATCGTCTCCATCGTCAGCTTCGTCATGTCGGCCGAGACATCGACGGGCTTGCCCTGCGAGTCCCACAGATCGAAGAGCTCCTGGGCCGCAGCCAGCATGATCGGGTGATAGCTCTGCATCGCCGCCTTCGTGAATGCGGGCCGGAGCAGGTCATGGGCGAGAGCCCAGTTGGTGTCGTCGTTGTAGGCCGTGAACAGGCCCTCGCCGGCGAACTCACGCAGCGCCACCAGGGCGGGCGAGAGAGCCTTGGTGAAGCGCGATTCGTCGCACATCTCGGCGGCCAGCTCCGCGCCGGTGACGAACACGAACTTCTGGTCGAAGATGCGCATCTCGAAGATCGGGCCCAGATCGCCGGCTCGTCGCATCGTGCTCTGCAGCGGAGCCTCGACATCCGTGCCGAGGACGTCGCCGATGACCGGCTTGCGTCCACTCGGATGAGGGAAGGACTGACCGCCCCAGTCGTTGCGCATTGCTTTCGCTCCCTACTGAACCGACATAAAGTAACTCCACCCTAGCCCGTGCTGAACTCAAGTCAAGTAGTCTTGCCGGATGGCCACCCGTACCCGCCTCAGTCGCGAAGCGCGCCAGGACCAGCTGCTGGACCTCGGCGCGGAGCTGTTCGCCGACAAGTCGTACGAGGACGTCCACATCGAGGTGCTCGCCGAGGAGGCCGGCGTCTCGCGGGGACTGCTCTATCACTACTTCCCCACCAAGCGAGCGTTCTTCGCCGCGATGGTGCGCCGCGAGTCCGGTCGCATGTCGGAGCTGACGAAGACCGATCCGACCCTGCCGATCCTCGAGCAGCTGCACCAGGGCGTCGAGAACTTCCTGGAGTACTGCGAGACCCACAAGATGGGCGTCAAGGCGGTGTTCCACGGCGGCGCCTCTGCCGACCCTGAGATCCAGGCGATCATCGATGAAGACATCCGGCTGCAGAGCAAACGCATCCTCGACGCGGTGGAGCCGACGCGCGAAGCATCGCCGCTGGCCACGATCGCCGTACGCAGCTGGCTGCAGTTCCTCCGCAACGCCGCACACGAGTGGCTCGACACACCCACCATCACCCGCGAGCAGATCCGGGCACTGGCGGCTCAGACCCTCGTCGCGACCTTGCTGGCGCTGCCGGAGGAATCGCGCCCCTCCGGAGCAGCCGAGCTCCTCGGCTGACCTTCCGCGAGATGTGGGCAGTTGTGGACCTGGAAGGTTACTGAAGGCCGTTGCGCTTGCTGAACGCAGCCACGACTCGGGCGTAACCAGGACCCGTGCCACGCACGAACTTGTCGAGCACCCAGGCGTCGGCGCCGATCAGCACGCGCGCCTTGTTCTTCTCGACCGCTTTGAGGATGACGTTGGCCGCCTTGGCCGGCGAGGTGCGCGCCATCTTGTCGAACTGCTTGGCCAGATGATCGTGATCCAGACCCTCGACCTGCTCGGCCTTGTTGGCGATGTTGGTCTTGATGCCGCCCGGGTGGACGCAGAGCACCTTGACCGGGCGCTTGTTGAGGATCATCTCCTGGCGCAGCGACTCGGTGAACCCGCGTACGGCGAACTTCGCCGCGTTGTAGGCGCTCTGCGTCGGCACCGAGAACAGGCCGAAGACGCTCGAGATGTTGATGATGTGACCATCGCCGGACTCGACGAGATGCGGGAGGAACGCCTTGGTGCCGCTGACGACACCCCAGAAGTCGACGTCCATGACGCGGTCCATGTCCTTGAACGACATCTGCTCGACGCTGCCGGTGAACGCGATGCCGGCGTTGTTGAACACGAGGTTGACCTTGCCGTAGTGCGCGGCAACGTCTTCGGCGTACGCCAGTACGAGCTCGCGCTGCGACACGTCGAGGCCGTCGGCCTTGACCTCGGCGCCCTCGGCCTTCACCAGCGTCTCGGTCTCAGCGAGCCCGAGGGTGTCGACGTCGCTGATGGCGAGCTTGGCACCGCGGCGGGCGAGCTCGACGGACAGGGCGCGTCCGATGCCGGAGCCTGCTCCGGTGACGACGGCGACCTTGCCGGTGAAATGAGTCATGAGGGATCCTCTCGAGTTTCAGATACTGAGGGTATCTGAAATTCGGCGACGGCGGAAGTTGGTGTGACCCAATCGGTCAGACGGTGCGGCGGCGCGGTGTCAGCCGTACGTTCGGCATCGGTGGCGCCGGAATCCGCACGCCGTCATGCCCGTCGACGAAGCCGAACCGTTCGCTCTCGGCCTCCCAGTCGTGGCGCGCCTCGACGATCTCGTCGTGGGTCCGCCCGATGAAGTTCCACCACATGATCAGCTGCTCGTAGAACGGCTCACCGCCGATGAGCAGGATGATCGTCTCGGACCGTACGTCGATCGTCACTTCCGCCCGGCCAGGTGCCAGGTAGTACATCTGTCGGTGCGCGAGGTCGAGGTGCTCGTCGACCAGCGCCAGGCCGTCGACGGCAAGGATCGCGTGCTCGAACCCGGGCCTGAGCGGGATGCGTGCCCGTCCGGGCTTGAGCCGCAGCTCAGCGCCGATCATCGGCGAGTATGTCGTGGCGGCCGACTCGGCACCATCGAACTCGCCCATCATGACCGTCGCCTTCCAGCCGTCTCGCTCGACGACGGGAAGGTCTACGAGGTGCTCGAAGTTGGACGGTCCCAGGCGCCGGCTGCTGGGCAGAGCGACCCAGAGCTGCACCCCGTGCATCACTGTCGGCTTGGAAGTGACCGACACCTCCGAGTGCGAGACACCATCGCCTGACGTCATGAGGTTGAGCTCACCGGGCCGCAGCACCACATCGCTGCCGCGACTGTCGCGGTGCCGGATCTCACCGACCAGCGGCCACGTCACAGTCTGCAGTCCGGTGTGCGGGTGGGGCATGACCTCCATGCGGGAGAACGTCGGTCCGAACTGATCGACGAAGCACCAGGGACCGACGGTGGGCAGCCCGCGGAGCGGCAACGTACGGTGCACCGAAAGACCGCGCACCCCGCCGAGCGGGACGATGCGGGAATCCACGAGACGGTCTCGTCCCATCGATGGACTCGCGGTCATCGGACCAGAGTACGGCGGAGCTGATCCACCAGCTCATCGTCACCGCCGATGCTTCGGAACCATCCGTGCACACCGTGCTCGTGCGAGTCCCACACGTCCAGGACTGCGACGATCGCCTTGGAGGACACCTCGAGGAATGCCGGTGGCAGGGCCTGGCGGTGCCGTCGGCCGGGCAGCTTGTGGAGACGCGCGCCGATCGCCTTCGCCGAGTCTTCTGTCAGCTGGTAGTCGGCGAGGATGTCGTCGCGCGACACCCCGACGAGCCGGAGCAGCAGGGCGACCGAGATGCCGGTCCGGTCCTTGCCTGCAGCGCAGTGGATCAGCGTCGCCCCCGGTGCCGCAGCAACCTCACGTACGAGCTCGACGAGGTACATCGAAGCGTGATCGAGCACCAGCAGGTAGAGGCCAAGCAGGTCCTCCGGAGGCGCCAGGTCAGGCCGCAGCGCGCTCAGCAGCGGCAGGTTGACGATGCGCGATCCCTGTTGGGCGAGCGGATGGATCGACTCGCTCTCGCCGTCGGACCGCAGGTCGATCACCACGGCAGGCGGCCAGACGATGCCTTCGGGGACCAGGTCCTTGGCCGACGGCATGGCACTGCGGAGGATGCGCCCGCTCACGACTTCGCCCCCACTGTCGGTCGCAACACCGCCCACATCTCGCAGATTGGGTACATAGTCGCGGCGCACGCGTTCACCTTATGTGCTTTCGCGGTTCACGCGAGCCTCGGCGTATCTGCAAATTCGTCATGGCCGCGACGTAAAATTGAAGACATGGCACGCACACGCAAGGTGGCGACCGTCGCCCTCGTTGGCGGCGGCGCAACTTTCTCCAGCTTCTACGCCTTCCTGATCGGTGAGGCCATGCTCGCGCGTCGCGCGATCGGCACGACCGACGCCCGTCCGCCGTCGCCCGATGGGCTCTATGGCGAGCCGTCGTCGGGACGTACGATCCGCTGCCTCGTGATCGGCGACTCGGCTGCTGTCGGCTACGGCATGACGACCTCAGACACGACCCCGACAGGTCTCCTTGGCGTCGGCCTCGCGCACATGCTCGACGTACAAGTCGAGATGAGGTGCCACGCCGTGGTCGGCGCCCAGACGTCTGACCTGAAGGCGCAGATCGAGCTCGCCGAAGACTTCAAGCCGGACGTCGTCCTGATCGTCGTCGGTACCAACGACGTGACGCATCGAGTGTCGCCTCGCCGGTCAGCACGGATGCTCGCAGACGTCGTCACCCAGCTGACCGCCGACGGCTGCCAGGTCGTGGTCGGCACGTGCCCCGACCTCGGCACCGTACGGCCCATCATGCAGCCGCTGCGTGAGGTGGCCCGGCTATGGAGTCGCAAGCTTGCTCGTCGACAGACCATTGCCACGGTCGGCGCAGGCGGTCGGGCGGTGTCGCTCGGCGACCTGCTGGGCGGCCTGTTCCGGGAGCAGCTCGACGTGATGTTCGGGGCTGATCGTTTCCACCCGTCAGCCGCGGGCTACGCCAACATGGTCTCGGTTCTCATGCCGGCCGTCGCTGCGTCGCTGAACGATCCGCAGCAAGATGTCATCGACGCCGGCGAGCCTCGCGAGACCATGTCGCTCAGCGATGCGGCGACGCAGGCAGCACAGGAGCCCGGCACACAGGTCGTACGCAGTGGTCGCTGGGCCACTGTGCTGAGGCGACGTCGTCTCAGCCTCACGCGCTCCTGACGCACAACGATGGCCGGCCCCAGCGGGACCGGCCAGCGTTTCGTCTAGTGCGAGGGGTCAGTCGCCACGCAGGATCGCGAGGATGCGCAGCAGCTCGATGTAGAGCCAGACCAAGGTGACGGTCAGACCGAAGGCCGCACGCCAGGACTCGCGCTCTGGCAGTCCGGCCGCGACGCCACGCTCGACGTAGTCGAAGTCCATGATCAGCATGAACACCGCGAGCACGACGGCGACGACCGAGACGACAAGGCCAAGCGTGTTGAAGCCGCGCAGGCCACCGTTGTCGAGGACGCCAGTGAGACTGAGCACGAAGTTGATCAGCATGAGGCCGACGAAGCTGAAGATCGCGATCGTCATGACCTTGCGGAACTTGTCGGTGACCTGGATGTTGAAGAACTTGTACGCAGCCAGCGTGCCGCCGAACGCGACCATCGTTGCAAGGACCGCCTGGAACACGATCGTCGGATCGTTGACCATCGTGGACACGAGCTTGGAGAGAGCGCCGACGAAGACGCCCTCGACGACCGCGTACGCGAGCACGAGGGGCGGACTGATGACCTTCTTGAACGAGTTGACCAGCGACAGGACGAGACCGATGATCGCGCCGCCCATCGCGAAGGCGAAGGCCTGGTTGACAGCGTCGTTGCGCTCACTGAGCGTGCCTTCACCGAGGTCACCGATGACGAACCAGGTGACGGCTGCAGCCGCGATGAGCGACAGCAGCGTGATGGCGGTCTTCTCCACGACGGAGTCAAGCGTCATGCGGCCGGTGCCGCGCTCGGTGTGGGTCGGCGAACCGTTCACATCGATCTGCCACTGCGACGGGTCGCTGGCGGTGGCTGTGCCCGTGCCGTTGAACTCGGCGCTGCGAGCAAAGACTGGGTTGCTGCTCTTCATGTTTCCCTCCGTGGGATGTCGGCTCCGCGATGGAGTCGGTCCATTCACTCTATACAACGCACGAGCAGCGCGGTTTGCTCCCGGTTTCGGCGATTGGTCGCCGGAACCGTCTAGGGCTTCTGGACGGCAGGAACCTTGATGAAGGGCCCGTTCTTGAAGGCCTTCGCCTTGTCGGGGTCCGGGCTAGGATCTACAACCGGCTCGCCGTTGTCGTCAGTGGTCATCCAGTCCAGGTTCAGCGGGAACACGTTGAACGCAAGCGTGCCCGTCTCGAGCTTCGTGGGCTGCGGCTTGACTCGGAGATCCACGCTGTCGCGAATCGTCTCCAGCGGCTTGCCGTCCACGTCGAAGAGCTGCACACCGTGCAACGGCTTGCCCGCCGAGTCGTAGACATAGATGTTCTCCAACGGCTGACCGTTGAAGGCCAGGCCCTCGAGGTCCCTGTCGTTGAGCACCGAGTCGGCCCCGGCAGAGTAGCCGTCGTCGAACGAACCGTCATAGCCACCACCCGCATTGTCGGCGGCGGCCCGGACGATCGGCAAGGCCATGATTGCCACGACGTTGCCGATCAGGACGAACGTCGCAACGGTGCGACCACCCCAACGTCCGAGGCCCAGCTGCACGCTCACCACGATGAATGCTGCAAGCAACATGACCCAGCCAAAGCTGTTGAACCAGAAGCCCTGTTCGCTGCCGAAGAATGCGGCGACGAGCCACGTCGCCAACCACGCACGGAGCACCCACCAGACCGGGCGCAGTGTCCCGAGGAAATCGACGATGCCGCTCAGCATCGGGTTGCGACGAATCGCGATGGCGAGGTCGCGGCGGGTGTCGCGAAGGCTGTCCCCGATGCCGTCCCACACGCCATGGCGGATCCTGGACCGAGCCGGCAGGCCGGCGGCGAGACGCAGCTCGGTGGCATAGGCCGATGGATCGGGCAACTCACGCTGCAGGTCCTCGGCATACGCCTCGGCCAGATCGGCTTCGAGCCCGTCTGTGAGGTCGTCGACCTCATCGGACGGCAGGTCGGCGAGCGCCGCACGTACGCCTTGGGCGAACTTGGCGATCTCAGGAGTGACGGTCGAGGTGGTCATGATGCCTCCAGCAGGTTGTTCATGGTGGTTGAGAACTCGTTCCAGACCTTGCGTTGGACGTCGAGCATGGCTCGACCCTCAGCGTTGATGCCGTAGTACTTGCGGTGCGGCCCTTCTTCCGAAGGCACCACGTACGAGGTCAGCGCGCCGGCGGTGTAGAGCCGGCGAAGCGTGCCGTAGACCGACGCATCGCCGACCTCTTCGAGACCGCTCGCGCGCAACCTGCGCACGACGTCATAGCCATATCCGTCCTCGTCCTCGACCACGGCGAGAACCGCCACGTCGAGCACTCCCTTGAGCAGCTGAGTCGCATCCATGGATGGGACAGTACCACGCACTACGCACTAGTGCGTAGTGCGTGTCTCGTACCACCCAGCTTTTGTGACGAACCTCGCCAGGCAGCGCCGAGCGCGTACCGAGTTAGGTCACAAAAGTTGGGGTCGGGTGATCCGGTGGGCGCCGGCGTACGCGTTGAACTTGCCGTCCCGACTGAAGCCGATGAGCGTCATACCGGCGGACTCCGCGTGCTCGACCGCAAGCGACGAGGGCGCTGACACCGCCGCAAGCACGGCGATGCCGGCCATGTGGGCCTTCTGCACCAGCTCGAACGAGGCACGGCCCGACACCTGCAGCACGGTCCCGCGCAACGGCAGGCGACCTTCGCGCAGCGCCCAGCCGACGACCTTGTCGACCGCGTTGTGCCGGCCGACGTCCTCGCGGAGGCAAAGGAGCTCACCGTGGGCGTCGAACAGGCCAGCCGCGTGCACACCGCCCGTACGGTCGAACACCTTCTGGTGCTCACGGAGCCGATCAGGAAGTGAGCCGAGGAGGGCTGCCGCGTACGTCGTGTCCTCGTCGAGGTGGCCGAAGTGCGCCGCCTTGTGCACCGCCTCGATCGACGCGGTGCCGCAGATCCCGCACGAGCTCGAGGTGTAGACGTGTCGCTCCAGCGAAAGGTCGGGCAACGCCGTCCCTTCGCTCAGGACTGCGTCGACCACGTTGAACGTCTGCAGCCCTTCATCGTCCGTGCCGGCGCAGAAGCGCATCGAGGTGAGCTGTTCCGGCGACCAGATGACTGCCTCGGAGACCAGGAAGCCGGCGACCAGGTCGAAGTCATCACCCGGCGAGCGCATCGTGACTGAGAGCGCCGAACCGTTGATGCGAATCTCAAGTGGTTCCTCAACGGCGAGTGCATCCTCACGCGTCACCACCGTGCCGTCGGCCGCGTAGCGGTCGATTGCGGTGCGGCGGGTCAAGCGGCCCATCAGCGCGACATCAGGCGTCGACGTCGTGGAGGTGATGAACGATGTCGTGGATGAAGTACTGGCCCAGGGTTGCGACGGTGAACGTCGAGCCGTCGCTCCGGCGGCCGGTACGGCCCCATGAGTCGGCTGCGACATTGTCGAAGACCCGGGCGACGACATCGCCGGCTGCAACGAGCTCCTCAGCCACCACGGCAGGATCCTGCGACCCATAGTCCTGCTCGATCGCCGTCTCGTCCTGGTCCCAGTTGGCGAACAGCGGATCATCTTCGTCGAGCATCAGCTCGACCCGCTCGGTGAACAGCACGTACACATCGCGTACGTGGCACGCGTACTCCAACGGCGACCAGACAGCAGGTGACGGCCGATCTCGGGCACCCGGGCGGGCGAGCACGGCCTCCCAACGTGGCAGGTGTGCACGTACCTGAGCGCCGATCTCGGTGGGCTCGACCTCGCTCGCGGTCAACCCGCACTCGGGGCACTGCTGCGACAGGACCCAGGTCCAGTCCTTGCTGTCAGGTTCAATGGTCACGCCTCCACCTCCGTTGACAGGGCCAGGATGATACGGAGGCCGAGGCGTGACTGCTGTCCAACTGCTCGCTCGCTGCGCTCGCTCATTCGTCTACGCTAACCCCCGTGGAGCCACCTGCATATCGGACCAGCCCGGTGTCCTTCACCAGGCGCGGTGGGCGGCTCACCCAGCGCCAGCAGAGCGCATGGGACAAGGTCGCCCACGCGTACGTCATCGACGTACCTCGCCACGGACCGAGCACGTCGGTCGCCCCCGGTTACGTGTTCAACGCCCACACCGCCTTCGGCCGCACCGCACCTCTGGTCGTCGAGATCGGCAGCGGCCGCGGCGAGGCGATCGTGCACGCCGCCAAGGAGCAGCCCGACCATGACTTCCTGGGTCTCGAGGTCTACGTACCGGGGGTTGCCCAGACCTTGGTGACGATGCGCCACGAGCGGGTGACGAACATCCGGATGGCGATCGTCAACGCCGCGGAGGCATTCACGACGATGCTGCCGCCCGCCTCCGTACGCGAGGTGCGCATCTGGTTCCCGGATCCCTGGCACAAGGCGCGCCATCACAAGCGTCGCCTGATCACGCCGGAGTTCGCCACGCTCGTTTCGCGCGTCCTCGAGCCCGGAGGCGTGCTGCGGATGGCAACTGACTGGGAGGACTACGCCGAGCAGATGCAGACAGTTGTCTTGCAGTCACCGGACCTTGACGGTGGCGAGTGGTCGCCCCGGTACGAGGGCCGACCCTTGACCCGATTTGAGCAGAAGGGCCTCGATGTCGGCCGGGTGATTCGAGACATCAGCGCCGTCAATGCCACCCCATAGGATGGACGAATGACCGACACCACCATCGCTGACAAGCTGCGCATCACCGAGGGCTATGTCGTGTGGGTCATCGGTCAGACCGTTGAGGAGACCGCGCTGCTTGACCCGCTTCCCGAGGGCGCCATCGCCATCGAGCAGCGCAACGAGGATGACGACGATGAGTCAGACCTGATCGACGGCGCCATCTTGTTCGTCGAGAGCCGCGCCCAGCTGATCGACGATCTCGATGAGTTCCTGCCGCAGCTGGGCTCGATCCCGGTCGTCTGGATCTGCTATCCGATCGGCGGTCGCACCGACGTCGAGGCCGACACCATCGGCCAGCTCGTCGCCGACTACGGCTGGCACACGATCGAGCACGTCCCGCTTGATGAGTCGTGGTCCGGCGTACGCCTCGAGCAGGCCTAGGGTTCTACCAACGCGGGTGAATCGACGCGCGCAGGTGGCGGTCGTATATGCCTTGAACCGTCGCGGCGAAGTCCGCGGGAAGGTTCACCTCAGCTGCAGCCGCGTTGGAGCGCGACTGGCTGACGTTGCGAGCTCCGGGAATTGCCGCTGTGACGCCGTCCTGCGAGAGGATCCACGCGATCGCAGCCTGGGCGGGGCGAATGCCCTCCGGCACGGCAGCCGCGAACTCCTGCGCGGCGAGCAGCCCGGTCTCGAAGGCGACGCCGGAGAAGGTCTCACCGACATCGAAGGCTTCGCCTGACCTGTTGTACGCACGGTGGTCGTCAGGCGCGAACGTCGTGTCGGTCGTGTAGCGGCCCGACAGCAGGCCGGAGGCGAGCGGGACGCGGGCGATGATGCCCACACCGGCTTGCTTCGCGGCCGGCAGCACTGCCTCGAGAGGCTTGAGCCGAAACGCATTGAGGATGATCTGAACACTCGCCACATGGGGTCGCGCGATCGCGGTCAGCGCCTCGTCCGCGGTCTCGACACTCACTCCGTACGCAGCCATCACACCCTCCTGCACGAGCAGGTCGAGGGCATCGAACACCTCGTCGCTGGAGAACACCGGTGTGGGCGGGCAATGCAGCTGGACAAGGTCGAGGGTCTCGACGCCAAGATTTGTGCGGGAGCGATCGGTCCATGTCCGGAAGTTGTCGAGCGTGAAGTTCGCTGGCTCCTGCTCAGCACGACGGCCCATCTTGGTTGCCACCAAGACATCGAGGTCGGGCCGCCCACGGAGGTACTGGCCGATCAGTTGCTCACTTCGGCCGTCGCCGTAGACGTCCGCGGTGTCGAAGAACGTGACGCCGGACTCTGTCGCGCTGTCGAGAACGGCGATCGCCTCGTCAGGGGTCACGTCGCCCCAGTCGGCACCGAGCTGCCACGTACCGAGACCAACGACCGAGACCTGGCGGCCAGTGCGACCCAGCGTGCGTACGTCCATCGTGGCGCTCCTCGTGGGTGGGGAAGATCAGCCTACGAAGCACCTCTGTGCCGGCGGCTGGTGGGTCCAGGTCCACCTCGAAGAGGGCGCCTGGGCCCCTCGTCCTGCGTTCGCGGTGTCTTTAGCGTCGAAACATGGACTTCGACCACACCAAGGAGCACACCATGAACGACATGAATCCCCTCAACAAGGCCCTCGGGCACCTCTTCTGGCCCAACCAGATGGACACCAACCACGATCCGGACGCGCCGACGGACTGGCTTCGTACGGCCCGATGGGCCGCCGCCGCGATCACCGCGCTGACGACGGCCGTTCAGCTGATCGTCTGGCTGATGATCGTCGTCGTGTCGCAGTCGTTCGAGTCCCCGTGGTGGCTGTGGTCAGCCGTTCCGGGCATGATCGTGACGGCATTCCTGTCGTGGATGATCACCACCCGCGAGCAGCTCGTCACCGAACCGTCGAAACAGGAAACCAAGCCAGCCCTCGTCTGAGGCCGGCGACAAAGCTGGAGCCGGGGCACCTGCCCCTGCTCCAGTTCCGCGTTCAGCTGCTTCGGAACCGGGTGATCCAGATGCCGGGCGGGACCTCTTCGTCCTCGACCGCCGTGAAGCCGTGCTTGAGGTAGAGCGTCACCGCGGGAGCGTTGTCGCGTCCAGTCGACACGACCAGCTCCCGTCCGTGAGCGTCATCGCGCACGTGACCGAGCAGCGCACTGGCGATTCCCCGACGATGGGCCGACGGGCTGACCATCACCCGGTCGATGTCGACGTGGTCGTCGTGCTCGTGCCAGCTCACCGCTCCGAGCAGGGCAACCCCGTCCCAGGCGGTGCACCACTGCACTCGCGGGGCGGCCAGGGCCTCGTGATCCTCCTGCAGCGGCGGGAGCCGGTCATCGCCGATGATCTCCGCCTCGACCGCGTACGCCTCCCGCTGCAGGGTGAGCAGCTTCTCGGCGAAATGCGGATCCAGCGCCGGATCTGGACACGAGAAGATCATCGGCGGTCCTGCGCAAGCTCGAAGGCAGCCTGGACGAATCCAGCCACCGCATCGGCGTCCTGCTCGGCGTTGAACGTGACCCATTCCTTCATCGGCCTGCCCTTGCCGCTCGGGTCAAACGGCTCACCGATCTCGAGTGCGCTCGCGTGAGGTGTGGTCCCGGCGCCGAGCTTGACCGTGATCCGGTCGTGGCCGGCGGTGGCGAACACCTTCCGATCGAGCTTGAGGCAGCGCGCGCCGAACATCTTTCCGGTCGACGCGCCGCGCGGCTCCAGCTCCGCCGCCAGATCGTCGAACAATGCCTCTGCGTCCATCGCCACCTCACTCGGGTCTCAGTATGCCGCGCAACCTGGGCCTACTGGGGCGAACTGACCCGTAGCGGGTTACGTTTTGAGCATGATGCACACCGCCGGCGAATGGGCAGCCGGATATGAGCAGCTGCGCGACGACGATGCCGAGCTGCTCTACCAGCACGCTCCGGTCGGCTACCTGACCGTGGCTCCCGACGGGGTCATCGTCAAGGTCAACCAGACGTTCCTGCGCTGGACCGGCTACACCCATGAGGACCTGGTCGATCGCCAGCTCTTCCCCAATCTGCTGCGATCTGACGGCAAGGACTACTACGAGACGCAGCTCGTCCCGTTGCTCAACCGTCAGGGCGAGGTGCGCGAGATCGCGCTCAACGTACGTACGGCGAGCGAAGGCACCCTCTCGGTGCTGATCAACGCGACGCTCGCCCGCCACGAGGACGGCCAGCCGCGACTGATCCGACTTGCCGTGATGGATGCGACGGAACGGCGTGAGTACGAGCGCGAGCTCGTGCTGGCCCGCCATCGCGCCGAGGTCGCCCAGGACCAGGCCGTCGACCTTGCGCGCACTCTGCAGGACACCCTGCTGCCTCCCGCACTGCCCACGATTCCCGGGCTCGGCCTCGCTGCCGTCTACCGACCAGCCGGTGACGGGTCGCAGGTGGGTGGCGACTTCTACGACGTGTTCCAGGTCGGGAATGACGACTGGGTCGTGGTGCTCGGCGATGTCTGCGGCAAGGGCGTACGCGCCGCGGTCGTGACGTCCCTCGTACGGCACACGTTGCGCGCCGTCACGGTGATGGAGGCTGATCCGGCCCGAGTGCTCGACACGTTGAACGCAGTGATGCTCGAGAGTCGCGGCGATGACCGGTTCTGCACCGTCATCCTGATCAGGCTGACCCGGAGCCTCGACGACTGGACCGTGTCGATGGCGGCCGGGGGTCACGCACCGCCCCTGCTCGTACGCAATGGCGAGGTGGGCGAGGTGCCGTTCGAGCCCGGCTCGCTGATGGGCGTGTTCGAGGATGCGTCGTACACGTCGACGACGTTCCCGCTCCAGCAGGGCGACATGCTGCTCCTGCACACCGATGGCTCCAGCGAAGGGCGTCAGGGATCCTCGTTCTTCGGCGATGAGCGCCTCCGCGAGTCTGCTCGTACGCACGCCCGCACCCCCGAGCTGATGGTCAACGGCGTGCTGGCCGACGTGCTCAAGTTCCAGGACGGGATCGCCAGCGACGACATCGCCCTCGTGGCTGTGTCGGTGCATGGTTAGCGTTCGTCCGACCACGGCCGAGGAGCAGGCATCGCTGCCGGGCGACGAGATCGTCTCCTACGCCAGTGTCGTGATGGATCGCGCGTTCACCATCGATGCAACGCCCGATGCCGTGTGGCCGTGGTTCGTCCAGCTCGGCAAACGGCGCGCCGGCTGGTACCTCCCCCGGACGGTCGAGCGCCTCATCCCACGTTCGCGTCGCGGGCTGCGCTCGATTGACCCTCAGTTGCAAGACCTCGCCGTAGGCGACGTCATCCCCGACTGGGGAGGCAATGACGAGACGTTCACGGTCGCCCAGCTCGATGCGCCGACGACGATCGTGCACATCAGCACCCGAGGCAACGTGCGGCTGAGCTGGGCCATCACGCTGACCGGTGACACCACGACGCGCGTGCATCTGCGGCTGCGCCTCGGCGGCGTGAAGCACCGACGCCTCGCTGAGCTGGGTGGCGGCTTCTTCGACTGGCTGACGATTTTTGGCCTCGCAGCGGGACTCCGCGAGCGCGTGAGCTGAATCTTCAGTGCTCCCGGTGGGGGTCGAACCGCATCTCTTGATGGTGTGGGTCCCGACCCCCACACAAACCGGGACATCTCACTTCAGTGCTCCCGGTGGGGGTCGACCGCTGACAGTTCAGTCAGTGCTTCTGGTGGGGGTCGAACCCACACCTCTCGTCGTGTGGTCCCGACCCCCTCACATTCCCAGACGTCACATTCCGTGCTCCCGGTGGGGGTCGAACCCACACTTGGACGATTTTAAGTCGTCTGCCTCTGCCAATTGGGCTACAGGAGCGCTCCGTCGAGGCTACTGCTGTTCGGCGGCCATCCAGGCGATGCCGTCCAGGATGTCGTGCTCGCTGGCGATCATGGCGCCGGTGTCGAACGGCACCAGCTCCAGGATGCGATCAAGGATCAGCGCGCCGCCGCCGATGACGTCAGCACGGCCGGGATGCATGAACCCGAGCGCGCTCCGCTCGGCGACAGTCATCTGGAGGAGCTCGCGGCACGCCGTACGTACGACATCGTGTGCCAGCTCGGCGGCGTGGATCGCCCGCGAGTCGTACGCCTCAAGCTCGAGCGCATGCGCGACGACCGTCGTGATCGTGCCGGCGACACCGACGAACCGGCTGACCGGTGCGAAACCGACGACCGGGGCGAGCAGCGAGTCAACGTAATCGGTGCACTCGGCGATCTCGACTTCCGTCGGTGGATCAGTCTTCAGGAATCGCTCGGTGAGCCGTACGGACCCGATGTCGAGCGACACCGCCGACTCGATCTCGTCACCGAGGCCGACGACGAGCTCGGTCGACCCACCGCCGATGTCGACGACGAGGGTACGAGCGGGCTCGAGGTCGCGGGTGGCGCCGAGGAAACCCGCACGCGCCTCGGCAGGACCGTCGAGCACGATCGGCCGAACGCCGAGGATGCCCTCGATCGCGTCACAGAAGGCTTCGCCATTGTCGGCGTCGCGTACGGCCGACGTCGCACAGAAGACGATCCGCTCGACCCCGAGCAGCGGGATCGTCTCGGCGAAGTCACGTGTGGCATGCAAGGCGCGCGCGACGGCGTCGTCGGCGAGATGGCCCGTACGGTCGACGTCCTGACCCAGGCGCACGATCTTCATCTCACGCAGGTGGTCAGTCTTGACGGACCCCTGCAGATCGCACACCAGGAGCCTGATCGAGTTGGTGCCGCAGTCAAACGCGGCCACCCTCGTACGAGGCTCAGTCATCAGCCTGGGGGCCGCAGCTGTTGCCCGCCCACCAGTCGCCGAGAAGCTCGAGGGCTTCGTCGCCGAGCGGGTTGATGCCGGGCCCCTTGGCCAACGAGTGGCCGACGAGCACGTGCAGGCACTTCACCCGGGTCGGCATCCCGCCAGCGGTGATGCCGTCGATCTCCGGGACGTGGCCGATCGCCTCACGCTCGGCGAGGTAGGAGTCGTGGGCTCGCTGGTAGTGCGCCGCGAGGTCTTCGTCCTCGGCGATCCGCTCGGTCATCTCGCGCATGAGGCCCGAGGCCTCGAGCGTGCCGATCTCGGCGGCGAGCCGGTCGCAGGTGAGATAGAACATCGTCGGGAACGGTGTGCCGTCGTCGAGCCGCGGTTCGGTCTTGACGACATTGGGGTGGCCGGACGGACAGCGTGATGCGATCTCGAGGATCCCGCGTGGCGTACGTCCGAGCTGCTCCTCGATCGCGTCGAGGTCTGCCTGGGCGATCGTCATTGCTTCTTGATCACGGCGTTGGGGTCTTCTGTCTTCTTGGCCTTGGGGGTCTTGCCCGACTGCTTCACGCTGCCCCAGAGCTTGTCGTACCACTGCGGCGTCTTGGCTTCTGGCGGCTCGTCGAGCGTCGGTACATCACCGCGTACGACGCCGTCAGCACCGATCACGCGATAGCCGACCTCGCCCGGCATGACCCAGCCGAACCGGGCGCGCGCCTGCTGCTTGACGTACGCGGGGTCCTCCCAGCGCGCCTTCTCGTCCTCGAGGAAGCCGATCTCCGCCTTGGTCGAGGCGATCCGCGCCTTGCTGGCCTGGATGTCGCCGCGCTGCTCCCACCACGCGTGCAGCGTCGTCGTGTAGGAACCGACAAGCAGCAGCGTCACGGCGAGCAGCACGATCGCCCGCGTCGTCAGCTGTTGACCGCTGCCCGAGCTGACGCGCTTCTTGGCCGCCGCCGATGCCCGCGCGCCGGTCGGCTTGCGCCCACGCGAGGACCCGGACGGCTCCCGCTTGGGCGGTTTCCGTCCCGGTCCGCGTGGTCCGCGTGTGGCCATGGGTCAAACAGCCAGCCGCGGGAAGGCGGAGACGCCGGCGTACTCAGCAGCCGGACCGAGGAGCTCCTCGATGCGCAGCAGCTGGTTGTACTTGGCGACGCGGTCAGATCGGGCCGGCGCACCGGTCTTGATCTGTCCACAGTTGGTCGCGACAGCGAGGTCGGCAATCGTGGTGTCCTCGGTCTCGCCCGAACGGTGGCTCATCATGCAGGTGAAGCCATGGCGATGAGCGAGGTCGACCGAGTCGAGGGTTTCGGTCAACGACCCGATCTGGTTGACCTTGACCAGCAGCGCGTTGGCGGCGCCCTCGGAGATGCCGCGGGTGAGCCGCTCGACGTTGGTCACGAAGAGATCGTCGCCGACGATCTGCACCTGGTCACCGATGTCGGTGGTCAGTGTGGTCCAGCCGGCCCAGTCGTCCTCGTCGAGGGGATCCTCGATCGAGACGATCGGGAAGTCGGCCACGAGCTTCTTGTAGTAGGCCGACATCTCCTCGGCGCTGGTCTTCTTGCCCTCGAAGTCGTACGAGCCATTGTCGAAGAACTCCGATGCGGCGACGTCGAGCGCGAACGCGATGTCGGTGCCGACCTTGAGACCGGCCTGCTCGACAGCCCGCGAGATGAGCTCGAGCGCGGCACGGTTGGAGTCGAGGTTGGGCGCGAAGCCACCCTCGTCGCCGAGACCGGTCGAGAGTCCCTCTTTGTTGAGTACGGACTTGAGCGAGTGGTAGACCTCGGCGCCCTGACGCAACGCCTCGGAGAACGACTCGGCGCCGACCGGAGCGATCATGAACTCCTGGACGTCGACGTTGGAGTCGGCGTGCGAGCCACCGTTGAGGATGTTGAGCATCGGTACGGGGAGCACGTGGGCGTTAGGACCGCCGACGTAGCGGAACAGCGGCAGCTTGGCCGAGTCGGCCGCGGCCTTGGCGACGGCGAGCGAGACACCGAGAATCGCGTTGGCGCCAAGCTTGGCCTTGTTGGGCGTGCCATCGAGGTCGAGCATCGCGAGGTCGATCTCGCGCTGGTCGTCGGCCTCGAAGCCCTTGAGGGCCGGTCCGATCTTGTCGTTGACGCCGGCGACTGCCTTGAGGACGCCCTTGCCGAGGTAGCGCTTGCCTCCGTCACGGAGCTCAACTGCCTCGAAGGCGCCGGTTGAAGCGCCGGAGGGCACTGCCGCGCGGCCGATCGTGCCGTCATCGAGGGCGACTTCGACCTCGACTGTCGGGTTGCCCCGTGAATCCAAGATTTCCCGTGCGCCGACGGCGTCGATGCGTGCCAAGACTGCTCCTCAGTAGCGGTTGAGCGTGTGAGGCTCCAGCCTAGTCGTCGCCGTTGCTCGACCTGAATCGCCTCGCCCTGACCGGCTCAATGGTCGTGGAGCGGCGCGATCGCGCCGTCGCGCTCCTGCTGCTTGATGCGCTGCCACTGCGCGTCGATCTCGTCCGGCGTCGTCGGGACGTGGTCGAGTGTCTCGGGCGCGAACACGTGCGGGTTGCGGCGGACGAGCTTGGTCGTGATGCCGGCGGTGACGTCGTCGACGTCCCATCCTTCCGCCTCGGCGGCGATGCGGGCGTGGAAGACGACCTGCATCAGCAGGTCGCCGAGCTCTTCGCGCAGGTGCTCGGAATCACCCGACTCCAACGTCTCGAACGTCTCCTGAGCCTCCTCGAGCACATACGGCGCCAGGGAGAGATGCGTCTGCTGGGCGGTCCACGGGCATTCGCGGCGGAGACGGTCCATCACGTCGACGAGGTCGATCAGGCTCCCACCCGGCACGTCGTACGAGCCAAAGATGACCTCGACGGCGCCGACCTCGTCGGCCGACATCAGATCGTCGGCGACAGCTCGCGCCCACTCGGCATCACCGGTAGGAGCGATCCACACGAGGTCGTCGACGTACGTAGGCGCGGCGCTCGAGATCTCGACGTCGATGCCCGAGGCCCTGATCGCGTGGACGTGCGGATCGTCCTCCTTCGCGACGACCCTCGAGGCGTCACGCAGAGCGTCCCAGGTCGCGAGAGTCAGGATGCCCGGAGCCACCCGTGGGCTGAGTACGACGATGCGCATCAGGCGCAGCGCTGGGCCGTGGGCAGCTCGTCGTCGGTCGGCGCCTCGAAGTCGACGTTTGCGACGGACAGCGAGCCGGTCGGTCCGAGATCCTTCAACGAGTCGCTGAGCCCGAAGCGAGGCGCAAACTTCACGTCATGGTCCTTGAACGCGGCCACGATCGCGGCCAGACCGGCTTCGGCCAGCTGGCTGGCGTTGGCCTCAGTGGCCACAGTGCCCGTGACCTTCTCGGCGAGAGCCGTGGCGATCGCCGCGATCTCCTGCGAGTTCTCGATGGCGTACTCGACGGTCTCGGCGTCATCGCCCTTGGGGAACTCCGAGCCGATCTGCTTGAGCTGGGCGCTCGTGAGCTCGTACGACCGCTTGTCGGGGGCGATGCCCTGATCCTTGGCGACGTCGCGAGCAATGTAGATCGTCACGAGATCGGAGATCGTCTGACGCCGGATGTCCGCGTTGGGCACAGAGCTGACGCCCTGCTGCTTGGCGGTGAGCAGGGTGAGCTCGCAATAGACGCGCGCGGTCTTGTCGAACTTCGACATCGAGATCGCGTGGCCGTCGACGACCGCTGCGTCACCGGGGTGGATGTTGCCGCAGGCCGCAAGTGACAAGGTGGCGAGGACGAGTACGGCGAGTCGAGCACGGGTCAACATGCCCAAAGATTACCCACGGCCCTCACGTGGCCGTGTTGCCCCTTGCATTCTTGTGCTCCTCGGCGAGGCGGGAATGCCTGCGCCCGTACACGAGGTAGATCATCATGCCCACTGCCAGCCAGACGAGGAACCGCAACCAGGTCTCGACGGCGAGGTTGGTCATCAGGCCGACACACAGCAGTCCCGAGACCGTCGGCAGGATCGGCACGTTGGGCACCCGGAACGGCCTTTTCATCTTCGGCTTGGTGCGCCGCAGGACGATCACCGCGATCGACACGACCAGGAACGCGAACAGGGTGCCGATCGAGACCATCTCGGCGAGTGTGCCGAGCGGCACGAGCCCGCCGAGCACCATGACGAGGATCATCGTCAGTCCCGTCGCCCGCCACGGCGTGTGCCAAGTCGGATGAATCGCACCGATCGCCTTCGGCAGCAGGCCGTCGCGGCTCAACGCGAAGCCGATACGCCCGACCGTGACCAGCTCGACCAGCATCACCGAGGTCAGTCCGGCGACCGCCGCGATGCCAACGAGGACGCTGGCCCAGCCAAGCCCGACCTGCTTGAACGCATCCGAGATCGGAGCGCCCTCGCTGAGGTCGGTGTAGTTGACCATGCCGACGAGCACGACGCAGACCAACACGTACAGGACCGTGCAGATCGCGAGAGTGCCGATCAGTCCACGCGGCATGTCCTTGGCGGGGTTGTTGGTCTCCTCCCCGAGGTTGGCCACGGCCTCGAAACCGCTGTAGGCGAAGAACACCACAGCTGCGGCGACCAGCACACCCGTCACCCCGTACGAGGTCGGCTCGGCTCCGCTGGCCCACTGCCAGAGCGGTTGGGCCAACCCGCTCCCCGCCGATTCCTCCTTGTGGGACTTGGGAATGTACGGGGTGAAGAGCGAGACCTTGACGAAGAACGCGCCGACCGCGATGACGAACACGACGACGCTGATCTTGATCAGCACCAGCGCGTTGGTGAGCCACTTGCTCTGCCGGATGCCGGTCATCGCAATGAGACCCAGCACCAGCACGATGCCCATCGCGCCGAGGTTGATCGTCGAGTCCTCCTCGCCGAAGTACGCCTTGGGCAGCCCGAACACGTCCTGGAGATAGCCCGACCAGCCGCGGGCCACCACGGCGGCACCGAGCGCGAACTCGAGGATCAGGTCCCACGCGATGATCCAGGCGAAGATCTCACCGATCGTCGCGTACGCGTACGTGTAGGAGCTGCCGGCCGTCGGCACTGCGGCCGCGAGCTCGGCATAGCAAACGGCAGCCAGCATCGCGACGATGCCGGCGATGATGAAGGCGAGCGAGATCGCCGGGCCGGCATGGTTCTTGGCCTCCACACCGGTCAACGTGAAGATGCCGGTGCCGATGACGATCCCGATCCCGAACCCCATGAGGTCGAACACCGAGAGCCGACGGAGGAGGCCCGGCTGACCGGCCTCCTCGGGATCCTCGTCGTTCTGGTGGATGACATCGTCGATGTCCTTGGTCCGCGTGAACTGCTTGAAGGGTCCCGAGAAAGTCATGCACCGACGCTAGTTGCGCCTCACGGATCCGCAATATTTCAACCAGTCGCCCGCCGGGTGACAACAGACGAAGACCTCGTCCTAGGGTTGCGCCATGATGCGGCAGCGGCTGGCCCGAGGAATTGTGCGCGTGATGCGCTATCGCCAGATCGGCGAGGTGCCCCAGACCGGGATCCTGGTCGGTGCGCCGCACACGTCCAACTGGGACTTCATCACGATGCTGCTCGTCATGTGGCATGACGGTGCGCACCCCCGCGTACTGGTCAAGAAGCAGCTGTTCAAGGGCCCGCTCAAGCTGGGTGCTCAAGGCATTCGGCGGCGTTCCCCTCGATCGTGACAACGCGGGGATCCGTCGTACGAGACCTGGTCGCCGAGGCTGGTACGGGCAAGCCGTTCCGGCTGATCATCGCTGCCGAGGGCACCCGCGGCAAGGGCGAGTTCTGGAAGTCAGGCTTCTTGCGGCTGTCGAAGGACACCGGTCTGCCGATCACGCTCGCGTTCTTCGACCCGCCGACCAAGACGATGGGCTTCGGACCAACGTTCCACGCGTCGGACGACGTCACGGCAGACATGGACATCGTTAGGGCGTTCTTTGCCGACAAGCACGGCATCAAGCCCAAGAACGCCACGCCACCGCTGCTCCGCGAGGAAGCTAGCTGACCGCCACTTCGACCGGCACCAGTGTGTCGATCACGGTACGGGTCCACTCGAGCAGCTCGCGATCGCGCAGAGGTTCGCCACCGATCGGCGCAGTCTTGGGTCGGGGTACGAGAGCGATCTCGGCTGCGGCCTTGTAGGTGCTCCGCGGGTAGACGCGGGAGAGGCGCATCTGCGCCGAGTCGGGAAGCTTGAGCGGTGCGAAGCGGATGTTGGGCCCGGCCGAGGTGACCTCTGCGAGCCCGGCTTCGCGCACGCGTACGCGCAGACGGCCGACCTCGAGCAGCACCTCGACGGCTTCGGGCGGCTCGCCGTAGCGGTCAACCAGCTCAGCCCGAAGCTCGTCGACCTCGGTGAGTGCTCGTACGTCGGCGAGGCGCTTGTACATCTCGAGGCGCAAGCGCTCGCTCTGTACGTAGTCATGCGGCAGGTGCGCCTCGATCGGCAGCTCGATCTTGACCTCGCGCTCGGGCGGACCTTCGCCGCGGAACTCCGCGACGGCCTCGCCGACCAGTCGTACGTAGAGGTCGAAACCGACATCGGCGATGTGGCCCGATTGCTCGCCGCCAAGCAGGTTGCCGGCGCCGCGAATCTCGAGGTCCTTCATCGCGACGGCCATGCCGCCGCCGAGCTCGGAGTGCTGCGCGATCGTGGTGAGCCGGTCGTGCGCCGTCTCGGTGAGCGGCTTCTCGGGTGGGTAGAGGAAGTACGCGTACGCGCGCTCCCGCGATCGTCCGACACGACCACGCAGCTGGTGCAGCTGCGAGAGGCCGAGGGTGTCGGCGCGCTCGATGATCATGGTGTTGGCGTTGGAGACGTCGAGGCCGGACTCGACGATCGTGGTGCAGACCAGCACGTCGATGCGCTTCTCCCAGAAGTCGACCATGACCTGCTCGAGCTGATGCTCCCCCATCTGGCCGTGGGCGGAGGCGACGCGCGCCTCGGGGACGAGCCGCAAGATGTTGGCGACTGCCTTGTCGATGCTCTGCACGCGGTTGTGGATGAAGAACACCTGCCCCTCGCGGAGCAGCTCGCGGCGGATCGCGGCGATGATCTGGCCGTCCTCGTACGCGCCGACGAACGACAGCACGGGGTGGCGCTCCTCCGGCGGCGTGGCGATGGTCGACATCTCGCGGATGCCGGTGATCGCCATCTCGAGGGTGCGCGGGATCGGCGTGGCTGACATCGAGAGCACGTCGACTGCGGCGCGCAGCATCTTGAGCGCTTCCTTGTGCTCGACGCCGAAGCGCTGCTCCTCGTCGACGATCACCAAGCCGAGGTCCTTGATCTTCACGCCGGGCTGCAGGAGGCGGTGCGTACCAATGACGAGGTCGATAGTGCCGTTGGCGAGACCTTCGAGGGTGTCCTTGGACTCCTTGTCGGACTGGAACCGCGACAGTGGCCGGATCGTCACCGGGAACTGGCCAAACCGCTCGGCGAACGTCGCATAGTGCTGCTGCACCAGCAGTGTCGTCGGTACGAGCAGGATGACCTGCTTGCCGTCCTGGATCGCCTTGAACGCAGCGCGCACGGCGATCTCGGTCTTGCCGTAGCCGACATCACCACAGACGAGCCGGTCCATCGGCACGGTGCGCTCCATGTCGCGCTTGACCTCGTCGATCGTGATCATCTGGTCGGGCGTCTCGACGAAGGCGAACGCGTCCTCGAGCTCGGCCTGCCACGGGGTGTCGGGGCCGAACGCGTGACCCTTGGTGGCCTGGCGGGCGGCATAGAGCTTGATGAGCTCGCCGGCGATCTGGCGTACGGCCTTGCGCGCCTTGTTCTTGCGGCTCGTCCAGTCAGCGCCACCGAGCTTGTCGAGGGAGGGCGACTCACCGCCGACATAGCGACTGATCTGGTCGAGCTGGTCCATCGGCACGAACAACCGGTCGGCAGGATGACCACGCTTGGAGGGGGCGTACTCGATCACGAGATATTCACGAGCCGCACCTTGTACGACGCGCTGCATCAACTCGACATAGCGGCCGACGCCGTGCTGCTCGTGAACGACGAAGTCGCCGGTCGCCAGCTCGAGCGGATCGACCTGCTTGCGTCGGCGCGACGGCATCTTGCGCTCGGTACGGTCCGCGGCGCGCTGGCCGACGAGGTCGTCGTAGGTGATGACGGCGAGCTGAAGGGGCGGCGACACGAAACCGTGATCGAGCTCGCCCAGAATGATCTGCACGACGCCCGGCGTCGGAGCGGTGACCTCGTCGTCGAGCGAGGCGGCCACATCGTTCTCCGCAAGCCACTCGACGGCACGCTGGGCCTGACCATGGGCGGGAGCCACGAACACAACCCTCTTGCCCTCGGCAACCCACGTACGGATGTCGGTGAGGGCGGCGGTGGTGTCGCCGCGGTAGGCGGCGGCTGCCTCCATCTCGACCGAACGCGACTTCTCGTCGACGTCCAAACCGAATGGGGAGATCGTGAACCAGGTGTGTCCGAGGCCGAGCGTCTCGAGGCGTACGTCGTCGAGCGTGCGGAAGGCCGCCGAGCCGAGGTCGATCGGCGCTTCGCCACCGCTGGCGGCGGCCGCCCACGATGCCTGGAGGAACTCCTCGCTCGTCGCGACCAGATCGGCGGCGCGGGCGCGGATGCGCTCGGGGTCGCAGAGCAGGATTGCCGACTTCTCCGGAAGGAGGTCGACCAGCAGCTCCATCTCATCGGTGAGGACCGGGGTCAGCGACTCCATGCCCTCGACCGCGTGGCCTTCGGCGAGCTTGGTGAAGATCTCTGCCATCCGCGGGTGGCGCTCAGCAAGCTCAGCGGCTCGTACGCGCACGTCACCGGTGAGCAGCAGCTCACGGCAGGGTGGCGCCCACACGTGGGTAACCTCCTCGAGCGTGCGCTGGTCGGCGACCGCGAAGCGCCGGATCTCGTCGACCTCGTCGCCGAAGAACTCGATGCGCAGCGGGTGGTCCTCGGTCGGCGGGAAGACGTCGATGATGCCACCGCGTACGGCGAACTCACCGCGGCGTTCGACCAGGTCGACTCGTGAATACGCGGCGGCGGCCAATGCCCCAACAGTCGCGTCAAGGCCGATCTCGTCGCCCTTGCGCAGCTCGACCGGCTCAAGGTCGGCGAGACCTTTGGCCTGCGGCTGGAGCAACGAGCGTACGGGCGCGACGATGACCCTGATCGGTCCCGTCGCCGTGTCCCCATTTGCTTCAGACAGGTTGGCGAGCTCGTTGGCCTTGGTCGGGTGCACGAGTCGGCGCAGGACGGCCAGCCGACGGCCAACGGTGTCGGAGCGAGGCGAGAGGCGCTCGTGCGGGAGCGTCTCCCAGGCCGGGAAGTAGACGACGGAATCCTTGCCGAGCAGCTCGCCGAGCTGGGCGACCAGGTCTTCGCCCTCGCGCGCGGTCGCGGTGACCGCGAGGACGGTCGACTGCTCGGCCAAGGCCTGGGTGAGGAAGGGGCGCAGCGGCTCGGGAGCCTGCAGGCCGAGCTCGGCGAGCCCACCAGCGCGATCAGCGAGTGCGCCGGCGATCGTCGGTTCGGCGGCGACCAGGGTCGCAAGGCTAGGGAGTGTCATCTCAACGGTTGAACGCGCTCTGCGTCGCTTCTAGTCCCCGCGTGATGAGGCTCTCGACGGCGTCGGCCGCCTCCACGACGTACGTGGGCAAGTCCTTGCGCTCGGCAGACGAGTACGACTTCAGCACGAAGTCGTGCACGCTCTGCCGCCCCTGCGGACGGCCGATGCCGACGCGTACGCGGAAGAAGTCACCGGTGTCGAGCGACTGGCGGATCGAGCGCAAGCCGTTGTGCCCGTTGTCGCCGCCACCGAGCTTGATCCGCAGCATCCCGAAGTCGATGTCCAGCTCATCGTGGATCACCACGACGTGGTCAGGCTCCACGTCGTAGAACTTGGCGAGCGACGACACCGGTCCGCCGCTCTCGTTCATGTACGAGCGCGAGCGACCGAGCACGACGCGTACGCCGGCAAGCCGACCTTCGATCACGTCGGCCTGGCCGGACTTGGCCTTCTTCCACGAACCGCCGACCCGCTCGGCAAGCGCGTCGGTCACGAAGTAACCGACGTTGTGACGGGTCGCGGCGTACTTCGAGCCCGGATTGCCGAGCCCGACGACCAGCCAGGTCATTCGGCTGGTGTGGACTCCGCCGCGTCGCCCTCGGGCGCAGCCTCTGCGTCACCATCGGCCTCGGCCTCTGCCTCGACCTCGGCGTCAGTGGCTTCGTGCTCGATGCCGGCCTCAGCCTCGGCCTCGGCGAGCTCGGCCTCGAGCTGCTCGGCGGTCGGTGCGGCGGTGATGTTGACGATGAGGAGCTCGGGGTCGACCGCGAGGGTCGAGCCGCTGGGCAGCTCGATGTCGCTCGCGTGGATCTGGGCGCCAGCGTCGAGACCCTCGACCGAGACCTCGAAGGACTCGGGGATGTGGGTTGCCTCGGCCTCGACCGCGATCGTGTTGTTCTCGGTGACGACCAGGTTGCCGCTGATGGCTTCGCCGACGACGTAGATGCGGACGTCGACGGTGACCTTCTCGCCCTTCTTGACGATCAGGAGGTCAGCGTGGTCGATGAAGCCCTTGATCGGGTCACGCTGGATCTGCTTGGGGATCGCGAGGTGCTGCTCGGTGCCCAGATCGATCGTGAGCAGCGCGTTGGAGTTCTTGAGCGCCAACATGAGCTGGTGACCGGGCAGCGTGACGTGCACGGGATCGGAGCCGTGTCCGTAGAGGACGGCCGGGACGTTGTCGGCACGACGGATGCGGCGGGCCGCGCCCTTGCCGAACTCGGTACGTGCCTCGGCGGCGATCTTGATCTCAGCCATGAAGAGTTTCTCGTTTCGATACGTTTTGAATGCGAATTGTGTGGGTGCGAAGTCGGTGGCTGCCCCGAGAGGCGCTCAACACAGCACTCCTGTGGAGCGCCCTGTCGATCACGGTCCCGAAGGACCCTCGCCGAGGCAACTCACAGATCTTATCGCAGGCGGGCCCGACGACCCAATTCGCCTCAGGCGTTGCTGATGGCTGCCACGATGCCGCCGATCGCCGTGAAGGCTGTGATCATGAATGCGGCGAACAGGCCGACACCACCAACGGTGCGCCCCCCGTCGGGCCTGTCATTGCTCGATCTCAGTTCTTGAACAGGCTGGTGACGGAGCCGTCCTCGAACACCGCAGCGGTGGCCTGGGCGAGCAGCGGAGCGATGGAGAGCACCGTGAGCTTGTCGAAGCGCTGATCGTCCGACAACGGCAGCGTGTTGGTGACGATGACCTCACACGCTGTCGAGTTCTTGAGCCGGTCGACGGCAGGTCCGGAGAACACCGCGTGGGTCGAGACGATGACGACATCTTCGGCGCCGTCGGCCATCAGCGCTTCAGCCGCCTGGACGATCGTGCCGCCGGTGTCGATGAGGTCGTCGACCAGGATGCACACGCGACCTTCGACCTCACCGACGACGCGGTTGGCCTTGGTCGAGTTGGGCTTGGTCTCGTCGCGTGTCTTGTGGATGAACGCCAGCGGGGCGTCATTCAACGCTGAGGCCCACGACTCGGCGACCTTGATGCGGCCGGCATCCGGGGAGACAACTGCGAGCGCCTTCTTGCCGTACTTCTTCTTCACATAGCGTGTGAGGATCGGCATCGCGAGCAGGTGGTCGACCGGTCCGTCGAAGAAGCCCTGGATCTGCGCGGTGTGCAGGTCGACCGTCATGAGGCGATCGGCGCCCGCAGTGAGGAACAGGTCGGCCATCAGGCGCGCCGAGATGGGCTCGCGTCCGAGGTGCTTCTTGTCCTGACGCGCATAGCCGTAGAACGGCAGGATCACCGTGATGCGCTTGGCCGACGCGCGCTTGAGCGCATCGATCATCAGGAGCTGCTCCATGATCGCGTCGTTGATCGGCGCCGCGTGACTCTGGATGATGAACGCGTCACAGCCGCGTACGGACTCCTCGAAGCGCACGTAGATCTCACCGTTGGCGAAGTCGTACGAGGTCGTCGGCACGAGATCGATCTCAAGCAGGTCTGCGACCTCCTGCGCGAGGACGGGGTGCGCACGACCCGAGAACAGCATCAGGTTCTTGGTGGGTGCGCGCTTGGAGAAGCTACTGCTCGCCATCAGATTCCTTCTTGGTTGCGCCCCGGGCTGCTTCGGCTGAAGTGGTGTCGGGTCGCTTCTGCTCGACCCACCCCTCCATGTTCCTCTGCTCACCCTTGCTGACGGCAAGCGCCCCGGGTGGCACGTCCTTGCGGACGGTCGTGCCGGCACCGGTGTGTGCGCCATCGCCGATCGTGACGGGTGCGACGAACGTGTTGTTGGACGCCGTACGCGCGTGCTTGCCCACCGTGGTGCGGTGCTTGTTGACGCCGTCGTAGTTGGCGAAGATCGTGCCGGCGCCGATGTTGGCGCCCTCGCCGATGTCCGCGTCGCCGACGTACGACAGGTGCGGCACCTTCGCGCCGTCACCAATGTGGGCGTTCTTGGTCTCGACGAAGGCGCCGATCTTGCCCTTGACCCCGAGCTCGGTACCGGGACGGAGGTAGGAGAACGGGCCGACGATCGCATCGTCGCCGATCACGGCGTCGGAGCCATGCGTACGGATGACACTGGCACGCGCGCCGACCTCGACGTTGCGCAATGTGGTGTCGGGACCGATCGTCGCGCCCTCACCCACGGTCGTCGCGCCGAGCAGCTGCGTGCCGGGCATCAGGGTGACGTCCTGAGCGAGGGTCACGGCCGAATCGATCCATGTCGTGTCAGGGTCGACGATCGTGACGCCTTCGCTCATCCAGTGCTGGGTCTGACGGCGGTTGAGCTCGCGGCCGAGGCGGGCGAGCTGCGCGCGATCGTTGACGCCTTCGGTCTGCCATACGTCCTCGAGCAGGTGCGCACCGACGGGCCGGCCATCGCCTGCGGCAAGCCCGACGATGTCGGTCAGGTAGAGCTCGCCCTGAGCGTTGTTGGCCTCGAGGCTCTTGATCGCCGCGATCAGGAACTCTGCGTCGATGGCAAGGATGCCGCTGTTGATCTCGCGCACAGCACGCTGCTCCTCGGACGCGTCCTTGTGCTCACGGATCGCGGTGACCTCGCCGGCGTCGTTGCGCAGGATGCGCCCGTACCCGGTCGGGTCGTCGAGCTCGGCGGTCAGGATCGTGACAGCGCGACCTGCCGCGCGGTGATCGACCAGCAGCTCCGCCAGGGCCTGTGAGGACAGCAAGGGCACGTCACCGTACGTCACCAGCACCGTGCCGGTCGGGGCCTCGTCGAGTGCGTCGAGCGCGATCTGGACAGCGTGGCCCGTGCCGCGCTGCTCGTCCTGGACGGCGTGGATCACGCTGGGGCTGAACGCGTCGATGGCGGCGGACACCTGCTCGCGATCGTGGCCGACGACAGCGACGAGGGTCGAGGCGCCGGCACCGCTCACGGCACGCAGGGCGTGCTCGATCATGCTGCGGCCACCGACTTCGTGGAGGACCTTGGCTTGAGCGGACTTCATCCGCGTACCTGCACCAGCGGCGAGGACGATCGCCGTGACCTGTTCAGACACTGTGTTTCGCCCTCCTTGGTTGAGCTCCCCGGGTAGGAGTCGAACCTACGTCGCTAGTCCGCATTCAAAGTGCGGCGGGCCCTGCCGGCAGACCAACCGGGGATTGCATTTATCGGCAAGCCAAGCGTACCGGTACTAGCTCGGCTGTCTGGCGACGGCGAAGACCCGCTCGAACCGGAACACCGTGCCGTGCGGGGTGTGGGGATAGGCCACGCGCAGAGCGCCCTTGTATTCGTCTGTGAACTCCTCGCGCAGTCCCTCGGGCAGCGCCTGGATGACAGGCCGCGCTCCGGTGCTGGAGATCCAGTCGAACACCGGGTCCTCACCGTGCAGCACGTGCAGATAGGTCGTCTCCCACACGTCAGCCAGCCAACCCAGTCGGCTGAAGAGCTCAAGGTACGACTCCGGCTGCGTGGCGCGATCGGCGTGCAGGTGCTCGGTGTGGCTCGCGTACGGACCGCGCGACGAGATCTCGTGCAGCAGCGTGTGGCTCGGTCCGGCGTAGTTGTTGGGCACCTGCAGTGCGAACGTTCCGCCGGGCGCGACATGTGAGGTGAGTCGCTCGATGACGCCAAGCTGATCGGGCACCCATTGGAACAGTGCATTCGAGACGATCGCGTCGACGTCGGCAGCTGGCGACCAGGCCGACACGTCGGCGACCTCGTATGTCGCGTGAGGATCGTCGGCGACGGCGCGGTCGATCATCTCCTGCGACGAGTCGACGCCGTGGATCGTTGCTTCGGGCCAACGCGTACGCAGGACTGCCGTCAGGTGTCCCGGTCCGCAGCCGAGATCGACGATCGACCGCGGCTCACCCTGGATGCGTGCGACGAGATCGAGGAACGGACGCGAACGGTCGTCCGCGAACTGCAGGTAGTGGGCGGGATCCCAGGTCACGCGCCAGCTCGCTCGTACTGGCCGGCCAACGCCATCAGCCGGGCATCGTCACCACGACGGGCGATCAGCTGGATGGCGAGGGGCAGCCCTTCCTCCTCGGTCTTGCCTGCAGGCATCGAGACCGCGGGCACGCCGGCGTGGTTCCACTGGGCTGTGTAGGGATAGAACGAGTTCATCGACAGGACCGAACGCAGCGGTCCCTTGCCCTTCCAGTGCTCCACCGGCACCGCCGGTCCCGACATGACGGGTGTCAGCAGGACGTCGACGCCAACCTTGTCGTGGATCGCGCCGCCCCACTCCTCGCCCTTGCGGATGGCCCAGGCGACAGCCTTCTTGCCGAAGGGCCGACCCAGGCGCGCAATGCCCCTGGTGCGTTTCTCAAGCTTTGACGGGTCGTCGGTTCCATCCGCGGCGTCACGGATGCCGGCGAGATAGCGGACCGTCAGCGACTTGGAGTCGGTGTCGTACGGGATCTTGACCTCGGTGACGGTATGGCCGGCAGCGCGGAACGTCTCGGCTGCGGCCTCGAGAGCCGCTCGAACGCGGGGGTCGAGCGGCAGTGCCTTGGTGGCAGCGGCGGCGCTGTAGGAGAGACCGATCCGCAGCGGCTCGGGATCCTTGGCCAGGGCTTCGACCAGCGAGGTCGCGAACGTGCCGAAGGTGTCGAGGAACAGCGCACTGTCGGTGACTCGTTGAGCGACGCATCCCTGCGTCGACAGGTCGTGCCATCCACCGGAGCTCGGCATCGTGTGGTGCGTCGGCTTGAACCCGACGAGACCGCAGCAGGATGCCGGTATGCGGATAGACCCCGCCCCGTCCGAGGCTGTTGCGATGCCGACCGCTCCTGCGGCGACGAGGGCCGCCGACCCACCGGACGAACCGCCCGAGGTGTGCGCGTTGTTGTGCGGGTTGCGGGTGATGCCAAGGGCATCCGACTCGGTGAAGCCGAAGATCGCCAGCTCGGGCAGGCTCGACTTGGCGATGATCACTGCTCCGGCTGACCGCAGCGCCGCGACCAGGTCGGCGTCACTGGCCGCGGTCGTCGAGGTGGACCTGCTGCCCTTGCCGGTGACCTTGCCCGCCATGTCGAGGTCGTCCTTGACCGCGATCGGGATGCCGAGGAACGGACCCGCCTCCCCCGCCGTCCGCCGGCGATCTGCGTCGTCAGCCGCCTCGAGTGCTTCGTCGGCGAACACCGCGACCGTCGCGTTGATCGCCGGGGTGACCCGTTCGATCGCAGCCAGCGCCGCCTCGGTCAGCTCTCGAGAGGTCAGCATGCCGGCCGCGAGGAGCTCAGCCTGTCGGGTGGGTCCAGCAGCAAGGGCGTCCGCAGCATTCATACGGACGAACCTATGCCCAACGGATCAGGCGCAGCCGGCCGCAAGCTTCTGGACCGTCTGCGGGTCGATGAGATCGGTCACGGTCAGCTTCTGGTCGATCGCCTTGTCGACGATGCAGTTGGCCACCGCTTCCGGCACACCCTGTGTGGTCATACCGGTGATGTACGACTTGCGGAACGTCGGATTGGAGAGGTCGACATCCTGGTCCTCGAGGGTGTCCGCCAGGTCGCCGATGTCGTCCTCACTCATGTCCTTGGAGCAGTTGGAGCCGGCCTTGGCGGCCAGGGTCGACTGCTTGGAAGCGTCGAGCTTGGCGAACTTCTCGAGACTTCCGGCCTCCGACTTGATCTCCTTGATGGCGCAGTCGGTCAGCGACTTGGAGAGACCCAGGTCCTTGAGCTCCTTGCGAGCGTCCGCCTCAGGATCGCCTCCACCGCCGCAGGCAGTCATGGTGAACGCCAGAACGAGTCCAGCCAGGGCAGTCGCGGCAGTTTTCATGCGTGGAAATCTAGCAGCCGAGAGGGTCGCTCTCGCGCCCGGCGGAAACCCTCTCGACGTCAAGAATCTTGACGCCTACGATGGACTCATGGCCCGGGAAGATGACGTCGATCGCCTGATCGCCGCGTGGCGCCGCGAGCGCCCCGACATGGACGTCTCGCCGATGCAGGTCCTGAGCCGCGTCACCCGCCTCGCACTCCACCTCGATCGCGCCCGCCGACAGGCCTTCGCCGATCACGGTCTCGAGTCATCGGAGTTCGACGTGTTGTCGGCTCTGCGCCGATCCGGCAGGCCCTATCAGCTCTCTCCCGGTCAGCTCGTGCAGGAGACGCTGGTGACCAGCGGCACGATGACCAATCGGGTCGACCGACTGGTCGGCAAAGGCCTCGTCGAACGGCTGCCCGATCCAGCCGATCGACGCGGCGTACAGGTCAGGCTGACGGACCCCGGCAGGGAAGCCGTCGACGGCGCACTCGACTCGCTGCTGGCGCACGAGCAGGATCTGCTCGCCGGGCTCTCGACCGAAGAAGCGACCGCACTCGCCGATGCACTGCGTACGCTCTCCCGCCCCTTCGACCACTGAGCCTCCCACGTAAACTCGTGCGGTGGCACATCTCCTCGGCGTCGAATCAGTAGGCGTGGACTTCCCGACCAAGACTGTGTTCGAGTCGGTGACGCTCGGCATCGATGAAGGCGACCGCATCGGCATCGTCGGACGCAACGGCGACGGCAAGTCGACTCTGCTCGCGATCCTCGCCGGGCGCCTCGAACCGCACTCGGGCCGGGTGACCCGCCGCGGTGGCGTCACGATCGGCGTCCTCGACCAGACCGACACCCTCGACCACGAGCAGACCGTCGGCCACGCCGTGGTCGGCGACATCCCCGAGTACGAGTGGGCCAGCGACGCCAAGATCCGCGATGTCGTTGCCGGACTCGTCGCCGACATCCCGTGGGACGCCACCGTCGGCACCCTCAGCGGTGGCCAGCGACGGCGTATCGCCCTTGCCGCGCTGCTGATCGGCGACGACGACGTGCTGTTCCTCGACGAGCCGACCAACCACCTGGACGTCGAGGGCATCACCTGGCTCGCCGGCCACCTCAAGACGCGTTGGTCCAACAACTCCGGCGGTCTCCTGGTGGTGACGCACGACCGCTGGTTCCTCGACGAGATCTGCACCGCGACGTGGGAGGTGCACGACGGGATCGTCGAGCCGTTCGAAGGTGGCTACGCGGCGTACATCCTGCAGCGGGTCGAGCGCGACCGGCACGCCTCGGCGACCGAGTCCAAGCGACAGAACCTCATGCGCAAGGAGCTGGCGTGGCTCCGTCGTGGCGCACCGGCGCGTACGGCGAAGCCGAAGTTCCGCATCGATGCCGCCAATGCGCTGATCGAGAACGAGCCGCCGCCGCGCAACCCGATCGAGCTCAAGCAGATGGCGACCGCTCGTCTGGGCAAGGACGTCGTCGATCTGCACGACGTGTCGGTCTCGTACGGAGACCTAGACGTGCTCAAGAACGTCGAGTGGCGCATCGGACCCGGCGAGCGAACCGGCATCCTCGGCGCCAACGGCGTCGGCAAGTCGACGTTGCTCAACCTGGTGATCGGCAAGGGCGAGCCGACGACCGGGCGGGTCAAGCGCGGCAAGACCGTCAAGGTCGTCGCGCTGACCCAGGAGCTCAACGAGCTCAAGGAGGTCGGCGGCGATCGCGTCAGCGACGTCATCGGTCGTCAACGCACCGCGTACGTCTCCGGCGGCAAGGAGATGACGCCGTCGCAGCTGCTCGAACGGCTCGGCTTCAGCAACGCGCAGATGGCGACCCCCGTACGCGACCTGTCGGGCGGGCAGAAGCGCCGGCTGCAGCTGCTGCTGATCCTGCTCGACGAGCCCAACGTCCTGGTGCTCGACGAGCCGACCAACGACCTCGACACCGACATGCTCGCCGCGATGGAAGACCTGCTCGACGGCTGGCCCGGCACCCTGCTCGTCGTCTCGCACGACCGCTACCTGCTCGAGCGCATCACCGATCAGCAGTACGCAATCCTCGACGGCCACTTTCGCCACCTGCCCGGCGGCGTCGACCAGTACCTCCGGCTTCGCAAGGAGCAGGATGCACGGCCGACCTCTTCGTCCGAGCCGGTCGCCGCGGTATCGGGACTGTCGAGCGCGGAGCTGCGCAACACCAAGAAGGAGATCGCGTCGATCGACCGCAAGATGGAGAAGCTGTCGGCCCGCATCGACGCCCTCCACGTCGCGATGGCCGAGCACGATCCTGCTGACATACCCGGCCTGACCGCGATGACCCAGGAAGTCGCACAGCTGGAGAAGCAGGTGTCAGATCACGAGCACCGCTGGATCGAGCTCTCGGAGCTGATCGACGCCTGACGCTCTAGGCGAGTCGGGCACCGGGCACGGGCCCGTGTGACTGCACGACATCGGCGCAGGCTGCGGCGCTGGTGAGGGCGAAGGCGATGTCGAGGCTGTGCTGCTCGTCGGAGGCGAGAAACATCGCCGTCGGACCGGAGCCAGACAGGATGGCGCCGAGTGCGCCTGCCTCGATGCCCACCTCGAGGGTGTCCTGCAGCTCGGGTCGCAGCGAGAGTGCCGCCTCGGTGAGGTCGTTCGACAGGGCATCGCCAAGGGCTTCCGCATCGCCGGCGCGCAAGGCGGCCAGCAGCTCGTCCGGAACCCTGGGATCGGGCACCTTGGCGCCTTCGTTCAGGCGGTCGAACTCCGCGTACACGGCTGCCGTCGACAGTCCCTCGGCGGCGATGGCGAACACCCAGTAGTAGGAGCCGCGTGCCAACACGGGGCTGATGGTCTCGCCGCGTCCGCCGCCAACGGCATTGCCGCCATGAAGCAGGAACGGTACGTCGCTGCCGAGCTTGGCGGCGAGCTGCTCAAGGTCGCCGCGGTTGAGCCCGGTGCCCCAAGCGTCGTTGCAGGCAACGAGCGCTGCGGCCGCATCGGCGGAGCCACCCGCCATGCCACCGGCAACCGGGATCACCTTGCGGATCGCGAGGTCGACGCCGCCGATGAATCCGGTCTTGTCGCGGAGCAGCTTGGCAGCCTTGACCGCGAGGTTGTTGTCGTCCTCCGGGACGGTCGCGAGCTCTGAACGTACGTCGAGCTCACTGTGCACCGCGACGTTGATCTCGTCGTCGGCCCGGCTGACCGCGCGTACCTCGTCGTGGAGCCCGACGGCCTGATAGACGGTGGCCAACGGGTGATAGCCGTCGTCGCGAACCGGGCCGACGCCGAGGCACAGATTGATCTTCGCGGGGACCCGGACAGTGGCGACGTTCACCCGGAACAACCTAGTGGTTGGGGTGATCGACAGTTCGGAGACCTAGAGGAACTCTCCGAGGCGGGCGAACTCATCGATACCGAGTGATTCGCCGCGGGCCTGCGGTGAGATGCCGGCCTTGACCAGCGCTTCCTCAGCCAAAGCGCCAGAGCCTGCGAGGGATGACAGCGCAGCACGCATGGTCTTGCGACGCTGCGCAAAGGCGGCATCGATGACGGCGAACGTACGCAGGCGGTGCGCTTCGTCGCCCGGCTCAGGGCGACGCTTCCACGCGACCAGCGAGGACTCGACATTCGGCATCGGCCAGAAGACGTTGCGGCCGACCGAGCCGGAAAGACGCATCGCGGCGTACCAGGCAGACTTCACCGACGGCACGCCGTACGTCTTCGAACCCGGACCGGCAGCGAGGCGATGCGCGACCTCGGCCTGCACCATGACCAGGCCCGTCTGGATCGAGGGGAAACGCTCGAAAAACGTGAGCAGCACCGGAACCGAGACGTTGTACGGAAGGTTGGCGACCATCGCCGTCGGAGCCGGGCCGGGCAGTGAGGTGACCTTCATGGCGTCGGCGATCACGAGATCGAATGCGGCGACCTGGTCGGGCGCGTATGTGGCGATCGTCGACGGCAGCTGGGCCGCCAGCACCTCGTCGATCTCGACAGCGGTGACGTGGCGCGCCACATCAAGGAGCCCGAGGGTCAACGAGCCGAGGCCCGGGCCGATCTCGACGACGACATCGTCAGCACCGATACCGGAGGCCTTGACGATTCGGCGAACCGTGTTGGCATCGGTGACAAAGTTCTGCCCTCGCTGCTTGGTGGGGCGAATCCCGCAGGACTCAGCCAGCTCTCGGATGTCGGACGGACCGAGGAGCCGAGGCGCTGTCAGTCGAACCTCGCGTGGGCGCATCCCCATTGGCCCCAACCCGAACGGGCCTGGAGGATCTTGGCGTACTTGATCTGCACCTCGCGACTGTTCTGGTGCGGGAGCTTGGGGCCGCCGACACTGCGCCAGGTTGCGGCACTGAACTGCAGTCCGCCGTAGTAGCCGTTGCCGGTGTTGATCGACCAGTTGCCACCGGACTCACACTTGGCGATTTTGTCCCAGACGCTGTCGGGTGGTGTCGTGCTGGTGCCGTGCGACTCGACCTGGCCGACCGGCTTGACCAGCACCTCACTGGTGAGGACGACCCGATCGCGCAGCTTGCCGTCAGCCATGACGAGGGTGACCTTCTCGCGGCTCTTGCCCTTCTTGCCGGCCTTCACGACGTCAACCTCGCCCCGGTACGCCTTGGGGTCCTTGCGGACCTCGACCGGGAACTTGACCGACACCTCTTCGGTCTTGGTGACCTTCTCGATGCGCACGACCTTGAGCTTCTGGTCCGGTTTCACGAATGCGGCCTTGCCGGGGTTGACCTCGTCATCCTTGTCGAGGGTGACGTTGGCGGCCTCGAGCACCTTCGCGACAGTCGGAGCCGTCGTCGTGACCGTCGATGACTTGCCGTCGGCGGTGACCGTCAGAGACTTCTCGGTGCTGACGACGATCTGGGAGCCCTTGCGGGACAGCTCCGCGGAGCGCTTGTCCGAGACGTACGCGCCAGCGGCGGGCGTGACGCCGAACTCGTCGAGCGCTTCGCCGACGGTGCGCTCGAAGACGGTGTGCTTCGTGACGGTGCCGTCGACCGCGAGGGTGACGGGCTTGGCGTAGGAGACGGCGATCGAGTCGCCGTCCTCGACGGTCGCACTCGGCGCCGGGCTGAGCTTGTCGCCGCCGGTGATCGTGATCTTCTTGGCGGCGAGGACGTCGGAGACGTTGTCGCCGAACGTTCGAACCGTGGAGGTCTGGCCGTCGATCGTGACAGTGATGGTCTTGCTGAAGGCGCCATACGCGGCGGTGCCGCCGGCAACCAGCAACACGATCGCCAGGTTGAGGGCGATCAGTGAGGTGGATCTGCGCGGTCGCCGATGGGCATGACGATGCTTGTTGTGCGTGTGGGGCACTGCTAATTCCTTGTGATTTGGGGTCATGGCAGTCTTTCAACCATAGCGAGCGCCCTCATCAGGTCAAATCCGTTCGGGCCAGCTGCCGCCGTATGCACGGTCCGTGTTGGCGTTGATGTCAGCGCAGAGGTCGCCAACAGAAATCCCCAGCGTTTCAGCCATTAATCGCACCGTTAGCGGGATCAGGTACGACGCATTGGGCTGTCCGCGGTGCGGCGAAGGTGTGAGGAAGGGCGCATCGGTCTCGACGAGGATCCGGTCACGTGGGGTGACCATGAGCGCCTCGCGCAGGTTGGCGGCGTTCTTGAATGTCACGGTGCCCGCGTACGAGAGGAAGGCACCGCGCTCGACGCACTCCTTGGCGAAGTCGGCGTCTCCGGAGAAGCAGTGCATCACCGTACGGTCCGGGATGCCCTCGGCGTCGAGGATCTCCAGCACGTCGTCGTGCGCATCGCGATCGTGGATCATCAGCGCCTTGTCGTGCCGCTTGGCCATCCGGATGTGCTCGCGGAACGAGTGGTGCTGTGCTTCCTTGCCCTCGCTACCCGTACGGAAGTAGTCGAGCCCGGTCTCGCCGACAGCGCGTACGTGATCTCCCCCGCTCGCCAGGGCGTTGATCTCCGCCAGGGCCGCATCAAGGTCGCCGGTCTCGGCGAGACGCGGCGCCTCGTTCGGATGCAGAGCAACGGCGGCGACCACCGAGTCGTACGCCTGCGCCGTCTCGACCGCCCAGCGCGCGCCGGGCAGGTCGCAGCCGACCTGGACGATGCGGGTGATGTTGACCGCGGCTGCACGGTCGAGCGCCTCGTCGACCGTCATGCCGTCGAGGTCTCGTGGAGGCATGTCCATGTGGCAGTGGTTGTCCACCACCGGTGACGGCAGCCGTTCTGGCGTCTCCGGCCACGCCACTGACGCGCTCACTCGGCTGCCGCGGTCTCGATCCGCGGGAACAACGATGCGGGCTTGGTGACGGTCGAGCCGGTGGGCAGCTGCCCCCAGGCAGCCACGCCGTCGATGCGCTGTGCCGCCAGAGCGCCGAGCGCCGACTCGGCACCAAGGGAGTCCCACAGGACCGCAGATGCCTTGGGCATCACCGGGTTGAGCACGACCGCCAGCACGCGAAGGCCCTCGGCAGCGGTCGCCAGGATCGTGGCCAGACGATCAGAGTCTGGGTCATCCTTGGCGACCTTCCACGGCGCCTGCTCGGTGAGGTAGCCGTTGAGCTCATCGACGATGCGCCAGATCGCGGTCAGCGCCTCGTGCGGGGCGATCGCGTCGATCGCGGCGTCAGCTTCGGTGACTGCGGACGCGACGACGTCGATGACCTTCTGCTCGGCCGCGGTGGTCGCACCCGCGGCAGGCAGCGCGCCGCCGAAGTACTTGCCGATCATCGCGGCCACCCGGGAGGCGAGGTTGCCGAAGCCGTTGGCGAGCTCGGCGTTGTAGCGGGCGCTGATGTCCTCCCACGAGATCGAGCCGTCGCTGCCGAACGTCAGGGCACGCGCGAAGTAGTAGCGGTAGGCGTCGGAGCCGAACGTGTTGACGAGCTCGTCGGGCCGGATGCCGTTGGCCTTGGACTTGCTCATCTTCTGCCCGCCGACCAGCAGCCAGCCGTGCGCGAAGACCCGGTGCGGAACGGGCTTGCCCGCGGCCATCAGCATCGCCGGCCAGATCACCGCGTGGAACCGGGCGATGTCCTTGCCGACCAGGTGGATGTTGGCGGGCCATATCTCGTCGAACCGTTCGGAGTCGGTTCCGTAGTCGATCGCCGTCACATAGTTGAGCAGCGCCTCGATCCACACGTACAGGACGTGCTTGTCGTCCCACGGGACGCCGATGCCCCAGTCGAACGTCGACCGCGAGATCGAGAGGTCACGCAGTCCGCGGCTGACGAACGAGATGACCTCGTTGCGCGCCGACTCGGGCTGGATGAACTCGGGGTTGGCCTCGTAGAAGTCGAGCAGCTTCTGCTGGTACTCGCCCAGCTTGAAGAAGTAGTTCTCCTCGGCAACCAGCTCGACCCGGCTGCCGTCGAGCTTGCCGAGACCTTGAAGCCCTCGTCCTCGCCCTCGCCGTCAGTGACGTCGTCGTCGCCGACGAACTCCTCGCTGCCGACGCTGTAGTGACCCTCGAACGTGCCCTTGTAGACGGCATCGCGGTCGAACAGGTCCTGCCAGAACGCCTTGGACCCGTCGATGTGGCGCTGATCGGTCGTACGGATGAAGTCGTCGTTCGCGACGTCGAGGGTGGCCAGCAGCGGCTTCCACTCCTCCTCGACGAGCTTGTCGACCCACTGCTGCGGGCTGACGCCGTTGTCCTCGGCCTTGCGGAGAACCTTCTGGCCGTGCTCGTCGGTGCCGGTCAGGTACCAGACGTTCTCGCCGCGCTGACGGTGCCAGCGCGTGATGATGTCGCCCATGACCGTCGTGTAGCCGTGCCCGATGTGCGGGGCATCGTTGACGTAGTAGATCGGGGTGGTGACGTAGAACGTGGAATCTGACACGCCCTCAATCCTAGTGGTGGGGGTCAGACGGCTTTACGCGTGCGCGGCGTCGTAGACATCCTTCTTGCGGGCACCGGTCTCGCCGGCAACCTGCTCGACGGCATCCTTGCGCGACAACCCTTCGGCCTGGCGCTCGGCGACGAGTGCCTTGAGGTCCTCGGCGGTGTACGTACGGGCGTCGGCGGGAGCTCCGCCGAGCACGATCGTCACCTCTCCTCGGACGCCCTGCTCCTGGCTCGACGCCCATTCGACCAGCTCGGCGAGTCCCCCGCGAGCAACCTCTTCGTACGTCTTGGTCAGCTCTCGGCACACGGCCGCCGGCCGTGACTCGCCAAACACCTCGGCCATCGCCCGCAGCGTTGCCTCCGTGCGGTGCGGCGACTCGAAGAACACCATGGTGCGGCGTTCGGACACGAGCTCGGTGAAGGTCGTCTTGCGCTCCCCCGCCTTGCGTGGCGGGAACCCCTCGAAGCAGAACCGGTCGACCGGCAGGCCCGACACCGCGAGCGCGGTGAGCACCGCCGAGGGTCCGGGGATTGCCGTGACCGCGATGTCAGCCTCGATCGCGGCGACGACGAGGCGGTAACCGGGGTCGGACACGCTCGGCATGCCGGCGTCAGTCACCAGCACGACGGTGAGCCCGTCGCGCAGCATCGCCGCGAGCTCCGGCGTACGGCGTTCTTCGTTGCCCTCGAAGTACGACACGATCCGGCCGGTGATCTCGATGCCGAGCTCGGAGGTGAGCCGCTTGAGCCGGCGGGTGTCCTCGGCCGCCACGACATCGGCGGACGCCAGGGCCTCACCAAGCCGGCTGCTCGCATCGGAGACCTGACCGATGGGTGTCGCGGCGAGGATCAGCATGTCGTCCATCCTCCCCTACGATCGAATGCGTGCCCGATGTCCTCCGCCCCCTGACTCGCGTCTCGGATCGCGCGTGGGGCTGGATCGGCCCGATCGGCGTTGCGATCCTCGCGTTCGTGCTGCGGGTGTGGAACGTCGGCTATCCCAACCGGCTGATGTTCGACGAGACCTATTACGCCAAGGACGCCTACTCGCTCCTGCAGCACGGCTACGTGCAGGACTTCGTCGAGAAGGCCAACGACAAGGTCGTGGCGGGAGACCTCACTGGTCTGACCACGGGGCAGCCGACGCAGATCACCCACCCTGACGGCGGCAAATGGATCATCGCGATCGGCGAGCAGATCTTCGGGCTCGACTCGTTCGGTTGGCGCATCTCCGCCGTCGTGGTCGGCGCCCTGACGGTGCTGGTGCTGGCGCGGCTCGTACGCCGGCTCACCGGATCGACTGTGATCGGTTGCTTCGCCGGGCTGCTGCTGTGCTTTGACGGTCTGCACTTCGTGATGTCACGCATCGCGCTGCTCGACGGTTTCCTCGCGTTCTGGATCGTCTGCGCCATCGCGTGCCTGATCGCCGATCGCGACTGGATCCGAGATCGCCTGGGTACCTATCGCGTCGTACGCCCGTGGCAGCTGCTCGCCGGAGTGTGCTTCGGCATGGCGTGCGGCACGAAGTGGAGTGGCGTCTACGTCCTCGCGGTGTTCGGCGTGCTCATCGTGGTCTGGGAGGTGATCGCACGTTGGGAACACGCGCGTGATCGCGGTCTCCCGGTGCGCTGGGTGCGTACGACCCTTGCCGTCGGGTTGCCCGCGTTCTTCTCGGTCGTCGGAGTCGCCTTCGTCGTCTATCTCGCCACGTGGACCGGCTGGCTGATCCACAGCGATCTGTATGCGCAGCGCTTCGGTCAGGGTCTCGGCGACGACAGCTGGGGCTCGTACGTCAACGACCCGACGGGCGGCACATTCGGGCCCATTCTCGACGCGTTCCGGTCGCTGTGGCACTACCACGTCATCACGTGGGACTTCCACACCGGCGACTACCTCGCGGGCAAGACCCACCCGTACCAATCCCACCCGCTCGGTTGGCTCGTGATGGAGCGGCCCGTCGGCGTCGACGCCCAGAACGACCTGGCTGCCGCGACGTGTGGTGCTCCGTCGAGCTCGAGCTGTATGCGGGAGGTGTTGCTGCTCGGCAACCCGATCCTGTGGTGGACCGGCGCGCTCGCCATGATCGCCGCAATCGTGGCGTGGATCCCGACCCGCGACTGGCGCTGGGGCATCCCCGTCCTCGGAGTCGCCGCCAGCTGGCTGCCGTGGTTCATCTCTTCGGGCCGACCGATCTTCTCGTTCTATGCCGTCGTCACGATTCCGTTCACGATCATCGCGATCTCACTCGTCGTGAGCGGCCTCGCCAAGTCGATCGAGACTCCTCGCCAACGCTATGCGGTGTGGCTCGTGACCGGACTCTTCCTCACGGCAGTCGTGGCGACGTTCTGGTACTTCCACCCGATCTACACCGACGACCTGATCAGCTACGACGCCTGGCGCGACCGCATGTGGTTCAACCGCTGGATCTAGATGACCGCCGCAGACCCATGCAGGCGAGTCCGCTCCATCAACCCGGCCGCGTCGATCGGCTCACCGAAGTAGTAGCCCTGTCCGAATTCGACACCAAGCTCCTGCAGTGTCCTGGCGTCTTCGGCAAGCTCGATTCCTTCGACCAGCACCCGGAAATCCAACTCCTTGAGCACTTCGACAATCCTGCGCAAAAGCAGCAGATGCCGGGCGTCACCGATGCCGTCAACCATCGATCGGTCGAGCTTGACGAACTGGACCGGAGCAAGGTGGAGGGCGCCGAGCGCAGCAAAACCGGTGCCGAAGTCATCGAGCGACACAGTCCCGCCGTTAGCCACAATGCGATCCGCGACAACGGTGTTCGCTGGGGTCCAGTGGTCGAACGAGCGCTCTGAGATCTCGACCGAAACCGCGATGTGGCTTGATCTTGACCGAGCGAACAGGCGTTCAAGCGTCGGCGTCCAGGAATCAAGCTGATCCCTTTCGAAGTTGATCGAAAAACCGCCATGAACTCCGTAAACGTTCCTGACCGTGATCAGGGTGTCGAACGCCTGATCCGCCACCAGGGTCGTCAGGTCGTCCAGCAGACCCAATCGTTTGGCAACGTTCGCGATGGTCAACGCTGGGATGTCGCCAAGGACGGGATCATTGAGCCGTGCCAAGGCTTCCCACCCAAGAATTTCGCCCGCACCCAGACTCACCAGCGGCTGGAAAGCTGCATCGATTCGACCTTCGGCAATTCCGGCTCGTACGGCATCGTCGATCTGAAGCTTCGGTCGCCCGCGCCCGCCTCCCTTGCTGACATACATCTCACGATCGGCTCGGCGCATGATCAAGTCCAGATCGTCATCGGGGCTTGTCGAGATCGCCACCCCGACGCTTGCTGCCATCTCGACCACCACGTCGCCGAGCATCATCGGGGCAGCAAACACGTCCAGCAGCTCGGCGGCGACCACTTGCAGGCCCTCAAGTCCTCCGGCGTGGCGGCGTACGAGTGCGAACTCGTCGCCACCAAATCGCGTCAACAACCCGTCTTCTCCTGCAAAAGTCCGCAACCGTCCCGCAACAGCGCGGATCACCTGATCCCCCACCAGGTGGCCGTAGGTGTCGTTGACGCTCTTGAAGTCGTCGAGGTCTATGAACAGAACACCCAGCGACTCACCGTCATCGCGATCGCCGCTGAGACGGTCAAGCCTGTCGCGGAAGGACGCATAGGTCGGCAACCCCGACAGATTGTCACTCGACGCCCTCTCATGGAGGTGGTCGTCGACGTCGGCTCGACGCATCGAAGTCGACGCCATGCTGGCGAGGGCGGACAGCACCTGCTGTTCAACCTCGGTGAACGGTAGGTCGCCTGCATCGCGTCGGGCGAGCAACCACTGACCCTCCCCCAAGGGTGCCGAAATTCCTCGAGTGCCACGTTGTGACGCCACCTGCACCTCAGAGGTCCGCATCGCTCGCTGGGTCCAGTCACGTACTGAGTCATAGATCGATTCCCGACTCCACGGCATCGCAATGGCGGCCTCTGAGACGGTTTGCAGGCTGCGCTGAAGCTGTTGGTGGCCAACGGCAAATCCGACCGATATGGCGAACGCCCCAAAGAGGGCAATCGCCAGGCCCGGGCCAACTGCCACGTCTTGGCCTCCTTCAAGCCGTCGCAGGACGGCAGCGCAGACCCCGATGTAGTAAATCGTGAGCGCGACGAGGAATACATACGCCCACCGCAGGTGAAGCAACAGGTGTTCACGATTGCGGTGGGGAGAGCTGAGTCGGCGAACCTTTTCGAGCGCAGCGATCACCGCTATGTAGGCGAGCATCCCGACGAGCACATCGGTGTACGGCTGAACGCCAAAACTCGCATGGCTCGAGGCCTTGATCATCGCAGCACCGGCCACCACGTGCATGGCAGCGCGCTCGATCTTGCCAGGGCGGGTACTTGGAAGAATGGCGTAGCTTGCGAACATCACCGCCGCCCACAGCGGGAATGTCGAAGCCTGCTGGGGAGGAGTCGCGCCAAACAGTGCGACGCCGGCGGCACCAACAGCCAGATCGACCGATCCCCTCGACACTGTGACCTGGAATCGAATAGAGACTGGCACGAGCAGAAGTGCCCCGACGCAGACCCAACTCAGATCAGGTCCGATCTGGTCCCACTGATTCAGGTGCCAGATGATAAGGGTGATCGCAGCACCCAGAACACCCCACCGAAAAACGTGTGTCATCAAGTGTTTGCGATCAGCGGCATCGGGCTGGCCCACGCTCACGAGGACGTTCGCTCTGCCTCGGGCCAGACCACGATCTGGTACGCCACGAAGTTGATCACGATGCAAGCACCGACGCCAACCAGCTTGGCTGCCAGCAATGCGCCGTCCGCAGAGCCGTGCCCCGCCGCATCGATCACGTGTTGAGCCAGCGTGATGATGACTGGCTGAATGAGCCACAGGACGGTGCCCGTGACGGCAACAAACCTCAGAGCGCGAGCCGCGCTGAGTGACTTTTTGAAAGTGAACCGACCGTTGGCAACGAAACTGAACGTCATGCCGCAGGAGGTTGAGACCACGTTCGCGATCAGCAAACCCAATAGACCATGCAGGAGGAGGAACAGTGAGGTGTCGATGGCTGTGTTGACTACGCCAACAACGGCAAAAGGCAATGCATGATCGCGAACGCTCACTCAGCGCACCCCGGCCCGAGCCAACGCCTGACGCAGATCGATGTCCGTTGTCGTACGCACCTCAATGTGCTCGACTCCGAGCACCTCCCGAGCGTCGGCCAGAACGAGATCGTTTGGTGGAACCGTCGTGGCAATGGCAATCCCACCGTCGACACGGCGCCACGGCAGCCAACCCCGCTCGAGAAAGTGTGCGGCGCTGTCGACCAGGTCGACGTCAGGGGGTTCGACGGCGAGCTCGACGAACGGCGCAGCCCATTGCGTGGCAAGGGCTTGATAGAACACCGCCGGTGTCAGCGCGGCCAGCTCGGTCAGATGTCGCCCGATGAGCCCGCCGTACCGTCTCTGCCGTGCAAGTGCCTCCTCCAGTTGGGTCGGCGTCACAACACCCATCTGAACCAGGCTCTCACCGATGGGAAGTGCGCCCACACCCCGATGCCAACCGTGAGCGGATCCTCCTGGAGCACCGACCCAGGATCGCGTGGCACCTGAGGTCGGCGCCGGACCGGAGTCCCCGCTGGCAACCAGCGCCAGCGAATACAGTGGGCGGGCCTGGGTTTCGAGGTAAATACGTCCTAGATAGCTACCCACCACACCCAGCATGACCAGCTGTAGACCGCTGAGAAGCAGAACGACGACCCCCAGAAATGCCCACCCCGGAACAGAGTCCTGAGGCGTCAGGATTCGCACCAGGATCACGTAGCCTGCCCCGACCACGCTCAGCCCCGAGACCGCGAACCCGACTCGGGAGATCATTCGAAGCGGTGCCGTCGAAAATCCCAACACGCCATCTGCTGCGAAGGTCAACATCTTGCGGAGCGGGTAGCCGGTTTCCCCGGCGTATCGCTCCGAACGGTCAAAGAGCAGCGCCTCCTGGCGAAACCCGACATGCGCAACGATCCCTCTCAGAAATCTCGTCTGCTCGCGATATCGCTTCACTTCAACCACGACGCGGCGGTCCATGATCCGGAAGTCACCGACATTGCGAGGAATCGGAGTCGTGGCCAGCTTTGCCAATACCCAGTAGAAGAGCCAGGCACTGAACCGCTTGAACACGCCGTCACGGCGGGAACGGCGCTGCGCATATACGACGTCGCCGCCACGTTCCCATCGGTCGATGAGCTGCATGCTGACTTCAGGTGGGTCCTGCAGATCGGTGTCCATGATCACCACCGCATCAGCGTTGGTGGCATCCAGGCCCGCCGTCACGGCGATCTGATGACCAAAGTTCCGTGAAAAGCTGAGGACGGTCACCCGCGCGTCGACCTCTCTCAACGCGAGCAGATGCTCGAGGGAGTCATCGTGGCTGCCGTCGTCGACGTAGATGAAGCCGAAGTCGAGATCGGTTCGGGTTTCGGTGGCCCTGACGAGCTCGGCGTGAAACATACGAATACTTGCCGACTCGTTGAAGACCGGCAGCACGTACTGCACCAACCGGCGCGGTAGTGCATCAGAGGTGGGCATTGGACTCGTACTCCTCCGTGAGGCCGTGCGGGGTCTTCTCCCAAGTGTGGGGCTTCACCGCGGTCTGCCAGGCAGCTCGCCAAGCAGCAACTGAGTGCAATATCCAGTAGATCGGATTTAGGAGCGCAAAGATGCCGATTCGCCAGTTGTAGCGCTTGGTGGCTGCCCACCCGGAGGCAAGAATCATCATGACGTTGCCGATACCCATGCAGACGATCCCCATCACGATCAGCCAGTTCGGCAGATTGAGCCCGATGAACTGCACGCCCACGTAGGTCACGATCGTGAAGCCGAGAGCGAGGGGGTAGGCGAGAAACGCCATGGGAGTCCCGATGATCAGACCTACCAGACCGACTACTCCCATGAAACCCGTTCGGCGGGCGTACCTGACTGGGCGACGCGTGTTGACTGCCGCGGTGATCATGTAGCCCTTGATCCACCGGGTTCTCTGCTTGACCCATGCGCCGGTACGCGAGCACGCCTCCTCCAGCGTCGCGGAGTCGATCACCGAAACTCGGTAGCCCTCGACGGCCGCGCGTAACCCCAGATCGGCGTCCTCTGTCACGTTGTACGGATCCCATCCGCCAAGCTCACGCAACGCTTGAGTGTCAAAGTGGTTCGATGTGCCTCCTAGCGGGAGCGGGATGCCTGACTCGTTGAGCCCCGGCAACATCGCGTCGAACCAATGCGCGTACTCGATGGCAAACATGCGGGTCAGCACGTTGTAGTCGGCATTGAAGTAGCTCAGCGATGCCTGCACGCAGACGAGCGGGTCGCGCTGTGGGTCGATGTACTGGCGCTCAAACACGTCCAGCTCAAATGCGTCGACAGCGATTCGAAGCTGCTCCGGATCGGGCCGGTCTTCTGCATCAAAGATGACGACATATTTTCCCCTGCAGAATGCGAGTCCGTAGTTGCATGCCCGTGGTTTGGTCTGCGGCTCACCGGCGGGAACCACGACGATCCTCACGAATTCCGGAGGGTTCATAGATTTCGCCACCGCGATGGTTTCGTGATCGCTTTCCTCGAGCAACAGCAACACGTCAAGCTTTGCCTTCGGGTAGTCCAGAGCGCCAAGGTTCGCCACCAGCTTCTCGACGATTCCCGCCTCGTGAAATGCCGGGACCAGGATCGAATAGACCGGGAGGTCCGAATCGTCGACCCTCCCACGCCACGTTGGAGCGAGACCCCGGCGTTCGCGCTCGTTCAGGATCTCCAATCGTTCCCGTTCAAGCCGCGCGCGACGGAGCGGAGCTCTGATACCAGCAACGGACTTGAACGTGATGCTGACGAAGAATGCGACGTTGGCAGCGAAGATCACAACGATGAACGCCTCGCGCATACTCACCATCAGCGCGATCGTGAAACACACGGCAACAACAACTGGCGCGGTCACCTGCCACCAGTTGAGGCTCGATCGAGCTGACTCGGCAGGTCGTTCCTCAGCCAACCGACTCTCGGCGAGATAGCGCAGTCCGGCCCGAAAGTGACGCTGCACATCCTGTGTCAGGTCCCAATCGGTCGTCGTTCTAAAACTTGCTCGAGCATCAAACTTTTCGACGACCTCATCGGCAACCTCAACGCTCGGCGGGACAGTTGTCACGATGACGACCGAGTCGCCAACCCGACGCCATGGAGCCCAGCCTCGGGCGATGATGTCCTCGTAGGTCAGTCCAACCAGAAGGTCGTCATCGATCGGTTCTGCAATCAGATCCACCAACGGCGCATCCCATTGTTCGGCAAGAGCGGAGTACATGTCCCGACGCGAAACTGCGCCCTCCAAGATCAGGTGACGGCCCAGCATTCCGCCTTCTCGCCGCTGGGTCGCCAGCGCGTGCTCGAGCTGCGATTCACTGATCAAGCCCTGCCGAATCAGCACCTGCCCGATCGGTTCAGAATCACTCATGGCGCGATCCGTTGATAGACCCCAAAGTCGCCTGCCGCATACACCAATCGGTAGGTCGATTGGAACTGATGGTCTTTGAGCATCGCGGATGTCACCAGATCGGCGGTGGCTCTTGTCGCCGTACCAGAGGCCGGTTTCTGGTGCATCAGTATCCATCTGGCATGCGCCGCAGGAGCAGCCAAGGCCGCCCGGAACTCCGTGCCGGCGGATCTGTTGTAGATCTGACGCATGGGGACGCCGATCAAAGGAGAGACAGAAAGCCCTTCAGAGCCTTCGTCCATCAAGATCTGTCCTCCGTCATAGTGCTCGCCCAACCACCGAGCGGCGCCCTTGGAGTCAGCCGACAATCGATGGTTCTGAGCGGCCTCAGCGAGCACAGGTGACCGGGACGAAAGGTCCTCAGACCACCACAGGCACTGCGCTGCGACCCCCACGAGGCACGCTCCCAGCGCCCAGCGCTTCCACCGCGGGCGCGGCAACGCATGAACCAACCACGCGGTTCCCAGCGCGAACATCGGGACGGCAGACAGCACGTATCTGTTGTTGTACCAACCCGTTGGCAACGAATGATCGTTGACCATGATCAGCTGCCCGGTGACAAGACTGAACATGAGGAAGGCACTGGCGGTGCCGGACAACCAAACGATCAACGACCGGTTGCCGATCCCCCATCGCGCCGTCATGACGACGAGTCCCGTCAGTCCAACGATGATCGGGAAGAGCCCCGATGTCTCGAGCACTGCCCAATTGAAGACCCAGAGGGAGAGACCGGGGTTTCCTTTGGTTGTGAGCGTGCCTTGCTCAATCAACGTTTCGGCAAATGCTCGAGCCGAGTACTTGCCGGTCAGGAATTCAAACAGGTCGCCGTAAGTGCCCCAGTTGTATGCCAGCCACCAGGTGACGGAGGCTATCGCCGGCGAGCAAAAGCTGAAAACCATCGTGAGCGCGCGCCGCCACGAATCTCCCCGTCGCAGCACGACGATCGCCACAAATATCGACCCGCTCACCATCATCGCCCAGCCCTCGTAGCGGGTGAGTACCGCGAGCCCAGCAGGGATTCCCGCGAACACCGCGAGCTCCCCACCGCTGAGTCGCCGTTCATCCAGGGCCCAGCCCGCAAGTCCGGCGATGCACGCCAAGGTCGTCGCGATCAGCACCGGCTCCGTCAGGGCCGTCGTGAAGGCGTACAACAGACTCGGATTGGCGAGCAACACCGCCAGACCTGCGACGCGCGCGGCGCGGCCAAAGCCGAGGCGCGACATGATGCGGTAAAGGGACACTGCAGAAACGACCAAGCATCCGCCTCCGACTATGCATGCGGCGATACCCGTCGTCCACAAGACCATGATCTGGGAGAAGGGCATGAGGAGAAGGTGCGGCACGGGGAGCCAGACCGTGCCCAGTTGCTGAAATCCCGGGGATTTGCTGTCGACTATCCGTCGAGCGATCGTCAGGTGGGCAAGCGCATCTCCGTAGTCAAGGTTGGTCTTGTTGGCAACGGTGACAGCTGAGGCAACGATTGCAACCAACAAACCAACGAGGGCGACAGTGAGCGTTCCAGGCACGCGTCGGCCAACCGGAGCACGATCAAGGTCAGACCAGCGCGATTGCCACCATGCGAACTTCGAATCTCTCACCGAGGTCGTGGACCTGGAACTAGATGCTGGGGCGGTGGCCGTCGTCATCAGCCTTCTCCTGGGCATCGACGTAGGCGGTGATTCGATGTCGACGTCGGCGGCCAAGCAGACCACGCGCGGCGAGGATCACCGCAAGGAGCAACAGGAAGGCGATCCCGTACTTCGCGTAGCTCCGGTACTCGTCTGTTCGCTCATCCTGTGGGACGACTGCATTGCTGTTGACGGTGAACGGTTCAGATCCGGGAACAGCCAACGCCAGATCATCGGCGAGTGCGGTCCAGCCGATGTCCGCCACCATCTTTACGACTTTGGCCTGCAACCTCGCCGATGTACCACCAGCTGGATCCCAGCCTCCGAGCACCACGAGTCGCCGACCACCATCCGCAGCCATCTCAAGTGCTCCGAACGGCTGGTTGACGCCGACGCCGAACGTCTCTTCGGCGTAGTCCACGAAACGGAATCCGCCGAGTCGGAGCGGAGCGTGAGCTTGAGCGGCCTGCTTGGCGGTCGCTCCGATCAACAAGCCGGAGTTGGAGTTGCCGAGAAGATCACTTACGGAGACGAGCGAAACTTCCAGCTGGTGCGACGCGACCTGTTGCAAGGCCGCGATGACAGTGGCAGCGTTCATCGCCGAGGCGACACGCGAGTCCTTCGTTCCTCCCAGGGCCACCGGCAAAGCCGGTCCGAGCACTTGGGGGAACTGGGCAAATCCGCGTACCAACCCTCTGCCGCGTGTGGCAGTCACGGTGCTGGCCGATGTGTCGAAGTTGACCTCCGGCGACAGCAACGTGGAACTGGCACGACAGAAATCTCCCCGCGGCTGGGCCTGTAGCCGGACCACGAGACCGTTTGACGACTTCACCATTGAGCGCGGCACATCGAGTGTCACGCCAATCTTTCGGGCGTCCTTGAGCAGTATCGAGGTCAAGAGCGAGTCGTTCCAGTACACCCCCAGACGTGCGACGTCTTCATCGACTACTGCGGCACTGAAGCCGGCGAGATGCACCTTGAAGCCTGAGACAGGTCCCCCAAAACTGGACTGGCTGACGCCGGTGTAGGACTCACTGATCCCGTACCCCTTCAACACCACGGTGCCGCTTCCAAGCTCAGCAAGCGACTGAGTCAGCGAAATGTCAGATGCGCGAAGTTTGTGGGCCAGTCCGACAACCGAGCCGGAAGTGGCCAGGGCAAGTTGCTCAGAACCTAACGCGGCAGCAGCGGAATGCAGCTTCTCCGGTGCTCCAGAGAGGCTCAGCGTGGACAGCCCCTCCGGCCTCGTTAGCACGCCACGAACGTCGCCGGCGATTGCCTTGAGCGCCACGACCCTCGTGGACGGGGTGGGACGAGCCGGAGCGGTCGTGTCCAGACGCACCACCGTGCCAGGGCCGTAGCGATGAGAGATCGCACCGACGGCCGCGAGTCCAGCATCAATCACGGCGTCTGAGGCGTTCGGGGCAATTGTGACGACGACTTCCTCCACGGGCGACTGGAAGAACTCACTGATTGTGGCGGGTGGAACCCTGGTGCCTGCCAGGTCAACTGCGACATCTGTGAGCTTGACGCTGGCTTGATCGTCGACGGCGCAGAACGTGCCAGACGCGACCGGCTCGATCCTCAATCCCAGAACAAGCCCGCTCTTCTCAAGGTCGGTTGCAGTCAGAGGCGCATCGATCTTCGTCGTGCGACCTTCACCCTCGGGCACTTTCGCTACAACTCGACCCCCCGAAGACACCTCGACTGCGCCGTGCTCTGATTGGTCAAAGTTCAGAGTCCCCCGTAGCCGACTCGGCGTCTGCCCTTCGGGGATCGCAATGGTGAGCGACTGCTGACCGCTGAATGGCGTGGCCACAATTTCGGCATCAGGACGGACGTCGTCGTCCGCACGGGCGGACATCGGAGCAAACATCACACTTGAGAAGACAGCGACCGCAAGAAGATACCGTTTCACGTGACGCCTTCCTCGGGAGCTCTCTATCGAGCTGTCCGGGCAGCCACTCGATGTGTGACTGATGATAGCGACAGCAGGGGGCAGCGCGTCCTGGAAACACAACTGGCACAGTGGCCCGAGTGAACTGGAAATCGCCACAGCCGACAGGTCTCGCACTCGCGGGCGGACCACTGACCGGTCCAGATCGGCCGATCCTTGAGACCTTTCTGCAGTGGGAGCGCGCGACCCTGCTCAACATCTGCGCCGGCCTCACCGGGGAGCAGCTCGCCGCCCAGCCCGTGCCGGCGTCCAACCTGTCGTTGCTGGGGCTCGTCAGGCACATGGCCAAGGTCGAGCGCACCTGGTTCCGCATCCGCGCTGGCGCGACGGGTATCGAACCGCTGTACGACCTCGCGCTCGGCAAGGATCACGACTTCGAGCACCTCGTACCAAGAGACGCACCTGCCGCGTTCGAGCAGATCCAGGAGGAGTGGCGCCTCGGCGACGAAGCCGTCGCCGGTATGTCATTCGACGACACCTTTGACAATCAGGGCGAGGACATGTCGCTGCGGATGATGTACGTGCACATGATCGGCGAGTACGCCCGCCACAACGGTCACGCCGACATCCTGCGCCAGGCGATCGACGGAGTGACGGGGCGCTGATCAGCCCCCCGTTGCGCCCTTGAACGCAAGCCCGACGACCCAGGAGATGTCGGCAGCGGCTTCGACGGGCGGCTTCGACGGGCGCGTGATCGCGGAGAGCACGAGGCGTACGACCACCTCGACCGCCACCGAGAGCTCCGCGTCGGTGAACGGCTGCTCGTATCGTTCGACGATGGTCTGCTTCACGCCGGCCACCGCAGTCTCGACGATGTCGCCGGACTCGGTCGTCAGGATCTGGAGCAGCTCGGGATCGTGCTCGTCGGGTTGCGAGCCAACGAGGGTGCGGACGATCAGGCTCTGCTCGCCCATCAGGAGCGCGCCTTCGCAGGCTGCCCGGATGCCTGCGACCAGGTCGCTCTCGCCGTTCATCCGCTCCGTGACCACCGCCAGGAACCGCCCCAGCTCGCGCAGGGCCAGCTGCTGGGCGAGCCCGTGCTTGGTGCCGAACTCGTTGTAGACCGTCTGGCGACTGACGCCGGCGACATCAGCGATGCGCGCCATGGTCAGGCTCGACCAGCCGGACTGCTCGATGGCACCCTGTGCGGCGTCGAGCAGCCGTTCGCGTACGGACTCAGCCGCAAGAACGTCGGTCACGTCAGGACGTCTTCGAGTCGGGCGTGATCGGCGATCCAGGTGCGGGCCGTACGGATCTCGCGGGGACGACCCATCGCAACGGCACCTCGTACGACACCATCCTCGAGCAGATAGGCGGTGAAGTCGTGTTCGTCGAGCGATCCACGCAGGACGAGCTCGTGCGTCGCCAGCGGCCACCCGACGACCTGGAGCGTGGCGTCGTACTGGTCTGACCAGCACCACGGCACTTCTTCAAATGCCGTTGGCACGCCGCCCATGTTCTTGCCCACCGCAGTGCCGTGGTTCTGAGCGCCCTGCCAGTGCTCCACACGATGACGTCCGCCCAGCACCAGGTTGGGCTGGTTGGCGACGTCGCCGGCAGCAAAGACGTGGGGCAATGAGGTGCGGCCGAACTCGTCAACCACGATGCCACCGCCGTCTTCTGCTGGCGCGACCGAGAGCCCGGCCTGCTCGGCCAGAGCGATGTTCGGCTCCATCCCGACGGCGACCACGACGACAGGGCCGGACCACGAGCGTCCGTCATCGGCGCGGACGACGGTCTCGCCTTCGTCGGTGATCGACGCGACCGTCACGCCGGTGTGGAGGTCAGTGCCTTCGTTCTTGTGCAGGTCGACGTACATCTGCGCCAGTTCCGGCGGGAGGAGTCGCGGCAACGGCAACGCTGCCGTCTCGAGCAAGGTGACCTCGCACCCCAGACCACGGGCGCTGGCTGCAATCTCCGAGCCGATCAGTCCGGCGCCGACGACGATGATCTGCTTGCCTGCTGCCAGCTCGGACTGGAGCCGGGGCACGTCGGCGACCGAGCGCAGCGTGCGGATGCCCAGCGCTTCCCACGGGCTCCGTGCTCGGCCACCCGTCGCCAGCAGCAGCTGGTCGTAGGCGATCGGCTCACCGTCGGCGAGCTGTACGACACCGTCGTTGATCGAGGTGACCGTCGAGCCGGTGCGCAGGGTGATCTGCTGATCGTCGAACCACTCCGCCTTCTTGATGCGGATCTCGTCGGTCGTCTTCTCGCCGCGGATGATCTCCTTGGAGACCGGTGGACGGCGGTACGGCAGCTCCGGCTCGTCGCCGATCAGCACGATCTCGCCGGCGTAGCCCGCACCGCGCATCGCACCGGCGGCACTGACGCCGGCGATGCCCGCCCCCACGATCACGGTTCTGGTCATGGCCTAGGCCAGCTCCAACATCTCGAAGTCGGCCTTGGCCGCACCGCAGTCGGGGCAGGTCCAGTCGTCGGGGATGTCTTCCCACTTGGTGCCGGGCGGGATGTTCTCCTCTTCCCAGCCCTCGGCCTCGTCGTAGATGAATCCGCACTGCTGGCATTCCCAACGCTTCATTTCTGTTCCTTCAGGTTGCGGGTCTCTGCGGCGATGATCTTGCCGTCCTGGTCGTTGTGCTCGAACTCCTCGATCGGCACGAAGTCGACCTGCTCGCGCACACCACAGTCGGGGCACGTCCAGTCAGGGTCGATCTCGGCGAACGGAGTGCCGGCCGGCCAGCCCTCGCGGGGATCGCCCTTGTCCTCGTCGTACACGTACTCGCAGTTGGGGCAGATGAAGTGGCTCATGCGGCGACTCCGTACTTCCTGCGTACTTGCGGCGGTGCGCGGGTGGACGTTGGCAAGGCTGAGATCGCCTTCGTAGTGGCGCAATACGCGCTTGTCCATCACCGAGCGCCAGATCTGCGGCACCCACGAGAGCACGATCATGCCGGCATAGCCCGTGGGCAGCACCGGCGCTTCCTTGAAGTCGCGCAGCGCCTGGTAGCGACGAGTCGGGTTGGCGTGATGGTCGCTGTGCCGCTGCAGGTGATAGAGCAGCACGTTGGTCCCGATGTTGTTGCTGTTCCAGCTGTGGCTCGGGTTGACCCGCTCATACCGGCCGGACTCGAGCTTCTGGCGCTTCATGCCGTAGTGCTCGAGGTAGTTGACCGACTCGAGCAGCCAGATGCCGGCGATGGCCTGGAGCACGAGGTACGGCAGGATCTCCGGGCCGAACGCGATCGTGAGCCCACCCCACAGGACGACGGAGAACATCCACGCATTGATCAGGTCGTTCTTGAACGAGAAGTGCGTCTTCTTCTGGCGGGCGAAGCGCTTCTTCTCCAGCTCCCAGGCGCTCTTGAGGCTTCCGATCACGGTGCGTGGCATGAACTCCCAGACCGTCTCCCCGAGTCGGCCGCTGGCCGGGTCCTCAGGAGTTGCAACACGTACGTGGTGTCCGCGGTTGTGCTCGATGAAGAAGTGACCGTAGAACGTCTGGGCGAGGGCGACGCGGGCGAACCAGCGCTCGTACTCCTCCTTCTTGTGCCCCAGCTCGTGCGCGGTGTTGATGCCGATGCCGGCGACCATGCCGAGGCCGAGGGCCAGGCCGATCTTCTGCACGACCGTCAGCGGGTCCTCGATACCGGGCAGCGTGCCGCCACCCAAGAGGTAGGCGCCCCAGATGAGTCCGGCGATCTGGACGGGGATGAATGCGTACGTCACCCAGCGGTAGTAGCGGTCATCCTCGAGCGCCTCGATCACCTCGTCGGGCGGGTTGTCAGGGTCGATGCCGGCGAGCAGATCGGCTATCGGGATCAGCACGAACACGAAGAAGGGGCCGAAGTACCACGCAAGATCCGAACCGGTCCATGCGTACAAGCCCCACATACCGACCGGGATCAGGGGTACGAGCGCACCCACGATCCACAGGTAGCGCTTGCGATCACGCCATTGGATGTCGACTCCGTCAACCGTTGCCTGGATCGTCATGTCGTCCTCCTCGTGCACCCTGAGAGCTCGGTCGCTGTGAGGTGCTTTACAAGACGGTAGCAAATGTAAAGTGGGGTGGCAAGGGTTCGACCCGATGCACGACGACCGCCCCGGGTACCGAGGCGGTCGCGTGCGGGCGGTCCGGTGGGAAACTCTGACGGACCGGTCCCGCGCCATGTGCGGAGTCAGCCTCCGCTCACGGGGTCTAGAAGGTGTGGACCGCACGGATGATGGCTGGTGCGAGCACCACGATGAACAGCACCGGAAAGATGCAGAGCATCAGCGGGGCCAGGAGCTTGACGGACACCTGGCCGGCCTTCGCCTCTGCCCGCAGCTTGCGCTTCATCCGCATCTCGGCAGATTGGATCCGCACCATGCCGGAGATCGAGGATCCGTGCTCCTCAGCCTGGATGATGCCTCGAACAAATGACTGAATGTCCTCTGACGTCGTGCGCGCCTGAAGCGCCTCGTAGGCGGCTCTCCGCGACATGCCCAGGCGAATGTCCTGCACGGTCCGCACCAGCTCGTCGGGCAATGGGCCCTTGCCCGCCTCGGCCGACTTGGCGAGCGCCGACTCGAAGCCGAGTCCCGCCTCGATCGTGATGACGATCTTGTCGAGCAGGTCGGGCAGCTGAAGCTGCATCTCCTCCTGACGCTCCTGCGCGCGGCTTCGGAGCAGAAGGTCGGGGACGAAGTACGACACGACCACCGCCACCACTCCGATGATCACCCTGAACGTGGTCGGGTCAAGGAAGAACACCTTGGTGACCAACAACAGGACGGGGATGGGGATCAGCACCTTGGCCAAGATGATGTTGCGCATCGACCAGCCCGCAGGGTGACCTGCGAGCAGCAGGTTGTGCTCGATCCGGCTGATCATCCCGCGCGAGGTGACAAATCGGGCCGCGTCCTCGGGGCGGTCGATCTGCTTGATCCTTCGACCCTTGGGCTCGTCCTCGGCCTTGGTGACACGTTCGTCGTCGAACAGACGGGTACGAATCGTTCGATCAGGCAGGGCGACCAACCCGAGTGAGACCGAGAGCGCGGCAAACGAGACGAGCAACAGGAGTACTCCGATGAACAACATGTCGTCTCCTCAGACCTTGATCGCGATGATGGCGCGCATCCAGAACCACGAACACGTGTAGAGAATGGCCGAGACCCCAAGCAGCAGACGGCCGGCCCCGGTGGTGAACAGCGGGCCCATGTAGCCGGGACTCATGATCGAGTAGGCGAAGGCAAGACAGACGGGCAGTCCCATCAGCACATAGCAGGACAATTTGCCCTCGGCGGAGTAGGCGCGGACCTTCTCGCGGATCTCCGCGCGTCCGCGGATCGTCTCGGCGACGGTGTCGATGATGTCATTGAGATTGCCGCCCGAGTCCCGCTGCACCTCGACCGCCTCGGCGAACCATTGGAAGTCCTCACTGCCGGTACGGGTTGCAGCGTCGCTCATCGCCTCGACCAGATCGCGTCCCAGCCGGTTCTCGTTGATGATCCGCGTGATCTCCTCAGACATCGGCGGCGCAGCGTCAGCCGCAACGGAGTTCAACGCGATCGGCAGGCTCTGACCAGCACGCAGCGCCGAGGCGATGATGCGCAGCGTGTTGTCGAGCTGCTTGGCGAAGGCCTTGCGCCTGCGCGACGCACGAAACTTCAGGACCAGCTTGGCTCCCACCGGCACGAGAGCAGCCGAGAACACACCCATGAACAAGCTTCGCCCGGCCACCGTTCCCCCCAGGAACGCCGCGGCTGTCCCGCTGACCACCCAGGTGACGACAACTCCCAGCGGCTTCCTGACGTCTGCCATCTCCAGCTCGCTGGCCCGGAATGGCACCCAGCCGCGACTCTTCAGCACCGAGTCGACGCCAAGCACCACAGCTCGATAGACGACCCGCCACAACGGCTCCGTCTTGACGACGGTTCCGAGCCGACGGCTCTTGGGCACTCGTGGGACCGGATCGGCAAAGAGCGCCTGGGCGAAAAGCGCCACGGCTGCGGCGACCAGCAGGATGCCGACGAGGACGAGGTTCATGACGTGCCCTCCGACAGACTGAAGTTCGACACGTCGAAGTCGACGCCGTACTCCTCGAACCGGTCACTGAAGCGCGGACGAATACCGGTCGGCTTCTGCACGCCACGGAACTTGCCGTGCTCATCGGTCCCGGCCGAGAAGTCGAACAGGAAGGCATCCTGCAAGACCACGACGTCGCCTTCCATGCCGAGCACCTCGGTGACATGGGTGATACGACGCGTACCGTCACGCAAGCGCTGAATCTGCACGATCAGGTCGACCGCAGAGGCGATCTGCTCACGGATGGCTCGCAACGGCAGGTCCATGCCCGCCATCAGGACCAGCGTCTCGAGTCGTGCGATGCAGTCTCGCGGCGCATTGGCGTGGAGGGTGCTGATCGAGCCGTCGTGACCGGTGTTCATGGCCTGGAGCATGTCGAGCGCTTCACCACTGCGGCACTCACCGACCACAATTCGATCAGGGCGCATGCGAAGCGAGTTGCGGACGAGGTCGCGGATCGTGATCTCACCCGATCCCTCGATGTTCGGTGGGCGAGCTTCGAGCTGGACCACGTGGTCCTGCTGGAGCTTGAGCTCGATCGCATCCTCGATCGTGACGATGCGCTCGCCCTGGGGAATGAAGCTCGACAGCACGTTGAGCAGCGTCGTCTTGCCGGTGCCCGTTCCGCCGCTGACCAGGATGTTGAGCCGTGACTCCACCGCCGCGCGAAGCAGCTCGGCAATCTGCGGGCTCATCGAACCGAACTCGATCAAGTTGTCGACCGTGAACGGGTTGGCCGAGAACTTTCGGATCGTCAGCGACGACCCGCGCACGGCGAGCGGCGGCACGACCGCGTTGACGCGCGAGCCGTCCTGCAGGCGCGCATCGACCATCGGCGACGATTCGTCGATGCGGCGCCCGACACGGCCGACGATGCGCTCGATCGCCCGGCGCAAGTGCTGCTCGGAGGCAAAGCGCAACGGGCTCAGCGTGATCTTGCCGTCGCGTTCGACATAGATCGTGTCGTGCCCGTTCACCATGATCTCGGTGACGCTGGGATCTTCGAGCACGCGCTGCAGCGGGCCGAGGCCGAGCGCATCGTCCTCGATGTCCTGGATGAACCGCGCTCGCTCGTCGATCGTGAGCAGCAGTTGCTCCTCCTCGATGATCGCCGAGAGCTCCTCGCGCACGAACTCGTGCAGCTGCGCTTCTGTCAGCGAAGGGTCGTTGATCCGGGTGCCGAGCCGTTTGAACAGCTCCTCGACGGCTCGTGCCTTGACCGCCGCCAGCGCGTCGGTCACGACGAGCTGGGGTGACGAGCCATCCGTGACTTCGAAGTGAGGCTGCATCTGGGGGTCTGCCTGCAGATCGGCGTGAGCCTGGAGCAGTCCGCGGTCCCTGGCCGTGGCGAGGCGATCTGACAGGCTCATCACGCCACGTCCAGTCGCTTGTGAGTGCGCTTGCCCAAGCGCCCGACGTTCTCGAGGTGGCCGATCAGGGCGCGAATGGATGTCACGAACGGTCCGCCCTTCTTCTTGTTGAGCATCAGCGGCACGCCGTGATTTGCCGCCAGCTGGACGTCATTGGACCTGGCGATCACGATGTCGACCGGCAGGCCGACCGCGGCTTCGACGTCCTTGACCCGCATGCCTGACTGGTTGCTGGCCAGGTTGAGAGTCAGCACCCTGGAGGCCGGCAGCAGCCCGATCTGGCTCAGCAGCTCGACCGCCTTGCGAACTCCACGTACGCACGCGACGTCCATCGTCGACACCAGCACGACGTCATCGGTGACCTCCAGTGCGGCAAGCGTCGGCTCGCCGAGCCCACCGGCCGTGTCGACGATGACGTAGCGGAACTGCGTCGAGAGCTGACTCAGCAGCCGGACGATCTGGGGTCCGGTGACCTCGTCGTTGGCTGCGGGCGACTCGGCCCCACACAAGACGTGGAAGCCGGCAGGATGCACCGTCAACATAGTCTTGACAATCAGGTTGTCGCCTGCCGCATGCGGAGTCAGTGCTTCGGCGATCGTGTGCTCGGGTGTCAGGTCGAGCGTTGATGCAACGTCCCCGAACTGCAGGTCGAGGTCCACCAGCACCACGTCCGAGGGATGATCCTCGGCCAGGCCGATCGCCATGTTCGTGGCGATGCTGGTCTTGCCCACGCCACCCTTGGGCGAGATCACCGTGATGGTGCGGCTCTCCTCGGGTGACTGGATCTCCTGGACGGTGCCTATCTGGTTCGCCGGCGTCTCCAGCTTGATCCGGTGCAGCTCCGCCCGCCTCAGTACTTCACGCAGCCGATCGTCGGACATGTCCGGCGGCAGTACGTCCCGGAATCCCGAGCGCATCGCCTCGACCACCGTGTCGAGCGGCACCTCGTCGACCAGCACGAGGTCGATCGAAGGGTAGGTCTCGTCAATGCGGCTGCTGATCGCCAGGGAAGTCTCGATCGGCATCGCGGCGCCGACGAAGATGACGTCCGGGAGGCTCTGCGGATCGAGGCTGCGAAGCAGGTCGAACCTCTCCGCCTCGACCGTGTCGCGCGTCAACGTCACGACCTGCGTACCGGGCAGGACGTTGACCCGAGCGACGAACTCGGCACTCCCGGCCAGGATCAGCGCCCGGCTCACTTGATTTCCTTGACCGTCGTGGGCTTGGTGTCAGCATCCGTGGTGTCGTCGTTCTGCAGGGTCAGCCACACCTTGCCGTACTCGCGACCGAAGGCAATCTTCTCCGCGCTGGCCGAGGTGACAGCGACCGAGACGAGCTGGGTCTCGATGTCCTTGACGCCGGGAGCACTGCTGAGTCGCGTCACCAGGACCTGGTCGATCTCGCTCTCGGCAAAGTGCTCGGTGCTCACGCTCGGGTCGAACGTGAGCAGGACGCCCACCTTGTCGCCGACCTTCAGCGTTCCTCCCCCAGCGTGCTCGGCGTCGAGTGCCACGGTGATCTCCTGCATGCCTGCGGGGACCTGACCGTTCGACTTTGACTTGGCGCTGCCCGGGGCCGCCATGCGCGACTCGAGCAGCAGCTCGCCCTTCTGCACGCTCGCGTTGGTCGAAAGGCCCTTGACCTCGGCCAGATCGGTCACGGCTCCGTCGGGGACTGCCTCATCGGGCAGCTCGACGACTTCGGTCTTGCTGGCGAGATCCGCGGCGCTCGTACCCACCCCGACGGAGTCGGTCAGGCGCACGACCGAGACCAGCTCGGCTCCGTCAAACGCACGATCGTTGGCTTTCTGCGCCCACATCACCAGGACGAGCACGCCCAGGAGTGCGAGCACACCCGCAGAGACTGCGGCGATGACTCTCTTGTTCATTCGATGGTTTCCCTTCATCGATGGGTGGATGGATCAGTGGTTTCAGTCGATCAATGACGCATAGCTGGCGCCAAGGTCCTCAGCGCCAGTCCCGTAGGTCGCGTTGGGGTCCTTGGTGAATGACTTGGTGAAGTAGCCCTGCAGCCCGTTGCAGGAGATCGAGGCGGTGAGGTTGGTGGGGACGAGCAGTCCCAGAAGGAGGTTCACAGCAACTTCGAGAATGCCGAGGACGTTGGCGATCAGGCTCTTCAGGTTGAGCTTGAGCGGGATGGGCGCGCAGCCGACGGTCGCGTCCACGTTGTTCGGGTTGCCCGGGTACTTCCAGCCCGTCACGTGGAACGGCGCGAAGCCGATGATCTCGACGCCGATCTTGGGCGGCACCTCCGCACACGTACGCGCGGCCGAGAACAGGCTGACGCAGGCGCGCAGCTTGAAGTCGAGCCGGTCTGCCAGCGCGGACTTCGGCTTGAACACCGGCAGGAGGATCGTCTTGCCCTTGTCGACGAGCTTCCCGTTGCCAAACTGCGAGGGACACCCCTGCGGCATGAAGCCACTGTTCTCGAGGCCACCCAGGAAGGTCTCGAGGTCGCTGTCGACGTCGAGCTCGCACTTCGATGCGTCCCAGCCGAACAGTCCCTTCACGATGCCGGTCACCACGGTCTCGCCGGTCAGCCACGATGCTCCGGTCAACGTCAGGATCTGGTCACCATCTCCGTCGGAGCAGCGCTGCACAGCATCCGTGCCAAGCTGATCGGTCAGGCCCTTGGTGTCGATCGTGTTGAGCAGTCCCGAAGTGATCGGCGAGAGCAGGTTCTCCACGCCCTGGAGGGCATCGGTCCGCAGCGTCGTCTTGCGAGTGGCCTCGGTGGCCGTACCCGCGAGATTGCTCCAGCTCTTCCACGTGCAGTAGTGCACGCCGAGCGGAAGGATGTTGTACGCCTCCGTCGGCTGCATCACACCGACCTTCGCCGTGGCAGTCGCCAGGACGTTCTTGGATGGGATGCCGACCAGCGAAAGCAGTCTGGTCTCGACGGTCTTGGCGACAGTCACGGTCACCGTCTTGGCTGTGGTGTTGCGTGTTGCTGTGACCGTGCTTCCATCGATGGCATCTCCGGCGATCGCGACCGCACTCGTCTGAAGTGACGAGCACGTCGCGCCGGCCGGATAGCGAGCGCACTGATAGGCCAGGTTTCGGGCGGCCGCGTCAGCGCCGTGCTGGGCGTTGTTGCGCTGATAGGCCACGTTGCCGATGTCGGCGCTGAGTCCCAGGGCGCCCACCAGGACGGTGATGGCCAGGCCGAAGAAGATGGCCGCGACGCCGAACTCGTCGCGGGGGTGGTTGAGGCGGGTCATCAGTTCTCGCATCGCGCGACCGCCTTGCCCTTGAGCGTGTAGCTGCCGAACATGCCGCTGGCTGAAGTCCGTGCCGAGGTGATGGTCACGGTGATCTGGCTGGTGGCCGGGCTGGAACACAGGCGTCGCCGGCAAGGCGGACACCGTGAAGGTGTGCGTGTCACTGCCCTTGAAGGCTGTGAAGACAGTCGTCGCCGACTTGGTCGGATCGATCGAAAGGTCCCGCGCGGTCAGGTATGCCCAGTGATTGACCTGGTTCTGCTGCGTGTATCGCGTTCCGGCTTCGACGATTCCGAAGAGGAACAGGACCAGCAGTGGAACGATCAGAGCGAACTCGACAGCTGCGACACCACGTTCCCGTGATGCGTACATGTGCTCCCACCCATGTCAGCAGTGCTTTGGAGGGTCTACTCCCGTGACCCTTGACTGGAAGTGGGCGGGCCCGCCATGACGGACCCGCCCCTTCATCAGCTTGACGCCGGCTTCGACGTCATGCGCTGCCGTCAGAAGGTGACGCCGTTGACGAACGTGGTGATCTTCGGACCGAATGCAGCCACTGCGGCCACAACCAGGATCGAGACGCCGCCGACGACGAGCGCGTACTCAACTGCGGTCGCGCCCTTCTCCTCGCGCTTGTCCGAAGCGATGACCGACATGACGTATGCGATTGCGTGATTGAACATGGTTACTCCCTCAAAGTTTGTTTCATCGCCACCGGTTGGTGGCGCTCCCTACTAAGGAAACTAGGGGCAAAACAAGGGATGTGAAGTCAAATTCCGAACCATCTTTGATGGCCCAAAATGACTATGGCGCGCTCAGACGGGTCGAGGGGCTCGCATCCAAGCTCAGCTCAACAACGTCGCGATGGTGTCAGCGAGCGTCGACGTCCAGGTCACGAATCGACTGCCGAGGCTGACTACAGCGGCGATGACGAGCAGGCTGACGAACGAGATGACCAACGCGTACTCCGCGCCCGTCGCACCCTGCGCTTCCACCCGGCGATCGTGAACAATTCTCATGGCTACTCCCTCACGTCTCCCTACTGCGAACGGTAGGTGGAGATCTGCGGGATGGGTATGGCCCGATGGTGTCAGGCTTTGAAACGCTTCATGCCGACCAGGACGAGTCTCGTCTTCGTGACACAGGTCTGCAGCACGAGGTCGGCTTCAGGAAGGTCGCCGACGGTGACCTCGTTGCGGGTCTCGTACGTGAGGTTGGTGACGACGAAGATGCCGTCTTCGACGCCCTCACCGCCAAGCTTGACGGCGTCACCGACCTCGACCTTCGACATCCACTCAGAGCCACCGCAGTAGTCGTGCTCGGCGACCAGCGTGGGACGCTCCTCGCCGAGCCACACGGCGACGGGGCCCTTGCACTCGTCGAGCAGCTTGGTGGATCCGCCGAGGTCGGTCGCGGCGTAGGTGGTGCGGGTGAATCGCGGCTCAGGTGCGGGGCGAGGCGGGTCGGCGGCGACTGCGGGCGAGGCGAGCGGCGCATCACCCGACTGGGACTGGGCCGTGATCACGAGGGCAACCAGCGCCAGCACGCCAGCCAGCAGCACGATCATCCGCTTCATGCCCAACCTCCTGACGTTCTTCTACTCTACTGAGACGTTCTCGGATGTCTCGACATCACTAGATGAAGAGCTCGAACCACGAGCGCAGATCGGAGTCGACGGAATGCCGGCGACACAAGCACCTCCGCAAGGAGACGCCGAGCTGTTGGACCGCGCCGCCGCGGGTGACCGCGCGGCATTCGGCCAGCTCTACGACCGCCACGTGCGACCCGTCTATTGGCAGGCCTACGCCGTCGTACGTGATGTGAACGAGGCCGAGGACATCACCCAGGACGTGTTCATCACGACGTGGAACAAGATCCGCACGATCAACCTGGTCGACGAGTCGGCGCTGCCATGGTTGCTCGTCACCGCACGGTTCACGGCCCTCAACGCTCGCCGACGTGCTCTCAAGACCCGGCACGGCGAGCTCGACGAAAGCTTCAGCGACGGAGGCTCATCCGTCGAGGATGAGGTCGAGGGGGCGCAGGTGAGGGCCGAGATCGACAAGGCCGTCGCGGCGCTCTCCCCGACCGATCGTCAGCTCTATGACCTCTGCGTCGTGGGCGACCACACGTACGAGCTCGCAGCCCGCGAGCTGGGCGTTTCCCACGCAGTCGTCCGCAACCGCCTGTCCAGACTTCGAAGCCGGCTACGCGCCGACCTCCGCTCCATGAGGCTCTATCAATGAGAGGGCAAGCATGAACGCCACACTCACCGACGATCGCATCGAGACGATGCGCTCCACCGTCATGAACGCCGTCGACGGCGACATCAAGCGCCGAGGCACCCGGGTCCGTCGAACCGTCGGGCTGGCCGCCGCCAGCGTGCTGGTGGTCGGCACCGGCACGATCGGCCTCAACCTCCTCGACTCGACCGGGGGCGGCAACGACTCGGCAGGCGGAACGAGCACCTCCAAGCTGCCGTCGGGAGCGGCGGCAGATCGTGACGCCGGCAGCGACTCCAAGGCGTACGCCGGCGATCTCGAGAAGGCCGAGACCTCCCTCTCGGACCAGGCCGCACCTGGCGCGGCGGACCGTGAGGTCATCACGACCGGTTCGGTCAGCGTCACGGTCAGCAATCCTCGCGAGTCCGCACAGCAGGTCAGCGCGTACGTCGACTCGATCAAGGGACGCGTCGACTCGCGCAGTGAGAACACCGACGACGACCGCGACGCCGCCTATCTCCAGGTTCGCGTGCCCAGCGACAAGGTCACCGAGGCAATCGCCAAGCTCAAGACATACGGCTCGGTCACCAACGTGTCCCTGGAGAACCAGGACGTGACCAGCCAGGCCACCGACCTCGATGCACGCATCGACGCGCTCAAGATCTCGATCAAGCGGCTCGAGAAGATCATGGCCGACTCGGCATCAAGCAAAGAGCTCATCGCTGCCGAGACTGCGCTGACCCAGCGTCAGGAGCAGCTCGAGAGCATGGCGGCGCAGCGCACCTCGATCGCCGATCAGGTGCAGCTGTCGACACTCTCGATCGAGCTGACCGAGAAGACCAAGGCCGACAGCGTGTCGTCCGGAGGCTTCAAGGGCGGGGTCATCGACGGATGGAACGCCCTGGTGTCGACACTCAACAACATCGTGGAGTTCGTCGGGGTCTTGCTCCCCTGGGCCGCGATCGCCGTCGTCCTCTATGGCGCCTACCGACTCATCGCTCGCCGCCGCGAGTGGAACTAGAGCTGCTCGAAGTAGTCGCGCGCGACGAACTTCGGCACGCACATGCGCCAAGCGTCGATGACGAGCTCGTGCATCTCCTCGTCGTCGAGCGCACTCATCTCGGCCACAACCCACTGGTAGCGCATGTCGCCCGGCGACGGCAGCTGGAAGGTGTCGGGGCGGTTGGCGACCAGCATGGCGCGCTCCTCCTTGGGGAAGCCGAAGCCCATCAGGCTCTCGTCGCGTGAGAAAGCCACGAACACCAGGCTGCCGACCCGGAACTTGATGCGATCGCGCACCAGCACCTCGTAGGCGCGCGGCAACGTCTCGGCAAGCCGGCGTACGTCCTCGACAGTGACCACATCCGCGAGCGTACGACGCCGTGCTGACAAGACGCCGAGCCGACAAGATCTGCATGTCAGCGTCGCGATTAGACCCTCGCCGCGATGCATACGCTGCGATACTTGCTCGCGATGCTCAAGCCTGCTCACACCTCCCGCGTCCTGACGCTCGCCCTGCTTCTCATGGTCAGCTTGCTGTCAGCGAGCCCGTCGTCGGCAGCGCCGCCGAAGGAGCTCGACTGCCTGGCGTTGCTCGCCGGCACCACCGGCATACCGTTCCTTGGCGAGAACCTTCCGGCCACCGACACCTCGACCGGATTGCCCAAGGGGTTCGGTCCACTCGCCACGGCTGAGCAGCTGAAGGCGCTGCCGGCGCGGGTCGTGTTCAAGGACCAGCGATCGACGTTCAGCACGACGTACGCGTTCGCGCTGCTGAAGGGGCAGATCTTCGTGCTCCGCGCCAAGGTCGGCGTACCGCTGGCGGGCGAGAAGTGGCGCCTGCTCAAGCTGCCGTCCTGCCTCGACGGCAAGATCACCTCGATCACCGCCGACGAGAAGCTGCTGTTCGCCCTGGGACCCGGCCGCCAGCTCTACTCCAACGGGATGCCGAACGGCTCACCTGCGACCGAGCACTGGACCTGGCGATGGGGTCCGTACTTCTACCTCGGCTCCGGCATGACGCTCTTCGACGATGTCACCCGTTGGTCCGCGTCAGGATTCAGCCCAGACGCGACGTTCACCGACACGTCAGGACGCGTACAGCACCCGATCGGCGTCGCCACGGCGTACCTGATGCGGGACAGCGGCCGACGCATCACCTATCTCGATCCCTGGCTCCCCCAGGACGAGAGCCGCGAGGTCTGTACACCGAGGCGCGGCACGCTCCCCCTTGCCAACCTCAGCTCAGCAGGATCCACGATCTTCGCGGTCGGGCAGCGGGGCGAGCTGTTGACCCGCCTGTACGACTTTGACGTCTCCGGCGCCAACACCCTCCTCGGCAAGTACTCATGGAACAACCCGCGGCCGGCCGCCGACACCGCGTGGCAGCTGCCCGGGCCGGAGTGGCGCACCCAGCCCAAGCCGCGAGGCACCATCACCGACCGGATCAGCATCGCCCGCACGGGTGTCGATGCGGCCGATCGGCTGCTGGTCGTCGAGGGACGCGACTCCAAGGGTCGCGCAGGTCGCTTCGAGAAGGCGATCTACGCGTCGGCATGGAGATTCGTCGCCTCGAAGGACGCACTTCGGGGTCGCCCGCTGCCGCTCAAGCGTCCGGCGGCGTTCGGCAAGGTCGACAGCCGTACGTACGTCGGCACGATCGGCGGGCGCAAGGCGGTCGTGAGCAACTTCGGACCCGAGTGCTCACCCGCAGCGCTCACAGTCTCTTTCGACGGCACAACGAAGCTCTCGCTCGTGCTTCACTCGTCCGACGGCATGCGCCAGGCGGTTCGCGATCGCGGGCTGACTGATCTCCCACGCGAGTACAACGGCGCAATCGAGATCCCCGCCGCGACGTATCGCACGCTGGCCAAGATGCCGCCAACCGTACGTGACTGGGTTTCGGCCAACCTGTCACCCGGCCGGTTCACGACCACTCCACTCGCAGTCACCACGACTCGCATGAAGTCGCTGTCGAAGTGCTGGAAGCTCACGCTGGACGGCAAGCCTGCGCGTCCCGATCAGCTCGCCCTGCCACCGGACCTCGGCATCGTCGTTGGACGACTCACCGAGATGCTGCAGGACGCGCGTCCACCGGCACTCTGCCTCTGAGCGACCAAGCTCAGTCAGTCAGCGCTTCGGTGAGCAGGGCGACCAACGCCTCGAGCTGCAGGTCCGTGGAGTCGCCGACCTCTTCATCCGAACCGTCCAGAGCAATGGCGGCGAGGCTCGCCTTGCTGTCGATCAGCTCGGCGATCTTGGGATCAAGCGTCTGCGAGGCGATGATGCGCCATGCCGTGACGGGCTCGGCCTGACCGATGCGGTGCACACGGTCGATCGCCTGGGTCTGCTCGGCATCGGTCCACGACAGCTCGGCCAGCACAACGTTCGACGCGGCCTGCAGGTTGAGGCCAACACCGGCGGCGGTCAGCGAGCAGACCGCGATCGCGACGTCCGGATCGTTGGTGAACGCGTCGATCGCCTTCTGACGAGCGGCCGTGCCCTGGTTGCCACGGATCGAGATGTACTTGATGCCGCGCTTGTCGAACGTCGCTTCAGCGGTGTCCATGACGTCGATGTGCTTGGCGAAGAACACCACCTTGCCGACGCTGTGGGCGAGCTGCGCGGTGTAGTCGGCGGCGAGGCCAGCCTTGGCCTGGCCGATGCGCCGCATCATGCTGAAGACGTTCTCATCGGTCTTGGTCGAGGTGTCCTCGCGCTCCCAGCCGGCAACGCGGCGTACGAGCTCGTGATCGATGCCCACGACCGTGACGCCTTCCTTGCGGGTGGCCAGCGCGCTCTCGTAGCGAGCAACCAGGCGACGAGCCAGCTGGCGCTCGGCTTCCTTGATCGAGCGACCGGCCTCGTCGTCGAGCTCGACCGGTATGTCGGCGATGCGACGAGCGGGGATGTCGGCGGCGACGTCGATCTTGCGACGACGCACGATGCCGAGATCGATCACAGCATTGCGAGCCGCGGGATAGAAGCCGTTGTCGACTGGTGTCAGCCCGGTCTCCTCGAGGGCGTGCATCAGCGCCGCCCGGGGCTTCTTGCTGTCAATCCAGCCGAGGTACTCCCAGATCGCCAGGAAGTCGTCGATGTCGTTGATCAACGGGGTGCCGGTGAGCGCCATGAGCAGCGGGCGCGCGGTCCTGGCGCGGATGCGATCCGACAGCTCGAGCACGTGCTGCGATCGCTGCGATGACTTGTTCTTGATGAAGTGTGCCTCGTCGAGCACCATGCCGCGGAAGCCCAGGTCACCGAGCCAGCCCACGTGCCGGTCGAGGACCTCGTAGTTGATGATCACGATGTCGGCGAAGCCGTCGATGGTGTCACCGTCGCCGTGAATCACGGTTGAGGAGTGACGCGGAGTCCACGTCTCGGCCTCACGGGCCCAGTTGGTCTTGACGACATTGGGGACCACCACGAGCAGCGGGTAGGCCTTGGCAGCCTGGGCGGCGAGCAGGGCCTGCGCCGTCTTGCCGAGACCCGGCTCGTCGGCGAGCAGGAACGTACGGTGACCATCGGCAGCGGCTTCGACGAGCTGGGCCTGGTGACGCATCAGCTCCAGACCGGCCGGCACGATCGATGAATCGTCCTCGGGGTCGGGCAGGTCCATACAGGCCGATGCCCCACCGGATGAGCGCTCGAATGCCGACAACAGCGGGCCCAGCAGCTCCCACGTGCCCAACCGTCGGGCCTGGACCTTTTGCGACTCGGCCGCCGAGAAGTCCGGGACGACGAACGGATTGGCGAGCTGCCTGGTGACGACCGACCTGGGTACGACCTGCTTCTCGGCCGCTCGTGACGTGGGCGTTGGTTCCACCACGAGGATGGGTTCGTCCTCGAGCTCGGCACCGGTGGAGGTCAGCATCTTGCGCTTGAGCTCGATGGCTCCCTCGGAGATCACGGCGTCCTCGCCGAGCAGAGCCATCAGGGAGCTGTCGCTGGCTGCGGTCCGGGCGAGGATCGTGCCGATGCCGTCGAGTCGCTTGAGCCGTTCGGCTCGCTGCGCCTCGCTGATCGTCTTGTCCTCCCGTGCGCGGGTGCGTTCTTCACGCGCCAGCAGCGCAACAGCCTGGAACTTGGTTCGCAGGGTCGGGGACACGCGGCCGGTCTGCGCGCCGGCCTCCACTTCACGTACGCCGCGGGCGAGCACAGACATGATGTCCTGCGGACCACGGGCACGCCGCTGGCCTGGGGACTGATTGCGCTCACCGCCGGAACGGCGTTGGCGTGGTGTTGCCACTTTCCTCCTATGTGCCCGGCACCGAGCCGGGAGCACTGGTGGGCACTGTCTCGAGATCGAGACGTTGCGCCCGAGACACCGGAGTGCCTGTCAGACATCGGCCAGCCTGACCCGGATCGGGTCGTGACTCTGACCTTGCGTTGCGGGTGGATCACCCGGTGTTCGACGTGCATTCCTCGATGCTTGCCATCCATCAGGACATGAGGCCCGCGGCTCAGCCGCTGAGTTCATTCTCGCTGTCACAATACTGCCGCGCGACAGCGGGTACCACCATTATCTCACTCCGCGGCCCGTACGTCTTCAGGCGGCGGCACCCGGGCCAGGCAGCACGTCGACGTCTCCAGCGTGCATGGGCTCGCCGCAATGTGCGCAGCGCAGGTCCACCTGGCTGACCGTGTCGCACGCGTGGTGGCGGTAGAGGACCGGCGGCCCGGCAGAGCCCGCAAGCCACTTGTCACCCCAGGCGGCCATGACCATGAGCACGTCGACGAGCTCAAGTCCACGTTCGGTGAGGACGTACTCGTACCGGGGGCGGCGATCGTAGGGCTGGCGGTCCAGGACTCCGCGATCCACGAGGTGATTGAGCCGTTCGGTCAGCACCTTCCGGGAAATGCCGAGGTCTGCCTGGATCTGCTCGAACCGGGTGAAACCAACCCACACGTCGCGAAGGATCAACGGCGACCAGGGCTCGCCGATCACGTCGAGGGTGCGGGCGATCGAGCAGTTGAGCGCTCCGAAGTCTGTGCGTTGCATGGAGAAAGCATACCAGTCGGGGTTCCCTCAAGGAACTCTTCTGTGCTACGTTCGCGGCGTCTACTAAAGGAACCCAGAGAGGCGATTCGCATGAGCAAGGTCATCACCGCAATGTCAGTGTCGGTTGACGGCTACGTCACCGGGAAGAACCCGGGAGCCGGACGAGGACTAGGGGACGGATCGACGTTGTTCGACTGGTACTTCGATGGCGACACCCCCAGCCAAGTCTTCGACGGATTCAGGTTGAGCGAGGCCAGCGTGCCGTTCTTCGACATGATGGCGAGCCGGGTCGGCGTCAGCCTGGCTGGCCGCAACACGTACGACGACTCCGAATGGGGCAAGGGAGGTACGCCGCACCCGACTGCACCACTGGTCGTGCTGAGCCACCGCCCGGCACCGGCCGAGCAGGAGCGCCAGACCTTCATCACCACAGGGATCGAGGACGCGGTCGCCGCGGCACGCAAGCTCGCCGGCGCCAAGGACATCGCCCTCATGGGCGGTGGCGCGGTGTCCTCCGCGTTGGCCGCAGGGCTGGTTGACGAGGTCGTCCTGCACCAGATTCCGGTGCTGCTCGGCGAGGGTCGACCGTTCTTCCAGTCGCTGCCCGAGCACATCCAGCTCCGCCTGGTCAAAGCCATCCCTGCGCCAGGCGTCACCCACCTCCACTACGAGGTCGTCCGATGAGCGCACTCTGACCCGCATGAAGCAGTGACACTCAGGCCCGGCGTTCGAGCAGGATGGTGTCGCGCCAGACGCCGTCGAGCTGGGCGATGCGTTCGCGGCGGCCTACGTCGCGGAACCCTGCTGCGCGGTGGATAGCGAGGCTTGCTTCGTTCTCGGGGAAGATCGAGGTCTGCAGGGTCCAGAGCCCGCCCTCGTCCGCTGCCTCGATCTGTCGGCGGACGAGCGCCGTGCCGATGCCTCGGCCGCTGTGCCCGGCATCAACGTAGACGGACGTCTCGCCGACGCCTCGATAGCAGTCTCGAGTTGAGGTCGGTGTGATCGCGGCCCACCCAGCCAGCTTGCCGTCTACCTCGGCGATCCAGCGGTGCCGAGGGAGCCACTTGGTCTCGAGCACGTCGACAGGCGGGACTTCGATTTCGAAGGTGGCGTTCTTGGTGGCGATGCCGTCGGCGTAGATGCGGCGTACGTCTTCCCAGTCCTGTGGGACAAGTGGGCGAAGGGTGACGTCGGGCATGCGGGTCAGCGGGTTGCGGGTGTGCGGAGGATGTCGGAGAGGCTGTCGAGCGCACCTGGCACGAGCGCGTAAAACGACCAGGTGCCGCGCTTGGAACGGCTGAGGAGCCCAGCGTCGACAAGAACCTTGAGGTGGTGCGACACCGTGCCCTGCGAGAGGTTCACCGGTTCGGTGAGGTCACAGACGCAGGCTTCGCCGCCTTCGTGGGCGGCGACGATCGACAACAGGCGGAGACGCGTGGGGTCTCCGATGGCCTTGAACTTGGCGGCGAGGGTGGTCGCGTTCTCGGCGCTCATGGCGTCGCGGACGATGGGCGCGCAGCAGAGATCTACGGCGGTGTCAGCAGGTGTCGTCAACGTCATGGTGAACATTATGCCCCATTCATTGACATCGGTCGATGTATTGCTATGTTTGATCCATCGACATCCGTCAATGAATAGTTCCCCACGACCGTCGAAAACTAGGAGTACCCCATGGCCAACACAGACCTGCCCGTCGTCGTCATCGGCGCCGGACCGAGCGGCCTCGCAGCCGCCGCAAACCTCCACCAGCGCAGCATCCCCGCCGTCGTCCTGGAAGCCGGGAGCACCGCCGGTGCTGCAGTTCAGGAGTGGGCACACATCCGCCTGTTCTCGGCATGGTCAGAACTGGTCGACCCCGAGGCTGCCAAGGTCCTTGCTGGGACGGGATGGGAAGAACCCAACCCGAAGCGCTACCCCACCGGCGGCGACTGGGCCGCGTCCTACCTCGTCCCGCTCGCTGAGGCGCTCGGAAACGTGAAGTACGGGCACGTCGTCACCGGTGTCGCCAAACGCGGTCGTGACCTCGTGGTCGACTCCGGCCGCGATGCCGAGTCCTTCACCGTCCACGTCACCACTTCCGAAGGCGACATCCGCATCGACGCCCGCGCGGTCATCGACGCCTCCGGCACCTGGGACGGACCCAACCCGCTGGGCGGTGACGGTCTTCCCGCCATTGGCGAGACGGCCCACTCCGACAAGATCACCTACCGGGTGCCCGACTTGACCGACCCAATAGTGAAGTCCAGGTACGCGGGCAAGCACATCGCCATCGCAGGGACCGGCGCGTCCGCCAAGACCGCGCTCATCGCGTTCACCACGTTGGCGGACGAACACCCCGGGACCCGCATCAGCTGGCTCGTCCGTAGGCCGACCGTCGGCAACGCGTTCGGCGGGGGCAAGGACGACGAGCTCGAACAGCGTGGCGCGCTCGGCGACCAGGCCAAGGCCGCCGTCACCGAGGGCCCCACCACGAGTGTCACCGGATTCCGCACGACCGCCGTCGAGACCGACGGCGAGCAGTTGCGCCTCAGCTCCCTGGAAGGGCAGACCGTCGACGGGGTAGACGAGATCGTCGTGCTGACAGGATTCAGGCCCGACCTCAGCATCCTGTCTGAGGTGCGCCTCGACCTGGATCCCATCCTCCAGGCACCGCGCGTGCTGGCCCCCATGATCGATCCCAATGTGCACTCCTGCGGCAGTGTCTCCCCGCACGGCGCGAAAGAACTCGCCCAACCCGACGCGGGGTTCTACCTCGTCGGGATGAAGAGCTACGGACGCGCCACATCCTTCCTGGCCCTCACCGGCTTCGAGCAAGTCCGATCCGTCGTCGCGGAGATCGCGGGTGACCACGAAGCCGCATCGCGCGTCGACCTCGTACTCCCCGAGTCAGGAGTGTGCGGAGGGTCCGGCAACTTCGACGAACCCGACGCCAGCGCTGGCGGCTGCTGCGGACCGGTCGAGCAGACCACCGTGGACCTCATCGGTATCGGTGGTCGCACCCTCTCCTGAGCGCGCGAACGTCCCGAATCGCCAAACGATACTGGCTGTGGAGCATAGGAGACTCCGTCGCGGCCCCCACGCTGACCGCTCAACTCACGCGAGCCCGCCGCTCCTCCCCGAATCACCAGTCCCGACAGAGATCAAAAAACCCGGCCAAAGAACAGCCGGGTCTTTTTGATCTCTGTGGAGCATAGGAGATTCGAACTCCTGACCTCTTCGATGCGAACGAAGCGCGCTACCAACTGCGCCAATGCCCCTACGGCGGGCAACTTTATCACCGGCACATCTGCCGGGAGCGGTCAGTGACCGACGGCGCGACGTTCTTGCTCGGCACTCTCGCGACCAGGGAGCTCCACGTCTTCACCCTCGATGTGCCCTGAGGTCCAAGCACCGGCAGCGCCGAAGTCGATCGTACGGACGGTGCGACCAGCGCGCGGCTTCGTGACGTACGTCGGCAGCGTCACCGGGAGCGGATCCCACAACGCCTCGCCCGTCGTCGACACGCTCGGCACGGCGATCACGATCTGATCGTCGAGCGCGGTGGCTTCGAGCGGTACGTCCTCCATGACGTGCTTGCGGCCTGGATCGAGGTCCTCGAACTGGCCCGAGACGATGATCGTGTCCTCACGGTCGTCCGCATCCTGGCGAACAGCGCGACCAATGCCGCGCTCGGCGCGCACCTGCATCCGGCAGGCGACCAGCCACGCGACGATCAGCGCAGCCGGAGCGGCGATCGCGTACATCGGGACGACGGCGAAACCGGCGAGCCCGACGACGACAGCGGCGAGGAAGAGCAGGGTGAGGAGCGTACGGCGACGTCGAGCAGCGGCAACCTTGGCGGCCTTGCTGGAGATCTTGGGGGTGGACTCGACGACCGGCTCAGCGACCGACGCGGGCTCTGCTTCGGCTGCGGCCTGGGGGCGGGAGATGACCCGGCTCAGGAATCCGGTGGACTCAACCGAGGCATTCTTGGAGGCCTCGTCGTATCTGCGCAGGGCGAGCGGCACGAAGTACGCCGCCCACACGGCGACGACGAACGCGATGATCAGCCCACTGCTTGAACCCACGTGCAAAACGGTAGGCGCTCACCGTGGTGATACGGGGCAGCCATGGCCGTGTGTCGGCTGAGAACTTGTGTGACTGGTGTGACTCACCCGGGTGGGACGGCACCAAGACGCGAGACCAGCCCATCCTGGGCGTCCTCGGCGACCACCTGGAAGACCCGATGATCGCGCCACGAACCGGCGATGTGCAGGAATCTGGGGGCCAGTCCGATCTCGCTGAACCCGAGCTTCTCGACAACTCTCAAGCTCGCCGTGTTCTCCGGACGAATCGCGATCTCAACCCGGTGCAGGCCTGTCGTGGTCAGCAGATGATCTGACACCAGCGCGACCGCAGTGGGCGTGATCGACCGACCGGCGTGCGACTTGGCGACCCAGTAGCCCATGCTCGCCCAGCGCGCAGAACCCCAGGTGATGCCGTTGACGGTCAACAAGCCGACCATCTCACCGTTCCAGGTCAGCGCGAACGGCATCGCCTGGCCGCGCCGAGCCCGCCGGCGCAGCGTGCCGATCATCCCGACGTACGAAGTTGCGGCCTGGCCGCCCTCACGTGGCAGGGTCGCTTCCCACGGACCGAGCCAGTCGGCGTTCTCGGCTCTCAACCGCGCCCAGGTGCGACCGTCACGGCGTCGCAGAGGCCTGACGCCGACAGCACCGTGCTGCAGGACGACCGGCCACCCCGGGCTCAAGCTAGTAGGGCCGATCGAGCACGAGGGTGCGCACCGTGTCGCCCATGTTGAGGGCGGTCTGGTCCTCCCCCACGATGATCAGCGCATTGGCATGGGCCAGCGATCCGACGAGATGCGAGTCGCCACCGGGGATCGGAGTGACCTTGGCGCCGCGGTGAGTGACCTCGAAGACGCCTCGTACGTACTGGCGCAGTCCCGGCGGTGACTGCAGGTCTGACGCGAGAACGGCGTGGACCATGGGACGGCGATAGGGCGTGCGGCCCATCATCCGGCGGATCGCCGGCAGGACGAACACCTCGAACGAGACGTACGCCGAAACCGAGTTGCCCGGCAGCGTGATGATTGGCGTCTGCTCGTCGAACACCCGGCCGAAGCCCTGCGGCATCCCGGGTTGCATCGCCACGTCGACGAAGTCGACTGTGCCAAGCGCAGACAGCGTCTCGCGCACGACGTCGTGATCACCCTTGCTGATGCCACCGCTGGTCACGACGAGGTCGGCGCGCACGAGCTGCTCAGAGAGCACCCGGCGGAAGGCCTTGGGGTTGTCGTCGACGGCGCCCACGCGATAACAGATCGCACCGGCCGCGCGTACGGCCGCCGCGAGCATGTAGCTGTTGCCGTCGTTGATCGAGTCGTAGTCGAGATGAGTGCCGGGTTCGCGGAGCTCACTGCCGGTCGAGATGACGACGACGCGGGGGCGGGGGCGGGCCTTGACGCGGGGAGTGCCGAGGGCGGCGAGGAGTCCGATCTCCCGCGGACCGAGGACCGAGCCCTCCTCGAGCACGCGATCGCCGACCTTGACGTCGGCGCCCTGGCGGCGGATGAAGCCGCCCGTGATCGCCGGCGCGTGGATCTGGACGCGCTGGTTGCCGAGGTCGGTCTGCTCGAACGGGACGACCGAGTCGGCACCGCGAGGGATCGGCGCACCCGCCATGATCTTGACGGCGGTACCGGCGCTGATGGCGAACGGCTTGGCAGATCCGGCAGCGATCTCTCCGACCACCGGGAGCACGATCGGCGTCTCGCGGCTGGCCCCCGCGACGTCCTCGGCGCGTACGGCATATCCGTCGGTCGCGGCGTTGTCGAAGCGGGGCAGGTCTGACGGGCTGACGAAGCCCTCGAGCAACGGCAGCCCCAATGACTCGACGAGCGGCTGGTCGTACGCACCGAGTGGACCGATACCGCGGAGGACCTTCTCGAGGTGCTCCTCGACCGTCAGCAGACCTTCGCGGATGCTGGCTGGCCGTGCCCGTGCCGTCTCGACCCTCCCGGTGGGTGCGGTTGCTTCCGGCTCCGGGGCTGGGGCTTCCTTGGGGATGTCAGGCTCAGCCAGGTCGGACGCAGTCGGCGGTGGCGCACCCAGCGACGGAGTCCGCTCGCGGGCGACCTGGTCCGCGGCCGTCGGCCGGGCGGGATCAGGCTCGTACGCGGGAGCGGCGGGGGGCTCTTCGGGCGGAGGTTCGTCATCCGCGGGCGGTTCGTCGGGGATCGGTACGTCAGCCGGCGGCATGTAGGTCGAAACCTGTTCGGTGCGCTCAACATCGTCCGGTTCGCCCTCGTCGGGAGTCGCCGGGTCCAACGGAAGCATGCTCTGCTCCGACCCGCCGTCGGTCTCCTCTGGGGACATGCGGTCAGCCTAACCGTCACCGAGCCGTGTGGACGGAGCGACAGCCTCGGCCGCGCCGGTGTCCTCAAGCGTCACATCGCCGCGTACGACGATCCCCGGGCCAAACGTCCAGTCGCCACGCACGGTCAACGAGCGCGCTCCGATGAGCGAAGGTGGCTCCGGCAACCGCCGACCGAAGTCACCGATCGTCGCGTAGAACTGCCGATCGAGGTCCACCAGCGGCACCTCGCCGGATGCTCGAAGTCGAAAGTCCTCCCCCAGCTCGTACACGTCGGACTGGAGCAGGAGCAGGTCGTTGGTGGTCTTGACCGGCAGGAAGCGTGACCGGTCGACCTCGATCGCGGTGGCGCCGTCGAACACCTCGACGGCGGCACCCATCGCGCACTCGATCTGGATCACCTGGGGCGACGACGGGTCGGTGGGGTCGACCGTCTTCTCGTTGCGGATCAGTGGGAGGCCAAGGATGCCGTCCCGCTCGTCGAGCGTCGACCGTACGACCCGCAGATCGAGCCACAGGTTGTTGGTGTGGAAGTACGGATGGCGCTTCGGGTCGTCGGCCTGCGCCACGTCGTCGGCCGGTATCTGGGCGGTGTCGCGGAGCACGAGCCGGCCGTCGCTCTTGCGTACGACGATGTGGCCGCCCTTGATGTCGGCCGGCGTACGACGGCAGACCTCGGCGGCATAGGGCGCCCCTGACGCGGCGAACCACGCCATCATCGCGGGATCCGGCGCAGCCCCGAGGTTGTCGGCGTTCGAGACGGTGGCGTACCGGAATCCGCGCTCGATCAGGGCGTCGAGGATGCCCGAGACCTCGAGCGCGGTGTAGAGGTCGCCGTGGCCGGGTGGGCACCACTCGAGACTCGGATCGGCAGGCCAGTCGACCGGCGTGAGGTCCTCGGCGCGCAGCTTGGGCTCACGGTTCTGCAGGAAGTCGATGGGAAGGCCGTCGACCGCCAGGTCGTCATACTTGGCCAGGGCGGCGAGCGTGTCGTCGTGGGTGCGGAAGCTGTTCATGAACAGCAGGGGTACGGGCGCGTCCAGCGATGCGCGGAGCGATCTGACCTGGCCGACGATCACGTCGAGGAACGTCAGTTCGCCATGCGCTGGCAACAGCGTCTTTGCCCGGTCGAGACCCATCGAGGTACCGAGGCCACCATTCAGCTTGATCACCGCGGTCACCGAAGCCGCGGCGCGTCGGGCGTCGTCGTCGAGCTCGATGTCGCCGGCGTGATCGACGTCCACGAGAGGATCGATGTCGGCCTCGGGGACCATCCCGGTCGCCCCACCCTCGAGCTGTGCGTAGAAGTCGGAGAACACATCGATGGCGCGTTGGGACACGCCACCTTCGGCCATCCGCCGCTGCGCCTGCTCCAATCCGTTCATCCCGTAACCTCCGTTGAAAAGCAAGGGTACGAAGGCCGCGGGATGATCGCTGCCTCAAGATTCGCTCGCTGGCGCTCGCTCATGAGGTCATACGCTAGTGGGATGCCGAAAGATGAGCTGCGCGAGGAGGTGCTGGAGCGCCGCCGCGACATGGGCGCCGACGTACGTGCTGAGGCCGCCGAGGCGATCGCCCTCCACCTGCTCGCCGTTCCGCTGATCTCATCGGCCAGGCGCGTTGCCTGCTACGTCTCGATGGCCACCGAGCCCGGTACCGGCCCACTCATCGAGGGCCTGATGGCGCGCGGGATCGAGGTCATCGTGCCGGTGAGCCTGGCCGGAGGAACGCTCGACTGGGTGACGTACGACCCGTCAGCCCGGACCTCTGTGACGGCACTCGGCATCTCCGAGCCCGACGGCGAACCCCTCGGCGCACAGGCACTCGACGAGTGCGCCCTGATCGTCGTCCCGGCACTGGCGGTGGACCATTCCGGTCATCGGCTGGGGCGCGGTGCGGGCTACTACGACCGCGCTCTGGAAGGCGTCACTCGACCGGTGTGCGCCGTGGTGTTCACCCACGAGCTGCTCGAGTCGGTCCCGTACGAGCCGCACGACATCCCTGTCGACATGGCCATCACGCCAGACGGGTTGTTCCGCGTCCCCTAGCTGGCGGGGCGCGATGCCAGGTCGGGCTTGATCCAGTACGTGATCGACACGATCTCCACTCCGCGACCAGGCCGCGGAGCGTGGATCATCTTGCCGTCGCCGAGGTAGAGCGCCTCGTGATAGATCGATCCGGGTCCACCCTCGCTCCAGTAGAGGAGATCGCCGCGGACGATCTTGCTCATCGGTACGTGCTTGGTGTTGGCGTACTGAGCGCCGGCATAGTGCGGCAGGTTGATCCCGGCCGCCTGCCAGGCGCGCATCGTCAGCCCCGAGCAGTCCCACGAGCCCGGTCCGGCGCCACCCCACTTGTACGGTTCGCCGAGCTGCGCCTTGGCGAAGGCGATGGCCTTCTCGACCTTGCTTCCCGAAGGCGGCGGCGGGTTGACGGGTGGAGGAGGTGTTGACGTCGGTTGGGGCTTGGGAGTGGTCGTCGGATCAGGTCCGGGCCTTGGCGGCGTGCTCGGCCCCGACTCGTCGAGCTGTTCGTCGATCGCGTCCTGGTCCTGGGTGACCTCGTCCACCGAAGTGCCCTTGGCCTCCGCAAGCTGCACGAGCAGGTCGCGGCGCTCCCGCTCGGCGGTCGACGCCGCCTTCTCAGCATGGGTGATGGCCCGCTCGATCGCCGCCTTCGCGGCCTTCTGCCTGGCCGTCGCCTTGCTCTGCGCATCCAGTGCGTCCTGCGCCTCACGCGCTGCCGAGTCGAGCACGACCTTGCGGGCACTGAACGTGGCGACCTTCGCGACCGTCGCCTCATTGGTGCTGGAGTAGGCCGACGCCCGCTCCAGCAGCTGCTGCGGTCCGGCGCTGCTGAACATCGCCGACAACCTCGCCGCCGACGAGCCCGACTGCAGCTGCTCGACCGTCATCACCTCGACGATCTTCTGCTGCGCCCGGAGCTTCTTGCGTGCGGTCGCAACCTCGCCACGATGGCGGCTCACCGCCTTCTTGGCCGTCGCGAGCTCATACTTCGCACCGTTGAGCCGCTCCGATGCGGCCGCCGACTGTGCGTACAGGTCGTTGAGATGCTGGCGCGACTCGACGAGCTGGATCTGCAGCTGGCTGACGGTCGGCTTGTCGGCTCTCGCGCTCACGGTGCCCAAGAAGATCGTGCTCGCCAGAGCGAGTACGAGAGCGATGGCGACAGTGCGCCATGCGAGGGGGAAGGCACGCATGGGTTCAACCGTAAACCCACTGTGCCGAATTAGAAACCGTACGGATGTCGGAATTCGTTGATCAGCCCCGAGGCACGCTCGGCTTCATCGTGAGGGTGTCGTCTGCCGCATCCTTGACCGCCTCGGGCGAGAACGCCCACGGCAGCGTCTTGCCGTCGGCAAACAGCGGCGCCTGGTCGAGATAGTGCTTCTGGAAGGCATGACCGGAGTTGCCCGTGAGCTGGATCCAGCGCGATCGGTCGAAGTTGTCGAGGTCTACGACCATGCGCATCGAGGGCAGCGCCGTGACCTCATAGCCCTCGGTCGCATCCCAGCTCGTGGCGTCGACGATGCCGCCACCGCCGCCGAGGTTGAACGGTCCGCGGTTGAACAACGCATTGACGGCACCGAGACCGGAGTCACCCAGCGTTGGGTTGATGAGATCGAGCTGATGGAGCTGGCCCCACCGCCACTCGCTGGGCTCGCGCGACTGGAGTCGGGTGAGCTCGTCGCGGGCCAGACGCATCGCCTCGGCGAGGATGTCGTCGCGCGACTCCGTACGGCCGCTTGTCGTCACGTCGTCCCACCAGTGGCTCGAGGGCTGCTTGAGGATCTTGCCGATGACGTTGAACCACCGCTCCCCACCTTCGGGTCCCTGACCCTTGGGCAGCTCGTCATCGAATGTCAGCTTGAGCAGATTGCGCCACACCACGTTGAAGTAGGCGGCTGCCGCCGAGTCAGCCGACTGCTTGTAGTCCCACTTCTCGAGCGTCGCCTGCCCCTGGCGGTAGTAGCGACTGTCGAGCTTGACGTCGAGGAGTCGTGGCACGAGCTGCTCGGCGTTGGCACTGTAGGTGTCGAGCTGCATCTTCGCCATGTCGTTGACCGAGAGCTTTTGCCCACCATCGGAATCTGCCGAACCAATCAGGTCACGGATGCGCTGCGAGCGGTAACCGGCAGCCGTGTCGGCGCCGAGCGTGAGCGGATATTGGTCGCCGATGACCCTGTTGTTGGCCGTGACGATGAAACCCTCGTCAGGGTTGTAGATGCTGGGCAGCGCATCGAACGGGATCGTGTCGACCCATTCGTACTCATCGGTCCATCCAGGCACGGGCCAGCGCCCGTCACCCTTGGCGCGGATCGGGATCGTGCCCGGGGACTGATAGCCGATGTTGCCGTCGACGTCGGCGTACACGAGGTTCTGCGACGGGACCGTGAACAGCTTGGCGGCCGCCCGGAAGTCGTCCCAGTTCTGCGCAGTGTCGAGGGCGAAGACGGCCTCGATCGTCGGCCTCGGCGTCAGCGCGCTCCAGCGCAGCGCCACCTCATACGAGCTCTCCGGCACACCCTTGGTCTTGCTGGTGCCGACAGCCTCGATGTCATCGTCAAGGTCAGAAAGGATCGGACCGTGCTTCGTCGACCGCACCGTGATGTGCTCGGTGTCGCCGCCAGCGACCTTGAACGTCTCGCGGCGCCTCTCGATCGGCACCTGCTTGCCGTTGTACTCGTACGTGTCGCCCGTGACCTTCTCGAGGTAGAGGTCAGCGACGTCGGCATACATCGTCGTCACACCCCAGGCGACGCGGTTGTTGTGGCCGATCACGACGCCGGGCATACCGGAGAACGAGAAGCCGGCGACGTCGTACGGGCACTCCTTGCTGACGGTGCGGCAGTGCAGGCCGACCTGGTACCAGATGCCCGGCATCGACGGTGCGAGGTGCGGGTCGTTGGCGAGGATCGGTTTGCCGGTCCTGGAATGGTCTCCGTCGACGACCCACGAGTTCGAGCCGATGCCCTCGCCGATGCCCAACAACGCCGGCAGTGCATCGGCACCGTCCTGGGCCGCCTCGAGCGAAGCGACGGCTGCGCGGGCCAGTCCCGGAGTCGGGCAGACCGGCACGATCAACGTGACCGGATCGGGGGAGGTGTCACACCCGTCCTGCTCGAACGTGCCAGCCAGCACGTTGGCGTCATCACCGGTGACGATCGGCTCGTGACCCTTGGGGTCGTCGGGATAGAGGTCCTCGACCTGGTCGACCGTGAGGTTCTTCGTCGACAGCGCACGGGTGATCTCGTCGCTCATGTTGCTGCGCAGGTCCCATGCCATGGCCTTGATCCACGCCAGCGAGTCGACCGGGGTCCAGGCTGCCGGTCGGTAGTCAGGTCCGGTGAGCGAGAGGATCGTGTACTCCAGCGACAGCTCCGACCCGGACTTGTCGTTGATGTAGGAGTTGACCCCGCGGCTGTACGCCTCGACGAGCGCCTTGGTCTTGGGGTCGAGCAGCTCGACCTCCTGCTCGGCGACTCGGCGCCAGCCCAGCGTGCGTACGTACTTGTCCGTCTCGAGCGCGCCATCGCCGACGAGCTCGGCGAGGCGTCCTGCCGTCACGTGGCGGCGAAAATCCATCTCGTAGAAGCGGTCCTGCGCGTGTACGTAGCCCTGGGCGAAGAACAGGTCCTCGGAGTTGTCGGCATATATCTGCGGGATGCCCTTGTCGTCGCGATGGACCGTGACCTCGCTGCGCAACGCATTGACCCGAACATCGCCCTGGGTGTCGGGAAACGACTTGCGGACCGTGACGAACGCGAACACCGCGCCGGCAATCAGAGCTGCTGAGAGGAGGACCGACAGGACGATGAAGAAGCGACGCACCGGGCCATTGTGCCTTGCCGGGGTAGCGGCCCCTCAGCCCTGTGCGCTGCTGCGGATCTCGCCGACGAGCTCCTCGAGCACGTCCTCGAGCATGATGACGCCGAGCACATTGCCGGTCTCATCTGCAACGCGAGCCATGTGGGAGCCGCGCGACTGCATCGTCCGCAGCGCTTCGTACAGGCCCGATCCGGGGACGACGGTGGCCAACGGGCGCACCCACTTGTCGGCGATCGGCTCAAGCCGGGATGCCTCGTCGGTCTCGAGCACGTCCTTGATGTGCAGGTAGCCCGTGATGTCGCCGTCGGCATCTGACACCGGGAAGCGGGAGAATCCGGTGTCCGCACACGCCCGCTCGATGTCGACGGGCGTCGCGCTCGGCTTGATGGTCACGAGTCCTTCGCTGGACAATAGAACTTGATCAATCGTCCCCTGCGAGAACTCCAGCGCTCCGGAGACGAGCCCGTACTCATCTGCGTCGAGCAGACCCTCGCGGCGTGACTCCTCGACCAGCCCGGCCACTTCATCGTGGGAGAACGTCGAGGCGACTTCGCTCTTGGACTCGACCCGAAGGGCTTTGACGATCAGGGTCGCAGCGCCGTTGAGCGCCACGACGAACGGCCGCAGGATCGCGACGACCGCGAGCATGAACGGGCCAAGCACCAACGCGGCGCGCTCTGGGCCAACCAGTGCGAGGTTCTTGGGCACCATCTCGCCGAGCACGACGTGAAGGAACACCACGATCGTCATGGCGATGACGAACGAGATCGGGTGGACCAGCCCGTGCGGGACGTTGAGCCCCTCGAAGACCGGCTCGAGCAGGTGTGCGATCGCAGGCTCGCCCACGGCACCGAGACCCAGCGAGCAGATCGTGATGCCGAGCTGGGCGGCCGCGATCACGAGCGTCAGGCTCTCGATCGCCCGCAGCGCCATGCGAGCAGTGGTCGAACCTTCTTGGACGCGTGGTTCGAGCTGCGTACGACGTGCCGAGATCAACGCGAACTCAGCGCCGACGAACAGGGCGTTGAGTGCAAGGAGGACGACGGTGAGTGCGATCGCGAGGCCGGGGTTCATGACGTTTCCCCCGTCGACTCGACGGTCAGGGACACGCGATCGATGCGGCGTCCCTCCATACGGTCAACCCTCAGGGTGACGGTCAGCGGCTCGGGCTCTTCATCCTCTTCGCCGCGACGTTCGAGGTGGAGCACGACCTCGTCGCCACGCTCGGCGATACGGCCGAGCTCGACGTGGATGAGGCCGGCGATCGTCTCGTAGTCCTCGCCCTCGGGCAGCGCGATCTCTGTCTGCTCCTCGACCTCGTCGGGCCGCAGCAGCCCCGACAACGACCAGGTGCCGTCCCGGCGATGTCTGCTTCGAGCCGATAGTCGATCGTGTTCGTCGGCGATGTCGCCGACGATCTCCTCGACGAGGTCTTCGAGGGTGACGACACCATCGGTGCCGCCGTACTCGTCGACCACGATCGCCATCTGCATGCCCTGCTCGCGCAACATGGTCAGGAGCGGGTCGAGCTCGATGCTGTCAGGCACGGTGGTCGCTGGATCGGCGAGGTCGGAGATGCGTACGTTGCGCCGGCGATCGGGTTCGACGCTGACAGCTTGTTTGACGTGCACGATGCCGAGGATGTCGTCAGGGCTCCGCCCGATCACCGGGAAGCGGGAGTGGCCGGTCTGGCGTGCAGCGTCGATGACGTCGATCGCAGTGTCCTTGCCCTCCAGGAAGTGCACGCGTACGCGTGGGGTGCGCACGTCGGCCGCCGTACGGTCACCGAACGCGATGCTGCGGGCCACCAGGTCAGCGGTCTCGTCGTCGATGGCACCCTGCTGGGCCGAGCGAAGCACGAGCGATCGCAGCTCGAGCGGCGATCGGGCCGAGCGAAGCTCTTCCTGCGGTTCGACGCCGACGGATCGCAGGATCCCGTTGGCGACCTTGTTGAGCCCGCGGATCGGCCACAGCATCGATCGCGTGAAAGCGCGCTGGAACCATTGCGTACGGGCAGCCACCTGCTGGGGAAGCGCGATCGCAAGCTTCTTGGGCACCAGCTCGCCGAGCAGCATCGTGACGATCGTGCTCAGGGTCAGCGCGACCGCGTACGAGATGCCGCGCAGCGCTCCCCCGGTGAGGCCGAGGTTCTCCAGCGGACCGTGCAGGATCTTGCCGAGTGCGGGCTCGGCGAGGAAGCCGATCGCGAGGTTGGTGATCGTGATGCCGAGCTGGGCGCCGCTGAGCTGGGTCGAGAGCGTACGCAGGGCAGACAGCGTGCCCTTGGCTCGCTTGTCGCCAGCGTCCGCGGCGCGCTCAACTGATGCGCGGTCGACGGTCACGAGTGAGTATTCGGCGGCACCGAACACACCGCAGCTCAGGACGAGCAGCAACGACAAGGCCAGCAGCAGCCACTCAGTCAACGCGGCGCTCCAAAACTGTGCTCCAAGATGGGGGTCACGATCCGGCAACTGTACCCTTGGAGGGCAGTCCCAACCTCAGGAGCAGGCAGTGCCCACCTACCAATATCAGTGCACCGAGTGCGGTGAACCGCTGGAGATCCAGCAGAGCTTCACCGACGATGCGCTGACCGAGTGCCCCGTGTGTGGTGGCCGTCTGCGCAAGGTGTTCAACGCCGTGGGCGTCGTCTTCAAGGGTTCGGGCTTCTACGTCAACGACAGCAAGTCCAAGTCGAGCAGCACTTCGACGGCGTCGACCTCGACCGACAAGCCGGCAGCGCCGACCAAGAGCGAGACGAAGGCCACCCCCGCCAAGAAGTCAGGCTCCGACTCCGCCGCCTGATCCTTCGGCTCGCGCGGGTCCGACGCTTCGCGTGTTGCGACCTGTGGATCGTCGCCTGCACGTTGGAGGCGATCTTCCTAGAGTCCGGCGATGGACACTGTTCGCCGATTCGTCTTCCTGCATCACCGTCTGCTTGCCGCGATCTGCGCGGGTCTGGCGGTGCTCGCCGCGCTGGGCGCCCTGCGCCAGACCCCCGAGGGCGTACGTGTCGTGGTCGCCCGTGACGACCTGGCCAGCGGCCACGTGATCGACGAGTCAGACGTACGCGTCGCTCTGCTCTCGTCCGCCCCCGACCACGCTCTGCGGCTCTCGGAAGCTGTCGGGCGTCGGGTCGCCGGACCGATGCGCGCCGGCGAACCTGTCACCGACTACCGCGTTCTGAGGCCGGATGCGCTCGACGGCTACGGCGACGACGCCGTGCTCACCAGCGTCCTGGTGTCAGACGTCGGCGGGCTGACCGGCGTGCAGGTCGGTGACCGGATCGACGTGATCGCGGTCGACCCGCACGGCGAGGCCAAGGCGAGCTGTGGTGGCGCGTGCCGTCGAGATCGTCACGGTTCCGCCCCGGGACGAGCGCGACGCCGTACCGGTGGGCATCGTGACGACGGAGAAGCTCGCCCTCGACCTCGCGTCGGCGGCCCTCGAGTCGCGGTTCACGGTGATGCAGTCGTCTTGAGCCGTCGATAGTGTCGGGGCGAGTACTCAACTATCGGAGGACAGCATGATCAAAGACTTCAAGAACTTCCTCATGCGCGGAAATGTTGTCGACCTTGCCGTCGGCATCGCGATCGGCGTGGCGTTCACGACTCTCGTCGCCGCGTTCGGTACCAACTTCATCAATCCGATCCTCGCTGCCATCGGCGGCAACAACACCGAGGGGTTCGGCTTCACGATCACCGACAACCCCAAGACCTTGGTCGACATCGGTGGCATCCTCAACGCCTTGATCGTGTTCGTCGTGACGATGGCGGTGATCTACTTCGCGATCGTCGTACCGATGCAAAAGCTGCAGGCACTGCGCAAGCGCGGAGCAGTGGATGAGCCGGAGGGCGTACCCGAGGACATCGCCCTGCTGCGCGAGATCCGGGATGCGCTGAAGACTCGCCCCTAGCGCTACGCAGATCGGCGTTCGGCCGTGAACGGCCTCAGTCGATCAACCGTGGTGGGGCGGGACGTCTCGGAGGTAGTCCTCATCGCTCGTCGGAGCAGGCTTCTCGCCCCAGCCCTCGTCGTTGTCGTCGGCCGAGGTGTCGGCATCGCCAAGCAGCTCTGCCGCTCGGCGACGGCGTTCGGCCTCAGCCGCCGGCAGCTCAGGCGAAGGCATCGAGCCAGTCCGGAGTCAGCTTGGGAAATGCCGGGTGCCAGCCCGTACGGTCACTGAACCGCTGGGAGCTGACTCGCTGCGAACGGGTGAGGATCTCCAGCTTGTCCGCCCCCAGGCGCTCGACCCATGAGGGAAAGAAGTGACCTTCCTTCCTGCCTGCCGCCTGGGCGATCGTGTCTACGTAGTCGGCGCGCTGCACCGGCTCGGCACCGACGTTGTAGATGCCACCGGGTGCGGTCAGCGCGTGCACGACGGCCGAGCCGACGTCGGCCGGATGGATCACGTGCATCCACGACCGTTTCCGGCCGATGCCGATGGCCTTGCCGGCGCGGGCCCGGCGGAACAACCAGGCGGTGTTGCGGTCGTCGCCGGTGACCAGGCCGAACCGCAGGCTGACTGCCGTTCCGCCGGCCGCCTCGAAACGCGCCATGCGGGCTTCGGCGACGACGACCGGCTCGCTCGCTCCGGTGACGTCGATCGGGCTCTGCTCGTCGATCCATTCGTCGCCGGTGTCGGCGTAGATGAAGCTGAGGCTCTGCTGGACGATGCGCCCGACGCCAGCTTCGCGCGCGGCGATCGCCACGACCTTGGAGCCGGCAAGCCTGATGCGGTCGACCTGTTTGAGAGATCCCGGGAGGAGTGCCGCCTTGCCGACGGGCACCTTGGTGGCGAGATTGGCCACGGCGTCGCAGCCGCGCATCCCGCTGACCAGCGCGTCATGGTCGAAGACGTCGCCGAGACAGGGTTCGGCGCCGAGATCAGAGATCTGGGCAGCAGACCTCGGTGTACGGGCAAGACCGACGACGGTGTGTCCCGCCTGATGCAAAGCGTCGATGGACGATCGGCCCATTACTCCGCTTGCACCCGTGAGGAAAACCTTCACGTCACTCCTTGAGTGGATGGTGCCCCCGAGTTGTCCGGGGATATCCGGGCCGACGGTGGTGCCACCGGCCCGAATGGTTACGGAATGATAACAATGCCCGAGCCGGGCGTACATCGGACGGGGATTTCAACCCTCGATCATGGGAGTGACATCGGCAATCGAGTCAAAGACATGGGTCGGCCTGAACGGGAACCGCTCGACCGCTCCGGCAGCCGTCGAGCCGGTGAGGACGAGGATGGTGCGCAGGCCCGCCTCGAGTCCCGAGAGCACGTCGGTGTCCATGCGATCGCCGATCATGATCGTGGTCTCCGAATGCGCCTCGATCTGGTTGAGCGCGCTGCGCATCATCAGCGGGTTGGGCTTGCCGACGAAGTAGGGTTCGACGCCGGTCGCCTTGGTGATGAGCGCAGCGACCGACCCGGTGGCGGGCATCGAGCCCTGCGGTGACGGACCGGTTGCATCGGGGTTGGTGGCGATGAACCGCGCACCGTTCTCGATCAGCTGGATGGCGCGGGTGATGGCCTCAAAGGAGTACGTCCGGGTCTCGCCGAGCACCACGTACTCGGGATCGCGGCTCGTCATGACGTAGCCGACGTTGTGCAGGGCGGTCGTCATCCCGGCCTCACCAATGACGTAGGCGGTGCCCTCGGGACGCTGCTCGCTCAGGAATTTCGCGGTCGCGAGCGCCGAGGTCCAGATCGCCTCTTCAGGCAGGTCGATGCCGGCCTGCTTGAGCCGGGCGCACAGATCGCGCGGGGTGAAGATCGAGTTGTTGGTCAGCACGAGGAACTTGCGTCCGCTCTGCTTCAGACGCGCGATGAACTCCGGTGCGCCGGGGATCGCCTTCTCTTCATGGACGAGCACTCCATCCATGTCAGTGAGCCAGGACTCAATGGGCTTCGTCATGTCTCCATTGTCCACCCGCATCCGGGGTTCGATGAAATCGTCGGCACTGGATAACCTTGAGCCCGCGCCCTCGTAGCTCAGTTGGATAGAGCGACCGCCTCCTAAGCGGTAGGTCACAGGTTCGATTCCTGTCGAGGGCACATGTCCAGATCGTCGACCAACGACCCGACCAACCGGGCGAGATGGCGTACGGCCTGGGACAAGCAAGCCTCGACGTACGACCGCCAGATGGAGTTCTTCGACCGCAAGCTGTTCAAGGACAGCCGTCATTGGGTGTGCAGCCAGGCGACCGGAGACGTCCTCGAGGTCGCGATCGGCACAGGACTCAACCTCGAGCACTATCCGGCCGGTGTACGCCTCACCGGCATCGAGCTCAGTCCCGCGATGCTGCAGCTCGCCCGTGCGCGGCCGACCGACCTGGAGGTCGACCTCCGCGAGGGCGACGCGCATCGGCTCGACTTCGCGGACGACTCGTTCGACACCGTTGTCTGCACGTTCTCGCTGTGCGCGATCCCCGATCATCACCTCGCGGTCAAGGAGATGATCCGAGTCCTCAAACCCGGAGGCCTCCTGCTGCTTGCCGATCACGTGGCGAGTCCGAACGTGATCGGCCGGGCGATCCAGCGGCTCGCGGAGGTCGTGACGGTACGCGTTGGTGGCGAGCACTTCCGGCGACGCCCGTTCGAGATCGTGAAGGCCCAAGGACTGGTCATCGAGCAACGCGAACGATTCGGGATGGGGCTGGTCGAGCGCTGCGCTGCGCGCAAGCCCAACTGACCGTAGCGTTGTCGCACCATGGTCCGCCTACGTCGTACGTCGCCCAGCTCGGCTGGCTGGGCGCGCATCAAGCACGGCCGCGGGTTCCGCTATCTGGATCAGGACGGCGCACCGCTCGAGGAGATCGATGTCGAGCGCTGCAAGAAGCTGGTGATCCCGCCGGCCTGGACCGAGGTGTGGATCTGCCCGGTTGAGAACGGCCACCTGCAGGCCGTCGGCACTGACATGGCCGGTCGCCGGCAGTACCTCTATCACCCGGACTGGCGCATCCGTCGCGACCTCGAGAAGTTCGAGAAGATGGAGGGCTTCGCCGCGGCCCTGCTCAAGCACCGCGCCGAGTCACGGCGCGACCTGGGCGGCGACGAGCTGACCCTCGAACGCGTCGTCGCGACGACGTTCAGCCTGCTGGATCTGGGCATGTTCCGCATCGGCTCGGACCGCTATGCCGAGGAGAACGGCAGCTACGGGCTCACGACGCTGGAGAAGCAACACGTCCACGTCGACGGCAAGGCGGTGTCGTTCGCATACGCGGCCAAGTCCGGCCAAGAGGTCGAGGTGACGGTGCGCGACGAACGCGTCGCCGAGGTGCTCAGGGCACTCAAGCGTCGACGGGGCAGCGACCGACTGCTGGCGTACAAGGTTGATGGTCGCTGGAAGGACATCGCCGCCGACGACGTCAACACCTACATCAAGGGACTGCTCGGCGACGACTACTCCGCCAAGGATTTCCGTACGTGGCGCGGCACCGCGATCGCAGCCCTGGCGCTGGCCCGTGCGAAGGCCGACACCCCCACAGCGCGCAAACGAGCCATCACCCGCGCCATGGAGACGGTGTCCGAACACCTCGGCAACACGCCGACCATCGCCCGCACGTCGTACGTCGACCCGCGCGTCGTCGACCTGTTCAATGACGGCGTGACCGTGAAGGCGGGCCACAGCAGGGCCGCGCCGGGCGCGCCGATCAGCCGGACGCTGGAGCGTCAGGTGCTGCGCCTGCTGAAGCGCGCCTAGGGCGTCAGATGCCGGTGATCGAGATGCTGGCGTGCGTCTTGTGGCGACGGTTGATCGCGATCAGGTTGGCGGTCAGCGCCTCGACCTGGAACGCGTTGCGCAGTCGTCCGCCGAACACGCCCCGTGCGCCAGCGATCCGTCCGGTCAGGGCGATGATCGTGTCGACCGCCTCGCGGTCCTCACCCAGCACCAGCACATCGGATCCGACCGACTCGATCGTCTCGTCGAGCAGGATGACGGCCGAGACGTTGTGGAACGCGCCGATCACGGTGCTCTCAGTCAGGATCGCCGCGGCTTCCTCGCACGCGCTGCCATCGGGCACGCGGATGGGGAACGGGCCCTGCTTGTCGAAGCCGAGAGGGTTGACGCAGTCGACGACGATCTTGCCGCGGAGCTGCGGCTCCAGCTCGGCGAGCAGCTCACGGTGACCGTCGTACGGAACGGCGACGATCACGATCGTGGCCTGCTCAGCGCAGGAGGCGTTGTCGGTCCCGGTGACCGACGGATGCAGTGCCGCCGCGGCTTCGCTGGCGCGGCCCGCATCGCGGGAGCCGAGCACCACGGACAGTCCACCCTGGGCCAGTCGCAGGGCGAGACCGCGGCCCTGTGCACCTGTGCCGCCAAGCACGCCGATGACCTGGTCGTCGAGACCGGCTGTAGTCATGTCACCTCAGAGGAGAAGGAAGAACGAGAGTGAAGCACGGTCACGCTAGCGGTGCACCCGACTGTGATGCACAGCACAGCACTGGAAAGCACCGTGGTGAACGGCGCGAGGACCCATCAGGCAAAATCATCGTGTGCCCAATGATGGTGTGCCCAACGAGCGGGAGATCGCTCGAGCAGTCCGACGTGCCGCGGCCGGCAAGTCGATCGACGCGAGCGAGGCCGCCGGACTGCTGAGTGCGCGCGGCGAGCTGTTGCGCGAGCTGATGGCGACTGCGGCACGCATCCGGGATGCCGGGCTCGACGACGCCGGTCGGCCCGGCATCGTCACATACAGCAAGAAGGTCTTCATCCCGCTGACCCGGCTGTGCCGCGATCGCTGCCACTACTGCACGTTCGCCACCACACCCAACCGACTGCCGGCGCCGTTCCTGTCGCCCGACGAGGTGCTGGACATCGCCCGCAAGGGTGCAGCAATGGGCTGCAAGGAAGCGCTCTTCACCCTCGGCGATCGCCCGGAGGACCGCTGGGACGACGCCAAGGAGTGGCTCGAGGCAGCGGGGTACGACAGCACGCTGGAGTACGTACGTGCGATGGCGATCCGGGTGCTGGAGGAGACCGGGCTGCTGCCCCACCTCAACCCCGGCGTGATGAGCTGGAAGGAGATGTCGCGGCTCAAGCCGACCGCGCCGTCGATGGGCATGATGCTCGAGACGACCAGCCGCAAGCTCTACGAGGAGAAGGGTCAGGCGCACTACGCGAGCCCCGACAAGGACCCCGACGTACGCCTGCGCGTGCTCGAGGACGCCGGCCGCCTCAACATCCCGTTCACCACGGGGTTGCTGATCGGCATCGGCGAGACGATCGAGGACCGGGTCGAGAGCATCTTCGAGCTGCGCCGCATCGCCCGTACGTACGGCTCGATCCAGGAAGTCATCATCCAGAACTTCGTGTCCAAGGACGACACGGCGATGCGCCAGACGCCAGACCTCGAGGTCGACGAGTACCTCGCGGCGATCGCGACGACCCGCATCCTGATGGGTCCGGCGATGCGCATCCAGGCGCCGCCCAACCTGGTCGACCTCGACGACTGCGTGTCGCTGCTCGATGCCGGCGTCGACGACTTCGGCGGCATCAGCCCGCTGACCCCGGACCACGTCAACCCCGAGCGCCCGTGGCCCGAGCTCACGGCCCTGACCGAGCTGGTGGCCTCTCACGGATTTGCGCTGACCGAGCGCCTGACGGCTCACCCGCAGTACCTGCAGGAGCCCTGGCTCGATCCGCGACTGCTCCCGCACGTGGATGCACTCGTTGGCTCGGATGGACTGGCGCGTCCGGATGCTCGCGCCGAGGGTCTGCCGTGGCAGGAGCCCGATGGCGGCTGGTCCCCGACCGGCTGGCTGTCGCAGGGCCGTACCGAGCTGCACACGGAGATCGACACGGTGGGCCGTACGACCGACCGCCGCAGCGACTTCGAGGACGTCTACGGCGACTGGTCGGTGTTCCGCGAGGGCCAGGCCCTGCGCGAGTCCGCCGCTGTCGTAGGTGTCGGCGATGGCGGGTTCAGCGCCGCGATGCGTGCTGCCGAGCGCGACCCGTCCGGGCTGTCGGATGCCGACGCACTGGTGCTCATGACGTCGGAGGGTTCGCACCTCGACGAGCTTGCCGCGTACGCCGACGAGCTGCGGCGTCAGGCGGTCGGCGACGAGATCACCTACATCGTCAACCGCAACATCAACTTCACCAATGTCTGCTACACCGGCTGCCGGTTCTGCGCGTTCGCCCAGCGGCGCACCGATGCCGACGCCTACACGCTGTCGCTCGACGAGATCGGCGTTCGCGCCAGCGAAGCCGTCGAGCTCGGCGCGACCGAGGTCTGCATGCAGGGCGGCATCCACCCAGACCTGCCCGGTACGGCGTACTTCGACATCGCCGCCGAGGTGAAGCGACGTGAGCCGAGCCTGCACGTGCACGCGTTCAGCCCGATGGAGGTCATGAACGGCGTCAGCCGTACCGGCCTGTCGATCCGCGACTTCCTGATCAAGGCCAAGGAGTCGGGCGTCGACTCGTTGCCTGGCACCGCCGCCGAGATCCTTGACGACGACGTCCGCTGGATCCTGACCAAGGGCAAGCTGCCGACCTCAGAGTGGATCGACGTCATCCGTACGGCGCACGAGATCGGCCTGCCGACGACGTCGACGATGATGTACGGCCACGTCGACCACCCCGGCCACTGGGTCAACCACCTGCGCACCCTGGCCAACCTGCAGCGTGAGACCGGCGGGTTCACCGAGTTCGTGCCGCTGCCGTTCGTGCACCAGTCGTCGCCGATCTACCTCGCCGGTGTCGCGCGCCCCGGTCCGTCGGTCCGCGACAACCGTGCCGTGCACGCGATGTCGCGCATCATGCTGCACGGCCTGATCGACAACATCCAGTGCTCGTGGGTCAAGCTCGGCCCGGAGACCTGCACTGAAGTCCTCAACGGCGGCGTCAACGACCTCGGCGGCACCCTGATGGAGGAGACCATCAGCCGCATGGCCGGCAGCACCAACGGTTCGCGCAAGTCGATCGAAGAGCTCGAGGCGATGGCGGCGCTGGCCGGTCGTCCGGCCGTACAGCGCACCACGACGTACGGCCGGGTCGCGGCAGTGCCGGCATGACGACGGCGATCATGCCGATCAAGCCGTGGGACGGTGCGAAGTCACGGCTCCATGCCTCGTCCGACGCACGCCGCGCTCTCGCGAGGGCTTTCGCGCACGATGCGCTCGATGCCGTGATCGGGTGCGCTGCAGTGGACGCGTCGTCGTGGTGACGAGCGGCGACGAGGTCGCGACGTATGCCCGCAGCGTCGGCGCCATCGCGATCGACGAGCCCGTCGATCCCGGCCCCGATCCGCTCGGTGCGGCCGTACGCGAGGGCGTCGCCTGGGCACTCGAGCATCATCCTGATGACCCGCTCGCCGTGATCCCGGCAGACCTGCCCTCGCTGACGTCGAGCGAGCTCGGGCTGTTGCTCGGCACGGCCGCCGCCCACCCGTTGGCCTTCGTCGCCGATGCCAACGGTGATGGCACCACGATCCTTTCGAGCCAGCGCCCTTCACTCCTCCAGGCTGGATACGGACCCGGATCGGCCGAGCGTCATCGTTCGTACGGTGCCGTCCAGCTGGATGCGCCGGCGGGCCTGCGCCGTGACGTCGATGAGTTCCACGAGCTGCTCGAGGCGCAAGAGATCGGCGTCGGCGCTCATACAGCGGCCGCGCTCGAACGCCTCAACACCCGCGCCTCGGCTTAGCCTTTCGGCTTGCGCTGGCGCGCCCATCTCGGTGGTTGACTAGCTGGGGGTCCCCCAACGAGCTTGCGAGTAGGGGGCGGAACGAGCGTATCGAAACCTCGCAACGCCACAGGCTCGCGCGAGTGTGTGGTAAAAGGGCGGCATAGAAGAGGTGTGTGGCTGGTTGGGCTTGTGATCTCGCCTCGTTCGGCGGTGCAGTCACCTCTCATCCACAGTCATGTAGCGACCGGCGAGTTTATCCACAGATATTTCCTCTTATTTCAGGAAAATAGTTGTGCATGACCTCTTGATTTGCGTCGGTTGCTCTGGATAGAATCGAACATACGTTCTAACAATTGACCGGGGGGTCCTGATGCTGATCGAGCAGCTTGAGTCGTTGACCGACGACCTCGCCGCGTTCGAGGCCTGGACACTCACGAGTTCTGAGGTTCGCGAGGCTGCGGTTGCCATGCAGAAGGCCCGCACCGCCATGGACGCAGCGCTGTCTCGTCTTGCTGGTGCTGCCGATGACATGGGTCTGGCCAAGGATGACGGCGCCACCTCGACCACCACCTGGCTGTCCAACACCACCGGCATCAGCAAGGGTGAGGCGGCCAAGCTCGTCAGCCTTTCGCGCGTGACCACCAAGCTCACCGGTGCCGCGTGGATGTTTGGACAGGTCACCACCGACCAGGCGTCGGTGATCATGAAAGCCATCCATGGACTGCCCGGCTGGGTTGGTGACGAAGAACGCGATGACGCCGAGCAGCACTTGATTGCTTTGGCGACTGACCACAACCTTGACGATCTGAAACGGCTGGCCAATCACGTCATGGAAGTCATCGACCCCGACGGTGCCGACGAACTCCTCGGCCAGAAGCTGTTGGCTGAGGAACAGCGCGCCTGGGACGCGACCCGGCTCACGACACGTCGCTGTGGTGATGGCACCACCGACGGGAAGTTCAAGCTTCCCGACTCAGACGCTGACGCGTTGGTCGCGGCCATCGAAGGGATCATCGCCCCACGACGGGCGTCTATGAACGAAACCCGCCACGGTGTTGACGACTTCAACGCACTCCCGCGTGCCCAGCGGATGGGACTGGCGTTCACCGAGCTCATCAACCACCTGCCCACCGAGTCACTGCCCAAAGCCGGCGGACTCGCAGCCACCGTGGCCGTCACCATCGACATCGACGACCTCCGCACCGGACAAGGAGTCGCGACCACCACGTCCGGCACCCTCATCTCCGCCACCAAGGCACAACGACTCGCCTGCAACGCCCACCTCGTCGCCCTCTACCTGGACTCCAACTCCCGCGTCCTCGACCACGGCATGGCCAAGCGGCTGTTCGACCGCCACCAACGTCTCGCCCTCGCCGTCCGCGACGGTGGCTGCGTCTGGCCAGGCTGTGACCGCCCACCAGCCTGGTGCGAAGCGCACCACCTCAACTTCTGGTCCGAACACGGACCCACCGACCTCGACAACGCAGGCCTGTTCTGCCATTTCCACCACCAGCTGCTCCACGAAGGCCAATGGACAGCACGCATGGCCACAGACGGCGTCGTCGAAGTCATCCCACCCAGACGCGTCGACCCCAACCAACAACCCAGACGTCACGCCAGATTCACCCAACAACAACCCCGCGCCGCCTGACGGGCGGTCGGGAAGGCGAACACAAGCGGCTTGGCAGCCAATTGCGGCACACTTGCGCTATGGCATCGGTGACCGTCACTAGGTCTCGCGAATGGTGGGGCTTCCACCGACGCATGCGTATCGAGATGGATGGCAATCGGGTCGGTAACGTTCGCAATGGGCATGCCCTCAAGGTCGACGTCCCACCTGGCTCCCACACCTTCCGGGCCTTCATGGGGTGGGTTGGTTCGAAGTCGCTTCCAGTCGGCGTCCGCGAAGGCAGCGTGACAGCGCTCGGCGTTCGTGCACCTTGGCAGGAGGCGGTTGAGGCGACAGCCTCCTACCGTCCAATGGGTCCGCAGGCCAAAGGTGTCGGCCACTACACGAATGGCACGCCGGATGAGGGGCTGGAGATTTGGGAGTATCCGGCGTCGACTGAGTGAGTGCTTTGGGAGCTCGCGGCTTAGCTGTTTGCTTGCGAAGACTTCTTGCGGACGGCCTCACAGACCGCGAGGAGAAATCCCGCGATCAGTGAGAATCCAATGGCGTAGACGGTCGCGACCAATGGATAGATCGGCGGGAAGGTGATCTCACTGGGCTCTCCCGGACCAGACCAATCGAGGGCGGGAAACGCGCCGATCAGCATTCCCATCACCAACGCGATCGGCAGCATCGCGAGCCACGGGACGATCGTCTTGAACGGTCCGCGCTTGATCGTCTGAGCGCATACGACGCCAATGAGCAGGACAGCGGCAAGCAGGTTGCTGCCAGCGGAGTTCTCGAGAACCAGTGCGTATACGGCGACGACAGTGAGGACGTCGATCAGCAGGATCCAGGCGACCTGCCGCCCGTACGTCTGCCTCCTCGTCGCCATGTCAGCCACGCTCGCACTCTAATGGCCGGCGCGGGTCTAGACGACGGTGATCGTCACGTCCTGGCCGAGGGCTCGGGCCAGGATGCGCAGCCGTTCGGCCAGCACCCCCGTGGCCACCAGGGCCGCCGGCGAGGAGTCCTTGGCCCTGACCTCGATCACCCCCCCGACCAGCGTGGCATCCGCCAGCATCAGGTCGATGCCCTCACGTGCCAACCCGAGCAGATCGTCATCGGGCTCGGGCGTGGGGAACCCGCGAGTGTCACCGTGTCCTACGGCGATCAGCACGGCGTCCCGGGCGCCGAGGCCGAACATGTCGTCGCCTTCACCGCGGATCAGCGCGGTGGCTCCCCCGGCATCGTCGGCGATCCAGTCGGCGGGCAGACCGCGTACGACCACCACCGGGAGGCCACCAAGCTTGCCCGCGACCAGGTCAGCGGCGCCGGCGATCTCGTCGGCAACGGCCGGGGCTGTCACTGCGAGCACATTGCCGTACGCGTCCTCAACACCGTCGAACGACAGCAGCGGCGCGACGCCGGCAGCACCGATGGAGATATCGGTCTGGCCCATGCGCCAGGCGCGGCCGACCGTGTCAGTGATGACGACGCCGAGGCGCAGGCCAGTGATCTCTTGGAGGCGCACTCGGATCTCGCGGGCGGACCGGTCGGGGTCGGGGGGCAGTGGGATCACGGTGCCGAGCTCGACGTTGGAGGCGTCAATGCCGGCCGCCGCCAGGACCACACCGGAATGTGTTCGTACGATGCGTGTCTTTCCACGCCTGGCGACGACGCGGTCGGTCTCGGCATCGATCAGTGACTCGCGATCTCCAGCTGTCGCCAGTCCGGCGGCCTTGCTCACCACCTTGCTCGTGACGACCAGGACATCGCCGTCGGCAAGCGGCTCGGCAAGGTGGTCGACGATGATCTCAGCCAGGTCATCGCCGGCGACGATCTCGCCGATGCCGTCGACCGGCCAGATCCGCAGAGTCATGTGGCGAACGCCAACGTGTCGCGAGCGAGCTGTGCGGTGGTCTCGTCGTCGCTCATGTAGAGCGGCACGGCCTTGGCCCGAATGCCAGCCTCCTCGATCGACCCCACCGCGGCAGCATCCGAGGTGTCGACCAACCACGAGTCGAGCACTCCCCCGTCACTGCGTGCGCCCAAGTGCTTGGCCACGCCGGTGGCGCTGATCTCGATACCGAGACCTTCGAGCAGCTGGTCAGCCATGCCGCGTACGGCGGCAGTGCCGATGATCGGCGAGACTCCGACGACCGGCGCGGGCGTCGTACGGACGGCGTCGGCGATCTCGTCGATCGAGAGGATCGCCCCGATCGACACGATGGGGTTGGACGGCGGAAGGATCACCAGGTCTGCGTTCGTGATCGCTTCGACCACGCCCGGTCCCGCCTTCGCGCCGGCAGCCCCGCGGAACTCGAGCTCACGGACCGGCACCTTGGCGCCGAGCCGGATCCAGTACTCCTGGAAGTGGATCGTGTCGATGCCATCCGTCCCGTCGACACCGATGTGCGTCTCGACCTCGTCCTCGGTCATCGGGAGCAGCCGTACGCCGGGCTGCCAGCGCTCGCACAGCCGGGCCGTGATCGCGGCGAGGCCGACTCCTTCGTGCAGGAGCTTCGTACGAATCAGGTGCGTGGCGAGATCGCGGTCGCCGAGTCCGAACCAGGTCTCCTCGCCGTACGCACCGAGCTCTTCCTTGGCGTTCCAGGTCTCGTCGGTACGACCCCAGCGGCGTTCGGGATCGATGCCGTTGCCCAGCGTGTACATCACCGTGTCGAGGTCAGGACAGACCCGCATGCCGAACAGCCAGATGTCGTCGGCGGTGTTGCCGACCACCGTGATCTCGTCATCGGCGGACTTCGCGGCGAGCAGTCCCGACAAGAACTTGGCGCCGCCGACTCCGCCTGACAGCACCGTGATCTTCATGGGGCCAGTCTGCCGGACGGTCAGGCGTCCTGAAGTGCCGCCTCGATGGCGCGATAGAACGTGGGGTAGGCGTAGATCGTGTTCAGCAGCGTTGCAACCGGGATCTCGGCACGTACGGCGAAGGCCAGCGCCGAGAGCGTCTCTCCTCCGGTCGGCCCGGCGCTCGTTGCACCGACGATGACGCCGCGGTCGGCGTCAATGATGATCTTGAGCAGTCCGTCGTTGCCGGCGGAGTGGAGCCAGCCACGGCTGCTCACCGGGATCTCGCCCGAACCAACCTTGACGTTGAGGCCCTTGTCGCGGGCCTGCTTCTCGGTGAGACCCACACCGCCGACCTCGGGATCGGTGAACGTGACACGCGGGAAGCTCGAGTCGTACTCCTCCAGCGGCTTGCCGAGGATCGCCTTGACAACCCGCTCGGCGTGATACATCGAGACGTGCGTGAACGCGCCACGCCCGACGATGTCGCCGATCGCCCAGAGACCATCCTTGACCTTCATCGAGTCATCGACCTCGAGCGTCCGCTCGGCCTTGAGTCCGACGCTGTCGAGACCGATGTCGTCGATGCGCGACTTGCGACCGGCAGCGATCAGGAGCTGATCAGCCTCGTACTTGGTGTCGCCACAGGTCACGGTGAAGCGTGCGCCGTCGTGGTCGACGCGGTCGATCTCCACGCCCGCATGCACGGCAATGCCCTCTGCCTCGAACACCTTGGCCAGCAGCGCCGACGACTCGGGCTCCTCCGGCGCGAGAATACGCGGGGCAGCTTCGAGCACCGTGACCTGCGAGTCGAACCGTGAGAACGCCTGAGCCAGCTCGAGGCCGATCGCGCCTGCGCCGATCACGATCAGCGAGCCCGGCACCGACTCGGCGCTGAGGGCCTCGCGGTTGGTCCAGTACGGGGTGCCGGCGAGTCCGTCGATCGGGGGCACCGAGGCCGTGGTGCCGGTGTTGAGGACGACGCCCTTCGAGGCAACGTACGTCTCGCCGTCGACCTCGACCGTACGATCGCCGACGAGCCGGCCGTGGCCGCGTACAAGGGTGGCGCCTGCGTCGGTGACCCGCTTGGCGGCGACGGTGTCGTCCCAGTTGTCGGTTGCCTCGTCGCGGATGCGCTTGGCCACCGGCGCGAAGTCCGGCGTGACCGATACGCCACCGGCCAGCTGCTCGACGCGTCTCGCCTCGGCCAACGCGTTACCGGCGCGGATGAACATCTTGGACGGGATGCATCCCCAGTACGGGCACTCGCCTCCGACCAGCTCTGCCTCGACAGCGACGACCTTCAGCCCTGCTTCGGCCAGTCGGGCGACGACCACCTCGCCACCGGGACCGAGGCCGACGACAACAACGTCACATTCATGAGATGCCATGCCAGCATCCTCGGGCATCTCGGTCGAGGCCGCCAGATGACAGCGCTGACGAGACGACTAGCGGATGGAGAGCAGACGCGCTGGATTGATGATCCCGTAGCCCGAACGGTCGTCGCGGCCCTGCTCCTGGATGTCCGTGGCAGTGCTCTGGAGCCGACTGCGCACGGTGGACTGTTTCCAACCCTTCCCGAGCTGCTCGATCTTCAGCGCTGCAGCGGCCGCCGTGTAGGGCGTCGCCATCGACGTACCAGAGAGGTAGCAGTACCCGCTACCGGCTTGGCAGCCGAGCTGTGAGCTCGGATTGCCGATCATGGTCGACACGATGCTGGATCCGGGAGCGACCACGTCCACGTATTCCCCGCAATTGGAGTAGCTGGCCACTGACCCGTCGGAGTTGATCGCTCCCACGGCGAGCACGTTGGGATACTCGGCCGGATAGCTGTGGGGCGGACCGCCGAGACCGAGCAGCCCACCGCCACCGCCAAGACCGAGCAGCCCGCCGCCACCGCAGCCGTCGTTCCCGGCAGCTGCGACAACCACGACATTCTTGGAGACCGCGTAGGCGATGGCCTGCTGCCCGGCCGTGTCGCTCTGACTCGATCCCAAGGAAAGGTTGATGACCTTGGCGCCGGCCTTCACGGCCCAGATGATCCCCTTGGCCACATCGTCTGAGGAGCCCTCGCCTCGGTTGTCAAGCACACGAACCGGGAGGATTCGTGACGAGGGCGCCAGACCGGCGATGCCACGCTTGTTGTTGGCAACCGCGGAAATGATTCCGGCCACGTGGGTGCCGTGGCCGTTCTCGTCGCTGGCCGACGTGCCGGGAGCGACGAAATCCCTGCCTGCCAGCACGTGACCCTTGAGATCAGCATGATTCGCCTGAACGCCGGTGTCGACGACTGCGACGACCACCCCTCGACCTGTCGCCTTCTTCCAGACCTTCTCAGCGCCGAATCGCGACATCGCCCATTGCCTCGATCGATAAGGATCGTTGGTCGCAGCCATCCGCACCGTATGGGCGATGTCCACGCCGACCGTTGAGCTCTTGCCAAGCGCTGACGTGATCAGGGACAAAGCCCCGGCGCGACTGGGCGCGACCACCGAAGAGATCTCCGGTGCGTCACTGGTCCGTGACGTGACGACAACCTTCAAAGGTTCGCCGGGAACCGCGGTGGCGAGGATGGAGCGAGCCTGTGCAAGGAGGTCGCTGACCGGATCAGCGTGCGCTCCGGTGTTGGTCGTCGCGACAAGGCTCGACGCGAGAACACCTGCGATGGCAACGCGTCGCCATGTGGCTCTGAACGTGTGAATCAGCTGCACTTGCGCTCTCCTCGTCGTTCCCCGTACCCACGTCAACGACCCAACGTCGTGGCGAGTTACGTGAAGGGACGTGGTCCGTGCGTGTTGAGAAAGAGAATGGGCCCGGGAATGCCGCCATCCAGGATCGCTGCCAGCGCCTTGGCCGTGTAGACCGGTTCGAGCTGTAGACCGGCGACGCGGCCGGCAAGGGACAGCGCCTCGGCGCCCTCCGCGGTCGTCGCGCCGTACGTCTCGCCCATCCAGTCCGGCGTCGTCGTGAGGTCGTCGGGACCGATGACGATGTCGCCGATGTCGGCACCTCGTGCCCGCAACAGGTCGGCCGTCTGGGTGGCGAGCCGGCTCGTCGTCACGTCGTCGAGCCTGAGTGAGTCGTTGACGACGGCGCCAAACACCCGGGTCGACAGGCCCGCGAGCCGCAGCCCGAGCGCCAGGCCTGCCGTGGTGCCGCCTGAACCAACGGCCACGACGACCGTTGCCGGCTCTGGCAACTCACCTGCGGCGACCTGCTCGGCGATCTCGAATGCCGCCTCGACATATCCGAGGCTGCCGACCGGGGACGAGCCGCCGGCCGGGAGGTAGTACGGAAATCGGTGCCGGGCCAGGATCATCGGCGCCGCGAGCTTGAGCCGACCGACCGACGGGTAGCGATAGATCGTCGCGCCCGAGGCATCGAGTCGTGCCGTCTGCTCTCGTACGTGGTCGTCGATCGGTTGGGCGACGAGACCCAGGACGGTGTTGAGCCCGTGCTCGCGTCCGTACAGAGCGGCGGCAAGGCCCCAGTGGGTGCCGATCCCGCCGACCGTGAACATCGTCTTCTTCTTGCGGCGGTGCGCCTCGGGGATGATCCATTCGAGCTTGCGCACCTTGTTGCCGCCCCAACCGCCATCGCCGAACGTGCTCTCGTCCTTGAGCCACACTTCCTGCGGTGTCCCGAGCCCGTCGAGGCGACGTACGGGGGTCGGGCTCATGCCCAGCCTGACGTGCGGCAGATCGGCGTCGGGAAAGCGTTCGCCCAGAAGAGACATGCCCTCACCGTAGATGGCGATATCGTGCGTGGCATGGCGGGAACCCGAGCGAGTGACGCCGATCGCGACCTGTGCCTCAACGAGATCGAGTCCGCGTTCGCCGATGGTCGGATCGACGACGCGGAGCGCGAAGCTCGTACGCAGGCCGCACTTCAGGCCAAGACCCTCGACGAGCTTGCCCAGCTGACCTCTGACCTCCGCCCGCCCGGCGCCCAGCGACTCACCAGTGCACTGTCCACGGCAACGGTCCCCAAGGGTCTGCTGACGAAGGTGCTGATCGGGGCCCTCGTCCCGGCCATCGCGTCGATCATCATCTGGATCGCCGCGTCCTCCGGCAATGACTCACCGCCGGCGAGCTCGGTCGACACCACCGAACCCAACCTCAGCAACCAGCCCGGCGACACGCTCAAGCTCCACAGCGCCGCGGGCTTCAAGGAGTTCGTCACGGCCACCCGGTCGGCATTCGGTACGACCACCGTCGAGTCGGCGGCGATCTATCCCGACTACGCCAGCGTCAACATCGTCGTACCCGACAACCCACGTCGAACTGAGCGTTGGTCGTTCCGCGAGGGCTATGACGGCGACCCGAGCAAGGGCACCCGTCGTGGCGAGGACATCGTCGTCGACATGTCGGCCATCAACATCGCGGCCCTGATCGACGCGATCAAGCGCGCCCCGAGCGAGCTCAACGTCAAGGACGCCAAGTCGATCTACGTCGTCCTCGGCGACCGGGACGATCTTCCGGCGATGTCGGTCTACGTCTCCAACGAGTACAGCGAGACCGGCTACTACGACTTCACCCTCGAGGGCAAAGAGACGTTCCGCTACCCGTTCAAGTAGGCCTGTCCTCGAGGTGGAGGCGCCAGCGGTCCACGCTGAACGCAATCAGCGCCCAGGTCGCAAGGGCTGAAGCCCACAGCCCGAACGCCGCTGCCTTACCGCCCGGCAGCTCGGGCCCGAACCCGATGTTCAGCAACGAGAACTCAGGGATGTCGACACCCTTCCACCACACGACGCCCAGCGCGAACAGCCAGACACCGCCGAGAACGCTCAGGACGATGCGGGGCACCGTGGCGACGCCGTACTTCGCGGCGTCGATGGCACGTTTCTCGACGAATCCCCGCGTCTTCTGCGCCCACACGTAGCGCCGCGACAGCAGAGCGACTCCTCCGGCGACGATCAGCATGCCGGGACCGGGCAGAGGCATCAGGATGATGCCGAGCGGGATGAGGATCCAGCCGAGGATCTCGAGGCCGACATTCTGAAACCACGTCTTCACGGCGTGCCCGAGACTCATGGCCTCAAGCATGCCAGCACGTCGCAATTGAGATGGCGCAACCCACCACCCCGCGAAACACTTGTGGAATGAACAAAGCCGCCGCACTCCTGGACCTTGCCGAAGAGACTCTCGGCCTCAAGCTGCCGATCCGCCTGCGGGCGTGGGACGGCAGCGAAGCCGGTGAGCCCGGAGCGCCGGTCGTGGTGATCCGCAACAAGCGGGCACTGCGGCACGTCATCTGGAAGCCGGGTGAGCTCGGCGTCGCCCGCGCGTACGTCCAGGGCGACCTTGACATCGAGGGCGATCTCGGCGAGGGACTCCGGGCGATGTGGGCCGCCGTACGCGACGCCCGAGCAGCCGATGGAAGCGCCGGACGACCGAAGATCGGGCCCAAGCAGGCAGCGAAAGCGGTGGCGCTCGCCGTACGTCTCGGTGCGATCGGACGACGCCCCGCCGCTCCCGATGCCGAGTCCAACCTGACCGGCGAGCTGCACAGCAAGGAGCGCGACCAGGCCGCGATCTCGCACCACTACGACCTGTCGAACGATTTCTACGAGCTGATCCTCGACCCCAACATGGCCTACTCCAGCGGCTTCCATGTCGCACCCGATATGTCGCTCGAGGAGGCTCAGACCGCCAAGCTCCACCTGATCTGCCGCAAGCTGGGCCTCGAGCCGGGCATGCGGATGGTCGACATCGGCTCGGGCTGGGGTTCGCTCACCCTCTTCGCCGCCGAGCACTACGGTGTCCACGTCACCGGCGTGACGCTGTCCTCGGAGCAGCGCGACTACGTCATGAAGAAGGCCGCCGAACGCGGGCTCGAGGACCGCGTCGAGGTCAGCCTCCGCCACTTCCGCGACCTGCGTGAGTCGGGCGTCAACGACAACGGCATCGATGCCATCGCGTCGATCGAGATGGGCGAGCACGTCGGCGACAAGGAGTACGTCGTGTTCACCGAGTCGATCCACCGCTACCTGCGTCCCGGTGGGCGCGTCCTGATCCAGCAGATGTCGCGCAGCAACGATGCGGTCGGCGACCGTCCCGGCGGCGGGCCGTTCATCGAGACCTACATCGCCCCCGACATGCACATGAAGCCGCTCGCCAAGACGATTGGTCTCATCGCCGGAGCCGGTCTCGAGATCCGCGACGTGCAGGCGATGCGCGAGCACTACCCGCAGACCGTCGCCGGCTGGGCCGCGAACCTCGAGAGCAACTGGTCCACCGCCGTTGCCCTGATCGGTGAGGAGAACGCGCGCGTATGGCGGCTCTACCTCGTCGGCGGAGCGCTCGCGTTCGAGGAGAACCGGATGGGTGTCGACCAGATCCTCGCGGTCAAGCCCAGCGTCAACGGCGTGAGCGATATGCCGTCGTCGCCGCTATCTTGGCTGGCATGACGCCCAACGACCTTTCCCAGTCCGTCACGCAGCCTCGCCGGGGGCCTCGGCGTCGTCATCGCCTTCATGGGCATCGGCCTGGCGATCGCGCAGCACAAGAAGAAGCTGACAGTCGTCGACACCATGTGGGGCATTGGCTTCGTCCTGGTCGCACTCGAGACCGCATTGATCGCCTCAGGTGGGGACGGCGACCCAAAACTGCGCTGGATCCTGCTCGGAATGACGGCCGTGTGGGGATTGCGTCTCTCGTGGCACCTGCACCGGCGCAACTCCAAGGCGCCCGAGGATCCTCGGTACGCCGAGCTGGCCGAGGCCGATGGGCGACCCTTCGTCCGGGTGGCACTCATGCGGGTCTTCGTCCCGCAGGGCATCGCGATGTGGTTGGTCGCGACCCCGATCATGGTCGGCGCCAACAACGAGGACACCACCTGGTGGGTCGTCGCCCTCGGCCTCGCCGTCTTCACGCTCGGCAACGTCTTCGAAGGAGTGGGCGACGCACAGCTGGCTGCCTTCAAGAGTGATCCAGCCAACAAGGGCAAGCTGATGGACCAGGGGCTGTGGCGCTACACCCGCCACCCCAACTACTTCGGTGACGCGTGCGTGTGGACCGGCATCTGGATCGTGGCGGCAAGCTCATGGGCAGGACTGGCAACCGTCATCAGCCCCATCGCCATGACGATCTTCCTGACGAAGGTCACCGGTGCAGCCCTCAACGAAAAGGGCATGAAGAAGAGCAAGCCCGGCTACGACGAGTACGTACGCCGCACCAGCGGGTTCATCCCGTGGAAGCCGAAGGACTAGCTGGACACAAAGATGTGCGAGGCGGCTTCGGAGTCGATCTCCGCGGTCTCACCCTGACGGGCCACGATCACACCGTCATGACCCTGTGAGACGAGCACGTCATTGCCCGGCAGCGCTCCGACGCGACGCAGGACCGACATGACCTCGGTGTCCTTCTGGAGCTCTTCGACGATCCGGCGGACCACCAGGCGTACGGGTTCGGTCGCTCCGATGATCGCCTTGGTCATGGGCAGGACTCCGTCGAGGAACTCGGCATCCTCGCCGGTCTCGCCGAGCTCTGAGAGCCCCGGGATCGGGTTGCCGTACGGCGACTCGTTGGGGTGATCGAGCAGCTCGACCAGACGACGCTCGACCTGCTCGGACATGACGTGCTCCCAGCGGCATGCTTCTTCGTGCACGAACTCGATCTCTAGACCGATGATGTCGGTGAGCAGCCGCTCGGCGAGGCGGTGCTTGCGCATCACACGGGTGGCGAGCTGGCGACCCTTGGGTGACAGCTCGAGGTGACGATCGCCCTCGACCGTGAGCAGGCCATCGCGTTCCATGCGGGCAACGGTCTGGCTGACAGTCGGTCCGCTCTGGTGCAGGCGCTCGGCGATGCGAGCACGCAGAGGAATGATGCCCTCTTCCTCGAGCTCGTAGACCGTGCGGAGATACATCTCAGTGGTGTCAATCAGGTCGCTCACGCCCCTATTGTTCCACGTTGTGCGAGACAGGCTCTCAGCCCTGAGGATGTACTCATGTCGACGTCGGTGATGTGGTTCCGCAGCGACCTCCGACTGCGTGACAATCCGGCCCTCAACGCCGCCGCCGAGGCTGGCCCAGACGGCGTTGTCCCACTCTTCGTGGTCGATGACGTGCTCTGGACAGGGAACGTCCGATCGGCCTATCTCTCTCGCCTGCTGACCGACCTCTCGCAGCGCATCGGCGGACTGCACGTCGTGCCCGGCGACCCGCGCACCGAGGTCGTCCGGGTGGCGAAGCAAGTCGGCGCAACCAGCGTGCACGTCGCAGCGGCATTCACTCCGTACGGAGCTCGCCGCGACGTCGCCGTCGAGCATGCTCTCGCGGACCAGAACGTACGGCTCGAGCGCACCGGGTCTCCCTACGCCGTGGCTCCCGGGCGGGTGACCAAGGACGACGGCACCGGCTATCGCGTGTTCACCCCGTTCTTCAAGGCCTGGCAGGAGCACGGCTGGCGGGCGCCGGCACCGGCCGCCGACGACGTGCGCTGGCTCCGGCCGGACGGCGGAACGCCGATTCCGGACGCAGCGGCTCCGGACGGGCTGACCCTGCCGCCGCACGGCGAGGAGGCCGCGCTGGATCGTTGGCGAGAGTTCCTCGCCGAGGACGTCACCGACTATGACGACGCGCGTGACCTGCCGGGGCCCGACCGCACTTCGCGGATGTCGGCGCACCTCAAGTGGGGCACGATCCACCCGCGCACCATGCTCGCCGACCTCGCACCGCTCCGCTCGAAGGGCGCAGAGGCGTACGTACGGGAGCTGGCGTTCCGCGAGTTCTACGCCGACGTCCTTCACCAACGGCCCGACTCCGCCTTCGGCTACTACAACCGCTCGTTCGAGGCCATGGCACATGACGAGCCGGGCGCCGACCTCGAGGCGTGGAAGCAGGGACGCACCGGCATCCCGATCGTCGACGCCGGCATGCGCCAGCTCTTGGGCGAGGGTTGGATGCACAACCGTGTGCGCATGATCGTCGCCAGCTTCCTGGTCAAGGACCTGCACCTCGAGTGGCAGCACGGGGCGCGGCACTTCCTCGACCTGCTCGTCGACGGCGACCTCGCCTCCAACCAGCACGGCTGGCAATGGGTCGCCGGATCCGGCACCGACGCATCACCGTACTTCCGCATCTTCAACCCGATGACGCAGGGCAAGAAGTTCGATCCCGACGGCGAGTACGTGCGCCGTTGGGTGCCGGAGCTCGCTGACGTACCGGCCAAGCACGTGCACGCCCCGTGGGAGATGGACTCGCCCCCGGACGGCTACCCCGCGCCGATCGTCGACCACGCCGAGGAGCGCGCCGAGTCGCTCCGCCGCTATGACGCCATCCGCCCCTGATCAGTAGGTTGGGTCAATGGTCACGATCTCGACCCAGTTCAACGGTCCCGACCGCACGGGCAACGGCGGTTACGTCGCCGGGCTGATCGCGGACGAGCTCGGCAGCAACGGTCCGACCACCTCGAAGCTGCGCATTCCGCCGCCGTTGGGCGTGCCACTGACGTGGGAACGCAACGAGGCGGCGGTCCTGCTCATGACCGCAGGCGGCGCCGTGGTCGGCGAGGCGAGTGGCGGCACCTTCCGCCGCGAGGCTCCGGCCCAGCCCACGCACGAGCAGGCCGCAGCCGGACTGGCCGCGTACCCCGGGTTCCACCACCACCCGTTCGACCGGTGCTTCACCTGCGGCACGAAGCGCGAGGAGGGCGACGGCCTGCGCCTGTTCACCGGCCCGTACGACGACGACCTGACCGCCGCAGCCTGGACTCCGCACGCGGCGTTCGGCGGCGAGGACGGCACGATCAGCGTCCCCGTGATGTGGGCCGCCCTCGACTGCCCCGGCGGCTGGGCCGCCGACTTCACCGCCCACTCGATGGTGCTCGGCCTGATGACCGCCGAGGTCAGCCGGTTGCCTGTTGTCGGCGAGCCCTGCGTCTCCGTCGGCAGGATGTATGAGCGCGACGGCCGCAAGTTCTTCACCGACACCGCGCTGTACTCCGAGGACGGCGAGCTGCTGGGTCACGCCGAGCAGGTCTGGATCCTGATCGACCTCGCGACGTTCTCGTAGACCCGTGACGTAGATTCTTGAGACGTGCCTCGGCGTCTCTCTGGTCTCCTCGCTGACACCCGCCCATTGCGCAACGTGCACTTCCGGCGGCTGTGGCGCGCCAACATCATCACGGTGATCGGTGCCCAGCTGACCGTGGTCGCCGTGCCGGCTCAGATCTACGCCGACACCGGGTCGTCGGCGTACGTCGGACTGGCGGGCATCTTCGGGCTCGTGCCGCTGGTCGTGTTCGGCCTGTACGGCGGCGCCCTCGCCGATGTCTTCGACCGACGCACGATCCTGGTCATCACCACGCTCGGGCTGATCGTCACGAGCGCTCTCTTCTGGGCCCAGGCGGCAGCGGGCAACACCAACGTCTGGCTCCTGCTGAGCCTCTTCTCGGTCCAGCAGGCGTTCTTCGCGGTCAACCAGCCAACTCGCAGCGCGATCCTGCCCAAGCTTGTGGAGCCGGGGCTGCTGCCGGCCGCCAACGCGCTCAACACCACGGTGTTCATGGCGGGAGCGATCGCCGGCCCCCTCGTCGCCGGCGTCCTCATCCCGATCATCGGGTTCGAGTGGCTCTACCTGATCGACACGTTCACCCTGTTCGCCACACTCGGCGCGGTGATCCGACTGCCCCCGATGGCGGTCGTCGATGCGGTCCGGGCGACCCCGGGCATACGCGCGGTCATCGAGGGCTTCGTCTATCTCCGCACCCAGCCGGTCCTGCTGATGTCGTTCGTCGTCGACCTGATCGCGATGATCTTCGGCATGCCGCGGGCACTGTTCCCGGAGATGGCGCACGTCGACTTCGGTGGACCCGACAACGGCGGCATTGTGTTCGCCCTGCTGTTCGCGGCCATTCCGGCCGGCGCCGTCATCGGTGGCGTGCTCAGCGGCTGGGTGTCCCGCATCGAACGACAGGGATTCGCGGTCGTCGTGTGCATAGTCGTCTGGGGCTTTGCGATGGCCGGCTTCGGTTTGGCTGTGGCGCTCGCCGACCACTGGCACACCACGATGCTCGTGATCGCCCTCGTGATGCTGGCGATCGGTGGTGCCGCCGACACTGCCTCGGCGGCGTTCCGATCCAGCATGTTGCAGTCGGCGGCAGACGACGCGATGCGCGGGCGGCTCCAGGGCGTCTTCATCGTCGTGGTGGCTGGCGGACCCCGCATCGCCGACACGTTGCACGGTGCGACCGCGGCAGCGGTCGGCGCCTCAGCGGCAGCGGCAGGTGGTGGCGTGCTGGTCGTGATCGGCGTCGTCGTTGCGTCGCTCGCCGTCCCGTCGTTCGTCCGCTACCGGATCACGCGCGCTCAGTAGCCGGGTACGTCCCCGACCAGCGGGGCAAACGTCGACCGGTGCGGGCGGGCACCGGACGAGAGCTCGAGGGACGCCACGTCCGGAGCGGCAGCCACCGGACGTACGCCCACGACGGCGCGAATGATCAGCACCGGGACCACAGCCAGCGCAAGGAGCACCAGCAACAGCCAAGAGGCGCGGCCGAACGTATCGGTCGTCACCGAGGCGACCAGCGCCACGATAGAACCTCCACCGACGTACGCGCCGGCCCACGTCGCCGAGCCCGCCAGTGAGGCCGGGGCGAACCGGCGGTACTCGAGGCCGGCGGCACCCGCCGCTGCGGGAGTCAACGTCCGGACGATCGGCACCAGGCGGGTGAGGAACACCGCCGACGCGCCGCGGCGGCGCAGCATCGAGGTCGCGCGATCGAAGTGGCGCACACCAAGTCGGCGTACGGCCTTCGTCTCGCGCAGCTTGTCGCCATAGCGACGGCCCAGGAGGTATCCAACGTGATCGCCGAGGCAGGCCCCGATCATCACCGCAACGCCGAGCATGATCATGTCGGTCGTCGACCGCATCGAGGCGGCGAGCACGACAACGGCCGTCTCGCCAGGCAGCACCATGCCGAGCCCGAGACCCGACTCGGCAAACGCCAGGGCGAGACCCAGCAGGAGCGTCAGTGCGACACCAGTCATGACTCCACACTGAGCCGCGCCCACGTCCAGAACCTGACACCCACACGACCGCCGGATGAACACTAGGGTTGTGCCATGACCACCGTGCTGACCTATGGAACGTTCGACCTGTTCCACATCGGTCACCTCAACTTGATCCAGCGGCTGACCGAGCTCGGCGACCGGCTGATCATCGCGGTGTCCACCGATGAGTTCAACGCCGGCAAGGGCAAGACGTCCGTGGTCTCGTACGAGGACCGCGCCAAGATCGTCAACAGCATCAAGGGCGTCGACCTGGTGATTCCAGAGACCTCGTGGGACCAGAAGGTCAGAGACATCAAGGAGCACGATGTCGACGTGTTCGCCATCGGCGACGACTGGGCCGGCAAGTTCGACGAGCTCAAGGAGCTGTGCGAGGTCGTCTACCTGACCCGCACCGACGGCATCTCGAGCACCGAGATCAAGCAGATGCTCCGGGTCCTAGATCCGACGCACATCACCGAGATGCAGGATGCGCTGTCAGTCATGAGCCGCCTGCTCGAGCACTACCGCGATCTGACCTAGGGAGCAAGGCGTACGCGGGACCAGCCCGTTTCGGTACGGCGATAGAGCAGTCGGTCGTGCATGCGGTCGACGCGCCCCTGCCAGAACTCGATCGACTCCGGCTCGATGCGATAGCCACCCCAGTGGTCGGGACGAGGGACCTCGCCGGCGCCATACCGTTCAGCCGCCGAGGCCTGGAGGTCGTCGAGCGCCGAGCGGTCGGCGACGATCGACGACTGCGGCGAGGCGACAGCGCCGAGCTGGGAGCCGTGAGGGCGGGAGTGGAAGTAGGCATCGGAGTCGGCCGGCGCGATGCGGGCGACTGGACCCTCGACCCGCACCTGGCGCTGCAACGGATGCCAGAGCAACACCGCCGCAGCCCGCGGGTTGGCCTCGAGCTCCTGACCCTTGCGGGATTCGTAGTTCGTGTAGAACGTCAGCCCGGAGTCATCGATGCCCTTGAGCAGCACGATGCGTACGGACGGGTGGCCGTCGGCCGTCGACGTGGCAAGCGCCATCGCGTTGGGCTCGTGGATCTCGGCGACCAAAGCTTCGTCGAGCCACCGGCCGAACAGCCTCAGCGGATCGTCGCCAGCCGCGGACTCGTCGAGCCCATCGCGGGCGTACACCTCACGCATTCGAGCCAAATCGGGGGACTCCATGCGCCCACATTAGTTGCGCAGGGCAGAATGCTGAACATGACTGAAGTGCACCACGGACTAGAAGGCGTCGTCGCATTCGAGAGCGAGATCGCCGAGCCGGACAAGGAAGGGTCAGCGCTGCGCTATCGCGGCGTCGACATCGACGACCTCGTCGGCCGCGTGCCGTTCGAGAAGATCTGGGGCCTGCTGGTCGATGGGTCGTACGAGCCGGGCCTGCCGCCCGCTGAACCGTTCCCGATCCCGGTGCACTCCGGTGACATCCGCGCCGACGTACAAAGCGCGATTGCGCTGACGGCACCCGCCTGGGGCCTCCGCCAGCTCTATGACATCGACGACACCCAGGCACGTGAGGACCTTGCCCGCACCGCGGTCATGGTCCTTTCCTATGTCGCCCAGGCCGCGCGCGGGGTTGGCAAGCCGATGGTGCCGCAGTCCGAGATCGACAAGAACGACACGATCATCGGCCGCATGCTCACCCGCTGGCGCGGCGAGGTCAACCCCGATCACGCCAAGGCCATCGACGCCTACCTCGTGTCGGCGGCCGAGCACGGCATGAACGCCTCAACGTTCACCGCCCGCGTCATCGCCTCGACCGGCGCGGACGTTGCTGCTGCGCTGTCCGGCGCCGTCGGTGCCATGTCGGGACCACTGCACGGTGGCGCTCCGGCGCGCGTTCTGACGATGATCGAAGAAGTCGAGAAGACCGGCGACGCCACGGCGTACGTCAAGAAGCTCCTCGATGACGGTGAACGCCTCATGGGCTTCGGTCACCGTGTCTACCGTGCCGAGGACCCGCGCGCTCGTACGCTGCGCCGCACCGCCAAGGAGCTCAAGGCTCCTCGCGCCGAGGTTGCGATTGCACTCGAGGAGGCCGCACTCAAGGAGCTCCGCGAGCGTCGCCCCGACCGCGTGCTCGAGACCAACGTCGAGTTCTGGGCGGCGATCGTCCTCGACTACGCCGAGGTCCCGCCGCACATGTTCACCGCGATGTTCACGTCAGCCCGTACGGCCGGCTGGAGCGCGCACATCCTCGAGCAGAAGCGCACCGGCCGCCTGATCCGTCCTTCGGCGATCTACACCGGCCCAGCCACGCGCAACGCCGACGAGGTCGAGGGCTGGGACCCCGCCTGGGCCGGCAAGTAGCCGTCCTGCCTGAGACCCTGACAGCGCTTATGCTGAACCTGTGAAGACCAAGGCGCTGACGATATTCGCCGGCGCCGTCACCGCGGTCGTGGTGGCGAGTGTGGCTATTGGTCTCGCCGCCCCCGACGGTTCCGTCGGCGACAAGCCCACGGCGAGCAGCACGCCGTCGAAAACGACATCAGAGCCGGCTCCGACGTCCGAGCCAGTTCCCACGCCGCCTGCAGCTGCGCCGAGTGCGGCGCTGGCGCCCGAGTCCGTGCGCGGCGTCTGGCCCGGTCACCCGGCAAAGGCCAAGGTCACGGGCACCAAGGTCAACTGGTGCCCGGCCGTACACATCACCGGTGGGGCCGAAGCCGTACGCCTGTTCGGCAAGAAGGCCGTCGAGGCGGCCGCCTGCGCCGCAGTGCGGTTCATGTTCGACAAGCGCTACTCCCGGCTGTCGATCCCGCGCCAGTCCTACAAGGCTTCCAGCTTCGACTTCGTCCTCCCGGCTCTCACCTCGGAGACTGCCAACAGCTTCTACCGCCCCCGCATCAACACGTTCGTCGCCAACCCGGGCAGCATTGCTGCTCGCGATGCCCTCGGGCTGGTGCTGCTGCGCGGTGACGGCATCAGCGGCAAGCACAACTCCGCCGGTGCTGGTCGCGTCTACTATGGCAAGCCGTTCACGACGAGCGGCTACCAGGACCGCGCCGTGTGGATCAACCCGAAATGGTCGAAGGTCGCGATCAGCCTCGACTATTCCAAGGCCCAGCCGCGCATCGCCGCGAAGCTCACGGCTCAGGCCTCCACACCCGTCTTCAACACGGCCCAGAAGCGCGACGACATGCTGACCGTTGCCACCTCGGCGACCTATCTGCTGCGGCACGGCGGGGGCACCAGGTGGGCCATCGGCGCTTGGACCGTCACGACGAACACGATCGGTTTCTCTGCGCTCCAGGTGAAGTAGCCCCTGCTCTTGACTTCGACGTTGCAAATAGTTACCAAGGACAAGAGGGTCCTAGTTCATCCGAGCAACTTCCTCACGGAGTAGGTCCCAGGCGACGCGGGACGCTCCCAGCACCCGCGTCGCCACCCACTCTTGGCGGCAGTGTCAGGTGTTCAACGCAGCCGTACGAGCTGCGACACATCGTCGCGAGGCAGCTCGTCCACGACGGCCGTCACGTTCATCGACAACAGGTCGACGCGTGCTCCGTACTGGGACAGGAATGCGGTCTCCGATGCATCCTGTCCGGTGGCGATGCGAAGCAGACTCTGGCGAGGTGCCAGCGCAGTGGCGTCGACCACGTGCCAGGCATCCTCGATGTACGCCTCGGCGACGGCGTGGAAGTCCATCGGCATGAGCCCCGGCGCGTAGACCGAGGCAAGTCGAGCGGGGACGTCCAGGCCGCGAAGCAGCGCGACGACGAGGTGCGCGTAGTCGCGGCACACGCCCTCGCGCGCGAGCATCGTCGCCACGGCTCCGTCGGTGTGGAGGCTGGCGCCAGGTACGTACGAGAGGTGCGATCCCACCCATGACGTGACGGCGTCCAACAGGGCCTTGCCGCTGAGACCGGCGAACTCCGCCCGGGCCGTCGAGAACAGGGCGTCCGACTCGCAGTAGCGGCTCGGGCGCCGGTAGGCGATCAGGTCGAGCTCCTCGACTGCCGCCGGCTCGGCCTGCCCTGTCGCGACGACCGAGTAGTCGATCGTCATCTTGCCCTTGGGTCCGGTGAGTCGATGCAGTCTGGTGCCGTGTCGGCCGATGAGCTCACGCGGCTCCAGCTCGGTGCCGCCGGAGGTGATCGAGAACCTCTCGGACTCCAGGCCAGCGCCTTGTGCGACGGCGATCGAGAAGATCAGGTCTGCGGAGCCGTGAAGCTCGAGCTCGAGATGGGCTGAGACGGTTCGCTTCACCCGCTCAGCCTTTCACAGGAGCGGTTGCGTCGCCTCCGCCAGCGCCGAGCTCACCCGTACGGTGCCGACGCCGTACTTCTTGTCATACGCCTTCTGCAAACGGCCGCCCTCGTCGAGGATCACGCTGACGTCGACGCGGTCATCACCGGACGACGAGCTCAGCATCAGGCCCTTGGCCATCTTTCCGGCCTCGTCCTGGATCTTCTGCAGCTCCTTGCTCGTGAACGTGGACTTGCTCACGCAGAGCGCACCCTTCCAAACCTTCCGCATGGCCGCCTCGGCTCCCTTTAGGTCCTTGGTCACCCGGATGTTCAAAATGATCCGGTTGGGATCGTTCTCGTTGCCCTCGTTGAACTGCTGGTCGAGCCAGAGCTCCGAATAGCCCGAGATCGTCTCGGCGAACGGTGCCGCCCGGTCGACCGCGTACTCATCGAGCCTGGGTCGACCTCTCGGGAACCAGCCGCCAACCGGCTCAGGGCACGGCGTCGCGAAGTCGCGCTCTTGTTCCTCGGGCTGGGTGTCGGTCTCCTTCCACTTCCTCGGCGGTCTCGTGAGCGTGAAGTCGCCGTCGACGTACACGCCGTGCACGACGTACAAGCCGTCCTTGCTCCCACCGATCGCTGTCGTCGGTGACGTACGTTCCCAGTCCCAGTTGGTGATGTCGGGTCCCCCGCACTGCACGGGAAGCGACATGCCGACGGCACCGAGGCAGAGCTGCGGTCCGTGCAGGTCGTTCTCGAGCACGGTCGCGGACGCGGTGTTGTACTCCTGTGCGTGACACGTGCCGACCGGTCGCGGCAAGGTGGTCAGCTCGAACGTCTCGCCACTCTCGTTTCCCTCAAGACAGAAGTCGCCGAACTGTGCACCGGCCTCGCCGTACGCGCCCCAGACCTTGTCCCAGTCCCAGTTGGTGATGACGGGGCCCTCGCACTGCGGTGGCGCCGACTCGCGTACGGGGCCGGTGCACAGGATCGTGCCATCAGGACCGTCGGTCACCGTGGCGCGCTCGACCTTCCGGACCACGCTGTCCTGCGGCTTCTGATCCGAGCCGCATGCAACCAGCAGCGTCAGCATCAACACGGCAGCAAGAGTGCGCATGACTGAGTATGTCGGTCGCGCGCGGATCGTCTCGAAACCTGCCGCCCACACGGCTGTTCTGAGCAGAAATGCCTGTCGACTTGAAGGGGAACACAAGCGGGCTTGGCAGGCCTAGCCGCTGGGAGCGGTGGCGATTCAACTCAATAGGCCGTCTTACGGTTGAGAACTCACCGCACACTAGGTCTATCGGAAGTTTGCGGGCTTGGCGGTGACTTGCTCGCCCAACTCGTCAGGCAGCGGTGTGCTAGTCGTCCATCAGCCAGCCGGAAGGGCGACTAGGTCACCGCTCACTAGGTGTATTGGTAGTTTGCGGGCTTGCCTGCTTGCTACGACATTGCCGTACGTGGCATTGCTAGCGCCGTGCCGAGGATCCAGGCGAACAGGAATGCGGGCATCGCGGCGATGGAGAGCCCCTGCAGTGAGAACGGCCCGTCGTGCACGATGAACGCCAGCAGGAGGAACGGGTGAGTGATCGCGACCGCTAGCGCGAGGTGTCCCGTGTACTTCGGCAGGACACGGTGGGCGTACACAGCACGCGCAAGCGCTCCGGCAGCCACGATGATGGGCATGCCTGACATCGCCAGCAGGCCGAACGTCAGGTCGTAGAGCAGCTGAGTCGTCTCTGCTGTGTGGCCGCGGTGGAGCAGCAGGTCGAACATGGTGAATCCGGCGAGCAGCAGGGTCACGCATCCGACGAGACCGGCGAGGAACGCTGCCGGCAGCATCGACCCGGCTGGAAGTCGACCACGCAGGTAGGCCCACACCGCAGCTGCGAACACGAGCCACACAGTGACGCCGGCAGTGTTGAGCAACTGAGACACGATCAACTGGTCGTGGTGACCCGAAGCCCAAAACGCCACCTCACCACCCGAGGCTTTCGTCCCGGGATAGGACCAGATGGGGTAGACGATCAGCGTGAGAGCCGGCAGGACGAACCCGGTGATCCCGGCCCACCGCGCAACGCGCGCCGGGCCCCAGGTCGCGGGATCGGCGTCAGTCACGAGTCGTAGGCCTCGAGGATCTTGTCGGCTGCTGTGGCTGCGGGCATCTCGCCCGACAACACGGCTTCGCGGACCTCGGCCCGTACTGCGGCGACAGCTTCGTCGTTGCGGAGGCGCTGGTCGAGCTCATCGCGAACGAGGGCCCAGGTGAAGTCGAGCTGCTGGACGGCACGCTTTGCCGCCAGGCCGTCTTCGCCAAGCGACTCGCGGTGCTCAAGCACGCGCGCCCAGACCTTGTCGATGTCGGTGCCTTCGAGTGCCGAACAGGTGAGGACGGGCGGGACCCACTCCTTCGAGCCGCTGAACACCAGGCGCATGGCACCGGCGAGATCCTTGGCGGCGGCGTTGGCCTCCTGCTTGCGGTCACCGTCGGCCTTGTTGACCGCGACGACGTCGACGATCTCGAGGATGCCCTTCTTGATGCCCTGCAGCTGGTCACCGGATCGGGCGAGGGTCAGGAACGTGAACGTGTCGACCATGCCGGCGACGGTGATCTCGGACTGGCCCACACCGACCGTCTCGATCAGCACGACGTCGAAGCCGGCTGCCTCGAGAACAGTCATGGCCTGGTTGGTCGCCCGAGCGACACCTCCGAGGGTGCCGGCGCTGGGCGAGGGGCGGATGAACGCGTCGGGGCTGACCGAGAGCCTGGCCATGCGGGTCTTGTCGCCGAGCACGGAGCCGCCCGTACGTACGCTCGACGGGTCGACCGCGAGCACACCGACACGGTGACCCTGTTCGACGAGGTACATGCCGAGCGCCTCGATGAACGTCGACTTGCCGACACCGGGCACCCCTGAGATGCCGACACGTACGGCTCCCCCAGCAGCGGCGTTGAGCAGTCCCAGGAGCTCGCGCGCTTCGGCACGATGATCGGACCGACTCGACTCGACCAGCGTGATGGCGCGCGAGATCGCCGCCCGCTTGCGCGCACGTACGTCCTCGGCGAGCTGAGCGACGTCAGCCACAGCTCAGGTGCCGCTCGTGAGGTTCTGGCGAAGCCGGTCGAGCAGGTCGAGCGCCGAGTCGGCGATGACCGTACCGGGCAGGAACACCGCGGCGGCACCCATCTCCTTGAGCGTCTCGACGTCGTCGGGCGGGATGACGCCACCGATCGAGACCATGATGTCCTCGCGACCCAGATCCGCGAGCGCCTGCTTGAGAGCGGGCAGCAGCGTCAGGTGACCGGCAGCGAGCGAGGAGACACCGACGATGTGGACGTCGGCGTCGACTGCCTGCTGGGCGACCTCTTCGGGCGTCGAGAACAGCGGGCCCACGTCGACGTCGAAGCCCATGTCGGCAAATGCCGTGACAACGACCTTCTGGCCGCGATCGTGACCGTCCTGGCCCATCTTGGCGACGAGGATGCGGGGCCGACGACCCTCGGCCTTCTCGAAGTCCTCGGTGGCCTGGACCACCGCGACGACGTTGCCGGCCTTGCCAGCTTCTGCGCGGTACACACCTGAGATCGTACGGATCACAGCCTGGTGACGCCCGTAGACCTTCTCCAGCGCGTCGGAGATCTCTCCGACCGTCGCCTTGGCACGTGCGGCGTTGACCGCGAGGGTGAGCAGGTTGTCGTCGAGCGAGCCGTCACTGGTCGAGCCGCGTTCAGCGCTCGCCGTCAGCGCGGCGAGCGCTGCGTCGACCTCATCGGTGTTGCGCTCGGCGCGCAGGCGCTTGAGCTTGTCGATCTGCGAGGCGTACACAGCCTTGTTGTCGACCTTGAGCACATCGAGCGGGTCCTCGTCGGCCAGGCGGTACGTGTTGACGCCGATCACGGCCTGCTGCCCCGAGTCGATGCGCGCCTGCGTACGGGCGGCGGCTTCCTCGATGCGCATCTTGGGGATGCCGGCCTCGATGGCCTTGGACATGCCGCCGGCCTTCTCGACCTCCTGGATGTGGGCCCAGGCGCGGTTGGCGAGGTCATGGGTCAGCTTCTCGACGTAGTAGGAGCCGCCCCACGGATCGATGATGTCGGTCGTGCCCGACTCCTGCTGCAGCAGCAGCTGGGTGTTGCGGGCGATGCGCGCGCTGAAGTCGGTCGGCAGCGCGATGGCCTCGTCGAGCGCGTTGGTGTGCAGCGACTGCGTGTGACCCTGGGTCGCCGCCATCGCCTCGATCGCGGTGCGGCCGACGTTGTTGAACACGTCCTGTGCCGTCAGCGACCAGCCGGACGTCTGGCTGTGGGTACGCAGGCTCAGCGACTTGGCGTTCTTGGGCTTGAAGTCCGAGACCAGGCGAGCCCAGAGCGCACGAGCCGCGCGCATCTTGGCGATCTCCATGTAGAAGTTCATGCCGATCGCCCAGAAGAAGCTCAGACGCGGCGCGAACGCATCGATGTCGAGACCGACGTCGAGTCCGGCGCGGATGTACTCGACACCGTCGGCCAGCGTGTACGCGAGCTCGAGGTCGTTCGTCGCCCCGGCTTCCTGGATGTGATAGCCGGAGATCGAGATCGAGTTGAAGCGCGGCATCTTCTGCGCCGTGTAGGCGAAGATGTCGGAGATGATCCGCATCGACGGCGCCGGCGGGTAGATGTAGGTGTTGCGCACCATGAACTCTTTGAGGATGTCGTTCTGGATCGTGCCCGACAGCTTCTCGGGCGGCACGCCCTGCTCCTCGGCCGCGACGATGTAGAGCGCGAGGATCGGCAGCACCGCACCGTTCATCGTCATCGAGACGCTCATCTCGTCGAGCGGGATGCCCTCGAACAGCTTGCGGGTGTCATAGATCGAGTCGATCGCGACACCGGCCATGCCGACGTCACCGACGACGCGCGGGTTGTCGGAGTCGTAGCCGCGGTGGGTCGCCAGGTCGAACGCAACGCTGAGGCCCTTCTGGCCGGCGGCGAGGTTGCGGCGGTAGAACGCGTTGGACTCCTCGGCGGTCGAGAAGCCGGCGTACTGGCGGATCGTCCACGGCTGGGTCGTGTACATCGCCGGATAGGGGCCGCGCAGGAACGGCGTCAGGCCGGGGAGGGTGTCGAGCGCATCGAGGCCCTCGAGGTCGTCGGCGGTGTAGAGGCCGTCGACGTCGATGCCCTCGGGCGCAGCCCACGGCTCGGCGCCGTCGGTCGCGTTGGCGTACGCCTTGGCGTCGACGTCGTACGGCAGCGAAGGATCGAGGGGCAGGCCCTTGAAGCTCTCCGGAACGCTCATGCACCGAGCTCCTGTCGGATCGAGCGGAGGAACGCGAGGGCGTCATCTCCGACTGCAGCAGTGGCGTCGACGTCGAGGTCACTCTTTCCTGCGACGACGACGTGCTTGGCGCCGGCCGCGCGGAGCGCCGTGACGAGCTCGGCGCCCCATCCTTCGTACGCGGCGGCATTGCCGGTCAGGCAGACGACCGGCAGATTGCCGGCCTCGGCGTAGGCAGCGACGACCTCGTCGACCGTCTCGGTCGGCCCAGCGGTGACGGTGTCAACACCACCGGCGGCGAACAGGTTGGCGGCGAACGTCGCGCGGGCTGTGTAGGCGGCGACCGTGCCCATCGTGGCGAGGAACACCGGCGTCGCAGCCCGCTCATCGCGCATGGCCTCGAACTCGCCTGCGTAGCGGTGTACGTCGAGCTGCGCTGCGTACGGACGACGCTCGGGGAGGGTCTCGTGCAGGTTGGGGAACTCCGAGACGCCGGTGATCGGCCGCTTCCGCTTGGCGATCGCCAGAGCTCGCTCGGAGACGGTCGCCTCGACGGCTGTGCGTACGACCGCGAATGCGGCAGCCATGCTGTCGGCCGCATCGATCTCGCCGAACAGCTCCCACGCAGCGCGGGCGATGTCATCGGTGAGCTTCTCGACGGCGTACGAGCCGCCGGCCGGGTCGCTGACCTCGGCGACGTGCGACTCGCTGATCAGCAGGCTGGACGTGTTGCGCGCGATGCGACGGCTGAACGCATCCGGCAGGCCCAGGCGCTCGTCGAACGGCAGCACCGTGACCGATGCGGCTCCGCCGGTGCCGGCCGCGAATGCGGCGACCGTGGTGCGGAGCATGTTCACGTACGGGTCGTACTTCGCCATCATCGGGCGGGAGGTCACGGCGTGCTGCAGCTGACCGGACGGCGCACCGCCGCTGAGCTCCACGACCCGGTTCCACAGGCGTCGCGCGGCACGGAACTTCGCGATCGTCGGGAACTGCTCGTCGGTGGCGGCATAGCGGAAGTCGATGAGCTCTGCGGCTTCATCGATCGAGGCGCCGGACTCGATCAGGACGCGGAGATAGATCGCACCCACCGCAAGCGAGTAGGCGAGCTCCTGGACGTCAGATGCGCCGGCATCGTGCACCGCCGTCGCGTCGACCGTGAATGCGCGGATGCCCAGCGGCTTCGCCAGTCGAGCGACCTGAACGGCTGCGTCGATGTCGACTTCGCCCTTGCTGCGGAACGCTGTGCCTACGGGATCGGCGCCGAAGCTGGTGCCCGGAGCCGGTGTGATCGAACGATCGGCGAACACTGCGGCCAGGGCCGTGGCGGCCTCGACCGGCTCGCTCGGGAGCATCGAGGACCACGGCAGCGAGGTCGATGAAGACACCTTCGAGGATCTCGCCGAGCGAGTCGATCGGAACGCCACCGCTGCCGACCGAGATCCACAGCGAGTTGACGCCGTTCTCAAGATCGGTGATGACGTCCTGCTTGGTGCGTGCGACATCGGGATCGGCGAACCAGGCACGTACGTCCCAGCCGTCGAGCTCGCGCGTGGCGGTGCTGCCGCGGGTGAATGGGGCCTGGCCCGGGCAACCCGAGCTTCGGGGAGATCTGCGGTCAGCGAAGCGGTGCCGAGAGGGGTGACCGTGATCCCGTCGAGCGTGCTGGTGGCGAGTACCTTCCACACGTCTGAGTCGGGTGCATCCTCGGCGAGACGGCGGGACTTTCGCAGGACTGCGGCGGTCTCCTTCTCCCATTCGCTCTGCGTGTGGGAGATGCCGTCCGCAAGGTCGACATCAATTGCTCGTCCGTCAGACACTGCGTCAACCATGGGAGGCATCGTACGAGTCGGCGACAGTGCGCGGCCACCAGATGTGACCAATGTGACCCCTCGCGCCCCCCCGGAGACTCGCTCACGCTCGGCCGTGGACGGCCTCACTGGGGCAAGCCATTCGAGTGCGAGACTTGATCTGTGAAGATCCCCGCGGAGCTGCTGCCGAAGGACGGACGATTCGGGTCCGGCCCTTCCAAGGTGCGCACCGAGGCGCTCGAGGCCCTCGCCGCGACTGGCTCCTCACTGCTCGGTACGTCGCACCGCCAGCCCCCGGTCAAGAACCTCGTCGGCAGCATCCGCGAAGGACTGTCCGAGCTGTTCACGCTGCCCGACGGCTACGAGGTCGTGCTCGGGCTCGGCGGGTCACACGCGTTCTTCGACGCCGCCATGTTCGGCCTGATCAACGATCGCAGCCAGCACCTCGTGCACGGTGAGTTCACCGCCAAGTTCGCCAAGGCCGTCGCCGCCGCACCGTTCCTCGCCGATCCCGACGTACGCAAGAGCGAGTTCACGACGCACCCCGATCCGGTCGCCGTTCCGGGAGTCGACACGTACGCGTGGGCGCACAACGAGACCTCCACCGGCGTCATGGTGCCCGTGCAGCGCGTGGCCGGTGCCGACGACGACGCGCTGATCGTGATCGATGCAACGTCAGGTGCCGGCGGGCTACCGGTCGACATCGCGCAGACCGACACCTACTACTTCGCGCCGCAGAAGTCCTTCGCCGCCGACGGCGGACTCTGGATCGCCCTCATGTCCCCCGCCGCGATCGAGCGGGCCGAGTCGATCAAGGCTGGCGGACGCCACATCCCCGGATTCATCGACCTGCCGGTCGCGATCGACAACTCCCGCAAGAACCAGACCTACAACACGCCTGCGCTCGCGACCCTGTTCCTCCTCGACGACCAGGTCCGCTGGATGCTCGCGCAGGGTGGGCTCGACTGGGCAGTCGGGCGCACCACCGACTCGTCGACCCGTCTGTACGAGTGGGCCGAGGCGTCGGCGTACGCGACACCATTCGTCACCGACCCTGCGGATCGCTCACTCGTCGTCGGCACGATCGACCTCGACGGTGTCGACGCGTCTGTGGTCAGCGCTGCCCTGGCCGAGAACGGGATCGTCGACACCGCTGGCTATCGCGGGCTCAACCGCAACCAGCTGCGCATCGCGATGTTCCCGGCGATCGATCCCGACGACATCAGCGCCCTGACGGCCTGCATCGACCACGTCGTTGAGCAAGACTCAGCTGACGACACCGTTGCGGTGGTAGTCGCGGTGCTCCTCGTAGATCTCTGAGTTGTGGTGCAGCGCCGCGACCTCGTCATCGCTCAGCTCACGGCGCACCTTGCCCGGCACTCCGGCGACGAGTGACCGCGGCGGGATGACCACGCCCTCGGAGATCAGCGCGCCTGCGGCGATGAGTGACTCGGCGCCGACGACGGCGCCATTCATGATGATCGCGCCCATGCCGACCAGCACGTGGTCCTCGATCGTCGCGCCGTGGATCACTGCACCGTGGCCGACCGACACGCCCTCGCCGAGCAGCACCGGCTTGCCGACGTCGACGTGGAAGACGCAGTTGTCCTGCACGTTCGACCTCGCGCCGATCGTGATCGGCTCGTTGTCGGCGCGCAGGACAGCTCCGTACCAAATGCTTGCCCCTTCGCCGATCACCACTGACCCGGCGAGGGTTGCGTTGGGTGCCACCCACGCGCTGTCGGCAACCTGAGGAACTTGGTCTCCTAGAGCGATGTGCATGGCACCCAACGTACCGATGTGCTCAGCTCACCCAGCGGGTGATCGGATCGATCGCGAAGTACACGACGAACAGGATCGAGATCAGCCACATCAGCGGGTGGATCTCGGCGATCTTGTTCTTGACCAGCTTGATCACCACGTAGGTGATGAAGCCGGCGCCGATGCCGGCCGTGATCGAGTACGTGAAGGGCATCAGCACGATCGTCAGGAACGCAGGGATCGCGATGTCCGAGTCGTCCCAGCTGATGTTCTTGACCTGGCTCATCATCAGGAAGCCGACGAGCACGAGCGCAGGAACTGCCGCTTCGTTGGGGATGTGCTCGACCAGCGGGATCGTCAGCGTCGACAGCAGGAACAGCACGCCGGTCACCACCGAGGCGAGACCCGTACGAGCGCCGTCTCCGACACCTGAGGCCGACTCGATGTACGACGTGTTGCTCGAGATGCCGGCAGCACCGCCAGCAGCCGCGGCGATGGAGTCGACGATCAGGATCTTCTGCGCACCCTCGGGCGTGCCGTCCTTGTCGTTGAGACCAGCCTCGGCACCGATCGCCGTCATCGTGCCCATCGTGTCGAAGAAGTCAGCCAGCAGCAGCGTGAACACCAGCAGCGACGCCGTGATGACGGTTGCTTCCTGGAAGCCACCGAACAGGTTGAAGTCGCCCAGCAGACCGAAGTCGGGCTTGGCGAAGACCTTCTCGGGCCACTCAGGAGTGTTGAGGTTCCAACCCTTCGACGTCGGGTCGCCGAGGCTGGCGGGGGTGTCGGTGATCTTCTGGACAATGCCGGCGATGATCGTCGTCACCACGATGCCGATCAGGATTGCACCCGGGACACCGCGCGAGTAGAGCGTGATCATGATCAGCAGGCCGATGATGAACACGAGCACGGGCCAACCGGCGAGGTTGCCACCGATGCCGAGGCTCACCGGCGGTGCGGCGAGACCACTCGTACGGACGAAGCCGGCGTCAACGAGGCCGATGAACGTGATGAACAGGCCGATGCCGACGGCGATCGCCGTCTTGAGCTGGCGAGGAACGGCGTCGAACACTGCTTTTCGGAATCCGGTCAGCACAAGTACCAGGATGATGATGCCCTCCAGCACGACGAGACCCATCGCATCGGCCCACGTCATCTGGGAGGCGACGGAGAACGCGACGAACGCGTTGAGCCCGAGGCCGGTGGCGAGCGCCAACGGGAAGTTGGCGACGACGCCCATCAGGATGGTCAGCAGCCCAGCCACCAGTGCCGTCACGGCCGCGATCGTCGCGAAGCCGGAGCCGGGTGTCGATCCACCACCCAGGAAGTTTCCGTCCTTGTCGGCGACACCGGCGAGGATGATCGGGTTGAGCACGATGATGTAGGCCATCGTCAGGAAGGTCACAGCACCGCCGCGTACCTCTCGCCCGATGCTCGACCCGCGCTCGTTGATCTTGAAGTACTTCTCCAGCGCGTTGCCGCCGCTGCTCTTGGCCTTGCTCGTCGTACTTGTCATGGCGCCCTCTGATCTCGATGGGAGTGTGTGTGCCCGAGGCCTGTCGACAACGGAGCATGCCAGAGGAAAGCCTCAGTCCGATACGACTCGACGAGAACGTCTCAGCCAAATCGCCACACCAGCACCGACAAGCACTGCAGCCCCCACAGCACCGAACACGAACAGCATCGGCTCGACCGGCTGACCGCCTGCCTGCTCGGGTGCCGCCGCGTTGGCCGCGGCGGGTGTTGGCACCGTGGTCGGCTTGGGGCCGGGTATCGGCACCCGCAGGAGCTTGGATCCGCGGCCCTCGCTGCCCACGATGAGCGCGTCGGGCTCGGCAGTGATCGTCTCGCCCTGCTTCTGCCTGGGCGTCGGAGCGTAGTTGAGGATTGCGCCGTTCGTCGCGTCCAGCAGGTACATCGACGTGTAGTTGCGCAGCACCGCGTACTTCCCGTCGGTCGTGTACGTCGCGTCGGTGACCATGGCGGGCGCGCCGCCCTTCTGCGCGACGGCGACATTCTTGTGCTTGGTGGAGAGCTTCGTCGGCAGCTGGTAGATCGTGCCGGTGAGCAGTGCCTTGCTGATCAGGACCTTCGCACCGGTCACGGGGTGCACGAGCAACGCCTCGACATCGGGGGATTTGGAGTCGTACGAGATCGGGTAGCGCTTCGCAGTCACGGTGTGGTTGCCGCGACCCTGCTCCGGCAGGGCGTAGAGCGCAACGTCGTCGCGGCGCTCGAAGTTGTCACCCGTGTCAGCAACCCACAACACACCCTTGTCGTCGATGGCCATCGCCTCGGTGTCGCGCAGGTCGCCGCCCTCGATGCGAGTCGTACCGACTGTGTCGCCGGACAACAGGTCGATGGCGAAGATCAGCGGGGCGTTGCCCGAGTCGTTGATCGTGTAGGCAAGGTCGTCGTAGGTGCGACTCAGTGCGAGTCCGCTCGACTCTCCGATACGGGGATCTGACATCCGGCAGACGACCTCCGCCTTGGGCTCGGCCCCATCGGCGCGACGCGACAGCGAGCTGACGATCACGACAACGAGCAGGAGCAGGAGCAGCCCCGGGATGAGCAGTCGGCGATAGCGCGGATTCATTGCCACCAAGCATGACAGGACACATCAGTCCCACCGATCGCGGCGGGTAGGGTGAAGGCGTGAGCGAGCGCAGCGAGTGAACCAAAAGGCAGGATTCACGCCGCAGCCTCCGTACCGTGCCTTTTCAACGGAGGTGAAGGCGTGAGCGACGACGAGTGGGTGATCCGTCAGGGCGACGGTCCCGAGACGATCGAGCGCAAGATGGGTCATCGTGAGATCGCCCGGCTCGACCGCGCCGCACGCCGCCACGAGTTCGGCCGCCCCGAGATCACCGAGCTCGAGATCGGCAGCAAGACCCACCGCGTCGCCGAGGTCGAGCCGATGGACGTCGACGGTGTACGCACCATGACGGTCGGCACGATCGTGTGGGGCGTCATCGCAGTCGCCCTGCTCCCATTCCTTGGCTCACTCGAGGAAGACGGCCGTACGTGGTGGCTCTGGACCGCAGTCGCCGGATTCGGCCTGGGCCTGATCGGCATCGAGTACTGCCGCCGTCGACGCAACGCGCTGCGCATGCAGCCCGGCCGTCGCCGCCGAGTCGACTAGGGCGCGCCCTGGCTAGAACTCGTCGATGTCGGTGCCCACGGTGTCGAACACCGTGGGCGGAAGCTCCTGAGGGGCGGCCGAACGGCTCAGCCGAGCGCCCGAGTGAGCGCCACAACCGTGGTCGAACGACACGGCACGCCCGTCGTCATTGGCCATACCGTTGGCGCACACACCAAAGCGTTCTGCGAGCGGTCCTGCAAGGCTCACCATGAAGCCGCAGGAGATGCATGAGCCATTGGCCTGCTGGGCGATCGGAGCGTCGGGGCCCTGGTCGCCCTCCTGCCAGCGGTCTGCTGCCATCTCGCGACCCTCGAACGACAGAGTCCACTCACGACCCAGACCGACCTCGCGGGCGAAGAAGCGATCGGCGGTCTGCTCCTCGCCGTCACCTGCGCTCCAGGTCGGAACCAGTCGTACGTCGTCCTCATCGGGCGGGAGCACGTCGCCCGGGCTGAGGTCACCGGGTCGGATGCGTTCGCGGTAGGGCGTCCACACGGGCGCGACGATCGCGTCATCACCGGGCAGCAGGACGACGTCGTTGATCGTGATGGCATCGGTGTCGGGGGCCCGCGAAAGGCTGACCGACCAGTACCAGCCGATGTAGCCGGGCTTGGTGCAGCCGAAGTGGTGCGAGACCATGCCGGACTCGTCCTCGACGGCACGCAGGTGGTCACCCACCACGCCCGCGTCTGCGACCTCGTCGACGGCGGCGCGCGCCACATCGATGGCGGAGCTCAGCTTCTCGTCGACAGACATGTGTCGATTGTCCCATGTCACGTGGAGCGGTCGACCCGCGGTGAGGCAGGATGAACGTATGGACGAGCAGGACGAGCCGCAGACACCCGTCCAGCCTTATGCGCCCGCAGATCCCGTCGAGTCGCGACTCAGCCGTTCGGCACGCGTCGCAGGCCGGTTCTCGGCCGGTACGGCCCGCGTCGTCGCACGTGGCAGCACCTCGGCATTCACGGGTGCTCGCCGTTTCACCCACGCCGGTGGCGCCGGCGAGAGCGGCCTGTCACGACTCCTCGAGCTGCACGCGTTCAACACGGCTGGCGACGCGGCGATTGCCGTCTCGCTGGCGGGCACCCTGTTCTTCACGGTCCCCACTGACGACGCGGCGGGGCAGGTGGCGCTGTTCCTGGTGCTCACGATGCTGCCGTTCGCCGTCGTTGCCCCGCTGATCGGTCCGTTCCTCGACCGGTTCCGTCGAGGTCGCCGCTGGGCGATCGGCGCCACGCTGGCCGTACGCGCTTTCTGTTGCTGGGTGCTCGCCGGCGCGGTCGTCGACGAGTCTCCGGCGTTCTACTTCGCCGCCCTCGGCTGCCTCGTGGCCTCCAAGGCGTACGGCGTCACCCGCGCCTCGGCCGTTCCGCGCATCCTGCCCGCGGAGTTCACGCTGGTGAAGGCCAACTCGCGCATCTCGCTGACCGGCACGGCCGCGGGAGCGATCTCGGCACCCATCGCCATCGCCGCAGCCGCGATCGGCGCACCGTGGGCGCTGCGCTACGCGGCCGTGCTCTTCGTGGTCGGCACGATCCTGGCGATCCTGCTGCCGCCTCGCGTCGACTCCAGCGAGGGCGAGAAGCCCGTCGACCTGAGCCAGATCGCGACCACCACCAGGAAGAAGGGCATCGCCATCACCCGCGGTGTCGTCAACGGGCTGCGCAGCAACGCCGGACTGCGCCTGCTGTCGGGATTCCTGACGATCTTCATGGCGTTCACGTTGCGCGAGCCGCCCGAGTCGATGGGGTGGGACGGCAGTGCGACGATCCTGCTCGGCCTGGTCATCGGAGGAGCCGGATTCGGCAACGTCCTCGGCGTCCTGATCGGCTCGTCGACCCGATCCCGCAAGCCGCAGAACGTCGTCATCGCCGTGCTCGTGCTCGACGTCGCCGTCGTCAGCGTCGTGGCTGTCCTGTTCACCTGGTGGACCGTCGCCCTGCTCGGCGTCACCATCGGCCTGTGCCAGTCGCTGGGCAAGCTGAGTCTCGACGCTCTGATCCAGAACGACGTGCTCGAAGAGGTCCGCACGAGCATGTTCGCCCGTTCGGAGACCCTGCTTCAGCTGTCCTGGGTCATCGGCGGTCTGATCGGCATCGGTCTGTTCACGATCGATGCGTCTCCGCGCCAGGGCTTGCTCGGCATCGCCGCGATCGTGCTCGCGTGGCTGGCCTTCGTGCTCACTCGCGCACGCAACGAGCCCGCGACACGTACGTCCGAGCCGGCCGAGGCTGAGCGCTAGAGCTCGAGCTCGGTTGCCACCGCGCGCAGCACCTGAGCCGCCGGCTTGGCGACTTTGTTGTCGGGGTGGCGTCCGTGTCGGTAGCCCTCGCCGATCTTGTCGAGCATCTTGATCAGGTCCTCGACGATGACAGCCATGGCCTCAGGGTCCTTGCGGCGCGCCTGTGACTGTGACTTCGACAGCGAGGTGACCGGGTCGAGCAGACGGACCTGAAGTGCCTGGTCTCCGCGACTGCCCTGAACGATGCCGAACTCGACGCGACTGCCGGCCTTGAGGGACTCGACGCCTGCGGGCAGGGCATCGCTGCGGACGTAGACGTCCTCGCCCTCTTCCTGGCTCAGGAACCCAAAGCCCTTTTCGGCGTCGTACCACTTCACTTTGCCCGTAGGCATGGCATTTCCTCACGTCTTGTAGACAACCCAGTGGGTGTTGTGACTGCACAGCCTAGTCGGCAGCTGGTGGTGGCTTCGGTCGGCGGTCCTCAAACGTCACCTCGACGGACTGGAAGCCCTTGTGCCGTTGCGACTTGGCGTACGCGGCGTACGCCTTCTGGTCCGCCTCCGTGAGCACGACGTTGTCGGTGAACGGGGTGAGCAGCGCGCGGGGATAGAGCTTGCGAGCCGTGACGACATTGACCTCCAGGCCGATCACCATGGTGACGGCGGCGAGGAAGATGAATGCCATGAGACCGAGGACCAGCGCGAACGTGGAGTTCATCGAGCTCGCCTTCTGGATGACGTTCTCGACGAAGGACTGACCGCCGAGCTGCAACAGCTGCCACAGGACAGCGGTCGTGGCTGCGCCGGGCAGGACCGCCCTCCAGCGCCCGCGACCACCACTCACGAGACGGAAGAGTCCGCCGAAGATCACGATGCTCAGCAGGAAGCCGACGATCTTGATCGCGAGGCGGAACTCGCTCGCCACGCCCACCCCGATCTGGTCGGGGTTGCTGAACACCGTCGTCGTGACGGCGATCAGGAGGATGCCGACACCGCTGGCCGCGAGGAAGAAGATGCTGCGGAGCCGGAGCAGGACCGGGTTGGCCCGGCTGTTGCGCGGAACCGACCAGGCGATGTTGGCGGCGTTCTGGCTGGCCTGACCGAGGCCCATCGAGCCGTAGAGCGCCGCCAGCGAACCGATGACGATGGCCGTGGTGCTGCCGTTCAGGTCGTCGGGGCGGCCCAGCGCGTCACCGACGATCGGGAACTGACTGAGGGCGGAGTCGAGCAGCCGGTCGCGCAGATCCTGGTCGCCCTGCAGCACGAAGCCGAGGATCGACGACGAGATCAGCAGCAGCGGGAAGATCGCGATGAATGCGTAGTAGGAGATGATCGCCGCGAGATAGGGGCCCTGGTCGTCGAAGTACTTGTAGATCACGGCGATCGGGAACCCGAGGATCGCGTGCTTGCGCTGAAAGGCGTCGATCCGCCCAATGCTTGGCTCGCTCACGGGAGGTGGGGTCCGAGCGCTGCGACGAGAGCGTTGAAGCGCGGCTCGTCGAGCACGGAGCCCTCTCGACGTACGTCGGCCGGATCCACGACGAGAAAGCGATCGAGTCTGACCTCGCTCGGTCGACCTTTGGAGTCCCACGGGCCCGGGCCGAGGTTGTACCAATAGCGGCCGACCGACGCTTCGTTCGCCATGTTGCGATCGTGGTCGACCGAGGTCATCATCAAGCCGATCAGCTTGTCGCCGTCGCGCGATATGAGGAGCACCGGACGGTCCTTGCCCTGGTTGGGATCGTCCTCGTAGGCAACCCAGGTCCAGACGACTTCACCGGGATCCGGCCGACCGTCCGGATGCGGGTCGTACGCGATGTTCACGCCGTCAGCCTAGTGGCGAGGTCACTCGAATGAAGGGAGCTCGCGCTTCATGACCTTGCCGGTGGGATTGCGGGGCAGCTCGTCGAGGAACATCGTTCGCCCCGGAACCGCGAACCGTGCGACGTGGTCCTTGGCGTACGCCTTGACGTCATCCTCGGTCAGCGACTTGCCGTCCTTGACCACGACGTACGCCGCCAGCACCTGGCCGAACTTCTCGTCGTCGATGCCGGTGACCACGACATCGACGATGTCCTCGTGATCGATCAGCACATCCTCGAGCTCACGCGGGAACACGTTCTCACCGCCGGAGATGATCATGTCGTCGTCACGGCCCGACACGAACAGGCGCCCGTTCTCGTCGAAGTGCCCGAGATCGCCGGTGCTCATGAGCCCGTCGGCGAACGTCTTGGTGTTGCCGTCGGTGTAGCCGCCGAACGGCATGTCGTTGCCGACATGGATGACGCCGGTCTCGCCCTGCGGCAGCTCCTTGCCATCGGGGTCCAGGATCTTGACCGTCGTACGGAAGGGCGGGGTGCCGGCGGTGCCGGGAGCCTCTCGCAGGTCGGTCGGGCTGGCGATCGTGACCCAACCGGTCTCGGTCGCTCCGTAGAAGTTGTAGACCGAGTCGGTGAACATGTCCATGTAGTGGTTGGCCAGCTCGCCAGCCAGCGCCGAGCCGCTGCTCGCGGTGATCTTGAGCGACGACACGTCGGCCTTCTTGACCACATCGGGGTCGACCTCGACCATGCGCTGCATCATCTGCGGGACGACAACGAGTGCGTCGGCCTTGTGCTGCTCGATGTCGCCGATGACCTTTGCGGCATCGAAACGGCGACGCAGGACGTACGTGGGCGCGAGCGAGAGCCCGAAGCCGAAGTTGATCAGGCCCCACGAGTGGAACAGCGGAGCCGCGAGGACGATCCGCGAGTTGCCGCGATAGGGAATTGCGCCGAAGAACGCGACCAGCGGTTTGAGGTCGGCCGGCTCCTCGCGCTTGGCGCCCTTGGGCAGCCCCGTCGTGCCCGAGGTGAAGATGATGATCTGGCCATGACGTGACGGCTTGGAGTGCGGCTTGGTCGGCTGGTTGGCGCTGATCGAAGCGATCGTCTCGAGCTCGGCCGGGGCATCGTCGTCGGCCCACGCCAGGATCAGCTTGTCGGGATCGACATCGGCGGCGACCTTCAGGAACTCCTGGTCGACGACCACGAGCGCGGCGTTCTCACGCTTGGCGAGCTCACCCAGCTGCGATCTGCTGGCCATCGTGTTGAGCATCAGCACTCGCCCGCCGACCTGCATGATCGCGATCATCGCCATCAACATGTAGCGGTGGTTGCGGCACAGGAGCGCGACCGAGTCGCCGGGCTCCACGCCGCGATCCTTGAGCGCCTGGGTGACCTGGTTGATCTTGGCGGAGAACTCCGACCACGTCAGGTCGCCCTCGTCGTCGATGATCGCCGGCTGGTTGGGGAAGCGCTTGGCGGCCGCGTTGACGCCGGACGGCAGTCCGGGACCCCACTTGACGAGCTGCAGACCCGCGCCCAGCATCTTGTGCGGCAGGATCGGCTTGAGCATCCCGATCTGGCGGAAGACCTTGAGTGTAAATCCCAGTTCATTCACTAGAGCAACCTAACGGCTCACGCATTCCGGCGCATGAAGAGCACGCTTGCTCACCGGTGGGGCTGCGTGACATTCACGCCTCCAACGACCCGAATCCGTAACTTTTGGCGTCTCAGGGCAGTTGGATGTCCATGACTCAGACCCGAGCTTGGAACCGCACGTTTGTCTGGCGCGCCGCCCTGGGCGCCGTCCTGGTTGCGACCTTCGTCCTCGGCGTCGGCGACACCTCGGCGGACGCTGCGTCATCCACGGTCAAGCTTCAGATCGGCTCGAGCAGCCAGAAGCGTATCCTCGAGACCGGCAAGCTCACCGTCCGAGTTTCCACAAGTCACCACCGTGGCTCGGTACGTCTGCGGGGATATGTCGCAGGGGTGCGCGTTGCCACCGACCGCAACTACCGCCTGCGGTCTGGAACACACAGCACGAGTCTCACCCTGACGTCAGCGGGCCGACGCCTCGTTGCCCGGTGCACGGAGGGACGCCGGCTCCAGCTGACGGCCAAGAGCTCAAACCCGAAGATCAGCGCCTCGAAGTCGAGCATCCTGACGATTGATTCGCGCGCCTGCGACGAGCCGGTCGGCGGCACCGCTCCCGCACCCTCCATGGCCAACGCTGACCGCTGTGACTACCTCGACGGCGCGGTGTGCTTGCAGCCCTGGCCCAACGACTACTTCACCGTGCCCGACTCAACGACTCCCACCGGTCGGCGACTGAATCTCAATCGCAAGTCCATGCCGGCCAACAGGCTGGGCACGCACATCGACCCGGTCGACTACAACCGTGCCGACGGCTTCAGCCCCGGCAACATGGTGATCGCGAAGGTTCCGGGCCTGGAAACGCCCGCCGCGTTCACCAGGACCGGCGCGGTGCCGGTGAACGACATGGCTCGCTATGCGGATGCTGACCAGCCCATCGTCGTGATCGACGCCAAGACTGGCAAGCGCCAGCCGATCTTCACCGAGCTCGACGCAAACCCGAAGGACCCGTCAGACGTCAACCTGATCATCCGGCCCACCGTCAACTTCGACGAGGGTGGGCACTACATCGTCGCGATGCGCAACCTCAAGGACGCAGCCGGGAACACGATTCAGCCCGCCGCGGCGTTCACGGACTATCGCGACCGGCTGGTGACTCCCGACGCGACTTTCGAGGCGCGACGTCCCCACATGGAGGACCTGTTCCACACCCTCCAGGACTCCGGCATCAAGCGGAAGAACCTTTACCTGGCCTGGGACTTCACGGTGGCCAGCGAGCACAGCCTGTCCAGTCGAATGCTCTCCATGCGCGACGACGCATTCCATCAGCTCGGGGACGACAACCTGGCTGACCTGAAGGTTCAAGGTGCGGCGCCGACCTTCTCGATCACCAAGGTCACCGACCTCGCGCCCTGCGGCGCAGACGGTTGCGCCGGCGAAACTGATCTCGGCGGTGTACCCAACGCTGGGCAGGTGTGCGGCGTGCTCAACACCGTTGCCACGATTGTGCCGTTGCTTGCTGGGATCAATTGCGCGGCACTCCCCGGTCACACACCCGGCGAGAGCGACAACATCGCACGGCACATCGAGGGCAAGGTCACCGTCCCCTGTTACCTCAACATCGCGGGCTGCCCTACCGGTGCGGAGTTCGCGCTTGACGGCAACGGCAAGCCCACGCGCAACGGGGATGCTACCGCCGCCTTCATCTGCAACATCCCACGCTCCGCCAACGCCTCCCATCCGGCCAGGGTGTCCCTCTACGGCCACGGACTTCTCGGCTCGGCCGACGAAGTCAGCGGCGGCAACGTCACCGACATGAGCAATGAGAACAACTTCATGTTCTGTGCCACGGACTGGGCCGGATTTGCGACGCAGGACCTGGCGACCATCCTGCTCAACCTGCAGGACCTTTCACACTTCAACCGGGTGATTGACCGCATCCAACAGGGATTCCTCAATTTCGATTTCCTCGGGCGCGCCATGATCCATTCGGCCGGATTCGCCTCAAACCCCGCCTTCCAGAACGCTGACGGCCATCCAGTGATCGACAACCGGCGGCTGTTCTATGACGGCAACAGCCAGGGCGGGATCATGGGCGGCGGGTTGACCGCCCAGGCGCCGGACTTCAACCGCGCCGTGCTCGGCGTCCCGGGCATGAACTATTCGACACTGCTGGAGCGCAGCAAGGACTTCACGCCCTACGCCGAGGGCAAGTTGCTGGGCGACGTCGACGGCAGTCTCTCAGACGTCGACACTCCGCTCGGGCTCTACGACAACTATCCCAACGATCTGGAACGACCGTTGATCTTCAGTCTCATGCAGCTTCTCTGGGATCGCGGCGAAGCCAATGGATACGCACACCACATGACCACCGACCCGCTGCCCAACACACCGGCGCACACTGTTCTGCTCCACGCCGCGTTCGGCGATCACCAGGTGTCAAACCTTGCCGCCGAGACGGCGGCTCGTACGATCGGCGCGAAGCTGCGGGCTCCGGCACTGGACCCAGGCCGCAGCACCATCGACGACACGTTCGGCCTCTCGACGATCACGGGCTACCCGTTCGCTGGCTCGGCCCTCGTGTTCTGGGACGGCGGTCCGCAATCCTTCCCGGGCGGCACCGCACCAGCGCCGATCACCGACACACCACCGGGCCCATCGCAGGGCGGTGACCCGCACAGCTATCCGCGCAACACCTTCGACGCGCGCAGGCAGAAGGCGGCATTCCTGGCGTTGAACGGGTCGCTCATCAACGTCTGTGGCGTGCGCCCGTGTTACTCACACGGCTATCCGGGGCCGTAGTTCGGCCGCGGGCCCGACTCGGGCATACCGTTCGGGTATGACCGAGGGATTCAGACCGATCGAGGACGGGGTCGCGACCGACCTGCGCGGCGAGATGACGTACGCGAGCTATCTGCAGCTGCCGACGCTCCTGTCGGCGCAGCAGCCGGTGTCGGACCACCACGACGAGATGCTGTTCGTGATCCAGCACCAGGTCACCGAGCTGTGGCTCAAACAGCTGATCCACGAGCTGCGCTCGGCCATCGCGCTCATCGCCGCCGACGACCTGCCGCCGGCGCTCAAGCGACTGGCAAGGGTCAAGGCGATCCAGCGCCAGATGTTCGAGCAGTGGGCCGTGCTGGAGACGCTCACACCGATCGAGTACGCGCAGTTCCGCGATCAGCTCGGCAAGGCTTCGGGCTTCCAGTCCCCGCAGTACCGCACCGTCGAGTTCCTGCTCGGCAACAAGAACCCGCAGATGATCAAGGTCTTCGAGCATGACGAGTCGCTCCGCGCTGCGCTGCAGGCGGACCTCGAGGCGCCAAGCCTGTACGACGAGTTCCTCCGCTTCCTGGGCCGCCGAGGCCACGCCGTTCCGACGCACATCCTCGAACGCGACGTCACCCAGCCGTACGCGGCGGATCCCGGTGTCATCGAGGTGTTGCGCCGGATCTACGACTCCCCAGACACGTACTGGGATGCCTACGAGATGAGCGAGGAGCTCGTCGACGTCGAGGGCAGCTTTCAGCTGTGGCGCTTCCGACACCTCAAGACCGTCGAACGAATCATCGGCTTCAAGCGCGGGACCGGCGGCTCATCTGGCGTCAACTTCCTCCAGAAGGCACTTGAGCTCACCTTTTTTCCAGAACTCCTGGATGTGCGAACGCACATCGGCGCACCTTAGGGCGTGTCTGCCTCGGTCCAGCCCACGTTCTCTCGAACGACCCGGGCAGGAATACCGGCCACCGCGGCATAGTCTGCGATCTTCTGCCCGCGGACCAGGCTGAGCTGAGCGACCACGACACCATCGCCAACGTCGCAGTGACCGGTGATCACCGCATCCCGACCCAGCCACACGTGACTCCCGATGCGGATGTGCGCCCCGTACGGATTGATCCGCTCACCCGTTGTGCGGTCCTCGAGGCGATGCATGTCGTCGGTGGCGACGTAGACGTTGGCCGCCCACAGCTGGTCTGGGCCGGCCACGATGCTGCCACCGTTGCGCGCGTCGATGATGGCGCACCGAGTCGCTGTGACGGGTCCATGGAGCACCACGGTTGACTCCGCGCCGCAGTACACCTCCCCCGCCGTCAGCTTGACGTTCTGATCGATGAAGACGATGGCATCGTCCCCTCCGATCAACAGGGATCGGAAAAGGTGCATCTCTGAGCCGATGGCGATCAGGACGTTGCGCACAGGGAACATCGTGAGTGTCTCGATGATCTCGTCGGCGAGGTTGGCTCCCTCCGCGAAGTAGAGCACGTTGCCGTCCTCGTGCCACCACGCGGGGAGCGACTCCGTCACCGCTCGCCATTCGGCGACGTCGAGCGACTCCGCGTCGACGCCGGCCGCGCGAAGACGACCGCGGTGTTCAGCAGTCATCAGCTTGCCACGGGTGTTGTTCACCGCCGCATCATCTCAGACGGCAGGACCCACGACATGAGAAAGGCCCTCACCGAGGTGAGGGCCCTTCTGCGAGTTGCTGGGACTACTAGAACCCCATGCCGCCCATGTCACCCATGTCCGGCGCACCGCCGCCGGCCGGAGCGGGCTCCGGCTTGTCGGCGACAACGGCCTCGGTGGTGAGGAACAGTGCGGCGATCGAGGCTGCGTTCTGCAGCGCCGAGCGCGTCACCTTGGCCGGATCGATGATGCCGGCCTTGATCATGTCGACGTACTCGCCGGTGGCCGCGTTGAGTCCGTGGCCCTGCTTGAGTCCGGCAACCTTCTCGGCGACGACTCCACCTTCGAGTCCCGCGTTGATGGCGATCTGCTTGAGCGGAGCCGACGCGGCGACGCGGACGATGTTGGCGCCCGTTGCCTCGTCACCCTCGAGGGTGAGCTTCTCGAACACGGCGGCAGTTGCCTGTACGAGTGCGACGCCGCCACCGGCGACGATGCCCTCTTCGACAGCAGCCTTCGCGTTGCGAACAGCGTCCTCGATGCGGTGCTTGCGCTCCTTGAGCTCGACCTCGGTTGCTGCGCCGACCTTGATGACGGCGACGCCGCCGGCCAGCTTGGCGAGACGCTCCTGGAGCTTCTCCTTGTCGTAGTCAGAGTCGCTGTTCTCGATCTCGGACTTGATCTGCGCGACGCGGCCCTGGATCTGCTCCTCGGAACCGGCGCCCTCGACGATCGTGGTCTCGTCCTTGGTCGTCACGACCTTGCGAGCCGTGCCCAGCAGCGTCAGGTCGGCAGTCTCGAGCTTGAGACCGACTTCCTCGCTGATGACCTCTCCACCCGTGAGGATGGCGATGTCGGCGAGCATGGCCTTGCGACGGTCACCGAAGCCGGGAGCCTTGATGGCGACCGACTTGAACGTGCCACGCATCTTGTTGACGATCAGGGTCGCGAGAGCTTCACCCTCGACGTCCTCGGCGATGATGACGAGGGGCTTGCCCGACGCCATGACCTTTTCGAGGATCGGGACCATGTCCTTGACCGTGCTGATCTTGCCGTTGTAGATGAGGACGTAGGGGTCCTCGAGCACGGTCTCCATGCGCTCGGGGTCCGTCACGAAGTAACCCGACAGGTGACCCTTGTCGAACCGCATGCCCTCGGTCAGCTCCAGGTCGATGCCAAACGTGTTGGACTCCTCGACCGTGATGACGCCTTCCTTGCCGACCTTGTCCATGGCCTCGGCGATGATGTCGCCGACCGTGGCGTCAGCCGCGGAGATCGAGGCTGTGGCCGCGATCTGTTCCTTGGTCTCGACGTCCTTTGCCATGCCGAGCAGCTGGGCGCTGATGGCCTCGACTGCGGTCTCGATGCCCTTCTTGAGGCCCATCGGGTTGGCGCCGGCTGCGACGTTGCGCAGACCTTCGCGTACGAGTGCCTGGGCAAGAACGGTGGCGGTCGTGGTGCCGTCGCCGGCGACGTCGTCAGTCTTCTTGGCGACTTCCTTGACCAGCTCGGCGCCGATCTTCTCGAACGGGTCCTCCAGCTCGATCTCCTTGGCGATGCTGACACCGTCATTGGTGATCGTGGGGGCTCCCCACTTCTTTTCCAGGACGACGTTGCGCCCCTTGGGACCGAGGGTGACCTTGACGGCGTCTGCGAGCTGGTTCATACCGCGCTCGAGGCCGCGACGGGCTTCCTCGTTGAAAGCAATGGTTTTAGCCATGTGTACGTTTCTCCGACTGTTGCCTGTGGGGTGGTCAGGCGATGCCCGCGACGGACGGCAGCGACGTTCGGCGAACCCTTCTCGCCTCGGTGCACAGCCTCATCGATCTGACCTGAGTATCTAGCACTCTCATCATACGAGTGCTAATCAACGCCGCGCAATCAGGTCAGCTCACGGCGTAAACCAGCTCGGCGAACTGGCCGTGCTGCTTCACGCTCTCGAGCGTCAATCGGTCCGAGCGGATGTCCCGCGGGAGCAGAGGTGCTCCCGCCCCGAGCGTGACCGGTGCGATCGTCGCGATGATCTGGTCGAGCAGTCCTGCATCGGCGAACTGACCCACGAGATCGCCGCCGCCCATCAGCCATATGTCCTTGTCGCCTGCTGCCGCGGCCATCTCGGCGTGGACCTCGGTCACCGGTGCCTGGGTGAAACGAATGTTGGCACCCTCCACGACGGGAAGATCTCGGTGCGTGAACACCCACGTTGGCTTGTCGCCGTACCACTCCGTCCACTTGGCCGGGTTGTCCACGAGTGACTCGTGCTCGACGACCCACTCGTACGTGGTCGAACCCATCGCCATCGGACCGACTCCGGCCATGAAGTCTGGGATCGAGCTCTCCGCATCATCGGCGCCGGGCACCTCGAACAGCCACGACAGCGAGTTGTCGGGCGTTGCAAGGAAGCCGTCGAGGGTGGTGGCCGTGTAGTAGATCGTCGCCATGACGCCACGGTACGAGACGTCGCTGACAGTTCAAGCCGAGAAGAGCAGGAACAACCCAGTGAACGTATAGGCGACCATCAGCACCAGCAGAGCGAGCTGCCCCGACAGGCGATGCGCCTTGGGCAGCAGGGCGAGGGCTCGATCGTGAGCCGCGACCACCGCCAGCACGTGACCGACCACGACGGCCGCCACCTTGAGGAACGCGAGCAGCGACACGTGCTCGGACAGGAAGTACGACGTTGCCGGGTCGCCCAGCGGCTCCCAGCCGCGGCCGAGCGGGTCGAGCATCGCGATGAACGCCGACTGCCCCTTCTCGAGGAAGTAGGTCGCGTAGTGGGCGAAGATGTAGCCAATCACGATCGGTACGAGGGTGTGCGCCAGCAGACCGGGCAGTGCGCGCCGGCGCTCGGCGGTGAGACCGCCGCTGGCTCGGCTCGCCACAATGAAGAGGATCCCCACCAGCGCACAGAACCCCACCAGGGTCGCCGAGTGCTGCAGATCCGTCAGGGTCTTGGATTGCCAGAACGTGGAGGACGAGAAGCTGTCGTACGCGGTCGATCCCAGCAGCGTTCCCAGCACTGCCACCAGTCCCGGTCCGACCGGGATGGTCGGCAGCGCACGCAGCGGGTTGTGCAGCGCGAAGCGCCCCTCGCGTACGAACGGCGACATCCTGGCCACGATTGCGCTGTACACGTCGAACGGATCGGCACGGTCGAACCAGGTCGGACCGAACAACCATCCACCGACCAGCATCGCGGCGACGTAGATGCCGACCCAGATGCGTACGGTTGTGACGTCACCCGGATCGGGCGACGCAAGCTCGAGCCACGCGAAGGCCAGCAGTCCAGCGGCAGCGGGCCAGTAGCCGAGCCGCGCGGGATAGGTCAGCCGCCCGTCTCCGAGGAGTGCCTGGATCGTGCGCCACGGCGAGAGGTCCCGCCACACGTGCCCAGCCAACAGGGCAAGGGGCACGATGCCGACCCACATCAGGATGTAGATCCAGCCGAGAGCGCTGTTGGTCTCGTTCGAGGGCCCGCCGAACAGCGCGAGCAGGAACCACGCCGTCAGCAGGGCGCCGACGACTGCGAGCCATGGACGCCGTGGCCGAGGTTCGGCGGCTACTGGATCGACGTCCGGCTTGGTGAAGCGTGGCTCTTTCCACTCGACGACAAGCACCGCGAAGGACAGCGCCAGGGCCCACGAGGCACCCACCATCGCGAACATCAGCGGGATCGGCAGATCCGTTCCACCACCGCCGATGCCGTGCTCACCCAGCCCGGAAGTGAGAATCACGGGCGTACGACGAGCTCGACGATCGTGACGTCGAGATGATGGGCTTCCACCGCGAACTGGCCAGGTGTGTCGATCGTGAACGTGAAGGTCTTGTCGTCACCGGCGGCGACTTCGTACTCGTGCTCGGGATCCGAATGAACGTGGATCTCCTCCTCGGCGTCGGTGACGACGTGGAGGTTGATCGGCTCGCCGGGCAAGACGTCGACCTTCTCGTTCAGGGGTACGACCTCGCCGTTGACGACCTTGATCTCGACCGTCACACCCTTTGGTGCGTCGGTGGACCCGGTCGCCGCTGGCTCCGTCGTCGCCGAGTCGCTGGGCGGCTCGCTGTCGCTCCCGCAGCCCGCGAGGGTCAGGACGATCAACAGGACGGCAGCAGAGAGTGTCTTCATTCGTTCTCCTTGGTTTCGGGTTCGGGATCGAAGGCGCGCTCGATGATCTCGCGCTCGTCACGTTCGGCCAGTCGGTCCTTGCGGGCAATGTAGAGGACAACCCCCACCACGACGACGGCTGGAATGATCGCGGGGATCGCCAGCAGTGCGACGTGGTGGGCCAGCAGTACCTCGCCGGCTGGAGTCATGAGGTCAGCGTAGGCGTTTGCTGGTTCGTGTCCTCGTGCTCCTCGATCTTTCGTGCGACACGAGAGACCGCGACGCTGATGCCGAGGATGATGCCGAGGCTGCAGAACAGGACCACGGCGTTCGCGATTCCCCAGAGCGCCGGCGACGTGTCGCCCTTGCGCTCGCGCTGCAGGATGTCGATCTCGGGCACGAACGTGCGGGTGAACGACGCGTCGGCGGGGACTTCCTTCGCCTTCAACGGGGCGTCCTCGGGGAGGAAGAGAGGCAGCGCCGTGAGCATGCGTCCGTCCTGCACGCGGAAGGTCGTCTTCCAGTTGCCGCCAACAGGCATGGGCTTGGTCGACTCCCAGGAGTTGTCGCCCGTACGACGGAGTCGGTCGGTGACGACGCCGGGACCGCCACCCTGCCACGCGGTGATCTGGACCCAGGTCGGGTCGTCGTCGATCAGACCTGAGGGCGAGACGGTGATCTTGGCCATCACTTCGCGTGCCTCCGGCGTACCGACTTCGGTCAGCTGGACTTCGGCAGACGCGTCGTTCGGCACGGTCGCATGCAGGCCGTTGGCCACTGCCAGAGCCGTGACCACCACCGAGCCGACGATGATCGTGCGGGCGATCTTCTTGGCGGGGAGCTTGCCCTGCAGACCGAGCGCAAACAGCGCACCGCAGAGTCCGGACGCGATCGCGACGGGGATGGCCATCGCGAGGCCCTCGGCCCACATGTCCTGGGTCCACGGGAAGGCGAAGACGCGGTCGTTCCACAGCTTCTCGATGACGAGGCCGACGGTGCCGATGAGGAGGCCGCCGATCGCGCCGAACCACAGAGGCTTCTCCTTGAGCTTGGTGAACGCGAGCAGCTCGATCAGCACGGCGCTGCCGAGGTAGAGCGGGAACACGTGGTGCGCCTCGCCCATCACGTCGGTGACGACGAACGAGACGATCCCGCGCATCAGGAGGAAGAAGACGGCGGCGGCGATCGCGGCACCGGGCCCGACGTACAGGCGGGCGGCAACCAGCGGGATGCCCGCAGCGGCGACGATCATCAGCGGCGCGAACACCATGCGGAACTGGGCGATGCCGAAGTCGAACTCGCCCTGGAACACCGACAGACCGATCAGCAGCGAGCCGAACGCAACCGAGACCAGGATCGTGCTGAGCCAGACCGGGAGAGCCTTGCCGTTCTGCTTCATCGAGACCTCGGCCTCACGGTGCAGCAAGATGATGCCGGCGGTGGAGAGTCCCGCGCCGCCGATCAGCATGAGGTGCGTCGGACCCCAGAGGGTCACGTCCTGGCCGAAGAGCCGGTGCCAGACGTCGTCGAGCGGGAAGCCGATCAGCGCGTACAGGCCGCAGGCGGCGATGAAGATGCCGCTGACCGGGGCGTACCAGGTGCGGGTGATCTTGACTGCGGCCACGCCGGGCTTCTCACCGTCACGAGGGAAGACGACGGCGGACATGCCGGCGATGAAGAGGGCGAAGAGCCCGTAGAGGATCAGGTAGTGCGCCGGGTTGGCGAGTGGGCCGGCATCGCGGCCGCGGCCGGCGTGCAGGCTGACGTCCCACATGAATCCGAGCAGGGCGACGATGAGTGAGCTGCCCACGAATACTGTCGGGATGGTTGACCAGCCGGGTTCGCCGTACTTGGCTCCGAGGCGGTCGCCGATCTTCTGGAACCAGTCGATGCGGTGGGTGCGGTGCGCCCAGGCGATGACCAGCAGGACCAGCGTGACGAGGCCGGCAGCGATGGACAGGCCGATGACCTGGCCGAGCTCTGCTCCGCCTGCGGGCGCGGTGATGGGTTCAGAAGCGTGAGGAAACATACTGAGAGTATGCCCACATTTTATGTGACATGGCAAGTGTCACATACCTCACGTTGGCCGGAGAGCGCACGAAAAAGCCCGGCTCCGGGGAGCCGGGCTTCTCGTGAAAACTATTGTCCGAGGACCTCGTGGGCCTCGCGACCCTTGGGACCGTCGACGATCTCGAACTCGACCTTTTGGCCGTCCTCGAGGGTCTTGTAACCGTCGGACGCGATCTTGGACCAGTGGACGAACACGTCGTCCTGGCCCTCGACCTCGATGAAGCCGTAACCCTTGTCAGCGTTGAACCACTTGACGGTGCCCTGCACCATGCCGCCACTCCCACCTGATGCTTCGGAGGCCCATCTGCCGAGGCCTCGTCATGAACAGAGACTATAGGGGTCAGCAGCCTCCGGCCACGGCGGGGATTATCGAGACTTGCGCGCCGTCCGGCGTCTTGGTCGCGAGGCCGTCCGCGAAGCGCACGTCCTCCTCCGCGACATAGATGTTGACGAAGCGCCGCAGCTTGCCCTCCTCGTCGACCACCCGCGCCTTGATGCCGGGGAAGCTTGTCTCGAGCGAGTCGATGACCTCGGTCAGCGTCGCACCTTCGGCGGTGACCTGTGACTGGTCATCGGTGTAGGTGCGAAGGATCGTCGGGATTCGTACGTTGATGCTCACAGTGCTCCTAGTTCAGTTTCTGACTCAGGCGATGGCGGCGGCGACGAAGGCGTCGTACGTGGGCGCGATGGTGGCTGCGGGGCGGACGAGACCGGCGACGGCATCGAGCGTCTTGAGGCCGTGCCCGGTGTTGATGACGACGGTCTCGAGCTCGGTGTCGAGCAGGCCGGTCTCGACGAGCTTCTTGAGCACGCCGATCGTGGTGCCGCCGGCGGTCTCGGTGAAGATGCCCTCAGTGCGGGCGAGCAGCACGATCGCGTCTCGGACCTCGTCGTCGGAGATGTCGGCGACGGCTCCGCCGGTCTCGCGGCAGATGTCGAGCACATAGATGCCGTCTGCCGGGTTGCCGATCGCGAGCGACTTGGCGATCGTGTCGGGCTTCTGTGGACGTACGACGTCCCAGCCCTCGCGGTAGGCCTCCGACACCGGAGAGCAGCCAGTCGCCTGGGCGCCGAACACCTTGTAGGGCTTGTCCTCGACGAGTCCGAGCTTGATCAGCTCCTGGAACGCCTTGTGGACCTTGGTCAGCTGCGAGCCGGACGCGACCGGGATGACGATCTGGTCGGGCAGGCGCCAGCCGAGCTGTTCGGCGATCTCATAGCCCAGCGTCTTGGAGCCCTCTGCGTAGAACGGGCGGACGTTGACGTTGACGAACGCCCAACCGTCCTCTTCGCCGGCGATCTCGCTGGCAAGCTTGTTGACGTCGTCGTAGTTGCCCTCGACTGCCACGAGGTTCTCGGTGTAGATCGCCGAGTTGATGACCTTGGGCGTCTCGAGGTTGCTGGGGATGAACACGACGGTCTTGATGCCGGCGCGGGCACCAGCGGCAGCGACCGCGTTGGCGAGGTTGCCGGTCGACGGGCAGGCGAACACCTTGCTGCCGAACTCGCGGGCCGCGCTCAGCGCGCAGGCGACGACGCGGTCCTTGAAGGAGTTGGTGGGGTTGGTGCTGTCGTCCTTGACCCAGAGGTTCTTGAGCCCGAGCTCGGCGGCGAGGTTGTTGGCCTTCAGCAGTCGCGTGTAGCCGGGCTCGAGGTTGGGGCTGAGCTCGATGTCGTCAGGGACGGGGAGCAGGGCCTTGTAGCGCCAGATGTTGGCGGGGCCGGCTTCGATCTGCTCGCGGGTGATGGCCGGGAAGTCGTACTTGATCTCCAGCGGACCAAAACACTCGTGACACGCATAGTGCGGGCCGAGCTCTCGGGTGGTGCCACACTCGCGGCAGACCAGCTCGACGGCATTGCCGAAGGCTCCGTCGCGGATCGTGCGTGCTTCGGCGGTGATACTCATGTACTGCCCTCCAGTCATCTTTCCCGGTCAGTGCGCCGGGACGGATTGAGCACCTGGTCCTCGTGGACTGGTTGCTGGGGCGTCGTAGGGCCGTATCCCTCTACCCCTCTTGATGAGTGGCTTCAGCGTACGGGCGTGTCTCACGATGTGTCCACTCGGTCCGAATACCGAGACGCTTCGTCTCACCTGCGCGCTAGTCGCTGCGCTGTGGCCGCTTCATGCGACGAGTGGCCGGCGGCGGGTAGTTGCCGTCGGCGAGGTTGGCGAGGCGTTCGAACGGGTTGTACGACGAGTGATCGCCGGCGATCGCGTACGAGATGGCGACGCACAGGAAGTAGAACGGCAACATCACGACGCCGAGGACGAACGCGTACTGCGTGCAGTGCCGGTCTTCGTGCTTGAGCAGCACGGGTCGCTCGGCGAAGTAGTCGAGGTCATGCTTGCTGGCAATCACGCTGCCGATCGTGAACGCGCTGGCCACCGGGAAGTTGTAGCGATAGCCGGTGGCGAGGTAGGTGCCCCGGCCGCGGCGGGTGATCGTCGCGCCGCCAATCTTGGCGATGCCCAACCCGAGCAACGTGCTCAGGTTGAGCCAGTTGAGCACGGTGCGCAACCGTGTCCAGGCGGTGTGGGGCAACAACTCAGAACTCATCTGCCAGCTCCTGCAGCCAGGTCGCGACCGCATCGGGTCCGTCCAGAACGATGTCAGCTCGCGCCACAAGTGCATCCTGCTCTGCCGAGGCCGAGCAGATCAACAGTCCATCAACGCCCGACAGGCGGAGCTCGTCGACAGCGGCGAACGCAGGGAGATCGCCCAGGTCGTCCCCGGCGAAGATCACATGACGCGCTCCGGTCTCGGCGACGAGCGACCGGAGGGCCTGCCCCTTGTCGACACCGGGCGATCGCAGCTCGATCACCTGGCGGCCCGGCTCGACGACCAGACCCAGCTCGTCGGCAAGGTCCGCAAGCGGTTGGGCGATCGAGTCGAGCACCCCGGGCTCGGTGCCGCGGGTGTGGATCGCCACGGCAAGACCCTTGTCCTCGACGCGTAGGTGCTCGGCACCCCGTTCGGCGAGCCAGCCCGGGAGAAGCTCACCGAGCCGCGCGATGGCCGCGGGGCGGTCGACCGGCGTGGGATCGCCATCCGTCGCGGTCCAGCGCTCGGCCCCGTACTGGCCGAGGATGATCAGCCTCTCGAGTCCCTCACGTCCGACGAAGCCGCCGAGCTCCAGCGCCTGGGCGACTGGTCGCCCAGTGATGATCGCCACCTGGCCGAGCACTCCCCCGAGATGGGCCAGCGCGGCGACGGAGCTCTCGTGCGCGAATGCCCGCGTGGGGTCGTCGACGATGTGCGCCAACGTCCCGTCGAAGTCGAGCGCCAAGAGCGTCCCGGACGGATCGTCGACCACGGCTTCACGAGCAGAGGTCATGCCGCAGACTCCGTAGAGGTACCACGGTACGGAGAGAGCGGCCTGACAGCTTTATCGTTCGTTCGCTGGCGCTCGCTCATGCATCCATCATTGCGGGCCGGACAGGATGATCGTCAGCCGGTCGGTACGCATGGGATCGACCCGGGGCATGACGCGTTCGATGCCGACATCCTTGGCCAGCTGCTCAGCCTGGTCCTGGAGACCCTCGGGGTAGTAGACCGTGTTCTGGCCGACCGAGCCGCGCCAGTTGCCGACACCGCCGACCTTCCAGCCGGCATCCTCGACCTTGGTCGAGAACGCACCGGCCGCGCCGGGGGTGCCTGTGTTGTTGAGCACTGACACCGGGGTGTCGCGCGCGACCGTCGGCTCGGTCTCAGTCTCGGTCGGAGTGGGCGTCGCAGTCGGCTCGGTCTCGGTGGGCTCGGGCGACGGCGTGGTGGCCGAGGCGCTCGGCGGGGTCGCTGCGTCCTTGGAGTCGTTGGACGAGTCACCCTTGACGAGCAACCAACCCAGACCTCCGACCGCGATGAGACACGCGACGATCGTGAAGATCACGAACCAGCTGGACGGAACGAAGAGGTTGCGACTCGGAGTTCGGCGATGGTCCACGGAACGCTCCGTCAGACGTCGATGCCCAGGCGCCGGGCAGATCGGCTGCGCTGTCGGCCGGCCCGGAGTCGGCGCAGACGCTTGACGAGCAACGGATCGAAAGCGAGGGCATCCTCACGGTCGATCAGCGCGTTGAGCACTTGGTAGTAGCGCGTCGCTGACATGTCGAACTTCTCGCGAATGGCCTGCTCCTTGGCGCCGGCGTACTGCCACCAGAGTCGCTCGAGGGCGAGGATCTCGCGGTCGCGGTCGGACAGCGACTCGGCGGCTGACGTGCTCGCCGGGCTGGTCTTTTCCACTGCGCTCATGTCGCTCATCTTAGTCCACAAACTACAGCCATGTCATTTGACATAGTGAAGTCATGTCGACCAATCCGCAGACCATCCGATGGGGCATCCTCGCGACCGGGCGCATTGCCGAGCACTTCGCCAAGGATCTTGCTCTCGTCGAGGGAAGCGAGCTCGTTGCCGTCGGCTCACGACGCATCGAGGCGGCGACCGATTTCGCCGCACGATTCGGTGGGCGCGCGCATGGCTCGTACGAGGAGCTTGCCGCCGATCCTGACGTCGACATCATCTACGTCGCGACGCCACACAGCCGGCACTTCGAGGACGTGATGGTCTGCCTGAACGCAGGCAAGAACGTGCTCTGCGAGAAGTCCCTCGCGATGAACGCCGCCGACGCGGAGACGATGATCACCCAGGCCCGATCGCGCGGACTGTTCTTCGCCGAGGCGATGTGGACGCGTACCAACCCCAACACCCGCAAGATGCTGGCGATGGTCAAGGACGGGGCCATCGGCACACCGTTGCAGGTGCGCGCCGAGCTCGGCTTTGCCGCCGAGGCCGAGAAGACCCGCATGTGGGACCCGACGCTCGGGGCCAGTGCCCTGCTCGATGTCGGCATCTACCCGGTGACGTTCGCCTACCTCGTCCTTGGCGAGCCCGCCAGCATCGTGGCGAACGGCGTGCTGTCCGACGAGGGCTTCGACATCAATGGCGGTGCGACGCTGACGTACGCGAACGGTGCCGTGGCCAGTCTCGCGTGGAACCAGGTCTCACACTCCGACAACCGTGCGTCGGTTGCCGGAGAAACCGGCCTCATCGAAGTTCGGCCGGCCTTTCACCTCACGTCCGGCTTCACCTGCAAGAGAGGAGAGTCGCTCGAGACGTTCGAAGAGCCCGTCATCGGTCGTGGCTACGCACACGAGATCATCGAGGTCGCCGAGTGCCTTCGCGCAGGCCACACCGAGTCGGCGCTGCTGCCGCAGGACGAGTCGCTGGCGATCATGAAGCACCTCGACGAGATCCTGCGCCAGCTGGGCGTCATGCCGCGGTAACACTTGACCTATAGGGTTCAGGGCATGGCGTCTGGCCTTGCGGAATTCGTGGTCATCGCCAATCGCCTGCCCGTCGACCGAATCACCGGTCCCGATGGCGAGACGACATGGCGCAAGTCGCCCGGAGGCCTGGTCACCGCGCTGGAGCCGGTGATCCGCCGCAATGGTGGTGCGTGGATCGGCTGGCACGGCGCCCCCAACGAGAAGCTGAAGCCGTTCGAGCATGACGGCATGAACCTCGTGCCCGTCCCGTTGTCGGACGACGAGGTCGAGGAGTACTACGAGGGCTTCTCCAACGCGACGCTCTGGCCGCTCTATCACGATGTCGTTGCGCCTCCTGAGTTCCACCGCGAGTGGTGGGACGCGTACGTACGGGTCAATCAGCGCTTCGCCCAGAAGGCCGCCAAGGTCGCCAAGAAGAACGGCGTCGTGTGGGTGCAGGACTACCAGCTGCAGCTCGTGCCGTCGATGCTGCGCGAGCTGCGACCCGACCTGAAGATCGGGTTCTTCCTGCACATACCGTTCCCTCCGACCGAGCTGTTCCAACAGCTCCCCTGGCGCCGGCAGATCCTCGAGGGACTGCTGGGCGCCGATCTCGTCGGGTTCCAGATGCCGGGCGCGGCCCAGAACTTCATTCGCCTCGTCCGCCAGCGCGTCGGGCACAAGACACATCGCGACACGGTCTACCTGCCCGACGGTCGAACCGTTCTGGCGCAGGCCTATCCGATCTCGATCGATGCGGCCGGCTTCGAAGAGCTCGCCCGTACGCCGGAGGTCATCGCGCGGGCGGCCGAGATCCGCCAGAGCCTCGGCAACCCCAAGACCGTGCTGCTGGGCATCGACCGGCTCGACTACACCAAGGGCCTGCGGCAGCGACTTCGCGCGTTCGGTGAGCTGATCGCCGACGGTGCACTTGACGTCGACGACGCGGTCTTCGTGCAGGTCGCGACGCCGTCGCGCGAGCGAGTGGGCCAGTACATCCTGCTGCGTGACGACATCAATCGCCTCGTCGGACGCATCAATGGCGATGTCGGCCGCATCGGTCAGCAACCCGTCACCTATCTCCACGCGTCCTACCCCCGCGAGGAGATGGCTGCGCTCTACCGAGCGGCTGACGTCATGGTCGTCACTCCGCTGCGTGACGGCATGAACCTCGTCGCCAAGGAGTACGTCGCCTGCCGCTACGACGACAATGGTGCGCTGGTGCTCAGCGAGTTCGCCGGTGCTGCGTCAGAGCTCAAGTCGGCTTACCAGGTCAACCCGCACGACATCAACGGCATGAAGCAGATGCTGCTGGCAGCCATCAACGCCGACCCACGCGAGAACTCCCGCCGCATGAAGGCGATGCGCCGCCAGGTCATGGAGAACGACATCGACCTGTGGGCCGCCAACTTCCTGCGGGAGCTGAACTCCGTACGCGATCCGCACGCCAAGAACCCACGTCCCGTCTAGGTTTGGCGGCATGCCTGACTTCCTCGACGTGCCGGACCTCGTCGGCCAGCACGTCCGGCTCGAGAGGGTGCAACCCCACCACGCCGAGGGATTGCTCGCCGCCTCCGATGACGACGAAGTATTTACCTGGCAGCTGTTCCACCGGCCGTCGACGCTCGATGAGGCCAAGGCACTCATCGACCTCTATCTCGGGCGGCCCAACACCTGCGCCTGGGTGCAGGTCGACCAGCGGACCAACGAGGTTGCCGGGCTGACGACGTTCTACGACATCGATCCCTCGCGGCGCACCGTCGCCATCGGCTCGACCTGGCTGGGTCGCCGGTTCTGGCGTACTGGCGTCAACACCGAGGCGAAGCTGCTGCTCCTCCGCAGGGCGTTCGACGACCTCGGCTGCGCCCGCGTGGTGTGGCACGTCGACATCAAGAACGAGCGCTCCCAGGCTGCCGTCGCGCGGATCGGTGGCGTACGCGAGGGGGTGCTGCGCAAGCACATCATCCGTCGCGACGGGTCGTGGCGTGACACGGTTCTCTTCTCCATGATCGACGACGAGTGGCCCGCCGCCCGGCACGCGCTCGAGGCGAAGCTGCAGCGCTGGGCCGTCTAGTCCGCAAGCTGTCCTCGCTTGTGCTGGAAGATCAGGTTGGTCTCCGTGAGGGCAACCTCCGGTGCAGCGCTGAGCTGGTCGACGACGAACGCGCGCAGGTCCTCGGAGTCGCGCGCGGCAACGTGAACGTGGAAGTCGTCGGCGCCGGCCAGGAAGTACACGTTGAGCACCTCGGGCATTGCCGCGAGCCGGTCGGAGAACTCGTTGATCGAGCCTCGGGCTTCGGCCCGCAGACGTACGGCGATCATGGCCTGGATCGGGCGACCGAACCAGGCTGGATCGACCTCGGCGTGGAAGCCGGCGATGACTCCTCGGTCGATCAGGCCGCGCAACCGGACCAGGCACGTCGACGCCGCAACACCGACCTTTTCGGCCAGTGCATTGTTGGCCAGGCGACCTTCACCGCGCAGTGCCTCGACGATGCGGTGATCGAGGTCATCGAGCTCGCGAACATCCTTCGGCATGCAGGGCCTTTCGTTGACTGCGATCGCATCATTGGCGCTTGCGAACCCACGATATCGAATGATCTTCGGACAGTTGCGCATCAAACCGCAGTTCCTTCACGATGGAGCCACCGAATCGTTCCAAGGAGCAGACATGCTGGTCGGCGTACCCCGCGAGATCAAGAACAACGAGTTCCGTGTTGCCATCACCCCGGCGGGCGTGCACGAGCTGACCCGTCGTGGCCATGACGTCGTCATCGAGCAGGACGCGGGCATCGGCTCGTCGATCACCGATGACGAGTTCGTATCCGCCGGCGCCAAGATCCTGGCAACGGCCGATGAGGTGTGGTCGAGCGCTGACATGATCCTCAAGGTCAAGGAGCCGATCGCCGCCGAGTACGACCGCATGCGCAAGGGCCAGACACTCTTCACCTACCTGCACCTCGCCGCCAGCCGCGAGTGCACTGACGCCCTGCTCTCGTCCGGCACCACCTCCATCGCATACGAGACGGTGCAGCTCGCTGATCGTTCACTCCCGCTGCTCGCTCCGATGTCGGAGGTCGCCGGCCGCCTCGCCCCACAGGTCGGATTCCAGCACCTGATGGCCAGCAATGGCGGCCGCGGAGTGCTGCCGGGCGGAGTCCCGGGTGTCTACCCCGCAGATGTCGTCGTGATCGGCGCCGGGGTCTCCGGCGTCAACGCTGCCGAGGTGGCACGCGGCATGGGAGCCCGCGTCGAGATCCTCGACCTCGACGTTGCCAAGCTGCGACAGGTAGACGCGAGGTTCGCAGGGATGATCACGACGGTGGCGTCCAACGCGTACGCGATCGAGAAGGCCGTACGCGAAGCTGACCTCGTGATCGGCGCAGTGCTGGTGCCGGGTGCCAAGGCGCCGACCCTGATCAGCGACGACCTGGTCGCCACGATGCGTCCCGGCTCGGTGCTGGTCGACATCGCGATCGACCAGGGCGGTTGCTTCGAGAGCTCACGTGCGACGACACATGACGACCCGACGTTCAAGGTCCACGACTCGATCTTCTACTGCGTCGCCAACATGCCCGGCGCGGTGCCGCGTACGTCGACCTACGCACTGACCAACGTCACGCTCCCCTACGCCGTGGCTCTTGCCGACAAGGGTTGGAAGCAGGCCGTCACCGAAGACGCCGCACTCGCCGGCGGACTCAGCACCCACGAAGGCAGGCTCGTCAACGGTCCGGTCGGCGAGGCACTCGGCCTCGACGTCACTCCGCTCGCCCAGCTCTGATCAGACGTTGGCGGGGATGGCATTGCGCAGCGCGCGGTTGGCTGTCAAAGCGAGCAGTACGGCGAGGCCCGCAGCGCTGACCGTCACAGCAAACGCCGCGGTGTGGCTGTGGTCGTCGGCGAGACGACCGGCGATCGACGCACCGATCGCGTAACCGACTCCCGTCGCGCCCGCGAGAAGCGTCATCGCGGTGCCCACGCGGTGCAGCGGCACGAGGATGCCGGCAAGTGCGAAGTTGCTGATCATGTACGGCGCAACGGCGAAGCCGAGCATGGCGATCACGGCGATGAGCGATCCGATCGAGTCGACGAGCAACAGGGGTGCCGACAGCACGAGCAGAGCCATGGCGGCGACGAGCATGCGAGTTGCATACAGGATGCGCTCGGGCAGAGCCGTGATCGCCAACCCGGCGATGACGCTGCCGATGCCGAGCGTGGCATGGATCAGGCCAGCGAGACCCGCGTGGCCTTCGGCCGTCGCCAGCACGGTGCTTCCGGTCTGCACGCTGCCGAAGATGATCCCGATGCAGAGCTGCGCCAGCACGAGCACCACGAACACCGTGGTCCACAAGGATCCGCTGCCGCCCCCACCATGGTCGGTCCGCTTGGCCACCAGCGCCGACGTGGGGTGGATCGCGAACCACGAGCCGAACACGGCGAGCAGCACGGCGGCGGCGAGCAGGGCCCCGGCGGGCTCGGCGATCAGGGCGAGCACGCCGATCGTGGCAGGGCCGAGGACGAACGACGCCTCGTCGGCAGCGCCTTCGTACGAGAATGCGGCATCGACCAGGCGACGCTGATCGCCCTCGTCGGCGGTGATGGGTCGCCACCGTACGCGGGCCAGTGGCCCGACCTGCGGCATGGCGAAGCCGGTGATCCCCGCCATCACGAAGATCAGCGCGGTCGATGCATCGGGGTCGGTGACGATGACGATGCCTGCCAGACCCGCGGCGCCGACGAGAGACTGCACGAGCACGACGGGGCGCTGTCCGATGCGGTCCGCGAGAGCACCGGCGAGCGGCGATCCGACGGCGTTGGCAACGGCGAGCACACCGGCCGCCGCGCCGCCGAGTCCATACCGGCCGGTCGTGGTGCTCACCAGGACGAGGACGCCGAGCTGACTCATGGCAAGCGGAATTCGCCCGAGGAAGGCTACGACGATGTAGGCGGGCCCTACTATCCGCAACAGTGCGCGGTAGGAAGCGATGGCTGACACAGCCTGATCACTGTAGGGCAGACAGCGAGCCGCGAGCACCTACTGGGTCAACCACCCGATGCCAAAGGACACGACCGCTGCGATGGCGACCCACATTGCCGTGACCCAACCACGGCGCGAGTGCCGTGAGATCGCCGATCCGACGACGAACGGCAGGTAGACCATGGCAATCGCGGCGACCCCGAACAGGGACCCGGCCAGCGGATTGGGTGTCGTGCAGCCGATGCCGCAGCCGGTGAACACCACGAGCGCGAAATAACAGGCAAGCAAGATCGGAAGCAGCAGGAGCACCATGAGCACCGCGCCACCGAGGAAGCCCATGCCCGGACGGTCACCACGCCGCGCTTGGTCGTTCTCCGGATCCATCTCGCCCCCTCGCTGCGCCACAGGCTAGCCCGTCGACGGTCGATAGGCTCGTGGCATGCCGTTGGCCAGAGCTCGAACGTCGACCTTCGCGTTCTTCGCCCTCAACGGGTTCGTGCTCGGCATGTGGGTCGTCCACATCCCCGAGATCCTCGATCGCACAGGCGCCGACAAGGCGGCTCTCGGCTATCTGTTGCTGCTGATGGGTGGCACGGCGCTGATCGGCATGCAGGTCGGCGGGCGGTTCATCGACAAGCTCGGCAGCCGACCCGTGACGGTCGTCGCCGGCCTCGCCATGAGCACGTTTCTCATCGGCCCTGCGCTGGCCACCAGCGTCACCGCGCTGGCCGTCGCACTCGGATTGCTGGGCGCTGCCAACGGCATCATCGACGTCGCCCAGAACGCCCAGGCCGTCGAGGTCGAGCGGGCCTACGGCCGTCCGATCATCAGCGCCTTCCATGCGTTCTTCTCGCTCGGCGGCCTGGCCGCCTCGATCGTCGGTGGGCTGCTGATCGCCGCCGACACCGACATCCGACTCACCCTCGGAGTGGCAGCCATCGGTGGCTTCGCGGTGACGCTGCTGGCTCGACCCGGACTGCTGCGTACGGCGCCGGTCGCCCCCACCAAGGCCGACGTCAAGCGTGCCCCGTGGACCGGGCGCGTCATCCTCCTGTCGCTCCTCGCATTCATGCTGCTGCTGTCCGAGGGCGTTGCGTACGACTGGAGCACGGTTCACCTGCACGACTCGCTCGGTGCCAGCAAGACGGTCGCGGCCTGGGCGTTCGGCGCGTTCTCGGTGACGATGACGGCAGTACGGCTGCTCGCCGACCGCATCGTCGGACGCATCGGCGCAGCGGCGTACGTCCAGCGAGCCGCCCTGGTCGGCGCTGCCGGGCTGCTCGGTGCGGCACTCGCTCCCAACCCGCCGACGGCTATCGCCGCGTGGGCCGTGTTCGGCATCGGGCTGGCAGGCTGCGTGCCGCAGTTCTTCAGTGCGGCCGGCAACATCGACCCCGCCGCGTCGGGCACGTACCTCGCCCGGGTCACCGGTACCGGCTATCTCGGCCTGCTGGCCGGCCCAGCCGTGATCGGCATCCTCACCAACTGGGTCTCGTTGACCACTGCGTTCGCCGTGCCGATCATCGGCTGCGTGCTGGCTGGCCTGCTGGCACCTCGCGCGCTGCGCAAGGCAGACGGATGAAGCCCCTGCACGAGCTGATGGCGCCCGACTGGGCGGAGGCGCTCGAACCGGTGGCGGCCAACATCGAAGCGATGGGCACGTTCCTCCGCGACGAGATTGCGGCGGGCCACCCATACCTGCCGGCGGGCGACAACGTCCTGCGGGCATTCGCCGAGCCGATGGCCGACGTGAAGGTGCTGATCACTGGCCAGGATCCCTATCCGACGCCAGGACATCCGGTCGGGCTGTCGTTCTCGGTGGCGCCCGACGTACGTCCGCTGCCGCGGAGCCTCACCAACATCTTCGCCGAGCTCCAAGCGGATCTCGGCGTGACCCCGTCGACCACCGGCGACCTCAGCCAGTGGGCGTCGCAGGGGGTGCTGCTGCTCAACCGGGTGCTGACCGTACGACCCGGCGCTCCGGCCAGCCATCGCGGCAAGGGGTGGGAGGCGGTGACCGAGCAGGCCATCCGTGCGCTGGTTGCGCGCGAGCGGCCGCTGGTCGCGATCCTGTGGGGACGCGACGCGCAGGGGCTCAAGCCCATGCTCGGAACCACGCCCACGATCGAGTCGGCACACCCCAGTCCCCTGTCGGCATCGCGCGGATTCTTCGGGTCCAAGCCATTCAGCCGCGCCAACGAGCTGCTCGTCGCTCAAGGCGCAGAACCCGTGCAATGGTCGCTCACGCCGATAGGCTGACCCGCATGGCTGATGAGAAGAAGCGCATACGCGATCGCGGCGTCGTCATCGACGAAGGCATCGGCGTCATGCAGAAGTGGGGCCTGCGCATCGTCGTGATCGCAGCCGCCGGACTGGTGCTCGGGTGGCTCATCGGACACATCTGGGTCGTGATCTTCCCGGTCGCCATGGCGCTGATCGTCACCACGATTCTCGGTCCGCCGGCCGCATGGTTGCGGTCGAGAGGCTGGCCCGACCCCCTCGCCGCAGCCGCGATCATGCTCGGATTCATCGGGGCCATCGTTGGAATCATCGCCATCTTGACCCCGCAGGTCGCAGGCCAGGCGGGCGAGGTCGCGGCCAGCGCCTCCGACGGCCTGCAGAAGGTCCGCGACTGGCTCACCGGCGAGCCGCTCAACCTCTCCGACGGGCAGATCACCCGCGCCATCGAGGCGTTGCAGGAAAAGGTGCAGTCGAGCGCCACCTCCATCGGCTCGGGCATCTTCTCCACGATCGGCGCCGCCACCTCCGCGCTCGTCAACCTGATCCTGGTCCTGATGCTGACGTTCTTCTTCGTGAAGGACGGGCACAAGTTTCTGCCCTGGCTCAAGGTCGTCGCCGGCGAACGCGCCGGCGGCCACATCGTCGAAGTTGCCAACCGTGCCTGGGCCACCCTCGGCGGCTTCATCCGGGTGCAGTCACTCGTCGCCCTGATCGATGCCGTGATCATAGGCGCCGGTTTGGCGATTCTTGGCTCGCCGTTGGCCATCCCGCTCGCCGTCGTCACGTTCTTCGCTGCGTTCATCCCGATCGTCGGCGCGTTTGTCAGCGGCGCCCTCGCGGTCCTGGTCACGCTCGTCACGAACGACCCCAAGGACGCGCTGATCGCCCTCGCCATCGTGGTCGCCGTACAGCAGCTCGAGGGCAACGTCCTCTCGCCGATGCTGCAGGGCAAGACCATGAATCTCCACCCCGCCGTCGTCCTCCTCGGCGTCGCCGCCGGTGGCACGCTCTTCGGCGTCACTGGCGCCTTCCTCGCCGTGCCAGTTGTCGCCACCACGGCCGAGCTTCTGCGCTACCTCAATGAGCAGATCGACGACTCGGTGGCCTGGAACGCTCCCGAGCGAGACGACGAAGCCGCGGAGATCCTCGACCAGGACTAGGTCGTTTGGCGCGGTTCACGGCGGGGTAGATCCGGACATGACCTCAATCGATCTTGGCCGCCCCCTGTCCGGTGACGTCGTCGAGCTGATCCTCGAAGATCACCGTCGCTTCGAGGATCTCCTGCGCAAGCTGCGCGACGACTCCTCGGATCGCGAAGCCGTACGAGATGCGTTCTCGACCTTGCATGTCGCCCATGCCGAGGCCGAGGAGAAGTACGTCTACCCCGCGCTCCGCAAGAAGAGCAGTGTCACCGAGCACGAGGCTGAGCACGGCGAGGAGGAGCACGCTGAGGGCAACGAGGCGCTGCTCGCCGTGCTCGAGTGCGCCAGCACCGACACCCAGAAGTTCGAGGACGCCGTCGAGGAGCTCGCCAAGGTCGTCAACCATCACCTGACGGAGGAGGAGCTGACGATCCTCAACCCAGCTCGTGAGGAAGTCTCCGAGCAGGTCAAGGCTGATCTCGGCGAGAAGTTCGCCACCGAGCGCAACAAGCAGATCGACGACAACTGCGGGTCGATCACCAACGTCCGCAAGATCGTCAGCGCCGCCCGCGCGGAAGGACTCCTGGACTAGTACTAGCCTCGAATCATGAGGCTGCCTCGTACGGCGCACGACGAGCAGGGCTGGCGCATCGCCGAGATTGCACCTGACTTCGAGGTGGAGGACGTATGGGCGCTGCCCGTGCACGGCGGGCCCGATGACTTCCCGCAGCTGCTCGAGATCATGACGCATCTGAGCTCTGACGAAAGCCCTTCGCGGCTCAGTCGTCTGCTGTTCGGCGTTCGCTACAAGCTCGGCGAGTGGTTCGGCTGGGACGACGGTGACAAGAAGCTGCCGATCCCGGGCGAGGACGCGACCTCCCTCGTCAGCCGGTTGCCCGCCGATCTGCGCGGGACGGCTGATGGCTTCGACGCCGGCTCGCTGCCGTTCGACCCGCTCTACCGGACCGATCGTGAGTCTGCCGCCGAGATCTCCAACTCGACGGTGCACGCCATGATGCATCTCGGCTGGGTCGACAAGGGTCACGGCGACAACCAGGGCCAGATGGCGGTGCTGGTCAAGCCGCGCGGTCGGTTCGGCAAGGTCTACATGGATCTCATCAAGCCGTTCCGCTACTGGATCGTCTATCCAGCACTGATGCGCCAGATCGAACGAGCCTGGGACCGCCGCGACATGAGAGGCACCTCCTGATGAGCGAAGCCCCTACGAACGCTCCGGTACTGGTCACGGGCGGCAGCGGCTTCGTCGCGAGTCATCTCGTCAGCCAGCTGCTCGACCGCGGCTACACGGTCCGGGCGAGCGTGCGCGACCTCAACCGCACAGACAAGGTCGGGCCGCTACGACAGCTGTCCGGGTCGTTGGAGCTCTTCGAGGCCGACCTGCTGGAGCCCGGCGCGTTCGACGAGGCGATGGCGGGTTGTCGCTTCGTCTTCCACGTCGCTTCGCCGTTCCTGCTGCCGGAGCAGATCAAGGACGGGCAGCGCGACGTGCTCGATCCGGCGCTCGAGGGCACGCGCAACGTCATCGCGAGCATCGAGCGAAACCCGTCCGTCGAGCGGCTGGTGCTGACCTCCACGGTCGGCGCGATCTTCGGCGACTACGTCGACGTCCTCGAGATGAAGGACCATACGCTCAGCGAGCAGTACTTCAACACCACCAGCACGTTGGAGAACAACCCGTACCACTACGCCAAGACGGTTGCCGAGCTCGAGGCCTGGGACCTGTCGAAGAAGCAGGACCGCTGGAGCATGGTCACGATCAACCCCGGCCTCGTGCTCGGACCCTCGCTCGGCACGTCGTCAGACTCCGGCAGCCTGTTCCTGATGAACGAGCTGATGAGCGGCTACTTCTTCTACGGTGCGCCCAACTTCAGCTTCACCTTCGTCGACGTACGCGATGTCGCGGCGGCCCACATCGCAGCCGCGGAGGACGAGTCGGCCTCCGGTCGCTACATCCTGGCGCGACCCGAGATGGTCTCCCTGCAACAGATGTCGCGCATCGTCCGCGACCGGCATCGCCGACGACTGGTCATGCCACGCCACGCGGTGCCCGACGCAGCCGTACGCGTTCTCGGTCCACGCTTCGGTCTGACCCAGGACTACATCCGCAAGCACCTCGGTATCCGGTTCGGTGTCGACAACCACCGCAGCGTCGACGAGCTCGGCATCGACTATCGCTCGGTCGAGGAGACCGTGCTCGACCACTACGAGGCCTGGCGTGTGCAGCGCCACGCCAAGAAGCGCGGCTGACCTCAGGGCAGGCCGGGGTGGTTCTTCGCCAGGATCGGAAGCAACAGGGACCGTGGCGTCACCTGTGACAGTGCGGCCGCGACCCGGTTGACCTTGCCCGGGATCACCACGAGACGCCCCTTTGCCATGCCTTCGACGGCCTGTTTTGCGACCTCCTCGGCTGTCACCCACATGACCGCGGGAAGGGCTGCTTCCGCGTCCTCCTTGGAGAACCCTGCTCGCTCGCCGAAGCCGGTGTGCACCGGACCGGGACAGAGCGTCGTGGCGGTGACGCTGGTTCCACGCAGCTCGCCAGCCAGGCTCTGTGTGTACGACAGGACGAAGGCCTTTGAGGCGCCGTAGCCGGCTTGGCCTGGCAACGGCTGGAACGATGCCGTCGAGGCGACGTTGAGCACCGCACCCCGACCGCGCTCGACCATGCCCGGCAGGAGGCGGCTGCAGAGGTCGGCGACCGCGGCGACGTCGACCTCGATCATGTTCAGCTCGGCCTCCGGATCAGACTTGATCACCGGGCCCAGGGTCGACAACCCGGCGTTGTTGACCAGGATGTCGACGACACGTCCGCGCTCGCCGACCCGATCGAGCAACGCGGCCCGACCGGCTCGGTCGGCGAGGTCCATCGCAATTACGTCAGCGTTGACCAGCTCTGCTGCGAGGGTCTCGAGCTTGTCGGCGGACCGTGCCACCAGCGTGATGTGGTGCCCGCGGCGCGAGAGCTCGCGAGCGATCTCGGCGCCGATTCCCGAGGATGCGCCGGTGACCAGCGCCGTACGGTCAGGGCCAGGTGCTGGGAGTGACATGCGCAAACCCTAGTGCGCTCGCCGCGATGTGGCCGCTCGAATGCTTCGAGACACTTACGATACGGACCCGTTCCGTTTCGTGCTACGGTTCGTATGTGCCGACAACCAACGCCCCCATCACGGACGAGCCCAACCGTGGCCGCCCCCGGGACCCGAGCCGCGATGAAGCAATCATCGACGCGGCGATCGACGTCCTCGTGCGCGACGGCTACGACCGGCTGTCCATGGAGGGCGTTGCCACCGCAGCCGGCGTCGGCAAGGCCACGGTCTACCGCCGGTGGAGCAACAAGGCCGAGCTCGTCATCGACGCGATGGCATCGCTCAAGCCCGCCCTCGGCAGCATCGACACGGGCAGCCTCGACGGCGACATCGAGCAGATGATCGTCAACGCATGCAGCCCGCACACCCAGCGCCTCCTGCAGGTGATGGTGAGCGTCTGCTCGGCCCTGCCGCGCGAACCAGACCTGCTCGAGGCCTTCAAGACCCGATTCACCGAGCCACGCATCGCACGGATCAGCGACATGCTCGAACGCGCCCGGAGCCGCGGAGAGCTCGGCCCCGAGGTCGATGTGGCCATGGCCGCGAGCCTCGTACCTTCCCTCATGCTTCAGCGGGCACTCATGACCGGCCAGCCGGCCGGCCGCGTCTACGCCGAGCAGGTGGTGGGCGGCGTGCTGCTCCCGGTGCTCGGTCGCCCGCCGCGCCCCATCTCGAACCCCTGACACGGAGAAATCCCGATGACTGAAGTACTTCCTGATCGCGCGACCCGCAATGGCGGACTCGCCCTGGCCGTGATCTGCGTTGCGCAGCTCATGGTCGTGCTCGACGCAACCGTGGTGAACGTCGCGCTGCCGAGCATCCGCCACGACCTCGACTTCTCGCTGGACAACCTCACCTGGGTCGTCACCGCCTACTCGCTCGCCTTCGGCGGACTCCTGTTGTTTGGCGGACGCACGGGTGATCTCTTCGGCCGCCGACGGATGTTCATGATCGGCATCTCGATCTTCGCCGCCGCATCGCTCGTCGGTGGTTTCGCCACCAGCGAGGCGATGCTGATCATCGCCCGTGCCGCACAGGGCGCCGGTGGTGCCATCGCGGCACCGACTGCCCTCGCTCTGCTCGCCACTACGTTCACCGAGCCGGCCGCGCGTGCTCGCGCCTTTGGTGTTTTCGCGGCCATGGCGGCATCGGGTGGCGCCCTCGGACTTCTGCTCGGCGGCGTGCTGACCGACTACGCCAGCTGGCGCTGGGCGCTGTTCATCAACGCCCCGATCGGCTTGATCGTGCTGTTCCTGGCACCACGCGTGCTCGATGAGTCGCAGGGCTCGGGCACGAAGCTCGACCTGCCCGGTGCGATCACGGTCACCGCCGGAATGTCGACGATGGTCTACGGCCTGACCAAGGCAGCCAGCGACGGCTGGGGCTCCTCCACCACGCTGGTGACCCTCGGCATCGCCGCAGCCCTGCTGGTCGCGTTCGTGTTCATCGAGCTCGGTTCGACCCACCCGCTCATGCCGTTCCGCATCTTCAACGACCGCAACCGAACCGGCGCGTACCTGATCATGCTCTTCCTCGCGGCTGCGCTCTTCACGACGTTCTACTTCATGGCGCAGTACCTGCAGAACGTGCACGGCTGGAGCCCGTTCCACACCGGCATCGGCTTCCTGCCCATGCCGACCACGATCATGTTCATGTCGATCGTGGTTGTACGCCGACTCATCCCCAAGATCGGCATCCGCCCGTTCCTCACCGCCGGGCCGATCCTCGCCATCGCCGCGATGATCTCGTTCGCACAGCTCGACGCCTCGAGCAGCTACTGGCCCTTCCTCGGATCGCTGCTGCTGCTCGGACTGGGCATGGGATGCAGCTTCGTGCCGCTGACCATGACCGCCGTCAACGGTGTCGCGCCGCACGAGACGGGCCTCGCTTCGGCGCTGCTCAACACCGGCCAGCAGGTCGGTGGAGCCATCGGCCTCGCCCTCTTCGGCACCGTCTTCGCGCACGCCGCGGCAGACAGGGCCCATGAGATCGGCGGTCGCGCCAGCACCACAGCGGGTCAGGCCGACATCTTCGTGGTCGGACAGCAGCATGCGTTCCAGGCCGCACTCGTGGCAGTCGTGATCGCGCTCATCGCATCGCTGGCGCTCATCCGCGTCAACAAGGTGGCTCCGCCGACAGCTGCGGCACCCGCGCCAGCCCTCGCTGACTGACCAGCGGTGCAGCTGCGGAGCCCCCGACAGGAGTCGAACCCGCGACATCCTCATTACAAGTGAGGCGCTCTACCAACTGAGCTACAGGGGCATGGACCGTTGGTCCGACGTCCATCGTAGTGGAGGCCGAGATCCGCTCGCGCGGCATACTGGCTGCGTGCCAGAACCGTTCGACAGACTCCTCAAGTCCACCGCCGACCTCGACACCCCGTTCGCAGTTGTCGACGAGCCAGCTCTCTGGGCGAACGCCGATGATCTCGTACGCCGGGCGGGCGGCGTGCCGATCAGGGTCGCCAGCAAGTCCGTACGCGTGCGCTCGATCATCGACCGCACCCTCGCCCGCGAAGGCTTCGCCGGCGTCATGTCCTACTCGCTCGCCGAGTCCAACTGGCTCGTCGAGCAGGGCATCGACGACATTCTGCTCGCCTATCCGACGACCAGCGCGTCTGCGCTGAAGGATCTCGTCGCCGACGACCGCAAGCGCGCTGCGATCACCGTCATGGTCGACAGCACCGAGTCGCTCGACCACATCGACCACCTCCTCGGCACCGACCATCCGTCGATTCGCGTCGCCATCGACATCGACTCGTCGCTCAAGATCGGCCCGGCACACCTCGGCGTACGCCGCTCCCCCGTGCACCGGGTCGGCGATGCCAGCGTGCTGGCCAAGGCGATCGAAGGGCGCAAGGGCTTCGACCTCGTGGGCGTGATGTTCTACGACGCCCAGATCGCCGGTCTTCCCGACAGCTCGGCGGCCGTACGACTGGTCAAGAAGCGGTCCAACGCCGATCTGCTCGAGCGACGCAGCAAGGTCATCGCCGCCGTCAGCGAGCACGCCAAGCTGGAGATCATCAACGCCGGCGGCACCGGCAGCCTCGAGGTCACCGGCGCCGACCCAGCCATCACCGAGCTGACAGCCGGATCCGGCCTGTTCGTGCCGACGCTGTTCGACGGCTACGACGCCTTCGAGGCGCGCCCGGCGGCGTACTTCGTGCTCTCGGTCGCACGCAAGCCTTCGCTGGACATCGCGACCCTGTTCGCCGGTGGCTACATCGCGTCGGGCGCGACCAACAAGAACCGCCAGCCGACGCCAACCTGGCCCGAAGGGCTCAAGGCGATCAGCACCGAAGGTGCCGGCGAGGTGCAGAGCCCGGTCAAGGGCAAGAGCGCTCGTGATCTGGGCATCGGCGATCGGGTGGTCATGCGGTACGCCAAGGCCGGCGAGATGTGCGAACGGTTCAACGAGATCGCGCTCGTCCGTGCCGACGGCAGCGTCGAGCGGGTGCCGACCTATCGCGGAGAGGGCAAGAACTTCGGATGAGCAAGGCCACGACCGAGACCTGGACCAACTGGGGTCGCAGCGTCCAGACTCACCCCGAACGCTTCGTGCACCCCAGGTCGACCGCGGAGGTGTCATCGCTCGTACGCGAGGCGGCCGCCAGCGGCATCAAGATCAAGGCCGTCGGCGCCAGCCACTCCTTCACCGCGATCGCCGCGACCGACGGGATCCTGCTGCGCCTCGACCGCATGAACAAGATCGTCAGCAGCGACCCTGCAACCGGCCGCGTACGCGTGCAGGCCGGCATCTCGCTGCACGACCTCAACCCCAAGCTCAAGGCGATGGGTCTCGCGCTGCCCAACCTCGGCGACGTCGACCCGCAGTCCGTCGCAGGTGCGGTCTCGACCGGCACCCACGGCACCGGTGACAAGCTCCATGGCATCTCCAAGACGGTCGTCGGCGTCCAGCTCGTCACTGGTGACGGCGAGGTCCTCGAGATCGATGAGTCGCACGCCTGGTTCGGCGCATCTCGGGTGACTCTCGGAGCGCTGGGCATCCTCACCGAGGTGACGCTGCAATGCGTACCGGCCTTCCTGCTGCACGCCCGGGAGGAGCCGATGCCGCTGCCCGAGGTGCTCGACCGCATCGTCGAGCTCGTCGGCGACAACGACCACTTCGAGTTCTACTGGTTCCCGCACACCGAGAAGGCGCTGATCAAGCGCAACAACCGGGTGCCCGAGGGCACCGAGCGCAACCCGATCGGGCGGTTCAGGCACTGGCTCGACGACGAGTTCCTCAGCAACACGGCATTCGAGGGCATCAACAGAGTCGTCGCCAAGCGACGCAGCTGGATCCCCAAGGTCAACAGCATCGCAGCGTCGACCCTCAGCGCCCGCGAGTATGTCGACGACTCGTACAACGTGTTCGTCTCACCGCGCACCGTCCGGTTCCGCGAGTCCGAGTTCGCCATGCCACGGGCGGCGTTGCCGGAGGTTCTCGGTGAGTTGGCGCAGTGGTTCGGCGCAGGGCACGAGAACATCTCGTTCCCGATCGAGGTGCGCTTCACCGCCGCCGACGACGTGTGGATGTCGACGGGCCACGAGCGCGACAATGTGTACGTCGCGGTGCACCAGTACGTACGCAGCGACTACCGGGCGTACTTCGCAGCCGCGCAGGACATCTTCACCTCGTACGAAGGTCGCCCGCACTGGGGCAAGATCCACACCCTCGACGCGTCGTACTTCGAACAGCGCTATGCGAGGTTCAACGACTTCGTGGCGATCCGCGACCAGCTGGACCCGCAGCGGACATTCAGCAACGAGTACCTCGACCGCGTCTTGGGATAGGCGAGGCCCGGCTAGGCCCTGGCCTGCGCGATCGCGTAGAGGGCGATGCCTGCTGCCACGCCGGCGTTGAGCGACTCGAGACCGGTCGACATCGGGATCGAGACGAGCTCGTCACATGTCTCGCCGACCAGCCGCGACAGACCCTTGCCCTCGCTGCCTATGACCACGACAACAGGACCGTCGATCATCTGCGAGTCAGGCAGCATGACGTCTCCGTCCGCTGCCAGACCGATGACCATCATCCCCTGGTCCTGGAACGCCTTGAGCTGACGCGTGAGGTTGGTGACGCGGGCGACGGGCACTCGAGCGGCCGCGCCAGCGGACGTCTTCCAGGCCGAGGCGGTGATGTGGGCCGCGCGACGCTCGGGGATGACGACGCCGTGGGCGCCAAATCCTGAGGCCGAGCGGATGACCGCACCGAGGTTGCGCGGATCGGTGACGCCGTCGAGCATCACGATCAGTGGGGGCGCGCCCTGCTCGGCGGCCAGGTCGACGAAGGTCGCGGGGTCGGCGTACTCGTACGCGTTGAGCTTGGCTGCGATGCCCTGGTGCACGGCCCCGCCGGTGAGCTTGTCGAGCTCGATGCGGCCGATCTCGAGCAGGCTGACGTGCTGCTCGGCGGCGAGCTTGAAGATCTCGCGGATGCGTTCGTCTCGCTCGGTGCCCTCGGCGACGTAGAGCGCATGGATCGGCACGGTGGCGCGCAGCAGCTCGACGACCGGGTTGCGACCGGCGACCCACTCGGCGGCGTCGCCGGTCTTGCGCTTGGGGCGCGCGGCCTCACGCTTCTGCGTCGCGTTCTTCATCTTGTAGATCTTGTGGTTGGGGCGATCCTCAGCGCGCGGGGTCGGGCCCTTGCCCTCGAGTCCCTGGCGCCGGCGTCCACCCGAGCCGGCCGTGGGGTTGCCCTTGCCGGTCTTCTTGATCGCGCCCTTGCGCTTGCTGTTGCCTGGCATTAGTTGTCGCCCTTCACGGACCATCTCGCGCCCTGCGGAGTGTCCTCGATCTCGATGCCGGCAGCCGTGAGCTGGTCACGAACCCGGTCTGCGGCGGCGAAGTCCTTGCTGGCCCGCGCCTCCTGGCGCTGCTCCAGCAGACCACTCACGAGAGAGTCGATCGCCTGCGCGTACGCCGCATCGTCACCTCCACGATCCCACGTCGGGGACAGCGGATCCAAACCGAGAACGTCGAGCATGGCGCGGGCTGATGCCAGCGCTGCCTTCAGGTCGGCGGAGTCGCCGCCTGACAGAAGCTTGTTGCCGTCCGAGATGACAGCCTGCAGGACGGCCAGCGCGGCCGGAACGGCGAGGTCATCGTCCATCGCCCGGGCGAACTCAGCGGGTATGTCGCCCAGCTCGCCCGGTCCGACCAGCTCGGCTGCACGACGTACGAATCCCTCGATCCGGGCAAAGGCTGTCGCCGACTCGGTGAGCGACTCCTCGGAGAACTCGACGATCGAGCGGTAGTGCGATGCCACGAGGTAGTAGCGCAGATCGATCGGGCGCACCCGCTTGACCACCTCGCTGACCAGCAGGGTGTTGCCGACCGACTTGCTCATCTTGGAGCCCGCCAGGTTGAGCATCGCGTTGTGCATCCAGTTGCGAGCGAACTTCTGACCCGCCGCAGTCGACTGGGCCAACTCGTTCTCGTGGTGCGGGAAGCGCAGGTCGAGCCCGCCGCCGTGGATGTCGAACTCGTGGCCGAGGTACTTCGCCGCCATGGCAGAGCACTCGAGGTGCCAGCCCGGACGACCGCGACCCCACGGCGTCGGCCAGGACGCCGACTCCGGGTCGCCGTCCTTGTGGCCCTTCCACAGGGCGAAGTCACGGCTGTCGCGCTTGCCCTCGGGCGGAGCGTCCTCGGCCGGGAGCATGTCGTCGATCTTCTGGTTGGAGAGCTCGCCGTACGAGGGCCACGACCGTACGTCGAAGTAGACGTCGCCCGAACCGTTGTCGGCCGCATAGGCGTGTCCGCGCTCGATGAGCGTCTGGATCATCTCGATCATCTCGGGCACGACGCCGGTGGCGCGGGGCTCGTACGTCGGCGGGATGCAACCGAGCACCTCGTATGCGCTGTGCAGCGCTCGTTCGTTCTCGTACGCGACGGCGAACCAGGGCCGACCCTGCTCGACACCCTTGGCCAGGATCTTGTCGTCGATGTCGGTGACATTGGCGACGATCGCGACATCAAGGCCGGAGTGCTCGAGCCAACGACGCAGGACGTCGAACACAACCTCCTTGCGGATGTGCCCGATGTGCGGCGGACCCTGCACCGTGAGCCCGCAGTGATAGATCGAGACCTTGCCGGGATGCACGAGATCCAGCTCGCGAACCTGACGCGTGGCAGTGTCGAAGAGCTGGAAAGTCACAGGCCCAACCTTATCGGCTCCCCACCCGCGTCCCGGGCGCCGTCCGGAGCGCCGACCGAGTCACTTTCGCCCCACTGGTCCCATCCGTCACTTACGATGAATCGGTGAATCGCTCTGTCGTGCGCCTCGGTCTCGCTTCCGTCCTGTGTGGTTCGGCGCTGGCTGCCGCCCCTGCGTCGGCGGCAACCGACCAGACCTCGTACATGAGCTGGACGAGCACCACCCAGCTCGGGCGCGGAACGAGCACAGGTCTGACCGCCCTCTCGGGTGCGGTCACGATCGGTCCGGGCAGCAGGATCACGACCTACGACGACCCCCATGTCGCCGGCGGTGCGAAGTCGTACGACACCGGCACCTGGACCTCCCCATGGGTCTCGACCGGCTATGCCGCACGCTCCCTCATCCCATCGTGGAGCATGAGCACCCCCGAAGGCACCTGGGCCCGCGTCTACGTGCGAGCGCGAAGCGGGTCGACGGTAGGGACGTGGGACACGATGGCACGCTGGGCGCAGGACACCTCCAACATCAAGAGCTCGTCCTACTCGAGCCAGCGCGACGACCTCACCAACGTCAATGTGGACACATTGCGCGCCAACTCGGGCAAGACCTTCACCGGCTGGCAGGTGCAGGTCGTGCTGTTGCGACCCGTCGGTTCGAGCGCCAGGCCGATCCTGCAGTCGGTCGGTGGCACTGCTTCGTCCTATTCAACGCGCAGCATCTCCACCAGCAAGACCACCATGACGTCGACGAAGGAGCTCGTCGTCCCGCGCTACTCGCAGATGATCCACAAGGGCCAGAACCCGCAGTGGGGCGGGGGCGGCGAGGCCTGGTGCTCGCCCACGTCCACGTCGATGGTCATGCGCTACTTCAAGGCCGGACCCGCACCAGCCGCGTACGCCTGGTCGCCCTACGCCGAGTCGTGGGTCAACCATGCGGCGAGATTCACCTACGACGACCTCTATGACGGCACCGGCAACTGGCCGTTCAACACCGCGTACGCCTCGCAGTACGGGCTCGACTCCTTCGTCACGCGCCTGAGCAGCCTGCGCGACGCCGAGGCGTTCATCAAGGCCGGCATCCCACTCGTCGCATCGATCGCCTTCGCCAAGGGCAAGCTCACCGGCGCGCCGATCTCGTCGACACCCGGGCACCTGCTGGTGATCACGGGCATCACCAAGAACGGCAATGTCATCGCCAACGACCCCGCAGCATCGACGGCCTCGACCGTCCGGCGGGTCTACACGCGATCGCAGTTCGAGAAGGCCTGGCTCGGCGGCAGTGGCGGCGTCGTCTACGTGATTCGCCCGACGTCGCGCCCACTCCCCAAGGACACCGCCCGCTGGTAGGTCAGGAGACTGTGACGTTGATTCCTGGGCCCTTCGCTCGCAGAGCTCGCTCCCGGTCGGCCGCGGGCGGCCTCCCTAGGAACCGTACGTGGTCCGAACGTGACTAGGTGACCGTGACGCGTATCCCCGGATAGCCGGTGGCGCCGTCGGGGAGCACGTCGGCGATCTCCTCGGTCTGCGGCTCGTTCTTGCGGTTGGTCGCCCGGGCCTCGATCGTGTGGTTGCCCTTGTCGGCGTCCCACTGCCAGGTCCACTGCACCCAGGTGTCGACGTTGGGGACCTTCGCCAAGGTGGTCTGCTGCCAGGAGCCACCGTCGATCCGTACTTCAACGGTGCTGATGCCGACGTGCTGCTGCCAGGCGACACCTGCAACGGTGACCCGACCGGCATCGACAGATCCACGCGGCACATCGATGCGCGCCTCGGTCTTGATCGGCCCCATCGGACCCCACCCCCGCTGGGTCCAGTAGGCCTGGAAGTCCTGGAAACGGGTGACCTCCCAGTCGACGACCCATTTGGTCGCCGAGACATATCCGTACAGTCCGGGCACGACCTGCCGCACTGGGAAGCCGTGCGCGATCGGCAACGGCTCGCCGTTCATCGTCAGAGCGAGCAGCGCATCGCGCCCGTCGGTCAGCGCCGCGAGCGGGGTGCCGCACGTCCAGCCATCCTCCGAGGTCGACAGCAGAGCATCGGCACCGCTCTGGATGCCGACCTCGTCGAGGATGTCCTTGATCGGTACGCCGCTCCAGCTGGTGTTGCCGATCAGGTCGCCGCCGACCGGGTTGGAGACGCAGCAGAGCGTGACCCACGCATCCTTGAGCCCGCGGTCCAGCAGGTCCTGGTAGGTGAGCGTCATTTCCTGGTCGACCATCCCGTGGATGCGCAGCTCCCAGTCGTACGGATCGATCAACGGTGGGGAAAGCGCTGTGTCGATCCGATAGAACGAGTCGTTCGGTGTCAGCCACCGTTCCTGGTCCTTGACGCCGAAGTCGACGCCCGCCGGCGCGGCAACGCTTCGCGTCGGTAGCTTCAGCGAAGCTCGCGCAGTCTCGATCTCGCGGCGACGACGGCGACGCGATCCGAGCAGCTCACCGGCTCCACCGAGCAGCACGGTTGCGGCGACCACGAAGCCGGCTGTGCGCAGGAACGTTCGCCTTCCCTCGTCCCCCTCGGTCTCCTCGCGGTGCAGCAACCAGATCACAGCAGCGACGGCCGCACCCGCAAGGATGCACACGACGACCCCGCCTCCGTAGGAGTATGGGCGACCGACCATGGCCGCTGACGCCGCCACCACCAGCAAGGCGATCAACGCAAGCGACCAGGCTCGGCGAGCATTCCACCAGGCTCCGGCCAGGCCCCCGAGCAGCAGGATCGCGACCACGACCGACGCCACGGCCAGCGGCTTGTCCAAGGTTCCGACCACGCCGATGACACCCTCGGCGATGCCGCCCGGGGTCAGCTTGATGACGGTCTGCCCCAGCGCGAGGACGGGCGACTCCCGCAGGTTGAACAACGCTGTGAGCGCTTCACTGGTTGCTACGGCTGCCGCCGCTGCGAGCATTCCGCTGACGAAGCTCCGGGTACGAATCACTGATCCATCATCACTCGCACCTCGCTGCCCCGCTTGGCGATACGGCATGATCAACCTGTGACATCTCCTCGGATCGGCGTCGGCACCGACGTACACAAGCTGGTGTCTGGCCGCCCTCTCTGGCTCGCCGGGCTCGAGTGGCCCGAGGAAGAACAGGGCCTCGAGGGTCACTCCGACGGGGACTGTGTCGCTCACGCCATCGTCGACGCCGTCCTGGGCGCAGCCGGTCTGGGAGACATCGGCAGCCACTTCGGCAGCAGCGAGCCCGAATGGGCCAACGCGGCCGGTGTCGACTTCCTCCGCGAGACTGCCCAGCGCGTACGGGCTGCCGGCTTCGGCATCGGCAACGTCTCGGTGCAGGCCATCGGCAACCGGCCCAAGATCTCCGAGAAGCGGGACCAGGCCGAACGAGTACTCAGCGATGCACTCGGCGCATCGGTGTCGCTCTCGGCCACGACGACTGACGGTCTCGGGCTCACCGGTCGCGGCGAAGGCATCGCCGCCATCGCCACCGCGATCCTGTTCGAGGTCGACTAGACCGCAACGACCAAGACCCCTGGCCCGAGGGCCAGGGGTCTTGGTCAGCTGTGGATCAGGAAGCGAGAACCTCGTCGAGGCGGATCTCGGCCTTGTCCTCGTTGGTCTTCTCGGCGAGTGCAAGCTCCGACACGAGGATCTGACGAGCCTTGGCCAGCATGCGCTTCTCGCCGGCCGACAGTCCGCGCTCGTGATCGCGGCGCCACAGATCGCGTACGACCTCGGCAACCTTGAGCACGTCACCGGAGTGCAGCTTCTCGAGGTTGGCCTTGTAGCGGCGTGACCAGTTGGTCGGCTCTTCGACATGCTCGGCGCGCAGCACGTCGAAGACCTTCTCGAGACCCGCAAGGTCGACGACATCGCGAACACCCACGAGATCAACGTTGCGAGCCGGGACGCGGACGATCAGGTCAGTCTGCGAAACGATTCGGAGTACGAGGTAATCGTGGTCCTCGCCCTTGATCTGTCGGGTTTCGATGTCTTCGATGACTGCAGCACCGTGGTTGGGGTAAACAACGGTTTCGCCGACAGTAAAAGTCATAGAGAAAGTACCTTTCCTAGGTGACAAGGATAACATGCGCGACTGACAGCGCTCCGGGCCGATTCTTGGTATGGACGCCGTAGCAGAGCCTCTGGTCGGAGGTCAAAGTCAGCGATCGGTGAGGTCTCGGATACGATCAGCGCGACGACTTTGGACCGATGTCCGACCCACTGAAAGCAGGCAACCGGTGAGCTCCGTACGACGTCGCCTCGCGGCCACATTCGCCGCCACAGCACTCCTGGCGCTCAGCGCCTGCGGCTTCGAAGCCCAGACGAATCAGCAGTACCAGGCGGCCGTCGGCGCCAACTCCCATGGAGACGTCGACGCCCTCAACGCGATGCTGGTCTCAAACAAGGACGGTTCGGCCACGGTCTCGGCAGCCTTCGTCAACAAGACCGACACCGAGCAGAGGCTTGCGTCCGTCACGGTCACCACGCTCTCCGGCGAGGAGCTGGTAGTCCGCAGCCCGAAGCTGCCGGCCCTCCCCATCCCGTCCGACATCCTCACCACTCTTGGCTCTGCCGGTGACACCGCGAGCTACACCGTCACTCAGGGAGCCAAGGCCGGCTTCTACGTCAAGGTCACCTTCAACTTCTCTGACGCTCCCTCGGTCACGATGGAAGTACCCGTTGTCGCTCGTACGGCCGAGTATTACAAGGTCACCGGCGACAACGCGGCCGCCGAGTCCGCGGCGGAGGCAGACGCGCAGGCCGAGACCGAGACCGAGTAACCACAACGGGCCCCGACCACGGCGTGCGTGGCGGGACCCGGAGGTCGTACGAGGTTGGTCTAGGTGAGCTGGCCCTGGCCGGTGACGAGGTAGACGACGCGGCGCGCCATCGACACGGCGTGATCGCCGATGCGCTCGTAGTAGCGGCCCAACAGGGCGAGGTCGATCGCCGGCTCGACACCGTGCTGCCACTCGACGTTGAGCACCGAGCGGAGCAGCTCGCGCCGCAGCTTGTCCATCTCGTCGTCCTCGGCCTCGAGCTCGGCAGCAGCCTTGACGTCGCGGTTGGCGACGATGCGCGAGGCGGAGTCGATCATCGAGTCGGCGACAGCCGCCATCGACTGGATCGTCGGGTGCAGCTTGAGCGGCACCGCCGAGTCCGGCATACGGCGACGCGCGACCTTGGCCACGTGGACCGACAGGTCGCCCATGCGCTGCAGGTCGGTGAGCATCCGCAGAGTCGCGACGAGCTGGCGAAGGTCGGTCGCAACAGGCTGCTGGGTCGCCAGCAGGAGGAGCGCCCGCTCCTCGATCATCTCAGTGGCCTCGTCGATGTCCTTGTCGCCGGCGATGACTGCTTCGGCGACGTTGCCGTCAGCTTCAAGCAGTGCACGGGTCGACTCGGCGACGGCCTTGCGTACCGAGCCCGTCAGGCTCACCAGGTCGTCGACGATGGCATCAAGCTGTTCGTAATACTGATCTCGCATGCCAGTCACTTTAGGCAGCGCGGGTGAACGGACGGCGACCTCCGGTGAACGCGGCGTGAACAGGGTCTGAAGGTCGTTTCGATCAATGCTCACGGAGTCGGAATGTTCGCGATCGGCACCCTACGATCTAGATGTGGACACAAGCGCAGGACTTCTGATCGCGGGAGCGATCGGTGCTGTCATCGGCGCGATGCTCACGTACGTGTGGCGGTTCAGTGAACGACGTCAGAATACGGTGGTCGAGACAGTGCCCGTCATTCCATCCGGCGTCGAAGCCGTGCTCGCGATACTGCCCTCCTCAACCGTCCTGATCGACTCGGCAGACGCCGTTGTCCAGGCGTCCGCGCCCGCGCACGCGATGGGCATCGTGCACGACGGTCGCCTGCAGCCCGAAGAGCTGATGACACTCGTACGCCTGGTGCGACGTGACGGCCAGGTGCGCCAGGCCGACATCTCCCTGCAGCCTCGGCGCGGTACGACGTCGTTCATCCACGCCCGGGTCGCACCACTGGGCTCGCGGTTGGTCCTCGTGCTCGCCGACGACCGCACCCGCGAGCAGCGGGTCGAGACCGTACGCCGCGACTTCGTCGCCAACGTCAGCCACGAGCTCAAGACGCCGATCGGCGCGCTCAACCTGCTCGCGGAGGCCGTCGCCGAGGCCAAGGACGATCCCGACGCGGTCGTACGGTTCTCCAGCCGCATGCACACCGAGAGCGAACGCCTCACCCGCCTGGTGCAGCAGATCATCGACCTGTCGAGGTTGCAGAACGATCAGCTGAGCGACGACGCCGCAACGATCAAGGTCGGCGAGCTCATCGCCGAGGCCTGCGAGCACTCGGCCACCGACGCCGAGAAGAAGGGCATCGAGATCGTCACCGACGTCGAGCCGGAGCTCTTCATCCACGGCGACCGTGCCCAGCTGCACGCCGCCGTCAGCAACCTCGTCGAGAACGCCGTGACCTACAGCCCGGAAGGCTCGCGAGTCACCGTGACTGCGACTCACGTCGACCAGTTCGTACGGCTGACCGTCGCCGACAACGGCATCGGCATCCCCAATGACGAGCTCGATCGCATCTTCGAGCGGTTCTATCGCGTCGACCCGGCCCGGGCCCGCGCAACCGGCGGCACCGGCCTCGGCCTGTCGATCGTCAAGCACGTCGCAGCCAGCAACGGCGGCTCCGTCGAGGTCTGGAGCGAGCCGGGACTCGGCTCGTCGTTCACCCTCGTGATGCCGGCATTCACCCAGGAACTTGATGAGGAGCAGTCGTGACGAAGGTATTGGTCGTCGAGGATGAGACGAGCTACAGCGAAGCGTTGTCGTACGTGCTTCGCAAGGAAGGGTTCGAGGTCGCCATCGCCGAGACCGGACCCGATGCCCTGACCGAGTTCGACCGCAACGGTGCCGACATCATCCTGCTCGACCTCATGCTGCCGGGCCTGTCCGGTACGGAGGTGTGCCGGGCGATCCGCCAGACATCGTCTGTGCCGATCATCATGGTCAGCGCCAAGGACACCGAGGTCGACAAGGTCGTCGGTCTCGAGCTCGGCGCCGACGACTACGTGACGAAGCCCTATTCGCCGCGCGAGCTGGTCGCCCGCATCCGGGCCGTCCTCCGTCGCGGCATCGCCGATGACGGTGACGACAACGCGTCACTGGAGCTCGGCAGCGTACGCATGGATGTCGACCGCCACCTCGTCACGATCGACGGTGCCGAGACGCGGTTCCCGCTCAAGGAGTTCGAGCTGCTCGAGTACTTCCTGCGCAACCCGGGCCGCGTCCTCACCCGCGGTCAGCTGATCGACCGCGTATGGGGCGCCGACTACGTGGGCGACACCAAGACGCTCGACGTGCACGTCAAGCGACTGCGCGCCAAGATCGAGCCCGACCCGGCGAATCCTTCGACACTCACCACGGTTCGTGGGCTGGGTTACAAGTACGATTCCTGAGCCTTCCGTACTGGTGGCCCAGCATCTTCGATAGGCTCGGGAGCCCGTCGAGCCCACCGTCCAAGGAGCAGCATCGTGCGCGTTGGCCACGGACTCCAGCGGATGACCGTCAGATCGTGGCTCTTGGCGAGCTTGGTTCTGGCCTTCCTGAATCCCGTCAACGCAAGCGCCGAACCACCAGCAGACGAATGGGCGTTAGTGAGCCCTCCGGAGATCTACGGCACAGCTCGGGTCGGTGAGAGTCTCGGGGCAAACCAGGGGTACTGGCAGCCCAGTCCCCAATCCGTGAGCTTCGCATGGCTCCGTGACGGGAGCGAGATCGTTGAAGCGGACAGAGCGAACTACACGGTCCAGCCTGAAGACACGGGGCACATGATTTCCGTAAGAGTCACCGTCGCACGCTCAGATCTGGGCCAGCGAACAGCCACGACTGAACAGCTGGGTCCCGTAAACGACGACAAGGCTCTTCTCGGTCCCAGTACGAGCCCAGTTGGGTTGCCCTATCCCGGTGAGGTCATCGACGCCACACCCGGCGTCTGGGTCGACTCAAACTACGAACCTGTCGACGACGTGACCTTTGGCTACGAATGGATCCGCGCTCTCCCCAACGTGGACAACTCCGAGGAACCCATCGCTGATCAAACCGGCCGGTACTACACAGTGCGGACCGAGGACCTCGGCTGGATGATCTACGCCAAGATCACCGCCACCAAGCCGGGCTACTACTCATTCCCGCAATGGCGCAACACCGGTGCCGTTGTCGTGCGCATCACCAATACGGCTGCGCCCATGACGACCGGGGACACCCACGTCGGCTCCACTCTGGCAGGGCTGACCGGGACATGGACACCCGAAATAGGCGTCGACTCTTTTGCTCACTCGTATGTCTGGCTACGCGACAACAACCAGATCGTCGGCGCCACTTCCCAGTCCTATCGCCTCACCCCGCTTGACGCAGGCCATCGGATCACGCTCCGTGTCACGGGCACGGCGCACGGCTACTACACCCGATCTCTCACCGCGTCGTCCCAGTCGACGGACTTCGTGCGCCACCGATCAGTTGTGACGCTCAGCGGGACACGTGGCAAGCGCAAGGCAACGCTGACCGTACGAGTGAAAGCGCCGACCACGCCGGGCACCGTGAAGTTCTGGGACGGCACGCGCCTCGTGCGCGGGCCCGTCAGACTCGTCAAGGGAACGGCGACTGTCAAGCTGACCAAGTTGAAGAAGGGCTATCACACCTTCACGGTCAGATACCCGACTCAGACCTCGGTCGACGGCGGCTCGGCGAAGATCAGACTCAAGATCAAATGACCGTAAGGCTCAGCGGCCCTGATTGGCCACTGCTGCGATGGCGGCTTCGGCGGCCTTGGGGTCGAGGTACTTCCCGCCCTTCACCGTCGGCTTGAGGTCGTCGTCGAGCTCGTAGACGAGCGGGATGCCGGTCGGGATGTTGAGGCTGACCACGGCTTCCTCGCTCAGACCGTCGAGGTGCTTGACGAGTGCACGCAACGAGTTGCCGTGCGCCGTGACCAGCACGACCTTGCCGACGAGCAGGTCGGGGACGATCGAGTCGTACCAGTACGGCAGCATGCGGTCGAGCACCTGGGCCAGCGCCTCCGTACGGGGCAGCAGCTCGTCGGGCAGTTCGGCATAGCGCGCATCTGACGACTGGCTGAACTCGTTGTCGTCGGGCATCGGCGGCGGCGGCGTGTCGTACGAGCGACGCCACGTCATGAACTGTTCTTCGCCGAACTCCTCGAGCGTGGCCTTCTTGTCCTTGCCCTGGAGCGCACCGTAGTGGCGCTCGTTGAGCCGCCACGAACGACGTACGGGGATCCAGTGCCGGTCGATGCCGTTGAGCACGATCTCGGCGGTACGGATGGCCCGACGCAACAGAGAGGTGTGCGAGACGTCGGGGTTGAGACCGGCCTCGGCGAGAAGCTCAGCACCGCGCGCGGCCTCCGCAAGACCCTGCTCGTTGAGGTCGACATCGACCCAACCGGTGAACAGGTTCTTGGCGTTCCACTCACTGTGGCCGTGACGAAGCAGGATCAGGGTGCTCATGTCGTTGAGCCTATTGGGTCAGCCTCCGGTGGATTCATCGGCCTTCCACTCCGAATAGATGCGGCTCAGCGCCTGCACGTAGTCGTTCTGCGAGTGCACACCTTCGAGCTGCCAGGTGTTCTCGACGACGACGTACGGGAGCTGTTTGATGCCAAGACCCTTGCCGGTCTCGGTCTGCATGTGGACCTCGTCGGCGTACTCCGTGCTCGCCAGCAGTGCCTCGGCCGTCTCGAGGTCGAGCCCGACCAGGGCGGCCCGGGTGGCGAGGACGAACGGGTCGCCGATGTCAGCGCCCTCGAGGAAATGGGCTCGCCAGAGCTGGTGTGCCAGATCGCGCTGCACCCCGGGACCGTCCTCGTCGGCCCAGGTCAACATTCGCCAGGCATCGAACGAGTTGGCCTGGATCGCCTCGTCGAAGTTGAGGTCGATCCCGGTGATGCGAGCACCTGCGGTGACCTGGACGTTGACGAACTCGGCCTTGTCGAGACCGCCAAGGCGATCCGCCATTGCCTCCATCAGCGGACGACCAGTACTGGGCTCATCAGGCTCCAGCTGGAAGGCGCGAAGGGTCAGCTCCATGGGCTCGCCGGTGAGAATCGACACCATGGCGGCAGCACGCTCGAACCGCGTGCACCCGACGTACGACCACGGATCCGTGACGTCCGCGAAGATCTGCACCCTCATGACCTGAACGCTACGTGACGGCTGGTGGGGCGCTCAGGGCTTGAGGTGCTTGAACGCCTCGAGGTTGCGCGTCGACTCGCCGCGCGACTCACGCCACTCCCACTCCTTGCGGATGGAGGAGGCGAAGCCGAGCTCGAGGATCGTGTTGAACGACTCGTCGGCGTACGTCAGCACGGCGCCCAGCACCCGGTCGAGCTCCTCGACCGTGATCGCCGACAGGGGCAGGCGTCCGTCGAGGTAGATGTCACCGGCCGCGTCGACCGCGAACGCGACGGCGTACATCTTGAGGTTGCGCTCGAGCAGCCAGCGATAGACGCCCTCGTGGTTCTCGTCAGGCTTGCGGCAGACAAAGGCATGGATGCCGAGGGCATGCCCGCCGACCTCGAGGCGACAGGTGGTCTGCAGCTTGCGCTCACCTGGCAGGGTGATCTCGAAGACGCCCGGGCTGTGCTCGGTGTACTCGAGCTCGGACGCCGTGAGCGTCTCGATGATGACCTCGCGCGCGGTCATTCGGATGACTTCGCGTGCGCGGCGATCGCGGCTTCGTAGACGTCGAGCGTACGGTCGGCCGTCACGTCCCAACCGAACGACTCCGCGTGGTGCACGGCCTTGGCGCTCATCGCTTCGCGTACCTCGTCGTCGACCAGCAGAGGGTGCAACGCGGACGCGTAATCGGCTGGCTCGTGGCCGTCGACGAGCACGCCGGAGACGCCGTCCGACACGGCGGTGGCCAGTCCGCCGACGCGCGCTGCAACGACCGGGGTGCCACAGGCCTGGGACTCGATCGCAACCAGCCCGAACGACTCGTTGTAGGAGGGCACGCACACCACACTCGCGGCGGCGTACCAGTCAGCGAGCTCGACCTGGCTCACGGTCGGGATGAACCGGACCACGTCGTCGAGACCCAGCGAGGTGCTGAGGTCCGACAGCGCCGAGGGATGCTCGAGCCCGCTGCCTGAAGCACCACCGACGATGGCGACAACCAGTCGATCACGCAGGCCCGGATCACGCTCCAGCATCACCGCAGCAGCCTTGAGCACGACATCAGGAGCCTTGAGCGGCTGTATGCGCCCGGCGAACAGCAGCACCGCGGCGTCGGCCGGGAGGTCGAGCAGTGCGCGAGCCTCAGCCTGCCGGCCGGAACGGAACACCGACAGGTCGACGCCAGGGTGGACCACCGCCACCCGATCCGGCTCGGCGTCATAGAGCTCGATCAGCTCTCGACGTTCCTCGGACGTGTTGGCGATCAGCTGGTCAGCCAGCCGGACGATCTCCTCCTCGCCGTAGACCCGGCCGATCGGCTCAGGTGAATCACCGTCGGCAAGCTGCGCGTTCTTGACCTTGGCCATGGTGTGCATCGTGTGGACGAGTGGCACACCCCATCGTTCACGGGCGACGGTGCCAACCTGCCCCGACAGCCAGTAGTGCGAGTGCACCAGGTCGAAGTGTCCCGGCTCGCGCTCCACCTCGGCACGCAGCACATCGCGGACGAAGGAGCACAGCTGTGACGGGAGGTCGTTCTTCTCCAGGCCCTCGAACGGTCCGGCGGCGACATGGTGCACGCGGATGCCCGGTTCGGGGTCGGTGACCGGTTCTTGGTGGCGGGAGGTCGCTCGGGTGAAGATCTCGACCGCGACACCCCGCGAGGCGAGCTGTCGCGAAAGCTCGAGCACGTACACGTTCATACCGCCCGCGTCGCCGTCACCCGGCTGATCGAGCGGGGATGTGTGTGCCGACAGCATCGCGATGCGCTTGAGCATGAACACCCGCCTTCCTCGTCAATGATGACAGTTCAGGCCAACGCCGTCGCGGTGTGTCCATCTGCAACGCTCTGCCGTCTGCAACGATGGCGCCATGAAGTCAGCCGTCGTCACCGGTGCCAGCAGCGGCATCGGAGCAGCCTCCGCCCGCGCCCTCGCCGCCGCGGGGTTCCACGTCTACTGCGCCGCGCGTCGCATCGATCGCCTCACGGAGCTGGCCGACGAGATCGGCGGTACGGCGGTCGAGTGCGACGTCACCGACGAGGCCCAGGTCGCCGCACTGGCCAGGGCCGTCGACGGCACGCTCAACGTCCTCGTCAACAACGCCGGCGGTGCCTTCGGCGCCGATCCGGTGATCCAGGCCGACCCTGACGAGTGGCGTCGCATGTACGACATCAACGTCATCGGCACGATGCAGGTCACCAAGGCCCTCGCGCCGGCGCTGATCGCCAGCGGAGCCGGCACGATCATCAACATCGGCTCGACCGCAGGTCGCTGGGCGTACGAGGGTGGCGGCGGCTACACCGCCGCCAAGCATGGTGTCGCCGTGCTCACCGAGACGCTGCGGCTCGAGCTCAACGGCCAGCCCGTACGCGTCTCGGAGATCGCGCCCGGCATGGTCCACACCGAGGAGTTCGCCCTCGTACGACTCGGCGACAAGGCCAAGGCCGATGCCGTCTATGCAGGCGTCGCCGAGCCGTTGCTCGCCGCTGACATCGCCGACGCCGTGCAGTGGGTGGCAACCCGGCCGCAGCACGTCAACATCGACCTGTTGATCGTCAAGCCGATCGCCCAGGCCGCAGCGCACAAGGTGCACCGCGAAGCCTGACGATGCCGGGGCCGGTTTGACGAATCAGCCTGCCTCGGCAAACGTGGAGAACCCATTCTCACCGTTCTGAGGTTCGACATGACGACCACACGACCAGACAACCAACGACGGGCATCCTGGCGCTCAGACATCGCGCCGGGCGTGTTCTACCCCGCCCTCGCGATCTTGGGAATCGTCGTCCTGATCAGCATCTTCTTCCCCGACGCGACCGGCGACGCCCTGGGCTCGGCCCAGGACAACGTCATCGGCGACATCGGGTGGTACTACACCCTGACCGTCACCGGATTCGTCATCTTCGCCCTCTGGATGGGCATCGGCCGATTCGGCGACATCAAGCTCGGCAAGGATGACGACGACCCGGAGTTCAGCCTCAAGGCCTGGTTCGCGATGCTGTTCGCGGCCGGGATGGGAATCGGCCTGGTGTTCTGGGGCGCTGCCGAACCACTGACGTTCTTCACCGACCCCAAGCCCGGAGTGACCGGCACCGACGCCGAGCTCGCCCAGAAGGCGATGTCCCAGGTGTTCCTGCACTGGGGTCTGCACGCCTGGGCGATCTATGTCGTCGTCGGGCTGTCGATGGCGTACGCGATTCACCGCAAGGGGCGGTCGGTCTCGTTGCGGTGGACCCTCGAACCCATCCTGGGTGACCGGGTCAAGGGCAGGCTCGGAGATGCCGTCGACGTCGTGGCAATCGTCGGCACCGTCGCGGGCGTCGCCACCTCTCTCGGTCTCGGCGTCCAGCAGATCACTGCCGGATTCGTCCACCTCGGGCTCATCGACGAAGGCACCGACACGATTCGGGTCGTCCTGATCATCGCGATCACCAGCATTGCGGTCGCCTCGGTGGTCAGCGGGCTCGGCCGCGGCATCAAGTGGCTGTCCAACATCAACCTCGGTCTCGCAGCGGGCCTGTTGCTGCTCGTGCTCGTGCTCGGACCGACGTTGTTCCTGCTGCGCAGCTTCGTGCAGAACCTGGGCGGGTACGCCGCCGACATCGTCCCGCTGAGCTTCAACACCAGCGCGTTCGCCGGCGAGGACGGCATCCAGTGGCAGGGCTTCTGGACGACGTTCTACTGGGGTTGGTGGATGTCGTGGGCGCCCTTCGTCGGGATCTTCATCGCCCGCATCTCCAAGGGACGCACCATCCGCGAGTTCGTCGCCGGCGTCCTGCTCGTGCCGACCCTGGTCTCGGCCCTCTGGTTCAGCGTCCTCGGCGGTTCCGCGATCCTGCGGCAGATGGAGGTCGGTGACCTGGTCGGTTCCGACGGCGGCATCACCAGTGAGAACGTGCTGTTCGACCTGCTGGGCAGCCTGCCGGCCGGCTCGATTCTCTCCGGTCTCGCCATCATCCTCGTCACGATCTTCTTCGTCACCTCATCGGACAGCGGTTCACTGGTGGTGGACATGTTGGCGTCCGGCGGCAACCCCGAGCCACCGACCTGGAGCCGCGTCATGTGGGCGGTCCTCGAAGGCCTGGTGGCCATCAGCCTGATGCTGGCGGGAGGTCTGGCCGCCTTGCAGACCGGGGCGATCCTCACCGCGGTCCCGTTCAGCATCATCATGATCGCGATGTGTTTCGCGACCTACCGCGCACTCAAGGGTGAACGCAAAGAGATCCTGCGCCTCGCTCGCCGGGCACGCGAACGCGAGATGGCGATCGAGGTGGGCGAGTCGGTGACCGGCTCGCTGGTCGACAACTTCGACGATCACTTCGGCCGCCCCGTTGACGAGCGGATCGATCGCGCGCTCGAGGAGCAGGCAGAGCAAACCTGACCCGGACGTGCACGAGGGGCCCGGCCGAGCAATCGGCTGGGCCCCTCGTGGCGATCTGACCGGTCAGTGCACCATGGCCTGCGGCCGGTCTTCTTCGTCGAGCAGGTGCGAGACCTCACGCTTGCGCGGCAGGAAGAACACCGGGATCAGCGTGATGAACAGCGCCGCGAAGGCGACCCAGTAGGACGTCTGGAAGGCGTCCGCCAGGTCCTGGAATCCCCGCTCGAGCACAGAGCCTCCGGCATTCAGCGTGTCGACCAGCTGCGCACCCTTGTCGGTGTGCGATCCGGCTGCCAGCTGGGCCGCCGTGAGTCCGCCGTCGATGCCCGGGATCTTCTCCGAGCCGGCGAGGACGTCACCGCTCTTCATGGCATTGGTCAGCACGACCGAGATCGTCGCGATGCCTGTTGCACTGGCAACCTGCTGCGTCACGTTGAGCAGCGTCGAGCCGCGAGCCACGTCAGCAGCCTGAAGCGTCTTGAGCGCCGAGGTGAACAGCGGCATCATCGTCGCGCCCATTCCGAGGCCGGTCACGAACAGCCACGCCATGATCTGCATGTTGGGCGTGCCCGGATCGGTGCTGTTGGCCAGACCGAACAGGCCGGTCAGGATGCCGAGGAAGCCGAACGGCACGATGCGACCGACCGGGATCTTGTCGGTGAGCGATCCGGCGATCGGCATCGTCAGCATGGCGCCGATGCCCTGCGGAGCGATCAGCAGACCTGCACGCTTGACCGAGTCGCCGTCGACCTGCTGGAAGTAGGTCGGGACGAGCAGCAGCGCACCGAAGAACGCCGAGGCGAACAGGAACATCGTGATGATCGAGATCGTCAGGTTGCGGTTCGCGAACAGTCGCAGGTCGAGCAGCGGGTGCTTCGGCTTGAACGACCAGACCGCGAAGGACGCGATCAGGACGACGCCGATGATCATCGGGACCAGCACCTTGGTGGCCGCAACCGTGCCCTCACCCGGGATGGACGAGACGCCGTACAGCAGCGAGGCGAGTCCGGGCGACAGCATGAGCATGCCGACCCAGTCGAGCGACTCGCTCGGCTGCGGGTTGTCCTTGGGCAGCACGTTCCACGCGTAGACCAGACCGATCAGGCCGATCGGCAGGTTGATCAGGAAGACCCAGTGCCACGAAGCGGCGTCGATGAGGACACCACCGAGGATCGGGCCCATGATCGGACCGAGCAGCATCGGCACACCAAGGATCGCCATCAGGCGACCCATGCGGTGCGGTCCGGCCGCCTTGGTCATGATCGTCATGCCGAGCGGCATCAGCATGCCGCCGCCGAGACCCTGCAGGATGCGGAAGCCGATGAGGGCTTCGATGTTCCACGCAGTCGCGCACAGCAGGGAGCCGATCGTGAAGAGCGCGATCGCCGTCAGGTAGAGGCGCTTCGTGCCGAATCGGTCAGCCGCCCAGCCGGTCAACGGGATGACGGCTGCAAGCGCCAGCATGTAGGCCGTCGCGGTCCACGCAACGGTGGAGTAGGCGAGCGGCTCGCCGTTGCCGGACAGCTCGGTCTGGAAGGTGGGAAGCGCGACGTTGACGACTGTCACGTCGAGGATCGACATGATGGCGCCGATCACGACGACGCCAGCGATCTTGAGGAGCTCGGGGGTGATCTTGTCGTCGTCGGGGATTGCTTCGACTGGGGACGTCATTCAGGGATCTCCTGGTTGGTCGGTCGCAGGGCGTCACCCGCGAGGATGGGTTGAAGCGCCTGCTGAAGCCGGTCGGCCTCGTCGGGCGTGAGTCGAGACACCATCGCGCTGAGTGCGGTGCGTCGCGCCTCGAGATGTTGGTCGGCGACGTCGTGGCCGGCCTTGGTGATGGTGACGAGCTTGACGCGGCGATCGCTCTCGTCCTCGCGCCGTTCGACGAGGCCCATCCGGACGAGCTGGTCGATGTTGCGACCCGTTGCCGCGACCGACAGCCGGATCTGCTCGGCGATCGCGTGGATGGGGAGAGGATCGCTGGCCTGCGCCAGGACGAACACCGTCTTGGCCTGGCTGATCGAGAGCTCGAGCTCGACGATCCGGTCGATGCCCTGCGCCTCGGCGCCGCTCATGCAGCGCATGAGGAACTGCTGGAGCACCTCTTCGAGCTTGGCGTTTTTCGTCACCGGAAAATACTAACAGGCGCGCAACTATTGCGAAAGCAGCACTATTGTTAACACGCAATGAACAGCGTGGTGACGGATTAGTCGCCAGGGCGTGCTGCACCCGTAGAATGACAAGGCTCCGTTTCGCTCGAGCATTCCCCACGCCAAGGACAATTTTTCGCATGCCCATTCGCTCTGACCTGCGCAACGTCGCAATCGTCGCCCACGTCGACCACGGCAAGACGACGCTCGTCGACGCCATGCTCCAGCAGCAGGGCCACTTCGACGAGCACCACCAGCTCGCCGAACGCGCCATGGACTCGGGAGACCTCGAGCGCGAAAAGGGCATCACGATCCTCGCCAAGAACACCGCGGTCCGCTACAACGGCCCCGGCGCGCCTGATGGCGGCGTCACGATCAACATCATCGACACCCCCGGCCACGCCGACTTCGGTGGCGAGGTCGAGCGCGGACTCTCCATGGTCGACGCCGTCATCCTGCTCGTCGACGCATCCGAGGGCCCGCTCCCCCAGACCCGCTTCGTGCTCCGCAAGGCGCTCGCCGCCAAGATGCCCGTCGTCCTGGTCGTCAACAAGGTCGACCGCCCCGACTCGCGCATCGCCGAGGTCGTCGACGAGACGTACGAGCTGTTCCTCGACCTGCTCGAGGACGGCGCCAGCGAGGACGCCCTCGACTTCCCCGTCGTCTACGCCTCGGCCCGCGCCGGCCGCGCATCGCTGACGCAGCCCGAAGACGGCGGCATGCCCGACAGCGACAACCTCATCCCGCTGTTCCAGACGATCATGGAAGCCGTCCCGGCTCCCGAGTACACCGAGGGTGCGCCGCTCCAGGCGCACGTCACCAACCTCGACGCCTCGCCGTTCCTCGGCCGCCTCGCCCTCGTACGCGTCTTCGAGGGCACCCTCAAGAAGGGCGCCCAGGTCGCGTGGATGAAGCACGACGGCACGACCGAGAAGGTCAAGATCACCGAGCTCCTGGTCACCAACGAGCTCGAGCGCGTACCCGGCGAGAGCGCTGGCCCCGGTGACATCGTCGCCATCGCCGGCATCCCCGACATCACGATCGGCGAGACCCTCGCAGATCCGGACAACCCGATCGCGCTGCCGCTCATCACGGTCGACCAGCCCGCCATCTCGATGACGATCGGCACCAACACCTCGCCGCTCGCCGGTCGCGAGAAGGGCACCAAGGTCACCGCCCGCCTGGTCAAGGACCGCCTCGACCGTGAGCTCATCGGCAACGTGTCGCTCAAGGTCCTCGAGACCGCGCGTCCCGACGCCTGGGAGGTCCAGGGTCGCGGCGAGCTCGCGCTGGCCATCCTCGTCGAGCAGATGCGTCGCGAGGGCTACGAGCTCACGGTCGGCAAGCCGCAGGTCGTCACGCAGGAGATCGACGGCAAGGTGCACGAGCCGATGGAGCGCCTGACGATCGACGCGCCCGAGGAGTACCTCGGCACGATCACCCAGCTGCTCGCCGTTCGCCGCGGCCGCATGGAGCAGATGATCAACCACGGCACCGGCTGGGTCCGCATGGAGTTCATCGTCCCGGCGCGTGGCCTGATCGGCTTCCGTACCGAGTTCCTCACCGACACCCGCGGCACCGGCATCGCGCACCAGACGTTCGAGAAGTACGAGCCGTGGGCCGGCGAGATCTCGACCCGCCCGTCGGGCTCGCTCGTCTCGGACCGTGCCGGCGCAGCGACCTCGTACGCGATGACGAACATCCAGGAGCGCGGCACGCTGTTCATCGAGCCGGCGACCGAGGTCTACGAGGGCATGATCGTCGGCGAGAACTCACGCTCGGACGACATGGACATCAACATCGTCCGCGAGAAGAAGCAGACCAACGTCCGCTCCAACGCCGACGAGTTCGAGAAGCTCGTGCCGCCGCGCAAGCTGTCGCTCGAGCAGTCGCTGGAGTTCTGCCGCGAGGACGAGTGCGTCGAGGTCACCCCCGGCAACGTCCGCATCCGCAAGATCATCCTCGACGCCACCGAGCGCGACCGCGCCAACCGCCGCGCCAAGAAGTAGCGGTGACCTAGTCGCCCATCCCTACGCTGAGCGGTGACCTAGTCGCCCATCCCTACGCTGAGCGGTGACCCAGTCGCCCATCCCTACGCTGAGCGGTGACCCAATCGCCCATCCGTACGGATGATGGGCGACCTACCCACCGCCACCTTCGGGATCGGCGCGAACAACGCAGCCCAGCGATCGGCGAAGACCGGAGGAGCGCCGGCATAGCCGAGCTGGACCATTCGCGTGTGGACCCGTTGCACCAACACCTTCGGCCTGTCGAGCATCTCGTTCGTGATCTGGAGGTACTCGATCCCGTGGCGGCGAAACGCCGCATACCGCTGAATGTCTCGATTGAACTGGGAAACAGACTCGGCATGCTGACGCCCCTCGTACTCCAGAGCGAGCATCACCGAGCGGATCAGCAGGTCGACCACCCCGAGCCGTTCACCCGCGACGATCAAGGGCACGTTGACTTCCGGCTCTGCCAGCCCGGCAAAGATGATCAGAGCCCGTACCTCTGATTCCTTGAGCGACCGCGAGCCCGCGTCCAGGTGCGGCAGCACTCTGCGCGCCTGCCGCGCACCGGGCCGCCAGAGGTGTTGTCTGGCGGTCTCCGCGACCTCGATCGTTGTCATGTGCCTGTGGTGCAGCAGCCAATCGCCCACCTTGATCGCGTCGATCATGCGCGCCGTCGCGCAGTACTGGATGAACGCCGCCGCTGGTGTCACCCCGACGCTGTCCAGCGGAGGCAGGACCTCGGTGCGATGGAGAAAGACACCGTCCACGTCGAGGTGCAGATCGCCTGCCACCGTGAAGTGGACCGGTTGGACCTCCTCGAGGTCGAGCCCCAGCGCCTGGATCCGCGACATATGACTCAGTTGCGCCCGATCCGGCATGGTCAGGCTCGCGGCCGCGATCCAGTCGGCGGCTGTCATCTCGTGGTCGCGGTGGACCCAGACGCGCGGGTGCAACCTCCTCCACGTCGAGCCGCTCAGCTTGTGTGGGGTGAGGCCGAGGGACAGGCCTTCAGATTGACTGAAAGGGCGGTGCAGAAGTTCGTCGGGCACGAAAGGTCGAGGTGGCATTCACCCAGCACACGATTGTCACCTGTAGTGGACAACATTCCTAGCTGCTCCCTGTGGACATCCGTCCCACCCGACCCGCTGTGGAGCGGTGCGCCAGTCGCCCATCCTGAGCGGTGATGGGCGACCAAGTCACCGCTCACCCGATCGATGGGCGACCAAGTCACCGCTCACCCGATCGATGGGCGACCAAGTCACCGCTCACCCTCAGAGCACTCCGCGGGGGCGGAACTGCACACTGATGCGTGGTCCGACAGGGCGCGCGGTCTTGAGGATCGCGTGCTCCCAGGTGCGCTGGCACGAGCCACCCATCACGACGAGGTCGCCATGGCCGAGGGCGAAGCCGATGGCCTCGCCTCCGCCGCGCGGTCGTAGCGACAGCCGGCGAGCTGCGCCGAGCGAGACGATCGCGACCATGGTGTCCTCGGTACGGCTGCGACCGATGCGGTCGCCGTGCCAGGCGACGCTGTCCTGCCCGTCGCGGTAATAGCAGAGTCCCGCGGTCTCGAACCGCTCGCCGAGCTCGCCCTCGTAGTGATCGCTGAGCAGCTCGCGCGCATCAGTGAGCAACGGATCGGGCAATGCGTCGTCTCGGCCGTAGAACGAGATCAATCGCGGTACGTCGACGACGCTGTCATACATCTCGCGCTGCTCAGCCCTCCACGGGACCTCCTCCTGCAGGCGCAGGAACAGGTCGTCGGAGCCGGCGATCCAGCCGGGCAGGACGTCGACCCACGCTCCACGCGTCAGCACCGTGCGCGACGGATTGAGCGGGCCGATCTCAGGCGTGACCCCGGCGTCGAGCAGCGAACCCTGGAAGTACGCGTCCATGAGACCAGCGTACGCCTGTTCGAACACATGTTCTAGCCTTCAGTGGACATCGCGCCGCCGGAACAGCAGCTGTCCAGTCGCACTCGTCGCCGCGGCCAGCGCACCGATCACCACGACCGGGGTCCACCGCACGTCCTCGGCCGGCGTCAGCGCCAGGTGGTCGAACGGCGAGAGCGTTTTCAACCAATCGGGGAGCTGCAGCACTTCACCGAACAGCAGCACGATGAAGCAGAACCCCAGCGAGGCCCAGGCGTACGGCGCCCACCGAGGCGAGATGCCGTACAACAGCCGTGCCACCCCGGCGAGCAGCAGCACTGGCGCAACGTACGGAACCGTGGCCACGAAGTACTTGCCAATCGCTCCGGCGTCGCCGGTGACCATCGCGTAGCCAAGTCCGAGGCCAAGTCCTCCGATCAGAACACCGCCCACAGCCGCGAGCACCGTCATGACGACATGACCCAGCAGCCAGCGGTTTCGTGGCAGCGCCGTTGCCAGCAACCCCTCGACCCGACCGGCGTCCTCCTCGCCGCGTGGACGCAGGGCCGACGAGATCACCAGACCACAGGCGAGGAGCGCAATCATGCCGATGGCGGTCGCGTAGAACGAGTCGGTGAGGCTCACGCCAGAGTCGCCGCCGAACATGTCCTCAGAAAACGAAGAGTCTCCCAACAGGTCCTCGACGTCATTGCCGATCGATCCGTAGCTGATGCCCATGAGAAGAAGTCCCACGCTCCACCCGATGACCGACCCACGCTGCAGCCGCCACGCAAGGCCCGTCGATGAGGAGAGTCCTCGGCCCGCCCGCTCCGGACCCGGTCGCGCGGCCCAGACACCCGAGCCCACATCTCGCCGCGAAAAGATCCGGATGGCCGCAATGAGTGGCACGCCCGCACCCACGACCAACAGGGCGATGGGCCACCACACCTCTTGGTCGAAGGCACGCATGTGCTGCGCCCAACCGATCGGCGAAAGCCATGAGAGTGCACCATTGCCGACATCGCCAACGGCTCTCAACACGTACGAGACACCGATCACGGCGCCCGTGATGCCGTACATCCCGCGCGTACCTTCGGTGAGCTGCGCGGCCAGAAGCGCGATACCAGCGAAGACAATGCCGCCCAAGGCCAAGGAGACCCCGAGGGAGACACATCCCGCAGTCTCCAGCCCGACCGTCATCAGGCTCACCGTGGTGAGGCTGCCGAGCGCCACGTTGGCTCCGACGGCGACGACCGCAGCGGCGATCATGGGAGCGTTGCGGGCCACCACGGCTGAACGGATCAGCTCGTCTCGACCCGATTCCTCCTCGGCCCGGGTGTGACGACCGATGATGAACATGCTCATCAGGCCGGCCACGATGATGCCGAAGGCGACCGACTGCCACGCCACCTGTCCGCCCAAGGTGTTGAGCGCACGGTCGGGGCCGAGCATCGCGATGAACGCGGCATTGCCACCGACAGTCTCCGCAGCCTTGTCCAGCTCGGCCTGGGTCGTGTACAGACCCTTCGTGCTGACCGCCTGTGAGTAATAGAGCATGACGCCACCGAAGATCCACGCCGGCAACATGATGCGGTCACGTCGGAGATTGAAGCGCAACAGCGTACGGACGCCGGTCATGCCCTTGTTTCCCTCGCTGCGCTCGGTCATGACAACTCTTCTTCGGGCACAGTCTCGATCTCATCGCCGTAGTGGCGCATGAAGAGCTCCTCCAGCGTCGGCGGCTGACTTGTGAGCGACTGGATGTCGAACTGTCCGAGCTGGACCAACGCGGCACCGAGCTTGGGTGTGTCGACCTCGAAGCTGGCCCGGTTGCCTTCGACCCTCACGCCGTGGACGCCCTCGAGGCCGTCGAGTCCGGTCGGCGGACGACTCATCTCGGCGGACACTGCCGTACGAGTGAGATGCCGCAACTGCGACAGTGTGCCGGACTCGACCGTCCTGCCAGATCGGATGATGCTGACTCGATCGCACAAGCGCTCCACCTCGGCCAGGATGTGGCTCGACAGCAGGACAGAGTGACCTTCGTCCTTGAACTCCTCCACACAGTCGGTGAACACCGACTCCATGAGCGGGTCAAGGCCTGAGGTCGGCTCGTCCAGAATCAACAGCTCGACGTCAGCTGCAAGCGCAGCGACGAGGGCGACCTTCTGCCGGTTGCCCTTGGAATAGGTGCGCGCCTTCTTGGTGGGATCGAGCTCGAACCGCTCCACCAGCGCGTCGCGGCGCTTGACGTCAAGCCCACCGCGTAGCCGACCCATCAGGTCAATGACCTCACCGCCGGACAAATTGGGCCACAGATTGACGTCACCCGGCACGTACGCGAGTCGCCGATGCAGCTCGGCGGCGTCGCTCCATGGGTCCTTGCCGAAGAGCGTGACACTCCCTTCGTTGGCGCGGAGCAGACCGAGCAGCACCCGAATGGTGGTCGACTTGCCGGCACCGTTGGGTCCCAGGAAGCCGTGCACCTCGCCTTGGGTGACCGTCAGGTCGAGCTCATCGAGTGCTGTGAACTGTCCGAATCGTTTGACCAGGCCAGAGATGTCGATGACAGGTTCCATGAGGCCGACGCTACTCTTTTTCACAGATTTGTAAAATCCTTGAAATGTATGAATCAGGGTATGCTCGATCACATGACCGGCACTGATGAGTTCGTCGAGGCATTCGCCCTCGAGATGCACCAGTCCGGTATGCAGCGCATGGCCGCCCGGGTGTTCGCCACGCTCCTGGTCGCCCCGGAGAACGGCTACACCGCACGAGAGATCGGCGATGTGCTCGGCGTGAGCGCGGGAGCCGTCAGCGGCGCAACTTCCTACCTCACCAGGATGGGCCTCGCCGTACGTCGTCGAGTCAGCGGAGAGCGGGTTGACCGCTACGACGTCCTCGGCACCACGTGGGCTGAGGCAATGGCCACAGAGACCGAACTGATCCGAACCTTGACGGGACACCTCGAGCGCGGGATCGAGAGCGTGCCTGCAGGAAGTGCCGCCCACGAACGCCTCGACGCGACGCGAGACTTCTTCGCCTACATGGCCGACGAGATGCCCCAACTAGTCGAACGTTGGCATGCCTCCCGGCGCTAGAGTCTCGGCATGACAGCGGAGCCGTGGGACCAGCTGCTCGACTCGATCGACCACCTTGCCGGCGATGGTGAGCTGGTGCTCGACGAGTCGGTTGAGCGCACGTTTGCCTCGCTCATCTCCGAGGCGATCACGATGGGCGATGTCGACGGCGAGCTTCATGTAGACGACACCGCTCGATGGTTGGCGGCGATGCTCTCCGCGCACCGGTCAGCGCGTACGGCGCACCCGGAGGTCGCGGCCGATGACGATCTGGCTGTCCTGCGGCTCATCGTGACCAGATGGCTACATCCGCACCGCCTGGATCAGCGCGAGCCGCGAACCTGAGCGAGATAGACCAGCGCGGCAACCGTACCGATCAGGCTGAGCAGGCCGAGCGGGTTGAACCCGCTGACGATGTGCCCTGCCACGGTGAGCACCAAGATGATCAGCCAGCTGCGTTTGGGCAGGGTCTCGATGTAGGAGAACTGGGCCGCCGGGCGGGCAACGCAGTCGACCAGGGCGAAAGCCTTGATCGCAAACAACACGACGCCGATGATCAGCGCCACGTTGTTCTGAGTCGATGCGAAGAAGTCAGGCACCAGAGCAGGCTACCGGTCCGGAGATCGCAAGAACGGGCTCCCCCGAAAGGGAGCCCGTTCTCAGATGGTGCGGTGTTTCAGGCCTTCTTGGCAGCCGGAGCCTTCTTGGCCGGAGCCTTCTTGGCGGCGGGAGCCTTCTTGGCCGGAGCCTTCTTGGCGGGAGCCTTGCCGGTCACCTTGGTGACGGTCGCCTTGGCGTCGTCAACGAGGCCCTCGGCGCGCTTGGTGGCGTCGTCAGCGAAGCCCTTGGCGGTCTTCGTGGCGTCGTCAGCGAAGCCCTTGGCCGACTTGGTCAGGTCATCGACCTTGAGGCCCTTCGCCTTGTTGACGAGCTCGTCGCTCTTCTTGACGAAGTCGGCGTAGGCGGTAGTCGCAGTGCCGAGCGCAACCTGCGCGAGGTCCTGGGCCTGCTTCTGCAGGTCCGCAACGTCAATCTTCTTCAGCGTCTCGGGGAGCGCCTTGAAGTCGTCGACGATGGACTTGACCTGAGCGTTGATCGTGTCAGTGATAGTCATATTTTCTCCTGGTTTGCTTCGGTCACGGTTGCGACCAGTTGGGTGTCAGTGGCTTCATCGGTTCCGACAAAGGATCGGTAGATGTCGAGCAGTGCCGTCTTCTGGCGCTCGGTGAGACGGGCGTCGAGGGCGATGGCGTCCTCGACCATCCGCGCTCCGCTCTCGTCGGCATCGAGGATGCCGGCTCGAACGTAGAGCGACTCAGCCGAAATACGCAGCGCCTTGGCAATCTGCTGCAGAACCTCTGCCGACGGTCGACGCAGACCTCGTTCGATCTGGCTGAGGTACGGATTGGAAACATCCGTGAGCTCGGCCAGCTGTCGAAGCGACATCTGTGCCTGACCCCGCTGCTCACGCAGGTAGTCGCCGAGTCCTTCGACGGTCTTCTGCATGCTCAACTTGGCCATGACTCAATAGTGCTTGCAATAGTTAGCAAATGCAAGCAGAACGGCTTGCGACTTGAGTCACACCCTCGGCATCGCTGCAGGTCAGAGCGCCATTCGCCGGCGCTTGCTCAGAACGTCGTACGTACTTCTCCGACGGGCCGCCCACCGCCGAGCACCTGTGGGCGCTCCGTCAGGACCGGTGCGCTGAGCCCTGCCAGCTCGAGTGCACGTGCCATCACGGCATAGAGCGGGCGTTCGCCACCGTCCTCGATCTTGAGGGCGAATGCCTCACCGTCGGGCTGGGCGACGACGTACACGCTCTCTGCCCCCGACTTGGCCAGCAGATCCGGGAACGCCCGTACCAGAGCCAGCTCTGCTCGGTTGGTGCCGCTGACGAACTCCGGGTGCGTCCTCATGGCTGCCGCCAGCGTTCCCTCAGCAGTGCCGGGTGCGCCGACTGCGATCTGACCGACAGCCCGGGCAAGCTGCACCAGCGGAGTAGCCAGCAGCGGCGCACCGCATCCATCTGTGCCGATCACCGAAGGCACGCCCTGGGTCAGCTCGGTGAAGGTCTCGGTGATCACGACCTGCAGTGGGTGCGCCGGGTCAAGATAGGTGTCGGTAGACCAGCCATTCGTCACGCAGGTGAGAAGCATCGCAGCGTGCTTGCCCGAGCAGTCCATGCAGATCGGCGCCCGCACCCCGCCCGCTCGGATGTAGTCGGCGTGAACCTTGGGATCCAGCGGGTACGACGGCGGCGTCTGCAGCGCTGACTCATCGAGGCCGGCCAAGGTGAGGATCTCGCGCACGGCATCGAGGTGGAACGGTTCACCGGAGTGACTGGCGCTGGCGATCGCCAAGAGCTCACCGTCCAGCGGCAGACCGGCACGCAGCATGCCCAGAGCCTGGATCGGCTTGTTGGCAGACCGGGGGAACACCACGGTCCCCGGGTCGTCGATCGACCACACGACCTCGCCGCCGGCGTCCACACGTACGGCCACACCGCGATGACGGCTCTCGACCAGACCTGACCTGACCACTTCAGCAAGAACTTCCACATCGTCACCCTAATCCGCGCGTTCTTCCCAACATCGCGGGACGTTGTTACCCTCGATGCACTGGTTGTGCGCATCTCAGTCGCCACTTCCCCCACCAGTAAGGATCGAATCGATGATCACGTGGACCCGGCATGCTTGCCGCGCCCTTGCCCTGTGCCTGACGACCGTGTTGCTCGTCGGCACCCCGGCTGACGCCGCAGCACTCGCCGCGCCCACCAAGCTGACCGCCAAACCGACATCGTCGAGCGTTGCCGTCTCGTGGGCCAAGGTGTCCAGTGCGTCCAGCTACAGCGTGTGCCTCCAGACGTCCAAGGCGGCAAAGTCCTGCTACAAGACAGTGCGCACAAAGAAGACCCGAGCCAGCTTCATCAAGCTGAAACCGACCGGGGGCACCGACTACTTCTTCCGCGTCACGGCGGTGAAGGGCAAGTCGACCAAGCGGTCAGCGCTCAAGGGATTCAACCTCGCCTCGCGCCTGAAGCCGCCTGCAGCCCCGGCCGGCATCTCCCGCAGGACCGCGTCCGCCAGCGTCAGGTTCACCTGGGCGAAGGCTGCCGGAGCCACCGAGTACTCCGTGTGCCTGCTGCCAAGTGCGACGGCCGCGACGTGCTTGCAGACCAGCACCAGGTCGCCCGACACCACAGCAGCGTTCAGCTCGATCGGCCCCAACCCGGGCCATGACTACTACTACCGGGTCAGGAGCCACAACGCCGCCGGTACGTCTGCGTCCCGCGCCTACTGGTTCGACCTTGCCGTTTCGAAGGTGGCCGGACTGACGGCGAAGCCAGATGCCAAGCAGCACTTCGTGATCGACTGGACGACCGCGACGAACGCCTCCACCTACGACGTCCAGATCGCCACCAACGCGGCGATGACCACCGGGCTCGTCAGTGGGACCACGGCGACGAAGCCCTACACGAGCGCAGCCCTCAAACCGGGAACGACCTACTACCTTCGCGTCCGCGGGCTCAACGACACCACGCCCGGATCGTTCAGCGCAGTCAGCAGCGTTCGCCTTGGCACAGCGGGCACGACAGCGCGAGTGATCACCTACAACCTGTGCGGTCAGGACAAATGCCTCAGCTCGGCCAACAAGATGGCAAAGTGGTCGACCACCCGCAAGGCTCTCGCGGGGTCGCTCGTACGGTCTGCCGACGCCGACATCATCGCGACGCAGGAGTCCTCGTACAACGACACGAAGTTCGGCAGCCAGCTCCCCGGATTCACGCTCGCCCAGCACAAGAGCGCCAAGTCACTGTTCTTCAAGGCGTCGAAGTACACCAAGGTCAAGTCCGGCGACATCACGCTCAGCAGCTCACTCAAGAAGTACGCCGTGTGGGCCGACCTCAAGGACATCTCCTCCGGAACCCGCTTCATCGTGGTCGATGCCCATCTCCAGTCGGGCAAGGGCAAGTCCAAGGACGATGAGCGCACCCGTGAGACGACGACGCTGATCAACGCCGTCAAGAAGATCAACCCGTACGGGCTGCCGGTGATCTACGCCGGCGATTTCAACTCCAACGCCAGCAATGCCAAGCAGTCCAGCTACAAGGGTGGCTATGACGCCCCGTTGCGGGTGTTCACCGCGGCCGGGGCGGTCGACTCGTACAACGTGGCCCAGTCGTCCATCAGCTCCATCTACAACAGCGCAAACCAGGCGCTGAACCCGCCGCTGAAGAGCTCGCACCACGTGGACCACATCTTCACCTCACCCGATGTCCAGACGCTGACCTGGAAGGTCATGCTGAGGCTGGACGGTTCGAAGTACGCCGTGCCGTTCGCGAGCGACCACAACCCGATCGTGGCTGACCTCGCCGTACCTGGCCGTTAGAAAATACGGCGCAACGGAACATCTCGCACCTAGGATGGCCCGATGCGGCGAGCAGGACTCGGACTGATCACACTCATCGCCCTGTGTTTCGCGGGCCAGGCGCCTGCTGGTGCTGCCTCCAAACCCGGCAGCGTCGGCTTGGTGTCCTACACAGCTGCCACCAGGACGTCGTTGACGGTTGCCTGGCACAAGGCGAGCAGGGCCAAGACGTACCAGATCTTCGTGTCCACGTCCTACAGCGGCGTGGCCAAGGCCAAGCCGTACCGCACCACCAAGAACCTCCAGTACAAGGTCACCGGCCTCAAGTCGGGCGTCAACTACTACATCCAGGTGCGAGCCATGAACGGCTCAACGGCCGGCAGCAGGTCCGCCAGGGTCGGCCACCGCACCATCCAGGTGCCACAGGCTGACGCCACCGGACCCAAGTACAAAGTCATGACCTACAACATCTGCGCCCGGGTCTGCACCGAGAACAACGTCAAGCACAACAACGACTACTACACCTACGGCAAGTGGTCGGTACGCATGCCGGGAGCTGTTGAACGCATCACCTCTCACAAACCTGACGTGGTCATGCTCCAGGAAGCCTCGTGCGGACCGCCTGGGCCCGGCGACATCCTGTTCCCCTATCCGCAGTACGCCCCCGAGATGGCACCGCCGGAGGGATATGCCGAGGTCGGGTGCCGCAGCGCCAAGAGGCTCTTCTACAACGACGCACGCTTCGACCTCGCCGTCGGTGAGGAGTGCATGGATGACGACCCGCCGCCGCCCGCTGTCACCGACTGCACGCACGGTTCGATCTATCTCGGCAATCACGGTGGCGGGAAGCGCTACGCGGTCTGGGCCGAGCTGGTCGACACCGCCGCCAGCAACCGGCACGTCATCTTCGTCAGCGTGCACCTCGTCAATGGCGAGAGCGAATACACCAATCGCAAGACGGAGACGTACACGCTGTTGGACGAGATCGAGAAGGTCAACCCCGAAGGATTTCCGGTGATCTACGGCGGGGACTTCAACTCGTTCAAGAACCGCAGTCCAGACACTGTCGCCACCGCGTTCAACCTCCGGGGCTACCACGATTCGTTCGAGCTGGCGATGGCGCTCAAGTACCAGCACTACAACTCGTACAACGACTTCCAGACGACGCCCAAGCTCAGCATCAAGTGGGGAGATCACCTCGACCACGTCTGGGTCGATTCGGCCAGGACGCGTGTCACGTCATGGTCAAATGGCGCCAGGCTCGTCGGCGGGAAATATCCGCATCCCATTCCGTCCGATCACAACCCCATCGTCGTCAGCGTCCAGGTCAATTAGCCGATTCGTCTCTGATTTCAGCGTGACCGTAGAATTTGGGCACCCTCAGGCCGCACAGTCTCGGAGAATCCCGTAGTTACCCGTCGTACCACCCCACCCCGCCGTCGCGCCGACGCCGCGAAGCGACCCTCGAGCACCAAACGCACGGCCGGTCGCCGCAGGACGACTGAGCGGCGTCGTCGGCTCGTCGTGGCTGCGACGGCGTTCTCCCTGATTGCCGCGCTCGGCGCAGGACTGTGGGCCACGAAGGCGATCACCAACGGCTCTGATGCGCCAACTGAGCTGTCAGCCAAGGCCATCTCGACGTCTGCCGTCGTCCTGGGCTGGAAAGGCTCTGACGGTGCCGACTCGTACGTCGTCAAGATCGGCGCGGACCGCGCTCTCTCCGGCACCGGGACCAAGGAGATCAAGACACCGTCAAAGGACAAGAACACGCTGACCGTCAGCGACCTCCAGCCTTCAAATCCCGGCGTCGACCTGTTCTATCGCGTCGACGCCGTACGCGACGGCAAGTCCACCTCGTCGCGCACCTCTCGGTTCTCGTTGCTGCCCGGCAAGGTCGGGAAGGTGAAGGTCGACAAGCTGGCCGCCGACGGCGTGAGGATCAGCTGGCCCACGGTCGCCAACTCGCGCCAGTACGACATCGCGATCGCTCGCGACAAGAACTTCGCCGATGTCGAGCAGCACGTGCGCACCCTCGGAGGTGCCAGCCAGTTCGTGACAGCCAATCTCGACCCTGCGACCAGCTACTGGATCAAGGTCCGACCGCTCAACGCCAGCCAGTCCGGCTCATTCAGCTCAGCCGTCTCCTTCACCACCAAGTCAACGGAGTCCGCGTTCCGGGTGGGCACGTGGAACGTCTGCTCGGAGAAGTGCAGCGGCTACGCCTCCCGTGCGCGGGTCATGGCGACGTTCCTCAACGCCAACAAGCTCGACATGTTCGGCCTGCAGGAGTCCGGCGGGCAGCGGGTGGGCAGGACGACGAATGCCATCTTCAGCGGCCACTCGCAGAAGTTCCGAAGGGCAACCGGCGGGGCCCAGGCACGCTACATCTTCTACCGGCCAGCCCTGTTCCGACAGCTCAGCGGCGGCTACTTCCAGATCGGGCACGGCCGACACACGACGTGGGCGAAGTTCCAGATCACCAAGACGGGTCGCACCTTCTACTTCGTCGACATCCACCTCGAGAACGGCAAGGGCAACGACGGCAAGCGCTCGAGCGAGATGGACGTCGTGCTCGCACGGATGGCCCAGATCAACGACACGGGGCTCCCGATGATCTATGCCGGTGACTTCAACTCCGGCCGCCATCGCGGATCGGACTCCCCCGGTGTCAAGATGCGGGCTGCAGGGTTCGCGGACTCGTTCGGCCTGGCCAAGAAGCCGGTCAACGGCCAGTACAACACCAGCTTCCCCAACGGCGGCCGGCCCGCCTCAGGCGCACACGTCGACCACATCTGGGTCAGCAAGGAGTTCAAGGTCTCGGGGTGGAAGCAGCTCCTGGTCAACACCAACCGGTTCATCTCCGACCACAACGCGCTCGCGGCCAACGTGTCGATCAAGTCCGACCTCGACATCATTGGCGAGCCGACTCCAATCACCACCGTGGGCGGGCTGACCCAGTCGCTACAGTGACGTCGTGCCGGCAACCAACGACTCTGCGCTGACGTCCTTCCACGCGGTGATACCGGCCGGTGGTGCCGGTACGCGCCTCTGGCCGCTGTCTCGGGCATCGCGCCCCAAGTTCCTCCTCGATCTCGACGGCTCCGGACGCTCGCTGCTGCAGCAGACATGGGATCGACTCGTCGACCTGATCCCCGCCGAACGCATCCACGTCGTCACCGGCGCGGCCCACGCGGGCGCGATCGGCGAACAGCTCCCCGACCTCACTTCGCTGATCGTCGAGCCGTCCCCGCGCGACTCGATGCCGGCGATCGGACTCGCTGCCGCCGTCATCGGTGCCGTCGATCCGGACGCGGTGATCGGTTCGTTCGCCGCCGATCACGTGATCGACGACCAGATCGCGTTCGCCGAAGCCATCCGCCAGGCCGTTGCCGTCGCCGAGCAGGGCCTGATCAGCACGATCGGCATCACCCCGACGGGCCCCTCGACCGCCTTCGGCTACATCGAGGCCGGCGACCTGCTCGACATCGAGGCGGCAGGCTCGGCACGGGCCATCACCCGCTTCGTCGAGAAGCCCGACGAAGCGACGGCCATCGCGTACGTCGCCGACGGCGACCACAGCTGGAACGGCGGCATGTTCGTCACGCGTACCCAGGTGCTGCTCGACCATCTCGCCCGGCTGCAACCCGGTCTCCATGACGGTCTCACCCGTATCGCCGCGGCCTGGCAGCAGCCTGACCGCCAAGACGTGCTCGACGACGTCTGGCCCGGACTCACCCGCATCGCGATCGATCACGCCATCGCCGAGCCGGTGTCGCTCGAGGGCGGCATGGCGATGATCCCGGGCTCGTTCAGCTGGGACGATCTGGGCGACTTCGCTGCCCTTCAGGACGTGGGCGCCGCGTCAGCCCCCGGGACCATCTGGATCGACGCCGATGGTCTCACCATCGCCGAGGACGGCACCACGATTGCCGTCGTCGGTCTGCAGGACGTCATCGTCGTACGTACGGTCGATGCCACCCTCGTGACGACCCGAGAGCATGCACAGCGGGTCAAGGACGTCGTCAGCGCCCTGAAGGACCGCGGCCGCGACGATCTCGTTTGAGCTCGCGCTCGCTGTAGGGCGGCACCAGGTCGATCAGCTCGCCGACCACCGTGTCTGACGTCGGCGTATAGACCTGCGCCACCTCACCCGTGCCCACGATCGTGAGCGCACCATCGTCCGGACCCGCGTAGGCGGAGTCGCCTCGCACCATCGCGAGTCGCTCGCCGGAGGCATTGAGCAGCTCGACCTCACCGCCCGTGCACACCAGGATGCGCACGTCGGCCTCGGGCAGCGGTGTGTCGGGGTGCCCCGCCGAGCACTGGCTGACGGCGAGGGCGAACTCCTCGACGTCAGGGGTGAAGACGTCGGTCGAGAACCCGAACGGTTCTGGCGTCACCCGGGCAACCTTCGACATGCCTGTGGCAAGACATCGCACCAGGCCGGCAGGATCGAGCGACTTGTTGGTCAGGCCCGCGCGCAGCACGTTGTCGGACGAGGCCATCACCTCCAGGCACATTCCGCGGAGGTGCGAATGGATGATGCCGGTGCCCAAGAACGCGGCTTCGCCCGGTTGCAGCGTCAGACGGTTGAGCATCATCGAGATGATCACGCCGACGTCTTCGGGAAAGTGCTCGGCGATCTCGAGCGCTGTCATGTAAGCACGTTTGATGTCGATGCCCTGATCGGTCGCCACTCGGCAGGCAGCGAGCACCTCGGCGATCTCCTCGGCAGTCGGCGGGTCTTCAAGGAGCTGCTCAACCAGGCTGACGATGCCGGCGAAGCCGGGCGCGGCACTGAGGCTGTCCGCCAGGCGCCGGGCCACGGGTGTGTCGAGGCCACTCATGACCCGCAGGATCTCGGCAGTCGGCCGGAAGCCGACCAAGGTGTCGAAGGTCGTCAGCGCGTACGCCATCTCAGGCTTGTGGTGCGGGTCCTTGTAGGTCCGCTGCGGCGAGTCGAGCGGAGTGCCCGCCGCTTCCTCAGCCTCGAACCCTTCAAGCGCCATCTCCCTGTTGGGATGCACCTGAAGCGACAGCGGTCGGTCTGCGGCAAGGAGCTTGACCAGAAACGGCAGGTCGCCGGCGACATCGGCCAGCGAAGCACCGCTGTCATCGGTCGACGGCGCGAGGGGATGCGTTCCGATCCACACCTCGGCAACGGGTACGTCGGCAGGCTCGTGTCCGAGGAATCGTGGGATCTCCGCCTTCGATCCCCAGTCGTAGCCGCGGGACGTGTTGACGAGGCGGAGCATCAGGCCATCCTAGGGAGGCTACTTGTGGCGCGGCTTGCGGGTGCTGGCGATCTTCTGCTCGTACGGGTTCTTCTCGCCCGTCGGCGTGGATGCCGGCTTCTTCTCGTAGGGCTTCTTCTCGTAGGGCTTCTTCTTGCTCGGCTGCTTCGAGCTGCCTGAACTTTTCTCGTAGGAGCGCTTGCTGCCGTGCGAGTCGCTCGTACGAGCCCGTGGCGGGGCACCGTTGTCCAGCTGCAGCTCGATCAGCTTGCCCGAGATGCGGGTGTTGGCGAGCGCCTCGAACACGGCACTCGGCAGATCGGCAGGAAGCTCGACCAGCGAGTGGTCGGTCAGCAGGGTGATCTTGCCGAAGTCGGAGCGCTTGAGGCTGCCCTCGTTGGCCAGTGCGCCGACGATCGCCGACGGGCCGATCTTGTGCCGCTTGCCGACCGACACGCGGTAGACGGCGGATCCCTCTGCCGGAAGGCGGTCGCTGCGGTCGAAACCGGCCGGCTTGCGGCGCGGCTGGCCATCCTCAAACCGATTGGTCCTGTCGCGCTGTGCGGCCTTGGGCGGATCGGGGCGCAGGAAGAAGTCCTTGTCGGACTGGCTCATGACGGCGAGGGCCGCTGCGGCATCTGTCATCGAGACGTCGTTCTTGGCGACATACTCCTCGACGAGGGTCCGGTAGGCGTGGAACTGCGGCGAACCCATGCTTGACGTGATCGCCTGCGCGAACCGGCCCGTACGGCTCTCGTTGACCTCTTCGGCCGACGGCACCGACATCTCCTCGACCGGTCGGCCCGACACCTTCTCGATCGCCGACAGCATCCGGCGTTCGCGCGGAGTGACGAACAGGATCGCCTCGCCCGTGCGTCCGGCGCGTCCCGTACGGCCGATGCGGTGGACGTAAGCCTCGGTGTCGTGCGGGATGTCGTAGTTGATGACGTGGGTGATCCGCTCGACGTCGAGGCCGCGGGCTGCGACATCCGTCGCGACGATGATGTCGATCGCACCGGACTTGAGCTGCGACACGGTGCGCTCGCGCTGCGCCTGCACGAGATCACCGTTGAGGGCTGCCGCGGAGTAGCCCCGGCCGCGCAGCTTGTCGGCGATCTCCTCGGTGGCGGACTTGGTGCGAACGAACACGAGCATGCCGTCGCCCGTCTCGACCTCGAGCAGGCGAGTCATGGCGTCGAACTTGTGATGGTGCGAGACCTGGATCCAGCGCTGACGGACCGTGGTGGTCGACGTCGTCGCCTTGGGCGTGGCGATGTCGACGGGATCGTGGAGGTACTTCTTGGCCAGCGACCGGATCTGCTTGGGCATGGTCGCCGAGAACAGCGCGACCTGCTTGTACTCAGGCGTGTCGGCGAGGATGCGTTCGACGTCCTCGGCGAAGCCCATGTTGAGCATCTCGTCGGCCTCGTCGAGCACGAGGTACTCCAGCGACGTCAGGTCGAGGCTGCCGCGCTCGAGGTGGTCGATGACACGCCCCGGTGTGCCGACGACGATGTGGGCGCCCTTCTGGAGGCCCTGGAGCTGGAAGCCGTAGCCCTGGCCGCCATAGACCGGCAGCACCCGGATGCCCGGGAGGTTGGACGCGTACGCCGCGATGGCCTCGCACACCTGCAGGGCAAGCTCGCGCGTCGGCGCAAGGACGATGGCCTGGGTCTTCTTGTTGCTCGGGTCGATGCGCTGCAGGATCGGGAGCGCGAAAGCCGCGGTCTTGCCGGTGCCCGTCTGCGCGAGGCCCACGACGTCCTTGCCCTCGAGCAGGGACGGGATGGCACGTTCCTGGATCGGCGTCGGCGTCTCGTAGCCCAGCGAGGACAACACGCGTACGAGCGGCTCGATCAGGCCGAGATCGGCGAACGTCGAAGATTCGCGAAACTCGGCCTCAGTCATACCCCTAGGTTATCGGTGCAACCGGGAATGCCACGAATCCCGGGAACGCCCAAACAGCCGCCCCAAGCGGGCCAAACCCTCGCCAGTGGCAGGAAACACAGCCCATATCGCTGCAGTTGTGCCATCTCGGCGTGAAGAGACGCGATTCAAGGGCTCTTCTGTGGCATGCTCGTGCCGATCCGGAGACGTCGAAAACGAAGGAGCCGCAGGTGTCGCCACACCAGCTCGCGCGACGGTGGCCCTCCATCGTCGTGCTCACCCTTGTCGGGATTGCCGTCGCAGCCGGTCTGCTGACCACCGCGTCGCAGCGCTACTCGGCCCACGCAGATGTCCTGATCGGCACACCACCTGCCGAGAGCACCAAGGCCGTTGCCCCGCGCACCGTCGCGTCCTACGCGCACGTCCTCGGCGGTCGTACGATCGCGGGCCGCGTCGTCAAGAGCCTCGGCCTCAGCAGCAGCGTTTCTGCGACCGACCGTCGCCTCGACGCCAAGGTCCTGCCGCACACATCCGTGCTGCGGGTGACGGCCGAGGCCAGCAATTCGCAGACCGCAGCCCGGCTCGCCCAGGAGTCAGCCGAGCAGTTCGTGAGCTGGCTCAAGGACGAGCAGTCGGCCAACACCACCGAAGGCAATGACGACAAGGACGCCACCAACACCGCGCTGACGGCCCGCGTCGTCGAGGAAGCCGCGACACCGTCGTCCGCGTCCTACCCGTCACGCACGTTGTGGCTGGCGATCGGCGCCGGACTGGGCTTGCTCGCCGGTCTCCTGTTCGCCGCCTGGCGAGAGCTGGCCGACCGCAGCGTACGTACACCCAATGAGCTCGAGGAGCTCGCCGGCGCACCTGTGCTCGGCGCCATGGCCTACGACCGCGCTGCGGCGAACACGCCGCTCATCACGTCGCTCGGCACGCATCACCCGCGCTTTGAGGCCGTACGAATCCTGCGCACCAACCTGCAGTTCCTCGACGTCGACCGCGACCACAAGGTCATCACGATCACGAGCTCGCTCGCTGGCGAGGGCAAGTCGACCACGGCCTGCAACCTGGCCATCGCGCTGGCCCAGACCGGCACCCGGGTCGTGCTGGTCGAGGGCGATCTGCGGCGGCCCCGCGTCAGCGAATACCTCAGCATCGAGAAGTCTGTCGGTCTCACCACCGTGCTGGTCGGCCGAGTCGCGCTCGACGCCGCGCTGCAGCAGGCGGGCACCCCGGGCCTCGACGTGCTCACGAGCGGCTCCCTGCCTCCCAACCCCTCGGAGATCCTCCAGACCAAGGCGATGACGGCTTTGATCGCCGAGCTCCGCCACCGCTACGAGGTCGTCCTGATCGATGCCCCGCCGCTCTTGCCCGTCACCGATGCATCACTGCTCGCGTCGATCTCCGACGGTGCGATCCTCGTGGTCAAGCACGGGTCCACCGGACGTGACCAGATTCGTACGGCGACCGAGCGGCTGCAGTCCGTCGGCGCACGGTTGCTCGGCACGGTGCTGAGCATGAGCCCGGCACGCGAGCTCAGCCGCTATGGCTACGGCTATGGATATGGCTACGGCCCGGAGTACTTCGCCAAGGCCACCGATGGCAAGCGCAGGGGCGAACGCCGCGGTTAGACGTGGGCGAGCGCGTTGAGGCGCGAGCCAACGATGCGTACGGCCTCGGCGATCTGATCTGCCGTCTTGCGATGCACCTCGGGGCTGCGGCGATAGGGGTCGCCGATGTCGATGTCGACCGGCGCGAGGCTTCGCTGACGGGCAGCCTCAGCGACCAGGTCGGTCGGATAGGCGCCTTCGACCTTTTCGCACAGGGCCGCGAACTCGACGAGGGTGAACGTGCGCCGGAGTGCACGCGGATTCATGGCCAAGACGTCTGAACGGTGTGCCTTGGTCGCCGTCAGGATCAGGTCGGCCGAGTCGACGAGGTAGGAGTCGATCGCGTGCGAGGTGAACTTGCCCGGCGAGTGACCGAACCTCATGAGCTCCATCGCGGCCATGGTGTCCATCGGTTGACGGTCCCACCCTTGTATGCCGGCGCTCGCGACCTCGAACAGCTTGGGGTCGAGCTCGGCGCGCAACAGCACCTCGATCATCGGGGATCGGCAGATGTTGGCCGTGCAGATTGCCAGGATTGCGAAACGCCGGTGACCCGTCACCGCATTACCGGGCGTACGTGCAGCCCGGCCTCCGGGTCGACGATGATCTCCTGGCTGGCGGCGACCCCGTCGACAAGCAGGTCGGCGTCGGGATCCACGTTGCGCTTGACGAGGGCCAGAGCGATCGGGCCAAGCTCGTGGTGGCGTGCGGCTGAGCCGAAGGAGCCGACGCGTACGCCGTCCAGCATCACGTCTGACCCGTGAGCCGGCAGATGGTTGACCGAGCCGTCGAGATGCAGCCTGACGAGGCGGCGCGGCGGTCGGCCGAGTGTGTGTACGCGGGCAACCGTCTCCTGTCCGCGATAGCAACCCTTGTCGAGGTGCACCGCGACGTTCAGCAGGCCGGCTTCGTTGGGGATCGTCAGCTCGTCGGTGTCGATGCCGATGCGCGGCAGGCCAGCCTCGATGCGGAGAGCCTCCCAGGCCCAGAGGCCCACGGGATCGCCGAGCTCACCTGGCAATCCAGCCAGGTCAGCACGAGGCACGATCTTCCACGCGAGCTTCGGGAGTCCCACGACCGCGAACTCGTCAGACACAAGGGCAACTTCAACGCGCATCATGAAGCGCATCCGGTCCAGGAACGCGACCAGCGGCGCACCAGCACCGGGCTCGGTGTGCGCCCAGAACGTCTCGCCGTCGTCGACGCCGGAGAATCCGTGCTCGATGCGACCTTGCGGCGAGAGCAGGAGGACCTCTGTCGGTACGTCGGGGAGCAGACCTTCGAGGAACTGGGTCGTCAGCGAGTGGAGCCACGTCAACCGGTCGGGGCCCGTGATCGTGACGACGTCGCGGTGTGAGAGGTCCACGAACGTTCCGCCCTCGACCAGGCGGCGTTGCTCGCCGACGATCGAGCCGTAGTGCGCAGCGACCAGGTTGTCGGGCGCATCACCCCCGACTGCGCCGGGGAGGGAGAGGAGTGGACTGCTGTCAGGCACGCTGGAGCCTTCCCCACAGGTGTGACTGCATCTCTTGACCCTCAGCGGCCATGTCGTAGGCGTACATCAGGTCGCCCTCGACGAGCCCGTACATGCGCTGGCCGGCGGTGTAGTCCTTGGCGCTGGACGTACGCGCGACGACATCGGTCGCCAGGGTGAGTCGCGGGCCGTCGATCTTGCCGTACCAAACCTCGGCGTAGCCCGTGGCGTGAGCCAGCACCAGCTCGACCTGACCATCCCCAACAGGACGCAGGAAGCCGGTCTCCAGGGCGCCCGGACGCAGGCGTTCGCCGGACTCGTCAGTGATCCACGCCCGGCTGAAGTAGTGCAGAAAAGGCCTGGTGTCGTGGGCAAAGACGACATCGTGCTCGAACGTGAACGGCTTGATCGTCGGGTAATCGCCCTGCCCGTTGCCGTGCCACGGCCCGAGCAGCCAGGCCAAAGGCATGAGGTCGGGGTGGAGGTCAGACGGGATCTCGAACGGCATGACCCGATTCTATCGGCCGGATGGCTGGACCCGATTGGTCGGACTTGCCCTGACCCGGCAGAATGGCCGGGATACCCCCTTGAACGGAGCACGATGGCAGCCACCAGACGAGAGCGTCGCTACAGCGACGCCGGCAAGCGTCGTGTTGGTGGAAACCCGTTTCACAGACGCCACCGCAAGCTCCTGATCACTCTCTTCGCGATCTTCATCGTGCTCCCCGTCGTCGGCGGTGCGTCGTACGCCTACATGCTCAACTCCAAGCTCAACAACGTCCAAAAGGTGCCGGTGATCAAGGACACCGACCGCCCCGACCCGGACAAGGGCAAGGCACTCAACGTCCTGCTCCTGGGCTCTGACAAGGGCAAGAAGATCAAGGGGCAACCTGTCGGCACGACCATCGCCGACGATGCCAAGGCGGAAGAGTGGCCGACCGGCAAATATCGCAGCGACACCCTGATGATCGTCCACATCTCGGCCGACCGAAAGCATGTCTATCTCACGTCGATCCCCCGTGACACGTTCACGATGATCTACGACGCCGAAGGCCGTCCTCAGCACCAGGAAAAGATCAACGCGGCGTTCTCCGAGTACGGGCCGCTCGGTGCGATCTCGACCGTCGAGCACCTCACCAACTTGCGCATGGAACATCTCGCGATCATCGACTGGGCCGGTTTCAGGGCGCTCTCGAGCGCCGTCGGCGGCGTCCCGGTGACGATCCCGCGGGCGTTCTACGACCCCAAGCAAAAGGTGCAGTGGGAGGCGGGTCCGCAGACGCTGAAGGGCAAGCGGGCCTTGCAGTACGTGCGCACGCGATACGGCCTCCTCCGGGGCGACTTCGACCGCATCGCCCGGCAGCAGAACTTCCTGCGCTCGCTGATGAAGAAGATCCTCGACAAGGGCACGATGACCAACCCGGTCAAGCTCATCAAGACTGTCAGCGCGTTGACCAAGAACCTCACGGTGGATGCCCAATGGTCGGCCGGCGACATGCGCGGACTCGCCCTTTCGCTGCGGGGCACGAAGGCTGAGGACGTCACCTTCCTGACCGCACCGATCGGTGGGACCGAGACCATCCCGGTCTACGGCAGCATCGTCCGCCTCGATGAAGCCAAGGCCATGAGCCTGTGGGATGCGCTCAGGAAAGACTCGATGACGGCCTACCTGGCTGAGCATCCCGACGACGTGCTGCCACCTCCCGAAGAGATCAGGTAGGCAACGGGACCTCGCCGTCCCGCAATCGTTGATCAAGCAGACCCCCACAACAACAGGAGACTCACCCATGGGCGCACATTCCGCCGGAGTCGACGTGCCGACGTCCGATGCCGAGGACGACGGCAGTGACGGTCGTGGATTCTTTCGACGCCACACCTGGCTGACGGCGATCCTTGCCATCGTCGGCGTCCTCGCGCTCGCAGTGGGCATCTTCGCGTTCATGCTCAATCACAGCCTCAGCAACATCGACCGAGTTCCGGTCACGCTCGACGACTCCGTACGCCCGGCTCCCGTCGAGAACGAAGCGATCAACCTCCTGCTCCTCGGTGCCGATGCCGGCAGCGCGCGCGACCCGGGCGGAAACTCGATCCTCGAGGATGCGGCCTCCGGCAAGTGGCCGACCGGCAAGTACCGCAGCGACGCGACGATGGTGGTTCACATCAGTGCCGATCGCAAGACGACGTACGTCGCCTCGATCCCGCGTGACAGCTACGTACCCGTGTACGACTCCAAGGGCAAGAAGCGCGAGACGACCAAGATCAATGCCGCCCTGTCCCTCTACGGGCCGTCGGGTGCGATCTCCACGGTCGAGAACCTCACCGGCCTGCGCATCGATCACCTCGCAATGGTCGACTGGGACGGCTTCGAGGACATCACCAACGCCCTGGGCGGCGTCAAGATCACCACGGCTGGCGAAGGCACCCGCGAGCTCAACGGCAAGGAGGCGCTCGCCTATGTGCGTGAGCGCCATTCTCTGCCGGGAGGCGACTTCGGCCGCGTCAAGCGCCAGCAGAACTTCCTGCGTTCGATGATGACCGCGATCCTCAACCGGGGGACCATGACCAACCCCATCAAGCTGCGCAGCACACTGAGCGCGATCACCAAGAACATTGCGGTCGACGACGACTGGTCCAACTCCGGCATTCGCTCGCTGGCCTTCTCGATGCGCAGCACCCGATCGGGCAATGTCACGTTCATGACGATCCCGACCAATGGCACCGGCAGTGACCCCGTCGCCGGAAGCATCGTCAATGTCGACTACGAGCTCAGCGACCAGCTGTTCGAGGCGATGCGCGACGACGACGTTGCAGCTTTCCTCGAGGACAACCAAGACCTGCTGCTCGGTCCAGCCAACAAGGTCGACTAGAGCTTGGTCAGCTGCAGGCTGACGGCGTCACCACGTCGTTGGGTGCGCTCTTGATCCCCGGCGTGGTGGAGAAGACGACGTCACCGGACTGCCCGCGGCCGGAGATCATCGAGGTCGTCACCGAGTAGGTCTCACCCGGCTTGAGCCGAAGGACGACACGCGTGACGTTGCGTCCGAGGTGCTTGTCGCCGTAGATGGTCTGCTTCTTGTTGTTGACCTTGACCTCAGTGAAGCCTCCGCCGAACGGCGAGTAGAACCGAAGAACCACGCTGATCGTTCCCTTGGGTGTGAAATCACCGTTTCCGGTCACCGAGTCCGGGAGATCGGCGGCATTGTCCGGCGCGTTGGAGGTGACCTGGGTCGTGGTCATCAGCTCCTGGACGTCGCCGTCGAGGCACCGCCCGGTGGTGACCCGGCCGGAGTAGTCGAGGTAGTACTCCATCTTGCTCGCCGCCGCGTCGTTGAAGTACAGGCCCACGTGCGGCGTGGTGCCGTCATCGCCGGTGAGCGCACCGGACAGGGCGGAGTCCGCGATCTTGCGCTGTTCGTCCTTGTCGGCCGACCAGACCATGAGCCGGTTCTCGTCTGCTGCGCGTACGAGTCCGGCGATCACCTGCCGCGAGTCGCCCTTGCCGGACCTCACGACATTGAAGATCTTGCGAGCTGCCGCCTCGAACGTCGCGTCCTGACGTGCCGCGTCGGGGAAGAACCGGTAGACCGCGTTGAGGAGCACCTCGACCGTGTTGTCGGGCCGCAGCACGACGCCCTTGGCGATCTTGACCGGTCCAGTTCCCGCGAGGATGAAGCTCATTGCGACCGGGTCGACCGAGATCACTCCATCGACATCCTCGTCGAGTCCCTTTTTGACCATCGCGCGGGTGATCTGAGCTGTGCGTGGGAAATCGGGCGTGAAGTTCGCGTTGCGGATGTCGGTGACCATGGTCGAGGGGAAGTTGGCCGTCTCATCCTTGGTCATCGGCACCACGGGCTCGTCGAAGGGCAGAAGGTCCTGGATCGAGCCCTGGAATCCCATCTTCAGCTTGCCCTGGTCGGCGCTGAGGATCGCGTACGAGCCGGAGATTCCACCCGTTGCACGGATCTCGGCATTGCTTTGGACCAGCAGGAGATATTTGCGCTTGCCTTCCTTGCCGAGCATGTCGGGGAGCAGCTGCGCGCCGAGCGACGCCGATTGTGCTGCGGCCCGCGCGTCGCCGACCTTGGACTGGATCGACGACACCGGGACTCGCAGGGGGACCAGCAAGGACGCTGCATCGATGTCACGGATCGTTTCGTCGGCCTCGGCGATAGCCGCCGATGCCGTAGATATGGAGGGGCCGATCTCCTCGATGGCCCCGACGTTCATCTTGCCGTCGCGCGGGCTGAACGTGTTGAGGTTGATCTTGGACGAAAGATTGACCACCGGAGGCAGTGCTTCGCGCGCGATGGTGTCGATCGCCAGCGAGACGTCCTGCACCGCCGAGACGTTCTTGCCGATGAACGGAATCTTCGCGCCATACGTCCAGAGGAATCCGTCCGTGGCGTTCTTCGCGCGCGCAGCCGATTCGCGCAGCTCGATCGCGCTCTTCTTGGCTGCGACATCCTCGCCAGCCACGATCTGGTTCTGGAGCACCTGTGCCTGGTTGGCGGCCAACCTCAGCGCAGAGCTGGCCCGCGATGCCTGCCACCCGAACAGGATGAGCACCGCGATCAACAGTCCCGCGATCGTCCATCCGACGTGTGAGCGGGTGATCCTGATGTTGCGGTACCAAGGGCGATGCCCGCGCGATCGCTTGACCGACTGACTCATTGCACTCCGAACGGGTTGTCGCAGGTGGGTACAGACAAAATCGTGCACGCCCCGAAATACGGGACGTGCACGACTTTACGTACCAGTCTTAGTGGCTCGACTGACGACGGCGAGCCATGTAGGTGACCCCTCCGCCGACGAGCACCAGTCCACCAGCGAGGAGGAACAGCGACAGGTTGGAACCGCCGGTGTCAGGCAGCGCGCTTCCGTCACCGCTGTCGCTGCCCACCGGGCGGAGCGTCACGGTCGCGGATGCGCTGGCGGTCCGGCTGATCGCCTGGACCGTTGCTGCGCCACTAGCCGTGGAGAAGAAGGCGGTTCCGGTCGTCGCGTCGTCGGACGAGGAGGTCGGTTCCGGACGACCGTCGTTGTACACGCACTTGGCGGTGATCGGCGAGCGGAAAACTGACTTGACGACCTTGGTCTTGTAGCTGCCGGAGATCGACGTTCCGCTGCCGGTCTGGGTCGCAGAAACGCCCGGCGCGTGGCCATCGGCGTAGGTGATCGTCCAGTCGCAGTTGACGGAGCCGGAGGTCACTTCGTACGAGAACGTCTTGCCTCCGATGAGGTCTGCGTCGTCGATCGTGATGACGATGGGCGGCTCGGGGTAGTTGTCCGCGTGCGCCGTGCCGGAAGAGAGCATCGTTATTGCTCCCGCCATCGCCGCGGCGGCAATCAGCCTGAACTTCGTCATCCGTACTCCAAAAAGGTCCGAGTTTATTGAGTCAGCGCGGCTGGATTACCGCCCGACTCCCTGCACCAAAAACGCTACACATTGGCTAACGAACCACCGTGGCAGTTCGTTATGGGAAAACTCTAGCCTAGAAAGCGGTTTCTGCGGCCATTAAGGGGTGCTAACCGTCACACCGCTGCCAAACGCGCACGCCTCGCTCAGCCGGCCGCGTGACCTCAGTGACCAAGCGCAGAGTACTTCGCCTCCGTTGCAGCCTTTTGCGGCCTCCACCACGCTTCGTTCTCCTGGTACCACTGGATGGTCGCCGCGAGCCCGGACTCGAAGTCGGTGTAGAGCGGCTTCCAGCCGAGCTCCTCGCGCAGCTTGGTCGAGTCGATGGCGTAACGCATGTCGTGCCCGGCGCGGTCCTTGACGTGGTCATAATCGCTGGGCTGCCGGCCCATCAACCGCAGGATCGACTCCACGACGGTCTTGTTGTCCTTCTCGCCGTCCGCGCCGACCAGGTAGGTCTCGCCGATCGCGCCAGACTCGACGATCTTCAGCACCGCTGAGCTGTGGTCGTCAGCGTGGATCCAGTCGCGCACGTTCAGGCCTTCGCCGTACAGGCGTGGCCTGATGCCGTCGATCAGGTTGGTGATCTGCCGCGGGATGAACTTCTCGACATGCTGGCGTGGACCGTAGTTGTTGGAGCAGTTGCTCAGAGTCGCCTGCACGCCGAACGATCGGACCCACGCACGGACGAGAAGGTCCGAGCCGGCCTTGGTCGCCGAGTAGGGACTGGACGGGTTGTACGGCGTCGACTCGGTGAAGCGGGCGGGATCGTCGAGCTCGAGGTCGCCATAGACCTCGTCGGTGGAGATGTGGTGGAAGCGGGTGGCGTGGCGACGGGCCGCTTCGAGCAGCGTGAACGTGCCGATGAGGTTGGTGTCGACGAATGGGCTCGGGTCATGGAGCGAGTTGTCGTTGTGCGACTCGGCGGCGTAGTGGATCACTGCGTCGTGCGAGCCGACGAGCTTGTCGACCAGCTCGCTGTCAGTGATGTCACCGACGACGAGCTCAAACCGATCGGCCGGCAGTCCGGCCAGTGAGGTGGCGTCGCCGGCGTACGTCAGCTTGTCGAGAACCGTGACATCGAGATCTGTCTCGCGGAGCACGTAGTGGGCGAAGTTGGACCCGATGAAACCGGCTCCTCCGGTGACGAGGAGTCTGCGCATGGTCAGGAGGATACCTGCAGTCGGCGTGCCGACTCCCGGCCCCGGTACGTAGGGTGAGCCCATGCGAGGGATCATCTTGGCCGGCGGCACGGGCTCCCGCCTGCACCCGATCACCCAGGGCACCAGCAAGCAGCTCATGCCGGTCTACGACAAGCCGATGATCTACTACCCGCTCTCCACATTGATCGCTGCTGGCATCACCGACGTGCTGGTCATCACCACTCCGCACGAGGCCGATCAGTTCGAGCGCCTGCTGGGCGACGGGGCGCAGTTCGGCATCTCGATCACGTTCGCCAAGCAGCCGTCGCCCGACGGGCTCGCGCAGGCTTTCATCATCGGCGCCGATCACATCGGCGACAGCGATGCAGCCCTCATCCTCGGTGACAACGTCTTCTATGGTGCGGGTCTTGGCACAGATCTTCAGCGGTTTGAAGGCCTCGACGGCGCCACGATCTTCGGCTATCGGGTCGCCAATCCGACTGAGTACGGCGTGGTGGAGTTCGATGACGCGGGAATTGCCATTTCCCTGGAGGAGAAGCCCGCGGCGCCCAAGAGCAACTTCGCCGTTCCGGGCCTCTACTTCTACGACAATGACGTGGTCGACTACGCGGCCACACTGAAGCCATCGGCCCGCGGGGAGCTTGAGATCACCGATCTCAACCGCGTCTACCTCGATCAGGGCAAGCTCAAGGTCGAGATCCTGGGTCGTGGCACGGCCTGGCTCGACACGGGGACGATCGACGACCTCAACGACGCCTCCAACTTCGTCAGGACGATCGAGCACCGGCAGGGGCTCAAGATCTCCTGCCCGGAGGAGACCGCTTGGCGCATGGGGCTGCTCTCCGACGACGAGCTCCGCGAGCGTGCCGAACGACTCGTCAAGAGCGGCTACGGCAGCTATCTGCTCGCCCTTCTCGAAGACTGACGTCGCTGGTTGCGCGACGTCGGCCAGCAAACCGAGAAGCACTCGCTAAGATGAGCAGTCGACATCACTGACGGGGCGGGCATGGAACTACAGGACTACCTTCGCATTCTTCGACAGCGCTGGCTGTTCATCGGGCTGACCACCCTTGTCGCCCTGGCGTTCGCGCTGCTTTTCACCCTGACCGCCACACCGCAGTACCAGTCTTCGGCGCGCCTGTTCGTCTCCACCTCGCAGTCCGACAGCTCGGATGCCTATCAGGGTGGCTTGTTCTCCCAGCAGCGAGTGAAGTCGTATGCAAACCTGCTGACCGGCGAGGAGATCTCGCGGCGAGTCGTCGACAGGCTCGATCTCGACGTCAGCCCGCGCCTGCTGGCATCAACGATCACCGCAACCGTCCAGCCCGACACTGTCGTGCTGTCGATCTCGGTCACTGATCCCTCGGCCAGCATGGCTCGCAAGCTGACGCAGGCCGTCGCCGAGGAGTTCGTGACCTATGTCGCCGAGCTCGAGACGGCGCCTGGCAAGTCGACCGCGCCCGTCAAGGCGACGATCGTCGACCGAGCCACGACACCCGGGTCGCCGGTTTCACCCCAGCCCGTGCGCAACGTCGGTCTCGCACTGATCCTGGGACTGTTGATCGGTGGCGGCCTTGCTGTCGTCCGCGACTCCTCCGACTCCCGCGTCATGACCGATGAGGACCTCGATGAGGCGACCCGGTCCGCGCCGGTGCTGGGCAACATCCACTTCGACAAGTCTGCAGCTCGTCAGCCGCTGATTTCCGATCTCAAGGGGCATGCTCCACGGGCCGAGGCGTTCCGGGTGCTGCGCACCAACCTGCAGTTCATCAACGTCGATGGCGAGTCCAACAAGGTCTTCGTGATCACCAGCGCGGTCCCCGGTGAGGGCAAGTCGTCGACCGCTTGCAACCTCGCCTTGATACACGCCGAAGCCGGGCAGAGGGTGCTGCTCATCGAGGGTGACCTGCGACGGCCCAAGGCGACGCAATATCTCGGCCTTGAGAACACCGTGGGTGTCACCACCGTGCTGTTGGGCCGGGTCAGCCTCGAGCAGAGCGTCCAGCCCGTGCTGCACAACTTCGATCTGCTCGCGTCGGGTTCCACGCCACCCAACCCGGCTGAGCTGCTCCAGTCGGCGGCAATGCGCAACCTCATTGCCGACGCGCGTGCCGACTACGACATCGTGCTGATCGACGCGCCACCTCTGCTGCCGGTGACAGACGCCGCAATCCTTGCCGCCTCGACTGACGGCGCGATCCTGGTGGTCCACCACGGATCCACGACCCGCGAGCAGGCGCAGGCGGCAGTTGCGCGACTCGGCTCGGTGGACGCACGCCTTGTCGGCACGATCGTCAACATGTCGCCCCTGCCCAAGCGTGGCCGCTCCTCCTACGGCTACGGCTACGGCTACGGCTACGCGCCCGCGCAGACGTCACACGCCCTGCCTGCGCCCCAGAAGCAGACGCGGCGGGAAAAGAAGCAGGAGAGCAAGCGGGAGAAGGCGCGTACCAAGGCCGCTACGCCAACGCGCCCACGCACCAAGTCGAAGTCGAAGTCGAAGTCGAAGTCGGAGTCAGTTGCCGTTGAGTTCAACGAGGATCGGTTCTGACGTTCAGCTCACTCAGCTGATTGGCGGGACCACGACTTGCCGGCATCGGTGCTGAGATGCACCTCGTCGCCAACCAAGGCGAGCAGGCTGCGCGGTCCGCCCACGAGTGAGGTTCCTTCACCGTTCTTGGCGATGCATCCTGCTGGTTCCCACTCACCTCCGGCGTCGGTTGTGACGAACGCTCGCGACTCACAGTCATCGTCTGGAGCGACGGCGAACCCGTCCCGCAGGGTCGGGATGGTGAGGCCCCCGATGTCGCCGAGCTCGCCGAGCGTGACCCACTCGTCGCCGTTGTCGTCGGTCCCCAAGATGGTGCCGTCGGAACATGCCACCTTGGCGTTGCGGTCACTCAACGGAGACAGGGCGACGACGTCGCATCCCGGCTCGGACGCGCCTTCCGGCGAGACAACACCCGTGCCTGCGGCATCGACGTACCAGACGTCGCCTGGGTCAGCCTCGGTCCATGACTCGCCGTGGTCGGTGGTGTCGAAGCGCTGGGCCTTGCACTCCTTGTTGCTGGCCACGATGGTGATCTCGTCTGGTGACTCCACTTGCACCATGAGGATCGTGCGAACCATGTCGGCCCGCTCACCGGGTCCGGCGGTCGCCTCGACGTCATCGAGCAAGGGCAACGCGATCTCCTCGAAGGTCTTGCCAAGGTCACTCGAGATCTCAAGGCGTGGGCGACCGTCCTTCACGCACTGACCGCGCCAGACCTTGGCGAGGATTCCACTGGAGGAAAGGGCAAGACTCGCCCTCCCCGTCGGAGATGCCGTCACGTCGGACGACGGAGACGTCGACGGCGCTTGCGATGCGCTCGTACCGGCGTCGCTGACCACCGGGTCATGTTCTACGTGCTTGCGAACGGCCACGAACAACGCCACATCAATCGCGAGGAAGATCACGAACCCCACGACAGCAGCCTTACGCTTCACGCAATTCCTTCATCCGAGACGAGCTTGCTGCCCATGCTAGTCACCTCTTGCGTCGGCGCTCTCGGCGGAGGCGTCACGCCCTCATCTCACAAAGTCGCAAGATGCAACGAAACGCGCGATACCTCGTTACAGTCGAGATGGCTGTAGCACACGAATGATCGTCGCGCTCGATGACCTCAAAGGGGATGAAGTACATGCGCTCTGCTGTGATCGTCCTGCTGCAACGATGGCGCGTAGTCGTGCTGGCACTGGTCGACTCCACTGCGTGGATTGCTTCGGTCTATCTGGCGACCGGCCTGCGGTTCGAGACGCTCATGTGCCAACCGGAGCTGGACATCACCTCGTCATCCAAGTGGATCCCGCTCTATGGCGTCCTGGTAGTCGCCGGTGTGGCAATCGCCGCCCACCTGACCATTGCGTGGGCATTCAGGCTCCATCAGGGCAGAGCCTCGTTGGGGAGCTTCGAGGAGATCTTCCTGCTGGCGAGTGTGCTCATCGCCGCTGGTGTCGTGGCCACGACCTTCAACGCGTTCATCGACCCGACGCTCCTGCCGCGCTCCACTCCGATCACGGCTTCCTTCATCGCGATCGTGTTCTGCGCCTGGCCACGCGGCGTGTGGCGCATCCTCGTGAGCCAGAGCAGCAGGTCAGTCCGCCGGTCAAGCACTGCCGTTCCGGTGCTCATCGTCGGCGCCGGCGAAGCGGGCCGTCAGCTCGTCCAGGCGATGCAGAGAGACCCCCGGAACGAATGGCATCCAGTCGGCTTCATCGATGATGATCGCCGCAAGAAGCACTTCCGGCATCGCGGTCTGCGGGTCCTCGGCACGACCGCGCAGCTCGGTCGTGTGGCATCGCGCTCCTCGGTCCGAACCGTCGTGGTGGCCATCCCGAGTGCCACCGCCGAAATAATCGGCCGGATCAACGATCTTGCGCTGGATGCCGACCTTGACGTCAAGATCCTTCCCGGCGTCAACGAGATGCTGGCGGGCGTGACGGTCAGCGCCGTACGAGATCTCGAGCCCGAGGATCTGCTCGGCCGTCACCAGATCAAGACCGACCTCGAGTCGATCGCCGGCTATCTCGCCGGCAAACGCATTCTGGTCACAGGCGCAGGCGGATCCATCGGCTCAGAGCTGTGCCGCCAGATCGCTCAGCTTCGGTCCGGCTCGCTGATCATGCTCGATCGCGACGAGTCGGCCCTGCATTCGCTCTTGCTGTCGATCTATGGCCGAGCCGACCTGGAGTTCGCGCAACGTCGTGCTCGCCAACATCCGCGAAGCGGATCGCGTGCGCGAGGTCTTCGAGACGCACCGCCCCGAGGTCGTCTTTCACGCGGCCGCCCTCAAGCACGTCAACATGCTCGAGACCCACGCCGTCGAGGCGGTCAAGACCAATGTGCTCGGCACGCTCAACCTGCTCGAGGCTGCCGACGAGTTCGGGGTCGAACGATTCGTCAACATCTCGACCGACAAGGCCGCCGACCCGATCAACGTGCTCGGCTACACCAAACGCATCGCCGAGGGACTCACCGCCGCCTACGCTGACCGTCCCACTGGCGTCTTCCTCAGCGTGCGGTTTGGCAACGTGCTTGGCACCAACGGCTCGGTGCTGCGAACGTTCGCCTCGCAGATCGAGGCCGGCGGACCCGTCACAGTCACCCATCCAGACGTCACCCGCTACTTCATGACGGTCGACGAAGCCGTGCAGCTCGTCATCCAGGCAGCTGTCGATCGGTCGCGACGGTGAGGCCCTCGTGCTCGACATGGGTGAGCCGGTCCGGATCGTCGATGTGGCGCGCCAGATGATCGACCAGTCCCGCCGGCCCATCGAGATCGTCTTCACCGGCCTCAAGCCCGGCGAGAAGCTGCACGAGGTGCTTGTTCGGCACCGGCGAAGGCGACGTACGCACCATCCACCCGATGATCTCGCGAGTCAACGTTCCTCCCGTAAGACCAGCCGAGATCCCCGGGATCATTCATGGCGCCGACAACGCCTGATACGGCAGCGGCTTTGACACGCGCCTGCGAAGGCATGCAGGGGACATGTCGGAGGCATTGCGTCCTTGAATTCGACCACTTGGCTTGTCGCTGTCACTATCGTTCGCCATTGCTCTCCTGATCCGCTCGCGCTGATTCCTCTGCTGGAGCGCCTCGGTGCGGTGGACGTGCCAAATTCCCGCTCGTCTCACAGCCATCGGGCCCTTAGAGGAGGGGGACTTGCGCAAGCGCTCGGGATCGGGTTCGGGATCATCCTCGCCTTGGTCATGTCAATTCACCCGAGCGGATTGTTGGCGATCGGCCTGGGTGTTCTCATCTCTACCGCACTCCTCGGATGGATTGAGGACGTCGCGGGGGTCGCCGTGGCCACCCGAGCTGGCTGCCAGGTAGCCATCGGCATCGTTGCCACTGGCTTCGCCGCCGCCGAACTAGACCGCTCGCCACTTTGGTGTCTCGCAGGAGGTGCCGCAGTCGTTGGCCTAGTCAATGTCGTCAACTTCATGGACGGGGTCAATCTGATCTCCGCCGCACATGCGGTGGTTGCCGGGGTGACCTTCGCTGTTCTTGGAAGTCAGCACGATGCCGAGTGGCTCGTAACTCTGGGAGCGATACTCGCTGGCAGTTTCCTGGCGTTCCTGCCGTGGAACATGAATGGCCGCCTGTTTCTGGGAGATACGGGTAGCTATCTGCTCGGAGGCCTGGCAGCCATCATCGTCGTGATGGCCTGGATGGATGGAGTCTCCCTCGTCGCTCTGGCCGCCCCGTTCGTCATCTACGTGGCCGACACGGGTGTGACATTGATGTCGCGGATACGTGCCGGTGAGCGGTGGCACGAAGCCCATCGGGATCACACCTACCAGCGCCTCAACCGAGCTGGCATGTCCCATTTCGGTGTGACGCTGGTCGTCGCCACAGCAAGCTGTGCCACAGCGTCATTGGGCGTTCTCTTCTCGAAGTCCGATGGCATTCCGCAGGTCGCCGCCTTGTCGGGGATCTTCCTGATTGCGGCCGCCTACACCGCACTACGATTTGCCATTCACAATCCAGATAGTTCTCGAGAGCACAGGGGATCCGCGTGAAAGTACTTGTCACCGGTGCAAATGGATTTGTGGGAACGGCATTGTGCGCCGAGCTGGTCGCGCGCGGACATGAGGTGTCCTCTGCGGTGAGGCGAAGGGGAACGGCGCCAGCCGGCACACGTGAAGTCCTCATCGATGACATCGACGAATCGACCTCATGGTCTGAAGCGCTTGCGGGTCAGGAGGCTGTGGCTCATCTCGCGGCCAGGGTTCACGTGATGACTGAAACGTCCTCAGACCCCCTCGAGGAGTTTCGTCGCGTCAACACCGCAGGCACCTTGGCGCTGGCGAAAGCCGCTCAAGCTGCAGGTATCGAGAAGTTCGTCTTCCTGAGCTCAATCAAGGCCAATGGAGAAAGTACGAACAGCTCGCCGTTCACCGTCGAATCACAGCCCCAGCCTCAGGATGCGTATGGCACATCGAAGCTGGAAGCAGAAATGGGCCTCCAGGCGTTGGCAAGCAATGGAAGTACCGAGTTCACCAGCATCCGCACACCTCTGGTCTACGGCCCCGGCGCTGGCGGCAATTTCCTGCGAATCCTCAAGCTGGTGGACCGTGGCGTTCCGCTCCCACTGGCCGGAGTCAGAAACCGACGCACGATGACGTCCGTGGAGAACCTGGTCGATCTGATCGAGGATCGACTGGTTGCCCGTGGCGACGCGACTGAGCTCGTGCTCGCTGGCGATGCGGAGTCGTTGTCCACTGCTCAGCTGATCAAGAGCATCGCGGCTGGGCAGTCGAAACGCGCCCGGCTTTTCTGGTTCCCAGTCTGGTTGCTGAACCGCGCTGCTCGCTTGCTTCGGAAGGGGCCCGAGGCGGATCGCCTTCTGGGCTCGCTTGAAGTCGAATTCGGCTCGACCTCACGTACGTTCGCATGGACTCCCCCTCATTCAGCTGAGGATGCCGTGCAACGAACCGCTCGTGACTGGATCAACCGGCGAGACACCTGATGTGTCCGTCTTTCCCTACTTGCGCCAGACGACACGGTTGACGTAGCCCGTGTAGCTGAGAATGATCCGCGCAACAGCCTGAGACACTCGCTCGGCGTCGTAGTCCGGCACCACCCGGGGAGCTGGCGAGGCTTGATGTTGCTCGACGACCATGTGCACCGCCTCGGCAAGTCGTCCCTCTGTCAATCCGACAAATGGCATGGCCCCGACATCGATGCCCTCAGGCCGCTCGTGCGCGTCGCGAACCATGACGGCCGGGAACCCCAAGATCGATGACTCCTCGGTGATCGTGCCGCTGTCGCTGATCACGCAGAGCGCGCTCTGTTGAAGCGCGATGTAGTCCAGGAATCCAAATGGTTTGGACCAGAGCAGACCAGGCAGCTCATACTCGACGCCCAGCGCTTCCAGGCGTCCCCGAGTGCGAGGATGGGTGCTGATGATGATCGGAACAGCCAAAGTCGTCCTGAAGAGCCTGCAGCTCTGCGAGCAGCGCTTTCAGTTGGACAGGTTGATCGACGTTCTCCTCGCGGTGGCATGAGACCACGAAATATTCGCCAGCCTTGAGGTCGAGCCGGCTCAGGACGTCCGATGCGGCGATCTTTTCTTCGGCGTGCTGGAGCACTTCCCGCATCGGGCTGCCCGTCTTGATCACGAGCTCGGGGCGAAGACCCTCTGCGAGAAGGTAGCGCCGGGCGTGCTCCGAGTTGGTCATGTTGACGTCACTCAGGTGGTCCACGATTCGTCGGTTGAGCTCTTCGGGAACTCGCTCGTCGAACGATCGGTTGCCCGCCTCCATGTGGAACACCGGGATCTTGCGTCGCTTGGCGGCGATGATCGAAAGGCAGCTGTTCGTGTCCCCATACAGCAACAGCGCGTCGGGCATTTCTTGCTCAAGCACGGCATCACTCTTCGAGATGATCGAGGCGATGGTGTCGGCAACGCTGGCGCTCGCAACGTCAAGGAAATGGTCCGGTTTGCGGATGCCCGAGGTCTTGGAAGAACACCTCGTTCAACTCATAGTCATAGTTCTGACCGGTGTGGACGAGCACATGGTCGGTGTGCAGGTCCAGCTCGTGCAGCACACGACTGAGCTTGATGATCTCTGGGCGCGTGCCAACGATCGTGAGGACCTTGAGCTTAGCCACGACGCGCCTCCCGCTCCTTGACGGACTCCGCCAGCTCGAGCAGCATCTCGTCCCAGCTTGGCGGCTCATAACCCACAGCCGCACGAAACCGATCGGAGTTCATCGTGCGATCGATCGTGACTGAGTCGTCAGGGAGCAGCTCGATGTCCCTGCCGAGGAAATCCCTCAGTCTTGTCAGCAGATCGAGTTTGTTGATGGGGGCAGCGGACAGATGCCACAGGCCATCGAGCGGCTCGTCTCGGCTCAGCAGGTCGACGATCACTCGCGACAGCTCGGCCGTTGTGACACCGCTGTACATCGCTCGGCTCCAACCGTTGGCAGATCCGCTCTGCCGAAGGAACCATTCGACGAGTCCGCTTCCGGTGGACAGCTCAAGGCCAATGATTGACGTGCGGAGTGTCAGGCATCCAGGGTCGGCCACCTCACCCAAGGAGCTTGCTTCGCCCATAGAGATCGATGGGGTCCGGCAGATCCTCTTCCGTATATCCGCCTTTGAGTCCCGAGAACACGCAGTCGGTGCTGATGTGTACGAGTCGTGCTCCGATTTCCGTACAGGCGCTGGCGAGCTCGTGCGGGAGCAGGCTGTTGATGCGAATGCTCTCGACGGCCTCTTTCGCAGCTGGCCGTTGCTTGACGATGCCGACGGCATTGATCACAGCATCGGGCATCGTCTCTTGGAGCACCGACGCGCGCGCTTGCTCGTCCCGGACGTCCAGACCGCTGATGACCCTCGCTCCCGCCAGCGCCTCCTGGACGTTCCCCTCAGGCGCGCGACGCGTGGTGGCAACCACCTCGTGCCCGGCCGTCAGCAGAGCCCCAACCATTGCGTGTCCAAGCATTCCGTCGCCACCAAGCACAAGGCTTTCAACGTCGTGACCTTTCCGTTGCGTTTGGAGGCTTCGTTTACAAGAATCTCCTCGATACTGCCGATGACCTCGTCGCGGTCAAAGTTTTGCAGGTAGTAATCGCGCGCATGCGGACCCATGGTGCCGAGCGCTCTTCGGGGCTCAGCGTCATAAATCCGCCGGACCGCGGCGGCCAGTGCCTTGATGTCCCCGGCCGGTGCCGTCGCACCCGCGCGGGACTCATCAATGACGCGGGCGCCTTCGCCATCCATGCCTGCGACGATCGGACGGCCGCAGGCCAGATAGCTCTGCAGCTTGCTCGGGATGGTCGAGCTGAAGACCGGATCTGGCTTGAGAGTTGCGACCAGCAGGTCTGCGAGCGCGAACCAGGTGGGCATCGATTCGAGCGGTCTGCGGCCCAGCAAACGGACTCGATCTGGGTGAGCCTCGCAGCGACTTGCGCCTTCAACCAATCGAACCGCCGCCCATCGCCCAAGATGATCCAGTGCAGGTCATCAAGATCGGCAAGCTCGTGCATCGCATCCGACAATCGTGTCAATCCCCTGTGCTTCACCGATGTTGCCCGGCGAAACAGCACATTGAACCCGCCGCGGAAACTCCTGTCGCTCCGGGGCGGCGGAGCGACGACCTCTACCGGCTCGAAATGCGCTTCGGCCCAGTTGGGCACATATTCAATGCGGGCCGCCGGCACACCTTGCTGCTCAATGGACGCCCGATAGACCGGTGTCTGAATCAGAATCCGTGTCATTCCCCGGTGGAGAAGGCTCGTTGCCCTGGTCACGACCCGCCGCATGATCTTGCCGTTGAAGACTCCCATCGCCAGGAGGGTCTCTGGCCACAGGTCCTGGACCCACATCACGGATGGAGCGCGCTTGAGACGTGCTAGCACCAGTGTGGGCAGTGCCACTGTGACTGGTGAAACCTGATAGGTGAACACCGCGTCGAACTTTCCACGGAGAAAGAACGGCCCGAGCAGGGTGGATGAGATCGCAAACGTGAGGTAGTTGATCATGAGGCGAACGCCGGAGCCGCTGCCGCGCGCCGCGAGCGGAACCCTGCACGACCTGAACGTTGCCGAACTGTTCTCGTCGTGGCCGCAAGCCTCCGTAACCATCAGCGAACTTGCCTGACGGATAGTTCGGATTGCCGGTCAGAACGTGCACTGCGTGACCGCGCTCGGCCAGCTCGGTCACAAGGTCGTTGATCCTGAAGTCCTCGGGGAAGAAAGTACTGGGTCACGACGGCAATTCGCAACGTGCGGTGACCTGAGCTCGCTCGATGCTCGTCAAGCATGACGCGCTAATGACCCTTCGAGTTGGTCGATCACGTGCCTTCGAGGGCTCAGAGGCATCCCTCAATTGCGCAAGCGTACCGTCGACGCGCCGCCGTCGACATAGACTCCCACACGGTGCATCGCCGCGATCGGAAGTAGGTTCGTGCCTCGTGAGTTCCAAGATTCTCGTCACCGGAGGGACCGGCTCGTTCGGTAAGACCATGGTCCGCGACCTGCTGCAGGGCGATGCTGAAGAAATCCGAGTTCTGAGCCGCGACGAGGCGAAGCAGGATGACATGCGACGCGAGTTCGGCGACAGTCGACTCAGGTTCTTCCTCGGCGATGTTCGCGACTTCGACAGCGTGCGCGAGGCCGCCAACGGTGTGGACCACGTGTTTCACGCGGCCGCATTGAAGCAGGTGCCGAGCTGCGAGTTCTTCCCGATGCAGGCCGTCCAGACAAATGTGCTCGGCAGCGGCAACGTCATCAACGCCTCCACAGCCGCCGGCGTTCGCTCGGTGGTGTGTCTGAGCACAGACAAGGCCGTTTATCCGATCAACGCCATGGGCATGTCGAAGGCGATGATGGAAAAGGTCGCTCAGGCCCATGCGCGGAACAACCCGACTTCCGAGACGACCGTCTCGATCACCCGCTACGGCAACGTCATGTACTCCCGTGGTTCGGTGATTCCGCTGTTCGTCGACCAGGTGAAGTCCGGCAAGCCACTGACCATCACCGACCCGCACATGACCAGATTCCTGATGTCTCTTGTCGGACTCTGTCTCGCTGGTCAACTACGCGTTCGATCATGCGCAGCCAGGTGACCTCTTCGTTCGCAAGGCGCCGGCGTGCACGGTGGAGGTCCTCGCGCGCGCCGTGGCAAGCCTGTTCGGCAACGACGATCCGGAGATCAAGATCCTCGGCGCTCGCCACGGCGAGAAGTTGTACGAGTCATTGCTCGGTCGCGAGGAAAAGGCACGGTCAGTCGACGAGGGTGACTACTTCCGGATGCCGCTCGATGCCCGTTCCCTCGAATATGAGCTCTATTTCGAAGAGGGCACTGGCGAGTCGATCGAGATCGAGGATTACAACTCCCACAACACGGAACGACTGGACGTTGGAGGGCGTGAAGCAGCTCCTGCTAGGAATCGATGAGTTCTCACTTGCGCTCGGCGCGCACGTTGACGGCTAGCTTCAGCCCATGTCAGGTTCAACGGCGGGTAAGACAGTGACCAGAACCTATATTTCGAGCGACGTTCGCATGCGGCTCGATGGGGATGGGCGCGCGTGGGCAACTCATCCCGCAGCAAACTACGGCTACTGGCGACCGCTGACCGAGGTATTTGACGAAGTCATAGGATCGTCGCTCGAGAGCAGTCAGGGTCGGATCTGAGTGGGCTACCTGAGTCCACCGGCCCTGGAGTACAGATCAGGACGGTGCCGGACTACGTGGGCGTCACCAACCTCTTCAGGAGACTGCCTCGAATTTGGCGCACGCTTCGGGCGGAGACGAAGGGGCGCGACGCCGTTCTCATGGGTCGAATTCCTGAGCCGATCGCGATCCTGATGTGGGCCCAGGCAAAACTGACCCGACGGCAGTTTGTGGCATTCGTTGTCGGCGACGTCGATTCTGTGATCAGAGGTGGCATCCCTGGCCGCGGCGGAGCAGTCATCGCGTGGAGCGTCACAGCAATCATCAAGTTCATGATCCGAAAGTCAGATCTGGTCGTCTACGTCACAAGGTCCTCTTTGCAGTCGAAGTACCCCGCGCACTCGGGAACCCCGACCTTGGCTCGCAGCAACGTGCGGCTCGAACCGAACGACATACTCCAGGCTCCGAGAAATTTCGCAGGTATTGAGTCGCGCACCAAAAGGCTCATCACGGTCGGAAACCAGCAGACCCGCCTCAAGGGCACCCATCTTCTTCTCGAAGCGATGAAGCTGCTTCAAAACGCTGGAGAATTCCATCTCACCTTGGTCGGAGATGGGAAGCTTGCGCCGGAATTGGTGAGACTCTCGAAAGATCTTGCCATTCAGGACTCCACGACATTTACAGGACATCTGACGGACCCGAGAAGATCCGAGAACTCCTCGATTCCTCGGGTGCTTTTCGTGTTGCCCTCTCTGAGCGAGGGTCTGCCGCGTGCGATGATCGAGGCGATGGCTCGCGGACTCCCCTGCGTAGCTTCTTCCGTGGGAGGTGTGCCCGAATTGCTCGCAGCTTCGAGCCTTGTGCACCCCTGTACTGCGCAGAACTTGGCAGATCGGATCCAGAGCCTGGTCGCGATTGCTCCCGAGATGGAGGCTCAGTCGCGAGACAACTTGGCCGTGGCACGAGAAGTATCTGAGGCGGCCAAAGACAAGCATCTCGTCGAGTTTCTCAGCGCGAACGTGGTCGTTCGATGAGGACGAGCATTCACCAAAAACCCGGCCAGTTGAAACCGCGCAAGCGACACGACGTCCCTTGGGGTCTTCTGGCGACGGCTGCGCTTGCGGTATGGCTGATCTCTGGACCCTCGATCACAGAGCAGGAGACCGCGGTGGTCGCGGCGTTGGCATCCGTTGTTTCCTCGATCGGTCTGATTGCGCTGGTGCGAGCCTTCCCGCAGAGGTTCTGGTCCGTGCCGGCGCTCTGCGGCGTAGTGCTGTTCATCTTCCATATTCGCGCGTTGCCCGCGATAG
>CAWKHC010000006.1:0-26639 GCA_963849475.1 uncultured Actinomycetota bacterium
TGAGTGAGCGAAGCGAGCGCCAACCAGGCACTTCACGAAATCGCGTTCTACTCTTTGCTCTTTCCGAGGACGTGATTTCGTGAACTATCGACGGACCAAGCGCGACCGAGTGCTCGTCGTTGACGACGACGCCTCGCTCGCCGAGATGCTCACGATCGTCCTCGAGGGCGAAGGACTCACGACCGGCGTGTGTCGCTCCGGCGACCGGGTGATGGCTGCGTTCGCGCAGTTCAAGCCCGATGTCGTCCTGCTCGACCTGATGCTCCCGGGTCTCGACGGCATGAGCGTGTGCCGCCAGATCCGGGAGAAGTCCGCCGTACCGATCATCATGTTGACCGCCAAGGCTGACACGCCCGACATCGTCGCCGGGCTCGAGGCCGGCGCCGACGACTACATCACCAAACCGTTCAAGAACACCGAGCTGGTGGCACGCGTACGCGCACGTCTGCGTCGCTCGGACCAGCTCGTCGAGCCGCTCATCTTCGGCGAGATCGTGCTTGATCCAGCCGGTCACACCGTCACCCGCAAGGGCATGCCTCTCGAGCTGACGCCATTGGAGTTCGACCTGCTGGCCTGCCTGCTGAGCGACCCGGCACAGGTGTTCACCCGTGAGACGTTGCTGCAGAAGGTGTGGGGATACCACCATCCCGGAGACACCAAGCTCGTCAACGTCCACATGACCCGTCTGCGGTCCAAGATCGAGGACGACGCGGAGAATCCCGAGATCATCCGCACGGTCCGTGGAGTCGGCTACCAGGCGATCACGCCTTCCTGATGCGCGGCCTCGCCGGCATCTGGCGCCGTTCGATCCAGGCTCGCGTCGTCACCAGCACGATCCTCCTGAGTGCACTCGTCATCAGCCTGACCGGATGGGCGCTTCTCCGCGACGTCGCCAGCGGGCTGGCAGAGAGTCGCCGTACGGCCGCGGTCTCCGAGGCACGGTCTGGGTTCGAGGCCGCACAGACTCGTCTCGATGCCGCTGTCGAGACCGAGCCGGGCACCCAGTCGCAGGCCCTGACGCAGATGGTCGACGCGCTCACCAGCGCGCGAGGTGAGAAGCGGACGTACGAGCTTGTCCTGCAGGGGCCACTGGCTGCTGCCGACGGTGAGGTCCCGGTGAGGTCCTCGGCCGCGATCCTTCCGGATGCGCTGCCCAAGGATCTCGTCGACACAGTCAAGGGCAAGGACGGCACCTACTGGCGCTACTCCAAGCTCGGGCTGCTCGGCGGCAAGCACCGCGAGGCGTCTGTCGTGGTCGGCAGCCAGCTGCGCACCCCGAGCACGGGGGACACGTACGCCCTGTTCTACCTCTTCTCCATGGCCGACCAGCAGTCGACTCTCGACCTGGTCCGGCGCGCCTTGCTCCTCGGCGGACTGGCGATGGTGCTGATGGTCGGTGGCGTCGCCTGGCTCGTCTCGCGACAAGTGCTCGATCCGATCCGCATGGCTCGTCGCATCGCCGAGCGCTATGCCAGTGGCAACCTTGAGCAACGCATGCATGTCAGCGGTGAGGACGACATCGCGCGACTGAGCTCCTCGTTCAACCAGATGGCGGCCAGCCTGCAGAGTCAGATCCGCCGACTCGAGAACCTGTCGCGCCTGCAGCAGCGATTCGTCTCGGACGTGTCGCACGAGCTCCGTACGCCGCTCACGACGGTGCAGATGGCCAGCGAGGTCCTGTATGACTCCCGCGAACGTTTCGACCCGCAGACGGCGCGTTCGGCCGAGCTGCTCAAGGGCGAGCTTGACCGCTTCGAGGACCTGCTGTCGGACCTGCTCGACCTCAGCCGGTTCGATGCCGGCGCCGCCAAGCTGGCACTCGACACGATCGACCTCGCCCAGGTCGCCAAGGACGGGTCCAAGGATGCGTTGGTGGCGCGCAAGAGCATCAAGGTCAAGGTCATCGGTGCCGAGGAGCCGGCCGTGGTCGAGGCTGACATCCGCCGCATCGACCGCATCGTGCGCAACCTGCTGACCAACGCCGCGAAGTACAGCGGCTCAGATCGTCTCGAGATCGAGATCGCGCAGAACGACGAATGCGTCTCGCTCTCGGTGCGAGACTTCGGAGTCGGCCTCAGCGGCGATGAGAGCCTGCGGGTGTTCGACCGGTTCTGGCGTGCCGATCCGGCCCGTACGCAGGGCGGCACGGGTCTCGGACTTGCCATCTCCCGCGAGGATGCCGCGCTGCACGGTGGCACCCTTGCCGCGTGGGGCGCTGCCGGTGAAGGCAGCGAATTCATCCTCACGATCCCCAAGCCCGGTGGAACAGTGGCCACGCCGGCGATCGTCTCGGTGTACGCATGAGCGAGCGAACAACCAGCATGAGGCGGGTGCTCGGAGGGTTGGTTGCGCTGCTCCTGGTGGGGGCATGTGGCGCCATCCCGACGTCCGGGCCCGTCACCCGCGTCGCCGATGACAAAGGACTCGGCGAGAGCACGGTGCGCTACGCCCCGGGCAAGCCGTCGGCCGGAGCGACGCCCGAGGAGATCGTGCTGGGCTACGTCGACGCGATGTTGGCCTTCCCGGTCTCGACCGCCACGGCCTCGGCCTTCCTGACACCCGCCGCCGCCGAGAAGTGGCGTCCGCTCGACGGCGTACGCGTCTACTCCAACCCGAGCGTGTCTGCGCCAGTTCCCGATCGGTCCAGCGGCACAACAGGCGAGGCGACCGGAGACCGCGTGGTCGTACGGCTGTCCGCAACACAGGTTGCCCGGCTCGACCGGCAGGGCCGCTACACGCGCCTGAACGGCGACTCGGAGCTCACCTACGTTCTCCAGAAGGTCAAGGGCGAGTGGCGCATCGCGACGCCTCAGTCCGGGATGCTGGTGAGCAACAAGTACTTCACCGACTACTTCCGGCCGTTCGACATCTACATGTTCGACCGGCCGGGGCGTCGACTGATTCCCGTTCCGGTGCAGCTCGCGGTGGGCGACCAGCTGGCGACTTCGCTGGTGGCGAGCCTTGCTCAGGGCCCGGTGAAGGGCCTCGACGACCTGACTCGCACGTACGTGCCCGATCTCGACACGCTCAGCCCATCGGTCCCGGTGTCCGACGGCGTGGCCGACGTCCAGTTCGATGAGGAGGTGCGCACCATGAGCGAGTCTGCGCGGGATCATCTGTCTGCTCAGATCGTCTGGACGCTGCGCCAGGTGCAAGGCATCAAGGGTGTGCGTCTGACGGGTGGCGCGACCGTCCTCTCGCCCAGCGGCCTGCCGATCCAGCCGATCGGGTCGTGGGGCGCCTACGGTCCGAGCACTGCGGGGGCGCGCGCTTTCGCACTCAGCGGCAACAGGGCCGTACAGATCGAGGACGGCCGCATCACACCGCTGACAGGCGCGTGGGGCAGGGACGCCCGGGGTGCCGTGAGCATCGCCGTGAGTGATGCTGGCGTGGCGGGTGTCCTGGCCGGAAGCGACAGGGTTCGAGTCACCAATCGTGCGGGTACGGCAGCCCGTACGTTCAGCGGCAACCAGTTCGTGACTCCGCGGTGGGATCGTGACGGCCTGCTCTGGCTGGTCGACAGAGCCGGGGGCAACACCCGAGTGCGAGTGGTGCGCGACGACACCATGACCGAGCTGCCCATCGGATCGCTTGCGGGACGCGACGTCTCGACTTTCTCGCTGTCGCCGGGTGGATCGCGATTTGCCGTGACCACCAACGACGCCGTGTACGTCGGCTACATCGAGCGCAACGACAAGAACCAGCTCCTGCGCCTCACGGATCCGCAGCGCTTGACCGTGGACGCGGCCACCCCCACGTCGGCCGTGTGGGCCAGCGACACCCAGCTTGCCTACCTTGCCGGCAGCAAGATCAGCCGACAGGTTCAGTTCATTCGCATTGATGGTTCCGCTGGCGACAAGGCAGAAAGCGGGGGTGCGCTGCTGCCCGACGTCGGGGCGAACGACCTGGTCCTCGGGGCCGGTGATCCGGCGGTCCGCTACGCGACCGATTCGAGGCAGCGGGTCTGGTACCTGCCGCCGCGCGGAGCGTGGCACGTCGTGAAGTCGGCCAAGGTCACAGGACTGACCTCCGGGCACTGACTCCACAGCGACCAGGCTGCGCTCACCGCAGCCCTCGTCGCATCGGGATGGTTGGTGGATGGGCGATCTGGCGGTCTCGGCAGCCGATCTGCTGCTGGGTTCGAGCTGCCCCGGTTGCGGACGTCCTGCGCTGGGCCTGTGTCGACCATGCGGGATCTCGATCAGTCCCGATCCGCAGGAGGCCTGGCCGCAACCAACGCCCAGGGCGTTTCGGACACCCAGCCTGGTGCGCCCTGTCGCCGGGGGACTCAACGCGGGAGTGCTCCGGGCGACCCTCATCGCCTGGAAGGAGCAGGGTCGTTTCGGCCTCGCCGGGCACCTGGCCCACCTGCTCGCTGCTGCTGTGGTCGAGCTCGCTGTCGATGGGCGGCCCGTCGTCCTGGTCCCCATACCAGCCTCCCGTCGTGGCAGGCGGGCCCGTGGGACCGACGTGGTCGACGATCTCACTCGGGTGGCCGTACGACTCCTCGGCACCGTGGGCGTCGACGCGGTCGTCGAGCAGGCGCTCGCTCACACCCGGTCGACTGCCGACCAGTCCGGGCTCGACGCCATCGAGCGTGCGACAAATCTCAGGGGAGCGTTTCGGGCTCGTCGTGGACGACCGCGGACCGGCGGATCGGTGATCGTCGTCGACGACATCCTCACGACCGGCGCGACGGTGGGTGAGGCGGTGCGTGCTTTGACCGCGGTTGGACGGCGCCCGGTGGGAGCCGCCTTCGTCGCCGCAACACCTCTCAGGTCTGAGCATTCCCAAGGAGTTTTGTCATTGCCCTAGAGATTCTTGGTAGGCGGGTCTACCGTCGGGCACATGGCATGAACGGGCATCACTCGACGCGAGGAGCTTCCATGGAAATTGTCGTCAAAGGTCGCAACAGCGAGATCTCAGAGCGATTCAGGGAGCACGTCGAGGAGAAGCTCCTCCGCATCGGCAAGTACGACACCCGCCAGAAGATTCATCGCGTCGAGGTTGAGGTGACGCATGAAAAGAACCCGCGCCAGCACGACAAGGCCGCCAAGGTCGAGATGACCCTGCGCTCACGTGGACCGGCCGTGCGTGCTGAAGCCGCCTCCACCGACCAGCACTCCGCCCTCGACGCTGCAATCGACAAGCTCGAGTCCCGGTTGCGCCGTGCGGTCGACCGCAAGCGCATCCATCACGGCCAGCGTGGTCCGACCTCCCTGAGCGCGGCGACAGCCGAGCTGCCGCTCGAAGATGTCGACGACGAGGCTCCCGATGACGATTCTCCCTCCATGGCAGGCCCGATCGACGTGCAAGGTGACAGCCCGCTGGTCGTGCGCGAAAAGACGCACGAGGCGACGGCCATGACGCTCGAACAGGCGATGTATGAGATGGAGCTCGTCGGTCACGACTTCTACCTGTTCCTCGAGAAGGACTCGATGCGGCCCAGCGTGGTCTACCTGCGCAGGGCCTACGACTACGGCGTGATCCATCTCGACGTCACGTCTTGATGCACTGACCACGTTTCGTGGCATGATCGGTCTGTGACTACCCGGGGCGACGACAGCATCCGCGTGCTGCTGGTCGATGATCAGGAGCTGTTCCGTCGAGGCGTCAAGATGGTGCTCGGCGCGGACGAGACCCTGGAGCTCTCCGAGGTCGACGATGGTGACAAGGCCCTCGAGCTGGTCGCCGAAAATCCCTTCGATGTCGTGCTGTTAGACGTACGCATGCCGGGACGCAGCGGCGTCGAGGTGTGCAAGGAGATCAAGGAGATCTCGCCGACAACCGGCATCATCATGCTCACGGCGAGCGACGACGAATCAGACCTCTACGAGTCGATCCGCAGCGGCGCCTCGGGCTACCTCCTCAAGGACGGCTCGACCTACGAGCAGGTCGCCGAGGCCGTACGTCTCGTCGCGTCCGGTCAGTCGTTGATCAGCCCGAGCATGGCGACCAAGCTGCTCGACGAGTTCGTCCACATGTCCAAGAGCCCGACTCCGGCCACCAACCTGACCCCGCGCGAGCTCGGTGTCCTGCGCCATGTTGCCCGCGGACTGAGCAACCGTGAGATCGCCGAAGAGCTGTTCATCAGCGAAAACACGGTCAAGAACCACATCCGCAACATTCTCGAGAAGCTCCAGATGAAATCGCGCATGGAAGCGGCGATGTTCGCGGTGCGCAGCAAGCTCGTCGACGACGTCCTTTAGGGAATGTCAGATCAATAGACGACGATCAGGTCCATGAGTCTGACGCCGCTGCAAGCGAGGCGCATCGCGCTGGCCGCGCAGGGCTTCACCCGCCCGCGCCCATCGGGTGACATCAAGGCCAGCCACCTGCAACGGGTCATCGATCGGCTCGGCTTCTTCCAGATCGACTCGGTCAACGTGCTCGTACGCGCGCACTACATGCCGCTGTTCTCGCGGCTCGGGCCGTACGACACCGAGCTCCTGCACCGGGCAGCCCATCGCAAGCCACGTCGACTGTTCGAGTACTGGGCCCACGAGGCGACGCTCGTCGACGTCGCGTTCTGGCAGGCGTTCCAGTTCCGGATGGAGTCGGGCGTGCGGATGTGGGGCTCGATGGCTCGCATCGGTGAGGAGAAGCCGGAGTTCATCGACTGGGTGCTCGAGGAGGTGCGTGCCCACGGTCCGCTGACAGCCCGCGAGATCGAGCACGACGTACCGCGTGAGAAGGACAACTGGGGCTGGAACTGGTCCGAGGTCAAGATGGCGCTCGAGTACCTCTTCTTCAAGGGCAAGGTGACGGCCGCCCGCCGCAACTCCGCGTTCGAGCGCGTCTACGACCTGCCTGAGCGGGTCATTCCGCAGGCCCATCTCGATGCGCCACCGATGGACATTGCCGAGGCGCATCGTTTCCTGGTCAGCCACGCTGCCCGTGCACTGGGTGTGGGCACGGCGCAGTGCTTCCGCGACTACTTCCGACTGTCACCGGAGCCGACGAAGGCCGCGATCGAGGACCTCGTCGAGTCAGGTGAGCTGGTGCCGACGACGATCGACGGGTGGAAGCGTCCGGCCTACCTGCACCGCGATGCCGTGCAGCCTCGCAAGGTCAGCGCCCGGGCGCTGCTCAGCCCGTTCGATCCATTGGTGTTCGAGCGCACGCGCACCGAGCGGCTGTTCGACTTCCGTTACCGCATCGAGATCTACGTACCGGCCGACAAGCGGGTGCACGGCTACTACGTGCTGCCGTTCCTGCTCGGTGACCGCCTCGTCGCCCGGGTCGATCTCAAAGCCGATCGTCAGGCCGGCACGCTCTTGGTCCACGGAGCCTGGGCCGAGGGACATGCGCCAGAGTCGACAGCCGATGAGCTCGCCGCCGAGCTCTGGCTGATGGCCGGCTGGCTGGGGCTCGAACGGGTCTCACCGCCATCCAAGGGCGATCTCGCCGGGGAACTCTCGGCCTGCCTTGCGCGTCACCTAGGATAGGGACGCTCCACCATTCTTTGAAGAACACCGCCCTCAGGAAGTTCATTTCGTGCCAAAAATTGTCGACAAGATCCTTCGCATGGGCGAGGGCAAGATCCTCAAGCAGCTCGAGGCGATTGCCAAGCAGGTCAATGCGATCGAGGACGAGTTCAAGGCCATGACCGACGACGAGCTGCGCGGGATGACCGACGAGTTCAAGGGCCGCCTGGCCGACGGTGAATCCCTCGACGACCTGATGCCTGAGGCGTTCGCAACCGTACGCGAGGCTGCGACCCGCGTGCTCGGCCAGCGTCACTTCGACGTGCAGATCATGGGTGGCGCCGCGCTCCACCTCGGCAACATCGCCGAGATGAAAACCGGTGAGGGCAAGACCCTCGTCTCGACACTGCCGGCCTACCTCAACGCGCTCTCGGGCGACGGCGTCCACGTCGTCACCGTCAACGACTACCTCGCCAAGTACCACGCCGAGTGGATGGGTCGGGTCCACCACTTCCTGGGTCTCTCGGTCGGCCAGATCCTGCCGAGCATGAGCCCCAACCAGCGTCGCGAGTCCTACGCCGCCGACATCACGTACGGCACCAACAACGAGTTCGGCTTCGACTACCTGCGCGACAACATGGCCGACAACATCGCCGACTGTGTCCAGCGCGGTCACAACTTCGCGATCGTCGACGAGGTCGACTCGATCCTGATCGACGAGGCGCGTACACCGCTGATCATCTCGGGACCCACCGAGGAAGAGGTCAAGTGGTACGGCGAGTTCGCCCGCATCGTCGGCGCGATGAAGATCGACGAGCACTACGAGGTCGATGAGAAGAAGCGCACCATTGCCGTCAGCGAAGAAGGCATCGACCGGGTCGAGGACCAGCTCGGCATCGACAACCTCTACGACTCGGTCAACACGCCGCTGATCGGCTTCCTCAACAACGCGATCAAGGCCAAGGAGCTCTTCAAGAACGACAAGGACTATGTCGTCATCGAGGGCGAGGTGCTGATCGTCGACGAGCACACCGGACGCATCCTGGATGGCCGCCGCTACAACGAGGGCCTGCACCAGGCGATCGAGGCCAAGGAGGGCGTACGCATCCGCGAGGAGTACCAGACCCTCGCCACGATCACGCTGCAGAACTACTTCCGTCTCTACGACAAGCTCGGCGGCATGACCGGTACGGCTCTGACCGAGGCGTCGGAGTTCGACAAGATCTACAAGCTCGGCGTCGTCCCGATCCCGACCAACCGCCCTGTCGGCCGCATCGACCAGCCCGACCTGGTCTATCGCACCGAGCAGGCGAAGTTCGACGCCGTCGTCGAGGACATCGTCACCCGCCATGCGGCAGGACAGCCGATCCTGGTCGGCACGACCAGCGTCGCCAAGAGCGAGCGCCTCTCCAAGCAGCTCAAGAAGCGTGGCGTCCCGCACGAGGTGCTCAACGCCAAGCAGCACGACCGCGAAGCCGCGATCGTTGCCATGGCAGGTCACAAGGGCGCCGTCACGGTGGCCACCAACATGGCGGGCCGCGGCACCGACATCATGCTCGGCGGCAGCGTCGAGTTCCTGGCCGACGCAGCGCTGCGCGCCAAAGGTCTCGACCCGCTCGAGGACTCCGACGCGTACGAGGCCGCCTGGCCCGCGACACTCAAGCAGATGGAGGCCCAGGTCGCCAGCGAGCACGACGAGGTGTCTGCTGCCGGTGGACTGATGGTCCTCGGCACCGAGCGACACGAGTCGCGACGCATCGACAACCAGCTGCGAGGCCGTTCGGGCCGCCAGGGCGACCCGGGTGAGACACGGTTCTACCTGTCGCTCGAGGACGACCTGATGCGCCTGTTCAAGTCCGACTGGGTCAACTGGGTCCTGCAGAAGATGAAGATTCCCGACGACCAGCCCATCGAGGACAAGCGCGTCACCGGCGCAATCGCCTCGGCGCAGGGTCAGGTCGAGGCGCAGAACTTCGACACCCGCAAGAACATCCTCAAGTACGACGACGTCATGAGCCGTCAGCGTGAGGTCATCTACACCGAGCGCCGTGAGGTGCTCGAGGGCCAGGACATGAACGAGTGGGTCCGCTCGATGATCGGCGAAGTCACGGGTGCCTACATCGACGGTGCAACCGAGGGCTTCCCCGAGGAGTGGGAGCTCGAGCAGCTCTGGACCGCGCTCGGCACGCTCTACCCGGTCAGCGTGACGATCGAGGGCGTGGAGAGCGAAGCCGGCGGCCGTGAGGGGCTGTCTCGCGAAGAGCTCAAGGAGACCATCGTCTCGGACGCTCTTTCGGCGTACGAGAAGCGCGAAGAGGAGCTCGGCAGCGAGGTCATGCGTGAGCTGGAGCGCCGGGTGGTCCTCAGCGTGCTCGATCGCAAGTGGCGTGAGCACCTCTACGAGATGGACTATCTCCGTGAGGGCATCGGCCTGCGGGCCTATTCGCAACGCGATCCGCTGATCGAGTACCAGCGCGAGGGCTACGACCTGTTCAACGCCATGATGGAGGGCATCGCCGAGGAGTCAGTGGGCTTCCTGTTCAACCTGGATGTCCAGGTCGAGGGTGCCGAAGAGGCTGAGCCTCAGGTGACGGCCAAGGGACTCGGTGGCGAGAAGAAGCAGCAGGCGCTGTCCTATTCGTCCCCGAGCGAGGACGGCGAGGCCGAGGTCACCGGCGACACGTCATCGCCGTCGAACGAGACTCCCGAAGCCGAAGCGCGCCGTCAGGCCAACGCCAAGAACAAGGCACGCCAGAAGGCCAAGCAGCAGCGCAAGAGCCGCAAGAACAATCGCTGAACCGAGCGAGCTCTGCGAGCGAGCGTTCAGCGGCGCCAGCGAAGCGTGAGCGCGCCGCGGCGAAGCCGCTGACTTTGCGAGGTGTCGCTAGGCCCAGGTCAGGGCCGTGCACCGCCAGACCTTCTCGCCTCGGTGAGTGGTCTGGAGCTCCAGGCGTACGGCCAATGCGCGGGAACGACCGCGGTGCACCATGCGCCCGGCGATCTCGGCGGCCTCGTCGTGGACCATCGCGACGTGCACTGACACGATCCGCGCACCCCGTGCCGCGCTGACCCGCCGCGGGTTCCTGGCATGAACGGCGAGCCGTGAGCTGAGCTGCTCGTAGACGTCCGGCGCCATCCACGGCCCCATCTGGCGTACGGGTCGCTCGCCCGACAGCACCTCGACGAGAGCCTGCATGAAGCGCGCCGATCGATCGCGCAGCGGCTTGGCATCACCGCGTTCGACGGGCGCCGGCAGCACCGGGGTCATACCCGGGAACGGCAGGGGTATCTGATCCGGCGACGGCTCGACGGTCCCCGTGAAGGACGGGCGGATGATCGGGACTGACAGGGCAGTGGCTGTCTTCATGTGGCGTCCTTCGCGGGTGGTGGGTTGAGGCGTTGCAAGGGATGGATGAGGTCAGGGTCGTCGCCGATCACGGCACGGTTGGTCTCGTACCAGCGAGAGCACGCGCGTGCGATCTCGGCATCGCTCGCTCCGGGCGCAAGGGATCTGGCGGCGATGGCCCACAAGGTGTCGCCGGGCTCGACCACCACGGACCTGGCCTGTGGTGGGGTGCTGGCCACGGGACGATCGGGCAGCCGGAGTCCGTCGAGCGAGTGGTGCTGAACGGTGGAGTGCGTCGGCGGCACCACTCGATCGGCTTGGGCCGGCGCAATGGCGAGCGCACCCACGGCTCCCACGAACAGGCCGCGACGCAGGGCCGCGGGCGTGACAGCGCGCACGACCCGCGCGGTGCCGCCGAGCTGGGCGAGCGCGATGACGACGAGGACCCAGCTCGCGAGCGTGAGCTGGATCAGCGAGGCGATGGCCACCAGCACCTGCGGGAAGTCCGATCCCGTGGCGGCTGTCGCAGTCGCGGACACATCGGGCGCGATCAGGCCCACGCTGACCAGGGCAAGGAGCCCCAGCATCCAGCCGCTTCGTGAAACTGACATCCCCGGGCGTCCTTTGAATACGTTTGATGACGTTTGACTACACCAAAGACCGTTTGAGGTGGGATGTCAACCCTGCAGTCCAAGGGGTGTGAGACGGGCCTGAGCTGAGATAGCGTCCGCTCATGCGATGGGAACGGCTCTTCAACGAGCTCGAAGCTCAGTCTGGCGATCTGGAGATGGAGGAGCGGGACGCGCTGGTCGACGAGCTGCGCGACGGCGAGTGGGCAGAGACCTCATGGAGGTCTCTGCTCGGCGGGAAGGTCATCGTCGACGTGCTCGGCGCTGGCCGCATTGCCGGCGAGTGCGTGCTGATCAACGAGCACGTGCTGCAGCTGCGGAGCGGTCGCGCGGAGCACGTCATCAGCTCGCAAGCTGTCGTCGCGGTCATCTCTTCCGAGCGTCGCGCCGGCCCCTCGTCCACGGTGTCGGCGGCACTCGGGTGGCGACACGTCCTTCGGACGCTTCGCGACGCGGCCGAGTCAGTACGACTCCACGCGATCGATGGGTCGACGTACGACGGAACGGTCGACGTCGTCGGCGCGGACTTCGTACGAGTGCGTGGGGAGTCAGGCCGCAGTCAGACCGTGACGCTGACCGCCGTTGCAATGGTCAGCGGTCGGACGTGACGTCATCGTCGACGCGGGTCGCGTCGGCCTGCTCGTACTGACGCGAGATGTAGCCCTCGAGCTCGACGTCCTCGATGCGCCACTGCCCACGGCCGCCGATCTGGATGCCACGCAGGTCACCGGCGCGCACCAGCGCATAGACCTGGCGCACCGTGACATTGAGTACCTCAGCGACGTCTGCCAACGTGAGGAACCTCGGCGTGAGGGGCGGCATGGCTCCAGTTTTGCATGTCGTGGTGTCATCGCAACGGCGCCCCATCGGCCTTGTGGACAAGCTCGGTGGGGTATGGACGAACGTGCCCGCCGTTCGGTAGAACTTTCCCTATGATCTGGCGGGGGCCTGATGATTTTGGGCAGACGAAGGGTGCAGCTGCGTCGCGGTTGCACCTCCGACCGTGGCGGGACCCACGGCTGTTGATCGGCATCCTGTTGGTGCTCGGATCGACGATTCTCGGCGCCAGGCTGGTCGCCGCCGGCGACGACACGACCAGGTTTTGGGCTCTTGACAGTGCCGTCGTGCCGGGCGATCCGGTGACCGCCGATGACCTGGTCGCTGTACGCGTGCACCTGTCGTCCAAGATCTCGGGCAACTACCTGCGCGCCGATGAGGAGTTCTCGGCTCCGCTCGAATCGCTCGAGTGGGGCGAGAGCGGTGCACCTGGTTCGCTGGTTGAGCGCTCGGCGCTTCAGCCCAAGGAGTCGCTCGCCCGCAGCCAGCTGCCGCTCAGCGTTGCCACCGGGTCCTCGCCCGCTGACCTGGCTCGCGGCGACCTGGTCGACGTCTGGGTGGGTCCCGGCCCGGGTGACGAGTCAGACGACAAGGCCGTACGTGTGCTCGAGGCCGTACGCATCGTCAAGACGGGTGACGAGTCGGCCTCTGTCAGTGGCGCACTCGCCCAGACCGTGCTCGTCGATGTCGCCGACGCCGAGCTCGAGGGTTCAGTGATCGGCACAGTCTCGTCGGGTCACGTCACTCTCGTGCGAGTCTCCTGATGGACGTCGCGCTCGCGGCCGGTGGTGCTCCGTGGGAGACCGCAGCGATCAACGAGCTCGAACGATCGAGCAGCCTCAGACTCGTCCGCCGTTGTGTCGATGTCGCCGACCTGCTGGCGATCACCGAGACCGACGTGGCCGTCGCCGCCCTCGTGCACACCGAGCTGTCCGGTCTCGACGCCGACACCGTTCATCGGCTTGAGCGATCGGGCGTTCGGGTGGCTGCTGTCGAAGCCGACGAAGAGCGGTGCCTCGGCCTCGGGATTGCCCGCCGCGTCGCCCTCGGAGCACTCGAGGTGCTGATCCGCGATGACGTCACCCCCACCGATCACGGGTCAACGGATCGCGGGTCGATCGTTGCCGTGTGGGGGCCTACAGGCGCTCCGGGGCGCAGCACGGTCGCGCTCGGCCTCGCATCAGCGGCCGCGGCCAAAGGTGTCGACACGGTCGTGGTCGACGCGGACACATACGGTGGCTCACTGGCACAAATGCTCGCGGTGCTCGACGACGTCAGCGGACTCATGGCGGCGTGCCGAGCTGCCAACAACGGTCATCCTGGCCAGACCGACGATCACCTGCTGACGATCGACCCGCAGCTGCGACTGCTCACGGGTCTGCCACGTGCGGACATGTGGCCGCAGATCAGGCCCGGTGCACTCGAGCTCGTCCTGCGGCGCCTGCGTTCGACCGCCGAGCTGGTGATCGTCGACTGCGGCTTCGCCCTCGAGTCGGCTCACGGACCGGTGGCCCGCAACCAGGCAACGCTTCAGGTGCTGGAGCAAGCCGACCAGGTGGTCGCGGTCGGCAAGGCCGATCCGGTGGGCTTGGCGCGCCTCGTACGCGGTGTGCAGGAGCTGGCCGACGTACGACGCGGCAAGGCTGCACCCACGGTGGTCATCAACATGATGCGTCAGTCGCTCGGGTGGACCGAACGAGATGTCGACTCGACGCTGAGGCGGCTCACCGGTCTGGCATCGGCATCGTTCCTCCCGTTCGACCAGGTCGCGCTGGACGCGTCGATGATGTCGGGGCGTACTCCGCGCATCACCTCGCCGTCGTCTCCGTTCGTCGCGCGGGTCGAGGTGCTGGCCAAGCAGCTCGTGAGTCGCAGCACAGTCTCAACGCCTTGAGGGTGCGCCGGTGGTAACTTCTCTGCAGGTCGTCACTGAGTTGTCCCTTGGGAGAGTGTCATGCAACGGTTGAGCCCGCTGGATGCGATGTTCCTGCAGCAGGACAGCCCGACCGTTCCTCGTCAGATCGCCTCGTTGGCGATCCTGGAGCCCAGCAAGCACCCGCTCGACTACGACCGGCTGATCCACGTCATCAACGAGCGCATCGACCTGGTGCCGCGCTATCGGCAGGTGCCACGCGGCGTTGGCGTCGGAGCGCCCGTGTGGCTCGACGACGAGAACTTCGACATCTCGATGCACGTACGACGCTCGGCCCTGCCGCGCCCCGGCACCGATGACGCACTCCACGAGCTCGTCGGCAGGCTCATCGCCCGACGCCTCGACTTTGACCGTCCACTGTGGGAGCTCTACCTGATCGAGGGCTTGTCAGGCGATCGCGTGGCCCTGCTGTTCAAGGCGCACCAGGCCCTGGTCGATGGCTCGGTGACGGTCGACCTCGCCCAGGTGCTCCTGGAGGAGACGGCCAAGGAACGCGACATCCCGCACGAGGACTGGAACCCGCGCTCGCAGCCGACCACCGCCGCCCTGGTCGCCGGCACGCTCAACCAGACCGTGCGTCACCCGGGTGAGGTGCTCAAGGTCGCCGAGGTGGCGCTGGGCCGTCTCGCGCGCCTGTTGCCGGGCAATGATGCCCAGGCGCCACGCAGCATCCTGTCGACCGAGCTGTCGCGCCATCGCCGCTTCGCATCGCTCGCCGCCGATCTCGACGACTTCCGCAACGTACGCGACGCGCATGGCGGCACCGTCAACGATGTGATCCTCGCGGCGATCACCGGGGGCATACGCGGTTGGATGCTGACGCGCGCCGAACCGGTCTCCGCCAAGACCCGGTTCAGGGCGATGGTGCCGATGTCGGTGGTGTCTGATGACGGGCTCCCGACCTCGCTCGGATCCAAGGTGCGCGGCCATCTGCTGTCGCTTCCGGTGGGCGAGACCAACCCCGTCGTACGCCTGCACCAGGTCTCGTACGCGTTGAAGGATCACCGCGAGACCGGCTCGGCAGTTGCTGCCAACAAGCTGGCGAACCTACCGGGATTCGCGACGTCGACCTTCCACGCCGTCGGCTCGCGTGTTGCGGCCTCCGAGGAAGGCCGGGGGCACCAGATCGTCATCACCAACGTCCCGGGCCCCCAGGATCCCGTCTACATGGCGGGTGAGGCGATCAGCGAGGTCTATCCGTGCATCCCGCTGAGCGGCAATCGCTCGGTGGCGATCGGTGTCACCTCCTACACCAGCAAGGTGTTCTTCGGCATCGTCGGAGACCGCGACGCGGTGCCCGACGTGGACGTGCTCGCCCAGTGCATCGAGGACGCCCTGCTCGAGCTGGTCGAGACGATCGACAAGCGCCGTACGCACGCCCCCCGCGGCCGTCAGCGTCCGGAAAAGAGCTGAACGTGCGCATCTACGTCGCGGTCGACGCGGACCTGCTGGAGCGGCTCGCTGCCGGTGAGCGCATCAGCGCCCCGGCGTTCAGCGCGGAGTCCGAGGACGAAGAGGACGAGCTCGCAGCGCTCGAAGAGGCTGCGCAGCACGGACCTGTCGTTGCCGCCGCCGATGTGGACGGCACCGACGACGTGACGCTCGAGGACATCGCGTCATTCCACGTCGACCTCGATGGCACCGGCGACCTGGCATGGTTTGCCACGCAAGAGATCGACGCCGTGCACCGCGCGGCGCAGAAGCGCTGATCGCGGGCACGACGTCGATCGTCGGTGCTAGAGCTTTTCCATCCCGTACGCGACCTCTTCGCGTAGCGACGCGATGATCGCCTTCGCCACCTCAGGCTCGATCTTCTTGCCGATGAACGGGATCGACACCTTGACGTCGCCGTCGAGCGAGAACTCGGTGCCGCCGCCGGCAGCCGTGAGGACGGCCGTACCGACCATCTCCGCAGGCTGACCGATGATGCTGACCTTGACGTTGGCCGTACGGTTGCCGTCGCCGTCGGGCGCACCCCACACCTCGGTCTGCTTGACCTTGACCGTGCTGCCGGTGAGCTTCTTGACGAAGTCGGGCATCTCGGCCTCCTGGGTGCGCACGAGCGTGACGGTTGCACCACCACCGCTCGCATCGACCGACACCTCGTAGTCCGTCGCACCCTGGTTGGCGCACGACTCAGTGCGGAACGCCTGATCAGAGATCAGGGCGTACACACTCTCGACGTCCGCGCCCTCGTAGGTGAACGACTCCTTGATCTTCATGCCATCACTCCGAGATTGCCGCGGAGCCGCCGCCAGCCTTGAGCTCCGACAGGCGGGCCTCGATCTCGGCGCTGGTGCTGTCGCCCTCGAGCTCCTCGAACTGGGCGTCGAGGCTGGAGGCAGCGAGCTCGGACTTGCCAGCCACCTTGGCCTCCTCGCGTCGCACCTTCTCCTCGAAGCGTGAGACCTCGCTGGTCGGGTCCATGACGTCGATCGACTTGATCGCATCGTGGACCGTGTTCTGCGCCTCTGCCGTCTTGGCCCGGGCGACCAGCTGGTCGCGCTTGGTCTGCAGCTCCTCGAGCTTGCCCTTCATGTTGATGAGGCCGGACTTCAGCTTCTCGACGACCTCGTTCTGCGAGGCGATCTGCGGTGCAGCGGTCTTGGCCTCGTTCTCGTAGCCGATCTGCTTGCTGAGAGCGATCTTGGCGAGTGCGTCGAACTTGTCGGCTTCTGCTGGCGTGCCGGAGGTGCGCAGCGAGTCGGCCTTCTGCGAGGCGGCGAGGGCCTTGGCGCCCCACTCCTGCGCGGCCTGGATGTCCTCTGTGTGGTCGGCCTCGGCGAGGCGCAGGTTGCCGATGGTCTGGGCAACGGCCTCCTCGGCCTCGGCGATCGAGCTCGTGTAGTCGCGTACGAGCTGGTCCAGCATCTTCTCGGGATCTTCGGCCTTGTCGAGGAGCGAGTTGATGTTGGCGCGGGTCAGCTGGCCGATGCGGCCGAGGATGGACTGTTTCTTAGCCATGTTTCGTCAACTTTCTGTTGGGGGTTGCCCGTGCTGTATGAAAGTGCTGCCGTGCAGATCTAGAACCTTCCACCGCCTCCGCGGCGACCGCGCGTGCCGCCACCGCCGAAGCTGCCGGGACCGCGTCCGCCACCGCCGACGGAGCCGGAACCTCCGCCACCACCGCGGCGACCGAGAGCGTCGATCACGATGCCGCCGAGGACCATGGAGTTGAGACCGCCTCCGGCGCCGCCGGAGGTCTGTCGCTGGCTGCGCTCCCACGTGCCGACATCGTTTTGCGCGAGCTGTTCGGCCTGGTTGACGAACGCCTCAGCCTGCTGGATCGCCTCCAGTGCCGTCGTCGGGTCGGTCGCGAGAGCCTGCTGCGCCCGGTCGAGGTGTCGAGCGGCCTCCGAGAGTCGCGTACGAGCCTCCGCACCGACCGCACCTCGTCGGGTCTCGATGAACTCGCCGACGGCTTTGACCTTGGACGTGACGCGGCCCAGCGACTCCGACAGCGCCACTCGGGCCTTCTCGGCCTCCGCTGCGGCGCTGCGTACGGGTGCCAGCAGCTCGTCGAGTGTCGCCTCGGCGCTCTCGAGCCCCGCAGCAGCAGCCAGAGGATCGTGGTCGGCCTGCTGCGCGTACGTGATCGCTGCCGTGCCGGCGGTGGCCGCGGTGGTGATGCCGGCGTCATCGGCCGCGAGGCGCGCTGCATCATCGACATCGAGCTGCAGGGAGGTGAGCCGTTCGGCGATCTTGCCCGGCGCGGCCTTGAGGTTGATGTCGGCTTCAGACACGGCGTCGAGCAGCTTGGAGGCCTGCCCGACGGCGTCCTCTGCGGCGCGTGCGTGCGTGACGGCTGTCGCCCGATCGTCGGTCTTGAGCGCCACAGTGCCTTGTGCAACCTGCTCCTTGGCTGCGGCGATGAGGGCTTCGGCCTGGTCGACGTTCTTGTCGACGGACGCCAGTGAGGTCGCCGGGTACGACGTGGCGAGCTGGGTGAGCACAGTTCGTGCTCCGGGCACGCGCGCGAGGATCTCCGCGGCTCGCTGCGCCATCTCCTGGAGCACCTCCGGAGCCTTGGCCTGCAGGTCACGGAGCTCGTCGAACTTCTCGGCCTGCTCGTCGAGGGCCTCGCTCACCGCCATGCACATCCGGATGATCTCGGCGTTCATCTGACGCTTCTGCGGCTCGGTCTCCGGCTCGGAGTCGTCGAGCTTCTGTCGCAGGCCGAACGCCTCCTTGACGCTCATGCGGCCGGCCTTGACGACCTCGGCGAACTCGCGGGTCGCGTCCTTGCCGAACTGTGCCTCGGCGAAGCCCAGCTCCTGCTCGGACGTCTTGATCGCGTCGTCGATGCCGACCAGAGCGGCGCTGGACTGCTTGTTGAGCTCGTCGGTGGACAGCTGGGAGAGCGGGTCGATGGGCTGGCCGTGCTCGTCGAGGACCACGTGGGTGTCGTCGTACTTGCGCCGCATGCGGCGTACGACGAGCGCGCCACCACCAGCCACGACGACGCCGCCGACGATGATCGCTCCCCACGGCAGGCCGGATCCCTCTGCGGCGTCGGTGTAGCCCTCAGCCGCCCCGATTGCCGCGTCGGCCCAGTCGCCGTCGGCGAGTGCCGGCTCGATGTTGTCGGCCTCGACGCGCCTGAAGTCGCTGTCGGAGATGGGGTGGTCTTCGGGGACGCTGGTGCCGTACCGGCGGTCCTTGATCGCCACGGCGAGAAGGGTCTCGGTCGTGCCGAGCCCTGACTTGACGGCCGTGTCGTGCGCCCAATCGGTCCCGCTGAGTCCGTCGAAGCTCTTGACGTAGACGACGAACAGCTGGAAGCCGGTCTTGGACTGGTAGTCGTCGACGGCCTTCTGGACCCTTGCCTTGTCACTGGCGCTGAGCACACCGGCGTTGTCGGTGATCTCGCCGGCCACGTCGAGAGGCGGATCAGCGCTGCGCGGCGACGCTCCAAGGCAGAAGGTGGTCGAAGAGCAGAACCAACACCACGATCGCGCGTGCTTTGGTGATCACCCCTGTGATCTTGGCTGCATGAGGCGGGGGGAAACAACTGATTTCGTTCTTTGGCTTCCGCGTTCACTGAGCGTGGTTCACGCGGAGATCGGGATGCGCAGGGTGAACGACGTGTTGCCGGGCTCGCTCGTGACGCTCGCCGTGCCACCGTGGCCGTGCATGATCGCCTGGACGAGAGACAAGCCAAGACCTGCCCCGCCCGACGCCCGGGTGCGCGAGGAGTCGCCACGGGTGAACCGGTCGAACAGGGTCGGCAGCTGGTCGGCGTCGATGCCCGGTCCGTTGTCGTGGATCTCGATCGACACCGCTCCGGCATCTGCCCGGATGCGTGCAGTGACGACCGTCTTGGGCGGCGTGTGGCGTCTGGCATTGGTCAGCAGGTTGGTGACCGCTTGGTGCAAGCGTTGCTCGTCTCCGGACACGGTGATCGGCTCATCAGGCAGGTCGAAGGACCACTGTCGCTCAGGATCGACGACACGGGCGTCGTCGACGGCCTCCACGACAAGGCGGGTCAGGTCGACGTCATGGCGTTCGAGCTCGCGGCCGGCGTCGAGACGGGCGAGCAGCAACATGTCCTCGACGAGGCTCGACATGCGGCCCGCCTCTGACTCGACCTTGGCCAGGATCTGGTCGGGGTCGGCACGGCCGGTACGCCGGCTCAGCTCGGCATACCCCGCGATCGTCGCCAGGGGTGTGCGGAGCTCGTGCGAGGCGTCGGCGAGGAACGTACGCGCCTGCTGCTCGCTCTCGTGGCGCGCGTCGAGAGCGTTCTCCATGTGCTCGAGGAGCTTGTTGAGAGCCTCGCCCACCTGGCCGACCTCGGTCGCCGGGTCGGTCAGCTCGATGGGCACGCGTACGGTCGTCCCGACGGCGCCGGTCGACAAAGGCATCGCTGACACCTCGTTGGCGGTCGTGGCGACCCTGCGCAGCGGCTGAAGCTGCCTGCCGACCAGGGTCCGTCCCGCGACGGCGGCGATGACCACGCCCAGGAGGCCGAGCACCGCTTCCCACAGGATGAGCGTGCGGATCGTGTCGTCGGCGTCCTTGGTGGGGATCCCCTGAACGAGATTGCCGTCGCCGCGGGTCGTCGCCGCTGCCACCCTGAACGAGCCGAGACCCGGGACCGTGACCGTCGTCGGCTCCTTGCCCGGAACGATGCCCTCGAGTGCTTCGAGCTGCTTGGCCGAGAGCAGGAGCAGGTCACCCGTCGCGGTGATCGTCTGACCTCTTCCGGCGCGCGCACCGAAGAGCGCGGTGACAGTTCCCTCGCGATCCCCCCGGGCTTCGGGCGGTGGACGCTGGCCACCCGGACGATCGGCGTCCGGCTGCCCCTTGATGGCGGTCGCTCCACGGTCGAGTGCACTGTCGACCTGGCGGTCGAGCTGATCGGTGAGATACGTGCGCATCACGATCGTGGCGACCACAGCGATCAGCAGGCTGGTGACCGCGACAAGCGCGACCGCCGTGATGATCAGTCGCCTGGTCAGTGAGATGGGCAGGATGCGCACCACGGTCTAGCCCGCCGGCTTCAGGACGTACCCCGCACCGCGCTTGGTGTGGATCATCGGCTCGTGTCCCGCGTCGACCTTCTTGCGGAGGTAGGAGATGTAGATCTCGACGACGTTGGCCTGACCGCCGAAGTCGTAGTCCCACACGCGGTCGAGTATCTGCGCCTTGGACAGCACCCGGCGCGGATTGCGCATGAGGAAGCGCAGCAGCTCGAACTCCGTCGCGGTCAGCTCGATCGCGCGGCCGGCACGATCGACGTCGCGGCTCTCCTCGTCGAGGCGCAGGTCGCCGACCGTGATGACGGCTTCGGGGCGCGTCTCGGTCGCACCACTGCGTCGCATCAGGCCCCGGAGCCGGGCGACGACCTCCTCGAGGCTGAACGGCTTGGTGACGTAGTCGTCGCCGCCAGCCGTGAGGCCGGCAACCCGGTCCTCGACGGCGTCGCGAGCCGTGAGGAAGAGAACGGGGACCTCGGGGGAGTGGGCGCGTACCTTGCGAAGCACCTCCAGTCCATCGAAGTCCGGCAGCATCATGTCGAGCACGATGGCGTCCGGCGTGAAGTCCTTGGCGGCTGCCACGGCGGTACGGCCGCTGTGTGCGGTCTCGATGTTCCAGCCCTCGTAGCGCAGGGCCATCCGAAGCAGCTCGGCGATGTTGACCTCGTCGTCGACCACCAGCACTCGCAGGGGAGTGCCATCGGCTCGGGTCAGCGCAGGGGTCATCTGCCCAGTCTGGCCCGAGTACGTCTGCTGCACGGTGTGAACAGCCTGTGAGGTTCCTGTGAGTTGGGCGCCCACGCGTGCGACGTCAGCCAATCTCCTTGGGATCGCTCGACTAGGCTTGGCTCGTGTCCGACGCGTCAACCTTGAGCCGCCGCTATACGACGACGCTCGTCGCGGCGCTATCCCTCATCGCCCTCTCGTGCGTTGCCGTGCTCATGCCCGTGCCGTACGTGATGATGCGCCCCGGCCCTGCCTTCGACACGCTCGGCGACTTCGAGGGCAAGCCGATGTTCACGTTCGACAAGGGCGTCAAGATCTATCCGACAACGGGCTCGCTGGACTTCACCACCGTCTCGGTCACCAGGGCCGATCGCAACGTGTCACTCGGCGAGGCTGTCAAGGCGTACTTCGGCTCCGACAACGCGGTCGTACCGAAGTCGCTGATCTATCCCGACGACGAGACCGCCAAGCAGTCGACGCAACAAGGTGCGGCACAGCTCGACAGCTCCAAGGACTCCTCGCGGGTCGCGGCACTCCGGGCGGCTGGTTACCCCGTCCCTGGCGTCGCTCAGATCGCCTCCATCGCCAAGGGCGGTGCTGCCGAGGGCAAGCTCAAGACGGGTGACCTCGTCACCGGGCTCGACGGTGCGAAGATCGCCACGCCCGAAGAGCTCGTCAAGGCCGTTGCCACCCACAAGCCCGGTGATGTCGTGACCCTCTCGATCACCCGCAAGGGCAAGTCGCAGGATGTGGCGATCACCAGCAAGCCCTCGCCGGACGACCCGAAGCTTCCGCGCATCGGCGTCTCGCTCAGCACCAAGTACACCTACCCGTTCAAGATCGACAACAACGTCGGACGGTCGATCGGTGGGCCGAGCGCAGGCACGATGTTCGCGCTCGCGATCTACGACAAGCTGACGCCGGGGGCCCTGACGGGTGGCGCCAAGGTCGCCGGCACCGGCGAGATGGCGCCAGACGGTACGGTCGGCCCGATCGGCGGCGTCCGCCAGAAGATGGCGGGCGCATCACGCCACAAGGCCAAGATCTTCCTGGTCCCGGCAGCCAACTGTGCCGAGGCCGCCGACGGCGACAACTTCGGGCTCAAGCTCGTCAAGATCACCAAGCTCGCCGACGCGATCAGCTCGCTTGAGGCGCTGGCCAAGGATCCCAGGGCCAAGGTGCCGTCGTGCAGCTGATGCCCGACTCGCCGCTGCGCAGGGCGGCGCTGGAGATGGAGGCGTACGTCGCGGCCGACGGCTGGGACCAGACGCCCCGCCTCTTTGCGCTCGTGCCGACCGCTGACCTCGTTTCCAAGCAGCCGGACCTGGCCGATCAGCTGGCGTCAGACTCCGGCGAGATCACACTGGTCGAGCAGGACGGCGTGCCCGTGGACCGGCCGCTCGAAGATCTGCTGACCGAGATCGCCTGGCCCGAGAGCGTGATCGGATGTGCTGCCGTGCTCGAGCGCATCATGCTCCCGCCGGAGGCCGAGGAGCAGCTGCCCGACGAGGTCGACGCGATGCTGGCGGCAGCCGCCGAGCACCCCGATCGCCAAGAGGTACGGCTCATCGCCGCGGTCACCCGTGACGGCTCCGCCCACAGCGCCGTACGGGCCCGCGAACCTGAGGACGCCGAGCTGCTCGAGGGCCCCGATCTCGTACCTGGGCTGATCGAGCAGCTCCGACAAACGCTGGCATAGAGTCTCTTCCACCCCACCACAGGAGCAACGTGAGCGACATCTTCGGAACACCCCGACCGCGATCCGCGCCGCGCCCGCCCAACAACCGTCGCCGGGTGCTCGTGCCGACCCTGGTCACGCTCGCCGTGCTGCTGTTCCTCGGCTCGATCTTCACCAGCGTGTGGACTGATCGCCTGTGGTTCAAGTCCGTCGGGTACAGCGGTGTCTTCCAGAGCGTGCTGACGACCCGGATCGTCCTCTTCCTCATCATGGGTGTGATCTTCGGACTGTTCGTCGTGGGCAACCTCTATCTGGCCTACCGGACCCGTCCGGAGTCGGTGCCGGTACGCCGGGACGACCCGGCCTACCGCTACCGCCTTGCCTTGACGCCGATCCTGCGCCCCGTGCTGATCGTTGTCGGCGTCGTGCTCACGGGCTTCGCGGGTTCGGTCGCCGCAAGTCACTGGGACACGTACAAGATGTGGCGCAACAGCACCTCGTTCGGCGTCAAGGATTCGCAGTTCGGCAAGGACATCAGCTTCTTCGTGTTCGACTACCCGTGGTTCCGGTTCGTCACGTCGTTCTCGTTCGCGATGATCGTGATCGCTGTGCTGGCCGTGGTGTTCCTCAACTACGTCTACGGCGGTATCCGCATCTCCGGGCGCGGACCCAAGCTCACCCGCGCAGCGCAGGTGCACCTCTCGGTGCTGGTCGGCCTTGGCGTCCTGCTGCGCGCCGTGTCCTACTACCTCGACCGCTTCGGTCTCGCGATCGGTTCGGGAGGTGTCGTCGACGGCATCACGTACACCGATGCCAACGCGCGGATCCCGAGCAAGAACATCTTGATCTATGTCGCCATCCTGTGCGCCATCCTCTTCTTTGCCTCGATCTTCATCCGCTCGTGGGCCCTGCCCGCCATGAGTCTCGGCCTCCTCGGCGTCGCCTCGATCCTGATCGGCGCCATCTGGCCCGCTGTGATGCAGGGATTCCAGGTCAACCCGTCGGAGCCCGACAAGGAGGGCAAGTACATAGCGCGCAACATCGAGGCGACCAGACAGGCGTACGACGTGGCGGATGTGAAGGTCGAGTCCTACAGCGCCAAGACTTCGCTGACTCCGGCTGAGCTGGCCTCGTCCGCCGAATCTCGCGTCAGCACCCGACTGCTGGACCCGACACTGATCTCGGATGCCTTCGAGCAGCTGCAGCAGGTGCGCGGTTACTACGCCGTGCCGACGACGCTCGATGTCGATCGCTACAAGCTCGGTGATGAAGAGCAGCCCCAGGATGTCATCATCGCGGCGCGCGAGCTCAGGCTTTCCGGACTCCAGTCGAGCCAGCGCAACTGGGCCAACGACCACACGGTCTACACGCACGGCTACGGCATCGTCGCCGCCCGAGGCAACCAGCGCGGTCCCAACGGCGAACCGGTGTTCGTCGCCAAGGACATCCCGCAGACCGGTGAGCTCAAGACCACGACGCCGCCGCGCATCTACTTCGGTGAGGAGTCGCCGACCTACTCGATCGTCGGCCGGCCCGAGGGAGCCGCTCCGATCGAGGTCGACACTCCGCGAGGCGGCGCCGCCGGTGGCGACGGAGAGGCTGACGCCACGCAGAGCACGTACGACGGCAAGGGTGGAGTGCCGATCGGCGGCATCTTCAACAAGGCGCTCTACGCTTTCAAGTTCGCCGAGCCCAAGATCGTGCTGTCGAGCCGTGTCAACGAGAACTCCAAGATCCTGTACGACCGCGAACCCCGCGATCGGGTCGAGAAGGTCGCACCGTGGTTGACGGTGGATGGCGACTCCTATCCCGCCGTCGTCAAGGGGCGTGTGGTCTGGATCGTCGACGGTTACACGACGAGCAACTCCTACCCGTACTCACAGCACCGATCGCTCAAGGACGCCACGGCTGACACGTTGACCGAGACTGGCGAGTCGCAGGCAGCGTTGCCGACTGACCAGGTCAATTACATGCGCAACTCTGTCAAGGCGGTCGTTGACGCGTACGACGGGTCCGTCGACCTCTACCAATGGGACACCAAGGACCCCGTGCTCAAGACGTGGATGAAGGTCTTCCCCAACGTCGTGAAGTCGAAGTCGGAGATCAGCAGCGACCTGCTGGAGCACCTCCGTTATCCCGTCGACATGTTCAAGGTGCAGCGTGACGTGCTGCAGCGCTACCACGTGACCGATTCGCAGGCGTTCTACAATGATGATCAGCGGTGGAAGGTCCCCGAGGATCCCAATGCTCCAGGCGACTCGAGCGCGTTGCAGCCGCCCTACTACCTGTCGACGTCGCGACCGGGCGAGGAGAATCCGAAGTTCTCCCTGACCAGCGTCTACTTGCCCAACAGCAGGCAGAACCTCGCGTCGTTCGTCTCGGTCAACTCGGAGGCGACTGACACCGAGGGCTTTGGCAAGATGCAGATCCTGCAGCTGCCGAGCGAGACGCAGATCGACGGCCCGAGCCAGGTGGCCAACAGCTTCCAGGCTGACAAGGGTGTATCGCAGGCGCTGCTGCCGTTCAAGCAGGCACAGTCGACCACGATCCGATACGGCAACCTGCTGACCCTGCCGGTCGGCAATGCGCTGCTGTACGCGCAGCCGGTCTACATCCAGCGCACCGCAACCGAGGGTACCTATCCGGTGCTGCAGTTCGTGATTGCGTCGTTCGGCAAGAACGTCGGATTTGGTCAGACGCTCGACGAGGCCCTGCGTGTGGCGTTGGGTCTGGCTGAGGGTCCTGCGACCGACGATGGGACACCCACCACACCGACAGACCCGGGCGACGCCAAGACGGCTTCGCAGCTGCTCTCGGATGCGTCGACGTTCTACGACCAAGCGCAGGATGCGCTCAAGAAGGGTGATCTCGCGACGTACCAGAGACGAATCGGCCAGATGGCTGATGCGCTCGAGTCCGCCAAGAAGATCGTCGACGCCGCCAAGAAGTAGTCAGCGCCTCCTCCTCTCACGCGTGTAGCTGGTGAGAGGAGGGGTATCTGCTTGGGCATGGGCGAACCAGCGACGGAGCAACCTGACAATCGACACGTCCGCCCCAACGGTGTCGGCGACCGCACGGTCGAGGCGCTCGGCAAGCTGAGCGAGGCGCTCGAGGTCGTCGAGGAGGCGAGGGGTCTGCTGTACGCCTTTCATCGTCGGTGTGGCGAAGCCGACCTCAAGCTCGGCGACGCCGTGCGTCTTCTGCGCGAGGCCGGACACGGTGATCATGCTGACCGGATCGATGAAGAGCTGATCGGGCGGAACATCCTCGAGGGCCGCTGGTCGTTCCAAGTCGTCGAGGAGTACGACGCGACCTACTATTCGTCGTTCAAGGAGCATGAGCGTACCGCTCGCGAGGATCTCGTCGGCGGCAAGCCGCACTTGTTCGAGGCGGAGATGAAGGAAGACCGACGCTCCCACGGCCGCCGTCACCACGAGGCGAAGCCGGCCGAAGGCGAATGAGCGACCCGGATTTGCCCCCCGTGCCACCGCCCCGTAAAGTGGAGCAAGCGACGCGGGGTGGAGCAGCTCGGTAGCTCGCTGGGCTCATAACCCAGAGGTCACAGGTTCAAATCCTGTCCCCGC
>CAWKHC010000007.1:0-106966 GCA_963849475.1 uncultured Actinomycetota bacterium
ACGGATCATCGGATCGAACTTCAGGTCGACGACGCGCTCCTTGAGCGGGATGAGGGCGTTGTCGGTGATCTTGATGTGCTCGGGACAGACCTCGGTGCAGCACTTCGTGATGTTGCAGAAGCCCAGACCGTGCTCGTCCTGCGCAGCGGCCTTGCGGTTGACGCCCTGCTCGGCGGCGGCATCGAGCGGGTGCATGTCGAGCTCGGCGACGCGCATGAGGAAGCGTGGGCCGGAGAAGGCCGGCTTGTTCTCCTCGTGGTCACGCAGCACGTGGCAGGTGTCCTGGCACAGGAAGCACTCGATGCACTTGCGGAACTCCTGCGAGCGCTCGACGTCGACCTGCTGCATCCGGTACTCGCCCGGCTCGACGCCCTCGGGCGGTACGAACGCGCGAACCTCGCGGGCCTTCTCGTAGTTGAACGAGACGTCGGTGACGAGGTCGCGGATGACGGGGAACGTACGCATCGGGGTGATCGTGACGGTGCTCTCCTGCGGGAGCGTCGACATGCGCGTCATGCAGAGCAGACGCGGACGACCGTTGATCTCGGCGCTGCACGAGCCGCACTTGCCGGCCTTGCAGTTCCAGCGGACCGCGAGGTCCGGGGTCTGGGTCGCCTGCAGGCGATGGATCACGTCGAGGACGACTTCGCCCTCGTTGACCTCCACGTCGTAGTCCTTGAAGTCGCCGCCTTCGGCATCGCCGCGCCAGACACGAAAGTTCTGCTCGTAGCTCATCAGTTCTTCCTTCCGGAAAGCTCAGCCTCGGTGAAGTACTTCTTCAGCTCACTCATCTCGAACAGATCGAGCAGGTCCTCGCGAAGGGGGATCTGCTCCTTCTCCTTGACGTCGACCGAGCCGTCGTCGTTGACGTTGCAGACGAGCAGCTTGTGGCGCCACTCGGCGTTCATGACGGGGTGGTCTTCACGGGTGTGACCGCCGCGGCTCTCGGTACGGATGAGTGCCGCCTTGGCGACGCACTCGCTGACCAGGAGCATGTTGCGCAGGTCGAGTGCGAGGTGCCAGCCCGGGTTGAACTGGCGGTGCCCCTCGACGACCATGTGCTTGGCCCGCTCGCGGAGCTCGTCGATCTTGCCCTGAGCCTGCTCGACCTCTTCAGCCTTGCGGATGATGCCGACCAGGTCGTTCATCGACTGCTGGAGCTCCTGGTGGATCGTGTACGGGTTCTCGGCGCCTTCCTGGCCACCGTCACCGAAGGGAGCCACCGAACGATCGCGGGCTTCCTTGACGGCAGCGTCCGACACCTTGGGGCGATCCTCGCCGAGCTGGTCGACGTACGCGGCCGCACCGGCACCGGCGCGCTTGCCGAAGACCAGGAGGTCCGACAGCGAGTTGCCGCCGAGGCGGTTGGAGCCGTGCATGCCGCCGGAGCACTCGCCAGCAGCGAACAGGCCGTCAACCGACGCCGAGCCCGTGTCGGGATCGACCTCGATGCCACCCATGACGTAGTGACACGTCGGGCCGACCTCCATCGGCTCCTTCGTGATGTCGACGTCAGCCAGCTCCTTGAACTGGTGGTGCATCGACGGCAGGCGCTTGATGATGACCTCGGCCGGCATGCGGCTCGAGACGTCGAGGTAGACACCACCGTGCGGTGATCCGCGACCGGCCTTGACCTCGGAGTTGATCGCGCGGGCCACCTCGTCGCGGGGCAGCAGCTCGGGGGGACGGCGGTTGTTGTCTGCGTCGGTGTACCAGCGGTCAGCCTCTTCGGGCGTCGTCGCGTACAGGTCCTTGAACACGTCCGCGATGTAGTCGAACATGAACCGCTTGCCCTCGGAGTTGGTGAGGATTCCGCCATCACCGCGTACGGACTCGGTGACGAGGATGCCCTTGACCGACGGCGGCCAGACCATGCCCGTGGGGTGGAATTGCAGGAACTCCATGTTGATCAGCGAGGCGCCGGCGCGAAGCGCGAGCGCGTGACCGTCGCCGGTGTACTCCCAGGAGTTGCTGGTGACCTTGTAGGACTTGCCGATGCCGCCGGTCGCCATGACGATCGCGGGGGCTTCGAACAGCAGGTGGCGGCCGGTCTCGCGCTCGTACGCGACGGCTCCGGAGATCTTGTCGCCGTCCTTGAGCAGGTCGACGATCGTGGTCTCGTCGTAGACCTTGATGTTGGACTCGTAGTCGCCGGTCGCGCGGAAGTCTTCCTGCTGCAGCGACACGATCTTCTGCTGCAGGGTGCGGATCAGCTCGAGGCCCGTACGGTCGCCGACGTGGGCGAGGCGGGGGTAGCTGTGGCCGCCGAAGTTGCGCTGGCTGATCTTGCCGTCGGGCGTGCGGTCGAACAGTGCGCCGTACGTCTCGAGCTCCCAGACACGGTCCGGAGCCTCCTTGGCGTGGAGCTCGGCCATGCGCCAGTTGTTGAGGAACTTGCCGCCACGCATGGTGTCACCGAAGTGCACCATCCAGTTGTCGTTGGAGTTGGCGTTGCCCATCGCCGCGGCGCAACCACCCTCGGCCATGACCGTGTGGGCCTTGCCGAAGAGCGACTTGGAGATGATCGCGGTCTTCTTGCCCGACACGCGGGCCTCGATCGCAGCGCGCAGACCGGCGCCACCGGCGCCGATGATGACGACGTCGTATGTGTGTGTCTCGATATCAGCAGTCATGAATATTCAGTCCGTCAGTTGATGAAGCGCAGGTCGGTGATCCAGCCGGCCGAGACGCCCCAGATGTAGAAGTCGGTGAAGGCAAGCGTGCCCAGGGTGAGCCAGGCCAGTCCCATGTGTCGGCCGTTGAGCTTGGAGACCCAGCCCCAGAGCTTGTAGCGAATCGGGTGCTTGGAGAAGTGGTTGAGGCGGCCGCCGATCAGGCTGCGGCACGAGTGGCACGACACGGTGTAGGCCCACAGTGCGACCACATTGAGAACCAGCACGATGTTTCCGACACCGAAGCCGAACTCGTGGTCGGCGGTCTGGAACGCCTTGATGGCGTCGTACGTGTTGATCAGCGAAATCAGCGCCGCGGCGTAGAAGAAGTAGCGGTGCAGGTTCTGACCCAGCAGCGGGAAGCGCGTCTCACCGGTGTACTTCTGGTGCGGCTCGCCGACCGCGCACGCGGGCGGCGACAGCCAGAACGCGCGGTAGTAGGCCTTGCGGTAGTAGTAGCACGTCATGCGGAACAGCAGCAGGAGCGGCAGCGTCGCAGCGGCGTACGGCAGCCACCACACGTCCGGCAGGAACGTGCCGAAGTGTGCAGACTCCGGGACACAGCCGTTGGAGATGCAGGGCGAGTAGAAGGGCGTGAGGTACTCGTACTCGGCTACGAAGTAGTCCTTCTGCATGAACACGCGCACCGTGGCGTACGTCAACCAGGCGATGAGCCCGACGGCCGTGGCCAATGGCGGGATCCACCACCTGTCGTTGCGCAGAGTTCGGGCGGCAATCGCCGCGCGTCCGGCCCCATTGGGCCCCTTCAGCGGTGCTCCAGATGACGGAGCGGGTGAGGTGGTGGTCACGCGCCATACCTTAGGACGCTCCGATGATTCTCGCCAAGTCACAGTGAGGCCACGTTTCATAGCCGTTGGCTATGAAAGACTGGGAACATGCAGATCCAGCAGCTCAGCTATTTCGTCGCCGTCGCGCGCACCCGCCACTTCACCCGCGCGGCCGAGCTGACGGGCGTCTCCCAGCCCAGCCTCTCCAAGCAGATCAGGGTGCTGGAGAACTCCCTGGGCACTCCGCTCTTCGTACGCAACCGGGGCGCGATCGAGCTCACCAGTGCCGGAGCGGCGCTCCTCCCCCACGCCCAGCGCATCCTGATCGATGTCGAGAGCGCCGAGCGCACCGTGAGAGAGGTGGCCGACCTGCGCCGTGGACGCGTACGGCTCGGCGCGACTCCATCGCTGTGCGACGGCCTGCTGCCGGAGGCACTGCGTCGCTTCCACAGCCGCTACCCCGACATCGACCTCGAGGTGCAGGAGGCTGGCTCGCAGGTGCTGACCCGCGAGCTCGTGCAGGGCCGGCTGGACGTGGCGATGCTGATCGTCCCGCTCATCACCGATGATCCCGACATCGAGACGACCCCGGTGCTGCGCGAGCAGCTGGTGCTCGTGAGCCCGGCGGACTCCGAGCTGCCCGAACGCATGGACGTGAGCGAGCTCAGGGACCTGCCGCTCGTGATGTTCCGCGAGGGCTACTACCTCCGAGACGTCACCCTGCGCGCCTGCCGGGATGCCGGATTCGAACCACGATTCGCCGTCGAGGGCGGCGAGATGAGCGCCGTGTTGCGCTTCGTCGAGGCAGGGCTCGGTTACGCCGTCGTGCCGAGCATGGTGTTGACCAACCGTCCGGCGCTCCGCGCCACCCATCTCGACAACCCGCCGCTGGACCGGGTCATCGCTCTTGCACACCGCAGCGCTGACGCCCTCCCGCTCGCCGCACGAGCATTCAAGGCCGAGCTCCTCGAGCACCTGACGACGGTCGGAGCCGACTCGGTCGTCTGATTGGATGTTGCGGTGCCACCTCACGACCGCAAGATCGCCGAGTCGCCCCTCGTGCGCGGCTTGCCGGCAGCCGTCGTCATCGCTGCGCTGGTCGCGGTGGTTCACGACGGGGGCGTCTCGTTCGGAGACATCGGCCTCTACGCCCTGCGCATCGTCGTTGCGGTGCTCCTGCCGGGCGTCCTGCTCAGCCGGCTCGTACGCAGTGGACAGCGGAGCGGCGTCGAGGACCTTGCGGTCGGCTTTGCAGTCGGCACACTCGTGCAGCTGCCGGTCTGGTGGTTGTTCCTCGAGCTCGGCCTTTCCTACTGGTTCTGGCCGGCGATCGTCGTCGTGGCCGTCGCGGCCTGGCCGGGTGCTCGACGCCGCGTCCTGTCGACCCAGCTCGACGCCACACCGTTGGCCTGGTCGGCCTCGGTGGCGGCCATCTGCCTCGTCACCCTGACGTGGCTGCGCGGGGACTTCTTGCGCTGGAGCCCGCCCGACCCAGGCGGGGTGCACAACTACTACGGCGACCTGCTGTTCCACCTGAGCATCGCCAGCGAGGCGAAGTACTCCGTCCCACCAACGCTCCCCCAGGTCGCCGGCGAACCGCTCTACTATCACTGGTTCGCCCACCTCGACATGGGTCTCGCCTCGCGCATGACCGGCATCGAGCTGGCCACCATCTTGTTCCAGCTGTGGGTGCCGGTCGCCCTGCTGGCCGGCGTCGTCATCGTCGCCGCCTGCGCCACGCGTATCAGCGGACGCCTGTGGGTCGGGCCGTTGGCCGCGGTGCTGATCTACGGGACCGGCGAGATCGTGATGAGCTCGTGGCACGCACGCCCGTTCGCCCCGATGACGCAGGTCTACGCCTGGGCAAGTCCGACCCAGACCTTCGCCGTCCTGCTCGCGGTCCCGGCAGCGTGCGTCGTCATCGACTACGTGCGCAGGCACGAGGGCTCGACCCGCCAGTTCTGGGTGCTGGGCGTACCACTGTTCATCGGCCTCAGCCTTGCCAAGTCGCCAGAGCTTCCGGTGTTCATGGGCGGGGCCGGCATCTTGTTGCTGGTTGCCCTCTTGCAACGCAATCGCCCCGTCGCGCTTCGTACGTTCACGGCCGGCGTCGCGCTCACCGCGTGCTTCATCCTGGCAACGCTCACGTTCTACGGTCGCCAGAGCGGCGGGTTGTCGCTCGATCCGATGTTCGCGATGCGCAACTACGCGCGCTCAGCGATCGACGCGGGGATGGATCCGAACCCCGGAGCAACGACCACGACCGCGGTGCTCGCGGTGACCGTGATCACCGGCATCTGGCTGATCCAGGTGCTCGGCCGGACGTGGGGCGTGCTGCTCCTCGTGCCCCGTTGGCGCAGCGCCGACCCCGGGCAGGTCCTGCTCGCCGGAATGCTTCTCACCGGCATCGGCGCGTACCTGATGCTGTTCCATCCCGGCGGCAGCCAGGTCTATTTCATGGCCAGTGCGTTTCCGCTCGGCGCCATCGCGTCGGCGTGGGCCATCTGCGAGGTGGCTCCCCGTCTCGAGCGGCGAGCTTTCGCGGTGATCAGCGCGCTCGTCATTGCAGGAGGCGTGCTGGCGTACGGCGCCAAGGATCTCGTCGGAGAGAAGCGCCCCACCGAAGGATTCTCCGACCAGGTGATGTTCCTGGCTCGACCGGTTGTGATCGTCGTGGCCATCACAGCCTTGGTCACAGCAGGAGTCCTCGTCGCACATCGTCGCGAATGGCTTCGCCAGGTCTCGGCGACCACCGTCATCACGGCGGTGCTGATCTCGGCCGGTTTGACCACGACGATCCAGTACACGCTGTCCACCGCCTCCGGCACCAGCGTCCCCAAGGAGAGAGGCGAGGACACCAAGACCCTCGCCGCCGTCACGGGCAAGGGCGTCGACGCCGCCCGGTGGTTGCGTGACCACTCACCGTCGGACACCGTCGTGGCGACCAACCGGCACTGCTTCGTGGGGAAGGTCTTCCCCGGTGACGGCCCGCAGACCAAGTGCGACGTCATCTCGTTCTGGGTCTCCGCGTGGACCGAGCGCCGAGTCCTGATCGAGGGTTGGGCGTTCAGCAGCCGATCGCTGGAAGCCGGAATCAAGACCGGCGACACCTACAAGCGTCAGCCGTTCTGGGACCAGCCGCTGCTGGCCGCCAACGATGGATTCTTCGAGAGCCCTTCCGCCGAAGAGGCCGCAGTCCTGTGTGAGCACGGCGCCACCTTCGCGCTGCTCGATCGGCGCTACCAGCCTGACCTCCCCAGCCTCGAACCAGTGGCCAAGCGGGTGTACGCCAACTCCGACGTCGAGGTCTACAAGCTCCCCTGCTAGCGGGGCTCCGGGCCAAGATCAAAGGTCCGCTGCGGCGCCCAGCCGTTGACGTCGTCGTGCTGATAGAGCGCAAAACTGTCGACGTTGAACTGGCACTCGAAGCCGCTCAGCTCGTCGTACGCGCGGTCGAGGCTCGCATCGTCGAGGTTGTGGGCGATCGTCACGTGCGGGTGGAAGGGAAACTCCGGCTCGTCGATCTTGAGTGCCGTGCGCACGGACTTCGCCAGCATCTCGGTGTAGGAGATGCCCTGGCTCACGGCGACGAACACGACCGGAGAGACCGGCCTGAAGGTCGCGGTGCCGCGGAGCCGCATCGGGAAGGGCGGCAGCGTCGCGGAGGCTCGTTCGAGCGCATCACAGACACCCGCCAGGTCAGCCTCGGCAACGTCGGTCGGCGGAACCAGCGTGACGTGGCTCGGCACCATCCGGGCCATGGGATCGCCGAAGTCCGCTCGCTTGTTCTGCAGCAGCGAACCGTACGGTTCGGGCACCGGGATGGCGACGCCGATGGTGTGCATCAAATGAGTGGCTTCACGAAGCCGGAACGCTCGTAGACGAGCTCAAGCGTTTGGGAGGCGACGGCGCGAGCCTGATCTGCGCCCGCCTTGAGGATGCGGTCGAGCTCGGCGCGGTCGTCGAGCAGCTCACGAGTGCGCTCACCGAATGGTCCGACGAAGTCGGCGACCAGCTCAGACAGCGCGACCTTGAAGGCCCCGTACTGCTGGCCGACGTACTCGCGCTCGATGTCGGCGATGCTCCGCTTGCTCAGCGCCGAGTAGATCACCAGGAGGTTGGAGACGCCGGGTTTGTCCTTCTCGTCGAAGCGGACCTCGTCGCCGGAGTCGGTCATCGCCGACCGGATCTTCTTGGCGGCCTTCTTCGGGTCGTCGAGCAGACCCACGACACCATTGGGCGAGGACGACGACTTGCTCATCTTCGACGTGGGTTCCTGAAGGTCGTAGATCTTGGCGGTCTCCTTGACGATGTACGCCTCGGGCACCGTGAACGTGTCGCCAAAACGATGGTTGAACCGTTGCGCGAGGTTGCGGGCGAGCTCGAGGTGCTGGCGTTGGTCCTCGCCGACCGGCACCTGGTCTGCCTGGTAGAGCAGGATGTCGGCAGCCATCAGGATCGGATAGGTGAAGAGCCCGACCGACGAGCTGTCGGATCCGCCCTTGGCCGTCTTGTCCTTGAACTGGGTCATTCGGTTGGCCTCGCCGAAACCGGTGATGCAGCTCAGCACCCAGGTCAGCTGGGCGTGCTCGGGCACCTGGCTTTGCACGAACAAGGCACTGCGTTCGGGATCGACCCCGGCAGCCAGCAGCTGCGCGGCAGCGATGTACGTGCGCTCGCGCAGATCGGTGGGCGAGTACTCGACCGTGATCGCATGCAGGTCGGGGATGAAGTAGAACGCCTCGAACTCGTCCTGCAGGGCGACCCACTGCCTGAAGGCGCCGAAGTAGTTGCCCAGGTGGTAGGAGTCAGCAGTCGGCTGGGCACCCGACAGCACGCGAGGTCGGCGGTCTGCAGGCATGAGCGCATTCTGCCAGCCACGTGTGGCATAGGGTCACCGGGTGACCGACGTGCGCCAGTGGATCGTGCCGGGCCGGGTCAACCTGATCGGCGAGCACCTGGACTACAACGGCGGTCCCGTTCTCCCGATGGCTATCGATCGATCGCTGACGATCAAGGTGCGACGTCGCGACGACGACACCGTCAACGTGTGGACCGATCGTCCCGGTGCCGCCAAGACGTCGTTCCCGGTGTCGGTCCAGCCCGGCGATGTCGACGACTGGGCCGCGTACGCGGCCGGCACGGTGTGGAGCCTCGCCGAGTCCGGCCACGTGTTCAGCGGTGTCGACGTCGTGGTCGAGTCCGCGTTGCCGTCCGGTGCCGGCCTGTCGTCGTCGGCCGCACTCACCTGCGGCATCGCCGCGGCGATTGACGAGCTCTTCACGCTCGGCATCGACCGTACGGATCTGGCGCTGATCGCCCAGCGCGCAGAGTCCGGGTACGTCGGCGCTCCGGTCGGCATCATGGATCAGCTCGCCGTGCTGCGCGGCGAGGCCGGCCACGCCATCCTGATCGACACCGCGGCGACGCCGCCGACGACAAAACCGATCCCCCTCGGCTGGGACGACGCCGGACTGGTGCTGCTCGTCATCGCCACCGGAGCACACCACTCCCTCGCCGACGGCGAATACGCGGCCCGTCGCGAGGAGTGCGAGCGGGCGGCCGCCGAGCTCGGGCTCGAGCACCTGTCGCAGGCCGGGCTCGACGCGACCGTGAAGCTGACCGACGAGGTGCTCAAGGCGCGCACACGTCACGTCCTCACCGAGACGGCGCGCGTACGGGCCGCCGTCAGCGCCCTCAACCGCGGTGCGTGGCCACAGCTCGGAGCCATCTTCACGGCGTCACACGAGTCACTCCGCGATGACTTCGAGGTGAGCTGTCCCGAGCTCGACGTCGCCGTCGAGTCTGCGATCGAGGCGGGAGCACTGGGCGCCCGGATGACCGGTGGCGGATTCGGCGGAAGCGCGATCGCCCTCGTACCCCAGGACCTCGTCACAGCCGTACGGGAGCGCGTCGAGGCACGCTATGCCGCGCACCAGTGGGCAGCGCCCGAGACGTTCGTCGTGCACGCCGCCGGTGGAGCGCACCTCGTCTGATCCTTCGCTCGCAGAGCTCGCTCCCGGTCGGCCGCAGGCGGCCTCCCTAGGAACCGACGCCTGTCTGCGAGACTTTGATTTGTGAACACCAGCATTCGGATCGCCTATCAGGGAGAGCCCGGCTCCAACTCCCACATCGTCTCGCGCGAGCACTACCCCGACGCCGAGGCGGTCGCCTGCGCGTCGTTCGAGGACGTCTTCGCGGCGGTGGCCAACGGCGAGGCCGAGCTGGCCATGATCCCGATCGACAACTCGATCGCCGGTCGGGTCGCCGACATCCACCACTTCCTGCCGACGTCCGGCCTGCACATCGTCGCCGAGCACTTCCTGCGGATCCAGTTCAGCCTGCTGGGCGTACCGGGGTCGAGCCTCGAGACGATCAAGACGGTCCACAGCCACGTCCACGCTCTCGGACAGTGCCGCAAGGTGATCAAGAAGTACGGACTCACGACCGTGATCTCCGGCGACACCGCCGGCGCCGCGCGCGAGATCGCCGATGCCAACGATCCGACGCAGGCCGCCATCTCGCCCCCACTCGCTGCCGAGATCTACGGACTCGACGTGCTCGCCACAGACATCGAGGACGAGGACCACAACACGACTCGCTTCGTCGTGCTCTCACGCGAGCCCAAGGTCGCTCCGGCCGGCAACGGCCCCGTGGTCACCAGCTTCATCTTCAACGTCCGCAACCTGCCGGCCGCGCTCTACAAGGCACTCGGCGGGTTCGCGACCAACAGCGTCAACATGACCAAGCTGGAGAGCTACATGGTCGGCGGCGAGTTCACCGCGACCCAGTTCCTCGCGGAGGTCGACGGCCACCCCGACGACGTACCCCTCAAGAACGCGCTCGAGGAGCTCACGTTCTTCACCACCGACGTGACGATTTTGGGTGTTTACCCGGCTGATCCCTACCGCGCATGAAGGCGCCAGAGATGGTGTGGCCGCTCAACGTGCCGGTGTTGTCTGACGGAATCGTCACGATCCGAGCGCACACTCCTGCCGATGTCGACGGGATGCTCGAGATGGCGGTCGACCCCGAGATGGTCAAGTGGACCTCCGTCGCGACGCCACACACCCGCGAGATGAGCGAGGACTTCGTGCTCCGCACCATTCCCCGCGGCTGGGACGAGGGCACCAACCGCATCTGGGCGATCGAGGCGGAGGGCCGCTTCGCCGGCAACGTCGACGTACGCCAGGCGCCGGTCGCCGACCTCGGCTTCGCCCTGCACCCGTGGGCTCGAGGAAAAGGCATCATGGCGCGGGCCGTACGCCTCGCCATCGACTGGGCGTTCAACGAGGGCGGCATCGAGATCGTCCACTGGCGCTCGCACGTGGGCAACGAGGCATCGCTGCGGATCGCCCACGCCACGGGGTTCACGCTGCACGGCACGATCCCCGGTTGCCTGATCGAGCGGGACAAGGTCCTCGACGCCTGGACCGCGTCGATCCGGTTCGGCGACGCACCCCTCGCTGTCTCCAGCTGGGCCGAGTCGACCGTACTCCAGTCCGACCGGCTCCGGCTCCGCCCGTTCGTGGACGCCGACCTGCCGCGGATCGTCGAAGCCTGCAACGACCCTGACTCGTTGCACTGGCTCAACGGCCTCCCACAGCCATACACGGAGACCACGGCTCGGGGATACGTCGCCGACTGCATCTGGCAGGCCGCCAAGGGCTCCAAGGCCACGTGGGCGATCGCCGACCGGGACTCTGACCTGCTGCTCGGCAACATCGCCGTGATGGACATGCTCGGCCCCAATCCGACATCCGGCGAGATCGGCTACTGGATGCATCCCGACGCACGTGGACGCGGCGTCATGACGGAGGCCGCCCGGCTGGTGGTCGACCACGCCTTCAGCCCCGAGGGTCTCAACCGTCGCCGCCTCGTGCTGTATGCCGCAGACGGCAATGAGGGCAGCAACGCTGTCGCCAAGGCGGCCGGCTTCACCCCCTATGGAACCCAGCGATCGGCAGAGCGGCTGGGCGACGGCTCGTACGTCGACCTGCACGGCTACGAGCTGCTCCGATTGTCGTAGCCGAGCCCTAGGGTGGGGACATGAGTGAGCGCAGCGAACGAACAATGAAGCAGTCCTCATGCCGGCGTCTTTGTACCGTGCCCTTTCCAACGAAGGCGGCGGCATGAGCACAACGACTGACCTGCCCGCGGACTACAAGCCCTGGCCGGCACTCTGGGCCATGGTCATCGGCTTCTTCATGATCCTCGTCGACAACACCATCGTGTCTGTCGCGACACCGGCGATCGCACGCGAGCTGGATGCCACGATCAACAGCGTCATCTGGGTGACGAGCGCCTACCTGCTCGCCTACGCAGTGCCGCTGCTGGTGACTGGCCGACTGGGCGACCGGTTCGGGCCCAAGAACGTCTACCTCATCGGCCTCACGATCTTCACCCTCGCGTCGCTGTGGTGCGGGCTCACCGGCAGCATCGAGATGCTCATCCTCGCCCGCGTCGTACAGGGAGTTGGCGCGTCGCTCATGACCCCGCAGACCATGGCGGTCATCACGCGCACGTTCGCACCCGCCAACCGCGGCAGCGCGATGGCACTCTGGGGCGCCACGGCCGGTGTCGCCACTCTCGTCGGTCCGATCCTGGGTGGCGTCCTCGTCGACTCGCTCGGCTGGGAGTGGATCTTCTTCATCAACGTCCCGGTCGGCATCGTCGGATTCGTCCTCGCCTGGCGACTCGTACCCACGCTGCCGACGCACTCGCACAGCTTCGACTGGGTCGGCGTCGCGCTGAGCGCGGTCGGCATGTTCCTCCTGGTGTTCGGCATCCAAGAAGGCGAGAAGTACGACTGGGGCACGATCGAGGGCATCATCTCGGTGCCTGCGCTGATCGGCGTGGGTCTGCTGGTGATCGCCGGCTTCCTGTGGTGGCAGAGCCGCATCAAGAAGGAACCGCTCGTACCGCTCGGCCTGTTCCGCGACCGCAACTTCTCCCTCGGCAATGCCGGCATCGCGATGGTGTCGTTGGCCATCACCTCGATGTCGCTGCCGGTCTTCTTCTACGCACAAGGTGTACGCGGCTGGTCCCCGACGGAGTCGGCGCTGCTGATGGCGCCCATGGCGCTCGTCCTGCTGAGCCTTTCACCCATCGTCGGCAAGCTCGTTGACCGGGTTCATCCCCGCAACATCGTTGTCGTCGGGTTCGGCACGGCCGCCTTCGCGATGTTCTGGCTCTCGCGCGTCATCGCACCCGAGACCCCGGTCTGGCAGCTCATCCTTCCGATGGCGCTGTTCGGCGTCTCCAACGCCTGCCTGTGGGCACCGCTCGGCGCGACGGCGACCCGCAACCTCCCGATGAGCTCTGCGGGCGCGGGTGCGGGCGTCTACAACACGACTCGTCAGGTCGGTGCCGTGCTGGGCAGCGCTGCGATCGCCGCGATAATCCAGGCCCGGCTCACCGCCAACGGACTCCCCGGATCGTCGGAGACGTTCCGGTCCTCAGATCAGGCCATGCCCGCTGCGGTGCAAGGCCCGTTCTCCGATGCCATGGCGCAGTCGCTCCTGCTGCCGGTGGCTGCCTTCCTGATCGGCATCGTCCTGGTGCTGTTCTTCCAGCGTCCGTCGCACGCCGGCCACGGTGGCGCTAAGGCCGCGGAGCCGGTGGTTGCCGCGTAGCCGGCCGATAGGTTGCTGCCATGGCGCAGCACAGGGCACGTACAGCAGACCGCGACGCAGCCGTCGAGATCATCAACAACGCGTACGCCGAGGGGCAGCTGACCGACACCGAGCGCAGCACCCGCGTCACCAAGGCCCTCAAGGCTCGTACGCTGCTGCAGCTCGAGCGGGTCACGCTCGACCTGCAGCAGCCGCCGCCACAGCCCGAACTGCCGACAGCGCCGCCACGTCCACCCAGTCTGCGCGAACAGTTCCGTCGCAACGCCGCCGATGAACGCAACCAGTGGAGGCACGTCCCCCGCTGGCAGAAAATCCTCATCGGTGCCCTGGCAGCCGTCTGCATCGGCGGGCTCGGCGCGTTCGCTGTGTTCGGCGACGATGACGATCGACCGGGAGTTGGACAGGTAGACCAGCAGCTGAAGCTGACGGCCAAGGGCATCGGAGCGTTCATCGACGCGTACAAGGAGCAGTTCGACACGACTCGTGTCGTCTCGGCGACCCTGGCGACCGAGAGCGTCGCGCTCAAGGTGCCCACCAAGGACGGCAAGGCGCGGCACGAGGACTGGCGCTATCGCGACGGCACGTTCGAAAAGGTAGCCGACGCGCGCCGCAACGCTGACGAGCAAGGACCCATCGACCTCGCGGATGTCGACTTGGCCCAGCTCGAGAGCAACATCGCCAAGGCGAGGGCGACGCTCAACGTCGAGAAACCTGACGCGATACTGGTCTGGGTCGAGCGCTACCACCGCGGCCAGGAGCCCAGCGTCCGGATCCAGGTAGGCAACACGTTCCAGGAGCTCGGGATGCTGACCACAAACTTGGCCGGGACGACGGTCCTTGACAGCTCTCCGTTCGTCGCGCCGCCGGCCCAGTAGCGGCATATCTCACCATCCGGAGCGGATTCTCAAATACCGAGACGGACACTTCGTAGCTCCAGATCCCTCTAACTTGATGCCCAGAGCACGCATCGTGGCGTGCGATATCTGAGGCAGGACATGAAGATCATCCGCATCGCCACCGCACTCGCTCTCAGCGCAGCAGTGCTGGCTGGCTGCGCACCCGGCGGAGGATCTGATGACACTGGCACCACGACGACGTCACTCTCGCTGGTCGGCTTCGCGGTCCCCAAGGCCGGCAACAACGCGGCCCAGGCCGCCTTCGCCAAGACCGACGCGGGCAAGGGCACGAAGTGGAAAGAGTCGTACGGAGCATCCGGCGACCAGAGCCGCGCCGTCGCCCGCGGCCTCAAGGCCGACTACGTGCACTTCTCCATCACCCCTGACGTGACACGTCTGGTCGATGCCGGCCTCGTCGCCAAGGACTGGGACGCCGGGCCCAACAAGGGCATCGTGACCGACTCGGTCGTCGTCCTCGTCGTCCGCAAGGGCAACCCCAAGAACATCGAGGGCTGGAACGACATCGTCAAGGACGGCGTCGGCATCGTGACCCCCAACCCGGGATCCTCCGGCGCAGCTCGCTGGAACATCCTGGCCGCCTGGCAGCACGTGATCGTCAATGGCGGCGACGAAGGCGACGCCAAGGTCTTCCTCGCCTCGCTGTTCGCCAACGTCAAGGCCCTGCCGGGCAGTGGCCGCGACGCCACCACCGCATTCCAGGGTGGAACGGGTGACGTGCTGATCTCGTACGAGAACGAGGCCATCCTGGCTCGTCAGAACGGCGAGAAGATCGACTACGTCGTGCCTTCGGACACGCTGAAGATCGAGAACCCCGCAACCGTCACCACCAAGGCTGACCCCAAGGCCAAGAGGTTTCTCGACTTCGTGCTGACCAAAGAGGGCCAGGAGCAGTACGTCTCCAAGGGCTTCCGGCCCCTCGAGTCTGTGAAGGGCGTCGAGATCGGTACCGTCAAGGGCGCCAACGATCCGGCGAACCCCTTCCCGACACCCGAGAAGCTCTCCACGATCGACGGCGACCTCGGCGGCTGGGACGCCCTCACCAAGAAGTTCTTCGACGAGAAGGATGGAATCATCACCAAGCTCCTCGCAGCATCCGGGAAGTCGTGACTCTCCAGACCCCACCCGCTCCGGGAGCCGCGCGCAATCGTCGCTCCCGGAGTGCAACGTCGTTGACGCGATCCTCGGGCCTCGGCCTGGGGATCGCGTTGACGTGGTTCAGCGCACTCGTCCTCATCCCGTTGGCCCTTGTCGTCGTCCAGTCGACCGAAGGCGGATGGGCCACGTTCCGCGACACCCTCACCAACCCACAGACCGCGGCAGCCCTGCGTCTCACGGTGACGCAGGCCCTGATCGTCACCTTGGTCAACGTCGTCGTCGGCACCCTGATCGCCTGGGTCCTCGTACGCGACAGCTTCCCCGGCAAGCGCATCCTCGAAGTCATCATCGACATCCCGTTCGCGCTGCCGACAATCGTCGCCGGCCTGGTGCTGCTCAGCCTCTACGGACCGCAGAGCCCTCTCGGGATCAACGTCGCCAACACCGAGCGCTCGGTGTTCCTGGCACTCCTGTTCGTGACGCTCCCGTTCGTCGTACGTACCGTCGAGCCGGTCCTCCTCGAGCTGGATCCAGAGGTCGAGCAGGCCGCCGCATCGCTGGGCGCGAGCCGGTTCACGACGTTCAGGCGCATCCTTCTGCCGGCGCTCGCGCCCGCCATCACCGCTGGAGCCGCCCTCGCATTCGCCCGCGGCATCAGTGAGTACGGATCGCTCGTCCTGCTCTCGGGCAATCTGCCCAACAAGACCGAGGTCGCCTCGGTCCGCATCCTGACCTACATCGAGAACGGCAACGACGCCGCTGCCGCAACGGTCGCGGTGCTGATGCTGATCGTTGCCCTCGCGGCGATCATCGCGCTGCAGATCCTGTCGAAGGTGGTGGCGCGCCGTGAGTAGCTTCGGCAAGAAGTCTCTCGGGGTGTATCTCCGCCGCAGCATCGTCATCGCCTACTTGTTCTTCCTGGTGGCATGGCCCGTTGCCCTCGTCGGCATCAAGACGTTCGACGGCGGGCTCGACAACCTGCAGTCCGCGTTCAGCGACCCCTCCGTGACGTTCGCGCTGCAGCTCACGGTGTACGTCGCCGTGTGGGCGGTCGCGATCAACACGGTCTTCGGCATCGGTATCTCGCTGCTCCTGGTGCGCTACGACTTCCCCGGACGAGGCGTGCTGTCGGCCCTGATCGACCTGCCCCTGTCGGTGTCACCCGTGGTCGTCGGCCTCGCGCTGCTCCTCGCGTACGGCGGCACCAACGGCACGTTCGGGCCTGCCCTTGAATCTGCGGGCCTGCAAGTCGCCTTCGCGCCGGCTGGCATCATCATGGCCACGGCGTTCGTCAGCCTTCCTCTCGTCATCCGCGAGCTCGTCCCCGTCCTGCAGGAGATCGGCACCGACCAGGAGCTGGCCGCACGCAGCCTCGGCGCCGGACCGTGGCAGACGTTCCGCCGCATCACGCTGCCGTCGATCCGCTGGGCGCTCGTGTACGGCGTGGTGCTGAGCCTCGCCCGGTCACTCGGCGAGTTCGGCGCCGTCAAGATCGTCTCGGGCAACATCGCCGAACAGACCCAGACCGCCACGCTCGTCGTGGAGCAGAAATACCAGGACTTCGAGCAGGGTTCGGCGTACGCCACCTCATTCCTGCTCGCACTGATCGCCGTCGCGGCCCTCGTGCTCGTGACCGTGCTTCGACCCAAGGAGAACACCGATGGGCATTGAGATCCGCGGCATCAACAAGCTCTTCGGTGACTTCGTCGCGCTCGAGAACATCAACCTCAGCGTGCCCACAGGACAGCTGACCGCGCTGCTCGGGCCCAGTGGCGGCGGCAAGTCCACCTTGCTCCGCATCATCGCCGGACTGGAGTCGTCCGACAGCGGCACGGTCGAGATCGAGGGCGTCGACGCGACCAACGTCCCGGCCCAGAAGCGCAATGTCGGCTTCGTGTTCCAGCACTACGCGGCGTTCAAGCACATGACGGTTGAGAAGAACATCGCGTTCGGCCTGGAGATCCGCAAGCGACCCAGGGCCGAGATCGACGCCAAGGTCCATGAGCTGCTCCAGCTGGTGCACCTCGAGCAGTGGTCGCAGCGCCTGCCGTCGCAGCTGTCCGGAGGTCAGCGCCAGCGCATGGCGCTCGCGCGCGCTCTGGCGATCGAGCCGTCCGTGCTGCTGCTCGACGAGCCGTTCGGCGCGCTCGACGCCAAGGTCCGCAAAGAGCTGCGCGACTGGCTGCGCCGCCTGCACGACGAGATGCACGTGACGACCGTCTTCGTGACGCACGACCAGGAAGAAGCGCTCGAGGTCGCCGACAGCCTGGTGATCATCAACGAGGGCCGCATCGAGCAGATCGGGTCACCCGACGACCTCTACGACCGCCCTGCCAGCGACTTCGTGCTCTCGTTCCTCGGACCTGTCACGACGCTGGGCGACAAGCTCGTACGCCCGCACGACATCGAGATCTCCCGCTACGAGCAGGCCGCCACCGCTGTCGGCTCGATCACCCGGTGGACCCGTGTCGGCTTCGAGATCCGCCTCGAGGTCACCCCCGAGGACGGCGACAAGACCCCGATCCAGGTCGCGGTGACGCGCTCCGAGGCGACGGCGCTCGGCCTGCACGAGGGCGACCGGGTGTGGCTACGCGTGAAGGTCGGCGCCGACAGCGTCGTTCACTGATCGCATACGCCGACCTGCTGCAACCCCCACCGCAAAGATCAGCAGACCCGAGGCTGCCAGCCCGATGCCGACGAGGCTCGTGGCTCGGTAGCCGTGGCCTGCCGAGATCACGATGCCGCCCAGCCATGCGCCGAGCCCGTTGGCGATGTTCAGTGCTGAGTGGTTGAGTGCCGCACCAAGCATCTGCGCGTCACCGGCTGCGTCCATGAGCTTCATCTGCAGGTTGATGGCGACGATCGAGCCGAGGCTGCCCACGAAGAAGACCAGCACCAGCGCGGGAACGGTGGCCCCGGCGGCAAAGTAGAACGCCGCCAGCACAACCACGGTTGCTGCGAAGCCGCCCAGCACGGATCGCTCGATGTTCCAGTCGGCGAGGATGCCGGCGGCCCATGAGCCGAACACCGAGCCGACTCCGAACACCAGCAGGAAGACGTTGATCCATCCGCGGGACAAGTCGGTCACGTCGGTGACGATCGGCGCGATGTAGCTGTACATCGCGAACAGTCCGCCGAATCCGACGAGTCCGGCAGCCACCGCGAACAGGACTTGCGGTCGCTTCAGCGCGGCGAGCTCTCCGCGCAGGGTGGCATCGAGGTTGGCCGGCGAGTGCGGCACGAACGCGACGATCATCGCCGCCGCCAGTGCTGCGATCCCGAGGACGGCCCAGTAGGCGCTGCGCCAGCCCAGCTGCTGCCCGAGCAGGTTCGAGACGGGTACGCCGGCGACCAGCGCCACAGACAGTCCGAGCATCACCGAGCTGACGGCACGGCCGCGGTACTCGGGACGTACGAGCGACGCAGCCAGCAGCGACGCGACACCGAAGTAGGCACCGTGCGGGAGGCCGGCCACGAACCGCGCAGCCATGACTGGCAGATAGCCGCTCGAGACCGCGGTGAGAGCATTGCCGATGCCCAGGGCAAGGATCAGCCCGACCGCCAGCTCCTTCTTGGGCAGCCGCGCGCCGAGAGACACGATGACGGGCGCGCCGATCACGACACCGAATGCGTACGCCGTGATCAGATGGCCGGTCTTGGGGATCGACTCGTCGATGCCACTGGCGATGTCGGGGAGCAGGCCCATCGTGACGAACTCGGTCGTGCCGATCGCGAATCCACCCAGCGCCAGCGCCAGCAACGCGAACGACAGATGACGCGTGCTGACAGGTATCTCGGGAGTACTCACGTATCCATTCAAGCCGGTTGCTTCGGCGTGTTATTCCCGGGCCGTATTTGTCTGACCAGCGTGCGAGGGTGAGGCGTGCGCTCAATCAGTGCCGCTGAACGGCGGACCCGTCTCGGCCGACGCCATGCACTCACCACCGGCCATCGAGCCGCTGATCCGGCCGGCGCTGCTCGCAGCGTTGTCGCCCTGCACGGCACTGACCCGGCGACCACCTTCCTGTCCACGCTGGCGCGTACGAACGGGGTCACGATCGCCGACGTCGAGAAGGCGCTGTACGACGACCGCACCCTGATCAGGGTGCTCGCGATGCGCCGTACCGTGTTCGCCGTGCCACGTGATCTCGTGGCGGCGTGCCACGCGGGAGCGGCCGACACGGTGGCTCGTGAGCAGAGACGACTGCTCGAGAAGATGCTGACCGAGGCCAAGACCACCGACGATCCCGCCACCTGGATCCGCGAGGTCGAGGAGATCGCCCTCCAGGCCGTCCACGATGCCGGCGAGATCACCAGCACCGAGCTCGGCAAGGTCGATGAGCGGCTACTGACGCGGTTCGTGCTTGCGCCCGGCACCAAGTACGAGACGACTCAGGGCCTCGCCAGCCGGTTGCTGACGCTGATGTCAGCCAGGGGCGAGATCATCCGTGCGCGCCCACGCGGCACGTGGACCTCGACGCAGTTCCGGTGGAGCAGCCTCGCCAACTGGGCACCCGACGTGGTCACTGATCTGTCAGTCGACGACGCGGCGGCGGAGATAGCCCGTCGCTGGCTGGCGTCATACGGACCCGCGACCGAGGACGACCTGACCTGGTGGACAGGCTGGACCAAGACGCGTACGCGGGCCGCTCTTGCCCGGTGCGATCTCGTCGAGGTCGACCTCGACGGACAGCCCGGACTGATGCTCGCGGACGACGACGAGCCGGAGGTCGAGGGTGAGCCCTGGGTCGCTCTCCTACCCGCGCTCGACCCCACGGTCATGGGTTGGAAGCATCGCGACTTCTACCTCGGACCGCATCGGGGACAACTCTTCGACGTCAATGGCAACGCCGGGCCGACCGTCTGGTGCAACGGCGAGGTCGTGGGTGGCTGGGCCCAGCTCGACAGCGGCGAGGTCGTGACCAACCTGCTTGCCGACATCGGCACCGAGGCCACTGGCGCCGTCGCCCACGAGGCGGCATCGCTCACAGAAGTGCTTGGCGACGTACGCCTCAAGGCGCGCGCCCGCGGCTGGACTCCGTCAGAGAAGCAGCTGCGGTCCTAGCCGAGGCGGTCGACGAGATCCTTGAGCACCGCGCTGAAGGTCGACGACGGCCGCATGACGGCATTGACCTTGGCGTCGTCAGGACGGAAGTAGCCACCGATGTCGGCCGGCGCACCTTGTACGGCGAGCAGCTCGTCGTTGATCTTCTGCTCGTTGGACTCGAGCGCCTTGGCGACCTCGGCGAACCCGGCCGCGAGCTCCGCGTCATCGGTCTGCGCTGCCAGCTCCTGGGCCCAGTAGAGCGCGAGGTAGAAGTGGCTGCCCCGGTTGTCGATCTCGCCGACCTTGCGACTGGGCGACTTGTTCTCGTTGAGGAACGTCCCCGTCGCGCGGTCGAGCGTGTCCGCGAGGATCTGGGCCCGGGCGTTGTCGGTCGTCGTGGCCATGTGCTCGAAGCTCGACGCCAGCGCGAGGAACTCGCCGAGGCTGTCCCAGCGCAGGTGGTTTTCCTTGACAAGCTGTTGCACGTGCTTGGGGGCCGAGCCACCGGCACCGGTCTCGAACAGGCCACCACCGTTGATCAGCGGGACGATCGAGAGCATCTTGGCGCTGGTGCCCAGCTCAAGGATCGGGAACAGGTCGGTGTTGTAGTCGCGCAGCACGTTGCCGGTGACAGAGATCGTGTCCTCACCCTTGCGGATGCGATCGACCGAGAACTGCGTCGCCTCGATCGGCGACATGATCTCGATCTGCAGACCGTCGGTGTCGTGCTCTGGGAGGTAGGCGTTGATCTTCTCGATCAGGTTGGTGTCGTGGGCACGCGTCGGGTCGAGCCAGAACACGGCGGGCGTCGACGAGGCCCGTGCGCGGGTCACGGCGAGCTTGACCCAGTCGCGGATCGGCACGTCCTTGGTCTGACAGGCGCGCCAGATGTCACCCGGCTCCACCGCGTGCTCGATCAACACGTCACCAGCTCGGTTGACGAGCTGTACGGTGCCGGCCGCGGCGATCTCGAACGTCTTGTCGTGGCTGCCATACTCCTCCGCCGCCTGGGCCATCAGTCCGACGTTCGGAACTGATCCCATCGTCGTCGGGTCGTAGGCGCCGTTGGCACGGCAGTCATCGATGACGACCTGATAGATGCCGGCGTACGAGCTGTCCGGGATCACGGCGAGCGTGTCCGCCTCAGCGCCATCGGGTCCCCACATGTGTCCCGACGTACGGATCATGGCTGGCATAGACGCATCGACGATGACGTCGCTCGGGACGTGCAGGTTGGTGATGCCCTTGTCCGAGTCGACCATCGCGAGGGGAGGTCCGGCGGCAATGCCTGCGTCGATGGCGGCTTTGATGTCGGCACCGTTGGGCAGCGCATCGAGCCCGGCGATGATCGAGCCCAGGCCGTTGCTCGGGCTGAGCCCGGCAGCGGCGAGATCGTCGCCGTACTGGGCGAACACGTCGGGCAGGAATGCCTTGACGACGTGGCCGAAGATGATCGGGTCGGAGACCTTCATCATCGTGGCCTTGAGGTGGACCGAGAACAGGACGCCGTCGGCCTGGGCTCGCTCGACCTGAGCAGCGAGGAAGGCGTCGAGCGCGGCCGCGCGCATGACGGTGCCGTCGACGATCTCGCCGGCCAGGACGGGGAACGCCTCCTTGAGCACCGTGGTGGTGCCGTCGGCGCCGACGAGCTGGATCGTCAGCGCATCGTCAGCCTCGAGCACGACTGACTTCTCGTTGTCGCGGAAGTCGTCGGCGTCCATCGTGGCGACGTTGGTCGCAGAATCGGTCGACCAGGCGCCCATTGAGTGCGGGTGCGCCTTGGCGAAGTTCTTGACCGACGCGGGTGCGCGACGGTCGGAGTTGCCCTCACGAAGCACGGGGTTGACGGCACTGCCCTTGACCTTGTCGTAGCGCGCGCGTACGTCCTTGTCCGCGTCGCTCTTGGGGTCGTCGGGGTAGTCGGGGAGCGCGTAGCCCTGGCTCTGGAGCTCGGCGATCGCGGCCTTGAGCTGCGGGATCGAGGCACTGATGTTGGGCAGCTTGATGATGTTGGCTTCGGGCGTCTTGGCGAGCTCGCCGAGCTCGGTGAGTGCGTCGCCGATCTGCTGCTCGGGGGTCAGTAGGTCACCGAACAGCGCGATGATGCGCCCGGCCAGGGAGATGTCGCGCGTCTCGACCTCGACGCCGGCCGTGGAGGCGTAGGCCTCGATGACGGGGAGGAACGAGTAGGTGGCGAGCAGCGGCGCCTCGTCAGTGTGGGTGTAGATGATCTTGGCCATGGGGCCAGCCTCCTAGGCGCGGAAATTTGTTTGACATCAAGATATCTCACTCCGGCGACACCCTCCAGACAGCCTTGTCGCACCGACGAACGGTCCTAGACTCAGGCGAGGTCGCACGAGCGCGGCCCACCTATCGGAGGAGTCATCGTCATGGCCAAAACCATTCCAATGTCATCTCGGCTCGCCGCCGAGGCGGTAGGCACGTTCGTCCTCGTCCTCGGCGGAGTCGGAGGTGCGATCCTCGCCGGCAAGGCCATCGGCGCGACCGGCGTCGCGCTCGCCTTCGGTCTGACCGTGCTCACGATGGCCTACGCCGTCGGACACATCTCAGGCGGCCACTTCAACCCCGCCGTCACGGTCGGCCTGGCGGCTGGCAAGCGATTTGAGTGGAACGAGGTCGGCCCGTACGTCGTCTCCCAGCTCCTCGGTGGATTCGTCGGCGCCCTCGCCATCTGGGCGATCGCCTCAGGCAATGCCGACTTCGACCGCGAGGCGTCGTTCGCCGGCGCATCGAACGGCTGGGGCGACACGATCGGTGGCTACTCGCTTCTCGCTGTCCTGCTCACGGAGATCATCTTCACGGCATTGTTCGTCTTCATCATCGCCGGCGTGACCTCGGGTCGCACGCCCGACGGGTTCGCGCCGATCGCGATCGGCCTGGCGCTGACGCTCATCCACCTGGTGACGATCCCGATCGACAACACCTCGGTCAACCCGGCGCGGTCGATCGCCGCGGCGATCCTTGGCGGTGGCGACAGCCTCGGGCAGGTCTGGGCGTTCATCGTCGCTCCGCTGATCGGCGGCATCATCGGCGGACTCGGCTACAAGGCGATCACCGGCGGCGCTCGCTCGGGTGTCGACATCGAGGGCAAGCGGACCCAGTAGTTCTGGCACAGCGAAGGGGCCCGGTCACCCGACCGGGCCCTTCGTCATTCAGTCCTAGATGTCGTACCTGTCGAGGTCCATGACCTTCGACCAAGCAGCGACGAAGTCGCCCACGAACTTGTCGGCCGCATCATCGCTCGCGTAGACCTCGGCGATCGCGCGCAGCTCGGAGTTCGAGCCGAACACCAGGTCTGCCCGGCTGCCGGTCCACTTCACCGCACCTGAGGCGTCGTGCGCCTCGTACGTCGAGGAGTCCGCCGAGGTGGCCGTCCATGTCGTACCGAGGTCGAGCAGGTTGACGAAGAAGTCGTTCGTCAACGAGCCCGGCTTGTCCGTCAGGACGCCGACCGACGAGTTGTCGTAGTTCGTGTCGAGGACCCGCAGGCCGCCCACCAGCACAGTCAGCTCGGGTGCGCTGAGGTTGAGCAGGTTGGCCTTGTCGATCAGCAGGAACTCGGCAGGCAGGCGGTTGCCCTTCGCGTAGTAGTTGCGGAAACCATCGGCCTGCGGCTCAAGGGCGGCGAACGACTCGACATCGGTCTGCTCCTGGGTCGCGTCCGTACGGCCCGGCGTGAACGGGACCGTGACGTCGTGCCCGGCAGCCTTGGCTGCCTGCTCGACGCCGACAACGCCACCCAGCACAATGACGTCGGCGAGCGAGACACCCTTGCCGAACGTCTGCTGGACACCCTCGAGCGTACGGAGGACTGTCGCGAGCTGGTCGGGGTTGTTGACCTCCCAGCCGTTCTGCGGCTCAAGGCGGAGGCGCGCACCGTTGGCGCCACCACGCTTGTCGCTGATGCGGAACGACGACGCCGATGCCCACGCAGTCGACACCAGCTGCGAGACCGTCAGTCCTGAAGCCAGGATCTGCGCCTTGAGCTCGGCGACGTCACCGTCGGTGAGCGTCACCGTCGATGCCGGCAACGGGTCCTGCCACAGCAGCTCTTCCTGCGGTACGAGGGGACCGAGATAGCGGTCGATCGGCCCCATGTCGCGGTGCGTCAGCTTGTACCAAGCACGCGCGAACGCGTCGGCAAGCTGATCTGGGTTCTCCAGGAAGCGACGCGAGATCGGCTCGTAGATCGGGTCGAACCGCAGCGCCAGGTCAGACGTCAGCATGGTCGGCGGTCGGTTGAGCTCGTTGGTCTCGGGATCGGGGAACGTGTTGGCCCCGGCACCGTCCTTGGCCACCCACTGGTTGGCACCGGCCGGGCTCTTGCTGAGCTCCCACTCGAAGCCGAACAGCGTCTCGAAGAAGCTGTTGTCCCAGGTCGTGGGCGTGGCGGTCCAGGTGACTTCAAGTCCGCTGGTGATGACGTCGCGGCCCTTTCCGGTTCCGAGCGACTGCTTCCAGCCGAGTCCCTGCTCCTCGATGCCGGCGCCCTCGGGCTCCGGACCGACGTACTGATCCGGGTCGCCCGCGCCGTGGGTCTTGCCGAACGTGTGACCACCGGCGATCAGCGCGACGGTCTCCTCGTCGTTCATCGCCATGCGACCGAACGTCTCGCGGATGTCGCGGGCCGAGCCGAGCGGATCGGGCTGACCCTCGGGGCCCTCGGGGTTGACGTAGATGAGGCCCATCTGGACCGCGGCGAGCGGGTTCTCCAGCTCGCGGTCACCCGTGTAGCGCTGCTCGCCACCCTTGTCACCACCGAGCCACTCGTCCTCGGGACCCCAGTAGACGTCCTCGTCGGGCTCCCACACATCGGGACGACCGCCGGCGAAGCCGAACGTCTTGAATCCCATCGTCTCGAGGGCGACATTGCCGGTCAGGATCATCAGGTCGGCCCAGGAGATCTTGTTGCCGTACTTCTTCTTGATCGGCCACAGCAGGCGACGGGCCTTGTCGAGGTTGCCGTTGTCGGGCCAGCTGTTGAGCGGGGCGAAGCGCTGCATACCGGCGCCGGCGCCGCCGCGTCCGTCCCGGATGCGGTAGGTGCCAGCGCTGTGCCACGCCATGCGGATGAAGAACCCGCCGTAGTGGCCGAAGTCGGCGGGCCACCAGTCCTGCGAGTCGGTCATGAGCGCGGCCAGGTCGGCCCGCACTGCGTCGAGGTCAAGGCTGTTGAACGCCGCGGCATAGTCGAAGTCGGCGTCCATCGGGTTGGCGACGTCGGTGTGCTTGCGCAGGATCTTGAGGTTGAGCTGGTTGGGCCACCATTCCTGGTTGGCCGATCCCTCGGTCGGATGGACCCGCCCGCCGTGCGAGACGGGGCACTTGCCCTGCCCCTCGTTGGACTCGTCATTCATGTCGCCGACGACGGCGTCGTGGTTCTCAGCCATGTTCTTCCTCCGGATCAGATGGTTGGTTCAAGTGCGTTGGTGGTGGCGCAGTCAGGGCAGATGCCCCAGTACGTCACCTCGGCCTCGTCGATGGCGAAGCCGTGGTCGTTGGACGCCGTGAGGCATGGGGCGCTGCCGTGCGCGCACTCGACATCGGCGACCGCACTGCACTGGCGACACACGACGTGGTGGTGGTTGTCACCCACGCGCAGCTCGAACAGCGAAGGCGAGCCGGCGGGCTCGATGCGTCGAGCCAGACCTGCGCCGGTCAGAGCTCGCAGCACGTCATACACGGCCTGCGTCGAGACCGCTCCGAGCTCAGCGCGTACGTCCGCGACGATGCGGTCGACCTCCGAGTGGGGAGCGTGTGAAAGTGCGGTGATCACCGCGACGCGAGGACGGGTGACCCGAAGACCGGCATCGCGCAACAGCGCAGCGGGATCCTCGAGGGCAAGCATGCAGACATCGAAGCACCTTTTCTGGAATCATTCAAGATTTGGGTTCGGCCGTCGTCAGCCCCGCACGAAGTTGCCCTGCGGACGTGGGCTATTTTCGGAAGAGTCCCCCATGCACCAAGGAGCAATTCGTGAGCACAACCCCCGTCAAGGTCGCCGTCACCGGAGCTGCCGGTCAGATCGGCTACAGCCTGCTGTTCCGACTCGCCAGCGGATCGCTGCTGGGACCGGACACCCCGATCCAGCTCCAGCTGCTGGAGATCACCCCCGCGCTCAAGGCGCTCGAGGGTGTCGTGATGGAGCTCGACGACTGCGCGTTCCCGACCCTCGCCGGTGTCGAGATCGGCGATGACGCCGAGAAGATCTTCGACGGCGTCAACCTTGCACTGCTCGTCGGCGCCCGCCCCCGCGGCCCGGGCATGGAGCGCGGAGACCTGCTCGAGGCCAATGGCGCGATCTTCACGGCCCAGGGCAAGGCGCTCAACAAGGTTGCCGCCGACGACGTACGTGTCGGTGTCACCGGCAACCCGGCCAACACCAACGCGCTGATCGCGATGAGCAACGCCCAGGACATCCCCAAGGAACGCTTCAGCGCCCTGACGCGGCTCGACCACAACCGAGCCATCTCGCAGCTTGCGGCCAAGACCGGCGCCGGCGTCACCGACATCAAGAAGATGACGATCTGGGGCAACCACTCGGCCACCCAGTACCCCGACATCTTCCACGCGGAGATCGCGGGCAAGAACGCCGCCGAGACGGTCAACGACCAGGCCTGGATCGAGAACGACTTCATCCCGACCGTCGCCAAGCGCGGTGCGGCGATCATCGAGGCACGTGGCTCGTCGTCCGCGGCCTCGGCAGCATCGGCCACGATCGACGCCGCACACGACTGGCTGTTCGGTACACCCGAGGGTGACTGGGCGTCGATGGCTGTCGTGTCGGACGGCTCGTACGGCATCCCCGAGGGCCTGATCTACTCGTTCCCCGTCACCACCAAGGGCGGCGACTGGTCGATCGTCCAGGGTCTCGAGATCGATGACTTCTCCCGCGCTCGCATGGACACAACTGCGGCCGAGCTGATCGAGGAGCGCGACGCGGTCAAGGAGCTCGGCCTCATCTGAGTTCCCCAAGGTGTCGGCACTTGCCTACCTCAGACGTCGTCTGAGACCCACACAAGTGCCGACATCTTGAGGTTTCAGCCTGGCTGGTTGGGGATCACCAGCGCCAGCACGACGAGTGCGAGGCCGAGCAACGTCATCCAGACCATGTCGAACAGCTTGCCGCGTACGCGCAACATGCCCGTGTGACTGACCGGCACGACTGACCGCGCGACCGCTCCGACGATGAATGCGCCACCGACCAGGGCGACGCCTGCCCTCCACGGGCCGACGACCACCAGGCCGAGCCCGACCGCGACCACCACCAGCTGCAGCAGATAGAGCTGCGAACCGCGACTGCGGGGCATCCTCATCGGCGCTGGCTCACGGGTTGAGTCGCTCGGCGGTGTCGACGACATTGGTCAGGAGCATCGCCCGGGTCATGGGTCCCACTCCCCCGGGGTTGGGAGAGATCCACCCGGCGACCTCGTACGCAGCGGGGTCAACATCGCCGACGATCCCGTTCTCGTTGCGGCTCACCCCAACGTCGAGCAAGGCCGCGCCGGGCTTGACCATGTCTGCGGTGATGATGCCGGGGACACCGGCCGCGGCAATGACGATGTCGGCGCGACGAACCTCGGCAGCCAGGTCGGCCGTACCCGTGTGGCACAGGGTCACGGTGGCGTTCTCGCTGCGACGGGTCAGCAGCAGACCCATCGGCCGACCGACCGTGATGCCTCGCCCGACGACCACGACGTGCTGGCCGGCGATCGCAACGTCATGGCGACGCAGGAGGTCGAGGATGCCGCGCGGCGTACAGGGCAGCGGCGCTTCCTTGCCGAGCACGAGCCAGCCGAGGTTGGTCGGCTGCAGGCCGTCGGCATCCTTGGCGGGGTCGATGCGTCCGATCACGGCGTTCTCGTCGAGGCCCTTGGGCAGCGGGAGCTGCACGATGTAGCCCGTACAGGCCGGATCGGCGTTGAGCTGGTCGACCGCAGCCTCGACGTCAGCCTGCGATGCCGTCTCGGGCAGGTCGATGCGGATCGACTCGATGCCGACCTCGGCACAGTCCTTGTGCTTGCCAGCGACGTACCACTGGCTCCCGGGGTCATCACCGACCAGGATCGTGCCGAGCCCAGGCACGACACCCCTGGCCGCGAGCGCGGTCACGCGTTCGCGGAGCTCGGACTTGATCGCGGCGGCGGCCGCCTTGCCGTCGAGGATCTGCGCAGTCACGGGTCGAGTCTTTCACGACCGCCCTCTCCGACCATGACGGGTGAGGGTGGTCGCGACACGACCCCTAGACTTCTCCCAAATGACTACCCGTGCCCAGCTGTCGCAAGAGCGCAGCCGTCTGCGCCGTGATGAGCTCCTCAACGCGGCGATCGAGCTGTTCGCCGAGGGCGGCTCCCGGGCGATCACCCACAGAGCAGTGTCCCTGCGAGCGGGTCTGCCCTCGGCGACCACGACGTACTACTTCGAATCGATCGGCGAGCTCATCAGCGAGGCGCTGAGTGCTCACATCGAGCAGTGGACCTCGGCACTCGAGGCGCTGGCCCAGGTCGACGTCGATGTCGACGTGAGTCTCGACGACGCATCCGGTTTCATCAGCAGTGTCTTCGCCGCTCGCGGACCTGAGGTCGCAGCGCTCGAGCTCTCGATCTTTCTCGCGGCCTCCCGACAGCCGGAGCTGCGCGACCAGGCGACCCGGGCGATGCAGGCGCTCGAGGCGTTGGCCGCATCAGTCCTGACCCGCATCGGGATCGACAGTCCTCACGAGCTCGCCGGAGCGATCGTCGCCCTGATCGGCGGCACCGCGCTGCGGCGCCAATCGGGTCTCTACGCCGAGGATGTCGAAGCACGCATGCTCACCGCCGCCATCCGCAACCTCGTTGCAGCGCACGCACTCGGAGCCGACGGTGTGGACCGTACCCTCGCCGAGCTGCGTACGAGCCAGGCGTGACCGTCTCGCTCGGAACACTCGAGCTGGGTCCCCTCGACTCGTCGCTGCTCGCTCCAGCGGTTGCGGCGGCACTCGAGCTGCTCCCGGCCATCGCCGCGCAGGCGCACACGGTCGCGATCGATCCTGACCTTGCGGACACTGCGGCACTTGCGGCAGAGCACGGCATACCGCCGGAGGTGTCTGCCAACTGTGTCGTCGTGCTGGGCAAGCGCGATGGCGAACGCCGACCTGCCGCCTGCGTCGTGCTCGCTCACACTCGAGCTGACGTCAACGGTCTCGTCCGGCGAACGATCGACGTACGCAAGCTCTCGTTCGCGCCGCAGGACTGGGCCGTCACGGAAACTGCGATGGAGTACGGCGGCATCACCCCGGTCGGCCTTCCAGATGGCTGGCCGTTGCTCGTCGACTCCCGAGTGATCGAGCAGCCGTGGGTCCTGCTGGGCAGCGGCCTTCGCCGCTCGAAGCTCGCGCTCCCCGGCGCGTCACTGGCCGACCTCCCGAACGCAACGGTCCTTGAAGATCTCGGGATCTAGGAGCTCTGCATCTCCTCCACCACGCGGTCCCACTCGTCCGGGCTGAGCCCGACAGGGGTCTGCAGCAGCCACTGGACTCCGTGCGGATCGAGCACCCGGCCTCCACGTGCGCCGTACAGCTGATCTGCGATCGGGAAGATCGTGTCGGCACCGGCCTCGATCATCGCCGCGGCGATGCTGTCCGGGTCGTCCACGACCACGTCCAGGAGGGCGCCCCGCTCGCCGGCAACGGCAGCGGTGTCGGTGCCGTCGGAATCCTTGAGGGTCACACTGCAGCCGAAGATCTCCAGCTCGGCGAAGACGACCGTGCCGTCGTACCGGTAGCAGCTCAGCAGCTCGGCGCCGAGCACCTGCGTGTAGAAGTCGATCGCCGCATCGGCGTCTGCGACGACGAGCTTGGGTCTGATTGCGTTGCCAGCCATGACTTCGAGCCTTGCACATAGACCTAGATCGGCGGAACCTCGGCCGGTGCGGGTCGCTGGCTCAGGGCGAGCCAGACGACTGCGGCAAGGACGAGCGCTGCGCCGGCCGCCTGGACGAACGACAGGGACTCGCCCAGCAACCAGGCCGCCAGGGCGACCGTGACGACCGGTTCGAGCGTCGAGAGGACCGACGTCGATGTCGGTCCCAGGAGCCGCAGACCGGCGAAGAAGGTGAGGATCGCGACGGCGGTGCACACGACTGCGATCGCCCCGAGCGACACCCAGCCGCGCGCCGAACCAGCCAGGGACACCTCGTGCCCCGTCGCGAGCAGGGTCGTGACGATCAGGCCGCTCGTCACGGCGGCGGCAATGCAGACGACCGTGGCAACGGCGATCGCGTCCAGGCCGCGTGTCACGACGGAACCAACGGTGATGTAGATCGAGTAGACGACAGCGGCGCCGATGCCGAGTGCGATACCAAGCGGCCGACCTGATCCCCCGCCGACCACGAGGGCCGTGCCGGCGAGCGCCAGGATCAGGGCCGCTGCGGTCACCAGGCCGATCCGTTGACGAAGGAACACCGCGGCCAGGACCGCCACGAAGCCCGGGTAGAGATAGAGCAGCAGGGCCACCAGGCTCGCGTCCGCGTGCTCCAAGGCGAGGAAGTAGCAGTACGCCTGGCCGACATAGCCGATCCCGCCCATCGCCGCGATCGGCAACCACTTCCGGACGGCGGGAAACCGGATGCCGCGCGCCCGCATGACCAGCACCAGGATGACGGCGGCCACAGCGAACCGCACCAGAATCAGGCCGGGCGTCGTTGCACCGGAATCCTGAGCCCACCTGCCGAACAGCGCCATGGCTCCGAAGGCTGCCGCGGACACGCCAACCAGCAGCGCTCCCAGCAGACGATCGGACATGGTCAGTGGAAGAAGTGCCTGGTGCCGGTGACGTACATCGTCACGCCGGCAGCGTTGGCGGCCTCGATGACAGAATCGTCTCGGATCGAGCCACCCGGCTGAACGATGGCGCGTACGCCAGCAGCCATCAGGATCTCGGGACCATCCGGGAACGGGAAGAACGCGTCTGACGCGGCGACCGAGCCGGCCGCGCGCTCAGCACCTGCGCGTTCGACGGCGAGCTTGCATGAGTCGACGCGGTTGACCTGACCCATGCCTACGCCGACCGAAGCGCCGTCCTTGGCCAGGAGGATGGCGTTGGACTTCACGGCCCGGCATGCCGTCCACGCGAACACGAGGTCGGCGAACGTAGCCTCATCGGCAGGCTCGCCGGAGACGAGCGTCCAGGTCGTCGGGTCATCACCTTCTGCGTCGACGTGGTCGACGCGCTGCACCAGGACGCCACCACTGATGCCACGGAACTCGATCGGGTCTGGGTGCTCATCGGCTGGCACTCGGAGGATGCGGATGTTCTTCTTGCCTTGGAGGACCTCGACGGCGCCGTCCTCGTAGTCGGGCGCAACGATGACCTCGGTGAACACCTCGGCGACCTGCTCGGCCATTGCGACGCTGACGGGTCGGTTGGTCGCAATGACGCCGCCGAACGCCGACACCGGGTCGCAGGCATGTGCCCGAGCGTGCGCCTCGGCAACGTCTGCACCGACAGCGATACCGCACGGATTGGCGTGCTTGATGATCGCCACTGCCGGCTTCTCGAAGTCGTACGCTGCTCGCCGAGCCGCATCCGTGTCGACGTAGTTGTTGTAGGACATCTCCTTGCCGTGCAGCTGCTCGGCGGCGGCGAGGCCGCCGCGCCAATGCCTGTAGAGCGCGGCCGCCTGGTGCGGGTTCTCGCCGTAGCGCAGCACTGCCGACTTGTCCCAGGTCGCGCCGGTGAAGTCGGGCCAACCGTCGCTCAGACGGCGCGTAGGCGCTGGCGAACCACGAGGCGACCGCAACGTCGTACGCCGCGGTGTGGGCGAAGGCCTGGGCGGCGAGGCGCTTGCGTTGGTCGAGCGTGAATCCACCGGCGGAGATGGCTGCTCGAACCTCGTCGTACGCCGCGGGTGACACGACCACGGCAACACTGGGGTGGTTCTTGGCGGCGGCACGAACCATCGACGGTCCGCCGATGTCGATCTGCTCGACGCATTCATCTGGAGTTGCGCCCGACAGGACGGTGTCGCGGAACGGGTAGAGATTGACGACGACCAGGTCGAACGGCTCGATGCCGAGATCTGCGAGCTGCGACACGTGCGAGTCGAGTCGCAGGTCGGCGAGGATGCCGGCGTGCACGCGAGGGTGCAGCGTCTTGACCCGGCCGTCGAGGCACTCGGGGAAGTCGGTGAGCTGCTCGACCGGTGTCACCGGTACGCCTGCGGCCTCGATCGTCTTTGCCGTCGATCCGGTCGACACGATCGAGACGCCGGCGGCGTGCAGGTCGCGGGCGAGGTCCTCGAGGCCGGTCTTGTCGTAGACCGACACGAGGGCACGCTTGAGTGGACGAGTGGTCATGTGGGGGCTCCTCCGAGGCGCACGGCCCGGTCGTCGATGTGGAAGTCAGAACGGGCCAGCGTGCCAACCCATTCGACCAGCATGATCCGCTCGCTGGCCTTGATGCGTTCGTGCAGTGATTGTTCGTCGTCACCGTCGAGCACAGGCACGGCGACCTGCGCCACGATCGGCCCAGTGTCGACGCCTTCGTCGACGACGAACAGGGTCGCGCCGGTGACCTTGACGCCATGGGCAAGCGCGTCTCGCGGTCCGTGCATACCGGGGAACGAGGGCGACAGCGCCGGATGGGTGTTGAGCGTCCGACCGCCGAAGCGGGCCAGGAAAGCAGGGCCGGTGAGCTTCATGAAGCCGGCGAGCACGACGATGTCGGGCGCATGGGAGGCGACCGTCTCGGCGAGCGCGGCATCCCACGCGGCGCGATCGGCATACGACGACGTCTTGACGACGAAGGTCTCGATGCCGTGGCGCTCAGCCCGGTCGAGGGCCTGGATGTCGTCGCGGTCGGCGCCGACGGCGACGATCTCGACGCCGTAGTCAGACTGGGTCGACGCGTCGATCAGGGCCTGGAGATTGGTTCCGCTTCCAGAGACGAGAACCACGACTCGTGCTGCGGTCCTCTGGTCGGCTGGCACGGACTCCACGATAGTGGCCGAGGATCGCGCCGAGTGCGCCGCCCAGTGCCATCACGGGGACGGCGACCAGCAGCGGAGTCAGCAACGGTGGTCCGGCGTCTGCCATGCGTCCGGGCCCAACTGCTCCACCCGACACCGCGATCAGCAGACCCAGCACCAGCCCGGCACAACCACCGGCAGCAGCACCCAGGCCGACGCGGGTGAGCAGGTCCTCGCGGTTGCGTACGTCGACCCGCGATCCCGCGAGCATTCCCGCGACGAGAGGGATGAGTCCCAGCAGGAACACCCACCCGGCAAACTCCCCCGGCGCCGGCAGGGCCGCGAGGACGGGGAGCCCCGGTACCTCGCCTAGCTGCGAGCCGGAGAGGTCGACACTGGTGTCGGTGCCGAGGGCGAAGCCTGGGCCGATGAGGGCCGAGGCCGTCCAGAGAATCAGCGTTGGCATGGCAAGCAGGCAGCCGACCGCAAGTGCGAGACCGCCTCCGAATCCGGGATCCAGAACAGCCCACAGGTCACCGGCGCGAGAGACATGCATGACGAGCAGGGCCAGGACGATCACCGCCGAGGAGCCGAGCACGGCGAGAACGGCCGGCACAGAAGCCCGCAGGACCGCTCGGACGTCGGGATTGATCGACAGCCACTGCTCCTTCATCGGATCGTGCCGCAGCACAGCTCCGGCCATGGCACCGATGCCGCTGATGATGAACGCACCCACCGCGGCACGGACGACCGAGGTGTGCACGTCTCCGGCGTTCGAGGCCGCCGAGGCAATGCCGGCGATGACACCCGACGCACCCGCCGTCGCCGCGGCGAAGCCGGCGAGCTCGATCGGATCGGCGACGACCCAGATCGTCGTCAGCATGACCACGGCAACACAGACGACGGAGGCGCCGATCGGCACGAGGCCCAGCGACACGCCGCCGGTGTCGAGCCCCGAACCGAGCGAGACCAACCACGTACGCGTCGTGCCACGGGCGAAGCCGGCGAACGAAAGATCAGCCGATCCGCGGGCCGAGAGGACGAACAGCGCCGACAGCGCGAGCGAGCCGACTGCCGCCAGGATCGCCGTCATGAAAGCCGGTCGCAAGTAGGACGGCGTGGACGGCTCAGGCACCAGTTCATCCTCCCTGTAAAGTTGCGGCGTTGCACACAGGCACGCCGGGATGACGGGAGGCTGGAGATGACTCGCGTCGACGAGTTCAACAGCTTTTACCTCTCGACCTTCTCCCAGGCGCTCCAGGTCACGTACGCCGTCAGCGGCGACCGACACGTCGCTTTCGAGTCGACGGTCGACGCCTATCGCCGCGCCTGGCGTGACTGGGCCAAGATCCGCGAGGGCAATCCGCTCGGCTACGTGCGCAACGAGGCTTGGAAGCTCACCGGACTGAGCCGAGGTACGCATCCACTGCGCCGCAAGCAGGAGGATGACAGCGACACACAGCTCCTCGAGGCGCTCGGCGAGCTGTCGGTCACCGATCGACGGCTGATCGTGCTGATGACCCTCGGCAACACCGATCTCGAGGAGGCGTCGCACGAGGTCGACCTGCCCGCCGAGGAGGGCATCGAGAGCGTCACCAACGCGCTGGCCACCCTGGAGCGCAAGCTCGGGCAGACGATCGACCAGATCGAACGACGCATGAACGGGCTCGGCCAGGCGACCGACTCGTTCCAGCAACCCTCATCGGGAACGATCCGCAAGGCAGCCAAGCGCGGGCGCCAACGCAACACCGTGATCCTCGTCGCCGCTTCCATCGCACTGGTGATCGGCGGCGGATTCGTCGTCACAGAGGGCGATGCCCTCGACAGCCGCGCCTCGCTCCCCTACCGGGAGAAGATCGGCGCCGAAGGCTCTGACCCCGTGCTCGACTCCGAGAAGATCGACAGTGGCAACCTGCTGACCGCTGACCAGGTCAACGCACTCGACGCCCAACGCGCCTGGACGGTCGACGCCACCGACACCGATCTGGACAACACGACGCCCTACTCCACCTGCCCGACCAAACGGTTCTCCGACACCGACCCGCTCAAGGTCTTCGTGCGCACCTTCAGCGCCAACGGCCTGGGCAAGGAACGCGTCGCCCAGTCCATCGAGGTCTCCCGCACTGCCAAGATCACTGACGAGTCGTACCGACGACTCGTCCGTTGGTACGCCGACTGCCAGCACCCGCGCGTGCAGCTCGTCGACTCGTACGCCGTCAAGCGCTCGGCTGGTGACTTCCACATCCTGGTCCTGCGATCGCAGTCCACCCCGGTCCGTACGTTCACGATCGGATTCAGCCACTCGGGCAACGTGACCAGCACCCTTGTGCACGAGGTCGACGGCGCCAAGGGCGCCGGCATCGAGGCCTTCGCGCGCACCCTCAACGCCTCCGTCTCTCGCCTGTGCCGCGACACCGACAGCAACTGCTCCGACGCGATCACCGTCCAGCGCGTCGAACCGCCCCGTACGACCGAGGACCCAGACTTCCTGGGCATCGTCGACCTTCCGGCGATTGCCGAGATCGATCGCGTCTGGGTTGCGGTCAAGGCGTTCTCGACCGGCAAGGCCAACCCGGCCGCCACCGAGTGCGACCAGGCGGACTTCTCCGGCGTCAAGACCGCGCAGTCCAAGGTGTTCGTGATCCCACAGGCCAAGGATCTGCCCAAGGAGTTCGGCGTCGCCGAGACCGTCGGCCGATTCCCCAGCGAGAAGCGCGCCAAGGCCTTCGTCAAGACCCTCACACTTCGGATCGAGGACTGCGCCGCCAAGAAGCTCTCGGCAACCGTCGATCAGCGCACGTCGTTCAAGACAGCCAACTATTCGGGCAAGGCTTGGCGCATCAACCTCGAGGTCAACAAGGACGACAAGGCGATGTACCGCGTGGCCATCATTCGTCGAGGTCGAGACGTCGCCCAGGTGACGTTCACACCGTCGGGCAAGTTCGACGTGTCGCAGAAGACGTTCGCCACCCTCGCCGACCGCACCGGCGCAAGGCTGCGTTTCATCGGTCAGTAGGTGCACAGACAAAACCCCTCTCCCGCCAGGCGGAAGAGGGGCTTTGGTCGTGCTGACCTCTAGGCGTTCTTGAGGATCTCTCTCATGAGCTCAGCCGTCTCGGACGGCGTCTTGCCGACCTTGACGCCCGCAGCTTCGAGGGCTTCCTTCTTGCCCTGGGCAGTGCCTGCACCGTCGGACACGATGGCGCCGGCGTGGCCCATCGTCTTGCCCTCGGGCGCGGTGAAGCCAGCGACGTAGCCGACGACCGGCTTTGTGACGTGATCCTTGATGTACGCGGCCGCCTTCTCCTCAGCGTCGCCACCGATCTCGCCGATCATGACGATCGCCAAGGTGTCGGGGTCAGCCTCGAAAGCCTCGAGGGCGTCGATGTGCGTCGTACCGATGATGGGGTCACCACCGATGCCGATCGCGGTCGAGAAGCCGAAGTCACGCAGCTCGAACATCATCTGGTAGGTCAGCGTGCCCGACTTGGAGACGAGGCCGATCGGACCGGTCCCGGCGATGTTCGCCGGCGTGATGCCTGCGAGCGCTTCACCCGGCGTGATGATGCCGGGGCAGTTGGGTCCGATGATGCGCGTCTTCTTGCCCTGGGCGTACGCCCAGAACTCGGCGCTGTCCTGGATCGGGACACCCTCGGTGATGATCACCAGGAGGCCGATCTCGGCATCGATCGCCTCGACGACGGCGTCCTTGGTGAATGCGGGCGGCACGAATGCGACCGACACGTCAGCGCCGGTCTTCTCCATCGCCTCGGCGACCGACGCGAACACCGGCAGCTCGACCTTGGCACCCGTTGCGTCGACGTGCTCGACGGTCGTGCCGGCCTTGCGTGCGTTGACGCCGCCGACGACCTGCGTGCCGGCTGCGAGCATACGAGCGGTGTGCTTGGAACCCTCACCGCCGGTGATGCCCTGGACGATGACCTTGGAGTCCTTGTTCAAAAAGATCGACATGCTTCAGGCTCCTTCGTGTGCGAACTGTGCAGCCTTGTCGGCGGCGCCGTCCATGGTCTCGACCTGGGTCACGAGCGGGTGGTTGAGCTCGTTGAGGATCGCGCGACCCTCGTCGACGTTGTTGCCGTCGAGACGTACGACCAGCGGCTTCGTGGCGGCGTCGCCGAGCAGCTCGAGAGCGCCCTTGATGCCGTTGGCCACGGCGTCACACGAGGTGATGCCACCGAAGACGTTGACGAACACGGACTTGACCTGTCCGTCACCGAGGATGACGTCGAGGCCGTCGGCCATGACCTGCGCCGAGGCGCCTCCGCCGATGTCGAGGAAGTTGGCGGGCTTGACGCCACCGTGCTTCTCGCCGGCGTACGCGACGACGTCGAGCGTGCTCATGACGAGCCCCGCACCGTTGCCGATGATGCCGACCTCGCCGTCGAGCTTGACGTAGTTGAGGCCCTTGGCCTTGGCCTTGGCCTCGAGCGGATCAGCCTCTTCGTGGATGACGAAGTCTTCGTGCTCGGGGTGACGCACCTCGGAGGCGTTGTCGTCGAGCGACACCTTGCCGTCGAGAGCCTCGAGCTTGTCGCCCTCGAGCCGCGCGAGCGGGTTGACCTCGACGAGCGTGGCGTCTTCTTCGACGAAGACCTTCCACAGCGACTGGACCATCGCGACGGCTTGATCAGCGAGCTCGGCCGGGAACTTGACCTCTTCGACGATCGCACGGGCCTTGGCCTCATCGACGCCGGTGCCGGCGTCGATCGCGATCTTGCGGACAGCCTCGGGGTTGGTCTTGGCGACCTCTTCGATCTCGACACCGCCCTCGACGCTGGCGATGCAGAGGTAGCTGCGATTCGAACGGTCCAGCAGGAACGAGAAGTAATACTCCTCGACCGGCGGGGTTGCTGGAGTCACCAGCACGCGGTTGACGGGCAGATCCTTGATCGTCAGAGCGAGGATGTTCGTCGCGTGCTCGAATGCCTCGTCGGGCGTCTTGGCGAGCTTGACGCCGCCGGCCTTGCCTCGGCCGCCAGCCTTGACCTGGGCCTTGACGACTGTGACGCCACCGAGCTGCTCAGCAGCTGCCTTGGCTTCCTCGGCGGTCTGTACGACGATGCCGAGCGTCGTCACGACGCCATGCTTGGCGAAGAGTTCCTTCGCCTGATATTCCATCAAATCCACGGTGTGTCCGTCCTTTGTTGACGTCCTGAATGGCTCAGACTGTCCGGCTCAGGTTGGGGCCGATTCCAGAAAAATTGAGCGTGGCGACTCTACCCGTTCAACGGGTGTCCTGGCGTGTCGAATCGGTCACACCAGCGAGGTCGGCCCGGGTCAGCCGTAGATGCTCGGCGCCCAGCTCTGCGCGTACGGCTTCCAGCCGAGCCATCTCGTCCTCGCTGGCGTCTATCACCAGCTCGACGGCGTCCTCGGCAACTGCCGTCCGGATGAGCTGCTCTGGAGATTGGCCTCCTCCCACCAGCACGACCTCGCGTCCCGCATCACGCAACGCTCGGGCGGCGGCGAGAACGCCTTCACCATCGCCGATGGCGCCCACCACGATCCGCCGTCTGGCCATGTCCGCATCCTGTCACGCGCGGCGTAGCGGGCGTGAAGGTCGTCACACCATGTCGCCCATTCCCGCGGAGCAAACAACAAATGTGTGGATTCAGTTTCTATCGCGACCGCCCTTGGGCTAGGCTCGTCGAGTCCTGCTGTCCCTTTTCGGAGGTTATTTGCGTGTCTTCGTCTGCGCCTAAACGCCGACTGGATGTACGCCAGGAGACCCCGAAGCGCACCACAAGTGGCAGGCGGGTCGCCGAAAAGCGCCGAGCTCGCAAGCGCACACTTCGTCTTACCCCGGCCATGGCTGGCGCATTCGCGCTGATCATGGCTGGTTTTGGTTCCGCCGTAGTCGGCGGTCACGTTGACGGCTCGACCCTGTCGGCCAGCAACTACCAGACCATCTCCGAGACCTACACCGGAGACGACGTCAACAGCGTCGACGTGAGCCGCGACTTCGATCGCAACCTCGACAAGCAGGGCAAGGTCCAGGCCGAGCAATACCTCATCGCGATCGCCGAGCTCAAGAAGAACGCCGAAAAGGTCTCCGACGACGCGGTGCTCAACCAGTGGGTCCTGCCGGTCACCGGCTACCACCTGTCTGCCCGTTTTGGTCAGCGCAGCGGACTCTGGTCACGCATGCACACCGGCCTCGACTTCGCCGGCCCGTCAGGCTCGGCCATCAGCTCGGTCGCCAGTGGCACGGTCAAGTCAACCGGCTACGAAGGCGCCTACGGCAACCGCACGGTCATCACGCTCGATGACGGCACCGACGTCTGGTACTGCCACCAGAGCCGCATCGTGGTCAAGGTCGGCCAGAAGGTCCTCCCGCGCGACATCATCGGTTACACCGGTTCGACCGGCAACGTCACCGGCCCGCACCTGCACCTCGAGGTGCACCCCAATGGTGGCGGCCCGGTTGATCCGTACCAGGTGCTCGTCGACCACCGCATCCGCCCGTAGCCCAACTTTCGTGACCTAACTCGTCACTGGCGTGGCGACCGGTGACGCATTTCTTCACAAAACTTGGTCCACATGCGAGCTCCGATCCCGCACTGTGCACAGTTCTTCCTGGGTCGCCCGACGTCACCGCGTTCTGATCGGATCATCGTCAGATGGTCACCCCAGCGACGATCCCGCCGGAGCTCGGCACCGGACCGTTCACGACTCGGAGAGCCGCCAACCTCGGCATCAGCAAGGACACACTCTCCGGCCGTCGGTTCAGGCGGCTCTTTCGCGGTGTGTACGTCCTCGCCGACCAAGCACAGACTCCAGAGCTACTGGTCCGCGCTGCTCTGCTGGTCCTGCCGCCGGACTCCGCGGTCAGTCACCTGACGGCACTGCACTCGTACGGGGTCACCGTCGGGCGGGACACGAGACTGCACTTCTCGACCAACACCTCGAGCCAGACCAGCCTCCCCGGGGTTGTCCTCCATCGGCGCGAACGTCCTCTCGTTCCCCAGCTGGTTCGAGGCGTCCCGACCCTGGGCACCGAACGAACATTCGTGGACTGCGCGACCCGCTTGGGACATGTCGACCTGATTCGCGCCGGCGACTGGCTGGTCCGCCTCGGTCTCACAACCCCCGACCGCCTGCTCATCTACTCGATCACCGAGCACATCAGCGGCGTACAACGGGCGCGACGAGTGAGCCCATACGTGCGTGCACGGGTCGAGTCGGTGATGGAGACCGATGTGAGACTGCTTCTCCAATTCGCGCGCCTTCCGACACCGGAGCTCAACGCGAACCTGTCCGACAGCGACGGAGACTTCTTGGCGCGCGGCGATCTGGTGTACCGCGAGTACTGGGTCATCGTCGAGTATGACGGTTGGCAACACGAGCGTGACGCCCAGCAACGCCAGCGAGATCATCTCCGCCGAGAGCGGCTCGAATCGAACGGTTGGCGGGTCATCGTCGTCACGATCGAGGACATGAGAAGTCCGTCGACGGTCGTCGTCAGGGTCCACCGGGCACTCGTACAGTCGGGATATCACGGCCCGGCGCCTGTCATGAGCGAGTCCTGGCGCCGCTGGTTCACCGCTGCATGACCAACTTTTGTGAAGCAACTCGTCACCGGTCGCCACGCCAGTGACGAGTTGGGTCACAAAAGTTGGCGGGTCAGAGCTTTTCGACCGGCGCGTAGCGCAGCAGCAGTCGCTTGACGCCCTGCGAACCGAAGTCGACCGACGCCTGAGCCTTGTCGCCCTGGCCGTCCACGGCCACGACCGTGCCGAGCCCGAAGCTGTCGTGGGAGACGCGATCGCCGGGCGAGAGTGAAACCACCTCACGCGTCGCGCGCTTCGAGCGCGCAGCGACGTTGGTCGACCGGAACGTCGACTGTGCCGTGACCGAGGGACTGTTGGGCGTCCACTGCGTCGGCGACGACGCAACGCGACGCCAGTCGACCAGCGCCTCGGGCAGCTCGTCGAGGAAGCGCGATGCCGGGTTGTAGGACGGAGCACCCCACGCGGCTCGCGTCTGGGCACGGGTGACGTAGAGGCGCGTACGCGCGCGGGTGATGCCGACGTACGCGAGTCGGCGCTCCTCCTCCAGCTCGGTGTTGTCGGCGAGCGATCGCATGTGGGGGAAGACACCGTCTTCGAGACCGGTGAGGAACACGACCGGGAACTCGAGACCCTTGGCAGTGTGCAACGTCATGAGTGTGACGACGCCGGCACCCTCGTCGGGGATCTGGTCGGCATCGGCGACCAGAGCCACCTGCTCGAGGAAAGCGGCGAGCGACCCCGGAGCCAGATCGGCGGCCGCATCGGCGACAGCCTCGGCATCTGCGTCATCGTCGAGCGTGCTGGCGCCGACGACGAACTCCCGCGCCACGGCGACGAGCTCGGCAAGGTTTTCGACGCGGGTCTCGTCCTGCGGGTCGGAGCTCTGCTCGAGCGCACCGAGATAGCCGCTGCGGGTCAGCGCGGCCTCGAGCACCGCGTCAGCAGGGGCACCGCTCTCGGACATCGCCATGAGCTCAGACATCGTCTGGGTGAAGGCCTCGATGGCGTTGAGCGAGCGCGTGGCCAGGTCGTCGGCCTCGACGGCGCGGGTCATCGCCTCCCAGAAGCTGATCTCGTGCCTGTCGGCGAGGCGTTGGAGCGCTGCCTCGGCACGATCGCCGATGCCGCGCTTGGGCTCGTTGAGGATGCGTCGCAGCGAGACCGCATCGCGTGGGTTGATGAGCACGCGTACGTAGGCGAGTGCGTCCTTGATCTCCTTGCGTTCGTAGAACCGGACGCCGCCAACCACCTTGTAGGGCAGACCGACCCGGATGAAGACTTCTTCGAACACTCGACTCTGAGCATTGGTGCGGTAGAAGATCGCGACGTCCTTGGCCTCGGCATCACCGGCGTCGCCGAGCTTGTCGATCTCGTCGGCGATGAACAGCGCCTCGTCACGTTCGTCGTCTCCGACATAGCCGACGATCTTTTCGCCATCGCCCTCGGCGGACCAGAGCTGCTTGTCCTTGCGCCCGGCATTGCGGCTGATGACGGCATTGGCGGCCGACAGGATTGTCTGGGTCGACCGGTAGTTCTGTTCGAGCAGGATCGTCGACGCATTGGGGAAGTCGTCCTCGAACTCGAGGATGTTGCGGATGTTGGCGCCGCGGAACGCATAGATCGACTGGTCGGAGTCGCCGACGACCAACAGGTCGGAGTCGGCGTCGGTGAGCTCCTTGACCAGCTGATACTGCGCATGGTTGGTGTCTTGGTACTCGTCGACCAGGATGTGCCGGAACCGGCGTCGATAGGTCTCTGCCACGTCGGGCCAACCCTGGAACAGGTGCACGGTGTTCATGATCAGGTCGTCGAAGTCCATCGCGTTGGCCGCGCGGAGTCGAGCCTGATAGGTCGTGTAGGCCTCGGCGTAGAGCTCCTCGGTCGGGTTGACCGCCTTGCTGCCGGCCGCCTCGTGGTCGACGAGCTCATTCTTGAGGTTGGAGATCCAGTTGAGCACGGCTCGCGGGTTGACCCGCTTGGGGTCGAGGTCCATGTCGCGGCACACCTGCGTCATGAGCCGACGTTGATCGGCGGAGTCGTAGATCGTGAACGTCGAGGTGAATCCGAACTTCGACGCCTCGCGCCGCAGGATGCGTACGCAGGCCGAGTGGAACGTCGAGACCCACATCATCCGCGCCCGCGGACCCACGAGCTCCGCGACGCGTTCGCGCATCTCGGCGGCGGCCTTGTTGGTGAACGTGATCGCCAGGATCGACCCGGGATGAGCGCCACGAGCCGCGATCAGCCACGCCACCCGTCGGGTGAGCACGCGCGTCTTGCCCGACCCCGCACCGGCCACCACCAGCAGCGGCCCGCCAGGGTGGGACACAGCATCGCGCTGGGCGTCATTGAGCCCTTCGAGCAGGATGTCGGAGCGAGCGCGCCTCTTTTCGGCCTCTTGGGCAGACTTGTTCTCCGCGGTTTGAGGCACGGGGAATGGCGATGTCATCAGGCCCTCCAGCCTAGTTGCCGCAACAGACATCAGACCGGGTGGGCGGCACGCGACAATGGACACATGAGCCTGGTGACGATCGACAGCCTGAGCGCGGAACCGCCGTACGAGCAGGTGCGCCGTCAGATCGCTGAGGGCGCGTCATCCGGGACGCTGCGACCCGGCCGCAAGCTGCCGCCCGTGCGCCAGCTCGCGGCGGAACTCAGGCTCGCCGTCAACACGGTTGCCAAGGCCTACAAGGCACTCGAGGCCGACGGCATCATCGAGACGCACGGCCGGGGCGGGACGTTGATCGCCACCCGCAAGATCGGCGACGCCGAGGCGGACGAAGCGGCGGCGGCGTACGTGCAGGTCGCGCGTCGTCAGGGACTGTCGATCGACGAGGCAAGGCGGCTCGTCGACCAGCACTGGGGCTAGCTCACTCCGCCATGGTGTTGGGCCTGCGCCAGCTGCGCTCGAACGGCAGCCGCCACGCACGCGGCGCGATCAGCTGGTGCACGGCGTTGGGACCCCATGTCGCGGCGGGATAGGGCCGTACCGGCGGTGGGTCGTTGAGCAGCGGCTCAGAGATCTCCCAGAGACGTTCGATGCCCTCGGCTGTGGTGAACAGGGTGCGCTCACCGCGCATCGCGTCGTGGATCAGCCGCTCGTACGCCTCGAGCACATCACCTGCGCGATCGGTCTCCTGCATCGCGAACTGCATGCTGAGCTTGTCGAGGCGCATGCCTGGTCCGGGGCGCTTGCCGTAGAACGAGAGCGACATCTTCGAGGCATCCGCGAGGTCGAACGTCAGGTGGTCCGGTCCGGACAGGCCCACACCGGCCCCGGCCGGGAACATGCTCTTGGGCGGCTCGCGAAACGCGATGGAGATGATGCGCGCACCCTCGGCCATCTTCTTGCCGGTGCGCAGGAAGAACGGCACTCCGGCCCAGCGCCAGTTGTCGATCTCGGCACGCAGGGACACGAACGTCTCGGTCTCGGAGTCCGCCGCCACACCGGGCTCGTCGCGATAGCCGTCGTACTGACCGCGTACGACGTGCTGGGGGTCGAGCGGGCGCATCGACCGGAAGACCTTGTTCTTCTCCTCGCTGATCGAGTCGGAGTCCAGCGAGGTCGGCGGCTCCATGGCCATGAATGCCAGCACCTGGAACAGGTGGGTCACGACCATGTCCTTGAACGCACCCGTTCCCTCGTAGAAGCCAGAGCGGCCCTCAAGCGACAGCGTCTCGGGCACGTCGATCTGCACGTGATCGATGAAGTTGCGGTTCCAGATCGGCTCGAAGAGTCCGTTGGCGAAGCGGAACGCCAGGATGTTGAGCGCCGCCTCCTTGCCAAGGAAGTGGTCGATGCGGAAGATCTGATCCTCGTCGAAAACCTCGTGGATCTGCGCGTTGAGCGACTTGGCGCTGGCGAGATCCGTGCCGAACGGCTTCTCCATGATGATTCGCGCACGTTCGACCAGCCCGGCGTCGCGCAGCGTGTGCACGACATCGAGTGCGGCCTTGGGCGGCACACTCAGGTAGTGCAGGCGCAAGGGCTCTCCGCCAAGCTCCTTCTCGTGCGCCGCTGCGGCTTTGGCCAGTACCTCGGGGCCCGCTTTGACGTTGACGTACGACAACTTGTCCGCGAATGCCTCCCACTGCTCGTCCTCGACCTTTCGCGGACTGAACTCTCGGCAGGCCTCTTCGGCGAATGCGCGGAACGACTCGTCGTCGAACTCATCCAGCGAGACGCCGATGACGCGTGAGTCAGCGACGAGTCCGGACTGGACCAGGTGCATGATTCCAGGGAGCAGCTTGCGACGGGCGAGATCGCCGGTGGCGCCGAAGAGCACGATCAGGTGCGGCTCGTTCATTTCTTCAGGTTAGACCCGCAACATTGCCGCGAGGTGAACTTCAGATCAGGCGGCGATCATTGGCCCAGCGGGTCAGCTCGTGGCGGCTCGAGAGCTGGAGCTTGCGGAGCACGCTGGACACGTGGGTCTCGACCGTCTTGATCGAGATGAAGAGCTCCTTGGCAACCTCTTTGTACGCGTAGCCGCGGGCGATCAGGCGCATGACCTCACGCTCGCGTTCGGTGAGGCGGTCGATCTCCTCGTCGATCTGCGCGACCTCGATCGTCCCGGCGAACGCGTCGAGGACGAACCCGGCGAGTCGCGGCGAGAACACCGCGTCGCCGGCGGCCACCCGGTCGATCGCGTCGAGCAGCTCGGGGCCCGAGATGTTCTTGGTGACGTAGCCGCGTGCTCCGGCGCGGATGATGCCGATGACGTCCTCGGCGGCGTCACTGACCGACAACGCGAGGAACTTCATGTCGGGATGGCGGAGGTGCAGGCGCCGGATGACCTCGAGCCCTCCCCGCCGGGCATGTGCACGTCGAGCAGCACGACGTCGGGCTTGGTCTCGACGAGGATCAGGACCGCGCTCTCGACGTCCTCGGCCTCGGCGACGATCTCGACGGGACCGTCGATCTCGGCACGCACTCCGCGTCGGAACATCGCGTGGTCGTCGACGATCGCGACACGCAGGGTGCTCATTTTGTCTCCTCGAGTACGTGGTCGGCGCTGCGGATCGGCACCGTCAGTGCGACCTCGGTGCCTTCGCCGGGCTTGCTGCGGATCGTAGCGGTGCCGCCATGGCGCTCGACCCGATCGATGATCGAGCCACGTACGCCCATCCGGTCCTCGGCGATCTTGTCGACCTTGAACCCGACGCCGCGGTCGCGGATGAACACCTGGACCGTGTCGGCCGTGGCTTCGGCATAGACGTCGATACGGTCGACCTTTGCGTGCTTGGCGGCGTTGATCATGGCTTCACGGGCGGCCTTGGCCACGGCCGCCACGTCCGGGTCGAGGACGGCATCGCCCACGGCGATCACCTCGACGGGTACGCGGTGCGCGTCCTCGACGTCGGCCGCCGAGGCACGCAGTGCGGCGACGAGCGAGTCACCGGCCTTCTCGTCTGTGCCGTAGAGCCACGCCCGGAGCTCGCGCTCCTGACGGCGGGCCAGGGTCGCCACGGCAGCTTGGTCGCCGGCGTTCTTCTGCAGCAGCGCCAGCGTCTGGAGCACGGAGTCGTGCAGGTGGGCCGCGACGTCAGCACGCTCCTGCGAACGTACGAGTGCACGTCGCTCCTCGGTCAGGTCTCCGAGCAGCTTGGAGATCCACGGACCGAGGATCAGGGCCAGGCCGATCAAGGCGACGCCGAGAGCCGAGGCCAGGTCGACCATGGCGCCCCAGCCACGTTCCTGGGTGAGGAAGTAGACGCCGGCGAGGGCGATGAGCACACCGCCGGCGGCGATGCGGACCGCGAAGCCGATCCCGCTGGTCTGGCGCATCCAGCGCCGCCACGCCACATCGTCGAACTGGCGCCAGATCACCGAGAGGCCGACGACGGCGACGAGCGCCGGGCCGACGAGACCGTCACTGATGCCTCGGCCGGTCACCTGGAGGAAGAGGAGGACTCCAAGACCCAACGCGCCGATGGCCAGCGTCTGCAGGATCTCGGTGGTGCCGGTGCGGTTGGGATTGGTACGCAGACCCTGCCGGGTCGCGGCCTCGAGGCCCGGCGTGAGCTCGGGCTGGCGCAGCGGCAGGAAGCGCCACAGCAGCAGGTAGACGATGATTCCGGTGCCGTTGAACCAGGTCGCCACGACCAACGCGAGGCGGACGTACAGGACCCCGACGCCGAAGTGATCGGCCAGACCGGTCGCCACACCGCCCACCAGCCGGCGATCGGCTGGACGGTAGGCGCGGCGATAGCGGCTCGCGCTGGCGGTGGTCATGCTTTCAGGGGGCACCCAAAGATCGTCACACGTACGCGCGCACGGGCGCTACTAGGGACGACCCTTGTCCACCCTGAGTGACGTTGCAGCGGTTTCAGGGTCGTACCCGATGGTTTGCCGCGACACAGTCGGCCACGATGGAGCTATGAACGACACACAGGAAACGCCTCGCACTGCCGGGCCGGACGACGAGTTCGACCCGCAGAAGCTGCGCACCATCTTTGACGTCAAGCGATCCACCGACGACCGATTCGTCGGTGGTGTGTGCTCGGGCGTTGCCAGGTACCTCAACATCGACCCGGTCATCGTGCGCATCGTCATCGCCGTGCTCACGATCGTCGGATTCGCCGGCGCCATCCTGTACGCGGCTGCCTGGCTGTTCCTTCCCTCGGAGGACGCCGACAAGAGCATCGCCGCCGGTTGGTTCAAGCTCGACGAGAACGAGGAGCAGGTCCGCAAGATCGGCCTCGTCACCGCCGGCATCATCGGGGTGTTCGCGCTGATCGGCGATCACGGCAACTGGTGGGGCATCGGCTGGATCCTGGTCCCGCTCGCTGCGCTCTACTACTTCTTCGTGGTCCGACCACGAAAGCACGACAAGGAGGCCATCCGAGCCGAGGTGCTCGCTTCGATGCCGACAACCGAGTCGGTCACCGCCGACGTCCAGGCCAAGATCGACAAGAAGGTTGCCGAGAAGATCGCACACGCATCTCGGCCCAAGTCCAAGGCGCTCACGGTGCTCACGCTCTCGCTGATCGCGATCGGTGTCGCATCGACGCGCATCTACGCCGACACCCACGACGGCGTCGACTGGACGACGTACGTCGCCGTCGCGCTGGGCATCACCGGAGTCGGTCTGGTCATCGGCACGTTTTGGGGCCACGGCGGTCCGTTGATCGCCCTCGGACTCGTGCTTGGTGCGGTGCTGCTCGTCGGCTCCGTGCTGCCGGACGGCCGCATCGGTGCTCAGCAGCCCAGCCCAAGTGCAGCCGCTGACGTCCACGCCACGTACAAGCACGGCATCGGACTGCTCGAGCTCGATCTGACCGCGGTCACTGACCCGACCGACCTGCTCGGACGGACGATCGTGCTGGACAACGGCATCGGCCAGACCAAGGTCATCATCCCTGAGGGCCTCAACGTGGCGATCGAGTCAGAGCTCAAGCTCGGTCAGATCAACCTGTTCGAACGCAGCGTCGACGGCACCGACAACGAGCTCAACGCCGCCGCCACAGGGACTGGTCCGGCACTCACGATCAAGATCGACCAGAACATCGGCAACGTCGAGGTGATCCGGTCATGACTCGTCACCCGTTCCGCTGGAGCAGCCTCGCCTTCGGCCTGTTCTTCCTCGCCGGCGTCGGCCAGTGGGCCGTGTGGAAGCAGGACTGGCTGACTCCGCGCGAGCTCAGCCTGACCTCGTCGGGCGTGCTCATCGGACTCGGCCTCCTCGGCGTCGTCGCGACGTTCTGGAAGCCCAAACCACTCACCACAACCCCGAGTCTCGAAGATGACTCCTCAGAAAGAAGTGAACATGAAGAAGCTGACACGAAATCCTGATGACAAGTGGCTCGGAGGCGTCTGCGGAGGAATCGCCGACTACACCGGTGTCGACGCCAACCTGGTGCGCCTGGTGGTCGCCGTGTGCACGTTGCTCGGCGCCGGTTCGCTGATCGTCGCCTACATCGTCGCCTGGGTGCTGATGCCGGCTCGTCCGGCAGCAGCCCAGACCGTGTGGGCCGAGGCTACTGACGCTCCAGCCACCGAGAGCGAGCCTGTACCGCAGTCGAGGTGAAGTCGGAGAAGACGCCATCGATCCCGGCGTCGAAGAATTGAAGGAGCTCGTCCACGGCTTTGCCGTGGGCGAGCTTTTTTCTGCCCTTGCGCAGCTTCGGCGGGAGGAAGTTGTTCTCGTTGCGCATCGTCCACACGTGTACGTCGAGGTTGGCCGCGTGAGCCCGGTCGACGAGCCCGGTGGGGCCCTCCCCGGGCTTGACCACGAGCTCCTTGTACGGGCCGATCGCGTCGGCGTACTCGGCGACGAAGGCCAGGCCCTCGTCGGTGCGCAGGTCGGCGTATGTACGCGGATCTCCGGCTGCCACGAAGTCCGCGGGTGCCCCCTTGACCATCATCAGCTGCACGAGCATGGCCGGTGTCCGTGACCGGATCGCACGCAGGTTGGCCGACTCGAACGACTGGATGACGACCAACGCGTCGGGATCGTTGAATCCGCGTCGCTCAAGGGTCTCGATCAGCATGTCGTTGAGGCTGATGCCGATGCTCTCGAAGTAGCTCGGGTGCTTGGTCTCGATGTAGACGCCGACGGGTGCCTCACCCCCGGCCGTCTCCGCGATGTCCAGCACCTCGTCGAGGGTCAGGATCTGCTCGGTGCCGGCAAGCACGACGTTCTTGGGACGAAGATCCGGGATGCGTTCCTTGCAGCGCAGCGTCTTGAGCTCGGCCAGCGTGAAGTCCTCGGTGAACCATCCCGTGATCGACTTCCCGTCGACGACCTTGGTCGCCTTTCGATCAGCGAACTCGGGGCGATCGGCGGCGTCGGTCGTGCCGTCGATCCAGTTCTCATGGCGTACGACGAGGACACCGTCCCTCGTGCTCACCACATCGGGCTCGATGAAGTCTGCGCCCTGCTCGATCGCCAGGAGATAGGACGGGCGGGTGTGCTCGAGTCGCTCGCCCGGGACGCCCCGATGCGCGATGACCAATGGAACTGTCACCCCTCCGCCTCCGTAGGAAAAGGCACGGTACGGAGGATGCGGGGTGATCGCCGTGTCATGGTTCCCTCGCTGCGCTCGGTCACAGCCTCACCCTTTCGCATCTCGGTCGTGAATCAGCCGAACGGCGCCGTCGCGTCGCGGATCTGCTGCCGCCACGAGCCTGCCATCCGGCTTGCGGAGGGTCACCCCGACGCCGCCGTAGTACATCGACGGCGTGGTCTCAACCTTGACGTCCTCGTCCGGACGCCCTGCCCGGTGTACGTGGACGCGCGGGTGATTGACGGCGTCCTGCAGTCCCAGTCCGCCGTTGATGAAGCTGGCGAGCACCTGCACGATCGCTGTCGTGATGCGGTCCGCGCCGGGCGACCCGATGGCGATCGAGGATCCGTCCGGGTGGTGACCCACGGTCGGGGCCATGTTGGACAGCAACCTGGTGCCGGGTGCGAGACCGTGCAATCCGTGGGCATTGAGCTCCTGCTCGCCCAGGCAGTTGTTGAGCCAGATCCCGGTCCCCTGGGCGATCATCCCGGAGCTGTAGCCGGACGAGACGGTGATCGCACAGGCGCCGCCGTCGCTGTCGGTTGCCGACACGTGCGCCGTCGAACCTGACTCGAGGACGGCGAGGTGGTCGCGATCGATCAGGGCGAGGAAGGCCGCGGCATCGCGTTCGAGATCGTCGGTGTGGTCCAGGGTCTCGAGCCGGTGGCCGAGCACGGCACGCTGAACGCGTACGAGGTGGTCGACGTCCGAGCTCGGATGCCCCTCGAGCAGCCGCAACATCGCCGCGACGCACACGCCGCCGACTGACGGTGGCGGATTGGTGCCGAGCTTCCAGTCGCCGACGGTGCTCATCAGCGACGGCCGTACGACGGGCTCGTAGGCGGCGAGATCGGCAGTTCCGAGGATGCCACCGCGATCGATCACGTCAGCGCTGATCAGCTGGGCCAGGTCGCCGGTGTGGAGGGCTGACGGGCCCTCTTCGGCGATCAGCTCAAGGGCACCCACGAGATCGGGGAGCTCGATGAGTCCGGTGGTGATCGCACCGTCCTCGCCGTGCACCGCTGCCCGGCTCTGGTCGTCCCAGCCGAAGATGTCGTCGTGGACGTACTCGAGGTAGAACCGTGAGGCGGAGCCGAGCTGGAAACCTCCGCGGGCGACCTCGATCGCCGGGGCGACGAGCTCGCGCCACGGCACACTCCCCCACCGCGCATGGGCTTCGCCGAACGCCGCGACAGATCCGTGGCAGGCGACCGAGCCGGCACCGATCGTGACGGTCACCCCGCCGCCGTAGTCGGTGTCGATGTCCCAGGTGCCGCCGCCGAGCGTACGGTCGCGGCCGGGCATGTCCATCCAGCCGTCGACGGTATGAGGGGCGCTGCCGTCAGGTGGTTGCACCGTGATGAATCCGCCAGAGCTCAAGGAGACGATGCCGACCTCGTTGACCATCGTCACCAAGGTGGCCGCGATCGCGGCATCGATCGCGTTGCCACCCGCCTGGGCAATCTGCTCACCGGCGTCCGCGGCTGCCTCGTTCGGCGCAGAGATCGCGACGTCGGGCATGCCGGAAGGTTATCGGTTCAAGCGGGTTGGGAGACGCCGATGCCACCAAGCGTCTGTCCGCCGAAGCGCGCGATCTCGGCCTCGAGGTCGAGCGGGCTCATCTTCTCGCGCGAAGCCAGTACCTCTTCGGTGAGCTGGTCGGCTGGCACGAGCCAGCTGACCTCGAACTCGATGCCGTTGGGGTCCTTCGCGTACAGCGCCTTGGTCGTGCCGTGGTCGGTGGCTCCGGCAAGAGCGTTGGCGTCGATGAGTCGCTGGCGTGTCGCGGCCAGCTCGTCGAGCGTGTCGACCTCCCACGCGAGGTGGTAGAGACCGACTGTCGTTCGCCCGGCGCCCGAGTCGGCTGCCTGCGCGCCGATCTGGAACAAGCCGAGGTCGTGGTCGTTGTTGCTGCCACTGGCCTGGAGGAACGCGGCACCGGGAAATGACATGACAGTCTTGAAGCCGAGGGTGCTGGAGTAGAACGCGACGCTGGCATCAACGTCACGGACGTAGAGCACGGCGTGATTGAGGCGAGTGACCGGCATGGTCGACCTCCTAGTTAGTTGAACGTTCACTTATCGTAGCATGCGTGACCACCCGATAGGTTGGAGTCATGGCTTCTCGGTTGTTCGGACGCGGTTCTTGGCCCGAGGTTTCACGCATCGCCGACATCCTGCGACAAGAGACCCTGGGCGGGGTCCTCCTGCTCATAGCGACCGCGGTAGCCATCATTTTCGCCAACGTCGGCGACGGTTACGCCGACCTCCGCAACACGGCATTCGGGCCCGATTCGCTGCATCTCAACCTGACTCTTGGCCAATGGGCCTCGGACGGACTCCTGGCAATTTTCTTCTTCGTGGCGGGCCTTGAGCTCAAGCGCGAGTTCGTTGCCGGCGACCTACGTGACCCGCGACGAGCGGCACTGCCTGTCGTCGCGGCGATCGGCGGCATGGTGGTCCCCGCGCTGATCTTCATCGTGTTCAACCTCGGCGGGTCCACCAAGGGCTGGGCCATCCCGACGGCCACTGACATTGCGTTTGCCCTCGCGGTCCTGGCGGTCATCGGCAGTCACCTGCCCAGCGCATTGCGTACGTTCCTGCTGACCCTTGCAGTGGTCGACGATCTGCTCGCGATCATCATCATTGCCGTCGTCTACACGTCGACCCTGCACGTCAACTACCTGCTGCTCGCCCTGCTGCCACTCGCGGTGTTCACCGTGCTCGTGCAGCGCCGCGTCCAGTCCTGGTGGCTGCTGCTCCCGCTCGCTGGCACCACCTGGGCGCTGGTGCACGCGTCTGGCGTCCACGCGACGGTCGCCGGGGTCCTCCTGGCCTTCGCCGTACCGGTCATGCGCCGAGACGGTGGCGACGGCGCCGGGCTTGCCGAGCATTTCGAGCACCGGTTCCGCCCGCTGTCTGCAGCGGTGGCCGTACCCGTCTTCGCCTTCTTCGCAGCCGGCGTCCACGTCGAGGGTTGGGACGGATTCACCGCCGCCATGACCGAGCCCATCACCCTCGGCATCATCGCCGGCCTGTTCCTCGGCAAGACGATTGGCGTGTTCGGTGCCACCTGGCTGATGGCGACGTTCACCGGTGCAGAGCTCGACGATGATCTCGCCTGGCCCGACGTGCTGGGCGTCGCGATGCTCGGTGGCGTCGGCTTCACGGTCTCGCTGTTGATCGGCGAGCTCGCGTACGGGGTGGGCAACGCCACCGACGAGTACGTCAAGATCGGCGTGCTCGTCGGCTCGCTCGTGTCCGCACTGTGTGCCGCGGTCGTCCTGACGTCACGCAATCGTCGCTACCGTGCCATCGACGAACGAGAGCACCTCGATCTCGACGGCGACGGCATCCCAGACGTGTTCCGTGACCCCACAGCCACCTAGGGCGCGACCTAGTCACAAAGAACTATGCACAATGTGAATATCACTGTGGATAGAGGCAATTCAGCGCTGGGCCAGCGGCCGGGTCGCCGGGCCCTCCAGGACCGCGCCCTCAACGCTGAATCGTGAGCCGTGCAGCGGGCAGTCCCAGCTGCGCTCGACGTCGTTCCACGACAGCACGCCGCCAAGATGGGTGCACACCGCTGCAACGGCGCACGTACGTCCATCGACGGTTGCGACGCCGGTCGGGACAAGCGACCTGCGGCCGACCGCGCCTTCACCCTCGGCCGGCGACTCCGGCGCTTGGTGCAGCTCGGCGCCGACCAGTGCCCGGGTGCCCGCAAGGGCAACTCCAGCGTTGATCTTCACGCCGTTGAGGACGCCGACTGGACGGGTGAATCGCCGTCCGAGGACCTTCGACCACGACGTCGGCTTGCCCAGGATCTGCGCTGAGATGCTGCGTGCGGCGGCGACACCGTTCGTCATGCCCCACTTGCCGAAGCCGGTCGCGACGTAGATGTTGCCCATGCCGCGCGGCAGCTTGCCGACGTACGGGATCCCATCATGCGAGGAGTAGTCCTGGGCAGACCACTGATGCGTCTCAGTCGCCTCCGGGAAGTATCGGGCCGTCCACTCCCGCAGCTCGTCGACGTGATCGGTCTCCGCGTCGGCACGGCCGACCGGGTGTCCGCTGCCGCCGACCAGCAGGAAGTCTCCTTCGAGGCCAGGAGCATCCCGTACGGAGCGGGTTGACCCGCCCGCCGAAAGGTACATCGCCTCCGGTGGGTTCGACCCGGCGAAGGCGAGCGCGTACGAGCGCATCGGCTCGAGCTTGGCGAAGTAGAGGCCACGGTCAAGGATCGGCGTACCAGTCGCCAGCACGACGTCCTCAGCATGCAGGACCTCACCCGAGTCGAGCTCGATCCGTGGCTTGCCGAGCTTTGAGACTCCGGTTACCCGGCGACCCTGGTGGACCGTCCCGCCGTGACCTTGCAGCTCCTCAGCGAGTGCTGCGAGCGCATCCATCGGATCGAACTGCGCCTGGTCCGGCAGGACAGTCGCACCATGCAGCGGGAACGGCACGTCGAGCGTGTCCTCCCAGCGAACGTCGAGGCCCAGGGTGCTGGCCGCTTCGTGCTCCTGACGTACGGTCTCGACTTCGTCGGCTGACGCCGCGTACGTGATGGCATCGCGAGTCTGGAACGGGACATCGTGGTCATCGCAGAAGCGAAGCAGCCATTGCTGTCCTTCACGATTGGCATCCAAGTACGCCTGGCCGACCCGCTTCGACTGGCGGCCCAAGATCGTGGAGAGCCGGGTTCCCTGCAGCAGCGAGATCTTGGCTGTCGTGTTGCCCGTGGCAACGGCTCCAATGGTCCGGGCCTCGACCAGGGCCACGCGTCGGCCGGCTCGGGCAAGCAAGAGCGCCGTTGTCAGGCCGGTGATCCCGCCACCGACGACCAACGTCTCAACTCTGCCGTCAGCTGGCAGGAGATCGTCGGTGATCGGTCGGGCGCGGTCGAGCCACAGCGAAGTCATGAGCACGACGTACCCGGGCGCCTCGTGGGCAAACCGCGATTAGGGTGGCGGCATGGATCTGGGTTCGATCGCGCACGATCTGTACGCCGTGCCGCCGCAGGACTTCATCGCCGCTCGCAAGGACAGCGTGGACGCCGCGCGCGCTGCGGGCGATCTGGCACTGAGCCGCGCGATCGGCGAGCTGCGCAAGCCCAGCGCAGCGGCAGCCCTGGTCAACCTCCTGGCGCGCGAGGCCGACGAGCTGTTGCAGGAGGTCGTCGATCTCGGCGACGAGCTCCGCGAGGCGCAGGAGCAAGGCGATGGCGCGCAGCTGCGATCACTCAACGAGGAGCGCAAAGCTCTCCTGCGACGCGTCACCCAGGAGAGCATCGAGCTGGCGGAGGAGCACGAGCTGTCGCGCGCCGCTTCTGTCATCAACGGTGTGGACGAGACGATCAAGGCCGCACTGGCCAGTCCCGAGGCGGCCGCAGCCGTCCAGGCCGGGCTCCTGGTGACCGCGCTCTCCGGCGCTGGACTGGGCTTCGGCGACCTCTCCGACAGCGTCGCTCTCCCTGATTTCACGTTGAGGCCGCGCGAGTCGCCCTCCAGGGAACGCCGGCTCAAGGCCGTCCCAGATCTTCCCGATCCCAAGCTCGCCCGCGAGGATGCCGCGCGCGATCTCGTCGCCGAGGCCTCCGAGCTGGCCGACCGGGCGGACTCTGACCTCAAGGATCACGAGTCCGCGTACGAGGCGAACGAGCTGGCTCGGGCAGAGCTCCACGATCGCATCGACAAGCTCAAGCGGGAGCTCAAGGAGGTCCAGGAGGACGCCGCCGAGGCAGACGCCGATTCACGCCCACTTGAGCGCGCTGTGGCAAAGGCGACGGCCGCGAGGGATGCCGCACACAAGGAGCTGACTAGAGCCAAGCAGCGGCTCGACCGCCTCAGCTAGGACGTGCGGCCTTCGACGATGTACGCGAGGCGGCGCAACGTCTCGGTGTTGCGCCATTTCATTGCCGCCGCTTCAGCAGGTGCAGGGATGAGCTTCGCCGGACCGTCGACGACCTCTTCGTCGATCGTGACACGAGTCTGGCCTTCCTCAGCAGCGAGGGTGATCACCACCTCGGCCGCTCCTGCTGGGAACGCACGAGCCCTGAGCTTCAGCTGCTTGCCGACGACTGAATCCAGGACCTCGGTGTGGTCATCGAGCAGTAGCGGCCACAACCCGACTGAATGGTGGAGCTTCGCTCCGGTGATGGGCCAGTCACCGGTCACCTCGCGCATACGTGCAGCGCCGACCACCCACACGGGGTAGAGCCAGCCGTCAGCCAGGACCGCCCAGACCTGCTCGGGCGTCGCATTCACCAATCGGGTGTTCGTCGTCATGCGGCATGCGTACCCTCACGCGACGGGCGCAACCGTCAGTCGAAGTCGTCTTCGTTGTCGAGCGAGATCCAGTCGTCGTCAGAATCCTGCGTCGTCGACTTGCCGTTCTTGGTCACGATGAGCGTTCCGTTGTAGGCCAGCACGGCGTACGAGGTGCCATTCTTCTTGGCCACGAACGCATCGCGCTGCGGGTCGTAGCTGCCGGGCATGTCGAGCACCGGGCCCCCGGTCGCCTGGGTCACCATGCGGAAGTCTTCGCCCGACGACGTCGTGCCACAGATCGACGTGTTGCCGCCGCTCGTCGTCGTCTTGTAGAGGATGACAGGGTAGGTGCCGCCACAGCCAAGGCCGAGGCCGGACTTCTTCTGCTCATCGGTGGTCACGACGGGAGCACCGCAGTCGGGCAGGAGGCTGTCGTCCGGCAGGTCCGCGAGATCGGTGTTTGGCCCTTCGCACTTGGGCTTCTTGGTCGGCGTCGGCGCCACAGACGGCTCTTCGGTGGGTGCCGAGGTGCTCGTCGGGCCCGACGGGCCAGCCTTCTTGTCGTCGTCGCCGCTGGCCATTCGCCAAATCGCGAACACGGCGACGGCGGCCACGGCGATCGCGAGCAGTGCAATCAGCGCGCGCTTGTTGCGCGGGTTGGCGGTCTCACTCACGGTGTTGCCCCTCGATTGACTCCCTCGAGCCTAACAACTACTCCCACTCGATCGTGCCGGGCGGCTTGCTGGTGATGTCGAGCACTACGCGGTTCACTTCGTCGACCTCATTGGTGATGCGGGTAGAGATTCTCTCGAGGACGTCGTACGGGAGGCGGCTCCAGTCGGCCGTCATGGCGTCCTCGCTCGACACCGGTCGCAGCACGATCGGGTGTCCGTACGTTCGGCCGTCACCCTGCACGCCGACGGATCGGACATCGGCAAGGAGGACGACGGGGAACTGCCAGATCTCGCCGTCCAGGCCGGCCGCGGTCGTCTCCTGGCGCACAATCAGGTCGGCAGCACGAAGGATGCGCAGCCGGTCGGCATCAACAGCTCCGACGATCCGGATGGCCAGGCCGGGACCCGGGAACGGGTGACGACCGACGATCGCCTCGGGGATGTCGAGCTGGCGCCCGACATCGCGGACCTCATCCTTGAACAACGTCCGCAACGGCTCGATCAGACTGAACTCGAGGTCCTCGGGTAGGCCGCCGACGTTGTGGTGGCTCTTGATGTTGGACGTGCCCGTGCCGCCGCCCGACTCGACGACGTCGGGGTAGAGCGTGCCCTGCACGAGGAACTTGACCGGCGGGCCCGGCGTCGCGAGGACTTCGCGCTCAGCCGCCTCGAACACGCGGATGAACTCTCGGCCGATGATCTTGCGCTTTTCCTCGGGGTCGGAGACGCCTGCCAGGAAACCGAGGAACTGGTCCTTGGCGTCGACGACCCTGAGGTCGACGCCGGTCGCCTCGACGTAGTCCTTCTCGACCTGCTCTGCCTCGCCCTCACGGAGCAAACCGTGGTCGACGAAGACGGCGGTGAGCTGGTCACCGATCGCCCGCTGCACGAGCGCGGTGGAGACGGCGGAGTCGACACCGCCGGACAGGGCGGAGATGACGCGGGCGTCTCCGACCTGGTCGCGGATGAGCTTGATCTGCTCTTCGACGATGTTGCTGCTCGTCCACGTCTGCCGGCAGCCGGCGATCTCGACGAGGAACTGCTCGAGGATGCGCTGGCCGTGCTCGCTGTGCATGACCTCGGGGTGCCACTGGACGCCAGCGAGGCGTCGCTCGGTGTTCTCGAACGCAGCGACGGTTGCCCGTGGCGAGTTGGCGTTGACCGTGAATCCCTCGGGAGCGCCGATGACCTCGTCCCCGTGCGACATCCACGACGTCAGCGTGTCGGGGAGCCCGGCCAGCAGCGTGCCGGGTTCGAGGACTGAAACGGCGGTGCGGCCATACTCGCGCTGGCCCGTCTTGGCGACGTTGCCGCCGAGCGCCTGCGCCATCGCCATGAATCCGTAACAGATGCCGAACACCGGCACATCGCCCTTGAGCATCGCCGGATCGAGCCGTGGGGCGCCAGCTTCGTACACCGATGACGGGCCACCCGACAGGATGATCGCGGCGGGCTTGCGGGCCAGGATCTCGGCAGCAGCCATCGTGTGGGGGACGATCTCGGAGTAGACCCGCGCCTCGCGTACGCGGCGGGCGATCAGCTGCGCGTACTGCGCCCCAAAATCAACGACAAGGACGAGGTCATGTTCGGGGGTCACACCTGCAGTCTATCGGCGGAAAATACTTGAGTAACGACGTAACCCTGTGGTCATCGCCTCGTTTTACAGAGTGGATCTAACAAAACTCCCTCCCGTTAGATCATGTGCCCACTTCACGTTGGCACAACAGGGCCCGACCCGTGAGCTCCCTCCCGGTCGGGTTCTGTACGTTACGGACACTTTCTCTTGCGATTGCAGGAGAAGTGCCCGTTTCAGCTCACCCCGACGATGGGGAGCCTGAGCGCTGCCGGTGCGTCCGCGGGCACCACGGGGCTCGTGGGCGCAATCGGGTCGATCTTGCGATATCCCTCGCCGACGGCGGGCCGTACGTCCGCCTCGCCCTTGTTGGGCCAGTAGGACATCGCCCGCTCGGTCTGGGCAGTGATCGTGAGCGACGGATTGACCCCCAGGTTGGCGGTGATGGCCGAGCCGTCTGCGACGTGCAGGCCCGGGTGGCCGAACAAGCGCTGGTACGGGTCGACGACACCGGTCTCAGGGCTGTCGCCGATCGCGCAGCCGCCCATGAAATGGGCCGTCAGCGGAACGTTGAACGGCTCACCGATCGTGCCGCCGGGCGTACCGCCCATCTCCTCGGCCATCATCTGCACGGCCCGGTGGCCGGGCTCGATGAACGCCGGGTTGGGGGCGCCGTGTCCCTGCTTGGACGTCAGCTTGCGTCGTCCCGTGATGCCGCGCTTGGTGTAGGTCGTGATCGAGTTGTCGTGCGTCTGCATGACGAGAGCGATGATGGTGCGCTCCGACCAGTGGCGCAGGTCGTAGAGCTTGAAGAGGAAGCGCTTCTGGGCCCACATCTCACGGAGCCACACCCGCCAACGAGCCTTGTCGGTGCTGCCGTCGGTCAGCACGGTCTGCATCAGCGACATCGCGTTCGAGCGCTTGCCGTAGCGGGTCGGCTCGATGTGGGTGAACTCGTCGGGGTGGAACGACGAGGTGATCGCCACTCCCTCGCTGTAGTCGATGTCCTTGCCATCGGCGATCGACCCGAGGAGCGCCTCGGAGTTCGTACGGGTGAGCACGCCCAACCGGTCCGAGACACCCGGAAGGTGACCCTTGTCCCGCATCTTGTGGAGCAGCTTCTGCGTGCCCATCGTGCTCGCTGAGAACACCACCTGCTCGGCGGTGATCTTCTTGTGCTTGCGGAACCGCTTGTTCGTTCGGCGGGTCTCGATCTCGTAGCCGCCACCTGGCAGCGGGCGCACGGCCGTGGCTGTCGTCAGCGGGTGCACCTCGGCACCGGCCTGCTCGGCCAGGTGGAGGTAGTTCTTGACCAGTGTGTTCTTGGCGTTGTGGCGGCAACCCGTCATGCACTCGCCGCAGTTGAGGCACGCGTTGCGCTCGGGGCCGGCGCCGCCGAAGAACGGGTCAGCGACCCTCTCTCCCGGCTCGCCGAAGAACACGCCAACGGGCGTGTGGTGGAACGTGCCGCCGACGCCCATGCGCTCGGCAACCTTCTTGACGATCTCGTCGGCCGGTGACACGTACGGATAGACCGTGACGCCCAGCATCCGCTTGGCCTGGTCGTAGTAGGGCGCGAGCTCGGTCTTCCAGTCGGTGATGTGACCCCACGCCGGATCCTTGTAGAACGGGTCGAGCGGTTCGTACAGCGTGTTGGCATAGACCAGGGAGCCACCGCCGACTCCCGCACCCGACAAGATCAGGACGTCCTTGAGCTTGTCGATGCGCTGGATGCCGTAGCAGCCGAGCTGGGGCAGCCACAGGAACTTGCGCAGTCTCCAGGAGCTCTTGGCGAAGTCGTCGTCGGAATAGCGCTTGCCGGCCTCGAGGACCGCGACCTTGTAGCCCTTCTCCGTCAACCGCAGCGCAGAGACGCTGCCGCCAAAGCCCGATCCGATGACGAGGACGTCGTAGTCGAAAGTCATTTCGCCACCTCCGTCAGAAGACCACGGTACGGAGTTGCCGGAATGACGGACTCATTGTTCGCTCGCTGGCGCTCGCTCATGCTGCTCATGCGCGGGGCGTCCGACGGAGGAACTTGAGGCCCACCGTGAGCAGCTTGGCCCACGTCTGCGGCTTCATCGAGCTCGGACCGTTCATCGCCATCAGCCGTTGGACGCCGATCGACTGCGGTTCGGTGTAGCGCAGGATGCCCTCGGCACCCTGGCGGCGGCCGAGACCCGACTGACGCATACCGCCCATGGGCGCATCGACGCTGCCGAACGTCGCCGAGAAGCCCTCGTTGATGTTGACCGTGCCGGCTTTGATGCGGGTCGCGATCGCCTTGGCCTCGCGGGGCTTGCCCCAGAGGCTGGCGTTGAGGCCGTACTCACCCTGGTTGGCGAGCACGATGGCCTCCTCGGTCGTCTTGTACGGGTAGAGCGACACCAACGGACCGAAGGTCTCTCCGGCAAAGCACTCGGCCGACTCGGTGACACCTTCGAGGACCGTCGGCTCGTAGAAGTACGGACCCAGATCCGGGCGACCCTTGCCGCCGGCGAGCACGGTCGCCCCGTTGGCGACAGCGTCCTTGACGTGCGCCGTGACGGTCTCGAGCTGGGCCTGAGAGACCAGCGAGCCGAGGTCGGCATCCCAGTCGAGCGCAGCGCCGAGGGCGAGGTGCTGCACCCGGGACACGAACGCGGTCTTGAACTCCTCGAAGCGCTCCTCGGGCACGTACAGGCGCTCGATCGAGACACACAGCTGACCGGCTGACGAGAAGCACGCCTCGACAGCACCTTCGGCGGCCTTGTCGATGTTGGCACTGGGCAGCACGATCATCGGGTTCTTGCCGCCGAGCTCGAGCGAACAGCTGACAAGACGGGCCGCAGCCTGCTGGGCGATGAGCTTGCCGGTCGCGGTCGAGCCGGTGAAGCAGATGTAGTCGGCGCGCTCGATGATGGCCGTGCCGACGACCGATCCGGCGCCACTGACGACCTGCCAGATGTCGGCGGGGAAGCCCGCCTTGCGCATCAGCTCGATACCGGCGAGCGCAATGAGCGGACTCTGGCTGTCGGGCTTGTGCACGATCGCATTGCCCGCAGCGATGGCGGGGATGCCATCCGACACCGCCATGGTCAGCGGATAGTTCCACGGACTGATCAGCCCGACGACACCCTTGGGCTGCGGGGTGACGGTGACCCTCGTGAGTCCCGGCAGGGCACCGTTGCGGCGCTGCGGCTTGAGCTGCTTGTTGAGGCGACGTGCGTAGTAGCGCGCGGTCAGGGCGACGTGCGCGACCTCGTCGAAGGCGTTCTTGCGGCTCTTGCCCGACTCGATCTGGATCAGGTCGAGCAGCTCTTCCTGGTGCTCGAGAACGAGGTCGTGCAGGCGCAGGAGCGCCTTCTTGCGCTCACGGAGCGAGGTCTTGGCCCAGGCCTCCTGGGCCGTACGAGCCGCGCCGAACGCAGCCTCGACGTCATCGATGCTCGAGACCGGGATCTCGGCGACTGCCTCACCGTTCAACGGTGAGATCGTCGTACGAGACTCGCCCGACGTCGTCCGAATCAGTGCGGTGAGCTCAGCAACCCGCTTCGGGGTGACGAGTGACGAGGTGGTCCTGGGTGCGGCTTCTGCAACAGACATAAGGGCGAGCATACCGCTGGTATGGCGAAAGGTCCCGTTGTCGAGCTACCTCGCCTGGTTTCGAGCTTCCTGACGCCTTCGGCGTGGCACGCTCAGACTGCCTTCGCGTCCGGCCGCGGGCGGCCTCACCTCAGGCGAACAGTTTTTCGCCCCAGTAGCCGTCCTTGGTGACACCGGGCGGGCAGGCGAACAGGCCGGAGCCGACGTGGACGATGTATTCGTTGAGCACATCGTTGAGCTTGCCCGCGAGACTCCTCTGGATCTGTACGAACTGCTTCTCCGGATCACGCTGGTAGGCGATGAAGAACAATCCCGCCGACAGCTGACCCAAGCCGTTGGAGCCGTCCACGAAGTTGTAGCCGCGGCGCAGCAGCTTGGCACCCTTGTTGAAGTCGGGGTGCGCCAGACGTACGTGCGACTTCATGTCGATCAGCGGTTCACCGGCGTCGTTCTTCTTCTTGAAGTCGATCTCGGCGAACTCGTCGCCACCTGACAGGGGTCCACCCGAACCCTTGGTGCGGCCGATGATGGCTTCTTGACCCTCCAGCGACTCGCGATCCCACGTCTCGATACGCATGTCGATCTTGCGGGACACCAGGTAGGAACCGCCGACCAGCCAGTCGGGTCCCTCGTCGGAATGCACCCACACGAAGTCCTCGACGTCCTTTTTGTCCTCGACCTTGATGTTGGCGGTGCCGTCCTTGAACCCGAGCAGGTTGCGAGCGGTCACCTGGGCCGACGAGGTTGACGACGTACGACCGAAGCCCATCTGCGAATAGCGCACCGAAGCCCGCCCGAACGCGATGCGCACGAGGTTGCGAACGGCGTGGACCGCGACCTGAGGGTCGTTGGCGCAAGCCTGGATGACGAGGTCGCCTCCACAGATGGCCGGGTCGAGCCGGTCACCGGAGAAGGCAGGCAGATCCGCCAGACGCTCGGGGAGCTTGCCGTTGAGCCCGAAGCGCGTCTTGCCCTCACCGTCGACGAACATGCCCTTGCCGAACCCGACCGTGATCGTCAGACCCGACGGCGGAAGGCCCAGTGCCTCTCCGGTGTCCTCGGGCGGCGCAAACGGCGAGCCGGCAACCGCGCCGAACTCGCCCACGTCATTGCCCTGCGTCATCTTGCGGGCAGCCGCCGTCCACTCCTTGAGCAGCAGGATCAGGTCTCCGCGGCTCTCGGTGGTGAGGTCGAGCGCAGCGAAGTAGAGGCGGTCTTGGGCCGGCGTGACGATGCCCGCCTGGTGCTTGCCTTCGAACGGGATCGGCAGAGCATCAGGGTCTGGAACGACCTCGACAGGCTTGTCGCCGACCGCGTAGCCGGCCCCTGCGCCAGCGGCACCGGCGGCGAGCGCACCGAGTCCGGCAGCTCCCAGCAGCTTCCTGCGGGAGAGGCCAGACCCGGTCGATTCGTTCTTTGCGGTCACGTGTCGATTGTCTCAGGCGGAGGCGGCGACAACTGCCGCCACCTTGCTGATGGGCTCGCTGAGCGCAGCCACGGCATCCGAGAGCGCCTTGACCTGATCCTTGGTCAGCTTGTCGTAGAACGTCCAGTCGCCAGTTGACTTGTCCTGGTGCTGGTTGAGCTCTGCGTCGACGAGCTTGAACTTGGCGTCGAGATCCTTGACCAGCGCAGGGTCCTGGGCCTCGAGGACGGGACGCAGCGCAGCGATTGCAGCCTGCGAGCCCTCGATGTTGGCCTTGAAGTCCCAGAGATCGGTGTGGCTGAACTCGTCCTCTTCACCCGTGATCTTGCCGGTGGCAACTTCGTCGAGCAGCGCCTTCGAGCCCTGTGCGAGCTCGAGTGCCGTCAGCGGCGCATCCTGGCCGAGCTTGACGATCTTCTTGACGTTGCTGAGGAGCTGGTCGGCGTACTTGTCCATGCCCTCGGTGTTGTTGGACACCCAGAGCTGCTTCTCGATGCGGTGCCAGCCGGTGAAGTCGACACCCTCAGCGATCGCGTCGGGCTCGCGGCCGTCGGTGATCGGGTCGAGGTCACCGAACTTCTCGGCGACGGGCTCGATGCGCTCCCAGTAGGTACGGGCGATCGGGAACAGCTTCTTTGCCTCGCCGACGTTGCCTGCCTTGACGGCTGCGACGAACTCCTCGGTCTTGACGATGAGAGCGTCGGACTGCGACTTGACATAGCGCTCGTAGCTGTCAGCCGCTGCCGTGAGCTCCTCGGAGTCCGAGAGCTTCTTGGCTGCCTCACCCGTGACGGTGAGGGTCTCGCGGATGCCGTCGCCGATCATGCCGGGCTTGCAGGCCCCTTCGTACGTGCCCTTGGGCAGGTCGATGACCAGGTTGCGCGACAGGCCGGGCCCGATGTTCTCGACCTCGCCCACGATGCGATCACCCTCCGCATAGATGTAGAACTCGGTGACCTTGCTGCCCTCGTTGGTGACCTTGAAGGTCGACGGTCCGGCCTCGAGCTTGGTGGCGGAGATCTTGCAGGACGAGTCAGAGGCCTTGACGGTCAGGTCGCCCGAGGCGGTGCCGTCGGAGGCGCAAGCAGACAGGCTCAGGGCAGCCAGCGTCACGACGCCGACAGCCGGGAGGGAGATCTTCATGGAGAGGCATTCCTTTGTGAATCAGGGCAAGCCGGTAAGGCAAGCCTCACCATCGTAAGGGATACCTGACATGGGCAGCCATGAGGTTGGCGTGTGACGTTGTCGGCGCGCTGCTAGAGCGGGATCGTTGCCTCGACCATCCCGCCGTCATCCGCCGGACCTGCCGAAAGAATCCCGCCGACCTGCTCGGCTCGCTCCCTCATCGACTTCACTCCGACTCCGGACGTCCACGATCTGGTGGAGCGTCCGTTGTCACGCACTCTCACGTGGAGATCGTCACCTCGGCGACTGATGTCGACCCACGCTCGACCGGCGCCAGCGTGACGTGCAACGTTCGTGAGCGCCTCGACCACGATGCGGAAGGTCGCGACCTCCACGGCGGCAGAGACATGGGGCATGTCCGCGGGAGCGGCGACATCCACCTGCAGCAGCGCACCGCCATCGGTATGAAGTGCTGCAGCGTGCTGACGAACGGCTCCGATGAGCCCGAGCTCGTCAAGGACGGGTGGCCGTAGTCCTTCGACCAGCCGCCGGATCTCCGAGATCGCTCCGGCGGTGTCGGCACGGAGGTTGAGCAGCAGCTCCTCGGCCCGGTCGGGGGCACTGCGGACCTGGTTGCGAGCGGCATCTGCCGAGAACGCAACACCGGTGAGCGTGGGACCCAGCCCGTCGTGGATGTCACGACGCAGCCGACGACGCTCGTCCTCGATCGCCGCGATCGCCGCCCCTCGAGACTCCTTGAGGTCACTCGCCAACGCACGCGCACGCAGAGTCTGCGCGAGCAGCGGCGCCACGATGCGCAGCACATGTTCGTCGGCGGTCGACAGGCCCAGGTCGCCAGGACGAAGGCCGACGACAACCTCACCCAGCAGGTCGTTGCCGAGGCGCAGCGGCAGGACGCGGGTGTGAGTCACCTCTGACCCAGAGGTTGCGAGCGGCTTTCCCGCGACTCGCAGGGTGGCGTAGGGCAGGACCAGCGCCTCGCGAATCGCGTCCAGCGCGAGCACAGGATCGTCCCCAATGCGATCTGCCAGACTCGTCGCGGCGGTGAGCGCGTCCGGGCGGTCCCCGAACAACAACTGATCGACGACACCGCGCAGCAGAACCTCCAGGGGCCGGACACCGAACGCCAGCAATGCGCAGAGGACCACAACCGGCGGCGCCTCGAGTGGCCGGCCGCGCAGGTCCTCGACAACTGACATCAGTCCGATGGCGACCGCGAGGAACGTGAACAGCACAGTCGCCGCCACGACTGCACGCGTCACCAAGCCACGCACGTCGACCATCTCCGGGCGGAGCACGCCGACCACCATCGCCGGAGGACCGAGCGTGGCAAGAAATATGGCCAGGGGTGCGATGTCGAACGCGTCGCCCGAGTTCGCGGACTCCCTTACGAAGCCCACGAGCATCGCGAGCAGACCGCACACGATCCAGACGAGGGAGCTCCACGTCAGTGCCCGACGCTCGTGCTCATCTCCACGTTCCAGACCCCACCACACCGCGAACAGCAGTGCCGTCACGATCACGAAGCCCATGGCATAGATGACGTCCGGCCAGACGACGCAGATGCCACCGGCCGCCAGCACGGAGATCGTCAGGATGAAGCCGATCGGTTCCTTCCAGTGAGATCGCGGAAAGACGACAAGTGCTGCTGGCATCAGGAGGCAGCCCGAGATGCGAAGCAACGCCGCTCCCGTGTCACTGAGCTCCAGCTCGATGGCAGCAGATCCAGCGAGCGTGGCCACGCCAGCGAGCAGGAGAATCACACCAGAGGTACGCGCCATTCGTGCTTGGAGGACGAACCACCCGGAGACCGCGGCGGAGACGCCGAAGATGATCGCGGCCGCCAGCAATGGAGTCACTGTCCGCCCAGTCCGCCCTGCCGTGCGCGCACGATCGCCTCGGAGCGGTCGGCAACTGCAAGCTTCACGAAGATGGAAGAAATGTGATTGGCGACGGTCTTCGGGGAGAGGAACAGCTCTTCGGCGATGACGTGGTTGCGCCGACCGGCTGCCACCAGATCCAGGACCTCTCGTTCACGCGCCGTGAGCTCGGGAAACGGATCGGAACCGGCGGGCGGCGCCGAGAAGAAGCCAAGAACACGTTGCGCCACGCCCGGGCTGAATATCGCCTCGCCTGCGACGACTGCGCGAATGCCGCGATCGATGTCGCCCTGCTCGGCGCCCTTCAGGAGGTAGCCCATGGCGCCCGCCCGCATGGCGGCAAACACCGTGTCGTCGTCGTCGAACATCGTCAGCACCAGGATTGAGGTCTCGGGTACCGCGACTCGCAGGCGACGTGTGGCCTCGATGCCGTCGATGCCCGGCATCCGGATGTCCATCAGTACGATGTCCGGTCGGGTCAGCTGCGCCTCGCGAATCGCGCCCTCGCCATCAGGCGCCTCGGCCACGACCTCGTACCCCGGCAACGACTCGAGCAGGGCACGAAGGCCGCTGCGGACGACCGGGTGGTCGTCAGCGAGCAGCACGCGGATGGGTTCCATGCGTTGATTGTCGCGCGTGGACGTCTCGCTGACCCGGGATCACACACCTATACGTACCGGGAGATGTCCCGGAGAATCGGGAGCGGCGACCGATGTGCGGCGGGGAGCAGTCGGTGAACGTGGTCTCATCACCACTCTGAAGGAGTCACCATGAACCCCACCGCTACACCGTGGAGCACGAAGAACAAGGTCGGTCTCGCCCTTGCCATTTTCTACGGCATCACCAACATCCCCAGCGTCCTGATCCCCACACCCGGGGACGAGGACGGTCCGCCGATGGCGATCCTGGTCGTCTGCTCGGTGCTGGGCGTGGTTGCCGCAGTCGCCGGAGTCGTCGCGTGGCGCAAGGGAAGCCAGCCGGCGGCCCGGCTGACCGCCGCCAGCATCATCATCATCACGCTGACCTCGCTGCCGGCGTTCTTCGTCGACGTCCCAGCCGGTGTCAAGGCCGTCTGCGCCGTGGGTGTCGTGCTCACGGTGGCGATCGTCGTGCTGATGTTCTCGTCGTCCAGGCGCCAGGCGGAGGTCCGCTCATGATCGCCATCGTCACGGTCCTGCTTGCGTTCCCGCTCGGGTTCTTCGTCCGCTCACACCTCAACGCCAACGTGGCCTACGCGATCGCTTACCTGTGGGCATTCACGTTCCAAGGTCTCGCCCTCATACGCGAATGGGTCGGTGGCGACACCTCGGCATTCGCGAAGGATCCTGACCAGGTGCCGCTCTCGTACGGTCTGGTCGCTGCCGGGATCTTCGCGGTCGGTTTCGGCCTGGTCGCCCTCGGTCACAGGGTGGGATCTCGGCGACAGGCCCGCCGCCTCGTCGCTGCCTGACATACAGCCTCAGGATCCGGCTCCTTCTGGAGTCGGGTCCTGCTGGCGTCACTCGACGGTGACCGGGTCACCGATCGAGAGCATCCCCGTGCCGAGCGGGATGATCCGGATGCCGAACCACGTCTTGCCGTCCCACTTGCGATGCCTGGCGAGCGAACGGATCGGTTCCTTGCCGGGCACGAGCGTCGCCGGGTCGATCGTCGTGACCACGCATCGGTCACAGTGCTCGGCGAAGCGATAGGACACGTCGCCGATGCGGATGCGCTTCCAGCTGTCTTCGGCGAACGGGACTGTGTCCCCCTCGACCACGACGTTGGGGCGGAACCGCCTCATCACCATCGGCTCGGGCTCGTGGTCGGCTGCAATCCACTCGTTGAGCTGGGCCAGCGACGCCGTGGACGTCAACAGCAATGGCCCCACGTCGGCGAAGCTGACCGATTCGTCGGCCACCGCACCATGGGTTGGGCCGATCAGGCGCTGGGATGGATCGTCCTGCCAGATGAGACGAACGGGCTGACCTGCGATCGAGCTGAACCACTCCGCCGCCGCATCACCGGCATCGACCGCGGTCGACATCCGAGAGACCGTGACAGGGATGCGCGGACCGTCAATCGGTACGTCGACCTCGATCGACTCGTGCCCCTCCGCCGACAACACGAGCCCGCCGTCGCTGACCGTCGCCGTCACTCCCAGGAGTGCGTGGCACTTGGAGGCACCGAATCGGGCGCCGCCGGTGTCGACGAGCATCCAGCGCCGATCGTGGCGCAGGCCGGCCAGCTCCACGACAGACGACGTCAGGGACGTCGGCGCCGTGGACTTCACCGGATAGATGCTGATCGAATCGACCCTCACACGAGCACCTTCTCAAAGCACAGCGAATAGGCCAGCTGCTCGTACGGCGGATAGACGTCGATCGGCGTGTAGCCGTGGCGCTGGTAGAACGCCAGCGCCGCCCGCTGCCGATCGCCCGTGTGCAGGATGAGTCGCGATGCACCCAGCGAGCGAGCCTCTCGCTCCACCTCCGCCAGGAGCCGATCGGCAAGATCGCCGCCACGGCGATCGGGCAGGACGAACATCCGCTTGATCTCCAGGTCGTCACCCATGCGTCGCAGCGCGATGTGGCCGATCGGCTCGTCACCGTCGCGGAGCAGCACCGTCACCACGATCGACGACGGATCGATGTCGAGCCGCCCGTCACGGTTCTGCGAGGTGGGGTCGTCCGCGTACAGTCCGCGCACCTCGGCCGTCATGGCGTCGCGGAGTCGTGTGGCGTCAGCGTCGTCCCACTCGACCCGTGCGGCAGTGATCAACCGACGACGACCTCGACCCGCTGGAACTCCTTGAGGTCGCTGTAGCCGGTCGTGGCCATGGCTCGACGCAGCGCGCCGACCAGGTTCATCGTGCCGTCGGGCACCGACGACGGGCCGAACAGCACCGCCTGCAGGTCGCCGACCGTGCCGATCTCGACCCGCTCGCCGCGAGGTAGCTCGGGATGCCATGCCTCGGCGCCCCAGTGCACTCCGCGACCCGGTGCCTCGACGGCGCGGGCAAACGGCGAGCCGATCATGACGGCATCGGCGCCACAGGCGATGGCCTTGGCGATGTCGCCGCTGCGGCCGATCGAGCCGTCGGCGATGACGTGCACGTATCGCCCGCCCGACTCGTCGAGGTAGTCACGGCGGGCTGCTGCAACGTCAGCGACAGCCGACGCCATCGGCACCGCGATGCCGAGGACCTCTCGAGTCGTGTGCGCCGCTCCGCCGCCGAAGCCGACGAGCACCCCAGCAGCGCCGGTACGCATGAGGTGGAGCGCTGCCTGGTAGGTCGCGCATCCACCCACGATCACCGGTACGTCGAGCTCGTAGATGAACTCCTTGAGGTTCAGCGGTTCGGCGCTGCCGGAGACGTGCTCGGCAGAGACGGTCGTGCCTCGGATGACGAACAGGTCGACGCCGGCGTCGACGACAGCGGAGGCGAACTGCTTGGTGCGCTGGGGTGAGAGTGCGCCGGCGACCGTGACGCCGGCGTCGCGTACCTGCTGGAGGCGCGCGCTGATCAGCTCGGCCTTGATCGGCTCCGCGTAGATCTCCTGGAGCCGCTTGGTGTCGGCCGGACCGTTTGCGAGCTCGTCGAGGAGCTTCTCGGGGTCTTCGTATCGGGTCCAGAGCCCTTCGAGGTCGAGCACGCCCAGGCCACCGTGCTTGCCGAGGGCGATCGCGGTGTCGGGGCTCATGACCGAGTCCATCGGTGCGGCAATCAGTGGCAGCTCGAAGCGGTAGGCGTCGATCTGCCAGGCGGTCGAGACCTCTTGCGGATCGCGCGTTCGACGGCTCGGCACGATCGCGATGTCGTCGAACGAATAGGCTCGTCGACCGCGCTTGGCGGTACCGATCTCGATGTCCATGGGCCTAACTCTAGTGGCCTACTGAACGCCTCGAGCGATGTCATCCAGCGAGAGGTCGGGCAGCATCCCGGCCGGGTTGTTCTGGCGTCGGACGAGGACCGGCTGTACGTCGTCGCTCTCGCGGGCCAACGCGTACTGGGTGTCTGCCAGAGCGAAGCGCAGCGCACGCGACAGCGAGCTGACCTTGGCGTCGGACGGGCTGAGCTTGGGCGCGGCCGCCTTGAGCGCCATCGCCAGGATGGGGAGGGTGCCGCCCTGGTTGGCGAGCTTGTCGCAGAAGCTGCGAACCTTCGAGTCGTTCAGCACCTTCTTGATGATCGCCTTGTAGTCCTCGGGCGACGTCGCCGGACCCTTGTGCACGAGCGGGATGTCCTGCGCCATCGCATGCCAGTTGGCCTTGCCCGGCGGCTGTTGCTTGAGGGCGGGCCGCTTGGCTCCCGGCGGGTTCTTCTTCGCCTTTTTCTCGGAGGGGGCCTTCTTCTCGGCGGGCGCCTTCTCTGCCTTCTTCGGCTGGGCAACCGCCTTGGCGGCGACCTTCTTGGCGGGCGCGGCCTTCTTGGCAGGTGGCTTGTCGTCGCTCGCGGAGAACACCGCCTGGAGCGCTGCCGCCGGTGGAGCCTGCTTCACCTTGAGCGCGACGTACTGGTCGACTTCCTTCTCCAGCACCGAATTGACCGGGTGATTGGCGAGCGTCGCGCCGATGACGTACTTGTCGAGCTCGTGGAGGCGGCGTACCAGCGGCACGAAGTCTCCGTCGGCCGACACCAGGATGAAGACCTCGAGCTGCTCGAGGTCAGCGGCTGCACGCAGGCAGTCGACGACGAGCACGATGTCGGCGGCGTTCTTCTCTGCCTTGCCCACCGAGAAAACCTGTACCGTCTCGACTCCGCTGCGCACCACGTCGCGGCGGTAGTCCTCCAGACCGATCCGCCCCCAGTCGGCGTACGCCCGCGAGAGGGCGATGCTGCCCGATCCGGCCTCGCGCGAGGCGGCCTTCTCCAGCTGGTCGAGGATGTCCTCCATCGACACGTCAGGGATGTCAAGCTTGCCGTATCCCTTGAAGAGGTTCTCAGCGTCGATGAAGACCGCGACGTTACGAGTGGCCACCGATCAACGCGAGCTGTAGTTGGGGGCTTCGGCGGTCATCTGGATGTCGTGCGGGTGACTCTCCTTGAGCGACGCCGACGTGATGCGTACGAAGCGGCCCTTCTCCTGCAGCTCGGGGATCGTCTTGGCTCCGACGTAGAACATCGACTGGTTGAGACCGCCGATCAGCTGGTGCGCCACCGCGGAGAGCGGACCGCGGAAGGCGACCTGGCCCTCGACGCCCTCCGGCACGATCTTGTCGTCGCTGGTGACCTCGGCCTGGAAGTAGCGGTCCTTGGAGTAGGACTTCTTGCCGCGGCTGCTCATGGCGCCGAGTGAACCCATGCCGCGGTAGGCCTTGAACTGCTTGCCGTTGACGAAGACCACCTCGCCCGGCGACTCCTCTACACCTGCGAGCATCGAACCGATCATCACGGTGTCGGCTCCGGCGACGAGCGCCTTGGCGATGTCACCGGACTGCTGCAGTCCGCCGTCGGCGATGACGGGCACGCCGGCGGGCTTGCACGCCAGCGACGCCTCGTAGACCGCAGTGATCTGCGGGACGCCGCAACCGGTGACGACGCGAGTGGTGCAGATCGAGCCCGGGCCGAAGCCGACCTTGACGGCGTCGGCACCCGCATCGACGAACGCCTGCGCACCCTCGCGGGTGGCGACATTGCCGCCGATGACCTGTACGTGCTTGGTCGCCGGGTCCTTCTTGAGGCGCTCGACGATCTCGAGGAGCATGCGTACGTGACCGTGGGCCGTGTCGGCGACGAGCACGTCGACGCCGGCCTCGATCAGGGTCGTGGCACGCTGCCAGGCATCACCGAAGTAGCCGATCGCGGCGCCGACCATGAGGCGTCCGTCAGCGTCCTTGGACGCGTCCGGGAACTGCTCGGACTTCACGAAGTCCTTGACCGTGATGAGTCCGGCGAGACGACCGGCGTCGTCGACCAGCGGCAGGCGCTCACGCTTGTGCTTGCGCAGCAGCAGCGTGGCGTCCTCGCGCGAGATGCCCTCGTGACCCGTGATCAGCGGCATCGGGGTCATGACCTCGTCGACCTTGGTCGACTCCCACTCGGCGACCGGGGTGAACCGCAGGTCGCGGTTGGTGATGATGCCGAGGATGCGGTTGTCGGTGTCGACGACCGGGAGCCCTGAGACGCGGTACTCGCCACAGATGCGGTCGAGGTCCTCGAGCGTCGCGTCGGGGCCGATCGTCACCGGGTTGGAGATGATCCCGGTCTGGGTCCGTTTGACGAGATCGACCTGGTAGGCCTGGTCGTCGAGCGACAGGTTGCGGTGCAGCACGCCGAGGCCACCCTCGCGGGCCATGGCGATCGCCATGCGGGACTCGGTGACGGTGTCCATCGCGGCACTGATGAGCGGGACCTTGAGATTGATGCCTCGGGTGAGGCGCGAGGTGGTGTCGATCTCGGACGGGTTGAGGTCTGACATGCCCGGCAGGAGGAGCACGTCGTCATACGTCAGCCCTAGGGCCGCGAACTTGTCTGGGATGCCCGTCTGCTCCATGACCCAATGATACGGGTCATGGAGCAGACGGTTCATTCCTCACCTGGTGAGTTCAAGCACGCAGGTGTCAGCTGACCTTGGCGAGGTCGTCGGCCAGGCGATTCATCAGATCCGCGTAGGCCTGATGGCTCGGAGGCGCGACCGAGGTCCACGGGATGTACGCCTTGCTCTTGGCAGCCGAGAGGGTCTCGAACACGGGCTGGTCATCCAGGAGCGCCAGGCCCGCCGCGCCCACTCGGTCGTCGTACAGGAAGACATCGGCTGGGTACTTGTCGGCCTTCTCCCAGCTCAGGCTCTCGAAGTAGCCGCCTTCATCGGGGTTGGACGGTACGACGAGCGGAAGGTTGAGCTCGTCGCGCCAGTAGGTGAGGTCCGGGCTGACTGCCGGGTTGGAGACGTAGAACAGCTCCTTGGACGGCGAGCCCGCAAGGATCTTGCGATCGCCGAGCTTGGCGCTGGCATCCTTGACGCGCCTGGCAGCAGCCGCGAACTCGTCGTGCGCCTCCGTCACGTCCTCATCGTCCAGGTCGGCGCCCAATGCCTTGGCCGCACGCTCGGTGCCTTTCAAGAGCTGGGGCAGCGTCTTGCCGTCGAAGCTGACGACGGCAATCGGCGCGAGCTTCTTGAGGTCCTTGGCGGTGGCGTCGTTGACGTACCAGAGGTCGTCGTCCAGGTATGCGCTCGTGACCACCAGGTCCGGCTTGAGGGTTGCGGCCTTCTCCAGGTCGATCGATCCGTACTCACCTGCGGCGGTGACATCGGTGACGTCATCGACGTCGAGGCCGGCGACCTGCGAGTCGGGCTCGCCTGCTGCGTTCTTGAGCGGGCCGAACGTGCCGACGATCTTGTCTCCGAGGCCGAGGTCGGTCAGCGCCGCCGCCATCGATGACTGCACGAGCAGTCGTTCCGGCGCGGCGTCGAGCTTGATCTTGCTGCCCAGATCGTCAGTGAAGGTCCAGGGTCCGGAGGCGTCGTCGGCAGACGATGAGCCGCAGGCGGTGAGGGTCAGGAGCGCGAAGGCGGCAACCGCCGCAGGGAATCGTTTCATAAGGGCAGCCTAACCTAACAAGGTTGTGAGAGGTGCCCGGGGCAACGAGAAAGGCCCGCCCCCACGCGGGGACGGGCCTTCCTCAGCGACGTGAATCAGTGGTTGTGACCCGCGTGCGCGTCGGGAGCCTCTTCGGCAGGCTTCTCGACGATCAGCGTCTCGGTCGTCAACAGCATCGCGGTGATCGACGCTGCGTTGGCGAGCGCCGAGCGCGTCACCTTGACCGGATCGAGAACACCCTGCCCGACCAGGTCGCCGTACTCGCCGGTTGCAGCGTTGTAGCCCTCGCCGCTCTCGCGGACCTTGTTGACGACGACCTCGCCGGAGACGCCGCCGTTGCGGGCGATCCACTCAAGCGGGGCGTCGGCACCGATGCGAACGATGCGGACACCGATCGCCTCGTCACCGTCCAGACCGAGGTTGTCCGACAGCACCGAGACGGCGTGTACGAGAGCAGATCCACCACCAGCGACGATGCCTTCTTCGATCGCTGCACGAGTGGCCGAGACGGCGTCCTCGATGCGGTGCTTCTTTTCCTTGAGCTCGACCTCGGTGGCCGCACCGACCTTGACGACACAGACGCCGCCGGCCAGCTTGGCGAGACGCTCCTGGAGCTTCTCCTTGTCCCAGTCGGAGTCCGACAGCTCGATCTCAGCCTTGATCTGGTTGACCCGGCCCTCGACCTCGGCCTTGTCGCCGCCGCCGTCGATGATCGTGGTGGCGTCCTTGGTGACGACGACACGGCGAGCCGTACCGAGCACCTCGAGGCCGACCTGGTCGAGCTTCAGACCGACATCGGGCGTGACGACGGTGGCGCCGGTCAGGGCCGCAATGTCCTGCAGCATCGCCTTGCGACGGTCACCGAATGCGGGCGCCTTGACGGCGACCGAGGTGAACGTGCCGCGGATCTTGTTGACGACGATCGTGGAGAGCGCCTCACCGTCGATGTCCTCGGCGATGATGAACAGCGTCTTGCCCGCGGCGACGACCTTCTCCAGCAACGGGAGGATGTCGCTGACCGAGGAGATCTTGCCCTGGTTGACGAGGATGTAGGGATCGTCGAGCACGGCTTCCATGCGCTCGGTGTCAGTCACCATGTACGGCGACAGGTAACCCTTGTCGAACTGCATGCCCTCGGTGAACTCGAGCTCGGTGCCCATCGTGTTGGACTCTTCGACGGTGATGACGCCGTCCTTGCCGACCTTGTCGAACGCCTCGGCGATGAGCTCGCCGATGTGGGCGTCGCGCGAGGAGACAGTCGCCACGTCGGTCATGTCCTTGACCGAGTCGACCGGGCGGGCGAGCTCGTGGAGCTTCTCGACGACGGCCGAGACGGCCGCCTCGATGCCCTTCTTGAGGCCCATCGGGTTGGAGCCGGCCGCGACTGCGCGCAGGCCCTCGTGAACCATCGCCTGGGCGAGCACGGTCGCGGTGGTCGTACCGTCACCGGCGACGTCGTTGGTCTTGGTGGCAACTTCCTTGGCGAGCTGGGCGCCGAGGTTCTCGAACGGGTCGTCGAGCTCGATCTCACGGGCGACAGTCACACCGTCGTTGGTGATCGTGGGCGCGCCCCACTTCTTGTCGAGGACGACGTAGCGACCCTTGGGGCCGAGCGTGACCTTGACGGTGTCGGCGAGCTTGTCGACGCCACGCTCAAGGGCGCGGCGGGCGTTCTCGTCAAATTCGAGGATCTTGGGCATGCAGGTGACTTCTTTCGAAAGTTGTGGGTGGCTCTACTTGCTCAAAACGTGGGATGCCCCGGCTCCCCTAGTCAAGTTGGCCAGGGGTGCCGGGGCGTCACATCACGAAACGACAGCGAGGACGTCGCGAGCGGAGAGGATGAGGTACTCGTCTCCGTCGTACTTGACCTCAGTGCCGCCGTACTTGCTGAAGATGACCTTGTCGCCAACGGCGACATCGATCGGTACGCGGTTGCCATTGTCATCGACCCGACCGGGGCCTACTGAGATGACGATGCCTTCCTGCGGCTTCTCTTTGGCGGTTTCTGGAATGACCAGACCCGACTTGGTGGTCTGCTCGGCTTCGACAGCCTGGATGACCAGACGATCTTCGAGCGGCTTGATGGTGACCGACACGTGTCGACCTCCCCTTTCGGCGGTGGAACTCTGGACGCTGATGAGCACGCCGTCGCGGGGCTCATGCTCACCTTTGCTGGCACTCTCATAGCGAGAGCGCCAATACGAAACCTAGCACTCGCCCTGTGAGAGTGCTAAGGGTGTTCGCGCTCCGCTGAACTCGGCCGGCAACGCACACGGCAGAATCCGTACATGGATCTGGCGACGTTCGAGAAGCTGCTCTCCCCCGCGGGTCAGCTGCTGCTCGAGGACGTCGCCCAGCACGCCGGCAAGGAGAGCGATCTGGCGCTCGGTACGCGGCTGCGCAAGACGTACGCCTCCTCGCTCGTCGCGGCCGCCGTGACGCAGAATCACCTCCGCGGCAAGGCCGCCACGAAGTTCGGCGACGACGCAGCGCGGATGTATTTCACCCACGATGCTCTTGAGCAGTCGACCCGTCAGCGAGTCGCAGCGCACCGCGCCTCACGACTCCTGGCAACCGGCACCGAGGCGGTGGTCGATCTGGGGTGTGGCATCGGCGGAGACCTCGTCGCCATGGCCCGGGCGGGGCTTCGCGTACGCGGGGTCGAGCGGGATCCCGTGCGCGCCGCGATCGCTGCCGCCAACCTGCGAGCGCTTGAGCTCGACGGCGAGGTCATCAGCGCCGACGTGCAGGACGTGAACATCGGTACGGACGAGGTCGCCTTCATCGACCCGGCTCGTCGTGACGGCCGTGGTCGCACGTTCTCCACCGCAGACCTGCAACCGCCGTGGGACTGGGTGAGTCAGCTGCTCGAGGGCCGAGCCGTGGCCAAGGTGATGCCCGGGCTGGCGCACGATGCGGTGCCCCCTGGCGTCGAGGCGGAGTGGGTCAGCGACGGCGCCGACCTCGTCGAGGCCTGTCTGTGGGGTGCCCCGTTTGCCACCGCGACCCGGCGGGCCACCGTGCTGCCGTCGGGCGCCGGGCTCGTGTCGGTCGGAGAGCCAGTCGCACTGGCCGAGCCCGGCTCGTACATCTACGAGCCGGACGACGCCGTGATCCGCTCCGGGCTCGTGGGCGAGCTGGCTGCCACGATCGGCGGCTGGCTGCTCGACTCGCACATCGCATACGTCAGCTCAGACCGCGCCGAGTCGACCCCGCTGGCGCGCGGCTTTCGGGTCATCGACGAGGTGCCGTTCCGCGAGAAGCCGCTCAAGGCCGCCCTGCAGGTACGTCGCATCGGCACGCTGACGGTCAAGAAGCGCGGTGTCGACATCGTGCCCGAGGAGCTGATCAAGCGACTGAAGCTCAAGGGCCCCAACCCGGCGACGGTGATCATGACCCGTGTGCGCGGGGCGGGCCGGGCCTTCCTCGTCGAACGCTCATAGCCTCCACTTAGGATGTCCTAAGTGATCGCCACCCCTGCTGTCCAGCAACCCCTCCGTTCCTTGTGGAAGCGTCACCGCGTCTATCGTCGCCGCTTCATCCTTGCCGTCGCGATGTCGACGATCAACAAGGTCGCCGACGTGGTGCCGGAGCTGCTGATCGGCGCCGCGGTCGACGTCGTCGTGCGCGGGGACAACTCGTTCGTCGGTGACCTTCTGGGCGTTGAGTCCCGCTACTCCCAGCTCGGCTGGTTGGCCGCAATCAACGTCGTCATCTGGATCATCGAGTCGGCGAGCCAGTACGTCGCCGACGTCCTCTGGCGCGGCCTCTCCCAGGGTGTCGAGCACGATCTGCGCGTCGAGGCGTACGACCACGCGCAGCACCTCGACATGTCGTGGCACGAGTCACGGCCGGGCGGGTCGACCCTGGCCACCCTCAACGATGACGTCAACCAGCTCGAACGGTTCCTCGACATCGGCGCGCCCGCCATCATCCAGACCTTCCTGAACGTCGTCCTGGTCGGCGCGGTGTTCGCCGTCTCGTCGTGGACCTTGCTGCTGTTCGCGTTCACGCCGATCCCGGTGATCGTGATCGGTTCACTCGTCTTCCAGCGTCGCCTCGAGCCGCTGTACGACCGGGTGCGTGAGGCCGTCTCCGACCTGTCGAGCGCCCTCAGCGCCAACCTCGCCGGCATCGCCACGATCAAGGCGTTCACCGCCGAGGACCGCGAGCGCGACCGCATCGCGGCGGTCTCCAACGCGTACCGGACGGCCAACACCGACGCGATCCGCTCGTCGGCCGCATTCGTGCCACTGGTCCGGATGGCGATCCTCGCCGGCTTCACCTGCACGCTGCTGCTCGGCGGCTGGGCCGTGCTCCGCGGCGATCTCGCCGTTGGCCTCTATTCGGTCCTTGTCTTCATGACCCAACGGTTGCTCTGGCCCCTGACCGACGTCGCCACCGTGCTCGACCTCTATCAGCGTGGGCGCGCCTCAACCCAGCGGATCCTCACCCTGCTCGCCGTCCCGATCACCGTTCCGGCGGGAACTGCCGTCCTGGCGAGGCCGGTGCAGGGGCGACTCGAGCTGCGTGGCGTACGCGCTGGATATGCCGACGGGCCAGACGTCATCCACGATCTTGACATGGCGATCCCGGCAGGCGAGACGCACGCGATCGTCGGTACGACGGGTGCGGGCAAGTCAACTCTCCTGCGGCTGGTGCTCCGCTTCGACGATCCGCGTGCCGGGACGATCGAGCTGGACGGTACCGACATCCGCGACCTCGACTGGGACTCGTTGCGCGGATCCATGGCGTACGTCGCCCAGGACGTCTACATGTTCGCCGGCACCATCGCCGACAACATCGCGTACGGCCGCCCGGACGCCTCCAGGGCAGAGATCATCGCTGCCGCCGAGGCCGCAGCCGCACGTGACTTCATCGAGGCGACGACGAACGGCTTCGACAGCTGGGTCGGTGAGCGCGGTGTGACCCTCTCGGGTGGGCAGCGGCAGCGACTTGCCCTGGCTCGAGCGCTGCTTCGCGAGCCGAGCGTGCTGGTTCTCGACGAGGCCACGAGTGCGGTCGACAACGAGACCGAGGCAGCGATCCAGCGTTCGCTTCGGGTGGCCACTGCCGGATGCACCGCACTCGTCGTCGCCCACCGGCTCTCGACCGTCCGGCATGCGCACCGGATCTGGGTCCTCGACGCCGGACGGGTCGCCGAGTCAGGCACCCATGACGACCTCATTGCAGCCGACGGCGCGTACGCCGCGCTGTGGCGAGTGCAGACCGGCGAGGTCGCGGTGGACGAGCGTTCAAGCTGACTCGCAAGCCCTACTCGGCCTGGAAGTCGATGACCAGGCGGGCAGGGCTCTCCAGCTTGGTGACCTTGAACGGCACCTCGTGACGGAGACCGACAGCCCAGCTGAGCAGTGACTCGAAGTCACCCGCGCTCACGACGCCGGTGATCTCGGCCGTCTTGTCGTTGGTGACGGTCTTGGGTCCCTTGTACGTCTTCTCACCCGACTCGAAGTCGAACCCTGACGCCGGCGTGAGCGTGACCTGCACGGCGGTGTCGGCGTCCGGCAGGTCGACCTCTTCTCCGGATCCGTCCTCCGTCACCGGCAGCTCGACGTACTTGACGGTGTAGCCGGGCACCTCGTCGGCGAACTCGAACACGACCCGGTCGAAGCCGGTGTGCTCGCCCACCCTCACACTGACGAGCTGACCGAACGACTCCGACTCCTCGCTGACGTCCTCGGTCGATGCGCCGGGCACCGTCGCGGCCGACGTCGGCCCGGCGGGCGTGGTCGTCGGCTCATCCGCAGGAGCGTTGTCTCCGCAGGCTGCGAGCACTCCAGCCATCAACACGACCGCTGCCATGGACCGCCACGGGTGCTTCATCACGATCAACCGCCGTTCTGCCGGGAACTGAAGCGTATCGAGTCAGCGCTTCGGCCAGGCCCAGGCTGGGCCGTCGAACTTGCCCTGACCGGCGACCAGCGTCTCGCCGGTGTCCTTGACCAGCTCGATCGCCCGGGCGCCCGCCTGGTCCGCCATTGCCGACAAGGCTGTCGCATGCGTCACGACGATGACCTGGCTGCGAGTGGATGCGTTGACGATCAGCTCACCCAGGGCAGGAAGCAGATCGGGATGCAGGCTGGTCTCCGGCTCATTGAGCACCATCAGCTCAGGAGCGCGCGGGGTCAGCAGCGCCGCGGCCCACAGGAGGAAACGGAGCGTGCCGTCCGACAGCTCGGCCGTACCGAGCGGTCGGAGCATCCCCGGCTGCCTGAGTCGCACCTCGAAGCGACCGTCCTCACCAACCTCGACCCAGACCTGACTTCCCGGAAACGCGCGGTCGACAGTCTCGGCGAGCGCGCCGGCGTCACCGACCTCGATGATGGTCTGCAGTGCCGCGGCGAGATCGGATCCGTCGGCGCTCATCACCGGTGTACGCGTGCCGAGCCGGGACTGTCGCGAGGGTGCATCGGCGTCGGTGCGTACGTGGTCGTAGAACCGCCACCGTCGCACCTGCTCGCGCACCATCATGACGTCCGGAGCAGCAACCGGATCCGCGACCTGCGACAGCATCGAGTCGCCCGGGTCCATCGGCTTCAAGAGCTGGCGCCACGAGCCGTCGGGCTCACGCAGTCGTACAGCCGTGTTCTTGCGTTCGGAGAGCAGGCTCGACGGACGCAGCGTCGGCGCGTGCCAGATCGATTCGGCCTTGATCTCGGGATCGCGGCTGAACACCGTCTTGGTCGGCGGCGGATAGCCGAGGTCGATCGAGTAGCCGAAGTCGTCGGTCATGAAGCCGAGTCGCAGCGCCACGGACTCCGTCCGCCGGGTGCCCTGCACCGGCACATCGCCGCGGCGCATGGCATCGCTGATGTTCTCAGGACCCGCCCAGAGCGTGGAGGCCAGGCCGCCTTCGGTTGCCAGCGCCGCCACGACACCACCGCGTGCGCACGTCGCCAACAGCCTCAGCGCGCGGTAGAGGCTGGACTTGCCGACGCCGTTGGCGCCCGTGACGACGTTGAGCGCGTCGAGCTCGAGGCGGAGGCTGCGGATGGAGCGGTAGTTGTCGACCGCCAGAGTCTTGAGCATCAGCACTCCTTGACGGTCATGCCGTCGACGGGGAGCTTGCCGCGGGCCTCGGCCTTGCCCAGGATCACCGCGACGAGCGCCCGCATCGCCGGGAGCTCGGTGCCGTACAGCGCGATCTTGGTCGGTGCCGTGCTGTTCGCCAGCGCGTACGGACGATCGGTCGACACGACGATGTCGGCGTACGCACTCCGCGATCCGACGAATGCGAGCGAGGCGCCGCTCCCTGTGGGTAGGCCCGCTTCCTTGGCGGCCACCTTGAAGCTGGCGACCGCTGCGGGCGAGCCGCTCGGCCGCACGCCCCTGACCGGCTTGCTCTCGCCGCACTCCTCGCTGACCACCGTCACGGCGGCAGCGCTCAATGCCTGTGACTCGATCGCGTGGCTCCCCGCATCACCGTTCAACGTTGGAACTGCGTCGGCGTGCAGCAGGTACGCGATGACTCGTGCCGGCCACCACACAGCCGCGCCGGCGACGAGGACTGCCGAAAGGGCCACGGAGACGTTGCGCCGCCAGCGGGACTTCTTTCGTTCGGCGCAGTGGCTGGGCATGACGTCAGGCAGCGAGGATCTGAGTCACGGGCATGCTCGAGTCGACGGGAAGATCCAGCGACGACGGCGGCAGACCCCGACGTACGACTTCGGCACCGAGCGCGGCCACCATCGCGCCGTTGTCGGTGCACAGTCCGAGCCGCGGCACTCGTACGGTGATGCCGGCCTTGGCGGCCCGCTCCTCCGCAAAGTGGCGCAGCCGGGCATTGGCCGCGACCCCGCCGCCGATGATCAACGTGTCGACGCCCTGGTCCTTGCATGCGGCGATCGTCTTCTTGGTCAGCACGTCGCACACCGAGTCCTGGAACGCCGCTGCCACGTCGGCAACCTTGAACGTTCGACCCATGCGCTCCTCGTGCTGCACCAGCCGCGCGACGGCGCTCTTGAGCCCGGAGAACGAGAAGTCGTACTTGTACTTCTCGACGTCGCGGCCGGTGGTCAGGGCGCGTGGGAAGTTGTACGCCGTGCCATCACCCTCACGGGCAACTCGGTCGATGTGGGGGCCACCGGGATAGGGCAGGCCGAGCAGGCGGGCGACCTTGTCGAACGCCTCGCCCGCTGCATCGTCGATCGTCTGGCCGAGCAGCGTGATGTCGGTGGCGATGTCGTCGACGAGCAGGATCTCGGTGTGCCCGCCGCTGACGAGCATCGCGGCCACACGTCCGTCGAAGCGGCCGTGCTCGAGCTGGTCGACCGCAACGTGGGCGGCGAGGTGGTTGACGCCATAGAGCGGCTTGTCGTGTGCCAGAGCGAGGGCTTTGGCGGCAGCGACACCGACCAGGAGCGCGCCAGTCAGCCCAGGTCCGCTGGTCACGGCAATCGCATCGACGTCCTGGATGCGTACGCCCGACTCGGCATAGGCCTGCTCGAGCGTGGGGACCATCGCCTCGAGGTGCGCGCGGCTGGCGACCTCAGGAACGATGCCGCCGAACCGTACGTGCTCCTCCATGCTCGACGAGAGCGCGTGGGCGAGCAGCTCGGTGCCGCGGACGATCCCGACACCGGTCTCGTCGCAGGACGACTCGATGCCGAGTACAAGGGGTTCGCTGGCCACCGAGCCATTGTGTCAGGGTGGAGGGTGACTCCAACTGATACTCCTGAATCGTTCGACGAGCGCAGCATCCTGCTGCAGATGCTGCGCTACTCGCAGCAGACAGCGGTCGGCAAGGTGCGCGGTCTGAGCCAGGAGCTGGCCCGCACGGCACCGCTGCCGACCTCGCCACTCATGTCCCCTGCCAACATCCTCAACCATCTGCGCTGGGTCGAGTGGTCATGGATACATGAAGACCTGCATGGTCGCGAGCGTACGACCGAACCCGCCACCGGATCGACCTTCGGCGAGGGTTCGGTCCTGCCGCTGAAGGAGGTGATCGGGCTCTACGAGGAGCAGGCCGCCGCGACCCTCGCCGAGTTCTCCGCGGTCGACCTCGACATGCGCATGGTGGGCACGTACGTCGACCATCCGTTGACCGCGCGATGGATCCTGCAGCACCTGATCGAGGAGACCGCCCGGCACAACGGCCATCTCGACATCCTGCGGGAGATGGCGGACGGCTCAGTCGGCTGAGGTCCTCTGGCGTAGCCATCCGATCGCAGCGAGAGCCAGCACCAACGCAAGAAGCACCACGTTGGTCGCAAACTTCGCGGTGTCCGACACCTCGCCGAGCGGATCAATGAAGAACGCCGCGACCCCGATCGCGAGCATCACGCCGATGGCGACGGCGAGCACGTGACGCCCTCCCCAGCCGCTTCGTCGTGACCACCGGACGATCAGCGCACCCAGCACAGCGAGAGCCGCGATGCCGAGCAACGTTCCGGGCCACCCGTTCACCATGTCGGTCTGCGTCGTCAGGCTGTCGAGCATCGGGCGCACTCCCAGCAGCAGCGCCGAGACCGCGATCACGGTCAGCGGCGACGGTGCCGTGCGCTCGTCAGTGACTGTCCTCCGCGGCAGCCGGAAGGCAACCACGATCAACGTGAACACGACGAGCGACGTGCCGATCCACTGCAGAACAGACAGCCTGTAGGTCTCGGTGTCGTAGGTGTCGGCGAGCACCAGGGCTGCCGCAGCCGCGTACAGGGCCGCGACGACGACGAGACCCACGCGACCGAGCCACGGCGTGTGCCTTCCTCCCGGGAACGAAGGACTCGGCAAGCGCGATCGGCGTACCGAAGCTCCCGATCACGTGCCCGCCGATGAAACCCATGATCATCGCGACACTGGTGCCGAGCAACGGGACGAACGTCGGCTCGCGCAGCTCGTCCCAGTAGGAGATGTCGCGGTAGTCATCGTTGAACAGCGACTGGTCGATCAGACCGGCCTCGATCAATCCGAACGCGACGGCCAGCAGCAGGATCGTCGGCCACCCGCGCCCAGCGCGCCGGGCGGACTCACGGATCAGCACCGCTGGTGCGCCGTACAGCGGTCCGAAGATCAACAGGCCCCAGATCAGCTCGTCCGGATGACCGATCGTGTCGTCATACCCGATGAGGTACTCGGCCGTGATCGGAGCGAAGAACAGCAGGAACACGGCGGGGGCGATACGGGTCAGCCAGCGCCTCATGCCCAGACCGTACCGTCCTGCGGCTGTGTCAGGGTGGGTCCATGGTCCGTACTGACACTCCACCCGCCGGCGACGAACGCTCCGTGATGATGCAGATGCTGGAGTACGTCCAGCAGACGGCGTTGTTCAAGGTGCGAGGCCTCAGCGAGGAGCTTGCACGTACGGCCCCGATCTCGACATCGCCGCTGACCACTCCGGCGTCGCTGCTCAATCACCTGCGCTGGAACGAGCACTACTGGGTCGAGGTCGTCATCCTCGGCCGTGACGACCGTGCGCCGTGGAGCGACGAGCGCCCGGACGGCGAGCTCGAGACCGGGCTGACCGTCCCGCTGCAGGAGGTCATCGATGGCTACTCCGAGCAGGTGCAGCTGACCCGTTCACTGCTCGCCGAGCTCGACCTCGAGACCGAGGCGGAGCAGCCGCTCAAGGACTTCCACCCCAACGTCCGCTGGGTCGTGATGCACCTGATCGAGGAGACCGCGCGCCACAACGGCCACCTGGACCTGCTGCGCGAGATGGCCGACGGCTCAGTCGGCGACTAGGACGCAACTTTTGTGACGAAGGGAGCCTCAACCGGCTCCACAATGACGTTGTTCGTCACAAAAGTTGCTCAGAAACTGCCTGCTAGCCCTTCTCCTTGGCGGCCCGACGTGCGGCGCGGGCCGCGTACTCTTCCTCGTCGAGCTTCTTGGCCCGCTCGGGTGTCGGGGCGGTGCCGCCGTGGCGCGCCGGAGCCCACCACTGGCCTTCGGGGCTGATCGGGTACTCCGCGATCGCCTTGTCGAGCAGTGCGCTCATGGCCTGACGCAACATCTCGGTCTCGGCAACGGGGTCCTCGCCGGTGACCTCGAGCGGGGTGCCGACGTGCAGGCCGATCGTCTTGCCGCGGCCCTTGAGGTCTGACTCGTGATCCTTGGTCTTGAGAAGCTGGGTGCCCCAGGTGACCATCGGGATCAGCGGTACGCCGGCCTCGGCGGCCATGCGTACAGCACCGGTCTTGAGCTCTTTGATCTCGAAGGAGCGGCTGATCGTGGCTTCGGGGAAGATGCCGACGATCTCGCCGTTGCGGGCGTACTCGACGGCCTGGTCGTACGACTCCACGCCGTGCTCGCGGTCGACCGAGATGTGATGGAGCGATCGCATGATCGGGCCCGAGATCAAGTTGTCGAAGGCATCCTTCTTGGCCATGAAGCGCACCAGCCGCTTGTTGGGGTGCGCCGCGAAGCCATCGAAGATGAAGTCGACATAGCCGATGTGGTTGGCGGCGAGGATTGCGCCGCCCTTGCGCGGGATGTTCTCGGTGCCAGACATCTGGAACTTCATGCCGAGGACCTTGAACAGGGTCTTGGCGGTGAGGATGACCGGCGGGTAGGTGATGTCGCGCATCCGGAGAGCCTAGTGGCTAGAAGTGCTTGCGGCTCTGTGGCGAGATCAGACTCACTCTTCGTCGACCACGTGCACGGCGGCTTCCTCGGCGCTGGCACCCGCACCGTCGATGCCCACGTCGTCGCCAACCAGCTCGGAGTCGATGTCCTCGCTGAGACCTTCATCGGGAGCGACCAGGCGCCCAGCCCGCCCGGTGCCGACCTCGCCGTCGTCGAGGTCCTCACCGTCGACCTCCGCGTACGGATCGATGTCGGGTTCTTCCTGCGCGATGCGCTGGTCGAGGCTCTCACCCTGCAGGGCCTCGTCGGCGGTCGTACCGAACCCCTCACCACCCGACCACTTCTCGGCAGGCGAATATCCCTCGTCGAGCACGTCGTCGACGCCGCGGTCGACCAGGGTGTCCTCGGGCTGGAGCTGGTCCAGGTTGTCAGAGTCGTCGGGCAGTCCGTCAGGTGTCTGCGTCATGTCCCCAGAGTGGCACGGCGCTCCATAACGCGCCCGTCAACGCCTCGCGGGTAGTAGGCCTTGCGAGTGCTGATCGTGGCGAACCCGTACGACTCATACAGCCCGATTGCCGCTTCATTGTCGGCGGCGACCTCCAGCAGCACGCGCTCGGCACCGTGTCCTTCGGCGACCTCGACCAGCTGCTCGAGCAGCTCGCCGGCGACGCCGCGACGCCGTGCGAAGGGAAGGACCGCGATGCGTTCCAGGTCGGCAACATCGCCGAGTACCGAGATCACGCCATAGGCGATGTCGCCATGGATCAGGACGATCCGATGGTCAGCAGCCAGCTGTTCGCGCACGAGATCGTCACTCCAGCCCGCCGCACCGAAGCACTCGACCTCGATCGTCGCGATCGTCGCGACATCGGCCTCGAGCGCTCCGCGGATCATGCGCGGTTGTTGACGATCTGCGGCACGGCGTCGGGCCGGCGCAGATAGAGCGGTTCCAGGGGCAGCTCGATCGCACGTCCGGAGACGACGGCCGTGGCCAGGGCAGCAGCGTGCGGGTCCTGTGCGTCGCCTGACGGACGCAGCACGCCGTCGTACAGCTCTCCCCCGCGCCCGTACGTCGGCAGCTCAGGATGTTGGTGCGCCAGGTCTGCGGGCAGCGACACGTGTGGCCCGTCGAGCCGGGTGCCATCGGCGGCGTAGCGGGCCCAGTAGACCTCTTTGCGCCGAGCATCAGTGGCGACGAGGTATTCCGACTCGGCCGTGACGTCGAAAGCCACGACGTCGAGAGTGCAGACTCCGTGCTGCTCCAGACCCAGCGTCGAGCCGAGCGTGAGGGCGGTGACGACTCCGACTCGCAGACCGGTGAACGGACCAGGGCCGACACCGACGGCGACATCGGTGAGATCGGCCATCGCCGCACCAGCCTGGGCCATGGCATCGCGGATCGCCGGTGCGAGCAGCTCGCCATGCGCCATCGCGCCGCGCCCCGAGGCTTCGCCGACGATGCCGTCACCGTCGTGGACGGCGACCGTGATCGCCGGCGTCGCGGTGTCGAAAGCAAGGAGCAGCACGGGTTGACCCTATTACCCGAGCAGCGTCGAACGGAGCGGGACGCCGACCCATCGGGCGCCGTGTGGCTTTACCGTGACGACGCGGGACTCATCGCTGTCGGCCTCGACCGCCGTGCCCAGCGGATCGCCGGGTCGAGCACCTCGCACCTCGATGCGTACGTGCAGCCAGCTGTCGCTCAGCTGTTCGGCGAGACCGTCACCCCACTCGACGACCGTGACGGCATCGTCGGTGGTGGCATCAAGGTCGATGTCGTCGATCTCTGCGGCATCTCCGAGCCGGTACGCGTCGACGTGCACCAGCGGAGGACCGTCGACCAGCGACGGATGCGTACGGGCGATCACGAAGGTCGGAGAGGTGACGGGACCGCGTACGCCGAGACCGTCGCCCAGACCCTGCGTGAACGTCGTCTTGCCGGCACCGAGGTCGCCCGAGAGCACCAGCAGGTCGCCGGCACTCAGCAGCGAGGAGAGCCGCCCGGCGAACGCCTTCATGTGGTCGGCGGTCGGGATCTCGCGCGAGAGCCAGAGCGTCTTGCCGAACTCGATCGTCGACCCGACCTGGGTGTGCGGGTGATAGAAGCGTCGGGTCCAGAACTGCACCGTCTCGGGCAGCTCCTCGCGTACGTGCAACCAGATGCCATCCTTGCCGCGCTCCTCGGCGGTGTCCTCGGCGACGCCGACCATCGCCGACGCGACGCCACGATCTTGCAGGTCGGGGTCGACCGATACCCGCCGCAGCCCGAGCAGTCCCGGACGCGACTCGTCGAACAACAATGCACCCATCGGCAGACCGCGCCGCTCGACGAGCAGCCCGCCCGCGCTGGCGAGGACCGCCCCGACCGACTCTTCGGTCTCATCCATGGCGGTCGACGGCGGATCGAGCGTCGGGCGAGCACCGAAGGAGCGGCGAATGATGTCGACGACCTGCGACGCGTGCTCCGGGCCGGCCTCGATGACATTGAGCGAAGCGGTCATAGCAGCTCCTCCACGAGTGCCTCGATGGCGTCAGTGACCTGTTCGTTGGCTTCGAACGGGAGCATGTGGCCGGCGTCCTCGATGGCGACGAGCTTGGCGCCGGGGATCCGGTTGGCCAGCCGGCGGCTGTGCTTGAGCGGTGTCAGCTGGTCGTGCGAGCCGCCGATCACGATCGTCGTGGCCCTGCCGACGGTCTCCAGCGCGTGCTCGAGGTCGAGGTCGAGGAAGATCGGCGAGAAGTCCATCAGCACGTGCGTCGGTGCCTGCAGGATCATCTCGTTGGTCATGTCGACGTGGCGTTCGAGCGCGTTCGGACCGAGACCCCAGCGCCGGATCACCGAGTAGCTGTTGAAGGTGCGACCCCAGTCGAGCACGGGCGCCGCGACGCGTACGAGGGGCAGGAGGCGACGCAGGGCCGGACTCTGGCGTGCCAGCTTGCCGCTGCTCGTCGCGATCAGCGCGACGCCCTTGACCCGTTTGCCGAACAGGTCAGGCTTCGCGTCGGCGAGCTCCATGATCGCCATGCCACCGAGCGAGTGCCCGACCAGGATGATCGGCCCCCTCGGCACGAGCTCACGGATCACCGTGTTGAGGTCATCGGCGAGCTGGTCGATCGACGCGCCGTCCACGTGTGAGCGCCCGGACAGGCCGTGCGAACGCTGGTCGAGGAAGACCATGCGCACCTTGTCGCGCAGCGCGAGGCGTTGGTAGTGCCAGACGTCGAGCGTCTCGACCCAACCGTGGATGAACACCACCGTCGGCGTCTTGCGGGGCCCTTCATCGACTTCGGCATGGATGCGCAGACCGTCGCTTGCCGTCACGGTCAGCTTGGCGCTGTGGACCGAGCCGAACTCGACCTCTTCGCCGCGACGGAGCCTGCGCTTGTGCCGCTGCCGTCCGTTGAGCACGGTCGCAGCCACTCCCGCGGCGACGAAGGCGCCCGCGGTGGTGGCAACCCGCGTCGACTTGTTCACAGTGAACCCCTGAAGGTGCGCTCGATGCGACCGCCGAGACGGGTCACCACCTCGTATGCGATGGTGCCTGCGGCGACCGCCCAGTCATCGGCAGTCGGTCCGTCGGGGCCGAACACGGTGACGAGGTCACCACGCTGTGCGGCGCTGTCGCCGAGGTCCACCACGAACTGGTCCATGCAGATCGTGCCAGTGACGGGTGCACGCTGATCGCCGTACGCGACCTGGCCCCGGTTTGATGCGGTCCGCAGGATGCCCTCGGCGTAGCCGATCGGGACGAGACCAAGGGTCGTCTCACGCTCGGCGGTCCATGTGTGGCCGTAGGAGACGCTGGTGCCTGCCGGCACGCGCTTGACCGCGGCGAGCTCGGCCTGCAGCGTCATCACCGGCAGCAGCGTCGCGTCGTGGACGAGGTCACGGTCGGGGTTGATGCCGTACGAGGCGATGCCGACACGGACGAGATCGAGGTGCGCCGACGGACGGGTCAACGTCGCCGCTGAGTTGCTGAGGTGTCGCAGCGCAGGAGTGACACCCGCAGCAGCCAGCTCGTCGACCGCCGCGGCGAACACGCGCTCCTGCTCGTCGTTGGCGGGATGATCGGGCTCGTCGGCGCAGGCGAAGTGCGACCACACCCCGGTGATCTCGGCCGTGCCGTCAGCCTGGGCGCCAGCGGCTGCGGCGACGAGTGCGGTCCACTGCTCGCCGTACGCACCGTTGCGCGAGAGCCCGGTGTCGACCTTGAGCTGCACCTTCGGGCGGTCGCCGGCCGCGACGATCTCGGCGAGCTGTTCGGCCGATGACGCCGTCACCTCGATGCCAGCATCGATCGCGGAGGCGAAGTCGGCACCGGGAGACGCCAGCCAGCAGAGCACGTCGCCGGTGTCGCCGCCGGCACGCAGCTCGAGCGCCTCGGCGATCGTGGCGACGCCGAGCCACGCAGCGCCGGCCTCGCGAGCAGCGCGGGCGCACTGCGGCATCCCGTGCCCGTACGCGTCAGCCTTCACGACCGCCATCAGCGCCGAGTCGGGTGCGAAGGACGCGAGGGTCGCGATGTTGGCGCGGTAGGCGTCGAGGTCGACGATCGCTTCGGCCTGGGGTGACATGTCAGTCTCTCCAGTCGCGGACGTCTTCGAGGATTCCATCGTGGAACGCCGCGATCGTGGCCGGCAGCGCAGCGGCGACGTCGGAGGCCGTCACCGGGCCGCCGGGGTTGGCACGGACGCTCGCGGCGCCGTGCAGGAAGGCTGCCAGCGATCCGGCGTCGTGGGGGTCGGCTCCGGCCGCCAGCATCGAGCCGGCGAGGCCAGCGAGCACGTCGCCCGCTCCCGCTGTGCCGAGCCAGGGCGAACCGGTCAGGTTGACGCGGGTCGTACGGCCGGGTGTCGCGATCAGCGTGCGGGGACCCTTGAGCAGCACCGTGGCATTCCAACGCTCCGCCGCCGCGTTCGCATGGCCGAGCGGATCGGCCTCGACCGCCTCGCGGTCGGTGTGGAGGAGCCGCGCCAGCTCACCTGCATGAGGTGTCAGCAGCGCAGGGGTGTCGAACGACTCGGGAAGGTGCTCGATCTCGAGAGCCGAGGCATCGAGCACGATCGGTACGTCATCTGCGAGCGCTGCGCGGATGAGGTCACCTACATCGTCTCCCCCGCCGGGACCGACGACCCAGGCTTGTACGCGACCCGGTGACGCGACGACCTCCGGCGCCCGGTCGACGACACGAGCCGACAGCGCCTCGGAACCAGCGAAGCGGACCATGCCTGCCATGCCCGCTTGGGCGCCGGCGACGCAGAGGTGAGCCGCTCCGGCGTACTGCTCAGAGCCTGCGGCGATGCCGACGACTCCGCGGGAGTACTTGTGGCTCGAGGGCTCGCCCAGCCACTCGAAGAGGTTGACCAGCAGGTGACCGTCTCCGGGCTCGATCGCCTCGAGCGACGGCGAAGCCAGGTGAGGAGCGAGGCCGATGTCGACGAGCTCGGCGAGCGCCGTCCCGTTCCAGCCGGCAGCGCCCGACGCCGGCGTGACGAGCAGACCGTTCTTGTAGGTGCCGAAGGTGATCGTCCCGTCGGCCTTCACGTACGTCGACGGCAGCGTCGCACCGTCCACGTCGATACCGGACGGTACGTCGACCGCGATCACGTGCGGACCGTGCTCCGCGATCCAGCTGGCCCACTCGGCCGCCTTGCCCTCGAGACCCGGGCGGGCACCGATACCGAACACGGCGTCGAGGCACAGCCGCTGTCCGCTCGGAGCATCAACGACCTGGGCACCAGCAGCGACAGCAGCAGCAAGACCGTCGGAGTGCACCTTGGCCTCGTCGAGCAGACACAGGTCGACTCGCACCCCGCGATCCAGCAGGTGCACCGCGGCGTACAAGGCGTCACCCCCGTTGTTGCCCGGACCGATCAGCATGAGGATCAGGCCGCCCGGTGCCGCCAGCGCAAGGTGATCCGCAAGCCCCCGCGCAGCGCGGCGCATCAGCTCCCCGTCAGGAAGCGTCGTCGCAAGGGCTTCCTCGGCCGCGCGAATGTCAGCGACGAGGTGTGCCGTGAGCACGGGGCAGCCTCAGCGCTCTGTCACGACGAACGCCGTCGCGACGCTGGTGTCGTGCGAGATCGACAGGTGAATCGACTCGATGCCCAGTGCAGCGAGGCGCTCGGACGCCGCGCCATGAAGCTTGAACGAGGGCGCACCGTGAGCGTCGTTGACGATCTCGAAGTCCTGCCAGGAAAGTCCGGCCGGAGCGCCCATCGCCTTGGCGAGCGCTTCCTTGGCGGCGAAGCGACCTGCCAGCGACTCGACCGGAAGGTCTCGCTCGGCGTCGGTGAACAGGCGCGTACGCATGGTCGGCGTACGCTCCAGCGTCTCCTTGAACCGCTGGAGGTCCACCACGTCGACACCGATGCCCAGGATGCTCATTCGACCGTGACCGACTTCGCGAGGTTGCGGGGCTGGTCGATGTCGTGGCCGAGCTGGTTGGCGAACTCGCAGGCAAAGATCTGCAGCGGCACCGTCGCGACGAGCGGTTGTAGCAGCGTCGGCACGTTGGGCAGCCGGATCAGGTGGTCGGCGTACGGCACGACGTCCTCATCACCGTCCTCGGCGAGCACGATCGTGCGAGCGCCGCGGGCACGAATCTCCTGGATGCTGCTGACGGTCTTTTCCTGCAGCTGGTCGCGGCCCTTGGGTGGTACGACGATGAAGACCGGAAGGCCCTCCTCTACCAACGCGATCGGGCCGTGCTTGAGCTCGCCGGCCGCAAATCCCTCGGCGTGGATGTAGGCGAGCTCCTTGAGCTTGAGCGCCCCTTCGAGAGCCACGGGATAGCCGACGTGGCGACCGAGGAAGAGGATCGAACGCGACCCGGCGAGCTCTGTTGCCAGCTTGCGGACCTGATCACCCTCGTCGAGCATCCGCTGGATGCCGGCGGGGATCTTGTCGATCTCGGCGAGGATCGACGCGATCTCGTCGCCGTACTTGCTGCCCTTGACCTGCGCGATGTAGAGCGCGAGCAGGTAGCAGGCGGTGATCTGAGCAAGGAAGCCCTTGGTGGAGGCGACGGCGATCTCGGGTCCGGCGTGGGTGTAGAGCACGGCGTCGGACTCACGCGGGATCGTCGAGCCGTTGGTGTTGCAGATCGAGAGCACCCGCGCACGCTGCTGGCGGGCGTACCGGATCGCCATGAGCGTGTCCATGGTCTCGCCGGACTGGCTGATCGTGACGATCAACGTGCTCTTGTCGAGGATCGGGTCGCGGTAGCGGAACTCCGAGGCCAGCTCGACCTCGCACGGCGTACGCGTCCAGTGCTCGATCGCGTACTTCGCGACCATCGCGGCATAGAACGACGTGCCGCAGGCGATGACGATGATCTTGTCGACCTCGCGCAGCTCGTCGTCGGACAACCGCATCTCGTCGAGCTGGAGGCGACCATCAGGTGAGTGGCGGCCCAGCAGGGTGTCGGCGACGGCTTGGGGCTGTTCGTCGATCTCCTTGAGCATGAACCAGTCAAAGCCGCCCTTTTCGGCGGCCGACACGTCCCAGTCGACGTGGTAGTCCTTGGTCTCGGCCGGGTTGCCGTCAAAATCGGTGACCACGATGTCGTCCGGCGTGATCGTGACGACCTGGTCCTGGCCGAGCTCGATGGCGTCACGGGTGTACTCGATGAACGCCGCGACGTCGGAGCCGAGGAAGTTCTCGCCCTTGCCGCGACCCACGACTAGCGGCGAGTTGCGACGAGCACCCACGACGACGTCAGGATGGCGGGCATCGCAGAACACGAGGGTGAACGCGCCCTCGAGCCGGCGGCACACGGCACGTACGGCGTCAGACAGGTCTTGGGTGTGCTCGAGCTCTTGCTGCAGCAGATGGGCGACGATCTCGGTGTCGGTCTCCGACAGCATCTCGTGGCCGGCCGCCTCGAGCTCGGTGCGCAGCGTCGCGAAGTTCTCAATGATGCCGTTGTGCACGACCGCGACCTGACCGGTCTGGTCGAGGTGCGGGTGCGCGTTGACGTCGTTGGGTGCGCCGTGGGTGGCCCAGCGGGTGTGGCCGATGCCGGTGTTGGCCAGGGGCAGCGGATGCGCCTCGAGCTCGGTGTCCAGGTTGGTCAGCTTGCCGGCCTTCTTGGCCGAGACGATCTTGCCGTCGAGCACCAGGGCGACACCTGCGGAGTCGTATCCGCGGTATTCGAGTCGCCTCAAACCCGCGATGATGACCTCTTCGGCAGAGCGCTCTCCGACGTACCCGACTATTCCGCACATGGGGTCAAGGATAGTGGCCAACGGCCAGACGGGAGAATGGCGGGATGACGCGCGACCAGTCACCGTATGTCGAGCTCGAGCGTGCCGCCTGGGCCGAGCTCGCCGGCGACGCTCCGCAACCCCTCAAACCCGACGAGATCGAGCGCGTACGTGGTCTCGGAGACGAGCTCGACCTCGAGGAGGTCCGCCAGGTCTACCTCCCCCTGACCCAGCTCATCAGCCTCCGCGTACGGGCCGCTGCCGGCCTGCACCGGGCGACCGACAAGTTCCTCGGCCGACCACAACCCAAGCGCACCCCGTTCGTCATCGGCATCGGCGGATCGGTCGCCGTCGGCAAGTCGACGACGGCACGCCTGATCCGTGAGCTGTTGGCGAGTGCCCCGGAACATCCCCAGGTCGCACTCGTCACCACCGACGGTTATCTGTTCCCCAACGCCGAGCTCGAACGGCGGGGCATCCTCGAGCGCAAGGGCTTCCCGGAGTCGTACGACCGCAAGGCGCTCCTGCGTTTCATCATCGACGTGAAGTCAGGTGTCGAGGTCGTCACGGCCCCGGTCTACTCACACCTCACGTACGACCGCACCGAGGAAGTCGTCACCCTCAACGAACCCGACATCGTGATCGTCGAGGGCCTCAACGTCCTCGCACCGGCGCGTGCCCGCGGCGACGGCTCCCCCGGTCTCGCGATCAGCGACTTCTTCGACTTCTCGATCTACGTCGACGCGTCGAGCAAGGACATCCGCAGCTGGTACGTCGAACGGTTCCTCACCCTGCGCAAGACGGCGTTCGCCGATCCCGCGTCCTACTTCCACCGCTACAGCGCGCTCACCGATGCCGAGGCGGTCGCCCGTGCCAGCGAGCTGTGGGACACGATCAACTGGCCCAACCTCCGTGAGAACATCCAGACGACCCGCGGACGCGCATCGCTGGTGCTCCGCAAGGGAGCCGACCACCAGGTCAGCTGGGTCCGCCTCCGCAAGCTTTAGAGGGTTCGGACGTACTCGCCCAGCCATGCGACCTGACGGAATCCCATCGACTCGTTGACGGCGATCATCGGCGCGTTGCTGGCGGCGTTGTACGTATGAATCCGTCGACGCCCGTCGAGCAGGTCGGCGGACTCGTGCAACGTGAACAACTTGAGCGTCAGGCCCAGACCGTGCCCGCGATGTGACGGCAGCACGAGCGTGTCCCACTGATAGACCTCGTCGATCTCGCTCGGAAAGATCAGCTGCGTGTGGCCCACGACCGAGCCGTCGGCTGCGATGGCGACGCTGACCTGCGGGATGCGGCCGGACTTCGCCCACTTGGCTTCTTCCGTACGGATGCGCGCGGCATCCCAGTGCTCGTTCTCCAGGCCAGCATCGCCGCTCGGCGCCTCCTGGACCATCAGCCGGCGTACGTCGGCGTATCCGTCGACGAGCTCGTCGGGACAGGCCCCGCGCCAGGTGCGGATCTCGTATGCCGGGTCGATCACGAGAGGGGGCAGCGTCGCCGGCAGCAGCAGCTCACGATGTGCGTCGACGATGTCGAGCCCAAATCCCAGCTGCTCGGCGAACTTCTTGCCGGGCCCGTCCTCGTCGTCGACGGCCCACGAAGCCTCGCCCAGCATCGACGTACGACCGGCATCGCGGCACTCAGCCATCAGCGCCTCCGCGAGCGCCGTGCCGTGACCCTCACGCCGACGTTCGGGCACGACGAACACCTCGGCGTACGCAAACGTGACGTTGTCCTTCTGCGGGAGCTCCGCCCATGCCCCGCCCACGACAACACCATCGTCGTCACGCGCTGCCAGCCCGAGCGACACGGTGTACTCGTCCGGCACCATGTCGATCGCCAGCTCGGTGGCCGTGTAGGGCAGGTCGAAGTCGCGGTCGTGCGCCCGGGCGTAGGCGTCATAGAACTCCGCGAACACCGTCGAGTCGGCCGGATCGATGCGCTCAACCTTGGTCACCCCGCGAGTCTACGAAGTGTCAGTGGCGCTGGGCAGCATGGGCGCCATGAGCTCACCACGCCATCACCGACTCGATTACGTCGAGATCGCGACCACCGACATCTCCCGCTCCAAGGCGTTCTACGCAGACGCGTTCGGCTGGGCCTTCAACGACTACGGGCCCGACTACGCCGGCATCCAGGGCGCGGCTCCCGACGATCCTGAGGTGGGCGGGCTCAATCCGGAGGCCCAGCCCAGCCAGGACGGTGTCTTCGTCCAGCTGTTCTCCGACGACCTCGACGCCTCAGTCGAAGCAGTCAAGGCAGCCGGCGGCGAGGTCGTCAACGGACCCTACGGTTTCCCGGGCGGTCGACGCTTCCACTTCACCGATCCCAGCGGCAACCAGCTCGGCGTCTGGACGGCCGAAGAGCCTGCCTAGAGGCTGAGGTTGGCGCGGACGACCTCGGCGAGGTGCTCAGCAACGCTGGCCGCCTCGTCATGGGTCGCTGCCTCGACCATGACGCGTACGAGGGGTTCGGTGCCTGACTGACGCAGCAGCACACGACCGGTGTCGCCCAGCTTGGCCGACGCGATCGCGACTTCGCCACGCAGCACAGGGTCGGTGTCGGCGCGAGCCTTGTCGACGCCCGGAACGTTGACCAAGACCTGCGGGAGCCGCTTCATGACCGAGGCGAGGGAGGCAAGTGACTCGCCCGACGCCAGCATCCGTGCAGCGACATGAACCGCAGCGAGCACGCCGTCACCGGTCGTCGCGTGGTCACTCATGATCACGTGGCCGGACTGCTCGCCGCCGAGGTTGTAGCCACCACTGCGCATGGCCTCAAGGACGTACCGGTCTCCGACCGACGTCTGGATGACGGTGATCTGGGCCGCCGACAGGGCCTGGACGAAGCCGAGGTTGCTCATCACCGTCGCCACGACGGTGTCGTCGGTGAGGCGGCCGGCGTCACGTGCAGCAAGTGCCAGGATCGCGAGGATCTGGTCGCCGTCGACGACTTCGCCTGCTGCGTCGACTGCGAGGCAACGATCGGCGTCACCGTCGAACGCGAAACCGGCATCGGCACCGTGGGCGACGACGGCCGCCTGCAGGTCCTCGATGTGGGTCGAGCCGCAATTGAGGTTGATGTTGAGACCGTCGGGCTCGGCATGGATCGCGATGACCGTCGCACCGAGCTGTTCGAACACCCTGGGACCGGTCTCGTACGCGGCACCGTTGGCGCAATCCAGCACGATCGTGAGGCCGTCGAGGCGTCCGGGCGAGGAGTCGACGAGGTGTTTGATGTACGACCCGAGTCCGGCGTGGCTGTCGCCGATGCGACCGACGCCGCTGCCGATCGGGCGGTCCCACGGCTCTTCGAGGCGCTTCTCGATCTGGATCTCGAGATCGTCGTCGAGCTTGAGGCCGCCGCGCGCGAGGAACTTGATGCCGTTGTCGGGCATCGCGTTGTGGCTTGCGGAGATCATGACGCCCATGTCGGCCTTGAGGAAGGACGTCAAGTAGGCAGCACCGGGAGTGGGCACGACGCCGAGTCGGTGGACGTCGACACCGGCAGATGCAAGACCCGCGACCACCGCTGCCTCCAGGAATTCTCCGGAAGCGCGGGGATCGCGGGCCACTACTGCTGTGGGGCGCTGATCGGCAAAAGCACCGACCTCGCCAAGGATGTGGGCCGCTGCAACCGCAAGGTCGACAGCGAGCTCGGCGGTCAGATCACGATTCGCGACTCCGCGAACGCCATCAGTGCCAAACAACCGGCCCACGAAAGATCAGCGCTTGCTGTACTGAGGAGCCTTACGGGCCTTCTTGAGTCCGGCCTTCTTGCGCTCCTTGATGCGCGAGTCGCGCGTCAGAAGTCCGGCCTTCTTGAGGACCGGGCGGTTGGCCTCTTCGTCGATCTGGTTGAGCGAGCGAGCCACACCGAGGCGCAGCGCGCCGGCCTGGCCGGTCATGCCACCACCGGTGACACGAGCGATGACGTCGAAGCGGTCAACGAGACCGGTCTCGGCGAAGGCCTCCTTGGCAATCTGCTGGTGCAGCTTGTTGGGGAGGTACTCCTCGAGCGGCTTGCCGTTGACGGTCCAGACGCCGGTGCCGGGGACGATGCGTACGCGCGCAACGGCTTCCTTGCGGCGGCCGGTCGCTGCACCCGGAGCGATCGTCGCGGGCTTGTCGGGAGTTGCCGACGAACCAGCGGTCTCGGAGGTGTAGGCGACACCCTCTTCGTTGGGTACGAAGTCTTCGGTGTCGTTCTCGGTCACTTCTGCAGTGGTCTCAGTCACGGGTGCTCTTCTTTACTGGGAGATCTGAGTGATCTCGAACGGCTGGGGCTTCTGGGCGCTGTGCGGGTGCTCGGGGCCGGAGTAGACCTTGAGCTTCGTGATCAGCTGATCACCCAGACGGTTCTTGGGAAGCATGCCGCGGACCGACTTCTCGATCGCCTTGCGGGCATCCTTGACGAGCAGGTCGCCGTACGCGATGGACTTGAGTCCACCCGGGTAACCGCTGTGACGGTAGGCGAGCTTGTCGGTGCGCTTGTTGCCTGACAGGGCGACCTTCTCGGCGTTGATGATGATGACGAAGTCGCCACCGTCAACGTGAGGCGCGAAGGTCGGCTTGTGCTTGCCGCGGAGCAGCGTCGCAGCCTGGACGGCGAGACGACCCAGGACGATGTCCTCGGCGTCGATGACGTGCCACTGACGGGTGATGTCAGACGGCTTGGGGCTGAACGTGCGCACGGCGTGACCTTCTCGTTCTTGGATTGAGTCTTGATTCGATGGTGCCTGAATGGGTTCTGCGGCGGTCGATCCCACGGCATCAGCCGGTGGAGACACGACACACAAGGTTAACCGCCGAGGCCTCCCCGGGTCAAAACGGGGCAGAGCGTTGACCCCGCGGAAGGCCGATTTCACCAGCGGCACTAAGTTGGTGAGGTGCTGCACCACCCCGCGGCGCCACATTTTTCAGAGCAGAACGCCCGTCACAGGAGACCCATCGTGACCGAAAAGCAGACCCTGACCGTACGCGACAACCGCACGGGCGAGGAGTACGAGCTCCCGATCACCGACGGCACCGTACGCGCGGCCGACTTCAACCAGATCGGCAAGGGCGAGGACGAGCCCGGGCTCGCGGTCTACGACCCCGGATTCCTCAACACCGCCTCCACTCGCAGCGCCGTGACGTTCATCGACGGCGACAAGGGCATCCTCGAGTACCGCGGCTACCCCATCGAGCAGCTCGCGGAGAGCTCCACGTTCCTCGAGGTCGCCTACCTGCTGATCCACGGCGAGCTGCCCACCAAGGAGCAGCACGAGCAGTGGGTTCACGAGATCACGTTCCACACGTTCGTGCACGAGAACCTCAAGTCCCAGCTGCAGGGTTTCCGCTACGACGCGCACCCCATGGGCATGCTGCTGTCGAGCGTCGGCGCGCTGTCGACGTTCTATCCCGAGGCCCGCAACATCCACGACCCGAAGGTCCGCCACGACCAGGTCGTGCGCCTCATCGCCAAGATGCCGACGCTCGGCGCCTGGTCGTTCCGTCACGCGCAGGGCAAGCCGTACGTCTACCCCGACAACGAGCTCTCCTACACCGAGAACTTCCTGTCGATGCTGTTCAAGATGAGCGAGCAGAAGTACAACCCCGACCCGCGCCTGGCCAAGGCCCTCGAGGTGCTCTTCATCCTGCACGCCGATCACGAGCAGAACTGCTCGACCAACGCCGTACGCGCGGTCGGCTCCTCGCAGGTCGACCCCTACTCGGCCGTCAGCTCCGGTGTCGCGGCTCTCTATGGGCCGCTGCACGGTGGCGCCAACGAGGCAGTGCTCAAGATGCTCAAGCGCATCGGCACGCCCGACAAGATCCCGGCGTTCATCGAGGGCGTCAAGAAGGGTGACGAGAAGCTCATGGGCTTCGGTCACCGCGTCTACAAGAACTTCGATCCCCGCGCCACGATCATCAAGAAGGCCGTCGACGACGTCTTCGAGGTCACCGGCGTCAACCCGCTGCTGGAGATCGCCCAGGAGCTGGAGCGCATTGCGCTCGAGGATGACTACTTCATCAGCCGCAAGCTCTACCCGAACGTCGACTTCTACTCGGGCCTGATCTACGAGGCGCTGAAGTTCCCGCCGGAGATGTTCACGGTCCTGTTCGCCATCCCGCGTACGGCCGGCTGGCTCGCCCAGTGGCTCGAGCTGGTGGACGACAAGGAGCAGAAGATCGCTCGTCCCAAGCAGATCTACACTGGCGACCGTCAGCTGAAGTTCGTGCCGGCCGAACAGCGCTGGAGCTAACTCCACCCGCTGCGGACTGAGCTGCGGCAGAGTGTCCGCATGAGTGACATCCGTTCGAGCGCGTCCTCGTGGCGACTACCTCTGCTCGTGACGAGCGTCATCGTCGTGAGCCTGGCACTGACCTGGACGTACCTCGGTATGCGGGCGGTCATGGACGTCGGCGGCTCCTGCGCGGACGGCGGACCGTACGTCATCGAGCAGCCCTGCCCCGACGGCTCGGGACTCCTGCTTCTGGGCTTCCCGATCATGGTGGTGGTTGCGTTCGCCGGCTCCGCTTTTGCCGTCATGCTCAAGGCCCCGACGCTGCTGCTGCCCATGTGGGCTGCGCTGTTCGGCTCGCTCGGCTGGAACTTCTTCGACTACGGGCTCAACTCCGCCGGCGGCGAGGTCGTCTCCTGGATCGTGTGCGGAGTGGTGTTCTGGCTGATGGCGGCCCCTGCGCTGTATCTCATGTTCAAGTTCGACTACAGCAAGGATTCGTTCGACGGCGTCGCAAAGGTCGCGAGCAGAGGTCGCGGCACGTGGTTCGCCATCTACGCTGCGCTCGGCATCGTCGGCGCGGCCCTGGGTGCGTGGTCCTTCAACTCGTGGACGTGAGCGCCAGATAGCGTGGGCCGTATGCGTCTGCGGCTCGATCTCTCCTATGACGGCGCCAACTTCAAGGGCTGGGGCGTGCAACCCAGCCTTCGTACCGTGCAGGGCACGATCGAGACAGCGATAGCCACGATCCTGCGACTGCCCGACAATCCTTCGCTGACCTGCGCAGGACGTACGGATGCCGGGGTGCACGCCCGGGGCCAGGTCGCGCACGTCGACCTCGACAAGGTCGATCCGGTGGCCCTCGAACGCCGGTTGCGTCGACTCTTGCCCCAGGACATCAGCCTCCGGGCTTTGACCGTGGCCCCCGACGGGTTCGACGCACGCTTCGCTGCGCTTGAGCGCCGCTACACGTACCGAATGACCGACTCCCCTACCGGCCCAGACCCGCTCGAGCGAGGGGCCGTCGTACGTTGGCAGCGCCATCTCGACGTCGACGCGATGAACTCCGCCGCAACGCACCTCCTGGGCCATCACGACTTCGCGTCGTTCTGCAAGAAGCGCAAGGGAGCCACGACGATCCGCACACTCCTCGACCTGCACACCGTCCGCGACGGCTCGATGCTGGAGACGACCGTGCGAGCCGATGCGTTCTGCCACTCGATGGTGCGCTCGCTCATGGGCGTCCTGGTCGCGGTCGGCGAAGGCCGCTTCGAGCCCTCGTGGGCCGGCGAGGTGCTGGCGCACGCCGAGCGCAACGCCCGGGTGACCGTGCTGCCGCCGCACGGTCTCGTGCTCGAGGAAGTCATCTACCCCGATGCGGCGGGGCTGGCGGTCAGGGCCGAGGAGGCTCGTCAGAGGAGGGGCGAATGACCGTACGTCTGGTCGATCTCCCCCTGCCGGTGCTGCTTGCCCTGCGAGACGGCGAAGACGACACCGCTGCGTCGATCCTCGGCCTGGACATCCCGGCGGAGTTTGCCGCACACGTCGAGATCTGGACCTTCATGATCACCCTGCTCGAGGGCAAGCCTGCCAACAAAGGATGGACGATGAACGCCATCGTCACCGGCGACACGATCGTCGGCAATGCCGGGTTCAAGGGCGCACCCAACGCCGACGGCGAGGTCGAGCTCGGCTACACCGTGCTCACAGCTCACCGCCGTCAAGGTCTTGCCGTGGCCGCCACGCAGCTGCTCGTCGATCGCTGCCTCCTCGAGCCGTCGGTCCGCGGGCTGTTCGCCACGATCGCACCGGACAACGTCGCCTCGATTGCGACCATCAAGGCCGCAGGATTCACGCCCGCTGGCGACCGCCTCCACGAACGCTGGGGACGCCAGCTCGTGTTCCGGCACGATCTCGTCAGTGCGCGATGACAGACTGACCGCATGACGGTGACGTGGGCTGAGGTCGAGGCGATGGCGACCGAGCTGCCCGACGTCGAGATCTCGACCTCGTACGGCACGCCGGCGCTCAAGGTGGCGGGCAAGCTGATGGGCCGCCTACGGACGGACTCCGACGGATCGCTGGCGCTCAAGACCTCCGACAAGGAGGGCCTGGTTGCCAGCGACGACCCGGCCTACTTCACGACTCCGCACTACGACGGCTACAGCTACATCCTGGTCAATCTCGAGCTCGTCGACCCGGGTGAGCTGGCCGAGCTGATCGACGATGCCTGGCACATCGCGGCCCCGGCCAAGCTCCGCAAGCAGCACGGAAGATAGTCCAAATTGACTACTATGGGCGGCAGATCCTCCTAGAATATTGCGGTGCGCGCCTCACTCCCACGTGCTTCCACGCTGCTGACGCTGGTCCTGTTGGCAGCCGTCCTGCTGTGGCCGTCCCCGGGCTCGGCGGACGAGCCGGTCGCGCCACCGGCACCGACGGTCGACGCGGTCGACGACCTTGGCTATTACTCCGACCTGGTACTAACCGGCAAGGGAGAGCCCCAAGGAACGGTCAAGGTCGAGCTGACGTCGACGCCAGAGCCAGAAGAGCTTCGCTGCTTCAGGGGACCCATCGTCATCCAGCCCTGGGAGGGCGATGAGCTTGGACACTGGAGTTGCTCGATCAGCAACATACAGTTCCACAATCCAGATCCAGAGAACGAAAGCCCCGTTGAGGTCACGGTCTACGTGGTGAATCAGCAGGAGGTTTCGTCGCCTGGCACCAAGGTCACGTTCACATTGAAGGCGTCGACATTTTCGGTCGACACTGCTCCCAAGCTCCCAGCCGGCGACAGCATCACGATCGAGGGCACGCGCGAGATCGGTAGCTCATTCTTTGTCGAGTGGGACCTGGTTCGAAACGGCTCATCCTTTTTCGACGTGCCGCGCGCCTGCGAAGGCGTCATCGACCCCGATGGCGACCCAGATGAGAGCGTGGACTTCTCCTGCACCTACAACTCGAACGAGGTAAGACGCGGGGTTGCACTCAGTCCCGGCCAAGCGACCCCGGCAATCTCAGTGCTGCCTGCCGCACTGCCAGAAGGTCAGTACACCGCGACCTTGTACGAGCTTTTTGAGGACCAACAGATCGACTCGCTCACCTTCAACTTCACAGTCGGTGATACATCGGACCCGCCGAACACTCCTCCTGGCAGCGGGACGCCCGACGACGTGGTCGCGACCCCGTTCCAGAGCATCCCGTTGGCACCGCTGCCCGACGTCGATGACCCAGAGGTGATTCCCGATGGTCCCGTGGCGGAGGAACCTGAGACGACCACCGCCGCGCCACCGATCAAGCCGGTCGACGACGATGTCCTCCGCATCCTGATCCTCGCAATCGTCGGCCTCACGGTCATGGCCATGAGCGGCGCCCGGGGCATGGGTTGGCCAAGACGTCTGATCGAGGCTCCCGTCGGGGCATCCGGCCAGGACCCCCAGCATCTTGCTGAGCCAGCCACACGCGATGCGACGCTCGCCGTCATCGCAGGACTGGGTGCCGGAGGACTCGATGGCGCCGACGACGACGCCGGTCGCGCGCGACCGTTCGGCGATGCGTGGGGCGACAGGTCTCTGACCTGGCGCTTCCCGGGTTGGCCCCGCCTGGACACATTGAGCCAGAAGGTGCCCGTCGGCCTGGCGCCACGGCTCCCGCTCGTCGCTCGCATCACCGCTGATGGCGCCTACCTGAGGGCAGCTCTCGGCGTCCTCTGGACCCTGCTCCCGACTCTCGGGGTTGCGCTCGGAGTAGTAGCCGCAACGAGTGGCGGCGCCGCTCCGTTCCCGCCCGCACTCGGCCTGGTCGCTGTGCTGCTGGTTCTCGCCGTGCTCGATGCCTCCGCTGGCATCGCGGCAGTGGCAGCGTTCACCGTGGTGACCCTGGCCCGAGGTGGTCTCACGGCCGAGGGCCTGGACCTCGATGAGGGCATCCGCGGGCTGATGGGCCTGGCCGCGCTCTGGTTCGTCGCCCCGCTGGTCGCTGCTGCGGCGCGTCCCCTGCGGCGCGTGGCCGAGCCTGAGCACGTCTACTCCTGGGACCGCTTCGGTGACACTGTCATCGCCGCACTGATCAGTGGCTGGGCCGTGCAGGGCATTGTGGGCGGACTCGGTGACCTGACCGGCCGAGAGCTGGCCATCACGTCTCACGCCGATGGGCTCGCGCTGCTGACGATCGCCGCCGTCGTCGGCAGGTTCCTCCTCGAGGAAGCGGCCGCCGGCCTCTATCCGCGACGCCTGCGCGCCGTTCAGGAGGTCGACGAGCTGCCGGCGCCCACGACGTTCCAGCAGGTACGTGGACTGCTGTTCCGGGCTGGGCTCCTCGCGTTCTTCGCCGGAGCGTTCCTCGGCAGCTGCTGGCAGCTCTGGGTGGGTGTCGCGATCTTCTCGATCCCCCAGGTCATGCAGCTCCTCGAAGGACGCATCCCCGACATCAAGGCGCTTGCGTCAGCTGTCCCACGGGGCGTGGTCCAGATACTCGTCCTGGTGGGCGTTGGAGCAGCGATCGCCTACTTCGTCGACGCCCACGGCAGCAAGGACGAGCTCACTGCCATCAGACAGGGATTCGTCCTCCTCACCATTCCGGCGGCTGCCCTGGAGATCCTCTCGGTGTTCGGCGGCGAGACGCCGAAGGTCAAGTGGACCTGGCCCAAGCAGCTGGCCGGTGCCGCCGTCGTCGCGGTGACGGCTGCCTTGGTCCTGTTCCTGCTCTGACATGCTCACGACGTGCTTGCTGCCCTGATCTCCGAGATCATCGCCATGATCCTCGCCTCGGTCGGCGGAGGCGTTGTCCCGCCACCGATTGCCGGCGTCGCGGACTACCAGCTCGGAGGCGCGTACGCACCGGCTGCGAACGTGCAGATCGTGACCCGCGACCGCAGCGAGAAGCCAGTGCCCGGGCGTTACAACATCTGCTACGTCAACGCATTCCAGACCCAGCCAGGCGAGCTCAACTTCTGGAAGTCTGAGCACGCCTCGCTCCTGCTGCACCGCAACGGCAAGCTGCTGATCGACGCCAGCTGGCCCGACGAGGTCCTGCTCGACATCAGCACGGCAGTCAAGCGCAAGGAAGCCGCCGGCATCGTCGGTGGTTGGTTCGACGGCTGCGCCAAGGACGGCTTCGATGCCATCGAGCCGGACAACCTCGACGCGTGGACCCGTTCCAAGGGCCTCGTCGCCGAGTCCGATGCGTTGGCGTTCAGCAGGCTGCTCGTGTCCCGCGCGCACCGGATCGGACTCGCCATCGCCCAGAAGAACACCGCCGAGTGGTCCGGCAAGCGTCTCGGCTTCGACTTCGCCGTTGCCGAGGAGTGCGAGGTCCACACCGAGTGCGGGTCGTACACCAAGACGTACGGCGGCCACGTCATCGAGATCGAGTACACCGACAAGCCGTTCACCAGCTCGTGCATGGCGCGCGTGGGAGAGATCTCGATCATGCGTCGCGATCTCGACGTCGTGCCACAAAGCGACCCCGCGTACGTCTACCGGACCTGTTGAGTCATCGCGGCAGATCGGCTGAAATCACCTCGGTGCCGCTCGAGTCGACCACCTTGAAGCTGGTCGCATCGGCCAACAGAACTGACGTGCTCATGTCGCAGGTGATGGTCTTGTCCGTGACTCCGATGAACTCGCCGGCGTCATAAGCCTTGCCGTCTTCGCCCTCCACCCACATCTCAAAGGTCTCGCCTGCCGGCAGCCCTGAGGTCTTGAGCTTGATCTCAAGGCCCCAGGTGTGATCGACCAGGCCCGCTGAGGCTGTGACCCCGTCGACCGACTCAACATTGGGTACGGCGATGACAGTAGGTGTGGGTGGTTGCTGCTCGTCAGGAAACATCAAGGCAACAGCAGCGGTCGCTGCTGCTCCGACCAACACTCCACCGAGGGTCGGCGCCCAGCGACCTACGCTGCGGTCCGGTTGCGGCAGTGCCTGCCTGACCCGCTCGTCGAGGCCGGGTGGCGTGCCGGACAGCACGCCGTCGATGTCGACCTGAAGAAGACTTGCTGCCAACGGTCCGATGTCGGCCACCTCGGCGCGACACTTCTCACACGTCCGCAAGTGCGCCTCGACATCACGCAGCAGCTCAGGCTCGTCGAGCTGGCCGAGGACGAACGCCCCCAGCGCTTCTCTCAGCTCGTCGTGCGAGCGGCTCATGGCTCGACCACCATCATCGTCATTGCTTGTCTCAGTTGCTTGAGTCCGTAGAACACCCGGCTCCGCAGCGTACTCACTGACACGCCCAGCTCGGCGGCCACTTCCTCGTACGGCCGGTCGCGCAGGTAGGTCTCGATGATCGCAGTCCGGTGATCGTGGCTGATCAGGCTCAGAGCCCGCGTGATGAGATCGACGTCTGCCACCGCCCCGGTCTGGTCGGTCATCTGTTCCTCCCTCAGCTCGTCTGCGGCAGCCCCAGGTAGGGCAGCCGCACGCTGACGTGCAGCCGCATGGTCAATGATCACGTTGCGGAGAATCGCGTAGAGCCACGTTCGCAGCGAAGCCTTCGTGGGATCGAGCCGGTCACCCGACCGCCACGCCCTGACGATCGTCTCCTGCACAGCGTCCTGCGCGGCCCCATCGTCATTCAGCCTGCTGAGCGCGTACCGGTACAGCTCGGCGCCGTGGCGTGAATAGCCCTCGCGGGCCAGCGACTCGGGCGTATCACGCACGCCGTCATCGCTGGCCCGTGAGCTCCTCCACGGTGCCACCAGTGCTGCTCCTGTTCATTGGGCAAGATTCGCCCTTGCCTCAGGGCTGCGGGATGGCCAGGTCGGCAACATCGTGAGTGAAGCCTGCCACCTTGGTGATGTCCCCGCTCAGTAGATCGACCTTGTAGAGCCCGCCCAGACCACCGTTTGTCGGGCGAAGAGTGGCGTACCCGGTGTTGCCGATGGCACGTCCACCGGACAGCTCACTCACGATGTCGAAGCCGGCGACAGGGCCGACTCCGCCTCCGAACGGACCGGCGACCACGAGGGTTCCGGCGTTCGCCGGGACCTGCTGGGCGACCCGGTCGAGCGTGGTGTCCAGGTCGAACAACGTCGTGCCCGTTGCCGTCGTGGCGAAGCTGTCATTGTTCGTGTACGCCGCACCGGTGAGTCCGCCGGCCGGAGGGCCCGCGACAGGCGGGGTGCCGGTCGGATAGTTGAGCGATCCGTCGACTGCGGTCGTACCTTCGGGCATCGTCACATCGTGGCGCAGACTCTGACCGAGATCGCTGATGATCCGGAGACGGTCAGC
>CAWKHC010000008.1:0-32617 GCA_963849475.1 uncultured Actinomycetota bacterium
CCTTGCGCATGGCACGGCGGAACTGGACACGGCCCGACAGCTGCTCGGCAACACCCTGGGCAACAAGCTGAGCGTCCATCTCGGGGTTCTTGACCTCGAGGATGTTCAGCTGAACCTGCTTGCCCGTGAGCTTCTCGAGGTCGCCGCGGATGCGGTCAGCCTCGGCGCCACGGCGGCCGATGACGATGCCGGGACGAGCAGTGTGGATGTCGACACGTACGCGGTCACGCGTGCGCTCGATCTCGACACGGCTGATGCCGGCGCGGTCCATGCCCTTGGTGAGCATCTTGCGGATCTGCACGTCTTCACCGACGTAGCTCTTGTAGAGCTTGTCGGCGTACCAACGGCTCTTGTGATCCGTCGAGATGCCCAGTCGGAACCCGTGCGGGTTGATTTTCTGTCCCACTATCGGTTCCCGCCCTTCTTCTTGGAGTTCTTGATGTTGGCCGCATCGCGCTTGGCAGCAACGAGGTCTGCCGGCTGTACGACCACGGTCAGGTGGCTGCTGCGCTTGAGGATGCGGTTGGCCGCACCCTTGGCGCGCGGACGCCAACGCTTCATCGTCGGGCCCTCGTCCACGTGGACGACGGTGATGACGAGCTGCGAGCGGTCGAGACCTTCAACGGTCTCGGCGTTGGCAGCGGCGCTGTCGACGAGCTTGTAGAACACCTCGGCAACGGCCTGCGGTGCAAACTGCAGGATCGCCAGGGCGTTGTCCACGGACTCGCCACGGATCAGGTCGCCGACACGGCGCGACTTCTGCGCGGTGACGCGCACGAAGCGTGCCACGGCGAATGCGCCGGGCTCTTCGCCGAGCAGGCGCTCGCGGCGCGCGCTCACGTTTTCGCGGGTTGCTGCACTCATCGCCTCTTCGCCTTCCGGTCGTCCTTCTCGTGACCACGGAACGTACGGGTCGGGGCGAACTCGCCCAGCTTGTGACCCACCATCGAGTCCGTGATGAACACGGGTACGTGCTTGCGGCCGTCGTGCACGGCGATCGTGTGTCCGATGAAGGACGGCAGGATCATCGAGCGGCGCGACCAGGTCTTGATCACGTTGTGGGTGTCCGCGGTGTTCTGCGCGTCGACCTTCTTCTCGAGGTGCCCGTCAACGAACGGGCCCTTCTTCAAACTGCGTGGCATCTGTGAACCAATCCTTCTCAGCGGCCGGACTTGCGGCGGCGGACGATTTGCGAGTCGCTGGCCTTGCGCTTGCGCGTGCGGCCTTCCGGCTTGCCCCACGGGGAGACGGGGTGACGTCCACCGGACGTCTTGCCCTCACCACCACCGTGCGGGTGATCGACCGGGTTCATGGCGACACCACGGACGGTCGGGCGCTTGCCCTTCCAGCGGTTGCGGCCAGCCTTGCCCCAGTTGATGTTGGACTGCTCGGCGTTGCCGACCTCGCCGATCGTGGCGCGGCAGCGTACGTCGACGTAGCGCATCTCACCGGAAGGCAGACGCAGCTGCGCCTTGGCGCCTTCCTTGGCGACGAGCTGAACCTTGACTCCAGCGGAGCGGCCCATCTTGGCGCCACCGCCCGGGCGGAGCTCGATGCAGTGAAGCAGCGTGCCGACCGGGATGTTGCGCAGCGGGAGGTTGTTGCCGACCTTGATGTCGGAGCCGACTCCGGCTTCGACGGCCATGCCCTGCTTGAGGCCCTCAGGAGCGATGATGTAGCGCTTCTCACCATCGGCGTAGTGGAGCAGCGCGATGCGAGCGGTCCGGTTGGGGTCGTACTCGATGTGAGCGACCTTGGCCGGCACGCCGTCCTTGTCATAGCGACGGAAGTCGATGATGCGGTAGGCGCGCTTGTGACCGCCACCCTGGTGGCGCGTGGTGATGCGTCCCTGGTTGTTGCGGCCGCCCTTCTTGGGCAGCGGCTCCGTCAGCGACTTCTCGGAAGTCGTACGGGTGATCTCGGCGAAGTCGGCGACGCTGGAGCCACGACGGCCCGGCGTTGTCGGCTTGTATTTGCGAATAGCCATGTGTCCTCAGTCCTCAGGCGCTCGGCGTCGAGAAGATGTCGATGCTCTGACCGGCGGCCACGCTCACGATTGCTCGCTTGGTGTCCTTGCGCTTGCCAAGGCCCGACTTGGTACGACGGGTCTTGCCCTTGCGGTTGAGCGTGTTAACAGCGGTGACCTTGACGCCGAAGATCTTCTCGACGGCAATCTTGATCTCGGTCTTGTTGGCGTCCGGGTGCACCACGAAGGTGTACTTGTTGTCGTCGAGGAGGCCGTAGCTCTTCTCGCTGACAACCGGAGCGATCAGGATGTCGCGGTGGTCCTTGTGGATCGTGCTCACTTGTCGTCTCCCGTCTTCTTCGCAGGTGCCTTCTTGGCGGGCGCCTTCTTGGCGGCAGGTGCCTTCTTGGCAGCGGCCTTGGCCGGCGCCTTCTTGGCAGCAGGTGCCTTCTTGGCCGGAGTCTCAGCAGCGGCCTTCTTCGCAGCAGGCGCCTTCTTGGCGGCCGGAGCTGCCTTCTTGGCGGCCGGAGCTGCCTCGGTCTCGTCAGCCTTGGCCGGCGTCGCCTTCTTGGCGGCCGAGTGCCTTCTTGGCGGGCGCCTTGGCGGCGGGCTTGGCGTCGGGGTCCGTCGCGGCCTTGCTCAACGCGATCGTCTTGGCACCCTCGGCGGAACGAGCCGCCACGAATGCGTCGAACGCTGCCTGCGTGAAGACGATGTCGTCACTGAGCAGGACGTCGTACGTGTTGAGCTGGTCGAACGACAGGATGACCGTGTCGGTGACGTTGCGAAGGCTCAGTGCCGTGACGGTGTCGTTGCGGTCGACGACCACGAGGACACGCGTACGGGTGGTGAGATCGGCGAGCGTCGCGATGGCGTCCTTGGTCGACGGCTTGTCACCGTCGACGAAGCTGTCGATGACGTGCAGGCGGCCAGTGCGTGCCCGGTCGGAGAGGGCACCGCGCAGGGCGGCAGCCTTCATCTTCTTGGGGGTGCGCTGTTCGTAGTCACGCGGCTTGGGGCCGTGGACGATGCCACCACCGTTGTACTGAGGTGCGCGGATCGAGCCCTGACGAGCGCGACCGGTGCCCTTCTGGCGGTAAGGCTTCTTGCCACCACCGGACACCTCGCCACGCGACTTGGTGCTGTGCGTGCCCTGGCGAGCCGCAGCCAGCTGGGCCACGACGACCTGGTGGATCAGCGGGATGTTGGTCTGGACGTCGAAGATGTCGACGGGCAGCTGAGCGTCAATAGTCTTTGCCATGGCGTTCAGGCTCCCTTCGCTGCGGAGCGGAGGACGACGAGTGCGCCCTTGGGGCCGGGTACGGCGCCCTTGACGAGGATGACGCCCTTGGCGAGATCAACCGCGTGAACCGTGAGGTTCTGCGTCGTGACCTGCTCGGCGCCCATGTGACCGGCCATGCGCAGACCCTTGAAGACGCGGCCCGGAGTGGCGCAGGCGCCGATCGAGCCGGGCTTGCGGTGGTTGCGGTGTGCGCCGTGCGAGGCACCCACGCCGTGGAAGCCGTGACGCTTCATGACGCCGGCGAAGCCCTTGCCCTTGCTGGTCGCGGTGACGTCGATGACGTCGCCGGCGGCGAAGACGTCCGGGGAGATCTCCTGGCCCAGCGTGTAGTCGGCGACGAGCTCCGTACGGATCTCGACGATGTGGCGACGAGGCGTCACACCGGCCTTGGCGAAGTGGCCCGAGACGGGCTTGTTGACCTTGCGGCCGTCGATCTCTCCGAAGCCGATCTGGACGGCGGAGTAGCCGTCGGTCTCGCGCGTACGGATCTGGGTGACGACGTTGGTGTCAGCCTCGATCACGGTGACAGGAATGATTTTGTTGTCGGCGTCCCATACCTGGGTCATGCCGAGCTTGCGGCCGAGGAGGCCGCGCGCAGTCGCAGTGCTGTTGGTGCTCATGCTGGCCTCCTAGAGCTTGATCTCGATGTCGACGCCGGCAGGCAGGTCGAGGCGCATGAGCGAGTCGACTGTCTTGGGCGTCGGGTCAATGATGTCGATGAGCCGCTTGTGCGTACGCATCTCGAAGTGCTCGCGGCTGTCTTTGTACTTGTGGGGCGAACGGATCACACAGAACACGTTCTTTTCAGTGGGCAGTGGCACCGGTCCTGCGACCTTGGCGCCCGTGCGCGTCACCGTGTCGACGATTTTGCGCGCCGAGGAGTCAATGACCTCGTGATCGTAGGCCTTGAGCCGGATACGGATTTTTTGTCCCGCCATGCTCTCGCTCGTCCTTCTCTTCGTTCCGCTTCGCTTGGTCTCGCCTCGGGTTCGAGGGAGAAACTCATCCTCCCGCCGACCCCCGAGGTCGGGCGTGTCGCGATGCGCTGGGCGCGTACGTCACACACTTCTCGAGTTAGGTGGTTGGACCCGCAGATACTGGCTGTAAACAACACCGTGCGGGACAAGCTCGATCTCAGGTTCGGCGCCAGCGTCATGGTCGGCGTGAGAGCCGGACGGTCGGCGCCCCAGCGATCAAGCCGGAGCAACCGAACTATTCTGACAGACACCACGCAGTCATTACAAATCGCTGAGACTGAGCGAGCTCTGCGAGCGAACGTCGAAGCGGGTTTGGGGGTCCCCCCAGGAGGAACGAGTAGGGGGCGCGTGCGCGCCGAAGGCGCCAGGAAGGTCGAAATCCGCAGACGCTCGTGCTAGGGGCGGGTGATCGCAGCGTTGGTTGCACGCTCGAAACCACTGACGACGGCCTGCAGGGTCAGGGCGCGCAAACGCTGGATGGTGAGCTCGAGTCGTTGGGACTGTTCTTCCGTACGCGGCGTCGAGCGATAGGGCTCCAGCACCTGGCGATTGAGGATCTCGTTGAGGTCGTCGCGCAGGGCACGCATGTGGCGATCGATCGCCGCGCCCGCTTCCGTGATGCCGTCGACAGGGATCTCCACGTCGAGCAGCTCGACGCCCATCTCGAAGCCCGGCAGGGGCGAATAGGTGCGGCCGATCTGTTCGAGCACACCTGTCTCGACCAGCAGCGCGACCTGGTCGGCGGCGAGCACCCGGCCCGCACGAACGTCGAGCTGCTGTCGATCGAGCACCTCAGGACCGCTCGGTGACCACGACGTGAGGACAGCGCGCTGGACCGCGATGTCCTCGACCGACGCATCATCTGGGATCCGACCCATGGCCTTCTCGATGGCCGCCATCGTGAATCCGTGAGCCTGCAGGGCACGGATGAGGGAGAGCCGCGCGGCGTGCTGGGGGCCGTAGTAGGCGAGCCGTCCGCGCCGTGTCGGCGGTGGCAGCAACCCCAGGCTGGCGTAGTAGCGCGTGGTGCGCACCGAGATGCCTGCACCGTTGGCGAGCTCGTCAACAGTTTGCATCTCGTCGACAGCTTCGGGGAGGGCGGTCACAGCGGTGACAATATTACTGTCACGGTCATCGCGCAATTCGTTCTGCAATGTGGGGGAAGTTTTGTCGACCTGCCCGTGACCCCCGTCACTCCCGTGTCGTTTAAGACCTTGACGACCACGACAGATTTACTGTTACAGTCCCGGAGTCGCATGGACCGCCGAGGGCTCAGACGCCCCATACACGACGACGGAGGTGCCGGGTGCCAACCGTAGAATCCGCCGTCGCGCGTCGTCCCGCACGCTCGGGTCCGTTGCGTGAAACCGCCGGGATGCTCCGGCTGGGCTTCGGCGTCGCCCGCTCCGTACCGACGTCAATCGCCGCACGACGATTCCCGGGCGAGGAGACCATCCGCCAGATCTGGTTCACCATCGCGGTCTGCACCCTGCCGGCGCTCGCCGTGTGCATACCGTTCGGCGTCATCCTGGCCCTCCAGGTCAACGTCCTGGCCCAAGAGGTCGGCGCCACCGGGTTCACCGGTGCGGGCAACACGCTCGCAGTCATCCGCCAGGGCGCCCCGATCATCACCGCGCTGATGCTCTCAGGAGTTGCCGGTTCAGCGATCTGCTCCGAGCTCGGTGCCCGCCGCATCCGCGAGGAGATCGACGCACTCGAGGTGATGGGCGTGTACGTGGTCGAACGTGTCGTCCTCCCCCGCGTCATCGCGACCGTCGTCGTGTCGATGCTGCTCAACGGTGTCGTCATGTTCTTCTCCATCGTCACCACCCTGCTCGTCAGCATCGTGGTGCAGGACCTCTCTGCGGGCGGCTACCTCGCTTCGGTTGCGACCCTTGCGCAGCCGAGCGACATGGTGCTCTCGATCATCAAGGCAGCGATCTTCGGAACGATCTGCGCCATCGTGGCCGCCTACAAGGGGCTGGGCGCGAACAACGGACCGTCCGGAGTCAGCGACGCCGTCACCTCGGCGGTCGTCACCAACTTCGTCCTGCTGTTTGCTGCCAACTTCGTGATCTCCCAGGCGCAGGCGATGCTGTTTCCCGGCGGTATCGCGTGAGCGCATTGGGCAAGGCGGTCGACGTGACGGTGGTTCGGCCCGTCGGCCGCGTCGGCGACTTCCTGTGGTTCTGCCTGGTGGCGATCGTTCGCATCCCCCTTGCCGTTCGCCACTACCCGGCACAGGTCGGCCGACAGCTCGCCGAGGTGAGCCTCGGCGGTGGTGCGCTGGTGGTCGGCGGCGGCGCGGTGGGAGTCGTGTTCCTGATGTCGACGCTGACAGGCACCGAGGTCGGGCTCGAGGGCCACAACGGCCTCGACATCATCGGGCTCGCCCCGCTCGTCGGATTCGTGTCGGGCTACGCCAACACCCGCGAGCTGGCACCGATCATCGTGGCACTTGCCTTCGCGGCGCGTATCGGCTGTGGCTTCACCTCGCGACTCGGCGCGATGCGCATCAGCGAGGAGATTGACGCGCTCGAGGCGATGTCGATCAAACCCATTCCGTACCTTGTCTCCACGCGCATCGTCGCTGCCTGGATCATGGTGATCCCGCTGTTCCTGCTCGGGCTCGTCGGTACATACATCACGACGGACCTGGTCGTCACGGTCTTCTTCAACCAGTCGGCGGGAACGTACGACCACTACTTCACAGCATTCGTCTCGCTCAAGGACGTGCTGTTGGCCGCCGTCAAGGTTGTCGTGCTCACGACGATGGTGACGTTGGTGCACTGCTACTACGGATTCTTCGCGAGCGGCGGTCCCGAGGGGGTCGGCCGGGCCACCGGCCACGCCATCCGCACCAGCATCATTGGCATCACGCTGCTCGACATCGCCCTGACGCTCACCCTGTGGGGCGCGGACCAGCAAGTGACGATCTCCGGATGAAGACCGAGCCAACACCGCTGCAGCGCCTCCTGGTCGGCGCCGTCGGCCTGGTGGTGTCGACAGCCCTGGGCCTCTGGCTGTGCCTTTCGTACTTCGGAATCCTGACCAGCGACACCAAGGTCTCGGTCGAGGTCGAGAGCGTTGGTGACGCCATTGGGCCCGGCGCCAAGGTTCGCTATCACGGCATCATCGTCGGTCGTGTGCTTCGACTGTCAGAGCACGGCGACAGCTATCGCCTGGACCTGCTGGTGAATGAGGACCACTCCCGCTCGATCCCGTCGACCGCCACGGCTCGCATCCTGCCCAGCACCGTGTTCGGATCGGAGTACGTCGAGCTGCTCGCCAAGAAGGATGCGTCCGCCGACGACCATCTGGCATCGGGCGACGTACTCGCGACCGATCGCAGCCAGGCGACGCTTCACCTGATGAAGTCGTTCGACGAGGCCGAACGGCTGATCTCCGCCGTCGACGCCGAGGACATCAACCGCATCACCGGCAAGCTGGCTCCCGCCCTGGAGGGTCACGGGGCTGACATCAAGGAGTTCCTCGAGCGTGCCGACAACGTCGTCGCCGACGTCAACCAGGACCTTCCCACGACCTGGGAGACCCTGAAGCTCGCCACCAACGCCTTGGCGACGCTGGCCGACATCGAGCCTGACCTCGTGTCGGCGTTGGACAACGCCCGGACCACCACAGACACGATCGCCGACCAGGACCGCACCATCGGCACGGTCCTGAACGGTTCGGCGGAGGTCGTCGACAGCATGGAGACTCTTCTCGGCAGCCTCCGCGAGATCCTGCTGCCGTTCGTCGGTCGACTCGAGAGGCTCACCGATCTCGCCGCCACGAACGCGACTGCGGTGCGACAGATCCTGTCCAGGTTTGCCCTCACGGGCGCAAATGGGGCGGCCGGCGTCGATGACAACGCCATTCAGATGATCGGCACGATCGGGCTCGACCTGCCGCACGCCTACACATCGGCCGATTGCGCGCGGTACAGCGCCACGCTGATCGCACTGAACTGCAGTGACGCGAAACCCGCCGAAGCCAGCTCGACCGAAGACGCGGGCATCGACGCTGTCGCGCGTCGGATAGCCGCGATGCTCGCAAGCCTCGAGCATGCCGACGGGGATGGTGCGGAATGACGATCCTGCGTCGATACCCCTGGCAGATCGCCGGACTGGTGTCGTTCACGCTCATCGCCCTGCTGATGACCATGACCGTCGCCAACACACTCGCCCGTCGCGACTCGGGCGACACTCGTCGATACTCGGCTCTGTTCACCGATGCGTCGGGCATCCGCGTCGGCGACGACGTACGCATTGCCGGGGTCCGGGTCGGTCGGGTCGAGGGCCGCAAGCTGGACGCCGGCCTCGCGAAGATCGACATCGTCGTGGCTGCGAGCCAAGCCGTACGCACTGACACCGTCGCCCGCATCTCCTACCTGAACCTCCTGGGTCAGCGCTACGTGGCGCTCGAGGCGGGATCCAAGACCGGTACGCCTCTGGTTGAAGGCTCGACGATCGGCGTCGACAGCACCCGGCCGGCCCTGGACCTGACCGAGCTGTTCAACGCGTTCAAGCCGATGTTCGAGGCGCTCGACCCCAAGGACGTCAACCTGATCGCGGCCGAGGTCGTACAGACCCTGCAGGGCGAGGGGCCCCGTCTGGCCCACCTGATGGAGCAGACGTCGCAGCTCACGGCGCACCTGGCCGACCGGGACACCGTCATCACCCAGGTCATCGCCAACGTCACGACGGTCATGCAGGCAACGTCCGAGCACCGCGAGGAGCTGCGTTCAGTCATCAGTGGACTGGACGGGCTCGTCGGCGACCTGGCCGATGACTCGGGCGACATCGACTCCGCCGTCGTTGCGCTGGACCGCATGACCGACTCGGTCGATGGCCTGCTCGACGAGTCGTCCGGCCCGCTCAGCGCCGCCCTCGCCCGGTTTGCCGAGCTCGGCAAGACCCTCGTCGAGACCAAGGACGTGCTCTCCACCACGCTCGCTGACACGCCACGGCTGCTCGAGGGATTCAACCGAGCGCTCAGTCACGGATCGTGGCTCAACACGTACGTCTGCACCCTCGACGCCGGCGCCGGTGGCATCAAGATCCCCGACATCCCCGGGGCCGGGCACTCGAGGCCGTGCCGGTGACCGCCACAGCACGCAAGTCCCTCATCGTCGGTGTCGCCCTGCTGCTGCTCGTCCTCGTGGCAGCTCGGGCCCTGCAGCAACGAGATGACCCGTACCGAGCCGAGTTCGTCCACGCCTCCGGCATCAAGGCCGGCGACGAGGTCCGGGTAGCCGGCATCGAGTCGGGCACCGTCACCGGGATCGAGCTCGACAAGGGCACAGCGATCGTCGAGTTCAAGCTCGACAACAGTGTGACGCTGCGTACGGGCTCGGAGGCTCGGGTCAAGCTCGCGTCGATGCTCGGCACCACGTTCCTCGAGGTCACACTCGGCGAAGGCCGCAAGCTCGATCCCGGAGGGACGATCACGACCGATCACACCGCGCCGTCGTACACGGTCTCCGACGTGTTCACCGACAGCAACGACGTCCTGCACGAGCTCGACCTTGACGCGATCGACCAAGCCGTCGCCACGCTGTCGACCGAGCTGGACCAGGATCCAAAGCTCACGCAGCGCACCCTTGAGGACACCACCGCGCTCGCCCGGCTGATCGGCGACAAGGACGAGCAGATCGACCGGCTGCTGAGGTACACCCGCGACGTGACCGGGGTGGTGCACGACCAGCAGGATGAGCTGGACCGCCTGCTCGTCAATGCCGAGAAGGTCACCGGGCTCGTTCAACGCCGGCGCGACACGATCGAGCGGCTGGTCGAGAACGGCCGACAGGTGATCACGACTCTCGACACCATGGCCGACCGCAACGACAAGTCGGTGCGGACGCTTCTCACCCAGTTCGACCAGACGCTCGGGGTCTTGCAGTCACACTCCGACGACCTCGGCACGACGCTCAAGGCCGCGGCGCCGTTCGCCCGATACTTCGCCAACGCGACTGGCAACGGCCCCTGGCTCGAGGTCGGCGCTCCCTACTTCCTGCTCCCGGACAACCTGTGGTGCCCGTTGGTCCAGCCCGAGGGAGGATGCTCGTGACCCGTACGACGCGCATCCAGCTCGGCACCGCTGGTGTCGTCGCGGTGCTGCTCCTTTCAGCCGTGCTGCTCGCGTTGCGGCCGAGCACGCACAGGACCACCTTCACCCTCCAGTTCACCGACACCACTGGCCTGTACGTGGGCAACGACGTGCAGACCATCGGCGTTCGCATCGGCGAGGTGACCAAGATCGAGCCGCGCGGCCCTCGGGTCGACGTGACGGTACGCGTTGACGAGGCGGTCGCCGCCGATGTGGGAGCCGTCATCATGCAGTCCTCTCTGGTCACCGATCGCTTCGTCGAGCTCACCCCGCCCTGGAAGGGTGGTGCGAAGCTTGCTGCCGGAGCTGTCGTACCGCTCGAGCGCACCAAGGCGCCCGCCAATGTCGACGACATCTTCGCTGCGGTCGACGACCTCCTCGTTGCACTGTCTGACACCACCAAGGACGGGAAGGACATCGGTGACCTGCTGTCGGTCACAGCCGAACAGCTCGAGGGCAAGGGCAAGGCATTCGCCGACCTGCTGGAGGCGTCAGGAGGCGCGCTGGCGACAGTCGGCGACACCGACGAAGACCTGACGGCGATCGTCGACGACGCTGACGCCCTCATGTCCATGCTGGCGGAGCGCGACAAGACCATCCGGTCGCTGGCATCCTCCGTGGCAGACAGTGCCGAGCTCTTCGCCGGGCAGCGCAAGAACGTGGCGGAGACCCTGGTCACGCTGGACGAGCTCAGTCGCAAGATGACCGACTTCGTCGAGGACAACGACGCTGTGATGGCTCGTACGGTCGACCGCACCTCGGATGTTCTCGGCACCATCGCGGCGCAGCGTGAGTCGATCGCGTCGGCGTTCAACACGCTGCCCCTCGCGGCCGAGAACATCGCACGCGCCTACAACCCGGACACCCGCGACCTGCGGGTACGCCTCGACGTACGACGCATGGCACCGTACGGCAAGGTCGCCCGCGAGGCGTTCTGCTCCACCTTCGTGCCCGACAGCCTCGGTGTCTGCAAGCTGCTCGTCGAGGACAACGCCGAGTTCTTCGACGGTCTGCTCGATCTCATGGCACGACTCGGGGACACGGTGGTGCCATGATGCGCACTCCAGCACACAACTGCGGAGCCGTCGCCGCAATGGTGCTCGCGGCGGCCCTCACTCTCGGCGCGTGCGGTGGTCCCGACCTGTACGACGTCCCGTTGCCCAGCAAGGTCCACGGCAAGACGTACACGTTGAATGCCGACTTCGTCTCGGCGCTCAACCTGCCGCCCGCTTCGCCGGTGAAGCTGGAAGGCAAGACCGTTGGACAGGTCACCACCGTGACGACGTCCGACTACGTCGCGCACGTGTCCTTCGAAATCATGGAGGACGTTCACATCTCTTCGGCTGCCCGTGCCGAGGTACGACTGACTGCCCCGGTCGGAGAAGCGTTCGTCGCTCTCATCCCGCCCGCCAAACCGACCGCCGATGTGCTCGCCGATGGCGCAACGATCGGCCTCGAACGTACCGACACCGCACCAGACACGACCGACCTGCTCACCGGTGTCTCCGCCGCCGTCACCGGTGGCAGCTACGCAGACCTGAAGGTGGTCGTCGACGAGCTCGCGACGGCAATGGATGGCTCGTCGACGACCGTCCGACATCTCCTGCGTGAGGTTGACGACCTGGTGACCTCGACCAACAGCCACCGCGGTGACATCGACGCGGGCCTCGACGCACTCGATCGGCTGTCGTCCAGCCTCGCCGGGGACACCGATGTCATCACGTCATCGACCGCGAAGCTCGACCCCGCGATCCGCACCCTGCAACGCCACGAGGACAAGGCGGTCGAGCTGCTGGCGGCTCTGGACAGGGTGGAAGGCTCGAGCCGGACGACGGTCGACGGGCTGCGCGGACGTCTGCGCAACCAGCTCGAAGACACCCGCACCCTCGTGGACGCGGTCATCGCCGAACGGGACCAGATCCGACCGCTGATGCAGGGGATCACCGCGTTCGCCGACTCGCTCGATCGCGCGACACCTGGCGACTTCGCCATGTTCGACCTGACGTTCAACCTGCTCCCGGCACTACCGGCCGGCCTCGGAAACGTGCCGATCTCGCCTGATGCCGGAACCCTCGGCCAGTCTGATGTGGGCCAGCTGCTGACGGGTCTCCAAGAGACCCTCACCGACCTCATCGGGCCCAAGGGTCTGCTCGGCCAGCTCGCAGACGGTCCTTCGGGCGGTGGTCACTGATGGTCGGACTGAGGCGCGACCGCCGCAAGACCCGGCTCGCCGAGCTAGTGCTGTTCGGGATCGCGGTCCTGGGACTGCTCTACCTCGGCGACAGGGTGATCGGCTCGTCGGTGTTCTCCTCATCGCACTCGGTGACCGTGAAGCTGTCCTCCGGTGGCGGGATCTATCCCGGCGCCGACGTGACGTATCGCGGCAGCACGATCGGTCGCGTGCAGGAGGTTCACCTCGCAGGCGACGGCGTGGTCGTCGAGCTCAACATCAACGGTGACGTCGACGTACCCACCGACACCGTTGCCGCCATCTCCAACCTGTCGGCGATCGGTGAGCAGCGGGTCGACTTCCGGCCACGAACGGACCACGGCCCGTACCTCCGCGACGGCGATGTCGTCGAAGAGGCCGACACCTCGGTCCCCCGCCGGTTCGACGCCATCATCACCCACCTCGGCGACGTTGCCGCTCGCATCGACGAGGACGACCTGACCACCATCACGTCAGAGCTCGGTACGGGGCTCGACACCGAGGTCGACCTCGCGACACTGGGCCATGACGCCAACCACGTCTTGACGATGCTCGAGGTGCTGGCTCCCAAGGTCGCCCGCATCGCGAGGGAGGCGCAGGCGCCCCTTCGTACGGTCGATGACACGAGCGGAGAGCTTCGCTCGTTTGCGGCCGACATCGACCTCGTCACCGCCCAGCTCAAGACATCCGATCCCGCGATCCGTCGCACGCTTGCCTCGACGGCGGCCCTCACGCCCGCTCTCGCCGACGTGATGCACGAGATCACCGGACCGTTGATCTCCACCGTGACGAGCTGGAACGAGTTCGCCAAGCTCGGCGACGACCGGCTCGCCGGCTACAAACATTGGCTGATCTGGGCCCCTGACCAGTTCCACGCCATGTCCGACGCAACCCGTGACGGATCAGGACACGTGCTCCTGTCTGCAAACTTCGCCGACAACTGCGAATACGGCCCGCCTCGCGTCAGCCCGTACGTGGTGACCCACGACCCGGCCCCCACCAACCAGCGTTGCACCACCGAGACGCCCGGTGTCCAGCAGCGCGGAGCTCAGTACGCGCCCCGGCTCCCGGGCGATCCCGTTCCGTAGGTTTCACCCTCCCGAAAGGCAACAGATGGACTTCAACCTCCCCGACACCGCGGTCGCCGTACGCGAGGGCGTGCTCCGAGCCATGTCTGGATTCGACCATGCCTATTGGTCTCGCCTGGAGGACGAGCACCGCTTCCCTGAGGAAGCCTGGGCCGCGCTCGCGGAGGGCGGCTGGCTCGGACTCTCGGTGCCAGAGGAGTTCGGCGGTGGCGGGCAGGGTCTGCTCGAGCTCGCCGTCGCCAACGAGACGCTTGCCTCGACGGGCGCCACGCAGGGGACGTTCCTCTACATCCTGACTCCGGGCTTTGGCGCCATGACGATCACCCGCCACGGCACCGACGAGCAGAAGAAGGAGATCCTCCCCGGTCTTGCCGCTGGTGACACCCAGTTCTGCCTGGCGCTGACCGAGCCGGACGCCGGCAGCAACGCATTGGCCATCACGACACACGCCCGCCAGGACGGCGACGACTTCCTCATCAAAGGTCAGAAGATCTGGATCTCCGGCGTCGATCGCGCCGACTGGATGGTCGCGATCACCCGTACGATCCCAGCGGCCGAGGCGAAGCCGCGTACGGCGGGGTTCACCGTGTTCCTGATCGATGTCAAGGAGGCGTTGGCCGCGGGCACGCTGACGTACCAGCCAATCCCCAAGCTGGGCAGCAACATCGTCACGTCGAGCCAGGTGTTCTTCGATGACGTACGCGTTCCGGCGCACCGTGTCATCGGCGAGGTCAACAACGGTTTCTCCGTGCTGTGGGACGTGCTCAATCCCGAACGCATCCTGGCGGCCGCCGGTGGCGTGGGCGCGGCCGATGCAGCGATGGACCTCGCCTGCGACTACGCCCGCCAGCGCGAGGTGTTCGGCAAGCCGATCGGCGCCAACCAGGCGATCCAGTTCCCGCTCGCACAGATCAAGGCCAAGACGGAGCTGGCCCGACTGATGACCTACAAGGCTGCGTGGCTGTTCGACCAGGGTCTCCCCTGCGGAAGCGAGACCAATGTCGCCAAGCTGACGGGAGCCCAGGTCGCCTGGGAGGCAGCCGATCAGGCCTTCCAGACGTTCGGCGGCATGGCCTACTCCAAGGAGTTCCCCATCGAGCGACTGTTCCGCGATGCCCGCATCGGCAAGAACATCCCCGTCGCAGAGGAGCTCATCCTCGCCCACATCGGCACCCAGATGCTGCATCTCCCGAGAAGCTACTGACGAGAGGTATGACCATGACGACCCAGCAGACCCTTGCAGATCGAGCCGCCATCGAGTCAGCGATTGCAGGCCGCACCCTGTGCGACGTCCTGCGAGACACCGTTGCGGCACGCGGCGACCAGCCGGCCTACTCCGACAAGCTGGGTGATGATGGCAACGGCTGGCGCACCCTGACCTGGACCGAGGTACGCGAGACTGCTCTTGATCTCGCCGCGGCCATGATCGAAGCAGGACTGCCGGCGGGTGGCACTGTCGCGATCATGGGATCCAACCGCACCGAGCACGTGCTCGCCGACATCGCCACCCTGCACGCCGGGGGCATACCGATGTCGATCTACAACACGTTGGCTCCCGAGCAGGTCGCGTACGTCGCCGCCCACAGCTCGCCCAGCATTGCGATCCTCGAAGGTCCCGACCAGCTGGCCCGCTGGGAGCTCGCCTTCGAGGCGGCTCCCGACATGACACTCGTGACGATGGACGCCGGCTCGTGGGATGCATTCCTGGCCAGGGGACGCGCCTATCGCGCTGCCCATCCAGCTGCCGTCGACGATCGCTCCGCGGCGGTCACACCCGGTGACACCGCGACGATCCTCTACACGTCCGGCACGACCGGCGACCCCAAGGGCGTCGTCCTGTCGCACACCAACGTCTTGTTCGAGTCGCAGACGTCGCTGGACACCGGCGATCTGCACGAACCGGGCGTCACGCTCTCATACCTGCCCTTCGCCCACATCGCCGAGCGCATCCTCGGGATCTACATCCCACAGTTCCAGGGCGGGCACGTCCATCTGATCGGCGACCCCGCGCTGCTCGCACCATCTCTTCTCGAGGTGCGGCCAACGCGCTTCTTCGGTGTCCCTCGGGTCTGGGAGAAGATCCGCACAGGTGTCTCGGCCAAGCTCGCTGCCGAGCCCGATCCCGCGCGCAAGGCTGGGATCGAGCAGGCACTCGCCGTCGGCCTCGCGTGGGTCGAGTCGACGCAGACCGGCAGCACCACGTCGCCAGAGCTGCAGGCTCAGTTCGAGGCGATGGATGCCGCCGTGCTGACACCGTTGCGCGCCGCCCTCGGTCTGGATCGAGTCGAGTGGGCGGCCAGCGCTGCAGCGCCGATGCCTGAGGACGTGGCTCGATTCTTTGCCGGGCTCGGCATCCGCATCTTCGACGTCTACGGCATGACCGAGACGACTGGTTCGGCGACATCCAATGGGCCGTCGGCGTTCAAGCTCGGCACGGTCGGCAAGCCGCAGCACGGCATCGAGCTCGACCTCGCCGAGGACGGCGAGATCCTGATTCGCGGCCCGATCAACACCAGCGGCTATCACAACGCGCCCGGCCCGACCGCCGAGCTGATCGACGACGACGAGTGGGTGCACACGGGCGACATCGGCGTGATCGACGAGGACGGCTTCCTCAAGGTCGTCGACCGCAAGAAGGAGATGATCATCACCTCGTCGGGCAAGAACATCGCTCCCTCGAACATCGAGAACTACCTCAAGGAGTCGCCGCTCATCGGCCACGCCATGGTCATCGGCGAGGGCCGGCCGTATGTTGTCGCCGTCCTCACGCTCGACGGTGAGATCGCTCCGCTGGCTGCGCAGAAGATGGGCATCGAGGATGCGGGGCTCGCCGAGCTTGCACAGCACCCGGCCATCCTGGCCGCCGTGGGTCAGGCCGTGGAGGCCGCCAACGCCCGGCTGTCCAAGCCCGAACAGGTCAAGTCATTCGAGCTGCTCTCGGGTGAGTGGACGGCCGAGAGCGAGGAGCTCACTCCGACGCTCAAGCTCAAGCGCCGAGTCGTCACGTCGAAGTACGCGGACGTGATCGCACGCCTGTACGGGGACTAGCCAAGCTGTCTTTGGAGTGTTGAGCAACTAACAGACGGCACCTGCAGAAGGGGCCACACTGGGCGTGGGGGATCGACTGCACACGAGCCGGAGACCACCATGAAGCTCACACGGACCGCCTTTGCACTACTGCTGGCCACGATCCTGCCGCTATCTGCCTGCGGCGGTGACGGAGGCGGCGACGGGTCCGGCGGAATCATCCGCGCCAACGGCACAGAGCCCGCCAATCCACTGGTGCCCACCGCCACGACGGAGACAGGGGGCGGCAAGATCGTCGATCAGCTTTTCGCGGGACTGGTCGCGTACAAGAAGGACGGATCGATCGTCAATGAGGTCGCCAAGTCGATCACGTCCGACGACAACGTCGTCTGGAAGGTGAAGCTGGACTCGGGCTGGAAATTCTCTGACGGCACACCAGTCACCGCGAGCGCCTTCGTCGATGCCTGGAACTACGGGGCACTGAGCACCAACAATCAGCTCAACAGCTACTTCTTCTATCCGATCGCCGGATTCGATGCGGTCCAAGCCGAGAAGCCAAAGGTCAAGACGCTGTCAGGTCTTGAGGTTGTCTCCGACAACGAGTTCCGCATCACTCTCGCGCAGCCTGAGCGCGAGTTTCCCCTGCGGCTCGGATATTCAGCCTTCTTCCCATTGCCCAAGGTCGCTTTCAATGATCTGAAAGCCTTCGGTGAGAACCCGATCGGCAACGGCCCCTACAAGCTTGCCAAGAAGGGCGCGTGGCGCCATGCGGAGGGCATCACGCTCGTGCCGAACAAGACGTACGACGGCTACCGCAAGCCAAGGAACGACGGCCTGGAGTTCAAGTTCTACCTCTCCATTGACACCGCCTACACCGACGTCCAGTCAGGCAACCTCGACCTCCTTGACCAGGTGCCTTCCAGTGCATTCGGAACGTTCCGCGACGATGATGCCTTGAAGGCCTATCACGAGGCTGGTTCCGTGTTCGAATCATTCACGTTCCCCGACGACATGAAACATTTCGGTCGCGATGAGGAAGGTCTCCTCCGCAGGGCCGCTGTGTCCATGGCGATCGACCGGTCGCAGATCACCGAAAAGATCTTCCGCGGTACACGCCAACCGGCGGCCGACTTCAGCTCGCCGCTGATGCCCGGCTTCACCTCGGACCTCAAGGGCAGCGACGTGCTCGATCTTGACGCAGTCCAGGCCAAGTCGCTGTGGAAGCAGGCAGACGCCATCTCGCCCTGGACCGGAACGTTCGAGCTCGCCTACAACTCAGATGGGCCGAACAAGGCGTGGGTCGAGGCGGTGGTCAACCAGATCGAGACCAACCTCGGCATCGAAGCCGAGGGGCACCCCTATCCGACGTTCGACGAGTTCAGGGAGCTGATCGTCGAACGCAAGATCACATCAGCATTCAGCACAGGGTGGCAGCCCGACTACCCGTCGACCTTCAACTATCTGCAGCCGATCTACCAGACCGGTGCCGGTGGCAACGATGGCGACTACTCGAGCAAGCTCTTCGACGACACCATCACCAGGGCCGCTGCGGCGGAAAGTGACGAGGAGCGCTATGCCCTGCAGCAGGAGGCCCAAGAAGTTCTTCTCGGGGATCTTCCAGCCATTCCGTTGTGGAACCAGAGCATCTCGGGGGTCTCAGCGAAGGACGTTGAGGGGGTCTCCTTCAACTGGCAGAACGCTCCTGAGTACTACCTCGCAGTGAAGGACTAGCCCAAAGCTCGATCCGCCGGTATCGAAGCCCGGGGTGGGATTTACTGGTTGCCATGCCAGAACTCCCGTCGGGCGAGGTGACTCTCCTGTTCTCCGACATCGAGGGCTCGACCAACCTGCTTTCGCGGCTGGGGCCTGAGTACGCGGACGCACTCGACACCCAGCGTCGAGTGCTCCGCGAGGCATGGTCGGCGTGGGGTGGCATTGAGATGGGTACGGAGGGTGACAGCTTCTACGTGGTGTTCGCCGAGGCCAAGGATGCCGTAGCGGCGGCGGCCCAAGGACAGCGCGCGCTTGCAGCCGCTTCATGGCCCGGGGGCGAGAACGTACGAGTTCGCATCGGCACGCACACCGGCACCCCTGCCCTGCACGATGGCGCGTACGTCGGCATGGACGTCCACATTGCCGCGAGGATTGCCGGCGCCGCATACGGCGGTCAGACCCTGATCTCGGCGCGGACAGCGGAGGCGCTGGCATCGAGCCAACTGGAGGGCGTGACGTTGGCCGATCTAGGCGGGCACCGACTCAAGGACATCGCCGAGACTCAGCGCATCCTTCAGGTCTCGATCGATGGCCTCCCTCATGACTTCCCTCAACTGAAGACGATCAGCGCGTTCACCAGTCTTCCCTCACCAGTGACCGAACTGGTCGGACGCGAGACGGACGCCCGGGAGATGGGCGAGCGGCTCCTCGCCACCGGCACAAGAGTCGTGACGCTCACCGGTCCAGGAGGTACGGGCAAGACGAGGCTCTCGATCGAGATCGCCCGACGTGCAGCAGAGCACTTCCTCGATGGGGTCTACTTCGTCGCGCTCGCTGTTGTCACCGAACCAGAGCTCATGTGGACCGCGATCGGCGAGACCGTCGGGGTTCCCGCCGAACGGAGAAACCGGGCAGGCATCGTGGCCGAGATCGGACAACGTCGCGTGCTGCTGGTGCTCGACAACCTCGAGCAGCTGGACGGCGCAGGCGACGTCGTGGCAGAGCTGATCGCCGCGGCACCCAATGTCGTCGTGCTGGCAAGCTCCCGGCGCCGGCTGCAGATCGACGGCGAGCACGAGCGTCCGGTCGCACCGTTGGGGCTGCCAGTCACGGTCGAGCTCGGCGATGCGTCCGAGTCCGGAGCAGTCCAGATGTTTGTGCAGCATGCAGCCATGGCCAACTCGCGGTTCACGCTCTCCGCCGCCAATGTCAGCGACGTGGTCGAGATCTGCCGGCGGCTTGACGGACTCCCGCTGGCCATTGAGCTCGCCGCCGCCCGGTCGAAGCTCCTTTCGCCCTCCGCCTTGGTCAAACGCCTGAGCTCGGCACTTGAGTTCAGTCACTCCACAGCGAGCCGTCCAGACCGACAGCAGACGCTCCGCGATGCCATCGCCTGGAGCTACGAGCTGCTCGAGCCGGAGCACCAGCACCTCTTTGAGCGGCTCGGAGTCCTTTCGGGTGGTGGTGATCTTGACGCCGTCGAGGCTCTGGTCGGACCAGATGCGGGCGATCCGATCGACTCGCTGGAGGTGCTGGTCGACGCCAGCCTCGTGACGGTGGCAGAGTCCCTGGACGGCGAGCCACGATTCGGGATGCTCGAGACAATCAAGGCGTTTGCGCTCGATGTGCTCGCTTCCGATGGTTTGGCCGACTCAGTTCGCGCAGCCCACGCTGAACACTTCAACCAGGTTGCTACGACCGCCTGGAGCTTGATGGAGTCTGAAGAACCTTTGGACATGGCAGCGGGAGGGCGTCTGTTCCGAGCAGAGATTGACAACTTCCGGGCAGCGCTGCACTGGACGTTGGACGATCCGAATTCAACCGATGACCGAGTCAGCGTCGGAACCCACATCTGTGCGAGTTTGAAGGATCTCTGGGCAGACTTGGAGTCATACGAAGAGGCCGTGAGCTGGGCCCTGCTGGCGGTCGAGCGATCAGAAGACGCCATCTCGAGTGACGTGGCTACCTGCTATTTCATGTTGGCGTTCGCGCTGCCGGTCCATGACGGCAACCACATTCGTGCCCGCGACGCAGGTCACAAATGTGTCGAGATCTGGCGAGAGCTCGACGACGACGCCCAACTGGCCGTGGCGCTGATCGTGTATGCGATGACCGAGCAATTCGTGGGAGGTGCCGACCTCGGCCGAAAACTGTTCGTCGAGGCAGAGACTGCCGCCCATCGAAGCGGCGAGTCCTTCGCCCAGATGATGGTTGTCTGGAACTGGTCGAACTTCGAGATGGTTGAGGGCGACCTTGGCCGAGCCACAGAGCTTGCCGACCGGGCACTCGAGTGGTCCACAGAGATCCGCGATCCGTACGGCATATTTCAGGCCGAACACGTGCTCGGGCGTCTTGCACTGTTGAGAGAAGATGTCGCCGCCGCCGAAGAGCTGCTCCTGAAGCAGCTCGAGTTCGTGCTGGAGTTTGCGGGTTCGGACCACCTCATGGAGTACGGCGAGGATCTCGCATCCACGCTAGCCGCCCTCGGCCGCTGGCAGGACGCCGCAGTGCTTCTTGGAGCAACCGAGGCAGCACGCTCTCTGCGGGAACAACCGAGGCATCCCAATCGCGGCCCGCGTATCGATGGGCCAATTGAAGTAGCACAGACCTTGGCCGGCGACGACGCATGGGATCAGCAGGTGGCTGTCGGGCGAGATATGACGGTGCACGAGGCGCTCGAGTCCTGCCGTCAGCCGGCCTAAGCAGATCAGCTCGCGTTGTCGGCGAGTGCTTGCAGCACTGACTTGACCTGAAATGACGTCAGATCGCGATGCTTGGACTTCATCAGCGCCACTAGGCCGGCAATGTGCGGCGTGGCAAAACTGTTGCCGCTTGCCGTGATGGTGCCGCCGCCCGACCATGCGACCTCGACATCTATCCCTCGGGCACCGAACTCCACGGGTGGGTCGGGGTTATATGCCACGGACATCGGTTCTGCGCCTTCACGCGCTGCCACCGAGATGACCGAGGCGTACTCCGAGGGATAGGTCGGCCCCGGCCGGTTGTTCGCGGCACACACCAGCATGATGTTGCGAAAGTATGCAGCGTCCGCCACCTCGTGCAGGTCGGCGAACCATTGGCGACTGCTGCTGCTGAGACTCATGTTGACGACATCCATCTCATGATCGAGCGCCCAACGGATGCCGGCGATGAACAGCGAGCCACGGGTCTTGAGGTTGGGCCCAAGGACACGCACGCTGTGAATCTCAGCATCGGGAGCGACCGACCGAATGATGCCCGCGCACGCCGTCCCATGCCCCACGAGGTCATCGTGATCACCGTCGACGAACCGCACGCCATCTTCGGTCTCGTCATCTGCCTCAACGGCCACGGCGCCGGCAAGTCCTCGCACCAGCGGATGGCTCGCCTCGACACCGCTGTCGATGATGGCGACCCTGATGCCCTTGCCCGTCGCACCGCCGAGTGCCCAGTCCGCCACCGGCTCTCCGAAAGGCAACGGCGAGACGTCACGCAGCTGCCCATCGGCAAAGGCGCCCGACCAGGCGAGTCCGCTCACCGACGCACCTTCGCGAACCGCGCGACATCAAGCAAGATACGGGTCGCCAAGCCGAAGCCCTCCGGTCCAGTTGTCGCAATCGAGGCGAACGCCTCGGCGGCCGCGACAAGCTCGTCCGCATCCCGCGAAGCCCGGAGCTCGGCGATTCCGGCGGCGAAATCTTCGGTTGTCGCGGCACCAGCCATCGCCTGCAGGAGCGTTGCGCCAAGGGAGTCATACACCTCACCGAGCCGGATGATCGCTCCGATCTGGTTGGCCATGGTCGCGAGCGTGTCGAGATCCTGACCGGCATGCGTGCCCCGTTGCACCGGATCAAGCACCTCGATGACGCCGATCGTCTCGCCGTCAGCGTCGAGGATCGGTGCGGCCATGATCGTGTCAGGGACGTAGTCCGTCGCCTCCGCGACATCTCGCGCAAATCGCTGATCCCCGGACAGCTCACCGGTCAGGATCGGCTGGCCGGACGACGCGACCCATCCCGCAACCCCTCGAGCGATCGGCAGGTGCACACCAACGATCGCTACGGCGCCTTCGCCATCGGCAGCGATGAACGTCAGCGACTCCCCCGAGGTGTCGACGCGCGCACACGAGCACGCTGCCGCCGAGAACAGGCCACGGATCTCGCCGAGCGCACGACGCAGCTCGTCGATCAGCACCGCGGGTCGAGCAGCTGTTCCAAGTGCATTGCCAAGCGCCAGCGTGAGGGCCGCAACCTCCGGTGAGGGGTTCGTGGTCATGGCTGACAGTGTGCCGCAAACTCCCGCGGCGTAGGCGAGGTCTGTGTTTGACTGACCGCCATGGAGTGGCCCCTGCTCGCCTCGCTGACTGATGAGCAGCGCCAGAGTGTCCTGACAGCCGCCCGCACGCGTCGATACGCCAAAGGCGACACCGTGTTCCACGAAGGAGATCCAGCCGACAGCCTGCACCTCGTTGCATCTGGTCGCCTCGCAGTCCACACCGCAACGACCGACGGCGACACGGTGACCCTCAACATCCTGAGCCCTGGCGACTTCTTCGGCGAGCTGTCCCTGCTGCGCGATGGTGAGGAGCGGATTCGTACGGCAACCGTCGCCGCACTCGAGCCCGTCGAGACTCTGGCGGTGACGGCAAATGTGTTCCAAGACATCTGCGAACAGCATCCAGGCGTCGACCTGCTGATGTCGACCCTCATGGCGAGACGGATCGACGAGCTCAGCCGACGTCTGGTGGAAGCTCTGTATGTCGGGCTCGACCGTCGGGTCTATCGACGCCTCCTTGAGCTGGCCGAGATCTACGCTCCGGGCGCACCGACGGCGACGATCCCGCTGACCCAGACCAACCTCGCCGATCTGGTCGGCGGCTCACGGCCCTCGGTCAATCAAGTGCTGCAGAAGCTTGCTGCCCGCGGCACCGTCTCGCTGGGACGGGGCACGATCGACGTGCTCGACATGGGAGAGCTCACTCGTCGCTCGGGGATCTGAACGTCAGGAGGATGACGATCGGAGTGTTCGCTGGCGAACTATCGCCACGGCGCCAACGCGACACAGTTAGACCTACCCGGTGAGCCAAGCCGGACCAGACACCAGGAGTTCCCATGAACAGCAAGTTCCAGCCCAAGGACGAGGACCTCTTCGGCGAAGACGTCGAGGGCCACATGCCCTTCCTCCGCGGCCGCATTGTCGAGGTCGAGAACGACGACACCGAAGGTCATGTTCCGTCGCGGCATCGTCGAAGACGAGAAGGACGACACGGAAGCACATATGCCTTTCCGACGCGGCGAGGATGCGCCGAAGCCGGACGAGGGCGACGACACCGAAGGCCACGGCGCCAAGATCAAGGCCTGACTTCACCAGAAACACGATGAGGTGTGCGGCTCCCGGGGCCGCGCACCTCGTCATTTGGGTCACGCCACGGCCTCGCGAACCCTACGATGCCAAGCAGCGCTTCGATGGCGAAAGGTGACCAGTGAGCTCGACTCCCGGACTCTTCACCAGCCTCAAACATCGCGACTACCGGCTGCTGATGGGATCGTTCACGGCCTCGGCGATCGGCTCGTGGGCCTACAACGTGGCCTTCGCGGTGTGGATCTTCGACGAGACCGGTTCGGCCGGCTGGCTGGCGGCGGCAACATTCGGGAGGTTCGTGCCGGCTCTGATCCTCACCACATACGGCGGGGTGATTGCCGAGCGCTTCGAACGCGTACGGCTGATGAGCCTGCTCGATCTGCTCTCCTTCGTAGTCATGGCCGTCCTGGCAGTTGAGGTGTTGCTGGACGCCCCGGTGCTGCTGGCCATCGCCACGGCATCGATCACCTCATCAATCGGCTCCATCTACGAGCCAGCGGTCATCGCGATGTCGCCCCAACTCGTGACCGAGCGCGATCTCGCCTCGGCCAACACCCTCCGAAGCACGATCGACAACATCTGCGTCATCGCCGGGCCGGGGCTTGGCGCCGTACTGCTCCTGTTTGGACCGCCCGAGGTTGCCATCGGGCTCAACTCGTTGAGCTTCTTGATCTCAGGCATTTTGGTGGCCCGCATCCGGCAGCGGAGCGTGCCGATCGATGTCACCGAGGGTGGCGAGGTCGGGCCGCTGGAGCAGATGCTGGTCGGCATCCGCGCCATCGGATCATCCGCAGTCACCTCGACTCTCGTGGCGTTCACGATTGTGGCGACCTTCGTGTTCGGCGTCGACACCGTGCTTTTCGTGGTCGTCTCGCGCGATGTTCTGGGCACCGGCGCCCAGGGCTACGGCTACCTGCTCGCCGGCCTCGGCACCGGCGGGGTGTTGATGGCCGCATTGGTCCCCCGGCTCGAACGGCTGCCCTCCTTCACGCTGGTGATCTTGACCGGCATGGCGGTCTACTGCCTGCCAACTCTCACCCTGCTTGTCACGGACGAACCCGTCGTCGCGTTCTTCGCTCAGGTCGTACGCGGTGCGGGCACGATCGTCGTTGACGTCCTCGCAATCACGGCCTTGCAGCGGACCATGTCACGCGATCTGCTGGCCCGGGCTTACGGTGCGCTCGACGGGATGATGCTCATCGCCGTCCTGCTGGGTGCGACCCTGACTCCGCTGTGGATCGGGTGGTGGGGGCTCGACGCGACGCTGTGGATTGTGGGCCTCGGGGTGCCGGTGGCATGCCTGTCGGGTTGGCCCATGCTGCGGCAGATGGACCGCGACTCCGCAGCTCGCAGGGCGGCCCTGGCGCCGACGATCGAGCTGCTCAAGGGCTGCGACCTGTTCGAGACCGTCTCCGACGGCACGATCGAACAGCTAGCAGGGTCGGCCGAGCGCGTCGCAGTCGCTGCCGGAGACGTCGTGATCCGCGAGGGTGACACCGCGGACGCCTTCTATGTCATCGGCACCGGCACGTTCAGCGTGCATGCCCAGGGCGAGCTGACCGAGCCTCGACGACTCGAAGACATGACCGCCGGCTCGTACTTCGGCGAGATCGGCCTGATCGAGAGCGTCGACCGCACGGCGACCGTCACCGCAGTCACAGCGGGGACACTGCTGCGGATCGACGGCGAGGCGTTCATCGACGCACTCACCGAGACCAAGCCCTCCGTGGCCCTTCTCGATGGCGCATCGGTGCGACTGGGTCGTACGCACCCGTCACGCCACCTGACCCGATCCGCGCTCAACGAAGAGTGACTCAGCAACCAACCCCGCTTGAGCGGTGACTTAGCGTCCAACGCGCGCGGTCAGGTGGACGCCAACTCACCGCTCAAGCGATAGATGACGAGCGGCTCGTCGACGCCTTTCAGGGTGACCGGGCCGAGAGCGTCATCTGCCGGAGGATCGGCGAGGTCGTCACGGGTGTTCTGCGGATAGATGATGTCGCCTGCGCCTGCCTGGCCGCACAAGCGCGAGCCGACGTTGACGGTGTCGCCGATGATCGAGTACTGCCGGCGGATCGTCGAGCCGACATTCGCAGCGACCACCAGCCCGCTGTTGAGGCCGATCCCATAGGCGATGTCTGGCAGGTCCAGCTCGTGGAGTCCATGGTTCAGAGTGGGCAAGGCTGCATGCATCGCTGTGGCGCAGCTCAGCGCGGCCTCAGCGTGATCGGTGCGAGGCAGCGGCGCACCGAACACCGCGAAGATCTCGTCGCCGGTGTATTGCAGCACGGTGCCGCCGTGGTCGAACACAATCGGCGAAAGCGCCTGATAGTAGGTGTCGAGCAGCGTACGTACTTCTGCCGGAGCGAGCCGTGCCGCGAGCGGGGTGAAGCCACGAAGATCGCAGAACAGCACCGTGACGAGGAGTCGCTCGCCGGCCTGCGCTGTCTCGGCCCGGCCACTGTTGATGAGCTCACGAGCGATGCCGGGAGGCACGTACTCGGAGAACAGCTTGGCTAGGCGCCGCCGCTGCAGCAGCTGGCGGACCAACGCCAACGTTCCGAGCACGCCGACCGCCACGAGTGCGGCCACGGCGGGTCGCAGTGGGTCCACCAGCCACCCGTCGCCGGCGAGAACGCGCGTCAGCACGGACCAGCCAGCGGCCAGGACGAGGCCCGCCCCGAGAGACAGCCACCAGCGTGCCCGCCACAGGCCGGCGACCAGACCCGCAAACCCAAGGGCGACCAGCCATGCGATCAACGGTGACGCGTTCTTGAGATACGCCTCAGTCAGCATCGTGTTGACGGCATTCGCGCTGATCAACACCTCGGGCATGGGCCCCTGAGGGGTGTCATAGAAGGTGGTGTTCGCCGGATCCGTGCTGCCGATCAGGACGATCTTGCCGTTCAGATCCTGAGCCGATCCCCCACCGAAGAGCTTCTCGGCGGCGATCACGGCAGGGTCCTTGCGGTCGTCAAGGTCCGGGGTCCAATGGATCCGAAGCCGCCCCTTCTCAAGAGGCACCGACTGACCCGCCATGTCGATCGCATCACCTGTCGCGGCACCCACCTTTGCGCCCGAGTCACCGATCACTGCGCGTGCGGCGAGTCCGTAGACCAAGTGGTTGGCAGGCGTCTTGTCGCTACGAACCACGTCGCCCGGCTCGATCGTCGGCACCAACACAACCTCCGGCACCGTTCGGACCACACGATCATCAGTCACCAGCGGAACGCCTATGCCCGCGAACTGCGCAGCGAGACCGTCGACCCGATAGCGCAGAGCCCGCGGGATGCCCTTGGGACGGGGTTCAAGCGCCATGTCGAGCAGCGGCGCGATGCCGAGTCGTTGGATGTGCTCGGACTCGGCGATGGCCTGACGGTCCGAGGCGCCTTCATACAAGGTGAGGCTGTCGAATCCGACGAACACGATCGCCGCGGCACCAGCTCGATCTGCATGGACGGCGAGGTCACGCAGGTAGATGCCGCGACGACCCGGTACGGGCGTCAGCCCGGACTCGATGGCTACGACCTCGGCGGGGCGCTCATCGAACGAGATCACGGCAACGCGGTCCGAGACCGTGTCGGCGGGGGGCGTGACGGCATCCTGAGCTGACGCGACAAGCCCAGTGGGCAACAGCAGCGCGATCACGATCGCAACAACCACTGCACCCGCCGCGTCCGCCCGGGCAGACCTGGTCATGGTCTACTCAGGTCGCCTTGATGAAGGACGCCGTGTCCAGCACCTTCTGGATGCTGGGCATGTCGAGATTCTGGATCACGATCACCTGCGCAAAGGGAAGCTTGAGCTCGATCACTCGATAACTCTGGCCTGCCTGCACAGACTGTCCAATGCCGGGCATCATCGTGATGGTCGCGCACTTGGTGATCGATCCGTATGCGCAGCGGGTCGCATCCTCGGGAAGGTCGCGGATCTTGATGTCGAGCGCTCGGCCGGTGTTGTCACCAACGGTGACCTCGTGAGCGGCCTTGATCGTCTCTACGAACGGAAGTCCAGCGAAATGGCCGAGCGCGTCATCAGGTGCATCCTTGCTGAGTCGAAGGAAGTCGGCGGCGCTGGCGATCTCTTCAGTGGAGAAATACGGGTCTGTCGGCACCCGAAGCACGTTCGGGTCGATGAACCACAGGGCATCGACCTCGTTGAGCTCACTCGGACTCAGTACCGCGAATGAAGGGTCATAGGCGTCAAACAATGCTGGTGATGGGGCTGTGAGCTCGACATCCAGGACACCCTGGATCACGTCGTCGAAGTGATAGCGCGTGTCAGGGGTCAGCTTGGTGTTCTTGATCGCGTCCTCGACCTTGCCATCTCCTGCGCCAAGTGCGGCGGACGGTGTCGATGAGCTGTCCGGTTCGGAGCTGCCGCCGCCGCAGGCGCTCACGGTCAGCATCAGGGCGAGGACGGCGAAAAACATGCGAACTGGCTTCATCGCGTCATCGTAGGGGCGGGGAACGGGCCTCGTCAGCGATACAGGCAAGTTGTCGCAGGGACATGAGTCCATGTCGTCGTCCTTTGGGAGTTGACCGGCTGATCCGGCAGATGGACCCACACTGGTGGGCGATCGCGCTCGGCGTCTGTCAGGTGGCTGACACTTGGAAGCACAAGTCTGAGTCAGCAACTGGACACTTCTCGTGTTGGCGAACCAACAGTTTCGGCTCGGGTTCCGGGTCATAGTGAAGACATCAGCCACACAGACCAGGAGATCATCATGAACGACAACATCATCGATCCGATCATCGAAGAAGACACCGAAGGCCACGCCATCCGAAATGGTCGCGCCCTTCGACCCGGGCGTGCTTACAAGTCCGGCCGCGACGACGTCCCCGAGACCGACGAGGGCGACGACACCGAAGGCCACGTCGCCAGGTCCGGTCGCTGAACCAGCTCTCGACAAGCGTGCACAGCAACTGTTGTGCACGTTTCGCCATGTCAGTGGTGCAGGTGCTGCTCTGAGTCAGCGTGGCCTGCGGGCTCGATCTGGAAGGTCGAGTGCTCGACGTCGAAGTGCTCAGAGAGACACTCCCGCAACCTGTCGAGCACGCTGTGCGCCTGGTCCATCGCCGTGACCGAGTCCTCGACGACGATGTGGGCGCTCATCACGGGCATGCCGGAGGTGATGGTCCATACATGCAGGTCATGCACCTCGCGTACACCTTCCACGCCGAGGATGTGCGTGCGCAGCTCGTCGAGGTCGACATCGCGAGGAGTTGACTCGAGCAGCACCTCAACAACCTCACGTAGCAGTGAAATGGCGCGGGGCACGATCATTGCGGCGATCACCAATGACGCCACTGCGTCGGCGGCGTCCCACCCCGTCGTCAGGATCACCGCCGCAGAGACCAGCACCGCCACTGAGCCAAGTGCGTCGCCGAGCACCTCGAGGTAGGCACCGCGTACGTTCAGGCTCTCCTGCGCTCCCCCACGCAGCAGCAGCAGGCCGATCACGTTGACGACGAGACCGATGGCCCCAGCAATCAGAATGGGCCTTGCCTCGAGCTCCGGCGAATCACCGAGGCGTCGGACTGCGCTGTAGACGACCCACCCTGCGAGACCCAGCAGGATGAGGCCGTTGAGCCCAGCAGCGATCACCTCGGTGCGGTGGTAGCCGAACGTACGACGCGATCTCGGACTTCCACCGCGCTGCGCCACCGTGATCGCGGCGAGCGCCATCAGGATGCCGAACGAGTCACCCAGCAGGTGACCAGCATCTGCCAGCAGTGCGAGGCTACCGGTGATCCACGCGACGACGGCCTCGACAACAAGCACGCCAACCGTCAGCGCCAGGACAATCGCAAGCCGACCCCGGTGCCGTGCACCCGTGCCGTGCGCGTGGTCGTGACCCATGCCCCAAGGCTACGCACTCCCGGTGAGCGGTGAGTTGGCGTCCACCCGTACGCGCGAGGTGGACGCTCAGCCACCGCCGCATCGATGCACAGGGCAGCGGTGCATCAGCGTCCGTCCACATACGCAGCGCCACGACGCCAGAGTCTCGCAGCCTGAGCATCGAATGGGCTCATGCCTGCACCCTCCGAGATCCCAGACGGGCTGACCTCGGGCCCGTTCACCACGCAGGAGGCTCGGCAGTGCGGGGTGAGCGAGAAGGTCCTGCGCGGCAGAAGGTTCTGGCGACTCCACCCGTGTGTATGGGTGCTTCGGGATCACCAGATGACCGACCTTGACTGGATCACGGCTGCCGAACTCGCCCTCCCCGAACGCGCCCGGGCGAGCCATCTCACCCGGTTGCGAAAGCTCGGCCTCTACTACGAACCAGTGAAACCAGTGCACCTGAGCATCCAGGGTGAACTGCACCTCGACCTCAAAGGCATCATCCTGCACCGTACGAAAGTCCTCCCACCGACCGATGACGACGGACTCACCCCGGCAGCGGCGTTCATCGGCTACGCCGCGACCGCTCGCCTCATCGATCTCATCAAGGTCGGCGACTGGTTGCTCCATCGCGACCACATGACGATCGGCCGGCTTCTCGAGACGGCCGACCGCGACCAGTGGCGTCCCGGATCACGCCAAGCGATGCGGGTCACGCGGTTCCTCGACGAACGATCGCGCTCGCTCAAAGAGTCCGAGACTCGGGCGCTTCTCGAGTTCGCCGGCTTGCCGAAGGCCGAGGTGAACGTAGACATCTACGACGCCTTCGGACTCTTCGTGGCTTGCGTGGACCTGCTGTATCGCCAGTGGAATCTGGCGGTCGAGTACGAAGGTCGCCAGCACGCCGAACACCCCGCACAGTTCAACAAGGACATCAGTCGGTATGCCGCCATGAGGAGCCAGCGGCTCGAATACGTACAGGTCACGCAGGAGATGCTCCGACAGCCGCGGGCGACCGTGCTCCAAATCCACACGAAACTCGTCGAACGTGGCTATGACGGCCCCGCGCCTGACTTCTCGTACCGATGGCGGTCGCTGTTCGCCCCCGTGTCCAGCCGTTCACTCCCGGAGCGGTGAGTATGCGTCCACGCTCCAGTGCGGCCTGGACGCTGATCCACCGCCCCCGCAGCGAGGTGGACGCTGCTCCACCGCCGTCAAAGTGAGGTGGACGCTAGGTCACCGCCGAACGCAGGGAACGACAAAGCCCCGCCTGCCGAAGCAGACGGGGCTCGTCAGAGAGCTTAGAGGTTCAAGCTCACTTGTTGACCAAATTGTTACTTGTTGATCTTGGTGACGCGACCGGCGCCAACCGTACGTCCACCCTCACGGATGGCGAACCGCTGACCCTCTTCGAGAGCGATCGGCTGGATCAGCTGAACACTCATCTCGGTGTTGTCGCCGGGCATGACCATCTCGGTGCCCTCAGGCAGCGTGACGACGCCGGTGACGTCCGTGGTGCGCACGTAGAACTGCGGGCGGTAGTTGTTGAAGAACGGCGTGTGACGGCCACCCTCCTCCTTGGAAAGGATGTACGCCTGGCCCTCGAACTCCGTGTGGGGAGTCGTGGTGCCGGGAGCAATGACAACCTGGCCGCGCTCGACGTCTTCGCGCTTGGTGCCGCGAAGGAGCAGACCGACGTTCTCGCCAGCCTCGCCCGTGTCGAGGAACTTGCGGAACATCTCGATGCCGGTGACGGTGGTGGTCTGCTTGTCTTCGTGGATGCCCACGATGTCGACCGTGTCGTTGACCTTGATGATGCCGCGCTCGATCTTGCCGGTCACAACGGTGCCGCGACCCGTGATCGTGAAGACGTCCTCGATTGCCATGAGGAACGGCTTGTCGGTGTCACGTGCGGGCATCGGGATGTAGTCATCCACTGCCTGCATGAGCTCGAGAATCGACTCTGCCCACTTGGCGTCGCCCTGGAGCGCCGGGTGAGCGGCGACCTTGACGACTGGAACGTTGTCGCCGTCGAACTCCTGATCGCTCAGCAGCTCGCGGACCTCGAGCTCGACGAGCTCAAGGATCTCTTCGTCGTCGACCATGTCGCACTTGTTGAGTGCAACGACCATCGCGGGCACGCCGACCTGGCGAGCGAGCAGCACGTGCTCACGCGTCTGGGGCATGGGGCCGTCGGTGGCGGCGACCACGAGGATCGCGCCGTCCATCTGCGCCGCACCGGTGATCATGTTCTTGACGTAGTCCGCGTGTCCCGGGCAGTCGACGTGGGCGTAGTGACGGTTTTCCGTCTGGTACTCCACGTGCGAGATCGAGATCGTGATGCCGCGCTGCTTCTCCTCGGGCGCCTTGTCAATCTGATCAAAGGCGAACGAGTCATTGAGATCGGGGTACTTGTCGTGCAGCACCTTGGTGATCGCCGCAGTAAGAGTCGTCTTACCGTGGTCGATGTGACCGATGGTGCCGATGTTCATGTGCGGCTTGGTCCGCTCGAACTTCGCCTTAGCCACTTGGGGCTCCTTCTTAGAATTGGTTGCTGGTTAACGCCGTCGGGCCTCGAACTTGCGAGAACCTCAGGCCATCTTATGAGATGGTCCGGTGGCTACTCGCCGCGGGCCTTTTTGATGATTTCCTCAGCGACGGCCTTGGGGACCTCCGCGTAGGAGTCGAACTGCATCGAGTATGACGCACGGCCTGAAGTCTTGGACCTCAGGTCGCCGACGTACCCGAACATCTCGGACAGGGGGACGATCGCCTTGACGATCTTGACGCCTCCCATGCCCTCTTCCATGGCGTTTACCTGGCCACGGCGAGAGTTGAGGTCGCCGATCACGTCGCCCATGTAGTCCTCGGGCGTGGTGACCTCGACCGCGAATGTGGGTTCGAGGATCACCGGATCGGCCTTGCGCGCGGCTTCCTTGAAAGCCATCGAGCCGGCAAGCTTGAACGCGAGCTCCGAGGAGTCGACGTCGTGGTAGGCGCCGTCCTCCAGAGTCACCTTGACGTCGACCATCTGGTAGCCGG